>NZ_JBIALI010000007.1:0-368003 GCF_042873375.1 Kribbella sp. NPDC004875
CATCGGCGACACCCGCCCGCTCCAACACCGCCGCGCCGACGCCATCGGCATCCTCGCCGACCCCCGCTACACCGAACAACTCCTCACCCAAGCCCACATGACCCCCCACCCTCCGATCTCACCCACCGAAACCCCAACACCCACCGAAACACCAGCGCCCGCCGATGGACCAACACCTTCCCAAGCGCCGGCCTCCTCCCCCGAGCGGCCAGTACCCGCCGAAAGACCAGCACCTGCCGAAGCACGCACATCCGCTGGAGGCTCCATGCCTGCCGGTATCAGCGGATCGGCCGGAGGCTGTACGCCTGCTGGGGCGAGCGCGCCTGGCGGAGGCTCGATGCCTACTGACGTGAGCGGATCCGCTCACAGCTGTACTTCTGCTGGGCCGAGCGCACCCACTGGAGACTCCGAGTTCGCAGGAGTCAGCGGATCTGCCGGAGGTTGTACGCCTGCCGGAATGGGCGCACCTGCTGGAGTTGGCGTCGCTCGGGTGGTGTGCGCGCGGGAGACAGGCTTCGGCGTCGATGACGACGACCTGCTCGCCGCGTGGAACAGCGGCTGTACGGAGCCCGGCCCCCACGACGACGCCGACCGCGACGCACCACACCCCAGCCTCAGCGACCTCCCCGACCCACTCGACCACCCATTCACCGAATATCTCGAACCGTTCGAACCCGACACGGCGACCCACGCCGATGACATCGGCGACGGTGACTGGGCCATGGACCCTGCCGCCCGCCGCGCCCTCCACGCGCGACTCGCCCGGATCAGGCACGACGCCCACGCCAACCCGCACCGACTCCGCACACCGCCCAACGCACCCAGCACACCCGGAACACCGAGCGCACCCGGAGCACCCAGCACACCCGGAACACCCCGCGCGCCCGGGGGATCAGACCCGTCCGGATCAGACCCGTCTGCTCAGCCGCCGGCGTCCCGCGACCGCGGACACGTGCGCCCCGGCAACACCGACATCTTCGTGCACCTCACCGACCACACCCTCGCCACCAGCACCGGTGTTGTGCGCGCCGAAACCATCGGTCCGCTCCTCGCCGAACAACTCACCGAACTCATCGGCCACGGCCCCTACACCGTCAAACCCGTCATCGACCTCAACAAGACAATCAGCGCCGACGCCTACGAAATCCCCACCAAGATCCGCGAACACATCAAACTCCTCCACCCCGTCGAACTCTTCCCCTACGGCACCCGCGAGTCCCGCACCACCATCGACCTCGACCACATCCAGCCCTACGACCCACTCGGCCCACCCCACCAAACCAACACCACAAACCTCGCCCCACTCAGCCGGTACGCCCACCGCGTCAAAACCCACGCCCGCGGATGGACCGTCCACCGCCTCGACCGCCAAACCCTCCAATGGACCACACCCCACAACTTCACGTTCCGCGTCGACCCCACCGGCACACACCGTGTTCCGACGCGAGGTGATTCGTGAACCACCCAGGTTTTGATGCACACCGAGGCAGTACGACGAGCAGACGGAGGCCAAGATGGGTCCGGTTGGTGGCCGAGCACCGTGGTGACTATGGCGGTGAGTGGGAGGCGATCTCCACGGTCGCGGGCCGGCTGGGGATGACGCCGGAGGCGCTGCGGCGGTTGGGTCGCCAGGCCGCGGTCGACGCGGGTGGGGCCGAGGGTGGGCGCCGCCGAAACGGGGCTCCGTGGGAGCTCACGGTGACCTAGGTGCTGGCCAGGTGCTACGACTCGATGAGCACGACCGGGTGTCGGCCCGTGGGCTCACCTGCAGCGACGGGATCTTGGTGGCGCGCTGCACGGTCGAGCGGCGGTTCCGGGTGCCGGCGCCGAAGCGGCTGCTGGCTCCCGACTTCACCTGTGTGCGCCTGACAGGCGGCGGGGGGTCGCCAGCCGGCTCAGGCATCGCCTCGACCGAAGCCCACCCGCCGAGGCCGAAGCCGACGATCAACAATCCGAGACGACCAGCCGGTCGCACTCACACAACCGAGGGTGCATCAACCCGGGACGGTTCGCTTGTGATGGCCGAGCGCCCCGTGCGCATCCGCTCCCGCCCGACTCTGTCGGTTTGTACCGTGGGCGCATGAAGACGTTCGAGGGCAGGATCGTCGTCAATGACGGCGGCGGCGCCTGGGTGGAGGTGCCCGCCGAGGTAGCCACCGCGCTCGGCGGCGGCGGGCGCATTCCGGTACGGGCGACATTCGACGGCGTCGCGTATCGCGGCTCGATCGCCTCGATGGGCGGTTGCCTCGCCCTCGGCGTACTGAAGAGCATCCGCACGGAACTCGGCAAAGGCGCCGGCGACGCGGTCACCGTGACAGTCGAGCGCGACACCGCCGAACGCATCGTAGAGATCCCCGACGACCTGGCCGCGGCCCTCACCGCTGCCGGTGCGCGCGAGGCATTCGATGCCCTGAGCTTCAGCCACCGCCGCGAACACGTCAACGCCATCAACGAAGCCAAGAAACCCGAAACCCGCACCCGTCGAATCACCAAGACCATCAACATGCTCAAACCGCGATGACCTACAGCAGGCAGGCGCCGCGCTCGGTCAGTCGGTACACGACCTTGTGTCCGTCGCGCAGGCTCACGATCAGGCCGGCATCGCGAAGAATGCGGAGATGCCGTCCCACGGTTCCCAGTGACAGCCCCAGATCGCGGGCGAGTTCACTGACGGTGGCAGGCCGGGAGAGGGCGGCCAGGATGCGCGTGCGGCCGCGTCCGATGAGTTGTTCGAGCGCGGGGCGATCGCCGGCCATGTTCTCGACCGCCGCCCGTTTGGCCGGATAGACCAGGGCGTACCCGCCTGCCTCGCTCTCGCACAACCAAGTCCCGCTCTGCAACGTGACCGGCACGAACTGGAGCCCTTCAGCTCCGACGAAGCGGTCGGCTCCGGGCTGGTCGCTGAATCGGATGCTGTCGGAGCCGACCCATCTGCTCCGCCTGCTCATGCCCTCCAGCGCAGTGGGCCAGCCGAACGCGGCCAGCAGTCCCGCGCGGTACATCACCTCCCGCTCGAGGGCTTCACGCCGCCGCGCCCAGTCCACTGCGACGTGATCGTCCCAGATCGACCGCAGAGCGGAGGCAATCTGTGCTCCGAGGTCACGTCCGGAGAACCAGCTGGTGTCATGCTCGAGCCAGCTGTGCTGCAGCGAGACCTCGAGGGTGGCGCGGATCTCCGGGTCAGGCATCGAGCGAATCGGATCGAGTTCGCTCGCGAGTGACGTCGTCATGCCTCCACCGGGCGGCAGCGCGACGAAATCCGGCAGCCACTTCGTCGAGGTCAGGAGGTCCGCCAGCCCCTGGAGAAACGGATCGCGCTCCAGCCGCCGGTCGAACGGCCGCTGGTGCGCCGCGTGCCAGCTTTTCGTCCACGCCTCCGGCTGCCCGCGGCGGAGACTCATCATCGCCCCGACCGTCTCGGCCAGTGGTGACAAGGCGAAGCGCGACCTCGACAGTGCCATCGAACTCAACCGCAGGAGTGTCAACTTTCGCCTCCCAGCGAAATACTCGCCCGCCAGGCGGCGGCACCTCATCCTTACGCAGTGCCCACCCCGCTGCAGCAGCCGGCATTCCGTCGCTTTCTGGCCGGACAGCTGGTCACCCTGCTCGGCAGTTCGATGGCTCCGGTCGCCCTCGCGTTCGCGGTCCTCGACGCCTCGGGCAATCCGACGGACCTCGGCATCGTCCTTGCGGCCCGCATGGTTCCGATGGTGTGTTTCGTCCTGATCGGCGGCGCGGTCGCCGACCGGCTACCGAGGCGAACCGTCCTCGTCGCGGCGACGGCGGGGAGCGCCCTGACGCAAGGCGCGGTGGCCGCGACGCTGATCACGCATAACTACCAGCTCCTGCTGATCGGGGCGTTGAGCGCCGCGAACGGCGTACTGGATGCGTTCATGTCGCCGGCGCTGCGCGGACTCCTGCCGGAGCTGGTCGAGAGGGCAGACCTTCGCAAGGCGAACGCGCTGTTGAGCTCGGTGCGCAACGCCACCAAAATCGTCGGGCCCGCGTTGGCGGGCATCCTCGTCGCCGCCGCGGGCAGCGGCGCGACGATCGCCATCGACGCCGTCAGCTACCTCCTCGCGGCCATGCTCCTCGGGAGCCTGCGAGTTTCCGCACCGGTTGCTCCGCGCACGTCGACAGTCCTGACCGACCTGCGGCAGGGGTGGCGGGAGTTCCGCGGTATCCGTTGGGTCTGGGCCGTCACGCTCTCGTCCGCGCTGATGAACCTTGCGCAAACCGGCGTCTGGCAGGTACTTGGACCACCCATCACCAGGGAACTCGGCGGAGAGCAGACGTGGGGATTCGTCCTGAGCACACGCGGCGTCGGCCTGCTCGTCATGAGTGCATTGATGTACCGGCTGGTCGTCCGCCGCCTTCTCCGAACCGGCCAGCTCCTGAGCGCCCTCGGTGCGCTCCCGCTCTTCGCGCTCGGTCTTGGCCTGCATCCGGCGTGGCTGCTCGTCACTGCCTTTGCGGCCGGCGTGGGCTTCTCGGTCTCCGGTGTCAGCTGGGACACGTCCCTGCACGAACACATCGATCGCGGCGTGCTGTCCAGGATCTCGTCGATCGACGATCTGCTCTCCTTCATCGCCATCCCGGTCGGCGTACTGTCAGCCGGCCCGTTGGCGGACCGGTTCGGAGCGCAGAGCGTGACCCTGACCGCTGCCGTCGTCTACTTACTCGCTGCGTGGAGTTCCCCGGTTTTCAAGGAGGTTCGAGACCTCCCCCACGGACTGCTCAGGGTTTCTTGAGGGAGGCCAGTTCGGTTCGGTTGGAGACGTCGAGTTTGGCGTAGATGTGGGCCAGGTGGGTTTTGACGGTGCCTCGGCTCATGAAGAGGCGGGTGGCGATCTCGGGGTTGGTGAGGCCTTCTACGGCGAGGGTTACTACCTGCTCCTCGGTGGGGGTCAGGCTTGCCCAGCCTGAGGACGGGCGGCCGCGGGCGCCGCGGGTACGGCGGGCGTAGGCGACGGCCTCGTCCAGCGGCAGCGCTTGCTCGGCGGACTGTGGGAGGTCGGGACGATCGGGTGGTGTGGCGAGTCCGATCTCGGTGCGCGCGGCGGTAGCGGAGGCTGCGAGGCGGGCGGCGTCGGTGGCGCGGTTGGTGTGATTCGCCAGCAGGGCGATGGATTCGAGGCTGTCGACGGCGTACGTGCGCAGGCCGTGGTCGACGCGGATCGTCAACGCCTCGTGCAGGAGATCTGCCGCCTTGTCCGGTTGTTCCGCGATCGCGATCCGGCCGAGTTGGTCGAGCGCTTCGGCGTGGATGCGCGGGAGGTTGTAGCGGCGCGCCAGCCCGGCGGCACGCTCCAGCAGACCCCGCGAATCCTTCCCCTGCGCACGCAGAGCGGCCGCGACAGTTGGCAGCAGCATCGCCGGCGCAAACGTATCCGCAAGCGGACTGTCCGGTGCCGTATCGCGGGCCAGCCACTCCACCGCGGCGTCGTACTCGCCGCTCCAGAAGGAGATCAGCCCCATCACCTGCCCGAGGTTCGACAGTACGGCGCCGGAGGTCTCGGCCAGGTCCAGCAGCGGACGCATCAGCTCGCGGGCCTCGTCGAGCCGGCCGGTGCGGACGAGGAGGGTGGCGACCTGTCCGCGCGCGGCGCCGACCCGGTGGAAGTCGGCCAGTGGTTCGGCGGCGGCGAGTGCCCGCTCGGCTACCCGCAGAGCCTCTCGTGGCTCACCGATGGACATCAGGCTCTCGGACCAGACGGTCAGGACGGTTGAGGCGATGCCGCGTTCGCCGCTGCTGACCAAACCGTCCGCGACCAGTTCGATCAGCGGGCGCAGCTCGTCGTACCGGTCCTGCAGGGCGAGGAGCACGCATTGCAGGGCGATGTTCGCGTTCCGCGCCGGCTCGTTGCCGATTCCCTCCGCGAGCCGTCGCCCTTCGACTGTGAGATCCCAGGCCTTCTCGAAATCCGTGAAGAACTCACCGACCGCGACCAGCGCGAGGAACAGCGAGCGCAACCGATCGTCACCGAGCTCAGTCGCCAACTCGAGCCCGCGGCCCGCCGCGTCGTACCCGAACGGGTCGACGGTGTCGGCGACGGTCGCGTAGCCGTACAGCAAACGGGCCTGGAGCAACGTTCGGTCGTCGGGTGCGCAATCGATCGCGCGGCGGAGGTAGTCGATGCCCTCGCTGCCGGTCGCGTGCAGGTTCCACAGCCAACGGAGCGCGGCGGCGAGCCGACGGCCACGGTCGGGATCACTGGACGCCAGCCCGTGGTCGAGCGCTGCGCGACAGTTTTCGCGGTCCGGCTCGATCAGCGTCCGCCAGGCGTCGCGGTCCTTGTCCAGCAGGGGTTCCGCGGCCTCGGCGACGTGCAGATAATGGTCCAGGTGACGGTCCCGCAGGTCCTCGCCGGCTTCCGTCAGACGCAGCGCGGCGTACGCGCGGATCGTCTCCAGGAGCCGGTACCGGCCGCCCTCGGCGACCACCAGCGATTTGTCGACAAGTCGCGCAAGCACCTCGAGTACGTCGTCCCCGCCGCAGATCACCGTCGCGGCATCGAGGGTGAACCCACCCGCGAAAACGGCGAGCCGGCGGAACACCCGGCGCTCGTCCGGGTCGAGCAACTCGAAACTCCAGTCGATGGAGGCGGCAAGGGTCTGCTGACGGGCGGCGACCCCGCGAACGTTCCTGGTGAGCAGGCCGAACCGGTCACTCAGGCCGGACTCGATCTGCTCCGGGGTGAGCGTGCGGACCCAGGCCGCGGCGAGTTCCAGCGCGAGCGGCATGCCGTCGAGCCGCGCACAGATCGAGCGGATCGCCTGCTCCGACTGCGGGAACTCGGTGCCGGCGCGTTCGGCGAACAAGGCCCGCGCCTCGTCCGGCGCGAGCGCCGGCACCCGCCAGATCGCCTCACCGGGAAGATCCAGCGGCTCACGACTGGTCGCCAGGACGGAGATCTCGGGACAGCCCGCCTGCAGGGCGAGCACGAACTCCGCGACACCGTCGATGATCTGCTCGCAGTTGTCCAGGCAGATCAGGGCCCGCCGCGTGCGGAGCTGGCCAATCAGGAGCCGATCGCCCGACTCGACCAGGAGGCCGATCGCGGCCGCAACCGCCTCGGGAATCTGGGCAGTGCCGGTCGCCCCGGACAGGTCGACCCACCAGACGCCGTCAGGCCAGCGTTCGGCCAGTTGAGCAGCGGTCTGCGCGGCCAGGCGAGTTTTCCCGCTGCCACCTGGGCCGGTGAGCGTGACGAGCCGGCAACCGGACAGTTGCGTGCGAAGCGCCGCGACCTGGGTCCGCCGTCCGACGAAGCTGGTGAACATCACGGGGAGGTTGTTGGGTACGCCGTCCAACGACCGCAGCGGTTCAGCGGTCGAGGTCAGTTCGAAAATCCGTTCCGGCGAGCCGAGATCGCGCAGCCGGTGCACACCGAGATCGGCGACGTCCGTGAGATCGGCCGCAGTTGTTGCGGTGAGCAACGTTTGGCCGGGGTTCGCGAGGGCGAGCAGGTGTTCGGCATGACGGACCGCCGGCGCGAGGGTCGGTGCGGTGTGCACGGCGATCCGGAGCAGCTCGCCCGCCGGGACCCGCGAGGCCGACTCCCGCAGCGTGTACGCCGCGGCGATCGCGCCGGCCGGGTCGTCGTACCGGATGACCGGCCAGCCCGCGTCCCGGCGTACCAGAAGTTCCCCTGGCAGTTCCGCAGCCAGTTCGGCGGCCAGTCCGGCCAGGCGGGCGTAGGCGGGCGCGCTGGCGGCGCCGGCGTACGAGGCGGCCAGAACCGTTACCCCACTCATGGGGCTCAGTCTGCCATTCGGGCTGTGTCGGGTCGCCGTTGTCGACAGTATTCGTTACCCTCCCGGACAGGGGGATCGAAGCTCGGTGGACTCCAAGGAGTGAGGACCCTGATGGCAGACACCACAGCGACCGACCACGGACGATTCGCACTACCGACCAAGAACCTGCCCGCGCCGCAGGTCCGCGACCTGCCCGAGCCGCCCAGCAACACCTGGAAGATCATCGGCCCCGGCATGGTAGGCGCCGGCGTCGGGCTGGCCTCGGGCGAGTTCATTCTCTGGCCGTACATCTCCAGCCAGGTCGGCCTGGTATTCCTCTGGGGCGCCGTGGTCGGCGTGGTGGTCCAGTGGTTCCTGAACATGGAGATCGAGCGGTACACGCTGGCCACTGGTGAGACAGCGTTGACCGGCTTCAACCGGTACGGGAAGCACTGGGGACTGTTCTTCGCGATCATGACGTACTTCGCGAACCTCTGGCCCGGCTGGGCGACGAGCTCGGCGAGCATGCTCACGTACCTGTTCGGCGGCGGCGACCCACGCTGGATCGCGATCGGCATGCTGGTGCTGATCGGCGCGATCCTGACCTTCGCACCGGTCGTCTACGTGATGCTCGAACGCTTGATCGCGGTGAAGATCGCCGCGGTCGCGGTGCTGGTGATCCTGGCGCTGGTGTTCGCGATCCGCGGCAAGACGTACAGCGCGCTCGGCGACGCGATCACGCAGCCGCAGTTCCCGGCCGACCAGCTCGGGTTCGCGCTGGTGATGGGCGCCATCGCGTACGCAGGTGCGGGCGGCGGCCAGAACCTGGTGCAGAGCAACTGGATCCGGGACAAGGGTTTCGGGATGGGCGTGCACGTGCCGCGGCTGACGTCGCCGGTCACCGGTGAGTCCGAGGCCGACCCGACCGCCAACGGGTACACGTTCGAGCCGAACGACGAGAACCTGGCGCGCTGGCGGCGCTGGTGGAAGTTCGCGAACATCGAGCAGGCCGCGACGTTCGTGGCGATCACCGTGCTGACGATCGCGTTCACGTCGATGCTCGCGCACGCGACGCTGTTCGGGAACGACGCCGTGAAGAACAGCATCAGCTTCCTGAAGATCGAGGGTACGACGCTGCAGACGATCGTCGGCGGCTGGTTCGGGTACCTGTTCTGGGCGATCGGCGCGTTCGCCTTGTTCGCCGCGGCAGCCGGGATCGTGGACTACACGTCCCGACTGTCGTCGGACATGATCAAGGCGCGCTACCTGCGCGAGTCGAAGGTGACGGAGTCCAAGCTGTACTTCTGGCTGGTCTGGGGACTGGTTGCCTTCGGCATCATCGTGCTGCTGGCCGGTCTCACCCAGCCGCTGGTTCTGCTGGTCATCTCGGCCTGCACCGCCGGAACCATGATGTTCATCTACTCCGGCCTGCTCTGGTGGATGAACTCCCGAGCCCTCCCGCACGCCATCCGCATCACCAAGTGGCGCGCAGCCGTCCTCGCCTTCTCCTTCCTGGCCTTCGGCTTCCTCGCCGTCTTCACGATCATCGACCAGGTACAGAAACTGTGACCCACCCCGGGACACGCCGAACTCGCCGGTCTCTCAAAGGTGAGCCGTCGCGCTGGTGAGGTAGGCGACTGCGGCTTGCTCGGCGGCGGTTCGGCGGTCCAGGGGTACGTCGGAGTCGTCGCGGACCTTGCGATAGACGTCGACCGAGGCCCGGAGTGCGCGGAAGCAGTCGTTCGGGGTTGTGGTTGGGACGGTGTCGCGCAGGTCGGGAAGTAGTTCGGGCGCGAGGGTTTCCAGGCGGCGTACCCCGGCAGGCCTGGTGGTACGACCGATCCCCGCCAGTGGCGCGATCGCGGCCGAACGCATCATGCCCAGGCCGTCGATCGCCTCGAAGATCTCGCCGCGCTGGATCTTCACCGCGACATAGTGCACCCAGACCCAGAACCGGTCCTCGATCCACTGCGCATCGACCTGCGGCCAGGCCGGCGTACTCTCCTGCCGGAGGCGGTCGACCGTGTCGTCGCGCTGCCACAGCACGATCCCGTCCTCGACCCGCGTCCGCCACCCGTCCGGCGTCACGAACTTCAGGTCGACATGGATCAGCGGCGGACCGTACAGCGCGATCAGCAACCGCGGTTCGCCCACGTGTTCACCGGTGAAACTCGACAGCAGCGGCCCGACGCGACCGGCGAAGTCCTTCGCCTCGGCGAGACAGGCCGGCTGCCCTTCCTCCGTGCACACCAGCACCAGATCGAGATCCGAGTACTCGTCGGTGGTGCCGAAGGCAACCGATCCGCCCGCGATCACCGCCAGCACCCGCAGGTCCTTCGCCGCCTCGGCCACCACGTTGCCGGTCACTTCCCGGAGATGTTCCGGAACCATGCTCACCAGTCCTCCCTGGATCAGGTCAGCAGGCCATCATTACCCAGCACGAGTCCAGGAAGCGAACGAATTACCGGTGCGGGCCGTAGGCCTCCGGTGCGCCGTTGACGGTCGTGAAGAGCGAGTAGACCGACGTGGTCGCGGTGAGGAACAAGCGGTTGCGCTTGGGCCCGCCCCAGGTGAGGTTGCTGACGGTCTCCGGCACCAGGAGCTTGCCGAGCAGCGTGCCGTCCGGGTGGTAGATGTGCACGCCATCGGCGGCGGAGCCCCAGATGCGGCCCTCGGTGTCGAGGCGAATGCCGTCGAAGATCCCGTTGCCGCACTCGGCGAACAGTTCGCCACCACTCAGCTTGTCGCCGTCGACGGTGAAGACGCGGATCGTGCCTTCCTCCGAGTCGGTGATGTAGAGCAACGACTCGTCGGGCGAGAACGCCAACCCGTTCGGCCGGTTGAAGTCGTCGGCGACGCGGGTCAGTACGCCGTCCGGCGAAACGCGGTACACATGGCACCCGCCGGTCTCGATCTCACCCTTGTACCCCTCGTAGTCGCTGTCGATCCCGTACGCCGGATCGGTGAACCAGACCGACCCGTCACGCTTCACCACGACGTCGTTCGGGCTGTTCAGCCGCTTCCCGTCGTACTCGTGGGCGAGCACCGTGATGCCGCCGTGGTGCTCGGTCCGGGTCACGCGCCGGTTCCCGTGCTCGCAGCTCACCAGGCGGCCCTCGGTGTCCCGGGTGTGCCCGTTGGTGTTGCCGGCCGGCTGCCGGAACACGGAGACCTGGTACGACGTCTCGTCCCAGCGCAGGATGCGGTCGTTCGGGATGTCGCTCCAGAGCAGGTAGCGGCCCGCCGCGGAGTACACCGGGCCCTCGACCCAGCGGCCGCCGGTCCACAGTCGCTCCAGCCGGCCGTCACCGCGGATGCCGGCGAACCGGTCGTCGAGCTTCTCCCAGACGGCCGGTGCGGACCCTGCCAACGGCTCGAGAATTCCCGTCATCACGACTCCTCGCGAACTCGGCTGCAAACGCTTCCGCCCGAGCCTATGCGGTTCTCCGGCGGCGCGCCCCGAGACGCCCGTCGATTGGACCTCCCGCTGCGCGAGGAAGACCGCCGGCTCGGCGCGGTGGCCAAGTCCTACCGCTGAACCGTCGTCAGCCAGGACCACACCGACGTCGTCGCGGTGATGAACAAGCGGTTCCCCTTCGGTCCGCCGAAAGTCAGGTTGGACACCACGTTCGGCAGTAACAATTTGCCGATCAGCGTTCCGTCCGGGTCGAAGCAGTGCACGCCCTCGTGCGTCGCGGCCCAGACCCGGCCGGCGCCGTCCAGCCGGATGCCGTCGAACATCCCGGCCTCGCAGTGCGCGAACACTTCCCCACCGAGCAGCTTGCCGCCGTCGAGGGTGAACCGCCGGATGTGCTTCGCCGGGGTGTCGACGACGTACAACTGTGACTCGTCCAGCGAGAACGCCAGTCCGTTCGGGCGGATGAAGTCGTCGGCGACGACGGTCAATTCGCCGTCCGGTGCGATCCGGTAGACGTGGCAGCCGTCGATCTCCTGCTCGGCGGCGTGCCCCTCGTAGTTCGAGGTGATGCCGTACGGCGGGTCGGTGAACCAGATCGACCCGTCACTGTGCTCGATCACGTCGTTCGGGCTGTTCAGCCGCCGGTCGTCCAGGTGCGAGGCGAGCACGGTCCGGGTTCCGTCGTACTCCGTGCGCACGACCTGGCGATCACCTTGTGAGCAGCTGATCAGCCGGCCGGCGCGGTCGATGGTGTTGCCGTTGACGTAGCCGGACGGCTCGCGGAACACGCTGACGATTCCGGAGACCTCGTCCCAGCGGAGCATCCGGTCGTTCGGGATGTCGCTGAAGATCAGGCAGCGCCAGGCGGGCGAGTACGCCGGTCCTTCGAGCCAGCGACCGCCGTCGTACAGACAGTCCAGGTACTCGTCGCCGGCGATCCGCGCGAAGCGTTCGTCGAGCACCACGAGCTCGGCTCTCAGGCGCGGTGGAGTGTCGGTCAGGGTGATCGTCATGACCAAATCCTATCCTGCTATCTTCATCATCAACAGAATCTGATTTGGATGAAGGCGACAATGGCCATAGATGATGTGGATCGCACCCTGCTCGCGGCGCTCCAGGACGACGCCGGGCAGTCCTACGCGACCCTCGGACGGCTGGCCGGGCTCTCGGCCGGATCGGCCCACGAGCGGGTGCGGAAACTGAAGGCGTCCGGCGCGATCCGGCGCACGACGGTCGACGTCGACCCGGCGGAGGTCGGCCTCGGCGTCCTCGCGTTCGTCCTGCTCGAGGCCAATTCGTGGATGGGCGATGCTCCGACCGTCGACGCGCTGCGCGAGATCCCCGCCATCCAGGAGGCGCACATCATCGCCGGCCCGGCGTCGGTGCTGGTGAAGGTGCGGACGTCGACCACGGAGGACCTGCAGGCCACACTGCGTGCCCTTCATCAGGTGGACGGCGTGACCAGCACTCAGACAATCGTCGTACTGGAGTCCTTCTTCGAGCGACCACCCACCGTGGTGTGAGCAACACCCTGTCCTCCTGGACGGCCGCTTGACCCTAGACTCGGGCCAGCCGAAGGGAGCAGCTGTGTCCGACAGCAAGCAGATCACCAAGGTGCTGGTCGCCAACCGGGGCGAGATCGCCGTCCGGGTCGTCCGGGCCGCCGCCGACGCGGGCCTGGGCAGCGTCGCGCTGTACGCCGACCAGGACCGGGACGCGCTGTTCGTCCGGCTCGCCGACGAGGCGTACGCGCTGGACGGGTCGACCCCCGCCGACACCTACCTGAACATCGCGAAGATCCTGGACGTCGCGGCCCGCTCCGGCGCGGACGCCGTCCACCCCGGGTACGGCTTCCTGGCCGAGAACGCGGAGTTCGCGCAGGCCGTACTGGACGCCGGGCTGATCTGGATCGGCCCGCCGCCGTCGGCGATCGACTCGCTCGGCGACAAGGTCAAGGCCCGGCACATCGCCGAGAAGGTCGGCGCGCCACAGGTTCCGGGGACACCCGATCCGGTCGCCGGCGCGGACGAGGTCGTTGCCTTCGCCGAGCAGTTCGGCCTGCCGATCGCGATCAAGGCGGCGTACGGCGGTGGTGGACGCGGGATGAAGGTCGCGCGCACGATCGAAGAGATCCCGGAGCTGTTCGAGTCCGCGACCCGGGAGGCGGTCAGCGCCTTCGGGCGCGGCGAGTGCTTCGTCGAGCGGTACCTGGACAAGCCGCGGCACGTCGAGACCCAGTGCCTGGCCGATGCCCACGGCAACGTTGTGGTGGTGTCGACACGGGACTGCTCGCTGCAACGCCGGTACCAGAAGCTGGTCGAGGAAGCGCCTGCTCCGTTCTTGAGCGACGAGCAGATGTCGATCCTGTACTCCTCGTCCAAGAAGATCCTGCGCGAGGCCGGGTACGTCGGCGCGGGCACGTGCGAGTTCCTCGTCGGGCAGGACGGGATGATCTCGTTCCTCGAGGTGAACACCCGGCTGCAGGTCGAGCACCCGGTCTCCGAGGAGGTCACCGGTCTGGACCTGGTGCGGGAGATGTTCCGGATCGCCAACGGCGAGGAGCTCGGGTACGACGACCCGGAGATCTCCGGCCACTCGATCGAGTTCCGGATCAACGCCGAGGACGGCGGCCGTGGATTCCTTCCGGCTCCCGGCACGCTGACCCGCTGGCACGCCCCGTCCGGTCCCGGCATCCGCCTCGACGGCGGGTACGACCAGGGCGAGACGGTGCCCGGCGCGTTCGACTCACTGGTCGCGAAGCTGATCGTCACCGGCCGGGACCGCACCCAGGCGCTGGAGCGTTCGCGGCGTGCGCTGCGCGAGTTCGTCGTCGAAGGCATGCCGACGGTCATCCCGTTCCACCAGTCCGTCGTCTCCGACCCGGCCTTCGTCGGGACCGACGGCTTCCGGGTCCACACCCGCTGGATCGAGACCGAGTACGACAACCAGCTCACGCCGTACGACGGGCCGACGGCCGACGCGCCCGCTGACGACGAACGCGAGAAGGTGACGGTCGAGGTCGGCGGCAAGCGCCTCGAGGTCGTGCTGCCCGCCGGCCTGGGTGCGGTCGGCGCGGTGGCCGCGGCCGGCGCCGGTGCGAAGAAGAAGCCGTCGCGTCGGGCCGGTGGGTCGAAGGGGTCCGCGGCGTCCGGCGACTCGCTCACCTCGCCGATGCAGGGCACGATCGTGAAGATCGCCGTCGAGGAAGGCGCGACCGTTGCCGAGGGCGACCTGATCGTCGTACTCGAGGCGATGAAGATGGAGCAGCCCCTCAACGCGCACAAGTCCGGCACGGTCACCGGCCTCGCCGCCGAGGTCGGCGCAACTGTTTCCGCAGGTGCCGCGATCTGCGAGATCAAGGACTGACGGAGGGGGCCGGGAACCCCGGCCCCCTTGTGTTCAGTAGCTGAGCGTGCCGCCGACGACGTACCCGCCGTTGCCGCCCTTCGGGGCGAGCAGCATCACGAAGCACGTCCCCTTCGGCACCTCGGTGGCGAGCGTTTGCGCCTTCGCCTTCGCGGTGAACACCTTGACGTCACCCAGGTCGTGCCCGCTGTCGCACTCCTCCACCAGCACCTGCGTGTTCTTCGGCAGGGTGCTCAAGGTCAGCTTGATGTCCTCACCCTGGGACACGTACGCCCCACCGGTGCTGAAGCCTTTGCCTGACAACAGGTGCACGTACGGCTGACTCGCCCCGGTCGCCGTAGGCGCCGCGTAAGCACTTCCCACCGGCGCCGCCACCAACGCGACCCCCGCCACAACCGCTGCTCCGATCCGCATGACTTTGTCCCCTTCGTCGGTTACATACCGGGTATATAGATACCGAGTATGTCTGCCGCGAGGGTCACATCACCGGCCGGCTGTTCCCCGAGTCCGTTGAACCTCACTTCTGGCATAGTCCGGGAGTTATGGGGAGTTCAGTAGCGGAGTCGTGGGGGCGGATCGTCGGGTGGCTGGAGGAGCATCTGCCGGAGGCGGTGGAAACCCTCCAGCCGCCGGCATCGGCGCAGGACATCTCCCGGCTACGGGAGACGATGGCACGGCGGCTGCCGAGTGACTTGATCGCCTGGTTGTTGCTGAACAACGGTTTCAACCGACGCGCCGCGTTCGGGAACCTCATCCCGGTCCTCTACGTGCCGATGTCGACCGACCAGATGCTCCGCGACCGCGAGATGCTGCAGCAGGTCTGGACGTCGATCGTTCCGGAGCGGCCGTACGCGGCCGAGCAGGCTCCCGCCGGCACCCGGTCCTTCGAGTGGCTCGACGCGTTCCTCCCGATCGGCGACGCCGGAACGGACTGCCATCTCTTCGTCGACCTCCGCGAAGGCGACCACTTCGGCTGCGTCGGCAACTACGACGCACAGGCGGGTGGATTCGACGAACCGAAATGGTTCAGCATCACCGAGATGCTCGCCGACGTGGCGGATGCGCTCATCCTCGACCAGCCCGCCCTCGCCGACCACGGCCGCCGGGTACACGCCGCCAACCCGTTTCCCACGTCACCACCACGCGCCTGGACGCCATACATCGAGGACCGCTACCTCCGGTGGAACCTCGTCGACCTATAGCTACCCCGGAACGTACCGCGCCAGGTTCCGCCACGACTCCTGGCTGTCCTCGGAGTCGGCGTGCGGCAGGCGGAACAGCTGGACGTACGAGGCGATCTCGGCCAGCGTCCACCAGACTCCGAACAACTCAAGGGTCGCGGAGCGCGGGCTGACCGGCCCGGCCTCCGCTTGGTACGCCGGCAGGACGTCGGTCGACTCACCAAGGACTGGCCCTAGGTCACGTTCGCGCGGCGCGAGCTGCACGGTGTTCCAGTCGATCAGGTGCATCCGGCCGTCGGCTGTGCGTACGACGTTGGCGCTGTGCGGCTCGCCGTGGGTCACCACCCAGGGGTCGCCGGACGCGTCGACCTCGCGAACCAGCGCGTCGTAGTACGCGAGCCTTTCCTGCAGATGATCGAGCGCACCGGCCAGCCGCAGCCGCGTGGGCTCGGCGTAAGGCCCGGCGGACCAGGGCCGGTCGAGCTCCGTCAACGCGGCCAGCAGCGCATCGCGCCCCGGCACGGCGAAGTTCCAGCGCTGCAGGTTCTTCGGCGGTCGTGCGGTGTGCAGGCGGCCGAGGATTTCGGCGATCTGCAGGCGCTCCGCGGGGTCGTCCCATTCACCGCCCGGAGTGCTCCACCCCTCCAGGAACGGCAGGACCACCATCAGCCAACCCGGCAGCACCTCCCGGACGAGCTGCCCAGTGCGATCAGGCAAGGGCGCCACAACAAACTCGTAGCCACTGTCCGCCAGCTCCTTCGTCGCCCGCACCGCCGCCACGATCGCGTCTCGCACCCGCTCGGCGGTATCGCCCAGCCAGTTACCCCGCGGATCAAGCCGATCCGCGGTAACGAACCAACGCGGACCATCGGCATCTGCGGCAACCCAGTGATAACTGCCGAAACCCACAGGCGCGTAGGTCACCTCACGAGCCCGAAAACCCCAATAATCATTGAGGAATTCCCCCACCCTGCCACACGAGATCTCGCCGGGTTCATCCCTCATCCCACCGACACTAACCACCAGCCCAACGAGATTCAGGTGGTTTTCCTGGACCGAGAGTCACCCCAGCGCGAGTACGTAGATCGCCGCCGGATTCCCCGCACTCCACCCCGGCAACGGGTCAATCGTGTCGATCTGCACGAAACCCATCCGCTCCCAGAATGCCCGGGTGGATTCGTAGGGCTCGTACTCCACGCTCCCATCGAGCGTCTTCACCTCGACGACTTCTACACCGTCTGCCCGCAACTCCGCCAGTACCTCTCGCATCAGCAGCCCGCCAACACCCTGCCCGCGGAGCGATACCTCCACCGCCGCCCACAGAACCTCCGCCGCACGCGTGCCCCGGCGTTCAGCCACCACAAAGCCGGCCACCCGCCCGTCGCGCGCTGCGATCCACCCGTCGTGACGCTCGAGGTCCCCGCGCAGCGTCTCCGGTACGTCGGGCGTGAAGTACTCCGGAAGAGCCCGCACGATCCGCACGCAGGCGTCGACGTCCTCAGCCGCAGCTCGGCGCACATCCATCACAGCCCCCAGTCTCATAGCCACCCAGCCCACCCGCGAGCCCCCAGGCCGGACCTCCAGGCCATCGCGATCGAGGCGGGACGGCGCGCGTCACGCTCAGTGTGGCGGGGGCGGGGCGGATTGTGATGGCTTGGGGATTCGTTGGGTTGGGGAGGTGGGGTCTCAGGGGTGAAACGAATGGGGGGATTAACAGGCGGTTCTCAGGTTTTGGTTGTAGGTTCCCGTGCAGGCATTCGGGTGAGGAGGGTTACTGCATGTCCAAGAAGACCCATCAGCAGCAGCTGGCGGCGCGGAAGGCGAAGCGGCAGGCCGAGCGGGACGCGGAGCGGCGGCGGCAGCGGCGGAATCTGGCGATCACGGTGACGGCGGTCGCGACGGTGGTCGTGGTGGTGGTCGGGGTCTTCCTGGTGTTCGGCGTGGGCGGGGACGACAAGCCGGCCGCGGCGGGTCAGACGGCGCCGGCGGAGAACCGGCCGGCGAGCATCCCGACGGCGATGGCGGCGGCTCCGAAGCGACCGACGCCGCTGGCGGCCGAGGTGAACTGCACGTACAAGAAGTCCGCCGAGCCGGCCGCGAAGCAGGTGAACCTGCCGGCCGACGGGCAGACCAAGGCGTCGGGTACGTCGAAGGTCAGCCTGAACACGTCGATCGGCGACCTGCAGCTCACCCTCGACAGCGCGCTGGCGCCGTGTGCGGTGAAGAGCTTCCTGAGCCTGGTCGGGCAGAAGTACTACGACAACACCAAGTGCCACCGGCTGACGGTCGGCGAGGGGCTGCAGGTGCTGCAGTGCGGTGACCCGACGGGGACCGGGTCGGGCGGGCCCGGGTACAGCTTCGCGGACGAGGTGTTCCCGACGTTGAAGTACGGGCGTGGCACCCTGGCGATGGCGAACTCGGGCGCGAACACGAACGGGAGCCAGTTCTTCATCGTGTACGGCGATGCGTCGGGGCTGACCGCGCAGTACACCGCGTTCGGGACGATCGACGAGCCGAGCCTGAAGCTGATCGACAAGGTCGCCGAGGCAGGGGTGACGCCGCAGAACAGCCCGCAGGACGGGTCGCCGATCACGCCCGTGGAGATCAAGACCGCCAGCGCGGCAGCCTGAAACCGAACAGAAGCGCCGCCCGTCCCCTGCAGGGGACGGGCGGCGCGTTGTTGTTGCTTTGGGTCAGGCGAGGAGGCCGTACCTCGAGCGGGGCCAGGCCAGGAGGGCGTGGACTTGGGTCATGCCGGACTGCTGGAGGAGTTCGACCGTGCCCTCGCGGAACTTGTACAGGTTGGTCGCGGGGTCGCGGGTGGTGGTCCAGTTGTCGTCGGCGTACGACTGCATCGCCTTGCGGTACCGCGCGTCGGGGGCGACCGAGTCGAGGATCAGCAGGTTCTTGAACCAGATCGAGTTGAACGCCGCGCCCTGCTTGGCGAGCATCTCGGGGGTGTTGTAGAACGCCAGCGACGCGTTCGCCACCGACTTCGCGTCCTTCAGGTACTTCGCGTCACCCGTTGCCTTGAACAACAACACACCCGCACCGAGCATCACGCCCTGGTTGTAGCTCCACTGCGTTTTCTCGATGTTTCCGGCGAGGTCGATGTGGTCCCAGTACAGGCCGTTCGGCGCGAGCATGCAGGTCTGGGCCCACGTGTACATCCGCTGCGCCCAGGTCAGGTACGACTTGTCCCGGGTCAGCAGATAGAGGTGCGCGCCGAGCTCGGCGCCCGGGCCGTTCGAGATCGTGTTGCGGTCCTGGCTCCACGGGGCCTGGGTCCAGTAGACGCCGCCCGCGCACGGGTGCGACGTGTCGGTGTCCCAGCCGTGGACGGTCAGCGCGAAGATGTCCTTGGCACGAGCGAGTGCAGCGCGGTCACCAGTCCGCTTGTACCGCTGGATCAGGTTCAGCCCGATCCACTCGTTGTCGTCGTAGAACTTGTCCCCGCCCTGACCGTTGGGCGGCCGGACGTAGGAGTCGTAGCCGGTCGGCGTGGTCCCGGCGTTCCAGTAGAACTCGTACGCCGCGAGCCGGCGGTCGGCCTCCTTCGAGCCCTGCACACCAGCACCGGGCACCCCGGCCAGGTCCTCGGCCGCGATGGCTGCCTGCGAGTAGGGCCAGACGTACGAGTAGGCGTTGCCTCCCGTGTGCGGGTACTCCTCCAGCAGCAGTCCGCGGCCGGCGTCGAAGTACTTGTTGATGGCGTCGTACGACGCCCGGGCGCGCGCCGCGGCGGTCGGGTCGGTCCCGGCCCCGGCGTCAGCGGTCGTCATGTTCAGCGTCCCGAGGACGGCGACCGCGAGCGCTCCAGCGGCCAGACGAGTTGATATACCAAATTTCCTGCGCATCGACCTGCTCCTCCTGGGCGGTGGCGGTTGACAGCGATGTCATGGATCTAACCGGCGCAAACACCCGGCGTCAATGGCTAGCGACCGGGCTCTTCGAGCGGCGTAGTTGGTATGTCAAGTGGCCGGGCCGCGAAGCTGATCCAGGCCGATCGCAGGTGCAGCCGGATCCGCACCTGGTCCCCGGTCAGCACCCGCTTGCCCTTCGACCCGACGGCCTCGACGGTCAGCGCCCGCCCGCCGCCCGGACCGACGCCAGTGCGCTTCAGCACCCGGACGTAGCGGATCGATCCGACCGCGAAGACGGCCTGCATCTCGGCCGCCGACCGCGTCACGGTCCAGGTCACGTTCGGGTTCCCGTTCTTCGGGTACGCGTCCCAGCCGTCCACCTTCGTCAACTGGTACGGCGCATCGCCGGCCGCCGTCGCCCCGCCGTTCGACGACGAGAACTCCGCGATGATCGGTTTCCCCTTGTACAAGCGGATCTGCCCCGCGGTCGCCGCGATCGCGTTGTTCGTCGACGTTTTCTCCGCGTCGTACCCGCCGTACACCTGGCAGGACGTGGTGTCGCACAAGTCATACGCTTTCCGCGACGCGCGGTCCCGGTGGAACACCGAATAGGTGCGTGCGGCAACGGCCTGCGCCTGCAGAGCCGCCGGCCGCCAACTCGAGACGGCTTCCCGCGGTACGACGCCGCGCAGGTAGTACTCCAACGGCAAGACGTTCACCGTGTCCAGATGCGTTCCGGAAACGTCGGTCGCCCGCAGTGCGCCGCGATACCGCCGTACGTCGCCACTCGGCAGCACGAGCCCGATCACGGCCGGTCCCTCGAACTGCGCCATCCCCGTGAACGTCTTGTAGAGCGTCCATTTCCGCGTTTTCGCGTCGTACGAGCTGAGCTTCGTGCCGTGCTCGCCGTTCGGGTCGATCGACCACTGGTTCCGGTTCGCTGCCCGCGGCAACGCATAGACCTTGCCGGTGGCAAGGGAACGGACCCGCAGACCGCTCACCGCACCCACCCGGACGCCGTCGGTGGTGTCGGCGCTGACCCGGACCCGGATGCTCCCGGTCGCCTTCCCGGTGGTCGTGCCGGGGTAGTAGAAGTCCAGGATCTGCCGCACCGACTTTCCGGCGATCGCGGCTCCTTGCGCGCCGTACTGCGAGAGTCCGCGACCGTGGCCGAACCCACGACCGCTGATCGTGGTGTCCGGCGCGGCCGCTTTCGGCTCGATCGGTCCCGCCTGCGCGGTCGCACTGATCGCCGCCGACGACAGCACCACGGCCGCGATCACACGTTTTCTCACGATGCTCTTCCCCCGTACACGAGATGGACCTGACGATCGCGGCGGTCCCAGACCAGCCAGCCGCGCTGGAACTTCTGCCGCACCCCGCCCGGCACCTGGTAAGCGTCGGTGACCGGCAGCCCGAGCCGCGCGCTACCGGCCCCCAGTCGCCGGAACCTGGTCCGGAAAGCGCCCGCCGTCGAATGCGGGCCGGTGGCAACGGAATAGAACACGTCCCGGGTCGCGAAGTACGTCGCCCAGCCGGTCCGCGTCCGGTGCTCACCCCAGAACGGCTGGCCGATCGTGCGGAAACCGATCCGTCGCGCGTACTCGTAGATCGGTGTCGAGAAGTTTCCGCTCATCAGCGTGTTGACGCGTTGCTTCAGCCGGCCGAGTTTCTTGTACAGCTCAGTCCCCGGACACGCGGTCGCCTTCGTGTCGCGGTGTCCAGAAACCGTGTGCAGCCGCGTTCCGCCGAGCACGATCGTTGCCAACGGCGACCGATAGTTCGCATCCAGCTTCCACGCGATCACGCGCGCCGTGGACTCCAGCATCGCCTGCGGGGGCGGCGTTTTCTCGAAGTTTCCGATCACCGCGACGCCGAACGAGTTCGCGTTGTACGACGCCGTGTGCGCGCCGAGCACCGGCAGCTGCGCACCGCCGTACCTGCCCTCGAAAACGCGGCCGAAGCGGTCGACGAGGAAGTTGTACCCGAGGTCGCACCATCCGCGGCTCTTGACGTGGTACGCGTACATTGCCCGCACCATCGCCGGCACCTGCGTCCGCGTGTAGTCGTTGCGATCCGCGGTGTGGTGCACGAACGCAGCCTGCACGGTCGAGGTGTACTTCGGCCGCACGCAGTCCGCCCCGTTGTGCGCCCGCAACCGCTCATCGGCACCCCATCGACGACGGCTCACCATCAACGGCATCGGGTACGGCGCTCTGCTCGCCGCCGGCTCCACCTGGCCCGAGGCATCCGGTGCACTGTCCGACGCGAGCACCCCGGGCTGGATCAGCACGACCTTCGCGCCGGCGATCGTCGTACCCGCCGCGGTGACCGCGCTGGCCTGCACGCCCGTCGCATTGCCGACCCACAACGGATCGGTCCCGCCGCGCTCGATTCCTTCGGGTACCAATGGATCGGGCCCATGATCGTCCTCGACGTGCAGCGTCTCCCAGTCGGTCCATCGCCCGTCGCGCTCGACCCGAACCTTGGCGGTCACACCCGAAACGCCTTCCGGCCAGGTGACACCGACCATTCCGAACGGCGTCGTCCGGGCCTGCACCGACGGTCCGTCGAGCGGGATCTCCTGGTAGGCAGGATCTTCGGTCGGGTGGTGTGGGAGAGGGACCAGAGCAGCCGCGGTCATCATGAGCGGCAGCAGTCGCACGGTCTTGCCCATGAACAGCCTTCCGGCGGGGGACGGACATCGCTGGGCGGCGCGTCTCCATTGTGCGCTGGCGGTGACCGCTTTCCGGGCATTGCGTCACCCTGCGTGGCGCCGCCCGTCTTGAGGGGTTCGATAGGCTCTACCCAAAGAGCCCCCGAGAGAGGCCCGACATGGAACTCATCCTGATCATCGCGGTCGTGGTGATCGCGATTCTGGCGTACCGCTCGTACCGTCGGACCCAGCTGCAGAACAAGCAGCAGCACGAAATCACCGCCGCCGAGCTCGAGGCGGTCAAGCGCACCGCCGACGAGGACATCACCCGGTTCGGCGAGGAGCTGCAGGACCTCGACCTGGAGATGGTCGGCAAGGACCTCGGCGACGGCGCCCGCCAGGACTACCAGCGGGCGCTCGACTCCTACGAGTCCGCCAAGCAGGCGGTCGGCCAGGTCACCCAGGCCGACCAGATCAAGCACGTGGTGGAGATCCTCGAGGACGGCCGGTACGCCGCGGCCTGTGTGAAGGCGCGGGTGAACAACCAGCCGCTGCCGCAGCGGCGCCCGGCCTGCTTCTTCAACCCGCAGCACGGTCCGTCGGTGGTCGACGTGATGTGGACGCCGCCCGGTGGCGCGCCGCGAGAGGTGCCGGCCTGTGCGGCCGACGCCGAGCGGGTCCGCGCCGGCGCCGAGCCGGATGTCCGCAAGGTCATGGTCGGCCCGCAGCGGGTGCCGTACTGGGAGGCCGGCCCGGCGTACTCGCCGTACGCGCAGGGTCTGTTCGGTGGGCTCGGCGGTGCGATGACCGGTCTGTTCATCGGTACCGCGCTCGGCGGCATGTTCGCCGGCGGCGGCTACGGCGACTACGCCGCGGGCTACCAGGACGGGATGGCCGACGGTGGTGACGGCGGTGACGGCGGAGATGGTGGCGGCGACGGTGGCGACGGCGGGGGCGACTTCAACCCGTTCGACGGCGGCGGCGACGGCGGCGGCTTCGACTTCGGCGGCGACTTCTGACCAGCCCCGCTTCCCGAACAACCACAGGGCCCCGGTGACCACTCAGGTCACCGGGGCCCTGTGCATTGCACCTACCTGCAACCACGACAGCGAGACACGAGCCACCCACCACGGGTAGCCTTCGCATGCGCGACCGTGGGGTGACGGTCGCCTTTCACCGAGGGGACCCCATGCGCTACCTACCTGTCCTTGCCGCCGCCGGCCTCGTCGTGTCGGGCCTTCTGGTCCAGCAACCCGCCCAGGCCGCTCCCGACCAGGTGACCGCCACCTGCTCGTTCCCGGTCCCGCCGAAGCTGGTGCTTTCCGGCGGGTACCAGGAGGTGGAGTTCCCGGCCGGCCCGGGCTGTCCCAAGACGATGGTGTCTTCGACCTGGGACGCCGTCCCGGACGTCGGCCGGGCGAAGTACGGCACGGGGTGCGCGCGACTGGGCTGTAGCGTCACAGTGAACCTCACACCGCTCGGCGGCACCACGCACTGGACGCCGGTTGGTTACGGCATGGACATCAATGGACGCAAGGTGGCTGACCTGCTGCCGGCGACCTCTGTCACCAAGGCGGCGTCCGTCGCACGGTTGGCCGGCACCCGGCAAGGGACGAAGGTGACCTTGACCGCGTCGGCGACGTACTACAGCCCGAGCCGCAACAGCTACCTTCGCGCTCACGGCCGGATACTCTTGCAGTACAACGATGCCGGCCGTTGGAAGAGCCTCGTGTATGTGACACCGGCCTCGAGCGGTACGGCGACGTACACGATCACGACGAATCGGAGCCGGAGCTACCGGGTGTACGTGCCTTCGACGCAATCGGTCTGGTACACGTACAGCCCGGCAGTCACCCGCTGAGTTACTCGCCGAAGAGGTGTTCGGCGGTGTCGGGGGCTTCTCGGACGTTGATCGGGTCCGTGTGCGACCCGGGGAGTTGGCCGAGGAGGCTGATCGTGGTGGCCGTGCCGTTCGCGTGGCTGACGGCGTACAGGTTGGCCTTGCCGGTCTCCTTGTCGATCGCGGTGAGCAGCGTGCTCTGCGTGCCGCACTTCTCCGCGACCAGCGAGTCGAAGGCGCTCCAGCCGCTACTGCGAACCTGCTTCACCACCGGCTTCATCGGGTTCGCCAGCGGAACCCGGATCGTGTACAGCGCACCGCCACGCGTCGTCGCCAGGAACGTGTCGTAGGTGCCCGTCTGGCTGAGCAGCGCCAGCGTCTTGACCGAGGAGAACCCCGACGCCGAACCCGCCGCACGCCAGCCGCCGTTCGTCCCGGGCAGCCAGCGGAACAGCACACCGTCGCTCCGCAGGCCGTAGAGCATGCTCCGGCCGGTCGTCGCCCCGACGTACGGCTGGTAGATCGACTCCTCGACCGCGGTGAAGTCACCCCAGCCGCTGCCGACCTTCGCGAGGGTCTGGAACGGCTTGCCGGAGCTGTCGTCGATCCCGTAGTTCGAGCGGTACAGCGTGGAGTTGAGGATCACCATGCCGGAGTACGCGATGCCGCTCGCCACCCCGAGGGTGGAGAACCAGGTCGTGCTCGCCTTCGCGATCCCCGGCGTGAACAAGTGCGTGCCCGCCGACGGACCGGTGGCCTGCGGCGGCGTTCCGGCGGTCACCCTGGTGCCGGTGACGTCGCCGCCGGCGGTGATCGAGTTGAAGTCCATCACACAGGCGCGCGCCGCCGCCTGTGAGGCTGCCTGTGCCGGCGCCGCGACGCCCAGCCCGCCGGCCAGGGCCGCCACCGCGACCCCGGCCGTCATCCAGTTCGCTCTCATATCGGTCCTCACTCTCCGAACAGCGGCGGGTTGCCCTCGCCGGTGTGCAGGTAATAGACGAGGTCGGTGAAGGAGCCCGGGACCTTGCCAAGACCCTTGATCACGGTCGCGGTGCCGTTGGCGTGACCAACGGCGTACAGATAGGCCGAGCCGCTCTCCTTGTCGATCGCGGCCAGCAGCGTGCCCTGCGCGCCGCACTTCTCCGCGACCAGGTACTCGAAGCCCTGCCAGGTCGACGTCCGGATCTTCTTCACCACCGGCGCCTGCTTGATGTTCGCCGGGATGTGGATCGTGTACAGCGCACCACCATTGGTGGTCGCCAGGAACGTGTCGTACGTCGCCGTCTCGCTGATCAGCGCCATCGTCTTCACCGCCGAGTAGCCGGTGTACCGCGACGACTCGCGGGTGTCCGGGTTGTACCGGTAGAGCACACCGTCCCCCCGCAGCCGGTATTGCGCCCCGCGCACCGTCCGGCCGCCGTAGAACGAGGTGTCGATCGCCTTGTAGCCGTTGTAGCCACCGCCCTGCGCCTTCAGGCCGCTGGTCGGCTTGCCGGTGGAGTCGTGCCCGAAGAACCCGGAGTACAGCGTCGAGTTCAGGATCACGTCGCCGTACGTCGTGTCCTCGCCGCCGACTCCCAGCGTCGTGGTCCACGTGGACGCGATCTTCGCGGCGCCCGGGGCGAACAGGTGCGGGCCCGTGGTGCGCTTCGCGGTGATCGGCGACGACGCGGTGATCGCGGTGGTGGCGATGTCGCCGGCACCGGTGATCGAGCCGACCTCGATCGTGCAGGCCGCGGTGGCGGACGTGGTGGCGGACGTGGCCGCCGTCGCCGGACCGCAGGCCGCGGCCGCCAGACCGCCCAGCAGCACGGCCGAGGCCGCCACGGCGGAGGCGCGCTTGAATCTCATCGGAAAGTCCTCTCGGGGAAATGTTCAGGGAGGGCTCTCTCCCACACTTCACCCGATGCGGACCGCGCGCCCGAAGTTGCGGCCCCGACGAACTCAGTTCCGCAGGTGCAGGCGGCGGGCGGCTTCGGCGATGGAGCCGGAGACCGACGGGTAGACGGTGAAGGACTGGGCCATCTGGTCGACCGTCAGCCGGGCGCCGACGGCCAGCGAGATGGGGTGGATGAGCTCGCTGGCCCGCGGCGCCACCACCACGCCGCCGACGATGATGCCGGTGTTGGGCAGGCAGAAGAGCTTCACGAACCCGTCCCGGACACCCTGCATCTTGGCACGGGCGTTGTCCGCGAGCGGGACCTTGACCACCATCGCCGTACTGCCGCCGGCGTCGACGACCGCCTGGGAGAGGCCGACGGTGGCGATCTCCGGGGCGGTGAAGACGTTCGCCGAGACCGTTGACTGGTCCAACGGCGTGACCGCGTCGCCGAGCGCGTGCGCCATCGCGATCCGGCCCTGCATCGCGGCCACGGAGGCGAGCATCAGTACGCCGGTGCAGTCGCCGGCCGCGTAGACCCCGCGGGCCGTGGTCCGGGACACCCGGTCCACCTGGACGAACCCGCCGTCGGTCAGCGACACGCCCGACTCGACAAGGTTCATGTCATCGGTGTTCGGCAACGATCCGACGGCGAGCAGCGCGTGCGATCCCTCGACCTTCCGGCCGTCGGTCAGCGTCACCACGACCCCGTCGCCGTTGCGCTTGACCGACTCGGCCCGGGACTTGCTCAGCACGGTCAGACCGCGCCGCTTGAACACGTCCTCCAGCACCGCCGCCGCGTCCGCGTCCTCGCCCGGCAGCACCCGGTCCCTGGACGACACCAGGACGACGTCGCTCCCGAGCGCGTCGTACGCGCTGGCGAACTCCGCGCCGGTGACACCGGACCCGACCACGATCAGCCGCTCGGGCAGTTCGTCGAGCTCGTAGACCTGCTCCCAGGTCAGGATCCGCTCGCCGTCCGGCTCGGAGCCCTTGAGGATACGAGGCCTTGCCCCGGTAGCGATCAGCACCACGTCGGCGGTCAGTCGCTCGTCGCCGACCACGACCGTCTCCGGGCCGTCCATCCGGCCGCGGCCCTGGATCACCCGCACCTTGTCCCGGTCCAGCCGGCGGCTGATCCCGGAGGACTGCGCGGCGGCCAGCGCCTTCACCCGTTTGTTGACGACGGAGAGATCGACACGCACGGCGTTCGCCGGATCGTCGTCGCCGTCGTCCAGCCGGACGCCGAGCTCGCCGGCCTCCTCGACCTCGGTCATCACTTCCGCCGTGGCGATCAGTGTCTTGCTCGGGACGCAGTCGGTGAGCACGGCAGAACCGCCGATCCCGTCGGAATCGACAACCGTCACCTCCGCCCCGAGCTGGGCAGCCGCACTGGCCGCTTCGTACCCGCCTGGACCGCCTCCGATGATCACAACTCGCGCCACGAGAGGCCATTGTTCCGTATCCTCTGATTCCGTGACCCTGTACGCCGCGTTTGCGTCGAACCTGGACCCGAATCTGATGGCCGAGCGGTGCCCCTACTCGCCCCTGCGCGGGACCGGCTGGATCACCGGCTGGCGGCTCACGTTCGGCGGTGAGGAGCTCGGCTGGGAGGGTGCGATGGCGACCGTGGTCGAGGATCCGGCCGACCCGACCAACCAGGTCTTCGTCGCGTTGTACGACGTCCACCCCAAGGACATCGAGCGGCTGGACGAGTGGGAGGCGACCGACCAGGGCGTCTACCGGAAGATCCAGGTCCGGGTGCAGACCCTGGACGGCGAGCAGCTGGCCTGGATGTACGTCCTGAACGCCTACGAGGGCGGCCTGCCCTCGGCCCGGTACCTAGGCATCCTCGCCGAGGCCGCCGAGGCCGCCGGCGCCCCCGACGACTACGTAGCCGACCTGCGGGCCCGGCCGTGTCAGTCCTCGGGTCATTAGAGTGCCCATGTGACCGATGATCTGAAGGCCGCCGCCGAGGCCTGGCTGAGCGAAGACCCCGACCCCGACACCCGCGCCGAACTGCGCGCGCTGCTGGACTCCGGGGACACCACCGAGCTGGCCGACCGGTTCGCCGGCACGCTGGAGTTCGGTACGGCGGGCCTGCGCGGTGCCGTCGGCGCCGGACCGAACCGGATGAACCGGGTGGTCGTGATCCGGGCCGCCGCCGGACTCGCGGCGTACCTGAAGGCGAAGGGGCTGACCGACGGACCGGTGCTGATCGGGTACGACGCGCGGCACAAGTCGGACGTCTTCGCGCGGGACACGGCGGCGGTGATCCGCGGTGCGGGGCTGGACGCCGTTCTGCTCGACCGGCCGGCGCCGACGCCTGTCGTTGCCTTCGGGATCAGGCATCTGCGCGCGGTCGCCGGCGTGGTCGTGACCGCCTCGCACAACCCGCCGCAGGACAACGGCTACAAGGTCTATCTCGGGGACGGCTCGCAGATCGTGCCGCCGGCCGACGCGGAGATCGCGGCCGCGATCGCGGCGGTCGGCGCGCCGGCCGACGTGCCCCGGGGCGACGACTGGCAGACCACGGGCGACGACCTGCTGAACGCCTACCTGGACCGGATCGCGGACCTGGTGCCGGCCGATGCGCCACGAGAGCTGAACGTCGCGTACACACCGCTGCACGGCGTCGGGCGGACCCTGGTCGAGGCCGCGGTCGCGCGCGCGGGGTTCGCCGTACCGCAGGTGGTCGCGTCGCAGGCCGATCCGGATCCGGACTTCCCGACCGTCTCGTTCCCGAACCCGGAGGAGCCGGGCGCGATCGACGCCGCGCTCGACCTGGCGCGGTCGATCGGCGCGGACATCGCGGTCGCCAACGACCCGGACGCGGACCGTTGCGCCGTCGCCGTTCCCGATCCGGCGGCCGAGGGTGGCTGGCGGATGCTCCGCGGTGACGAGCTCGGCGCGCTGCTCGGCGAGTTCCTGCTGGCGTCGCGACCGGACGGCGTCGCCGCCTGCTCGATCGTGTCGTCGTCCCTGCTCGGCAAGATCGCCACGTCGTACGGCGTCCGGTACGTCGAGACCCTCACCGGCTTCAAGTGGATCGGACGGGTCCCGGAGCTGGTGTTCGGCTACGAGGAGGCCCTCGGGTACTGCGTGGATCCGGCGGCCGTGAAGGACAAGGACGGCGTCTCGACGCTGGTCCGGGTGCTGCAACTGGCGGCGCGGGCGAAGGCCGACGGGCGCACGTTGCTGGATCTGCTGGACGACCTGGCGGTCAAGCACGGTCTGCACGCGACCGACCAGTTGTCGGCGCGGGTCGAGGACCTGTCGCTGATCGGGCAGGCGATGGAGCGGCTGCGGGCGACGCCGCCGTCGGCACTGGGCGCGTACACCGTCGAGCGGATCGACGATCTCAGCCAGGGGTCGGAGTCACTGCCCCCGACGGACGGGCTGCGCTACACGCTGTCCGACGGCGCACGCGTGGTCGTGCGCCCGTCGGGTACCGAGCCCAAGCTGAAGTGCTACCTGGAAGTGGTTGTCCCGGTCACCACGGATGTCACCGCGGCGCGGAGCGATGCTGCTACTGCCTTGGCAGCCATCAAGACCGACCTGGCTGCCGCGGCAGGTATTTAGGAACAGAACACCTGGCGGGTGGTTCTGGTCCGGTCAGCGAGCCGCCGCGGCGGCCGCTTCGGCTTCCTCGGCCCGCAGGGAGCTCTGCAGCGAGGAGTGCAGGATGCGGAGCGTGCTGGTCGACTGCATCAGCGCGTCCCGCTCGTCCGGGTTCCGGTTCGCCAGCGCGGTGATGTCGTTGATGGCGGCCTCGATCCGGACGATCCGGTCGCGGACCGTTCCCTCCTGGCTGCTGGCCCGGCGGATCGCGTCGGACGTGACCGTCCAGACGTCTTCCTTGTCGTTCGTACGCCGGGACATGTCCACCATCTGGCTCAGCGCGGCGAGGTCGTGGTCGACCTGGGTGCGCTCCACCGGGGCGGTGATGCCCGCGGTCGCCTGGCGCAGCCGGGTGACGTGCCCGGACAGCTCCGACCAGGTGCTCCGACCGCTCTTGATCTTGTCCAGCACCTTCGCGTACTCGGTGTTGAACTCGTCGTAGTTCACTGTCCTTGACTCCTGCCGTTCGACGCTCGACTCAGAACTCTAGGGCGTGCGCACCAAAAACAAGTAACCACACGATCGCAGATCGTGCAGGTGTCGCCAAAACGCAACAGCCGCCCGGTACGCCAACGCGTACCGGGCGGCCGAGTTACGAACTGCGTCAGGCGACGTACGCCGAGGACGCGTTGAAGGTGTTGCAGTTGCCCGCGACCGCGTAGCTGTGCCGCGCGTTGAAGCCGGCGGTCACCCAGAAGGCGTGGTTCTTGATCGAACCGTGGTCCCGCACGCCGCCCGGCTGGTCACCGCTGTTGCTGATCACCCAGTTGTACTGGGTCATGAAGCCACCGCTGAACGGGTAGTTGCGCTTGTTCGCGCCGTCCACGGCACCGCCCAGGCAGGACGCCTGCAGCTCACGACGGCGGCTCTCCTCGAGCTGCGCGGCGTAGGTGCTGAACGCCCGCTGACGCGCCCAGGACGCGTTCAGGATGCCGGTCAGCCACTGGACGTGGTGACCGTACTCGTGCGACAGCGTGAAGGTCGCGTAAGCCTGAGCCATCGTCGGGCTCTGCTTCCAGTAGTTGATGATCACGTACGCCGGGATGTAGATGTACCCGTGGTCGACACCGCAGAAGAACGCGGTACCGCCGCGGACCGTGCCACACTTCGACGCGACCGCGCTCGAGTTGTGCACGACCAGCTTCGGCGCCACCTTGTACGCCGCGCCGGCCTGCTTCAGCGGCAGCGCCCAGGAGCCGTACAGGCACTTGAACAGGTTGTTCTCGTAGGCGACGACACCCTCGAACGTGCGCAGGGAGACGTTGGCCTGCTTGCAGCCCGACGACGGGATCGCACCCGTCTTGTACAGGCGGTTGTAGCGCACCACGTTCGTCAGCGACGACTTGGTGGTGAGTGCGTCTCCAGCCGGCGGCGGGCCGGCGACCAGACCGGTGCCGATCTCGATCGGCTTCGGGGTCGCGGCGGCCTGCGTGGCAGCAGCCGTCGTCGTGCTGGAGGACTGCGCGGCCTGGGCGTTCGGCAGCGCCAAAGCCGCGAACCCGGCCAGGGCACCAACCGTGGCCAGGCCACGCAGGGTGGTGCGGGAGAGGTTGACCATGAGCTCCACTCTCGATGTGTCTAGGGACCTGTCGGACCAATCCTGAGGTGCGCAGGGGTTCACCCAGGGTCGGACACGGGCTCTGACGCGGCGATTCGCGCCACAGTTCCGCCTACTTCAGCAGATTTCCGCCGAGGAATCGCAACTGGTCAGGGAGCATGCGCCGCCAGTAGCCGCCGGTGTGCAGGCCGGGCTGCTGTCCACCGGCCGCATGCAGCTCGGCGCGCAGGTCGCCGGCGGCCGCCGCGAACGGGTCGTCGCGCCCACAGTCGATGCGGACGGCAACGTCCCGGAACCCGCTCGGCCGGCCGAAGACCTGGTTGCGTTCGAAGTCCGCGGCGCCGTCGAACGCACCGGCCTGGACGTCGGCGTAGTCGTGCCACAGGGCCGGGCTGAGCGCACCGACCGCGACCGCGCGCGCCGCCGGCCGGACCCGGCGCTGCCAGTACTGCAGGGCGACCCAGAGCAGGGCGCCGTACCCGCCCATCGACCAGCCGAAGACGCCGTACGTGCCGGTGCGCAGACCGCGATCGGCCAGCAGGGGAAGGAATTCCTGGTCCAGCATGTACCCGGGATCGTTGCCGTCGGCGCGGCGGTGCCAGTAGCTGTCCCGGCCGCCGTCGACGGTCGCGATCGCGAACGGCGGCGTACCGGACCGGACGGCCGAGGTCAGGTAGCGGTCGATGCCGAGGTCATTGATCGCGGATGTGTGGTCGCCCCCACGACCGTGCAGGGCCAGGACGACGGGCAGTGCCGCGGACGCGGCGTACCCGTCGGGATAGACGATGCTGTAGCCGACCTTCGTCCCGCGCCCCAACGAGTCGAAGCTCCCCGACACCACCGGGCCGGCCGGCACGTCGGGGACGACACCATCCGGTCCGGTCAGCCCGAGTACGTCGTGCACGCGGCCCCGGCCTGGGATGACGCCGGTCTCGAGGGCCGCCACTCCGGCGACACCGGCGACCGCGGCCGCGGCGCCGGTGCGAACCAGCGTGCGCCGGGTCAGCACAGGGTCAACGGACAACGGCTGACACGACGGCGACCAGGGCCAGCACGCCGATGAGGATCAGCTCGGGCCGCGCCCACTGCGTGACGACGTCGCCCTCCGACTCCGCGGAGTACTGCTCCTGCATGGTCTCGATCCGGTTGACGACCAGGTCGGCCTTCGAGATCGAGCTGTCGGCCGCGAGCTTGCGGCCGCCGACACGTTGCTTGCGAAGATCACGCATGACGAGTTGGACGCCGGGCGCCCGGAAGCGGTTGCCGTCGGTGTGCACCCGGAGGATGTCGGTCACGTCGGCACCGGTGACCTTCGACCACGGGATCTGCCGGTCCCGCAGGTGGTTACGCAGCAGGATGTTCTCGGGGCTGAGGGTGACGGACGGGCGCATCAGGCCGACGTACGCCAGCACCATGAAGATCCCGATGATGCTGGCGACCAGCAGTCCGGTCGCGGTCCGCCATTCCAGGACGATGTCGAGCAGGCCGAGGGCCCCGATCAGCAGCACGATGGTGCCGGTGATCCGGTTCGATGCGGACAGGTACTGCTCGCGCTCCGGCGATGTCGACTTCACCAGCACAACGTAACCGGCCCTCAGAATCCGCACTAGACTCCCTGGGGTGACCACACTCGACAGCGGCGTCGACACCCTGGCCGACGTGACCTCGTCCGAGGACCGGCTGCGCCGGTTCCTGCTCGGGCTGCCGGGCGTCGACCAGGTCGGCGCCGAGGCCCGGGCCGCCACCCTGAGCAGCCGGTCGATCAAGACCACCGCGAAGCAGTACGCGCTGGACCTGGCGATCCGGATGATCGACCTGACCACGCTCGAGGGCCAGGACACCCCGGGCAAGGTGCGGGCCCTGTGTGCGAAGGCGAAACGGCCCGATCCGGCCGACCCGAGCACCCCACAGGTCGCCGCGGTCTGTGTCTACCCGGACCTGGTCGCCACCGCGAAGCGGGAGCTGCAGGGCTCCGGCATCAACGTGGCCAGTGTCGCGACCGCCTTCCCCAGCGGGCGTTCCAGCCTGCCGATCAAGATCCAGGACACGAAGGACGCGGTCGCCGCCGGCGCCGACGAGGTCGACATGGTGATCGACCGGGGCGCGTTCCTGTCCGGCCGGTACGCGCTGGTCTTCGACGAGATCGCCGCGATCCGCGAGGCCGCGGGTGACGCGCATCTCAAGGTGATCCTGGAGACCGGCGAACTGGTCACCTACGACAACGTCCGGCGGGCGTCCTGGCTGGCGATGCTGGCCGGCGCGGACTTCATCAAGACCTCCACCGGCAAGGTGTCCCCCGCGGCCACACTGCCGGTGACCCTGGCGATGCTCGAGGCGGTCCGCGACTACCACGAGGCCACCGGACTGCACATCGGCGTCAAGCCGGCCGGCGGGATCCGGACCGCGAAGGACGCGATCAAGTACCTGGTCACGGTGAACGAGACCGCCGGACCGGACTGGCTGGACCCGGAACTCTTCCGGTTCGGGGCGTCCAGCCTGCTGAACGACCTGCTGATGCAACGCACCAAGCTCGCCACCGGCCACTACCCGGGCCCCGACTACTTCACGTTGGACTGACGCATGAGCAGATTCGAATACGCACCGGCCCCGGAGTCGCGGGCGATCGTCGACATCAAGTCGTCGTACGGGCTCTTCATCAACGGCCAGTTCACCGACGCGACCGACGGGAAGCCGTTCAAGACCGTCAGCCCGGCGTCCGAGGAGGTGCTCGCCGAGGTCAGCGAGGCCGGACCAGCGGACGTCGACAAGGCCGTGCGCGCGGCCCGGAAGGCGTTCGACAAGGTCTGGGGCCCGATGAGCGGTCGCGACCGGGCGAAGTACCTGTTCCGGATCGCGCGGCTGGTCCAGGAGCGCTCGCGCGAGCTGGCGGTGCTGGAGTCGCTGGACAACGGCAAGCCGATCCGCGAGTCGCGTGACGTCGACATCCCGCTGGTCGCCGCGCACTTCTTCTACTACGCCGGCTGGGCCGACAAGCTCGAGTACGCCGGAGTCGGTGACGACCCGCAGCCGTGGGGTGTCGCGGCCCAGGTCATCCCGTGGAACTTCCCGATGCTGATGCTGGCGTGGAAGATCGCGCCGGCGCTGGCGGCGGGAAACACCGTCGTACTGAAGCCGGCGGAGACCACGCCGCTGACCGCGCTGGCGTTCGCGGAGATCTGCCGGCAGGCCGATCTGCCGCCGGGTGTGGTGAACATCGTCACCGGCGCGGGCCGCACCGGCCAGGCACTCGTCGAGCACCCGGACGTCGACAAGGTCGCGTTCACCGGGTCGACCGAGGTCGGCCGGGCGATCGCCAGGTCGGTGGCCGGTACGCACAAGGCGGTCACCCTCGAACTGGGCGGCAAGGCGGCGAACATCGTCTTCGAGGACGCGGCGATCGACCAGACCATCGAGGGCATCGTCAACGGCATCTTCTTCAACCAGGGCCACGTCTGCTGTGCGGGCTCGCGCCTGCTGGTCCAGGAGAGCGTGTACGACGAGGTGCTCGGCCGGCTGAAGCGCCGGATGGAGACGCTGCGCGTCGGCGACCCGCTGGACAAGAACACCGACATCGGTGCGATCAACTCGGCGGCCCAGCTGGCCAAGATCCGCGAGCTGTCGCAGATCGGTGAGGACGAGGGCGCGGAGCGCTGGTCGCCGCAGTGCGAGCTGCCGGCCAACGGCTACTGGTTCCCGCCGACCGTGTTCACCGGCGTGTCGCAGGCGCACCGGATCGCCCGCGAGGAGATCTTCGGGCCGGTGCTGTCGGTGCTCACCTTCCGGACCCCGCAGGAAGCGGTCGAGAAGGCCAACAACACCCCGTTCGGGCTGTCCGCCGGGATCTGGACCGAGAAGGGCTCCCGGATCCTCTGGATGGCGAACCAGCTGCGCGCCGGCGTGGTCTGGGCGAACACGTTCAACCGCTTCGACCCGACCTCGCCGTTCGGCGGCTACAAGGAGTCGGGCTACGGCCGCGAGGGCGGTCGCCACGGTCTGGAGGCCTACCTTGCCCACTGAGACGCAGCGGCTCGAAGTACGCAAGACCTACAAGCTGTACATCGGCGGCGCCTTCCCGCGCAGCGAATCCGGCCGCTCGTACGTCGTGTCCAATGCCAAGGGCAAGTTCCTCGCGAACGCCTCCCAGGCCTCCCGCAAGGACGCCCGCGACGCCGTGGTGGCGGCCCGCAAGGCGTTCACCGGCTGGCACGCGCGGACGGCGTACAACCGGGGTCAGGTGCTGTACCGGATCGCCGAGGTGATGGAGGGGCGGCACCAGCAGTTCAGCTCCGAGGTGGCCGCGTCCGAAGGGATCTCGATCTCGAAGGCCCGCGCGGTCGTGGACGCGTCGATCGACCGCTGGGTCTGGTACGCCGGCTGGGCCGACAAGCTCGCCCAGGTGGTCGGCTCCAGCAACCCGGTGGCCGGCCCGTACTTCGACTTCTCGTTGCCCGAGGCAACCGGTGTGGTCGCGGTGCTGGCCCCGCAGGACTCCAGCCTGCTCGGGCTGACCAGTGTGATCGCGCCGGCGATCGTGTCCGGCAACACGACGGTCGTGGTCTCGTCGTTCGAGCGCCCGCTGCCGGCCGTGACGCTGGGCGAGGTGATGGCGACCTCCGACGTACCGGGTGGCGTGGTGAACATCCTCACCGGGTCCGCGTCCGAGATCGGTCCGTGGCTGGCGTCGCACCAGGACGTGAACGCGATCGACCTGTGCGGCATCGAGTCCGAGGACGAGGCGCGTGACCTGGAGGTCGCCGCGGCCGGCAACCTCAAGCGGGTACGCCGTCCCGCCGAGGAGGACTGGACCGCGGACCAGGGCCTCTCGCGACTCACGCAGTACCTGGAACTGAAGACCGTGTGGCACCCGATCGGAGTCTGATCGGTGCTGACACCTGGTGACCGGGTCGCGATCGTTTCGCCGTCCGGTGGGTTGCCGGAGCTGTTCCCGGCGCCGTTCGAGCTCGGTCTGCAGCGGTTGCGTTCCTGGGATCTCGAGCCGGTGGAGTACCCGACGACTCGCACCCTGCGGTCGACGCCGGCGGAGCGCGCGGCCGATCTGCACGCGGCCTGGTCGGATCCGTCGATCCGCGCGGTGCTCGCGACCATCGGCGGCGACGACCAGCTCACCGTGCTGAAGCACCTCGACCCCGAGGTGTTCCGGGCGAACCCGAAGCCGTTCTTCGGGTACAGCGACAACACCAACCTGCTGAACTTCCTGCACACGTTGGGTTTTCCGGCCTTCCACGGCGGCAGTGTGATGGTGCAGTTCGGCCGTGGCGGCGCGATGCACCCGGACACCGAGCGTTCGTTGCGCGCGGCCCTGTTCACCGGCGGCGAGTTCGAACTGACTCCGGCGACCGGCTGGACGGATCGCGACCGCGACTGGACCGACACGACGACCCTCGAGACCGAGCCGGAGCTGTTCCCCGGCACCGGATGGACGTGGCGGGGCAGCGCGACGGTGCACGGCAGGCTCTGGGGTGGTTGCCTGGAGATCCTCGACTGGCAACTCGCCGCGAACCGCTGGATGCTGCCGACCGAGTCGTACGGCGGCGTGCTGTTCCTCGAGACCAGCGAGGAGATGCCGACGTCCGACGCGGTCTACCGGATGCTCCGGAACTTCGGCGAACGCGGTCTCCTGGAACGCTTCGACGCCGTCCTCTGGGGCCGCCCGAAGTCGTGGTCGCTGGAGCAGCACCTGACGCCGGACGAGTCGGCCGAGTACGTCTTCGCCCAGTACCTCGCCGTCGACCGCGCCCTGCAGGAGTACAACCCGACCGCGGTCGTCGTGAAGGGCCTCGACCTCGGACACACCGATCCCCAGTTCATCCTCCCGTACGGCGGCCAGGTCCGCATCGACCCGGCCGCCGAACGGATCACGGTCAGTTACTGACGTGCAGGACCTTGGCGATCGCTGCCTCGGTCTCCGCGAGCTGCTCGGTCGGGCTGAACTGGACGAGTTCGGTGCCTTCTTCGGCTTCGGGCGCGTGCCCGGGTGGCAGGTAGTAGGCGTTGCCTGCCTCGATGGTCTCTTCACCGCCCGGGTACCGAACGATCAATCGGCCTTTGAACACGTAGCCCCAGTGCGGACATGAGCAGTTCCCGCCCGGGAGCGATGCGAGCATCGGGCCGAGATCGTGGCTCTTGGTGATGGTCGTGAAGTTGACGGTGTAGCCGTCGAGCTCGGCCGTCCGGTCGATCGCTACCCCGAAGTCAGCCACCTTGTCGGCGCTCGCACTCGATGCCTTCGCCATGATCCTTCCTTTCGTTCGATCCTGACAGGACCGTAACCAGCACGGTCACAGCGGGTCATGGGGCGAACCCCTCATCTTCGGGTGGGCGGCGGCCTATGCTGCGATCATGGGCGGAGGTGCGGAGCCTGACATCCGGTTGGCGGAGTTGCTCGCCGCGCTGTCGCTCGGGATCGACCTGGCCTTCGGGCAGCCGATGGAGCATGTCCTGCGCCAGTGCCGGATCGCGACGCGACTGTGTGAGCTGGCCGGCGTCGACGAGGACACCCGAGCCGCGGCGTACTACAGCGCCTTGCTCGTCAACGTCGGCTGCCACGCGGATGCCCATGAACAAGCGTGCTGGTTCGGCGACGACATCGCGTTCAAGACCCACAAGTACGACGACCCGGCGAGCAAGCTGGCGGAGCTGACGACGATGCTCGGGCTCCTCGGAGCCGGTTCGCCGCCACTGCATCGCCTGCGGGTCGGCTTCGAGTTCCTGCTCGGCGGTTACCGAGAGGTCGAGGCGATGATCGCGGGGCACGCCCGTCTCGCCCGCGCGCTCGGCGAGGAACTCGATCTTCCGAAGGGGGCGCTCGACGCGCTGGCCGGATCCTACGAGCGATGGGACGGGCGCGGGTGGCCCGGCGAACGCCACGGTGACCAGATCCCGATCGCGGCCCGCGTCGTCCAGCTCGCGGAGTTCACCGAGGTGGCCCATCGCAACCACGGTGTCGACGGCGCCGTCGCCTTCGCCACCCGCGGAGCGGGAACGCAGTTCGATCCGGGTCTCGTCGAGACCCTTCGAGCCAACGCCGGGAAGGTGTTCCACGAACTCGACGAGATCGGGTCGTGGGACGCCGTATTGGACGGCGAACCGGCACTGCGTGTGATCCCGCCGGCCAAGGTCGACGCCGCGCTCGCTGCGATCGGTCGATTCGTCGACCTGAAGTCCCCGTTCTTCCTTGGTCACTCCGAAGCTGTCGCCAACCTCGCCTCGGCTGCCGCATCCGGCGTCGGGATGAGTGCGGTGGAACGCTCGTCGGTCTACCGCGCCGGGCTGTCCGCGGGCTTCGGACGTCTCGGAGTGTCGAATGCCGTGTGGGACAAGCCCCGTCCACTCACCACCGCCGAGTGGGAGCGCGTGCGGCTCGTGCCGCAACTCGCCCGGCGCATGCTTCAGCAATCTGCGGCGCTGGCTCCGACCGCTCGCATCGTCGGCCAGCACCGCGAACGACTCGACGGATCCGGCTACCCCAGCGGTATCGCCGGCGACAGCATCTCGCGCGCCGCACGCGTCGTCGCCGCCGCCGACAGCTACCAAGCGATGCTCGAGCCGCGTCCACACCGCGCGCCACACACCCCCGACGAGGCCGCCCACGTACTACGGGCCGACGCGCGAGAAGGCCGGCTCGACCCGGACGCGGTCGCGGCGGTGCTCGCCGTCGCCGGCCATCGGGTGCCGCGCCGACGTGCCGACAACGCCGGCCTCACGAACAGAGAGGCCGACGTCCTCCGTCTCGCCGCCCGCGGTCTGCCGAACAAGGAGATCGCGAAGCGCCTCATGGTCACCCCCAAGACCGTCGGCAACCACATCGAGCACATCTATACGAAGATCGGTGTGTCGAACCGAGCCGCCGCAGCACTCTTCGCCATGAGGCACGGCCTACTCCCCGAAGACCCGAGCACCTGAGGTCGACCCGGCCGACAACGCAGCCAGGCCTCGGGGGCCTGGACTGGTGAGCGGGTCCTTGGACAGGCTATTTCAGGTCCGCAGACCCCAGTACATGTCCAAGCCCCCGGTGCGGAGAACACGGCCAGGTCTGGGGGGCATGAACCCCCGAGCGGGTCCTTGGACAGGTTATTTCAGGTCTGAGGACACCAGTTCCTGTGCAATGTCCCCGGCCTCGACCGACTGCGCTCGCGTGGCGGGCCGGGCGGGGCGGGTGGGGTTAGCGGATTGTGGTTGTGGTGAGGGCGGGGTTCGGGTCCGGGTAGCAGGCTACGGGGGCTGTGGTGGTGAGGAACTTCCACTTGATCTTGGCTTGCAGCGTGAGGCCGGGGTCGTCGTACGACGTGCCCTTGAGTTTGGTTTCGACGACCGTGCCGTGACGGCCGGACTTGAGGCGGACGCCGAGGGTGGGGAGCTGGTAGCTCGCGCCGCCGGGGATCGGGCCGGCCACCTTGATGACGACGACGTTGCCGTCGAGCTGGACGGTCGGGGTCGAGTTCAGCCCCGAGCCGCCGGTGAGCTGCGCGCTGACGTACGACGAGTTCGCCGGGACCGGGATTCGCAGGGCCAGGTCGCGGACTTCCTGGAGTTTGAAGCCCTTGACCTCGCTGGGTAGCGCACCAGGCTTGAGGTCGACGGCGATCGTGAAGCGGGTGTTCGGGCGGACGGTCGCTGGTGCCTTCGCATCCACGCCCTGCCGCAGCGAGAGGATGTGCCGGCCGAACTTGGTGTCGGCGCGGCAGGCATAGCTGGCAACAGGTTGCGCCGTGGGAGTCGGGGCGAGGAGGGCGAGAGCCACCACAAAACTGCAGTAAGTAGCCATATGGCTACTCTAAGCAATCAGCCTCCGAAGAGGAACCAGCCGCCGACGGCTGCCCCGACGAACACGATCGGCAGCGCCAGCAGGAACCACGCCCGCATCCGGCGCCGGCGGCGTACCGGCGGGTCGGTGGCGACCGTCGTGTCCAGGTCGTCGTCGGTGATCGCGGTCCGCTCGGCCGCGCGCAGCGGTGCCTCCTGCTCCAGCCGGTACGCCTCCGCCTCCAGCCGGTCGGCGAGCGTGTCCGCCCGCTCCCAGCGGTCGGTGACCCGGTAGGCCAGCGCCCGCGCGAAGACGTCGTCGAGCTGCCCGACCGAGTCGTGCAGCACCGGTCGCAGGCTCGGGGGCGGCAGGTCCGGGTCCCGGTTGAGCACCTCGCCGATCGACGCCGCCGAGTACGGCGGATGTCCGGTGAGCAGCGCATACGTCACCGCACCCACCGCGTAGATGTCCGCCCGCTCGTCGAAACCACCGTCGCCGCGCCCCTGTTCGGGCGCCATGTACGACGGCGTACCGACGGCTTGCGTGAGTCCGGACGCCTCCGCGGCCCGCTTCGCCAGGCCCAGATCGGCCAGCACGATCCGGTGGGTGCCACCGCCCGACTCGTCGCCTGGCCGGAGCAGCAGGTTCGCGGGGGTGACGTCGCGGTGCACGACGCCTTCACCGTGCAGTGCGGCCACCGCCCGCGCCAGGTCCGCGCCCCACCAGAGCGCGTCCACCGCGTCCAGCCGCCCCTGCCGCAGTACGTCGCCCAGCGTGCCACCGCCGACGTAGTCCATCACGAAGTACGGGCGTCCGTCGTCGAGCTTGCCCAGGTCGAAGACGCGCACCACCCGGTCGCTGGAGATCCGGCGCATCAACCGGGCCTCGGACAGGAAGCGTTCGCGCACGTCAGCACGCGACGCCCAGTTGTCCGCGAGAACCTTGACGGCCACGTCGACGTCCAGGTCGTCGTCGTACCCCCGCCAGACGGTCGCGAACGCGCCCGCGCCGATCTTGTCCCGCAACCGGTACCGCCCGATGACATCCATCCCGGCTATTGTCGACCACGGAGAGCTCAACCGGGACTGGGGGACGATGAACGACGAGCTGGAAGAACTGGCGGCTCGGGCGGCGGCGGGGGACCAGGCGGTGATCCCACAGATCCTGCAGGCGATCCGGCCGCAGGTTCAGCGCCGCGTGGCCAAGTTCCTCCCGTACCGGGAGGACGCCGAGGAAGCCGTCCAGGACACCCTGCTGCAGGTGGCCAACAAGGTGCACACCTTCAAGGGCACCGGGAGCTTCGCCGGCTGGGTCACGATCGTCGCCACCAACCAGGCCCGCCAGACCTACCGCTCGCTGAAGCGCCGCTCGGTCGAGCAGTCCGCCGAGGTGCTGCCCGAGTCCGTCGACCCGCGCACCACCTCGGTGATCGCCGGCTCCCGCCTGGACCTGCTGGAAGCCCTCGAGGCGCTGGAGTCCAGCCACCCGCAGCTCGTCCAGCCCCTCGTCCTCCGCGACCTCGGCGCCCTGTCGTACGCCGAGATCGCCGACGAACTGGACGTCCCCCTCGGCACCGTCAAGGCCCGCATCCACCAGGCCCGCAAAGCCGTCGCCGAACGCCTCACCGTCCGCTGAAAGTACGGCGTACCTCCAGCGCCCGCCGCAGCTCGTCGAGATAGTCGGCGGTCTGTCGCCGGATGCCCGACACGACGCTCTGGTCCGCGATCAGGGCCTCGGCGAGCGGGATCAGCTCGGGGTCGATCGCGAACCGCGGCGTCATCCGGTGCGCGGTGAGGCCGAGCACCATGCCGGAGCGGATCTCGCCGGTGCGCGGGATGTCGGTGAAGAAGCGCCGGACGTACGGCGCCGTGAGCGCGGCCTGTCCCGGGTGCCAGAACCCTTCCGCGGCCGCGAGCAGTTCCTTCACGCCGATCGACGGGTCGGTCATGATCCGGGTCCAGGCGGCCTCCTTGCCGTCGGGCAGGGCGGCGCGGCATCGGGCGGCGTGGTTGACGCCTTCGGTGGAGCGGTCGCGCGCCAGCTCGGCGTCGATCTCCGCCGCACCGTACGCGCCGAGGCGGACCAGCCGCAGGACGAGCGCCCAGCGGAGATCGGCGTCGACCTCCAGACCTTCCGGTGCACCGCTGTCGAGCCAGGACTTCAGCAGGTCGGCGTCGTCGCTGGTCGCGATCAGGCCGCGAGCCGTCACCAGCTGCAGGCTGCTCCCCGGCGCGGTGGTCGCCAGCTTGTCGCCCAAAGCGCCGGCCGTGGGGGCGCGGTACTCGTCATAGTCGAGGTAGCGACCGAGGACCCGGTTCTCGAGCCATTGGACGAGGGAGCCGACGGCGACGTCGCTGCTTTCGTGGGGCAGTGCCGCGGTGAAGAGTTCGAGCGCGCGGCGCGGATCCAGTTCGGCATCGGCCACTGCGTCCCGTACCGAGTTCCAGACCACCGCGCGCGTGGTGCCGTCCGCGATCGTCGGCAGCACGCCGGCGAGATGGCTCAGGCTCAGTGCGTCGAGGCGGATCTTCGCCCAGGTGTCGTCACCCGCGTCCGGGACCACCACATCATTGCCCAGCGCAACTTCCACCGAGTCGCCGGTCAGCACCACGTCGACCGCGGCGGCCGATCCGTCGAGGTCGTACCCGCCGACGCTCAACTTGTGCATCCGCCGGGAGCTGTCCGGGCTCGTGCGGTGCAGTGTCACACCCGCAGCTGTCCGCACCGCCGTGATCGTGTCCAGTCCCGACGTACGCAGCCACTGCTCGGACCAGGTGTCGAGGTCGTGTGCTCCGGCCTCGGTGAGTTTCTCGATGAACTCGTGGAGGTCGGCGTTGCCGTACTCGTGGGCGTTCAGATGCGCGTTCACGCCGCTGAGGAACACCTCGTCGCCCAGGTACTTCGCGAGTTGCTTGAGGACCGCCGCGCCCTTCGCGTACGAGATTCCGTCGAAGTCGTCCAGTGACTGGCGTGCGTCCTTCAAGGTGTCCGGGGCGACCGGGTGTGTCGAGCTGCTCTGGTCCGTGACGAGCCCCCACCACTTGCGGACGAAGGCGAAGTCGGTCCAGTTGCCGGTGTAGCTGGTGGCGTCCTCGGAGACTCGGTGGGCCATGTACTCGGCGAACGACTCGTTCAGCCACATGTCGTTCCACCACTTCATCGTGACCAGGTCGCCGAACCACATGTGCGCCATCTCGTGCACGACGACCCGGGCGCGGGTACTGCGCTCCGCCTCGGTCGCCTGCCCGCGGAACACCAGGCTGTCGGCGAACGTCACGCAGCCCGGGTTCTCCATCGCGCCGAGGTTGAAGTCCGGGACGAACACCTGCCAGTACTCACCGAACGGGTACCGCTCGCGGAACATCCGGTGGTACTCCGCGAACGCCTCGCGGGTGGTCCCGAACAGGTCCTCGGCGTCCCGCTCCAGGTGCTCGGCCAGCGACTGCCGGCAGGCGAGTCCGAGCGGAATCCCGTCGTACTCGCTGCGGATCTGGTGGAACGGGCCGGCGACGAGCGTGACGAAGTACGTCGAGAGCGGCTTGGTCCCCGCCAGCGCCCACTCCCCCGGCGCCGTTCGCCGGGCCGCACCGTTGCCCAGGACAACCCAGTCCTCGGGGCACCGCACGCTGACCGTGTACGGCGCTTTGAGGTCGGGCTGGTCGAAGCACGGGAAGTAGCGTGGCGCGGACTCCAGCGACGACATGCCGTAGGTGTAGACGCGCCCGTCGGCGGCGTCGACCGACCGCACCAGGCCCTCACCGTCCGTGGAGTACTTCATCTCCGCGGTGACCACGAGTTCGTTCTCCGGTTGCAGTCCGGTCAGCGGGAACCGTCCGCCGTCGAGCGCGCCGGGATCGAGCGACTGCCCGTTGAGCTCGACGCTGATCAGCCGCTCGGGCTTCACGTCGACCCAACTCGTCGTACTCGTGGCCTCGAACCTGATCCGGCTGGTCGCCACGAAGGTGTCACCCGGATCGGTGAGGTCGAACGCGATCTCGTACGACCGCAGGTCCAGGTCCGCTGCCCGTTGCCGGGCTTCTTCGACTGTCAAAGCGCGCATGGACAGCACGCTATCCCGGCGGGGTGTGAGCAGCGGCGGCCGCGAGCTTCGCCACCGCGCGGATCTCCTCGTCCTGCGTGTTCTCCAGCACCGTGCCGATCAGCTCGGCGTCCTCCGGCTCGGCCAGCGTCGTCATCACGTTCAGCGCGCTCAGGTGATCGAAGCCGGCGCGGATCTCCGCACCTGCCTCGACCGGCGGCCGCGCCAGGATCCCGCGCGCCACCTGCCGTACGTCGGCGGCCAGCGGCTCGAGTGGATTCCCACCACTCAGCCGCGTGTACGCCGCCGCGACCTGGTACATGTTCAGCGCCCGGCACACCGTGGGGACGTTCGGACTGTGCAAGAGGGCCTCGAACGCCTGCAGCGGAATGTCCACACCGACAAACCTAGTCGACCCTCGTGAAGAACCTCAGAACCTTCTGGGCGAGCGCCGCGCGGAACGCGCGTCCGGCCTCGACCGGCGGCAGTTCCAGCACGCCACCGGTCCCTACCTGACCCGGATGTTCGGCACCGGGAAGTATCCCGTGCTCGCGGAATGGGTGCACGACGCCCGCCACCGCAAGGCCGCTGAGATCTTCGACCTCGGCCTCGGCTACCTGATCGCCGGCATCCGAAACCAGCTGCCCTAGATTCGCGCGGCCGCGTGCAGGTGTTCGGCCAGCAACTGCACGGAATCGGGCGCGTCGGCGGCGTAGCAGATCAGGTGGTTGCGGGTGGACCACGCGTCTTGCAGCGGGCAGATGTCCACGTCGGCGTTCGCGTGCACGGCCCGGCGCGGAACGACGGCCAACCCGGCGCCCGCGGTTGCGAGGATGATCAGCGCGTGCAGTGTCGGGACCAGCGTGCGGTAGCGCGGCGCGGGGGCGTGCGGGCCGAGGCGATCGTCCATCCACTGGCTGAGTGGTGAGTGGCGGTCGAGACCGACGAGCGGGTGCTCGGCGACTTCGGCGTACGCGATCGAGGCGCGGCCGGACAGGGTGCCGCCGGCCTGGCCGATCACGACCAGGGAATCGTCGGCGAGCGGCTCGGTCCGTAGCTGCGTGGGCTCGTCGTCGAGGATCACGCCGAGATCCGCCTCCCCCGCCGCGAGCAGGCGGACCATCCGGACGGTACGGCGCTCGCTCACGTTCACGTCGTACTCCGGGTGATCGCGGAGGAACGTGGCGAGCGCGAACGGGACGAGCTGGTGCATCGCGGACCCGCCGGCAACCAGGCGGATCGGTGCTTCGCGCGCGACGGCGTACGAGGCGACCGCGCTGTCCAAACGGATGGTTTCGGCGAGCACTTCGCGAGCGTGCCGGGCCAAGGTGGCGCCGGCCGGGGTCAGCCGGACGCCGCGCCGCTCGCGCACCAGCAGCGGCACGCCGGCCTGCGCTTCGAGCGCTCTGACCCGCGCACTGGCCGAAGGCAGGCTGAGATGCATCACCCGCGCGCCGGCCGTGATCGAGCCCTCTGCCGCGACATGCGTGAACAGCCGGAGGTCGTCGAGGTCGTACCGCATGACCTCAGCCTACGTCTCAGGCTGAGGCTGACTACGGGGATCACGCATTGTGGCGATGCCGAAGACCCCTGATCCTCGAAGGGTGCTGCTGATCCTCCTGGCCGGTGTCGCGGCCGGTGCCCTGAACGCCGTCGGCGGCGGTGGGAGCTTCGTGGCGCTCACCGCCCTGGTCGCGGCCGGGATGCCGCCGGTCACCGCGAACGCGACCACCACCGTCGCGCTGCTTCCGGGGAACGCGACCAGCGCGTGGGTCTACCGACGGGAGATCGAGGGCTTCACGCACCCGTCGCCGGCCCGGCTGACGCTCGCGAGTGTGCTCGGCGGCGCGATCGGCGCGGGGCTGCTGCTGTTGTTGCCGTCCGCCTCGTTCGACGCGGCGGTGCCGTGGCTGCTCGCGTTCGCGACCGTCGTCCTCGCGTTCGGCAAGCGGCTGACGGCCGCGTTGCGGCTCGGCAAGCCCGGCCCGGCGGCGATCCTGGCCGGACAGTTCGTGCTGGCGATCTACGGCGGGTACTTCGGCGGCGCGGTCGGGCTGATGATGCTCGCGTTCTGGACCGCGACGACGTCCCTCGACCCGGCCCGGGGCAACCCGCTGCGGGTCATCCAGGTCGCGGCCGTCTACCTGACCGCCGCGGTGATTTTCGTGTTCGCGGCCGATGTCCTGTCCCAGCCGGTCCACCTGGTCGCGCTCCTCGCCGGCGCGGTCGTCGGCGGCTACTTCGGCGCCCATCTGGTACGCCGTCTGGCTCCGCTGGTCCTGCGCGTCCTGGTGCTGAGCACTGCGGTGGCGATGACCGCGATCTTCTTCCTGCGGGCCTTCGGATGAACCGCGCGCAGCTCGCGATGGCGTATCAGGCCTGCGAGGTCGCGGACCTGGCAACCGCGGCCGCCACTCTGCACGATCCCGCCGAGGCCACTGCCCAGGCAGCGCGAGTCCTCGCGGCAGCGCGGCAACTCGTCGCCGCCGCCGACCGCCTCACCTCGCAAGAGCCGCCAACGGATCCCCTCCAGCGCTTCGCCTACGAGCACCCCGACGAGGCCGCCGCGGACCTGGCCCACTGGCTCGGGGAGGATTCCTGCCCGATTCGGGACTGAGATCCTCCCCGCTCCCCCCAGCTACGGCGTGGCGCGACGGCCGCGGGGTGGCTCGTGCGGGAGCTGCTCGCGTTCCTTCCGGAGGTAGAGGCCGGCCGCGGTCGAGACGCTGGTGAGAAGCCAGACCGCGACGCCCGCATCGTCGGTGACGCCAATGATCGGCAGCAGGTCCGGGAGGATGTCGATCGGCGAGACCAGGTACACGATGGCGAGCACCCAGAGGAACGTCCGGTTCTTCGGCAGGTCGGTGTACGCGCCCCGGCGTACGTCGCGCAGCAGCCGCGGCAGCGCCCGCGCACGCTCGATCACGTTCCCGACCGGCACCGGCTCGCCACGCTCGATCTTCCGCCGCCGCACCACGCGCCGCCGGACCACACCGAGCGCCCCGACCCCGATCCCGATGACGAGCAGCGCGATCCCGACCGCCGCGCCGGGCATGCCGAGCACGTCGTCGTGCCGGAACACCAAAGTCAGCAGCCCGATCACACCGAGCAACCCGCCGAAGTACACCATTCACCCAGGGTAGGACGAGACCCCCGGCCCCGCCCCGCGCGCCGTGCCGGGCTCCTACTGGTTGTACGGCTGGGCGAGCAGTGGGCGGGTGTTGGTGAGGACCTGCGCGTAGTCGGCGCGGATCTTCTCGGCGTTGACGGAGACCGCCGGCTCGGGTTTGCCGACGGGAACGCGCCAGGTCGGCGGCGTGTCGGCCCCGGACAGTGCCCAGGCCGCTTGGCGGGCCGCTCCGAGGGCGACGTACTCCGCCGGCTCGGGAAGCACGACGTCGGCGCCGAGGAGGGCCGGGGCGAGGGCCTGAACGGAGCGCGATCGGGCGCCGCCGCCGAGGAGCAGGACGCGGCGGACCGGCAGGCCCTGGTCGCGGAGCGCGTCGACGGCGTCCGCCAGGCCGCAGAGCAGGCCTTCGACGGCGGCGCGGGCCATCGTCGCGGGCTGCATGGTGGCGCGAGTCAGGCCGTAGATCAGGCCGGTCGAGTGCGGGAGGTCCGGCGTCCGCTCGCCGTCCAGGAACGGCAGCAGGACCAGACCGTTGCTCCCCGGCGAGCTGATCGCAGCCTCGTCGAAGGCGGACAGTTCCAGACCGAGCATCTGAGCGGTGGCCGACATCACCCGGGCCGCGTTCAGCGTGCAGACCAGCGGCAGGTACTCGCCCGTGGCGTCCGCGAAGGCGGCGACCAGGCCGGATGCGTCCTTCGTCGGGTGCGACGACCGAGCGAACGCCGTACCGCTCGTGCCGAGCGAGACCGCGACGTCGCCGGGCTGCAGGTCGAGGCCGAGGGCGGCGGCCGCGTTGTCGCCGGTACCGGCCGCGATCGCGGCGCCGAAGGCCGTCTGCCCGACGATCTCCGCCGGCGCGGCCACCCGCGGCAGCGCGAGCGAACGCCCGAAGGCGAGCTCGACCAGGTCGGTGCGATAGCTCTCCGTCGACGGCGCCCACCACCCGGTCCCGGACGCGTCGCCCCGGTCGGTAGTGATGCCTTCGATGCCCTTCCGGTCCGCGGCCAGCCGGTGCGTCATCCAGTCGTGCGGCAGTACGACGGCTGCGGCTCGCCTCGCCGCCTCACGACGGGCCTCCCCCAGCGCGTCGCCCGCCGGATCGTCCGCGGCCGCGTCGCGCAGCCAGCGCAGCTTCGTCACGGTGAAGCTCGGCACCGGCACCGAGCCGACGGCCTCCGCCCACGCCTCGGGGCCGCCCAGCTCGGCGATCAGCTCGGTGGTCGCGTCGGCCGAACTCGTGTCGTTCCACAGCACCGCCGGGTGGACGACCTCACCAGAGTCGTCGAGCAGCACCATGCCGTGCTGCTGCCCACCGACCGCGATCGCCTGGACGCCGTCGAGCAGCCCGTCGGACGCGCTCTCCCACGCCTTCCACCACTCGGCCGGATCGACCTGCGTGGCGTCCGGATGCGGCGCCCGCCCTTCGCGAACGACCTCCCCGGTCTCGGCGTCGCACACCAGAACCTTGGTCGCCTGGGTGGAGCAGTCCACCCCGGCAACCAGCCTCAGCTCAGTCATGGCTCCCAGACTAGAGGGCTTCGAGGGTGGCGCGGGCGCCGATCTCGTGCAGCGACTTCAACGCGGCCTTGTACTGCGTGACGAACTGCTCGTCGGACGCCAGGTCGCCGAACAGGTCCGGGTCCGAGATGAACACCAGCGGGTCCTCGCGGTTGTGCTGCGCCCGCTCGACCAGCTTGTCGCGCAACCGGTCCACGACCTCGATCGGCTCGCCCTGCTCATCGGTGCCCTCGGCGTACCGCGCCCAGGACGCGACCACGAGCACCGACCGGGTGATCTCCCGCCCGGCCGCCAACTGCTCCCGCACCACCGGCAGCAGCCACTTCGGGATCCGGTCCGAACTCTCCGCGCACAGCCGCGCGAGCGTGTCCCGGACTTCGGGATTCGCGAACCGCTCGATCAGCTGGTGCTTGTAGCGATCCAGGTCCACGCCGGGCACCGGCGGCAACGTCGGCGTACCTTCGTTGTCCATGTAGCCGAGCAGGAAGTCGACGAACAGCTTGTCCTGGCACACCTCGTGCGCGTACCGGTAGCCGGACAGGTAGCCGAGGTAGCACAACGCCTGGTGCGACGCGTTCAGCAGCCGCAACTTCATCAGCTCGTACGGCTCGACGTCCTCGACGATCTGGACGCCGACATCCTCGTACGGCGGACGCACGCCACCGAAGTCGTCCTCGAGCACCCACTGCGTGAACGGCTCGCAGACCACCGGCCAGGCGTCCTCGATCCCGAACCGTTCAGCCAGCGCCTCCCGGTCGGCGTCCGTGGTCACCGGCGTGATCCGGTCCACCATGCAGTTCGGGAACCGCACCTCGGTCTCCAGGAACTCCGCCATTGCCGGGTCCTTGAGCCGCGCGAACGAGGACAGCATCTTGCGCGCGACGTGCCCGTTACCCGGGATGTTGTCGCACGACATCACCGTGAACGGCGGTACGCCGGCCTCGCGGCGCCGGCGCAGCGCCTCGACGATGAACCCGAACGCGCTCCCCGGGGTCGCGCCCGGCTCCAGGTCCGCGGCGAGCGCCGGGTCCGAGGTGTCGAGCTCGCCGGTCACCTGATTGACGTGGTACCCGCCCTCGGTGATCGTCAGCGACACGATCCGGGTCGCCGGGTCGACCATCCGGGCCAGCACCGCCTCGCGGTCGTCCGGCGCGAACAGGTACCCGACGATCGACCCGATCACGCGGGGCTCGAGGGTTCCGTCCGGGTGCTTGACGACCAGTGTGTAGAGGTGGTCCTGCGCCGCGAGGGCGTCGTACATGCGCCGGTCCTGGGGCAGGACGCCGACGCCGACGATGCCCCAGTCGAGCGCCTTGCCGTCGTTCATCAGCCGGTCCAGGTACATCGCCTGGTGGGCCCGGTGGAAGCCGCCGACGCCGAAGTGCACGATGCCGGGCGTCACCGCCGTCCGGTCGTACGTCGGGACGCCGACGTCATTGCCGAGGGCATCGAGAGCCGCTGTCGTCAGCCTCACTTGACCGCCCCCAGCGACAGACCCTGGACGAGCTTGTCCTGGGCGGCGAACCCGGCGATCAGCACCGGCAACGACACCACGATGGACGCGGCACAGACTTTGGCGAGGAACAATCCTTGACTGGTCACGAAGCCAGTCAAGAACACCGGCGCGGTCTGCGCCACTGTGCCGGTCAGCACTCGGGCGAAGAGCAGCTCGTTCCAGCTGAAGATGAAGCAGATCAGCGCTGCCGACGCGATGCCCGGTGTCACGACAGGCGCGACCACGGACCGCAGGGTGCGGGTCAGCGACGCACCGTCCACCGAGGCCGCCTCGAGAATCTCCACCGGGACCTCGGACAGGAAGCTGCGCAGCATCCAGACCGCGATCGGCAGGTTCATCGAGGTGTACAGGATGATCAGCAGCCAGATGTTGTCCAGGAAGTGCACCGACTGCGCGAACAGGTAGATCGGCAGCAGGCCGGCCACCACCGGCAGCATCTTCGTGGACAGGAAGAAGAACAGCACGTCGGTCCACTTCTTCACCGGCCGGATCGACAGCGCGTACGCGGCCGGGAACGCGAGCAGGAGGACCAGCACCGTGGACAGGATGCTCGCGGTCAGCGAGTTCGCGATCGACGGCCAGGGTCCGCTGTCGAAGAACGACCGGTAGCCGTCGAGCGTCAGCGGCGCGCCCAGGTCCGGCGGGTTCTTCGCCGCGTCCTCCTCGGAGTGGAACGACGTCAGCAACATCCACAGCACCGGCAGCACGAACAGGATCCCGACGATCCACGCCAGCCCGCTCAGCACGAACCCACCACCGCGGTTCTTCTTTCCGGTCACGATCGTGACCTGCGAACTCATCGACCGGTCTCCTCTCGGAACAGCGTGGACACCGACCGGAGCGCGAAGGTGGCGATGGCGATCGTGCCGATCACCACGATCACGCCGGCCGCGGACGCCCGGCCGTAGTCGTGGGCGGTGTAGAAGGTCTGGTAGATCGTGTACGGCAGGTTCGCCGTACCGAGGCCGCCGGACGTGATCGTGAACACCGCGTCGAAGTTCTGCACGACGTAGATGGATCCGAGCAGCGCGGACAGCTCCAGGTACTGGCGCAGGTGCGGCAGCGTCATGTAGCGGAAGATCTCCCACTGGTTCGCGCCGTCGATCCCGGCCGCCTCGATGACGTCCAGCGGACGGCTCTGCAGACCGGCGAGCAGGATCAGCATCATGAACGGCGTCCACTGCCAGACCAGCGCGAAGATGATCGACCACAACGGCTGGTTGCTGATCCAGTCCGGCTGTGGGGCGTTGTCACCGAAGATCCACTTCAGCACCCCGTTGAACAAGCCGTACGTCGGGTTGTACAGCGCGTGCTTCCACAGCAGCGCGGCGGCCACCGGGACGACCAGGAACGGCGTGATCATCATCGTCCGGACCGCGCCGCGACCGCGGAACTTGCGGTCCAGCAGCAGGGCGATCGCCAGGCCGAGCACCAGGCTCAGCAGCACGACACCCGCGGTGAGCAGGATCGTCACCACGATCGCGTGCCGGGTGTTCGCGTCGGTGAGCACCCGGCGGAAGTTGTCCACCCCGGCGAACCCGCGCTCGTCCGGGTAGTAGGCGTTCCAGTCCATGAAGGACACCACGATCGTGACCACGAACGGCAACTGGGTCACGATGATCATGAACACCAGGGCCGGCAGCAACGGGCCGCGCCGGGCCCAGTCGCCGGCCTTGCGCATGATCGTGCCCTCGGAGCCGGGTGGCGCCGCGTGCCGCTTCGGCTGCGCCGTTGTGTCAGGTTTCGCGTCGACGGACATGAACTGCACCCCTCACTTCGCTGCGCGCGAGCGGTACCGCTCGGCGACGTCGTCGGCGAGCTCCTGCCCGCGATTCAAGGCTTTGTCGACGCTCATCCGCCCGGCGATCGCCGAGCTCACGTCCTGGCTGACCTGGGTTCCGAGATCCGGGAACTCCGGGATGTCGACGAACTGGATCCCGGGCGCCGGCCGCGGCTGCGTGCCGGGGTTGTTCGGGTCCGCGTTCTCGATCGCCTGCTTGGTCGGCTCCGCGAACGCCGCCGCCTCCTTGACGTAGTCGGCGTTCTCGTACGTCGACGCGCGCTTGCCGGCCGGAACGTTGGACCAGCCAACCTTCTCGCCGACCAGCTGCTCGTAGTCCTTGCCGGAGGCCCAGGAGATGAACTTCCAGGCGTTGTCCTTCTTCTTCGAGGCTTCCTGGATACCCCAGGCCCACGCGTACAACCAGCCAGAGCTGTCGGTCTTCACCACCGGCGCCGGCGCGTAGCCCATCTTGCCCTTGACCGGCGAGTTCGGTGCCTCCAGCGATCCGGCCGCCGACGTGGCGTCGTACCACATCGCGACGTTGCTCTGGATGGTGTTGTTCAGGCACTCGGTGAACCCGGCCTGCGGGGCGCCGGCCTCGCCGTGCGCGCGGACCAGGTCGACGTAGAACTTGGTCGCCTCGGTGAACGCCGGCGAGTCCACCTGCGCCTGCCAGTCCTGGGTGAACCAGGTGCCGCCGAAGGTGTTCACGACCGTGGTGAGCGGGGCGAACAGCTGCCCCCAGCCCGGCTGGCCGCGCAGGCAGATGCCGCGCATCCCGGGCTTGGCGTTGTCGACCTTGGCCGCGATGTCCGCGACCTGCTGCCAGGTCGGCTTCGCGGGCATCGTCACGCCCTTGGCCGCCAGGATGTCCTTGCGGTACATCAGGAACGACGACTCACCGTAGAACGGCTCGCCGTAGATCTTCCCGTCCTCCCCGGTCATCGACTGGGTCATCGGCTTCAGGATGTCGTCCTGGTCGAACGACGCGTCCTTGGCGATGTAGTCCGACAGTGGCGCGATCCACTTGGACTTCGCGTAGATCGGGATCTCGAAGTTGCTCACCGAGGCGACGTCGTACTGGCCGGCCTGGCTGGAGAACTCCTGGCTGATCTTGTCCCGGACGTCGTTCTCCGGCAGCACGGTGAAGTTCACCTTGATGCCGGTCTGCTTGGTGAAGTTGTCGGCGGTCAGTTTCTGCAGGTCGACCATCTGCGGGTTGTTCACCATCAGCACGTTGATGCTGTCCGCGCTGTCACCACCGCCGGCTCCGCCTCCCCAGCCCGCACAGCCGCTGACCGCACTCACCAGGAATGCGACCCCGACCGCTCCGATGCGTTTGCGCCTACTCAGCACGAGCCACTCCCTTGCCGGTCCGCTTCGAGCCCGCTCATTTGAGCACGCCTCTGCTCACAGCATGAGTAGACCGGGAAGCCCCTTGACCTGTCAAGGGTCTGTGCAACACTTGGGTACACACGTGCTCATATGAGCAGGGGAGGCAGTGATGGAGTCGAGCGCTGGCGCCTTCGGGCCGGCTCAGCTGGTACTCACCGCGTCGATCGCACGGCGGTACTACGTCGACGGGCGGTCGAAGGTGGAGATCGCGGACGAGTTCCGGCTCAGCCGGTTCAAGGTCGCGCGGTTGCTGGACCAGGCGCGCAGCAGCGGGATGGTGCGGATCGAGATCAGCCACCCCGGGGCGATCGACATCGACCTGTCCGCGCGGTTGCAGGAGTCGCTCGGCCTGCGGCGCGCGATCGTCGTGGACACCCCGGAGGTCGACGAGCCCGCGTTGCGGACCCAGCTCGGCAAGGCCGCGGCCGACCTGCTCTCGGAGATCGTCACCCCCGAGGACGTGCTCGGCCTCGCCTGGGCGCGCGCGGTGACGGCGATGACCGAGCAACTCACCACGCTCGCGCCGGTGCCGGTGGTCCAGCTCACCGGTGCCCTGACCCGTCCGGATGTCGAGGCGAACTCGGTGGAGCTCGTGCGTCACACCGCTCGCCTGTCCGGCGGACCGGCGTACCTGTTCTATGCGCCCCTTGTGGTGCCGGATGCGGCGACCGCTCGCGCGCTGCGGCAGCAGCCTGAGGTGGCCGAGGCGATCAGCCACTTCGACTCGGTGTCGAAAGCCGTCGTCGGGCTCGGGTCGTGGGCGGCCGGCCAGTCGACGCTGTACGACGCGATGGACGAGAAGTCCTGTGACCAGCTGGCCAAGCGAGGCGTGGTCGCGGACATCTCCGGGGTCTTCGTCGATGCGGACGGCCAGCCCGTGCAGAGCCGCGTCACCGACCGGGTGATCGCGATCAACGCGGAGCAGATGGACAAGATCGACGAGGTGATCGCGATTCCGTACGGTCTGGCCAAGGTCGCGGCGGTGCGCGCCGCCGTCCGCAGCGGGCTGGTCAACGGGATCGTTACCCACGCACCCCTGGCGAAGGCACTGCTGGACGAGTCACACTGACCGGCGATGCCTGCTGAGGGGGAGACCCAGTTGCTCGGCGGTACGGCGAATCGCGGCCTGGTCGTGCGGGTCGGGGACACCGTCCGGCGACCGCTGCGTGCCAGTAGTACGGCGACGCACGCGCTGCTGCAACACCTGGAGAGTGCCGGGTTCAAGGGCGCACCGACGTACCTGGGGATCGACGAGCAGGGGCGCGAGGTGCTGACGTACCTGCCGGGCGAGACCGTCACGGCGCCGTACCCGGCCTGGTCGATGACGGTCGAGGCGCTGGACAGCGTGGCCTTGCTGCTGCGGGCCTATCACGACGCGGTGGCGGACTTCCGGCCGGCCGGACTCGAGTGGGCCGAGCCGGTGCCGCCGGGTTACGTCACCGGGCTGATCAGCCACAACGACCCGAACCTCGACAACGTGGTGTTCCGGGACGGCGTCGCGGTCGCGCTGATCGACTTCGATCTCGCCGGTCCGGGGTCGGAACTGTGGGACGTCGCGACCGCGGTGCGGTTGTGGGCCCCGCTGCGACCGGACGCTGACATTCACGACGTACGGCGTGGTCACGCGACGGCTCGTCTGCGACGCTTCGCGGACACCTACGGCCTGGCGGAGGCCGACCGCCTGCGGTTGGTGGACGCGGCCGCGGACAACCACATCTGGTGCATGGACTACGTACGCCGAGGCGCCGAGACCGGCCACCCCTGGTTCCACCAACGCTGGACCACCGGCGAGTCAACCCTGACCGACCGCACGAATATCTGGTTCAAGAATCAGCGCGAGGCACTTCGCCGGGCTCTGCTATGACTCCGTTGCGTTCCCGGACTGCTTGGACCTCGGCTTCGACGCGGCCGTCCCAGTAGTTCTCCTGCAGTCGCCGGATCCAGTGCGGGATGAAGATCGCCGGACTCGTTTGGATAAACGGTATGTCGGCATCGGTCAGCAGCCCCAGCACGAAACTGACGACCGTGAGCCCGAGGAGCACGGTCCAGCCGTTCCGGCAGATCCACGGACCATCGCCGGCTATCAATCCGCGCCGCGTGACCGCCCCGATCGCCAGCACCACCGCCGAGGCGGCGACAACGGCCACCAGTCCGCCGAAGACCCAGCCGTGGACGTCGGCCCACGGACCATGCCGCAGAAGCATGAGCACGACGCCCACGGTCGTTGCGATTGCGGCCAGCCCGTAGACCACGGCGCCCAGCTTCATCTTCGGCATACCTGGTTATCGCGGGGCGGGATTGGCTGTTACTGCAGGAAGTGGCAGAGAATGAGGCCCGTGCGTTCACGGGTGGTGTTGCTGGCAGGGCCTTCGGGAGCTGGGAAGTCGCGCCTGGCGGAGCAGGTCGGGCTGCCCGTGGTCCGGCTGGACGACTTCTACCGCGACGGGGACGACGAGGCGATGCCGCGCTCCCCGCTCGGCATCGTCGACTGGGACGACCCACGCTCCTGGGACGGTGACCGCGCGGTCGCGGCCCTCGAGGAGCTGTGTACGACGGGATCCGCCGACCTCCCGATCTACGACATCGCCGCCGACGGCACCGTCGGTCACCGCCCGGTCAGTACCGGCGGCGCCCCGCTCGTCGTTGCTGAAGGCATCTTCGCCGACCAGATCACCGGCGCGCTCGCCGACCGCGGCCTGCTCGCCGCCGCGATCTGCGTCCGGCACCACCGCATCGTGACGTTCGCGAGGCGGTTCCAGCGCGACCTCCGTGAGCGCCGGAAGCCCCCGTTCACGCTGCTCCGCCGCGGGTTGCTGCTGCTCCGCGACGATCCGCAGGTGGTCCGGCGCTGCGTCGAGGCCGGCTGCGAACCGATGCATCCGAAGGCCGCCCGGCGGGCGATCGAGACGCTTCTCACGCAGTCCACCTCTCAGTAGGACGAGACTGTTCGCCTGGAGTTCACCAACTTCTGATGACATCGGGCCCGGATGTGTCGGATGCGCTCGGGGGCGAGTGGCCGGACGGAGAGAGACCCGTGAAGCGGACTGCGCCAGGCGTTGCCGTTGTAGTGACCGCAGTACTGCTGTCTGTGACCGCCTGCGGGAACGAGGACGGCGCATCGGCTGGTGGCGTGCAGGCCCCGCCCGTGAAGCACTCCGCGCTGAACGGTCCGGCCGAGAAGGCGGCGAAGGGTTCGCTGGCCGCGCTCGCCGCGCTCCCCCGCGGGTACGTCGCGGACTCGCGCAACGGCACCGGCCCGTTCACCGCGACCGCTTTCCTGAACACGTGGTCCGCCGACCCGGCGCTGGACCGCGCGCTGCTGCTGAACGCGGGCTTCCTCGAGGGGTACCGGGCGTCGCGGTTGAGCCCCGACAAGAAGAAGCGCTACACCGTGCAGCTGTTCAAGACCGGCTCCGCCGCGAAGGCGAAGGTGCTGCAGAAAGGGCTGTGGAGCCAGGACACCCACGAGCGTTCGTTCGACCTTCCTGGCGCGCTGACCGACGCGCGGGTCGAGTACGACGGCGGCGCCGACCAGTCCGTGGCAACCGCCGAGGCCAGCCTCACCGTAGGCCCCCTCGTAGTAGAACTGTCCATCCGCGAAGCGGCTCCCCTCGGCACCGCCCTCACCCCCGACGCCCCACTCATCACCACCCTCACCAAAGAACAACGCACCCGCCTAACCACCACCTCCAGCTAACCCACCCACCCCGCCCACACATCACGCCCCTCGCCCCCACGGCCAGGCCCTAGCCCGCACGGCCACGGACCCGCCCGCACCACGGACCCGCATGCACCACGGACCCGCCTGCACCACGGACCCGCCCACTACCGCTACACCCCGCCGCGCGCCCACACCGCCCACCGCCGCCCACCGCCGCACGAGGGCATATCCCCTCGTCTTGGGGGTTCTTCCCTCTCACACCAACAGAGAACCCCCGCCTTGAGCGGATAACCCCTCCCGCGCAGGCATCGCCTCCCCGCAGGCATCCCCTCCCGCAGGCATCCCCTCCCGCGCCGGCATCCCGTCCCGTGCGCGGGCATCTGCTCCCCGTCGGGTCCCCCGTCCTCCCGGCGGAGCGGGGGAGCTTGTGGCGGCTGGCGGGGGTCGGGATCTGCAGGTCGGCAGGAGGTGTCGGGGCTGGGGGTAGTGCACTCGAGCGTGAGCGGGGTCGCGCGTACGGCGTTCCTCGGGTGCACTACCTGTCGAGATGCAGATTCCCGAGCGCGAAGGCGGTGCGTTTTCGCGTTCGGCAACCTTGCGCGGCTGCTGACCGGGTTCCTCCGGACCGGGCTGGTGCCGGCTGGTCAGGCGGTGATGCGGTCGATGACCAGCGGGGCTGGCTTGTAGGTGTCTGCGACGGCCACCGCGTCGGCCAGCGACTCGAGGGCGCGCTCGATCCGCGACGGGTCGTCGGTGTGCAAGGTCAGCAACGGCTGACCCTCCTGCACCTGGTCGCCCGGCTTCGCGTGCATCTCCACGCCAGCGACCGCCGACACCGGGTCCTCCTTGCGCGCCCGCCCGGCACCGAGCCGCCACGCCGCGACGCCCACCGCGAGCGCGTCGAGCTTCGCCAGCACCCCGGAAGCAGGAGCCGGTACGACGTGTTGCTCGGGAGCGACCGGCAGCTCCGCGGACGGATCACCGCCCTGCGCCGCGATCATGCGCCGCCAGACGTCCATCGCCGTACCGTCCCGGAGCTTGTCCGCGGGGTCGACATCCGTGACGCCGGCCGCGGCGAGCATCTCGGCGGCGAGGGCAACGGTCAGCTCGACGACGTCGGCCGGCCCACCGCCGGCCAGTACCTCGACCGACTCCCGGACCTCCAGCGCGTTCCCGGCGGTCAGTCCGAGCGGAACGGACATGTCGGTGAGCAGCGCGACTGTCTTCACCCCGGCATCGGTGCCGAGCGCAACCATCGTCTCCGCGAGCTCCCGGGCGTCCGCCGGCTCCTTCATGAACGCCCCGGAGCCGACTTTCACGTCCAGCACCAGCGCACCGGTGCCTTCCGCGATCTTCTTGCTCATGATCGAGCTGGCGATCAACGGAATCGCCTCGACCGTACCGGTCACGTCCCGCAGCGCGTAGAGCTTCTTGTCCGCCGGCGCCAGCCCGTCACCCGCCGCGCAGATCACCGCGCCGACGTCCTCCAACTGCCGCATCATCTCGTCGTTCGACAGCGTGGCCCGCCAGCCCGGGATCGACTCCAGCTTGTCCAGCGTCCCGCCGGTGTGCCCGAGCCCGCGCCCGGACAACTGCGGTACGGCGACCCCACAGGCCGCCACCAACGGCGCCAGCGGCAACGTGATCTTGTCCCCGACGCCACCGGTCGAGTGCTTGTCCGCGGTCGGCCGGGACAGCTTGCTGAAGTCCAGCCGCTCACCGGACGCGATCATCGCCGCGGTCCAGCGGGCGATCTCGCGCCGGTTCATGCCCTTCAGCAGGATCGCCATCGCGAGCGCGGACATCTGCTCGTGCGCGACGTGCCCGCGGGTGTAGGCGTCGATCACCCAGTCGATCTGCCCGTCGCTCAGCTCCCCGGCGTCCCGCTTGGCCCGGATGACGTCCACCACGTCGAAACTCATCAGTTCTCCAAGTCCTCCGGCCCGAACGCGTCGGGCAACAACTCACGCAACGGCCGCGGGCCGCGCGGTGTCTCGAGCAGCAGTCCGGGCCCGCCGTTCTCGTGCAGCAGCTGCCGGCAGCGCCCGCACGGCGTCAGCAGATCGCCGTGCCGGTCCACACAGGTGAACGCCACCAGGCGCCCGCCTCCGGTCCGGTGCAGCTCCGACACCAGCCCGCACTCCGCGCACAGCGTGAGCCCGAACGAGGCGTTCTCCACGTTGCACCCGGCAACGATCCGCCCGTCGTCGACCAGCGCCGCCGCACCGACCGGGAAGCCGGAGTACGGCGCGTAGGCCCGGCCCGTCATCTCGACGGCGGTGGCCCGGAGGAGCTCCCAGTCGACCGGGCCCGCGTCGCCGTCGGCGCTACTCGGTGACGTAGGGCTCACCATCGGCCTTCGGAGCTCTCACCCGGCCCACCAGTCCGGCCACGGCGATGATGGTCGCCAGGTACGGCGCCATCAGCAGCAGCTGACCCGGGATCGGCGTCTGGATGATCTGCAACTGCGACTGCAGCTGGGTCGCGAAACCGAAGAACAGCGCGGCGACCGTCGCGCCGATCGGGTGCCAGCGGCCCATGATCAGCGCGGCCAGCGCGATGAACCCGTTGCCCGCCGTCATCTCCTTGCTGAACGAACCGGCGTACCCGACGGTGAAGAACGCGCCGCCGAGGCCGGCCAGGATGCCGCCCGCGAGGACCGCGGAGTACCGGATCCGCTTGACCCGGATGCCGACCGTGTCGGCGGCCTTCGGGTGCTCGCCGACCGCGCGGATCCGCAGTCCCCAGCGGGTCTGGAACAGCACGAACGTGACGACCGCGACCGCGATGTACATCAGGTACACGAGGATCGTCTGGTGGAACAGGATCGGGCCGATGAACGGGATGTCGCCCAGCCCCGGGATCTTGACCGCCGAGAGCACCTCGGGGTTGTTCAGCTTGCCCGAGTCGCTCTGCAGGAACTGGTCGAACAGGAAGCCGGTGATACCGGTCGCGAACACCACCAGGACGACGCCGAGCACGACCTGGTTGACCAGGTACTTGATCGAGAACACCGCCAGCAGCGCCGCCATCAGTACGCCGGTGACGGCCGCCGCGACCAGCGCCGCCGCGCCGCTGCCCGTCGTACTCGAGACGACCGCCGCGGTGAACGCGCCGACCAGGAACTGGCCCTCGATCGCGATGTTGATGACTCCGGCCCGCTCGCTCATCACGCCGGCCAGCGCGCCGAGGATCAGCGGCGTCGCGAAGTTCAGCGTGCCCTGGAACTGGTTGGCCAGCGGGAAGGTCTTCCCGGCCGCTGCCCAGCACAGGAACGAGCCGATGAAGCAGATCCCGAGCAGGGCCGCCAGGTAGCCGGAGTACGACTGCGGGACCCGGCGCAGCAGGTACGCACCCGCGGCGATCACGCCGAAGATGCCGAGTACCAGCGCGGTGAACTGGGCCGGTACGCCGAGCAGGTTGTGCTCGAGGTCGCCCGAGACGAGCTGGAAGGTCGCGTCGCCGCCCTTGGTGAAGATCGCCAGACCGAGCCCGAGCAGCGCGAACAGCACCATCAGGGAGCCGACCCGCAACCGCCGGGTCCGATCCGCCGGCGCCTCGATGACCTGAGGCTTCGCCGTCGTCTCCGGTACGGCGTCGGGAGTCGTCTCGCTCATCCGTTCCACCCCTTCGCGAGAACCGGTCCGGTCCCACGTTCCTTCGGCAGGAACCGGAAGATCGAGCGCACCAGTGCCGGCGCCGCGACGAACAGCACGATCACGGCCTGCAGGACAGTGGTCAGGGTCAGCGGGGTCTGCGTGATCAGCTGCATCTGCAGACCGCCCGCGTTCAGCGCGCCGAACAGCAGACCGGCGAGTACGGTGCCGAGCGGAGTGCCGCGGCCGAGCAGCGCGACCGTGATCGCGTCGAACCCGACCGATGCCGCGACTCCGTCGGTCAGCGGCAGGTCCGTGCCGAGCACCTGCTGGGTACCGGCCAGACCGGCGAGCGCACCGGCCACGACCATCGCGATCACGTAAGCGCGGCCGACCGACATCCCGGCGGTCCGGGAGGCGTCCGGGTTCGCGCCGACGGCCCGCAGCTCGAACCCGATCGTCGACCGGTTGAGCAGCCACCAGACGAAGACCGCGGCCAGCACCGAGAGGATGAACCCGCCGTGCAGCCGGGTGCCCCCGAACTGCGGGTACTGCGCGTTCGCGTCGACGATCGGCGAGATCGGGTCCGTACGGCCCGGACGGCGGAAGGCCGACGTGGTGAGCAGCCAGGCGAGCAGGTAGATCGCCACGTAGTTCAGCATGATCGTCACGATCACCTCGTGCGCACCGGTGCGCGCCTTGAGGAAGCCGACGACGCCACCCCAGATCGCGCCGCCGAGCAACCCGGCGAGGATCGCCACGATCAGGTGCAGGACCGGCGGCAGGTGCCACGCGAACCCGACGTACGCGGCGAGGATCGCGCCCATGATCAGCTGGCCCTGGGCACCGATGTTGAACAATCCGGTGCGGAAGGCGAGCGAGACCGCGAGACCGCCGCAGATCAGTGGTGTTGCCTGGGTCAACGATTCGCTGATCGGGGTCAGCCCGCCGAACGCGCCGACCGCGAGCGCCTTGTACGCCTCACCGACGGCGCTCACAGCGGCCGAGACGGTGTCCATCGGGGCGGCGCCGAAGTACTTGACCGCGGCCTGCACCTGATCGTCGCTGACGATGATCAGGATCGCCCCGACTAGCAGCGCCAGCACGATCGCGCTCAGCGAGACCAGGCCCTGGACGGCCCAGTTCGGCAGGCCGGCGGACCGCTTCGGCTCCTTGGCCGGCGCGGGCGCCGGCACGGCATCTGTCTCAGTGCTCATCAGATGGTTCCCAACGTGGTCGGGTGTTCGATCGCCTCGTCGTGTGCCTCGGACTTCGAGGCGCCGGCCATCATCAGGCCCAGTTCGTCGCGCGGGGTGTCGGACGGTACGACGCCGACAACCTTGCCGCGGTACATCACCGCGATCCGGTCCGCCAGCGCGGCGATCTCGTCCAGCTCCGTGGACACGATCAGCACCGCCGTGCCGCGGTCGCGTTCCTCCACGATCCGGCCGTGCAGGAACTCGATCGAGCCGACGTCCACGCCGCGGGTGGGCTGCGAGGCGACCAGCAGCTTCAGCGGGCGGGACAGCTCGCGGGCCAGCACGACCTTCTGCTGGTTGCCGCCGGACAGCGACGACACCGGCAGGTCGATGCCCTGGGTGCGGATGTCGAACTCCTGCACCCGCTCCTCGGCGTTCTTGTCGATCTCGTCGGTCCGCAATGCCGGCCCGTTGCCGAACGGGGCCTTCCGGAACAGGTCGAGGATCAGGTTCTCGGCGACCGTGAACGAGCCGACGAACCCGTCGTGCGCCCGGTCCTCCGGGACGTACCCGATGCCGGCCTCCAGCCGGTGCCGGGTGGACTTCCCGGTCAGGTCCTGACCTTCCAGGCTGATCGTGCCGGCCGCGATCGGCGTCAGCCCGAGCAGCGCCTCGGCGAGCTCGGTCTGGCCGTTGCCCTGGACCCCCGCCACCGCGAGGATCTCGCCGCTCCGGACCTCCAGGTCGACCCCGTCGACGGCGGTGAACCCGCGCTCGTCGATCACGGTCAGGCCCTCGACCCGCAGTACGGCGTCCCCCGGCTGGGCCGGCTCCTTGTTCACCACCAGGTCGACCGCGCGGCCGACCATCAACTCGGCGAGCTCCTCCTCGGACGCCGACGGCTCGGCCTGGCCGACCACCTTGCCGCGCCGGATCACGGTGATCTTGTCCGCGATCGCCTGCACCTCTTTGAGCTTGTGGGTGATGAAGACGATCGACGTACCGTTCTCCTTGAGCTGGCGCATCACGCCGATCAGCTCGTCGATCTCGGCCGGCGTCAGCACCGCGGTCGGCTCGTCCAGGATCAGCACGCTGGCGTTGTTGGTCAGCGCCTTGATGATCTCCACCCGCTGCTGGACGCCGACCGGGATGTCCTCGACCAGCGCGTCCGGATCGACCTCGAAGCCGTACCGGTCGGACATCTCGGTGACCAGCGCGTGCGCCTTCTTACGGTCCAGGACGCCGGCGCCGCGGGTGTTCTCCCGGCCGAGCATGATGTTCTCGGCGACGGTGAACACCGGGACCAGCATGAAGTGCTGGTGCACCATGCCGATCCCGTGCCGGATCGCGTCACTCGGCGAGGTGATCGCGACCTTCTCGCCGTCGATCACGATCTCGCCCTCGTCGGGCTGCAGCAGCCCGTAGAGCATGTTCATCAGCGTGCTCTTGCCGGCCCCGTTCTCACCGAGCAGGCAGTGGATCTCGCCCGGCTCGATCACCAGGTCGATGTGGTCGTTGGCGACCAGCGAGCCGAAGCGCTTGGTCAGCCCGGAGAGCTCGAGATGCATGCGGGAGCCTTCCCTTCAGACGGCGAGCCAGGAAGGCCGGACCTGTGGGTCTGCCTTCCTGGCTCGCACCGTACTACGCAAGTGTGCGGAGGTTCAGGACGCCTTGGGCTGAACCTTCGACTCGATGGTGATCTTGCCGCTGATGATGTCGGCCTTGATCTGGTCCAGCTCCGACTTCACGTCGGCCGGGACCTTGCTGTCGAAGTCGTGGAACGGCGCGATCGCGGTGCCGCCGTTCTGCAGGGTGCCGGTGAACTGGGTGTTGTCGAACTTGTTGTCGACGACCGACACGACCGCGTCCTTGACGGCGACGTCCATGCCCTTCTGGACGCTGCTCATCAGGACCGAGCAGTACTCCTCGGCGCTGATGCAGCCGTCGGTGTCGACCCAGATCGCGTTCACCTTGCCGTTGCTGGCCTTGGCCGCCTGCAGGCCGCCGAGACCCGACGGGCCGGCCACCGGGAACAGCACGTCAGCGCCCTGGGTGATCAGGTTCTGGGCGTTGTTCTGGCCCTTCGCCTTGTCCTCGAAGTCGCCGGTGAACAGGCCCTTCTGCTTCTGGTCGTCCCAGCCGAGCACCTGGACGTTCTTGCTCTTCTGCTGGTTGTAGTAGCGCACGCCCTGGGCGAAGCCGTCCATGAAGATCGTCACGGTCGGGATCTGCAGGCCACCGAAGGTGCCCACCTTGCCGGACTTCGTCATCGCCGCGGCCAGGTAACCGGCCTGGAAGCTGGACTGCGCGGTGTTGAACAGCAGCGGCTTCAGGTTGGCGATCGGTGCCTTCGGCGCCGAGTCGACGATCGCGAACTTGATGTTCGGGTTCGCCTTCGCCGCCGCCTCGGTGGCGTCCTCGAGCTTGAAGCCGACGGCGACGATGACGTTGCACTTGGCGCTCACCATCGCGGTCATGTTCGTCGTGTAGTCGTTGTCCGACTTCGACTCGGCCTTGACCTCGGTCAGGCCCTTCTCCTTGACCGCGTCCTGCAGGCCCTTGTACGAGGTCTGGTTGAACGACTTGTCGTCGAAGCCCCCCGAGTCGGAGACCATGCAGGCCTTGAAGTCCTTGTTGGCGCTGCTGCCGCCAGAGTTGCTGTCGGTCGGCTTGCTACCACAAGCGGCGACGGCGAGCGTCAGTACGCCCACGATCGCCGTTCCCCGCACGTACTTCTTCACCGGACGTCTCCTTCGTCGACCAGATACGTTTGCCGGCACGCCTTCCCCCACGTGCCATCCGCAGACTATAGGGCGCGTCCCGGCCCGGATTGAACGTCGAGCAGACCTCGATACCGGAAAGTGACCGGCGTTTGCGTCACATTTCGACAACTTCTCCGGTACGGTCACCGCTCGCGCTGCAGGGGTCACGGTGAGCACTCTCCGTGGTGACTTTCACCGAACGTGGCCGTAATCCCGTCGTGACCGGCCTCGGTACTCTGCGCGGGCCTCCGGTCTCCGGGTGCAACAATCGCGGGATGAGTCATCAGTTGCTGGTCGCGGACATCCTGGCGCGCGTCGAGGCGGTGCGCGAGGACATGGTCGGCGTACGGCGTGACCTCCACGCCCACCCGGAGCTCGGGTGGCACGAGGTACGGACGACCGAACTGCTCGAGAAGCGGCTCGTCGACGCCGGGCTGTCGCCGCGGGTGCTGCCGACCGGGACCGGACTGATCTGCGACATCGGCGCCGGCGACACGTGCGTCGCGCTGCGGGCCGACATCGACGCGCTGCCGGTGCCGGACGGCGTCGACGCGCCGTGGCGGTCGACGATCGACGGCGTCGCGCACGCGTGCGGGCACGACGTCCACACGTCCGCGCTGCTCGGGGCGGCGCTGGTGCTGGCCGGGATGGCGCGCGACGGGCAGCTGGACCGGCGGGTCCGGGTGATCTTCCAGCCGGCCGAGGAGGTCATGCCGGGTGGCGCGCTCGGTGTCATCGCGGCCGGCGGGCTGGACGGCGTACGACGGATCTATGGGCTGCACTGCGACCCGCGGCTGCAGGTCGGTCAGATCGGGCTCCGGGTCGGTGCGCTGACGGCTGCTGCGGACAAGCTGCTGGTGCGGTTGACGGGACCGGGCGGGCACACGTCCCGGCCGCACCTGACCGCTGACCTCGTCTACGCGCTCGCGACGCTGGTGACCGATCTGCCTGCGGCGCTGTCGCGTCGCGTCGACCCGCGCTCCGGGATGTCGCTCGTCTGGGGGCGCATCACGTCGGGCTCTGCCGCCAACGCGATCCCGTCCCGCGGCGAGGCCGAGGGAACGCTGCGGTGCCTGGACGTCAATGCGTGGCGCCTCGCGGAACAACTCATCCCCGAGCTGGCGGCGCAGATCGTCCGCCCGTACGGCGTGGAGGTCGACACTGAGGTCACGCACGGCGTACCACCGGTGATGAACGACGCGATCGCGATCAACGTGCTGCAGAACGCCGTACATCAGACGCTGGGTTCGAGCGCGGTGGCGCCGACCGACCAGAGCCTCGGCGGCGAAGACTTCGCGTGGTACCTCGAACACGTGCCGGGTGCGATGGCCCGCCTGGGCGTCCGCCCACCCACCCAAGAGTCAGCCGCCGACCTCCACACCCCCGGCTTCACCCCCTCCGAAGAAGCCATCACCCTAGGCACCACAGTCCTCACCTCAACCGCCCTGCTGGACTGAACACCCACCACTTTCACGCGGTTGGATGCACGGGGCTCGGGTGGGACGGGGAAGTCAGAAGGTGTCGGCGGGAACGTAGATGCCCCAGACTTCTCGGAGGGTGTTGCAGACTTCGCCTACGGTGGCTCGGGCTTTCAGGGCCTGCTTCATCGGGTAGAGGCAGTTCTCGTTGCCTTGGGCAGCGGATTTGAGGGCTGCCAGGGCCTTGTCGACAGCAGCCTGGTCGCGGGTGGCGCGGAGGGTGGCGAGGCGGTCGACCTGTTGCGCCTCGATCGCGGGGTCGACGCGGAGCGGCTCGTACGGCTCCTCCTCGGCGATCCTGAACTTGTTCATGCCGACGACCACCCGTTCGGCGGAGTCGATCTGCTGAGCGATCTGGTACGCCGAGCGTTCGATCTCCTGCTTCTGGAAGCCCTTCTCGATCGCGGCGACGGCACCGCCGTACTCCTGCACCTGCTCCATCAGCTCGACCGCGGCGGCCTCGACCTCGTCGGTCAGCGACTCCACCACGTACGACCCGGCGAACGGGTCGACCGTCGCGGTCACGTCGGTCTCGTACGCGAGCACCTGCTGCGTGCGCAGCGCCAGCCGGGCCGCCTTCTCCGTCGGGAGCGCGATCGCCTCGTCGTATGAGTTGGTGTGCAGCGACTGCGTTCCCCCGAGTACGGCGGCCAACCCCTGGACCGCGACGCGGACGAGGTTGACCTCGGGCTGCTGCGCGGTCAACTGCACGCCGGCCGTCTGGGTGTGGAAGCGGAGCATCTGCGACTTCGGGTTGCGCGCGCCGAACTCGTCGCGCATCACCCGGGCCCAGATCCGCCGCGCCGCCCGGAACTTCGCGACCTCTTCGAGCAACGTCGTCCGGGCGACGAAGAAGAACGACAACCGCGGCGCGAACTCGTCGACGTCGAGCCCCGACGCGACCGCGGCCCGCACGTACTCGATCCCGTTGGCCAGCGTGAACGCGATCTCCTGCGCGGGCGTCGCGCCGGCCTCGGCCATGTGGTAACCGGAGATCGAGATCGTGTTCCAGCGCGGCAGCTCCGCCTTGCAGTACGCGAAGATGTCGCTGATCAGCCGCAGCGACTCCTTCGGCGGGTAGATGTAGGTGCCGCGGGCGATGTACTCCTTCAGTACGTCGTTCTGGATCGTGCCGGTGAGCTTGTCACCCGGCACCCCCTGCTCCTCGGCGACCAATTGATAGAGCAGCAACAGCACCGACCCCGGCGCGTTGATCGTCATCGAGGTGGACACCTGGTCCAGCGGGATCTTGTCGAACAGCACCCGCATGTCGTCGATCGAGTCGATCGCCACCCCGACCTTGCCGACCTCGCCGTGCGCGATCGGGGCGTCGGAGTCGTAGCCCATCTGGGTCGGCAGGTCGAACGCGACGGACAGTCCCATCGTGCCGTGGTCGATCAGCTGGTGGTACCGCTGGTTCGACTCGGCGGCCGTCCCGAACCCGGCGTACTGGCGCATGGTCCAGGGCCGCTGCGTGTACATCGTCGGGTACACGCCGCGGGTGTACGGGTACTGCCCCGGCTCGCCCAGCTGCGTCGCCGCGTCGAACCCGTCGAGCGGCCCGTACACCGGCTGGAACTCGAACCCCGACTCGCTGCGATGACTCATCCCCCCACGGTATTCCGAACCATTGCCGCACTGGTATGTACGGCCGGGTGAGATCGAGCACGCCACGGTCCGCTTACTCTCAGCTATTGACTAGTGATCTGCGTCACAGGACGCTGCCCTGGTATGCACCGTCGACCGGGGAGGGGCGACATGCGCAGAACTCCTGTTCTCATCGCGGTACTGGCCGTCGTAGCGGGGGCTTTCGCCACAGGGCAGGCAGCAACAGCGGGACCGGGCCAGGGCAAGGACGGCCTGGAGGTGTACGTCGGCGATCTGACCGCGCAAGAAGTGCAGAAGGTCGTGGACGTCGGGGTGGACCGTTCGGATCTGGCCACCGGCCGGGCCGCGGACGGGAAGACCACCGTCGAGGTCGTCATGTCGAAGCGGCAGGCTGCCAAGCTCCGCTCGGACGGCGTCGACCTGAAGGTGAAGAAGGTCAAGGGGCGGGACGCCTCCGAAGAGGCCGCCCGGCTGACCGCGGCGGGACCGACGGTGTTCCGCCCGTACAGCGGGACCGGCGGCCTGCAGGCCGAGCTGACGCAGACCGCCGCGGCAAACCCAGGACTGGCCGAACTCGTCACGATCGGTACGACGACGCAGGGCAAGCCGATCGTCGCGGTGAAGGTGACCAAGGACGCTCGTCAGCTGACCGACGGATCGCGGCCCTCGGTGCTGTACGCCGGCGCTCAGCACGCCCGCGAGTGGATCACGCCCGAGATGGTCCGGCGGCTGATGCACTACGTCATCGACGGCTACGGGACGAACGCCGACATCACCCGGCTGGTGAACTCCACCGAGCTGTGGTTCCTGCCGGTGGCCAACCCGGACGGCTACGACTACACGTTCGCCGGCGACCGCTTGTGGCGCAAGAACCTGCGGGACAACAACGGCGACGGGCAGATCGCCCCGGGCGACGGCGTCGACCTGAACCGGAACATGGCGACCAAGTGGGGTTACGACAACGAGGGTTCGTCCCCCGACCCGAGCAGCGAGACCTATCGCGGTCCGGCACCGGCGTCCGAACCGGAGACGAAGGCCCTCGACGGCCTGTTCAAGCGCGTCCGTTTCACCGAGCTGATCAACTACCACTCGGCCGCCGAGTTGCTGCTGTACGGCGTCGGCTGGCAGGTGAGCACGCCCTCGCCGGACGACGTGATCTCCGAGGCGATGGCGGGCGACGACGCGAATCCCGCCGTACCCGGTTATGACCCGGACATCTCGGCGGAGCTCTACACGACCAACGGGGAGACGGACGGGCATGCGTCGGCGAAGTACGGCACGATGGCGTTCACGCCGGAGATGTCGACCTGCGAGACCGCGTCGGCCTCCGACCCGAACGACCAGTGGCGGCCCGAGGACTGTGTCAGCGTCTTCAGCTTCCCCGACGACGAGCACCTGATCCAGGCGGAGTTCACCAAGAACATCCCGTTCGCGTTGTCCGTCGCGAAGTCCGCGAAGGACCCGGACGACCCGGTCTCGGTGGTCGGCAAGAAGGCCGCCGATCTGGTGATCGACCCGTTCGCGGTCTCCTACGGCACCACGCAGCCCGTCGCGGTGATCGCGAAGCGGGCGTTGAAGAACCTGCGCATCAACTACCGCGTCAACGGCGGCGACCCGATCACCGACAAGGTGGCGCAGTGGCAGGGCGGCGAGCGGTACGGCGACACCGACAACCACTACTACGCCGAGTTCCGCGGCACGGTTCGCAGTACCAGACCTGGCGACTCGGTCGAGGTGTGGTTCACCGGCAACAAACCGGGGACCGGCGCGGTGGCCAGCCGGCACTTCACCTATCGCGTCGCGAGCGACATCGGTGGGGACGTATTGATCCTGGCGGCCGAGGACACCACCGGCGCGAGCCCGGTGCAAGGCGTCGCGACGGCGAAGTACGCCGACAAGTACGCCGCCGCTCTGACCGCGGCCGGGATCACGTCCGACGTGTACGACGTGGACGCGAACAACCGGACCGCTCCGCATCCGCTGGGCGTGCTGTCGCACTACAAGGCGATCGTCTGGGAGACCGGCGACGACATCATCACCCGGAAGACCGGACAGCCCGCCGGTACGGCGGCCGAACTCGCGCTCGACCTGGAGTTGTCGGTCCGCGACTACCTCAACGAGGGCGGCAAACTGCTGTACACGGGTAAGTACGCCGGCTTCGCGAGCAACGCGGACGGGGCGTACTACTACAACCCGTTCCAGGAGCAGCAGGGCGAGTGCACCACACCGGGGGCATACCCGTGTCTGCCGTTGCTGAACGACTTCGAGCAGTACTGGCTCGGGGCGTACACCTTCATCGACAACAGCGGCACAGCGAATGGCGACCCGGTCCCGATCCAGGGTGTCTCGGGTGCCTTCAACGGATTCAGCGGGACGCTGAACGGTGGCGACTCGGCGAACAACCAGAACCACACCGGGGCCTTCGTCCTGACGTCGAGTGTGCTGCCACCCGCCCAGTTCCCGCAGTTCGCGAGCTCGGCACCGTTGAAGTGGCAGCGGCCCGGTGGCGACCCGTACGAACCGTTCACGGGTTCGCGATACGTCTACAGCCAACAGGCGAACATGAGCTACAAGCGGCTGGCCAAGACCGTTGACCTGACCGGGTCCACGAGCGGTTCGCTGTCGTTCAAGTTCTCCTACGACACCGAGAAGGACTGGGACTACGTGATGGTCGAGGCGCACACCGTCGGCCAGGACGACTGGACCACGCTGCCGGACGTGAACGGCCACACGACGCAGAGCACCGGCCAGAGTTGCCCGGCCGGCTGGGTGCAGCAACTGCATCCGTTCCTGGCCCATTACCAGGGCGCCGACTGTTCACCGACCGGTACCACCGGCGCCTGGAACGCGTCCTCGGGCTCCAGCGCGGGCTGGCAGGACTGGAAGATCGACCTGACGCCGTACGCCGGTCACCAGGTCGAACTGTCGATCACCTATGTCAGCGACTGGTCGACGCAGGGTCTCGGATCCTTCGTCGACGACGCCACGATCACGAAGGACTCCGGCACCGAAGCGACCTCGTTCGAGACCGACCTCGGTGGCTGGACGGTGCCAGGCGCACCGTCCGGCTCGGCCGCGAACCCGAACGACTGGGTCCGCACGACGACCGCCTTCGACGAGGGCGCCGGCGTCACCACACCGGACACGGTGTACCTCGGCTTCGGCGCCGAGGGCCTCACCACGCAGGCGATGCGCACCGACCTGGTCCGCCGGTCGATGGCCCACCTGTTCAGCGCACCGTAACTTCGAACGCACTGTCCCGCCAAGCAGGCGGCCGTCCCGGTCACAGCGACCCGGGGCGGCCGCCGTACTTTGGCGTTGGTCTGGCCACACTCCGGACGCCTCCCGTCGGCAACCTGAAGGACACTTCAAATCCCAGCAGCCGTCGACAGGGCATCGACGCGGTGTCACGAGAGCGTCGCCCAGGGTTCATGCGCGGTGAGGAACCTTCGAGATGTGCGAATCGTGATGGTGGCCGAGACCTTCCTGCCGCAGATCAATGGCGTGGCGAACACGGCTCGCCACGTCGCCGACCGGCTGCGTGCCCGCGGGCACGAGCTGCTCATCATCGCGCCCGGACCGGGCCCCGACACGTACGGCGACGTCCCGGTGCTGCGGGCGCGGAGCTTCCGCACCCCGGGGTACAAGGAGTACCCCGTCGGCCTGCCGGACCCGTCGATCGAGCGGGCGATGGCCGACTTCGAGCCGGATCTCGTGCACCTCGCCTCGCCGTTCATCATCGGCGCGTACGGGCTGCGCGCGGCCCGCAGGCTGGGCGTCCCGACGGTCGCGATCTTCCAGACCGACATCGCCGGTTTCGCCCGTCAGTACCCCTGGTACGCCGCCGCCGACCGCGGCATCTGGCGCTGGGTGAGCCGCACGCACTCGCGTGCCGATCGCACGCTCGCGCCGTCGACCTCGGCCGTCGACTCGCTGGTGCAGCGCGGTGTCCCCCGGGTCTACCGATGGGGCCGCGGCGTGAACCTGGATCTGTTCGATCCCAGGCACCGCGACGAGAGCTGGCGACGGGAGATCTCGCCGGACGGCAAGCCGATCGTCGGGTACGTCGGCCGGCTGGCCGCGGAGAAGAAGGTCCGGCGGCTCGCCGAACTGACCGGCCTGGACTGCCGGATCGTGATCGTCGGCGACGGCCCGGACCGGGCCGCACTGGAGAACGCGTTGCCAACGGCAACCTTTCTCGGGATGCGCCGCGGCGCCGATCTGGCGTCGATCTTCGCCGGGCTGGACGTGTTCGTGCACACCGGCGAGCACGAGACGTTCTGCCAGACGATCCAGGAGGCGCAGGCCTCCGGTGTCGCGACCGTCGGCCCGGCCGCGGGCGGCCCACTCGATCTGATCCACCCGGGCGAGAACGGGTTGTTGTTCGAACCGGGGCAGCCCGGTTCGCTGCGGAGCGCCGTACAGACGCTGCTCGAGCACCCGACGGCGCGCGGGCGGATGGCCGCCAGCGGGCTGGAACGTGTGCAGTCGCGAACCTGGCCGGCCGTCGTCGACGACCTGGTCGACCGGCACTACGCCGAGGTACTTCGCGACGCGGCAGCGGTACGGCGGGTCGCATGAGCTCACTGCGGATCGCCCAGCTGGCCAACTTCGTGGGACCGACCTCCGGAGGGATGCGGACCGCGATCGAGCAGATCGGCCAGGGGTACGTCGAGGCCGGCGCGGACCGGATCGTGATCACGCCCGGCGAGCGGGACACCGTGGTGGAGACCGACTTCGGCACCGTGGTCCGGGTGAAGGCGCCGAAGGTGAGCGGCGGCTACCGGCTGATCACCACGCCGTGGAACGTGATCGACGTACTGAAGAAGTTCCGCCCGACGACGGTGGAGATCTCGGACAAGTCGACGTTGCTCCCGGTCGCGCGCTGGGCCCGCAAGCACGACATCGGCACCGTGCTGTTCAGCCACGAGCGTCTGGACGCGATGCTGGCGCTGGGTTCGGCGCGTCCGGGTCAGCTCGGCGGTCACGACGTACTGCGTCCCGGCCGGATGCTCGGTGAGGTCAGCCAGCGCACCAGCCGCTGGACCGGCGAGAGCATCCAGCGCCGCGCCGAAGGCGTGAAGGCCAGCCAACTGCACGTTGTCGCCACCGTCGCGGCGCTCTACCGGATCCTCAGTCGCACGTACGACGCGGTCGTGGTCACGTCCCGGTACGCGGCGGCCGAGTTCGACGAGGTGACCACGCCACTGGTCCGGATCCCGCTAGGGGTCGACCTCGACACCTTCCATCCGTCGCTGGGTGCGCCGGCGGACGACGGCGTACTCAAGCTCGTGCACGCCGGCCGCCTGTCCCGGGAGAAGAGCCCGCACCTCGCGGTCGCGACGGCGGCCGAGCTGCACCGGCGGGGCGTGAACCTGCGGATGGACGTGTACGGCACCGGTCCGCATCTCGACGAACTGCGCGAGATCGCCGGCGACGCGCCCGTCACCTTCCACGGGTACGTCGACGGCCGCCAGACGCTGGCCAAGCACCTCGCCGAGGCCGACATCGCCCTGTCCGTCTGCCCCGGCGAAACGTTCGGCCTGGCCGTCCTCGAAGCACTGGCCGCCGGTACGCCGGTGGTGACCGCCAACACCGGCGGCGCCCGCGAACTCGTCGACGAATCCTGCGGCCGCTGGGCCGCGGCCAACCCCGCCGCACTCGCCGACGCGGTCCTCGACCTGGCTCAGGTCCCCCACCGACGAGCCGCCGCCCGCCAGCGCGCCGAGCTCTACGACTGGACCACCTGCATCCGCCACCTGCTCGCCCTCCACACCAGACTCGCCCAAACCCGCATCGCTGCGTGACCGTCCGGCGACGGCGTGGTGCGATCGATTGCACGAAGGTGCAAAAGCAGGGTCAAGGGTTGCGGACCAGCTCGCTGACGCGGTAGATCTTGCCGGCCCACCGGCGTAATCGGGGTTGCGCCGGCCTCCCCTGCACTGGAGTCCCTCTTGCGACGCGTCCGCAGAACCCCCCTGTTCCGTGCTGCCCTCGCCACCGCTCTCGCAGCCGTCACGATCCCCTTCATCGCCCACGCCGCCTTCGGTGAGGAAGCCGCGCTGACCACCCCGACCGCGCAGGTGTTCCCGACCCGCACCGGCCTCGGCGTCACCTGGAACGCCGTCGACGCGACCAGCTACCGCGTCGAGCGCAAGGAAGGCAGCGCCGACTGGGCCGCGGTCAGCGAACCCTTGAGCGCCACGACCGCAAGCTGGGTCGACGACACCATCACGCCGGGCACCACGGCCTCGTACCGCGTCGTCGCCACCGCCGACACGGAAACCACCACCAGCACCCCGGTCACAGCCACCCGCGCCGAACAAACCCCAGCCGTCGGGGCCATCGACCGGCTCGCTCTCGACGTGGACCCCGGCGGCACCTGGCCGCACGACGAGAGCTCCGACGCGCTCACGGTCTCCGCTCCGTCCGGCGGATCGCGCACGCTGTCGGCAGGCTCGATGAAGGTGCGGCTCCCGGCGTTCATCACCGGCCCGGGCAACTTCTCGCTCTCGCCGTCGGAGCTCGAGTTCAGCCAAGACGACCAGAGCTGCACCGCGAGCGGGTACCTGTCGGTCACCGCCGTCGCCTACACCGCCGCACTCGAGCTCGACACGCTCGCCGCCAGTCTGCGCATGTACGACTGCAACAACAGTCAGGTCGTCCGGGCGATCGACCTGCGCTACCACAGCACCTTCGGGTACCAGGCGCTGTCCGTCACACCGGAGCAGTACGACTACGGCAAGGTCAAGTACGGCGTGATCGCGGACGCCTCGTTCGTCGTGAAGAACACGGGAACCGATCCCGTCCAGGTGACCGGAGCCGACGTGACCCACGTAGGCACGACCTACAGGATGAATCCGGACGCTCCGCACGACTGCCCGCGATCGTTGGCGCCCGCGGCGACCTGCACCGTGAGCGTGCAGTTCCTGCCCGGCTCGACCGGCCCGGACTCGGACACCTTGACCATCTCGGACTCCACCTCCTTGGGACGGCACACGGTCGCCCTGACCGGGTACGGCATCTCCGTGGCCGCCGCCCAGAACGTGGCCGTGCGATCGACGTACAACGGTCATACGGTGAGCTGGCGGTCGCAGCAGACCGGAGGTGGTACAGCGGTTCTCGGGTACAACCTGTACAAGTACCTGAACGGCGCGGAGACCGTGCAGTGGTTCCCCGTGAAGGCCTCGACCGACGATTTCGTCTTCGTCGAGCCGAACACCGAGCCGGGGACCGCGTACGCCGTCTCGCTCGTGAACGAGGTCGGTGAGGGACCGCTCAGCGCGCGCCTGGCCGTCCCGCGCGCCATCGACCAGGTCGTGATCACACAGGGCGAGCCGGACAGCCGGGACCTGGTCGCCGCGGACGACTTCGGCAACGCCGTGCCGTTTCCGGCGGATCCGAGCTCGGTCAAGCCGAAGGAAGCCGTTACCACCTCGCCGGACGGGCGGACGCTCGCCTACGTGACCGGCACCACCGAGCCATCTGTGTGGACGCAGACAGTGACACCTGACGGTGTCGGCGTACCGGTCAAGCTGTGGAGTTCCACGACGCCGATCACTCACCTGGCCTGGTCGCCCGACGGCACCAGCATCGCGTTCCAGGCACGCGAGGACACCACCCCGTGCGTGTATCTGCTCCCGGCCACCGGCGGCACGCCGCTGAAGGTCGCGTGCCAGGTGTCCAGCCCGAGCTGGATGCCGGACGCCCGTACCTTGGTCGTGTCGGACCACCGCGTCACGCCGAGCCGGCTCGCTACGATCGCGGCAACGGCCGGCGGGGCCCGGATCAGCACGCTGCCGGGAGCCGCCGAGGTGCCGGACGGCCGGCCGGTTCGAGCCTCGGCCGATGGACAGTACGTCGCCTTCGCGGCCGGCTCGACGGTGCGCCTGGCCGGAACGACGGAGCGAAAGAGCCCGGCGCTCGACTCGGACGTGCGGGCCATCGCCTGGGAAGGCAGCGCTCGGATCCTGGCGCTGACGGCCAGCGGCCGGCTGTACCAGCTCGCGGTGGACGGCGGCGACCCGTACCTGCTCAACGAGCTGGCGAAACAGCGGAACGCGAACCGGACCGACGTCACCTGGCAGCACCCTGGGGTGACCATCAAGCCCACACCGGCGTTGATGGGACCGAACATCTCCGTTCCGTTCGACGGCTCCGCCTACCCGGCAGGCACCAGGTTCTACTGCCAGGTGAAGGGATCGTACGTTTCGGAGAGGCTCTGTACCTCGCCGTTCACGGGCACCGAACTGCGATCCGGGAAGTACGTGGTCATGGTCCGCGCGTCCACAGCGGACGAGTCGGGCGCGACGGCGTACCGGCCGATCACCGTCGACGCGGAGGGGCCGGTGGCGCGGATGGTGGCACCGGCCTACCAGTCCTCGGTGGCCGCGACGGCGACCTTGGCCGTTTCGGCGACCGATGCCCAGGGCGTCGCCTCGTACGACGTGCGGTACCGGCGGGCCACGTCCGCCGGGGAGTACGGCGCCTTCGTACAGCCGTGGACAAGGACCACGTCGACGTCCATGAGCCTCGCGATCGCGGCCGGGTACGAGTACTGCGTGTCGGTGCGGGCGACGGACAAGTTGGGAAACGTCGGCCAGTGGAGTGCGGAACGGTGCTTCTCCCGGCCGCTGGACGACCGATCCTTGTCCTTGGCAACGAGCGGCTGGACGCGGGCGACCGGGTCGACGTTCTACTACGGGACCACGACGCAGACGACGGCGTACGGGAAGGCGCTCACTCGGACCGTGCAGGGCAAGCGGTTCTTCCTGGTCGCGACCCGATGCCCGACCTGCGGGTCGGTCGCGGTCTACGCGGGGAACAGGTACCTGACCACGGTGAACCTCGCCTACCCGACGACCCACAAGCAGGTGCTGCTCGGGCTGCCGGTCCAGAGCACGCTCTTCAGCGGCACCCTCAAGCTGGTCAGCGCGTCCACCGGCAAGCTCGTCCAGATCGACGGGCTCGCTGTCGGCCGGACCTGATGACCGGGTGCCGGACGCCCGACGGGGCGTCCGGCACCCCCCTCAGGTGAGGTGGTCGTAGTCGCCGCGGACCCAGGCGGCGTGGCGGTCGGCGGAGCGGCGCACGACGGCTTTGGCGTCGACGGGGATCGAGGCGCCGAAGTTGTTGTAGAGGCGGTCGTAGGCGTAGGGGTCGAGGGAGCGGGCGACCCGGTCGACGACCGCGCCGGACAGCGGGATGCGGTTCGGGTAGCTGCGCATGAAGCTGACCGAGGTGCGGTCCGGGTTCGCGAAGATGGTGTCGCCGGACAGGATCACTCCCTTGCCCTCGGCACCGTCCGCCCAGTGCACGACGGCGCTGCCCGGGAAATGACCGCCGGGCTGCAGAACGGTCACTCCGGGTAGTGGGGTGAGTTCGCCGGACCAGGTCTTGATCACCGGGTCCGGGCGGGCGACCCACTCGCGGTCCTTCTCCGCGACGTACACCGGCACGTCGCCGAGCCGGTGGCTCCACTCGACCTGGACGCCGTACATGTGCGGGTGGCTGGCGATGATCGCGACCACCTCGCCGAGCGCGGCGACCCGGCGTACGGCGTCGTCGTCCAGGTAACCGATCGGGTCCCAGAGCAGGTTGCCGGCGGACGTTGTCACCAGCATCGACTGCTGCCCGATGCCGACCGGCGGCTTCGAGCGGACGCCGTACAGGCCGGGCTCGACCTCGTCGATCGTCACCTCGGTACCGGCCGCGGCCAGCTCGTCGAGCGTCGTCCAGTGCTGCCCGTCGGCAGGCACCCACTGCCGCTCGTCGGCGCAGATCGCGCACACGTCGACCTGCTCGGAATGCTCGACCGCACAGGTCGCACAGATCCAGAAACTCACCGTGTTCTCCCCTTCACCTCGTTGTGCCACGAAGCCAACGTCTTCAAGCTCAGTTGAAGTCAAGCGGACCGGTGGTCGCGCGTCGAGGGCCACTGTGAGATCCGGCCCGTGGGCCACTGACGCGACCGATCTCACACCGGGCAGGACATTTTCGGTCGTGCGACGGGATTAGCATCGAAGCGGTCTGGCTTTCGCCCGGCCGGGCCGGTCCCACGGCCCTGGTCCGAACTCCGATCGGAGGATCGGTTTGCCCAGCAAACCAGCCGGCACGCTCTACCGTGGCCGGGAGGGCATGTGGTCATGGGTCGCGCACCGGATCACCGGTGTCGGGATCTTCTTCTTCCTGCTGGTGCACGTGCTGGACACCGCGCTCGTGCGGGTCTCGCCGCACGCGTACAACGAGGTCATCGGCACCTACAAGAACCCGGTCGTCGGCCTGCTCGAGGTCGGACTGGTGGCCGCGATCCTGTTCCACGCGTTCAACGGCATCCGGCTGATCCTGGTGGACTTCTGGGCCAAGGGCCCGCGCTACCAGCGGCAGCTGATGATCGGCGTCGGCGTGCTCTGGGTCGTCCTGTTCGTGCCGTTCGTGATCCGGCATCTGACCCACGTGTTCGGAGGCTGAGATGCCAGAAGCCACTCCTGCCATTGCCGCACCGCGCTCCAGCTCGCGCGCCCGCAACCTGAAGGGCGGCGGCCGGAGCCGCTCGGGCCGGACCAACTTCGAGCTCTACAGCTGGCTGTTCATGCGGCTGTCCGGGCTCGCCCTCGTCATCCTGGTGCTCGGGCACCTGTTCGTGAACCTGATGCTCGGCGGCGGGATCACCGCGCTCGACTTCGGCTTCGTGGCCGGCAAGTGGGCGAACCCGCTGTGGCAGGTCTGGGACCTGCTGATGCTCTGGCTGGCGATGCTGCACGGCACCAACGGGCTGCGCACGATCGTCAACGACTACGCCGAGAAGGACCAGACCCGGTTCTGGCTGAAGGCGCTGTTGATCACGGCCGCGGTCGTGATCGTTGTCCTCGGCACCCTGGTGATCTTCACCTTCGACCCCTGCCTCGACCCCAACTCCACGTTGTCGGTCTGCAAATAAAGGATCTTGATGCAGCAGCACCAGTACGACGTCATCATCGTCGGCGCGGGTGGCGCCGGAATGCGCGCGGCCCTCGAGTCGAGCAAGCGGACCCGGACCGCCGTACTCACCAAGCTCTACCCGACCCGGTCGCACACCGGCGCGGCCCAGGGCGGCATGTGCGCCGCGCTGGCCAACGTCGAGGAGGACAACTGGGAGTGGCACACCTTCGACACGGTCAAGGGTGGTGACTTCCTGGTCGACCAGGACGCGGCCGAGGTGATGTGCAAGGAGGCCGTCGACGCGGTCCTCGACCTGGAGAAGATGGGCCTGCCGTTCAACCGGACGGCCGAGGGCAAGATCGACCAGCGCTTCTTCGGTGGTCACACCCGCAACCACGGTGAAGCCGTCGTCCGCCGGTCCTGCTTCGCGGCCGACCGTACCGGTCACATGATCCTGCAGACGCTCTACCAGCAGTGCATCAAGCAGAACGTCGAGTTCTTCAACGAGTACTACGTGCTCGACCTGCTGATGACCGACGGCAAGGCGAGCGGCGTGGTGGCCTACGAGCTGGCCACCGGCGAGCTGCACGTGTTCTCGGCGAAGTCGGTGATCTTCGCGTCCGGTGGCTTCGGCAAGGTGTTCCGGACCACGTCGAACGCGCACACGCTGACCGGCGACGGTATGGGCATCGTCTGGCGCAAGGGCCTGCCGCTGGAGGACATGGAGTTCTTCCAGTTCCACCCGACCGGCCTGGCGGGCCTCGGCGTACTGCTGTCGGAGGCCGCTCGTGGTGAGGGCGGCATCCTGCGGAACAAGGACAACGAGCGGTTCATGGAGCGCTACGCGCCGACCGTGAAGGACCTGGCGCCGCGGGACATGGTCGCCCGCGCGATGGCGAACGAGGTCCGCGAGGGCCGCGGCTGCGGTCCGGACGGCGCGTACGTGATGCTCGACCTGACGCACCTGGAGCCCGCGCACATCGACGCGAAGCTGCCGGACATCACCGAGTTCGCCCGGACCTACCTCGGGGTCGAGCCGTACACCGAGCAGATCCCGGTGTTCCCGACCGCGCACTACGCGATGGGCGGCATCCCGACCAACATCAAGGGCGAGGCGCTGGCCAACAACGACGACGTGATCCCGGGCCTGTACGCCGCCGGCGAGGTCGCGTGCGTCTCGGTGCACGGCGCGAACCGGCTGGGTACCAACTCGCTGCTCGACATCAACGTGTTCGGCCGGCGGGCGGGGATCGCCGCCGCGGAGTACGCCGAGACCGCGTCCTTCGAGGAACTGCCCGTCGAGCCGGAGAAGTACGTCGTCGAACTGGTCGAGGGCCTGCGGAACTCCACCGGTGCGGAGCGGATCGCGGCGATCCGGTCCGACCTGCAGGCCACGATGGACCTGAACGCGCAGGTGTACCGGACCGAGGGTTCGCTGAAGCAGGCGCTGGTCGACATCGAGGCGCTCAAGGAGCGGTTCAAGAACGTCGCGGTCCAGGACAAGGGCAAGCGGTTCAACACCGACCTGCTCGAGGCGGTGGAGCTCGGCTTCCTGATCGACCTGGCCGAGGTCCTCGTGGCCGGCGCACTGGCCCGCAAGGAGTCCCGCGGCGGGCACTTCCGCGAGGACTACGACAAGCGCGACGACGTGAACTTCATGCGGCACACGATGGCGTACCGCGAGGTCGATGCCGAGGGCAACGTGAACATCCGGCTCGACTACAAACCGGTCGTCCAGACCCGCTACAAGCCGATGGAGCGCAAGTACTGATGGACGTCAAGGTCAAGATCCTCCGGTACAACCCCGAGGTGGTCGACGAGGCCGAGTGGAAGACGTACTCCGTCACCCTGCAGCCGACCGACCGGGTGCTGGACGCGCTGCACAAGATCAAGTGGGAGCAGGACGGCACGCTGACCTTCCGGCGGTCCTGCGCGCACGGCGTCTGCGGCTCGGACGCGATGCGGATCAACGGCCGCAACCGGCTCGCCTGCAAGACCCTGATCAAGGACCTGAACCCGGACAAGGAGATCACCGTCGAGCCCATCAAGGGCCTCGCGGTGCTCAAGGACCTGGTCGTCGACATGGATCCGTTCTTCGAGGCGTACCGCTCGGTGATGCCGTTCCTGGTCACCAGCGGTCACGAGCCGACGCGGGAGCGGATCCAGTCGCAGGCCGACCGGGACCGGTTCGACGACACCACGAAGTGCATCCTGTGCGCCGCCTGCACGACCTCCTGCCCGGTGTTCTGGTCCGACGGCCAGTACTTCGGTCCGCAGGCGATCGTCGGCGCGCACCGGTTCATCTTCGACAGCCGGGACGAGGGCACCGAGCAGCGGCTGGAGATCCTGAACGACAAGGAAGGCGTCTGGCGCTGCCGGACCACGTTCAACTGCACCGAGGCCTGCCCCCGCGGCATCGAGGTCACCAAGGCCATCCAGGAAGTGAAGCGGGCCCTGATCTTCCGCCGCGTGTGAGTGCGGTGCGGCCCGAGGGCCGCACCCTGTTGCACCTGGTGATCGCATAAGATTCGTCCGCCGACCTGACCCCTTGACCGGGGACTCATCTGCGCCCGGGGGGTGATCGTGCAGCGCCTGCGTGAGTTCTTCGACCGCTCGTACCGCCGGCTGGTGGAGCTGTTGGAGCGTTGTGGCCTACCCCGCAGCATGCCGCCGCTGCTCGTCCTCGGCGTTCTCGCCGCGATCACGTCCGTCGTCCTCGCGGTGACGCTGTCCGCGCACCGCAGCGCGGCCGACTCCGGTCCGGTCGCGATCGCGCCGGCCGCCGCCGGGAGCCCCGGGACCGCGGTGGTGGCCGCGGACCGGGCCCAGGTGCTGTCGATGACGATGGTGACCCGGAACCGCTGGGCGGCCGGCTGGTCCGACTGCACCAGCGGCCCGAACTGCAAGTACGCGGCGGTCATCGACCGCGACGGCGCCCGCGCGACCGCCCCCGAGTGGCCGGTCCCGTACGCGACCCTGAAGTCCGGCGACGAGGCGATCGCGGTCGCCCCGCCGCGCGAGGGCACACTGACCGGCGACTCGACGATGATGTTCCGGCTGACGTACGACGGCCCGGTGCTGATCCGGCTGCGGTACCGGCTGTCCACCTCGACCTTCCACACCGGCGAGATCCTCACCGACCGGATCGTGCCGGGCCGGATCGTCGTGGTGAACCCGGAGGAGTCGACCGTCCGGATGCTCGACACCCGCGGGACCCGCTCCCCGGCCTGCGACGACACCGGTCGCTGCTGGATGCTGACCGGGATCGGCCGGACCGACATCACCTGGACCGACGACGGCGGCAAGACCTGGGGCACGCAGGGGCTCGACCGGCACAACCAGCTCGGCAAGCTGGCCGTCAGCCCGAACGGCCGCACGGTGGTGATGACCTCGGTCCTGGTCAGCGACAACGGCGAGACCGTCGCCGGCATGCGGATCTCCACCGACCGCGGGGCCACCTGGAAAACCGTCCACAACCCACCGCCGAGCCTGAACGCGCCGCCACTCGCCTTCGACGACGGTACGGCGCTGATGCTCGGCGGCCGCCCGAACGACCGGCCCCGCCTCTACCGGGTCCGCGACGGCGTCGCCAAACTCGACCGCGGCTACCCCGGCGACCTCGCGGTCCTCGCCGGTGACGAGCACCTGATGTACGGCTTCGAGGTCCCGAAGCGCCGTACCACCGAGGTCGTCCTGAGCGAGGACGAAGGCGCCACCTGGACCAAGTTCGCGCCGCGCTGACTCGGGCTGCGAGTCAGCTGGCCCTGCTGCGGGACGCGAACGTCCGGGTGACGTGCGCGGATCGAACGCGGTCCAGTGGCGCATGATGTCGGACGCACTCGCGGCGGGTCATCGGAGCCTCAGTGGTGCATGGCGGCGCCCTTGACGATCTTGTCGACGGCGTTCTTGGGTCCGTAGAAGGCGATGCCGACCAGGTCCAGCGCGGCGGTCGGGACCGCCTTCACCGCGGCGCGGTTGTCGCGGTCGTTGCCGGTGGCGAACAGGTCCTGGGTGAACACCGAGTGCTCGACCTCGCGCCACAGCGCCCGCTCGTGGGCGGCGGCCATGAACTCCTTGGATCCCTCGAACACCATCACCGGCTGGCGGAACATCGGCAGGTACCGCGTCCCATCCGCGTCCTCGTAGGGCTCGCCAACAACCTCGGGATGCGTCCCGGCAATCCCACTGACCAGGAACGCGGTCACATTCAACCGCTGCCACACAGCCAGGTCGTCCCTCAACAACACCGCAATCTTCGTATCGAACTTGATCGGCTCATCCACCCACCCATCGTCCCGAGCCGCACCGCCGCAGGTCTTGTACGTTCTAAACCTCCCCGCCCACCAGCCGACGAGCCGCGGCGGGCAGGCGGGGACAGGATCTGGTGGCCGCGGACCTGAAATACCAGGTCTCCACCCACCGCTTCCTGGGTCAAGCCCCGTCAGTTCGCAACGAGCCCGCGGCAGCCGACGGTCGGCGCGGGAGGTACGCCGTACGTCGGAAAGCGCACGCTCGGGCAGCGCACGCTCGGGCAGCGCACGCTCGGGCAGCGCACGCTCGGGCAGCGCAGGCACGGGCAGCGCACGCTCGGGCAGCGCAGGCACGGGCAGCGCAGGCACGGGCAGCGCAGGCACGGGCAGCGCACGCTCGGGCAGCGCAGGCACGGGCAGCGCACGCTCGGGCAGCGGGCGCGGGCAGCGCACGCTCGGGCAGCGGGCGCGGGCAGCGGGCGCGGGAAGCGCAGGCGCGGGAAGCGGGCGCGGGAAGCGCAGGCGCGGGAAGGACCGGGCCGGGGCCCCTTCCCGGCGGTCGGCGTACTACTCCGCGGCCTCCCGCACCGCACTCACCCCCGACCCCGCCTTTGCCCTACGCCACCGCCACTCGAGGCGCACCACCGGGTATCGCCCGTACGCCTGCCGCGTCTGGTGGGTGGCGACAGGCTCTGGTGGGTGGGGACCTGCAATACCCGGTCTCCACCCACCGGTTCCTGGGTTAGGTCCCGTCAGTTCGCGATTAGCGTGCGGCGACGGGCGGCTGGCGGCCGGAGGTACGGCGTACCTCGCGAGGCGGAACTCGGGGAGAGCCGGCGTTGGGCCGGGGCAGGCGTGGGGCCTGGGCGAGCGTGGGGCCGAGGCAGGCGTGGGGCCGAGGCAGGCGTGGGGCCGAGGCAGGCGTGGGGCCGAGGCAGGCGTGGGGCCGGGGCGAGCGTGGGGCCTGGGCCGGCGTGGGGCCGCGTGGGGCCCGGGCTGGGGCCGGCGTGGGGCCGCGTGGAGCCTGGGCTGGGGCCGCCGTGGGGCCGGGGCCGGGGCGGGTGTGGGCGGGTGTCTTTCGCGCTGGTTGGGGTGTTAATGGGTTACTGGGGAGGGTTGCGTACCTGAATCGGCCAGTAGATCTCCCCGGTTGGCGTTGACGCGACCAAGACGCCGACCACCGAGGACGGGTTCGTGGCCGTCATGGCGGGAACCGGCGGTGGTGGGTGGTCGCGGCGTCAGGGGTTGGTGAGTTTGGTGAGGAGGGTGTGGAGGGTGGCGCGTTCGGGCTTGGTGAGGGGGGCGAGGGACTCGGTCAGGACGTCTTCGAGGAGCTTCGCGCCGGCCTCGCGGATGCGTTCGCCTTCGGGGGTGAGGGTGTGACGGACGGCGCGGCCGGGGCCTTCGACGCGTTCGAGGAGGCCGCGGGTGACCATCCGGGTCGCCAGGGAGCCCATCGACTGGTCGGTCTGGAAGGTCAGCTGGGCGAGGTCGTGGAGGGAGGCGTCCGGCTTCTCGTGGAGGCGGCGGAGCACGTCCCACTGCGGTAGCGAGACGCCGAGTTCGGCCAGTCGTTTGCTCGCGGCGGTGTGATGACGCCACTGCAGGCGCTTGACGGCGATCCCGATGTCCTGGACGGAAGGTTCCACGGGCGCACTTTATCAGATTGCTTAGATAAGGAACCTGATCTAAGGTTCCTTATATGACTATTCCAGAGTTCGAGGAGTACGGCGCCGGGCGGCCGGTGCTGTTGCTGCACGGTGGGGGCGGTCCGCAGACCGTCGCCGGCTTCGGCGCGCGGCTCGCGGACGAGCTGCCCGCGCGGGTCGTCGTACCGACCCATCCAGGCTTCGGCGGGACGCCGCGACCCGAGGACCTCACGACCATTCGCGGGCTGGCGCGGGTGTACGCCGATCTGCTCGACCGGCTCGACCTGACCGAGGTGCTCGTGATCGGGAACTCGATCGGCGGCTGGATCGCGGCGGAGCTCGCCCTCCTGCACTCAGCCGCGACGCGAGTCGGAGAGTTGGTGATCGTGGACGGCGTCGGGCTCCAGGTCGCCGGGCATCCGGTCGCGGACTTCTTCGCGCTGACGCTGCCCGAAGTTGCGGACCTCAGCTATCACGACCCCGACGCGTTCCGCATCGACCCGAGCAAGCTGCCACCTGAGGCGCAGGCCCAGCTCGCCGCCAACCGCGAAACGCTCGCCGTCTACGCCTCCGCGATGGAAGACCCCACGCTGCAGGCCCGACTGGCCGCGATCACCGTCCCGACCACCGTGATCTGGGGTGACAGCGACCGGATCGCCGACCCCACCTACGGGCAGGCGTATGCCGACGCGATCCCCGGTGCCCGGTTCCAGCTCCTCCGCGACACCGGCCATCTCCCCCAGCTGGAGAGCCCCGACCTGCTCCTGAAGGTCCTCAGCAGTACGGCGGGTTCGAGGTAACCGCCGTACAGACGCGCAGGAACAGGTTGAACAGCCGGTAGAGCTGCAGCATCTCCCCCTCCACCACGACCGTCCGGTCGTCCCGCCGGCTCACGCCCGGGATGGCGGTCAGGTGCGAGACGACCGAGGCCGACTGCCAGCGAACCGCGAGAGTCCGCAGTCCACCGCCGGACGCCGGCGCCGTGAGGTCACCGAGGGCTTCGGTGGTGGCCGCCTCGATCGCCGCCTGCGCTTCGGCGACCGGCACGAGCTGCGCCGCGAAGCGGTCCTTGGCGAACTTGACCGGCACGGTCGCGACCGCCGGGTCCCAGGCCTTCATCTCGTCGCACGCGGCGTCGTCCCCGGTCAGCAGCGCGACCGGCACCCCGTACGCCGCGGCGGCCGCCTGGAGCAGCCCGATCTCGCCGGTCACCCGGTCGTCGAGCCAGATGTCCTCGATCTCGTGCCCCATGAAGCTGTGACTCAGTACGCCGAGCACGCCGGCGCGCGCGTGGAAACCGACACACAGCGCGGCGTCGTACTCCGCCGTCAGTCCCTCCATCATCCCCATCGGCTTCGGGCGGCCCTTGATCAGCCGCGCCCGCGGGTCGAGGAGGTCCGGCAGCAGGTTGCGCATCGGGCCGTGCGCGTCGTTGACCAGGACGGCGGTGGCACCCGCCGCGTACGCGCCGCGGACGGCCGCGTTCACGTCCTCGGTCATCAGCACCCGGCTGCGTTCGTAGTCCCGCCCGGGCGGCTGCACGTCCTCCGCGTCGACGAGTCCGGTGACGCCTTCCATGTCCGCGCTCACGTAGACCTTCACAGGCAGCAGCGTATGTTCTCACCATGAGCGTCGGCGCCGAGGTCCGGGCGTGGCGACCTGGGCTGACCGGGATCGTCGAGGTGCTGCATGCCCACTTCCCGTCGCATGCCTATCCGAGCCACACCCACGACGCCTGGACGGTGCTGATCGTCGACGAGGGCGCCGTCCGGTACGACCTGGATCACCGCGAGCACGGCCTCGCCCAGGCGCAGGTCTCACTGCTCCCACCACACGTGCCGCACGACGGGCGCTCGGTCCGCCCCGAGGGCTTTCGCAAGCGGGTGCTCTACCTGGCTCCCGATCGGCTCGGCGACCACCTGATCGGCGCGGCCGTCGACCAGCCGGAGTACGTCGACCCGCTGCTGCGCCACCGCATTCACCAGTTGCACGGCGTACTGCAGGACGGGCTGGAAGATCTCGAGGCGCAGAGCCGGCTCACGCTGATCGAGGAGCGGCTCGGGCAACACCTGCGGCGCCACGTGATCGCACCACCCGATCGGTACGACGCCGGGGTCGCCTCGCGACTGCGCGACGTACTGGATTCGCGGGTGGCCGACGGGATCACGCTGGAGGACGCGGCGAAGCTGGTGCACGCGCATCCGGCCCATCTGGTGCGCGCGTTCAGCCGGGAGTACGGGATGCCACCACACCGGTACCTGACCGGGCGGCGGGTCGATCTGGCGCGGCGGTACCTGCTCGACGGGTACCCGGCCGCGGAGGTGGCGTCGCTGGCCGGGTTCTACGACCAGTCACACCTGACGCGGCATTTCCGGAAACTGCTCGGGGTCACACCTTCGAGTTTTCTGCGGCGCTGACCTTCGACGCCTTGTAGGCACGGACACCCCAGGTGCCGAGCAGCGCCGCGATCAGCAGGTTCACGATGATCAGGATCGTGTGCGCGACGTAGTACCCGGTCGGGCGTCCTTCGGTGTCCAGGAGCGCTTTGACGAAACGCACGTAGGTGACGACGTTCCAGACCGCGATGGCGAGCAGGATCAGAGCATGCTTGCGTTCGAGCTTCACCTAGCCATTGTGACCAGGGCGGTCGACCATCCGTAGCAGCTGGGTGCGGTTGGCGACGCCGAAGCGGCGGTAGAGGCGGGTGAGCTGGGACTCGACCGCCTTCACCGACAGGTACAGCGCCGCGGCGATCTCGCGGTTCGTGGAGCCGTCGCGGACCATCGAGACGATCTGCTGCTCGTTGTCGGTCAGCTCCGAGGGCTGCCGGCTCCGGCTCGGTACGTCGAGCCGCGCGAGCTCGGTCTCGGCCACCTCCCGCCACGCGGGCGCGCCGTACGCCTCGAACTGCTCGATCGCGTCCAGGAACGCGGTCCGCGCGACCGAGCGGCGCCGGGCCTGCCGCGCGACCCGGCCGCGGGTGAGTTCGCAGCGGGCGAGGTCGAGCGGGTAGACGCGGTCGCCCGCCGTGGCGATCGTGGTCTCCAGCAGGTCGAGGGCCGCGGCCGGGTCGCCCTGCTTGGCGATCAGCAACGCTTCGGCACGGTCCAGACCGATCGCGATCACGGTGCGGTCCAGGTTCGCGGCGCGGGTGCGGATCTCGGCGATCAGCGCGGCCGCGTCGTCGAGGCGCCCGGCCGCGACCAGGGCCTCCGCGTAGTCCGCGTGCCACGGGATCACCGCCGGGTCGTACGGCATCGCGGCCTCGCCCGACTCCGCGATCGCGTCGAACGCCTCCACCGCGCGCTGCGGGTCGCCGGTCAGTACGCCGATCTGCCCGAGGCTGGCCAGAGCGGGGCCGGTCCACTCGTCGTTCCCGACCAGGCGGACACGTTCCAGCGCGGCCTCGGCGAGCTGCCGGCCCGCGGCCGCCGTACCACCGGCCCACTCGGCGCGACTGGCGACGATCAGACCGACCTCGGGCTCGTCCCCGATGTCCTGCATCAGCTGGTAGCACTCGTGCCCGGCGGCCAGCGCCTCGGCGCCGTGTCCGCTGCGCTCGTAGATCGCGGTCGCCGAGATCAGCGCGGACGCCAGCCAGCGCATGGCGCCCTGGTCCCGGACCTCTTCGACCAGCGCGTTGATCGCCGCGATCGCCAGGTCGGTGCGGCCGAGGAACAGTTCCTGCATCGCGGCCATCTGCCGCGCGTTCACCACGGTCCGGGTCAGCGGCAGACCGTTCGCCAGCTCGGCAGCCTGCTGCAGTACGTCGTCCGCGGACTCCCCCGCGTCCCGCGCCATCAGCACCGAACTGGCCGCGCTCAGCGCATCGACGACCGCTTCGGTGTCACCGGCCTCGCGCGCCAGCGCCTCGGCGATCCGGGCGTCCTCCTGCGCGTCGTCGAGGCTGCGGTCGAAGTAGTGACTGTGACTGCGCTCGATCCGCACCCGCGCCTCGAGCCGCTGATCCCCCGCGGCCGCGTCGAACGCCTCGGCCAGCAGCTCTACACGTCGCTCGCGCTCCGGCCACACCGCGTCCGCGCACAGCAGCAACGCGGGCACCTTCGTCTCCGGCGTCCGCGCAGCCTGTACGGCGAGGCGCGCCACGTCGGCCGATTCGGCCAGGTGACCCGCGGCCGCCGCGTCGTCCGAGGCCCGGGTCAGGCGGCGGGCCCGTTCGTCCGGCTCGGTGCTCGGCGTCCGGTCCGCACTCAGTCGCCACAGGGTCGCCGCGGCGCCCGGGGCTCCGCGGCCGGCGGCAACGGTGGCCGCCTCCTCGATGGCTGTCGCCAGCTCCGCGTCGGCCGCCTGGGTGGCGAGGGCCCGGTGTGTGGCGTTCTCGACCGGTTCGTCGACCACGGCGGCCAAGCGGGCGTGCGCCTGCCGTCGGGCGGCCGACGTGGCTTCGGCGTACACGAACTCGCGGAGCAGCGGATGGCTGAAGCGGAGGCGCTCGGCGGAGATGTCGATCAAGCCGAGCGTCTCGGCCGCGGCCAGGTCGGCGTCGATCGGGCGGTCGAGGGACCGCGCGAGCTGGCTCGTGGTCGGGCGTGGCGACGACGCGGCGTGCAGGAGCAGCTCGTGGGCGCCGGGTGTCAGGTCGGCGAGACGTTCACCGAGCAGGGTCTTGAGCCGGCTGGAGACCGGCAGCGGGTCGTTCGGCGAGACGCTCTTCGGATGCCGCAGTACGGCCCGGCCGAGCTCCAGCGCCATGAACGGGTTGCCGGCGCTGGCGGCGAAGATCCGGCGCGCGGTGCGCACCGGGAGCGGGCTGGACAGGCGCTGACGGAGCAGGCCGAGGACGTCCGGCTCGGTCAGCGGCGGCACCTCGAGCTGGAGAACCGGCTCGGGACACGCCTCGACCATCATCGGCAGGTCGCCGTCGGCCACCTGCTCGGTGGCGAGCAGGTGCACGCCTTCGGAGAGCCGGCGGGCGCAGAAGGTCAGCACCTCGAGACTCGACGGATCCACCCATTGGATGTCGTCGACGACCAGCAGGACCGGTCCGGTCGCGGCGAGCCGGCGCAGTACGTGCAGTACGGCGAGCCGCACCGCAAGCTCGTCCCGGACGGTGTCGGGAGCACTCGCCTTCAGCAGCGCCACCTCGAGCGGCTGGCGGAGGTGGTCGGGCAGGACCTGCCACGCGAACTCGAGCTGGCCGGAGAGCAGATCGAGCAGCGTGACGTACGGCAGGCCGGCCTCGGAGTTCGACGGAGCGGCGCTGAGGATCCGGCAGCCCTTCCGGCCGAGGTCCGCGACCAGCGCCCGGCCGAGCGCGGACTTGCCGATACCGGTCGGGCCGTAGAGCAGCACGCTGCCGCTGGTCTCGAGCTGCTTCGTGGCACGCTCGACCAGCCCGGCACGCCCGACCAGCTCGTCGTCAGTCATCCATCTCCTCGAAGGATTACCTTCGCCGATTATCACAGCCAATGGCCGTTCGACACGGCGAGTGTCACATGAGGAAAGTTTCTGGTCACCATCCTGTCACCGACTGCTGCCCAGATCCGAGAGTCACGACGGCACGATCGTGCCGGGGCACCGGATGGTCTCCGACCGACGTCAGATGGCTTCGAGGTCGCGTTCGATGGCGGCGAGTTCGGCCTCGGTGCCTTGGACCTTGGGACCGGTGAACCAGCGGCGGGCGGAGAGGAACCAGTACGCCGCCGCGAAGCCGAGCACCACCAGGACGGCGATCGGGGTGTAGTTGAAAGTGCTACCGGTCACCGGGCTGACCTGCGGCAGCATGAACAGGATCGTGATGAAGCAGACCCAGACGATCGCGATCACGCCGATCGGACGGCTCCAGCGGCCGAGGTGCCACGGGCCGCGCTGGAAACGGTCGCCCTGGAGCAGCCGGAGCAGGGTCGGCAGCACGTAGGCGATGTAGAGCCCGATCACCGCGATCGACGTCACCGCGGCGTACGCCGTCGCGTTCCAGAGGTACGGCAGGCCGAGGACGAACGCGCCGCCGGCGGCCAGCCAGATCGCGTTGGTGGGCGTGCGGGTGCGGTGATTGATCTTGTGCCAGAACGTCGAGCCGGGCAGCGCACCGTCCCGGGAGAACGCGTAGATCATCCGGGAGTTCGCCGTCACCGAGGACATCCCGCAGAACAGCTGCGCGCCGATCACCACCAGCAGCAGGATCTTGCCGGTCACCGCGCCGACGGCGTCGATGAAGATCTGCGCGGGCGGTACGCCGGTCGAGCTCGAAAGCGCCCCGTCGTAGTTCTGGATCGCGAACGTGAGACCGATCAGCAGCACCCAGCCGGCCGCCAGCGAGACCAGGATCGACATCACGATCCCGCGCGGCCCGGACCGCGCCGCATCCTGCGTCTCCTCGGTCATGTGCGCGGAGGCGTCGTACCCGGTGAAGGTGTACTGCGCCAGCAGCAGGCCGAGCAGTGCGACATAGAAGGTCGAGCCCCAACCGGTGTTGTTCACGAAGTGACCGAAGACGAAGGACGCGGACTGATGCCTGTCCGGGACCACGACCAGCACCACGACGATCGCGAGCACGCCGAGGATGTGCCACCAGACGCTGATGTCGTTGAGCTTCGCGACCAGCTTCACGCCCAACGAGTTCAGCAGCCCGTGCACAACCAGGATGATCCCGAACAGCAGGATCGTGTGCCCAGGTGTCGCGGTGAAGCCGAACTGCAGGTCGAGGAAGGCGTTCAGGAAGAACGCGGCACCGAAGTCGATGCCGGCCGTCACCGCGACCTGCCCGAGGAAGTTGAACCAGCCGGTGAACCACGACCACGCGGCGCCGTTGGAGGGCGCGAGCTTCGCGGCCCAGTAGTACAGGCCACCGGCGGTCGGGTAGCTCGAGCAGACCTCGGCCATCGCCAGGCCGACGAACAGCGTCATCAGGCCGACGATCGGCCAGCCCCAGATGATCATCACCGGGCCGCCGGTGTTCATCCCGAACCCGTACAGGGTCAGGCAGCCGGACAGGATCGAGATGATCGTGAAGGACACCGCGAAGTTCGAGCAGCCGGACATCGTCCGGGACAGTTCCTGGGCATATCCCAGCTGGTGCAGGCGTAACTCGTCGTCGCTCATCGTGGTGGGCTTCGTGGTGGGCCTGGTGGTCGGCTCGGTTCGGTCCTCGTTGCTCATTGCGGGGCCTCCTAGACACAGCCGTGCGCCTAATGGTCTCCCCCCAGACCTTTAGGCAATTGAGGCAGCCGGGTGGTCGGGTGTCAAGGAGTCGGCGGGATTGACAGCGGCAGGCGCGGCTGAGTCAATGGACTGTAAGCAGACCAATAGACTCCGGGAGTGGCCGTGCTGGATGTGCAGGAGTTGCGGAGGCTGGTGGCGGCCGGCGAGGTCGACACCGTGCTGGTGGCGATCACGGACATGCAGGGACGGCTGCAGGGCAAGCGCTGCGGGGCGCGGTACTTCCTCGAAGAGGTGCTGAAGCACGGGACCGAGAGCTGCAACTACCTGCTCGCCGTCGACGTCGACATGAACACCGTGGACGGCTACGCGATGTCGTCCTGGGCCCGTGGGTACGGCGACATGGTGATGGCGCCCGACCTGGACACGCTCCGGCTGGTGCCGTGGCTCGAGGGGACCGCGCTGGTGCTGTGCGACGTGCAGTGGCTCGACGGTACGCCGGTACTCGCCTCGCCGCGGCAGGTCCTGCGGGCCCAGCTCGACCGGCTCGCCGAGCGCGGCCTGCGCGCGTACGTCGGGACCGAGCTCGAATTCATCGTGTTCGACGACACCTTCGAGTCCGCCTGGGACAAGCGCTACCGCGACCTCACGCCGGCGAACCAGTACAACGTCGACTACTCGCTGCTCGGCACCTCCCGGATCGAGCCGCTGCTGCGCGACATCCGCAACGGCATGGCCGGCGCCGGCCTGTACGTCGAGTCCGCGAAGGGCGAGTGCAACCTCGGCCAGCACGAGATCGCCTTCCGGTACGACGAGGCGCTGGCGACCTGCGACAACCACTCGATCTACAAGACCGGCGCGAAGGAGATCGCCGCCAAGCACGGCAAGAGCCTGACGTTCATGGCGAAGTACGACGAACGCGAGGGCAACTCCTGCCACATCCACCTGAGCTTCCGCACAGGCGACGGCGAACCGGTGCTCGCCGGCGATCGCGACCACGGGTTCTCGCGACTGATGGAACACTTCATCGCCGGCCAGCTCGCCTGCCTGTCCGAGTTCACGTACCTACTGGCGCCGAACATCAACTCCTACAAGCGATTCGTGCACGGCAGCTTCGCCCCGACCGCGGTGGCCTGGGGGCTGGACAACCGCACCTGCTCGCTGCGCGTGGTCGGGCACGGCGACTCGCTGCGGGTCGAGAACCGGCTGCCCGGCGGCGACGTGAACCCGTACCTCGCGGTGGCCGCGATCGTCGCCGCCGGCCTGCACGGGATCGAGCAGGAACTGGAGCTGGAGCCGCCGCTGGAGGGCAATGCGTACGAGTCCGGCAAGGAGCACGTGCCGGCCACGTTGCGCGAGGCCGCCGCGCTGTTCTCCGGCTCGAAGCTCGCCCGGACGGCGTTCGGTGACGAGCTGGTCGACCACTACACGAACGCCGCGCGCGTCGAGCTGGACGCGTACGACGCCGCCGTCACCGACTGGGAGCGAGTCCGTGGTTTCGAACGGCTCTAGGCGCCCCCGGATCGGCATCACGACGTACCTGGAGCCGGCGACCTGGGGCATCTGGCAGCGGGACGCCGCGCTGCTCCCGAAGGTGTACCTCGATGCGGTGGTCGCGGCCGGAGGGGTGCCGCTGCTGCTGCCTCCCACCGGCACCGATCCGTCGGTGCTGGAGATTCTCGACGGACTCGTGATCGCCGGCGGCTGCGATGTCGACCCGGGCGCGTACGACGCGGCGCCGCACCCGGAGACCGTCGGCACCCGGCCCGGACGGGATGAGCACGAGGCGGTCCTGATCCGCGCCGCCCTCGAGCGGGACCTGCCGTTGCTCGCGATCTGCCGCGGCCTGCAGATCCTGAACGTCGCACTCGGCGGCACGTTGCACCAGCATCTCCCGGAGGTCGTCGCGCACGACGCCCACCGGCCCGGGCCCGCGGTCTTCGGCAGGACCGAGGTGAAGATCGAGCCCGCGACGCTGACTGCCGAGATCCTCGGCGAACAGGCCGGGGGTAGCTGCTACCACCACCAGGCCCTCGACGTCGTCGCGCCGAGCCTGAAGGTCACCGCCCGCGCCGGCGACGGCACGATCGAGGCGGCGGAGGTGGCAGGCCACGCGTTCGCGCTCGGCGTGCAGTGGCACCCGGAGGAGACTCCCGATGACCTGCGGTTGTTCACCGCACTGATCAGGAAGGCGTTATGACGTACGACGTGATCAACCCGGCCACCGAGAAGGTGATCCGGACGATCGAGCTCGCCTCGGAACAGCAGGCGGACGCGGCGATCGAGCGGGCCGCGCAAGCCTTCGAGACCTGGCGGACCGTGACGCCGGCGGATCGCGGCCTGCTGCTGCGCCGGTTCGCCGCCGCCGTCGACGCCGACCTGGACCACCTCGCCGCGCTGGAGGTCGAGAACGCCGGCCACACGATCGGCAACGCCCGCTGGGAGGCCGGCAACGTCCGCGACGTGCTGACCTACTACGCGGCCGCGCCGGAACGCCTTTTCGGACGGCAGATTCCGGTGGCCGGCGGCATCGATATCACCTTCCAGGAACCGCTCGGCGTGGTCGGCGTGATCGTTCCGTGGAACTTTCCGATGCCGATCGCCGGCTGGGGTTTCGCTCCGGCGCTCGCGGCCGGGAACACCGTCGTACTCAAGCCGGCCGAGCTGACGCCGCTGACCGCGGTCCGGCTCGGGGAACTGGCCCTCGAGGCAGGCCTGCCACCCGGCGTGTTCGAGGTCCTGCCCGGCAAGGGAACCGTTGTCGGACAACGTTTCGTCACGCATCCGGCGGTCCGGAAAGTGGTGTTCACGGGATCGACCGTGGTCGGGAAACAGATCATGACGGGCTGCGCCGACCAGGTGAAGCGGGTGACGCTGGAGCTCGGCGGGAAGTCGGCCAACATCGTGTTCGCCGACGCCGATCTCGAGAAGGCGGCGGCGCAGGCGCCGTACGGCGTGTTCGACAACGCCGGGCAGGACTGCTGTGCGCGGTCGCGGATCCTCGTCGAGCGGTCGGCGTACGACCGGTTCCTGGAGTTGCTGGAGCCTGCGGTGAAGAACTTCAGAGTCGGTGATCCGGCGGACCCGGCGACCGAGATGGGCCCGCTGATCTCGGCCGGTCAGCGGGCGCGCGTCGCGTCGTACGTCGAGAACCCGGCCTTCCAGGGCACTGCTCCGGCCGGGCCCGGGTTCTGGTTCCCGCCGACCGTGCTGGCGCCCGGGAGCGAGCGGGCGGTCCGCGACGAGATCTTCGGCCCGGTGGTCGCGGTGCTGCCGTTCGCGGACGAGGCCGACGCGCTCCGGATCGCGAACGGCTCGGAGTACGGGCTGTCCGGCTCGATCTGGACCCGGGACGTCGGTCGCGCGATCCGGGTCAGCCGCGGTGTCGAGGCCGGGAACCTGTCGGTGAACTCCAACTCGTCGGTCCGGTACTCGACGCCGTTCGGCGGCTACAAGCAGTCCGGCCTCGGCCGGGAACTCGGTCCGGACGCGCTGGCGGCGTTCACCGAGACCAAGAACATCTTCATCAGCACGGAGGACTGAATGGACGTGAAGGCGCAGCGGCTCGAGGGCCGGGTCACAGTGGTGACCGGCGGCGCGAGCGGGATCGGCCTGGCCACGGTACGGCGGTTGGCCGCGGAAGGCGCGCACGTCGTGATCGGCGATCTCGAACCGGCCGCGGGCAAGGACGCTGCGGACGAGGTCGGCGGGCTGTTCGTGGCCACCGATGTCACCGACCCGACCGGCGTCGAGAACCTCTTCCAGCAGGCCTTCGACACCTACGGCAGCGTGGACATCGCGTTCAACAACGCGGGCATCTCACCGCCCGACGACGCGTCGATCCTGGACACCGGACTGGATGCCTGGCGGAAGGTCCAGGAGGTCAACCTGACCTCGGTATACCTGTGCTGCAAGGCCGCGATCCCGTACATGCGACGACAGGGCAAGGGGTCGATCATCAACACCGCGTCGTTCGTCGCGGTGATGGGGGCGGCGACGTCGCAGATCTCGTACTCCGCGTCGAAGGGCGGCGTCCTGGCGATGAGTCGCGAGCTCGGCGTCGAGTTCGCGCGGCAGGGGATCCGGGTGAACGCGCTCTGCCCGGGCCCGGTGAACACGCCGCTGCTGACCGAACTGTTCGCGAAGGACCCGGAGCGAGCGCAGCGCCGGCTCGTGCACGTCCCGATGGGCCGCTTCGGCGAACCCGAGGAGATCGCCGCCGCCGTCGCCTTCCTGGCCAGCGACGACTCCTCCTTCATCACCGCCAACACGTTCCTGGTGGACGGTGGTATCTCAGGTGCGTACGTGACCCCCATCTAGTCTGGACCTATGGTCACGCAGGCAGATGACGCGGTGTTCCGGCCGGTGCGGGCCGGGAACCCGTTCGAGGAGACGGTCGAGCGGTTGCTGCAGGCAATCAAGCTCGGCGTCGTCGTGCCCGGTGACCGCCTGCCGCCGGAACGCGAGCTCGCGGCCCGGCTGAACGTCAGCCGGGTCACGCTCCGGGAGGCGATCCACGCCCTCACCGAGGCCGGGTACGTCGGCTCTCGCCGCGGCCGCTACGGGGGAACGTTCGTCAACGAGCGGCTGCCGAAACCCCGTCGTACGACGGCCAAACGCCGCGCCCGGGATCTCGCCGCCGGACTGGACGACGCGCTCACGCTGCGCTCCGTCCTGGAGACGGGGGCCGCCGAAGCGGCCGCGTCCCGGCATCTCACCGACGCCGAACGCGACCACCTCGAGCGCTGCCTCGCCGACACCTCGGCGGCCCGCCTCACGGACTACCGGCGCCTGGACTCTCGCCTGCACCTGGCGATCGCCGAGGTGACCGGCTCACCGTCGCTCACGTCCGCGATGGCCGACGTCCGGATGCGACTGAACGAGCTCCTCGACGCGATCCCGCTGCTCGAGCCCAACCTCGAGCATTCCAACGAACAGCACCAGACCGTCGTCGACGCGATCCTGGCGGGCGACCCCGATGCCGCCCGCCGCTCGATGCAGGAACACCTGGCCGGGACCGAAGCCCTGCTCCGAGCGTTCCTGGCGTGAATCTCACCCCTTCAGACCGCTGTTGGCGACTCCCTCGATGACGTAACGCTGGACGACGACGTACAGGATCAGCACCGGTACGGCGGCCAGCGTCGCGCCGGCCATCACCACCGGATAGTCGGTCGTGTACGCACCCTGCAGTGTCGCCAGACCGGGAGCCAGCGTCATCTTCTCCGGACTGAACAGCACGAAGACGGGCCAGACGAAGTCGTTCCAGGCCCCCAGGAAACTCAGCACCGCCAGCGTCACCAGCGCCGGTTTGGACAACGGCAGCACGATCCGGGTGAAGATCGTCCACGAGTTCGCACCGTCGATCAACGCGCTCTCCTCCAGCTCCCGCGGGATCGCCAGGAAGAACTGCCGGAGGAAGAACACCCCGAACGCGTTGGCCGCGCCGGGCACCACCAACGCCCAATAGCTGTCCAGCCAGCCGAGCGTGCTCATCGTCAGGTAGTTCGGCATGAAGAAGATGAAGCCCGGGATGAACAGCGTCGCGATCAGCGTCCCGAACAGCAGGTTGCGCCCCCGGAACCGCATCCGCGACAACGCGTACGCCGCCATCGACGCGACGACCAGCACCAGCAGCATGTGCAGGATCGAGACCGCGAACGAGTTCGCCAGCCACAGGTACACCGGGTTCGCCGCGTCCGCGAAGATCAGCTTGTAGGCGCGCAGCGTCCACTCGCTGGGCATGACCTTGATCGGGATCGATCGCGCGTCCGACTCGGTCTTGAACGTGGTCAGCAGCATCCACAGCAGCGGTACGACGAAGATCAGCGAGATCAGCGTCATCGCCACGTAGGTCAGCGGCCCGACGCGCGTCCGTGAGTACGCCCGCCGCCGATGCCCGCCAGGTCCCTGGCCGGGCGTGTCCTGTTCCGTACCGACGTACGCCGGAGTCGTGGTCGTCGTCACTTGCGCTCCCTCATCAGCAGGAAGTTGGCGACCGACACCAGGCCGAGGACGATGGCCAGCAGGTAGCTCATCGCGGCCGCCGTACCCATCCGGAAGCCTCGCAGGCCCTCGTTCGTCATCGCCATGATGGCCGTCGTCGTACTGTCACCCGGGCCGCCGTGGGTCAGCAGGTACGGCTGCCCGAACAGGTTGGCGCTGGCCAGCACCGTCGTGATCAGCACGAAGATGAACACGTTCCGCAGACCCGGGATCGTGATGTGCCGGAACTTGCCCCAGCGGCCGGCGCCATCCAGCTCGGCGGCCTCGTAGAGCTCCTGCGACAGCGACTGCAGACCGGCCAGGAAGATCACCGCGTTGAAGCCGATCGTCCACCAGACCGTACAGATCAGGATCGTGATCCACGCCTGCGGCTGGCTGGTCAGCCAGGCGATCTTGCCGATCCCGAGTCCGGACAGGATCCCGTTGACGACCCCGACCTCGGGATCGAACAGGTACCCGAACAGCACCCCGACCACGGCCACGCCGAGCACGAACGGCGTGAAGATGATCGCCCGGAAGAAGGTCCGGCCGGGAAACTTCTTGTTCAGCAGCAGCGACAGCAGCAGCGGGATCGAGACCAGGAACGGCACGCTGATCAGCACGAACAGGAACGTGTTCTTCATGCCGTTCCAGAACGGGTGGAAGATCACCGAAGTGGAGTCGAACAGGTCCTTGTAGTTCTGCAACCCGACCCAGGGCTTGCCCGGCAGCATGAAGTCCCAGTTGTGCAGGCTGATCCAGATCCCGAAGACCGCCGGGAACACCAGGAACGCCAGCAGCAGGATCACGAACGGCGCGACGAACAGGTACGGCGTGATCGGGCGGTAGTGCCGCAGCGTCGGGCGGCTGATCGCCGCCGGACGCCCTGTCACGGTGGCCATCAGCCGTACTTCTTCTTGTTCGCTTCCAGGATCTTGTTGCCCTTGTCCGCCGCGGCCTTGAGCGCGTCCGCGACCGGCTGCTTACCGGTCATCGCCAGGCTCACACCCTTCGACCACTCCGGGTCGGTGTCCGACATGCCCGCGACGTTCGGCGGGAAGTGCGCCCAGTCGATCATCTTCTCGAACTGCTTGACCTCGGTGTACTGCTCGAACTCCTTCGACTCCCGGACCGACTTGCGGGCAGGCACCATCCCGGCCTCGGCCCAGCCGACCGAGTGCTGGCTCATCCAGTTCACGAAGAACCGCGCAGCGTCGCCCTTGTTCTTGTCCTGGCTGGTCTGCCGCGGCAGCGTGAAGCAGTGCGACCCGGCCCAGGTCTGCTGGTCACCGCCGAGCAGAGGGACCGGCGCGCAACCCCAGTCCAGGCCTTTGGCCTGCTTGCACGGCGTCACCATCCACGGGCCGACGATCATGAACGCGGCCTTGTTGTTGCTGAACGACACCCAGTCGCCGTCACCAGCGGCGTTGGCAGGCGAGTACCCGTTGTCGATCAGGCTCTTGAAGAACGTGATCGAGTCGATCGCCGGCTGGTCACCGAAGCCGGTCTTGGCGCCGTCGTCGCTGATCATGTAGCCGCCGCTCTGGAAGATCATCGACTGGGCGATCAGCCCGCCGACGCTGAGCGCGCTCACCCAGTACCCCTTGACGCCCTTGGACTTGCACTTGTCCAGGACGGCCATGAACTCGTCCTTGGTGGTCGGCGGCTTGGTCGGGTCGGCGCCGACCTGGGTCAGCACCTTCTTGTTGTAGTAGAGACCGGCCGGGTGGATGTCGAGCGGAATGGCGTACTGCTTGTCCTGGTAGTGCGCGGACTTCCAGACCGCGTCGGCGTAGTCGGCCGCGGTGAGGTTGAGTCCCTTGACGACGTCGTCGATCGGCTGGATGACGCGCCGGGCGGCGTTCGTCGCGATGTCCGCGGTGTGCATCAGGCAGATGTCCGGCGCCTTGCCGCTCTGCACCGCGGCCGGCAGCTTCTGGAACAGGTCGGCCCAGGCGATCGAGGTGGTCGTCACCTTGATCTTGGGGTTGGCGTCCATGAACTTCTGGACCAGCTTCTTCATCACCGGACCGTCACCACCGGTCAGACCGTTCCAGTACTGCAGCTGGACGTCCGGGCCGTTGTAACCGTCGGCGCCACCCTTGCCGGTGGCGGCAGCCCCGGCCTGGCCGGGGCCCTTGCTGCCACCGCAGGCGGCGAGTGACAGCCCGGCCGCGGCGGCGCCTGCTGCACCTAGCACTGCCCGGCGGCCGAGCCGCACGGAATCGCGAGAATTCATCGTCAGGTCCTTTCTGGGGATCAATGACAAGCGAGCCGAATGCAGTGCCAGGACGCCGGCGGCATGGTGACGTCCAAGGCGCAGTCGGTGATGCCCGACGTACCCGGGTGCGGGACCACCCGGTCGGGCATGTCCGAGGAGTTGACCGCGTAGCGGTCGTCCTCGGCGAGGACCAGATGCTCGGTCAGCCGTACGTCGCCGAACGCGCCGAGCCGCAGCTGCCAGGACGCAGCGTCGGTCAGCGATCGGTTCACGGCGAAGACCGTCAGCTCGCCCGCCTCGGGATCGTGCGTCGCGACGGCCCAGACCTGCTCGACCGGCCCGTACGCCGGGGTGTCGACCTGACCCTGGTCACCGGCCAGCATCAGAACCGTTCCGCGGGCGTACTTCGCGGTCAGGGCGAACGGATGGAAGATCGTCTGCCGCCACGCGGCGCCACCGGCGACCGTGAGGATAGGCGCGATCGCGTTCACCAGTTGCGCCTGGCAAGCAACGCCGACGCGATCGGTGTTGCGCAGCAACGTGATCAGCAACGACCCGACCACCACCGCGTCGAGTGCGTTGTAGACGTCCTGGATCAGCTCCGGAGCCTCGGAAGCTGCGCTGCGCTCTTCCTCGCGCTCGCCGTGCCGGGCGGCGAACCACACGTTCCACTCGTCGAAGGAGACGTTGATGCGCTTGCCCGAATGCCGTTTCGCCGCGACGTGATCGGCGGTCGCGACCACTCCGCGGATGAAGCGGTCCATGTGGGTCGAGGACGAGAGGAACGAGACCTCGTCGCCGTCGACCGGTTCGTAGTACGCGTGCGCCGAGATGAGTTCGACATCGTCGAAGCAGTGCTCGAGGACGACGCGTTCCCACTCGCCGAAGGTCGGCATCGTGGTGTTCGACGAACCGCAGGCCACCAGTTGGAGCTCGGGGTCGAACGTCTTGTACGCCCGCGCGACCTCCTGGGCGAGCCGTGCGTACTCGAGCGGCGTCTTGTGCCCGATCTGCCACGGTCCGTCCATCTCGTTGCCGAGACACCACAGTCGCACGTTCCACGGTTCGGCGTACCCGTTGCCGACGCGTTGGTCGGCGTACCGGGTTCCGGCCGCTCCGTTGACGTACTCGAGGTAGTCGACCGCCTCGGACAGACCGCGGTTGCCGAGGTTGACGGCGAGCATCGGCTGGATGCCGATTCGGTTGCACCAGGCAAGGAAATCGTCGGTGCCGACCTGATTGGTCTCGATCGACTTCCAGGCCAGGTCGAGGACGCGGGGCCGGTTCGCCCGCGGTCCGACGCCGTCCTCCCAGCGATAGTTGGAGACGAAGTTGCCGCCTGGGTAGCGGACGATCGTCGCACCGAGTTCCTGCACCAGGCCGGCGACGTCGCCGCGGAATCCGTCGGCGTCCGCGGTGGGGTGGGTGGGCTCGTAGATCCCGGTGTAGACGCAACGTCCGAGATGCTCGACGAAGGTCCCGAACAGCAGGGGGTTGACCTGACCGACGGTGAACGCCGGATCAATCGTGGACGTGATCAATGGGCAGTCCTCACACGACTTCCAACGATGTAACCGCTGAGGTGCCAGGAGTTTGCACCGCGCGCAAACGGCCTGTCAACGGCTCGGCCAGCAGAATTTTCTATCGTTGAACTGGCGTGACCTCAGCGCGACGGCATTCGGTTCGCCCGTTGCCGCTCGGCAAGCGGGATCGCCTCGAGGGCCCCCAGATCAAGGGTTCCGAACGTGTCGAGGAAGCGTGACAACGGCTCCACCTCGGCGACCGAACACCACGGCAGCCAGACGTTGGAGCCGCTAACCACGAGGTCACTGAGCCCGATCGCCTCCTCGACCAGACCGGGTACGGCGTACCCCTGCGACTGACCGGGAAGCTCGGTGGTTCGCACGCCGGCGGTGAGGATCGTCAGCGCGACGTCGCGATAATGCGGATCACCGGTGAACAAAAAGATCCGGTAGAAATTCCAGCTCTGGTAACAGATCCAGTTGTCGACACCCGAATGTCCCGCAGCAATGAACGACAGGCCGAAGGCGCCGTCGCGTGCGTACGAACGGCGTGGCGTGGTGATCCGCCAGCGCCACGCGACGAGCCAGGTCTCGGTGAAGTCGGCCGCCCGGCGGGCGAGGTCGAGCCAACGATCTTCGCCGGTGAGGTTGTACAGCGCAAGGCTTGCGTTCATGGCCATCCCGCCGGCCTCTTTGTCGAGGACGTTGGGATTGTCGGCCGTCCCACCGATGAACTGCCAGTCCTTGGTGTTGGCGAGGTACCACTCGCCGGCCGCGAGAGCCGCCTTGCGGTAGCGGTCGTCCCCGGTCAGTACGGCGGTGTTGCAGAGGAACCGGATCGGGTGCGAGGTGTTGCTACGGGCGTCACTCGCGACCGAGCCGTCCTGGTTGTAGGACCGGGCGAACGACCCGTCGGCGTACTGCTTGCGGACCAGGAAATCGGCGAATCCGGTGACCGCCTTCTCCCACGCGGCGACGGGCTCGCCACGATCCCGCATCAGCCGGCACGCGTCGACCATCCCGTCCATTCCGTCGGCTGCGACGCGGACGAACGCCTGGTACCAGTCCCGCCAGCGTGGTTGGTCACCGTCGATCCACAGGCGCACGAGTCCGTTCGGCAACGGTGCCTCGGTCGCCCAGAAGTCCAGGATGTCCTGGCCTTTCGCCCGGCGCGCGGAGTTGCCGTCCCGCAGGCCGCTGCGCAGCAACTGAAACCCGGCCGGCACTTGCTGGCCGACGAAGCCCATCATGTAGCTCACTGCATCGGCCTCGCCGCTGTCCAGTCGAGACCTGAACGGCAGCCCGGGTTTGCCGTTGTAGCGGGCCACCTGGCTGTCCAGCAGGGCCAATCCGGACTCATGGACCTGTCGGTTGCGGTCCTTCAACGGCGTGACCTTGAACAGCTTCCAATGGTCTCGCCAGGCGTCACGCGCCGCGGTCGCGAAGGTCTCGGACTCCGCGGCGGCGATGCGGACCTGGTACGTGTGGGTGAATCCGGCGCGCGCGGGATGACTGCGCCGCGTCCATTGCCCGCCGAGATAGGTGATGTCGCCTTCACTGCCGGGATAGGCGATCGCCAGCGCGGTCTTGTGTTCGGGCAACTGGTGGACGCCGAGCGATGCGAACTGCACGTCCTCGTGGATCCACCAGGCGTTCGAGTTCTCCGGGTAGCGGCCGTCGGTCGCGGTTCGAGGTGCCGCATCGACGTGGGCCAGACTGATCGTCCGCCCGCTCCGGCGATTGCGCAGGGCCGCGAACGGGAGCGTCATCCGCATCTCGCGCACGAGGATCCACTCGGCGGCGTCGTTGCCCGCGATACCGCCGCCGATGCCCGCCGTACTCCCGGCCCGGATCGCCGGAAGCAGCAGGTCCTGCTCGCTCAGCGGGCCGGCAGCCGCCGGCAGGATCTCGAGACTCGACGCGAATCCCATCTCTTGCAGGGGATTCGGCGCGACGGCCGTGACGGATCTGCTGAGCGTGACGGCGGAACCGTCCGTTCGCCACTCGTCGCGGAACTCGTAGCGGCCACCGGTCGCGGTGGTGACCTGGCCGACTCCGGACGCACGACCACCGGAAACAACCAGCGAGGCGTACCCTGCCGCCGACCGCACCGGCGCGTCGCCGACCTTCACCTCGATCCGGAGCGGGCCTGGGCACTCCCAGACGACCTGGGCGCCGGCGACCGCGCGGATACCGGCCAGACCGCCGGCGGACGCCGGAGCCTTCTCGAGTGTCAGCGGCGTCGGGGCGGCCGGCGGTGCGGCCGCTGCCGGTAGACCGTTCTGAAGCGGCAGCGCCACCGCGGCACCGCCGGCTGCAGTTGCCATCACGAAAGATCGTCGCGAAACATCCATCTCTTGCTCCTCATCGACGCGGGAGGTGAGATCGGGATCGGCTCGATTCCGGGCGTCACCTTCGCATGATGATGTGCATCGATGCAAGAGTTCGCGAACCCTCAGCTCGAGGCGCGGACGACCAGTCGGAACGACGTGAGCGTGCGCGTGAACTCGTACGGCATCGGATGACCGTCGATCTGGTCGACGAGCAGCCCGAGCGCACGGTTCGCGAGCTCGTCCAGATCCGGGGCGATCGTGGTCAGCGGCGGGTCCGAGAACCTGCTCATCACGATGTCGTCGATGCCGGCGATCGCGATGTCGTCGGGAACCTTCAGCCCGCGGTCCCGGATCGCCCGGAGCGCGCCGTGCGCCAGGCTGTCGTTGAACGCGAAGATCGCGTCCGGCGGCCGCGCCCGGCGACGCAGCAGCGCCGAGATCTCCCGGTACGCCCCCTCGGCCGACCACGACTCGGGAAAGTCCAGGCTGAGCAGCCCGCCGAGCCGCGCGCCCGCAATCGCCTGCCGATAACCCTCGAAACGCAGCCTGGCGGTCTCGGTGTCCTGATTCCCGAAGGCCAGGATCCGATGGTGCCCACGGTCGATCAGATGCTGTACGACGGTCCGCGCCGCGGCCACGTTGTCGATGCCCACGTGCGGCGTGTTCGCGACCGGCGGGGATTCCCCGAGCAGCACCGTCGGAAGATCCGGGTTCCCCTCGTGATCGGCGGCGACCGCGTTCACCAACACCCCGTCGACCATCTTGGTGAGCGATCCCTGGAGGATCTCGTGTTCGATTTCGGGTTCGTTGCCGGTCGTCTCGATCAGCACGCTCAGCCGATGCCCGCGGGCCGCCCTGATCACGCTCTCGGCCAGCGCGGCGAAGTACGGCTCGGCCAGGCTCGGGACGACCAGCGCGACGAAGCCGGTGCGGCCCGAGCGGAGACCTCGGGCCAGGTAGTCCATCTGGTAGCCGAGCTCGTCGAGCGACTTCTGCACCCGGGCGCGCATCTCGTCGCTGACGTAGGCGTAGTTGTTCACGACGTTCGACACCGTGCGCGGGGAGACCCCGGCATGCGCGGCCACGTCCTTCATCCGGACGCGGCGAACTCGACGTTGCGCCACGCCCGCATCATGCCACGAAACCGACGGATTCTCTTGCATCGATGCATCCCCGATCGCTCCCTGGACTACGGCGTGCTGGTGCCGTGGCACGGGTCGGACAGCGAACCGGTTGGCAGTACGCGGGATGGTGCGGAAAATCCTGGGATCCGGCCGCACCGCCCAAGCGGCCCGATCTCTGGAGGACCGCCATGCGAGCTTGGATTCCTTCCCCGCCCCACCACCCCGGTCGTTTCGTTTCCCGCCACCGCGCCCTCGCCGTCCTGCTGGCCGGCACGGCGCTCGCGTTCAGCCCACTCGGAGGCCAGGCGACCGCCAAGTTGCCGGTCGATCAAGTGGGAAATCCGGCCTGCTTCACGCCTGAAGAAGGGGCCACGGCCCGTGGCGGCTTCGGCGCCGACCACCGCGAACTGTCCGCTGCCGAGCAGAAGGCCATCGACGCCCGGACCGCGCAGATCCTGAAGGCCAAGGCCGCGCGCGGCCTCGCCCCGAAGGCCGGCCGACTGGCGGCCGCGAGCGTACCCGTTTACGTGCACGTGATGCGCAGCAGCACCGGCGCCGGTGACGTCACCGACAGCCAGATCTCGCAGCAGATCGCCGAGCTGAACCAGGACTACGCCGGCGCCGAGTCGTCGGAGGCCGCGAACACCGGCTTCACGTTCTACCTGGCCGGCACCGACCGCTACAACAACAACCAGTGGCACAACGACCGGCAAAGCACGCAGTACCGGAACCAGACCCGCAAGGGTGGCAAGAACGCGCTGAACATCTGGCTGGTGGACTTCTCGTACCTCGGGATCGCGACCTTCCCGTGGGACTACGCGAGCAACCCGGGGATCGACGGGATCCGGGTGCAGTACACCTCGCTGCCCGGCGGCTCGGCGACCAACTACAACCTCGGCAAGACCGCGTCCCACGAGGCCGGCCACTGGTTCGGGCTCTACCACACGTTCCAGGGCGGCTGCACGAGCACGAACGACTCGGTGGCCGACACGCCCGCGCAGAGCAGCGCCTCCAGCGGCTGCCCGACCGGCCGGGACTCCTGCTCGCTGCCAGGCCTGGACCCGATCCACAACTACATGGATTACTCCTACGACACCTGCTACAACCAGTTCACCCCCGGCCAGTCAACCCGGATGAGCAGCATGTGGACTGCTTACCGGGCATGAGACCCGACTGTGACATCTGCACCGTGCGGCAACTAGAGTGCCGCCGATGCGTTTGCTTCTGACGGCCTGCGCGACCACGGCACTCGTGGTGGCCGGCCCGCTGACAGCGACCGCCGCCGGCGAGGGCCCACAAGGCCCGGTCGGCGGCGACCTGCTGACCGCGAAGCCGACGGTCGTCGCCAACGGGGCGTCGCCGCCGGCGGTGCAGGCGTCGGCCTATGTGGTGGCCGACGTGGACACCGGTCAGGTGCTGGCGGCGAAGGCCCCGCACGCGCGACTCCGCCCGGCCAGCACGCTCAAGACGCTGACCGCACTGGTCCTGCTGCCGCGGCTGAAGAAGACCGATCCGGTGATCGGCAGTGACGCCGACGCCGGGATCATCGGCAGCAAGGTCGGGGTCTACCCGGGCCTGCACTACACCGTCGACCAGCTGTTCCAGGGCATGTTCCTGGCGTCGGGGAACGACGCGGTGCACGCATTGTGCGCCCACGACCAGGGCGGCGTACCGGCGACCGTGCAGCGGATGAACGCGAAGGCCAAGGAAATCGGCGCGCTGGACACCACCGTGACCGACCCGACCGGCCTGGACGCCGACGGGCAGTACTCCAGCGCCTACGACCTGGCGCTGTTCGCGCAGGCCGGGCTCCAGCGGCAGGACTTCGCGAAGTACGCCTCGACCAAGTTCACGAACTTCCCGAACGTGGGCAACAAGGGCACGTACCAGGTCGCGAACCAGAACAAGCTGCTGTTCAACTACGACGGCGCGATCGGGATCAAGACCGGGTACACCACGCTGGCCCGGAACACCTTCGTCGGCGCCGCCAAGCGCAACGGGCACACGCTCGTGGTCACGATGATGAACGCGCCGCACGGCATTACCCAGGACGCCGGCAACCTGCTGACCTGGACGTTCACCAACTACGGCAAGCTCAAGCCGGTCGGCACCCTGGTCAAGGCCGAGGCCCCGACGAAGACCCAGACGCAGGGCAAGTCCGGCACCGAGACGAAGCCGACCACGGGGACGCCGCGGCCGCCGCGCAGCCGCACCGTCCTCAACCCCGGGCAGGCCGTCCAGTCCCTTGCCTTCCGGGTCCCCGCCTGGGTGTACGCCGGACCCCCGGTGCTGCTCCTCGGGCTCTTCCTGCGCCGCCCGCGCAGCCTCCGCCGCCGCCGCTCAGCGGCAGCGGCAGGCGCCCGTCGGCACTAACGCCGTACGGCGCGTACCGCGCGGACCGTCTGCACGGCCAACGTGGTGAGCGTGGCCCCCAGCACGGCACCGGCGGCGACCGCGACGGTGTCCGCCTTGCGCTCCGGGATCGGGACCACCTTGTACCGCTTCCCCGGCGGCCCGAGCAGGAGCGGCTCGGGCTCGGGCTCACGCTCGACCAGCCGGTCGGCCGCGTCGGTTTCGGCCGGCTCAGGCTCTTCCGCGGCCCGGGCGTCGAGCGTGGCCTCCTTGGTCCACGCCGCGATCAGCATGATCACCCGCGTCATCAGGTAGATCCACACCAGCAGCGCCAGCGGCACCGCGAGCGCGCCGTACGCCGCGTTCGTGCCGATCACGTGGCCGACGTACAGGTTGCCGAGCCGCTGCGCCAGGTAGAACACGATGCCGCCGGCCAGCGCCGCGATCCCGGCAACCTTCCGCGGCAGGATGATCCGCGGCAGCGCGGTCTGCATGTAGAGGAACAGGACCGCCCCGGCCGCGATGCCGACCACGACGCTGAACAGGGTGATCCCCCAGTTCGCCAGCCAGGTGCCTTCCAGGTCGGCGGCGTGCACGATCCGCTTCGACAGACCGGTCAGGATCGAGGACGCAGCGGTCGCGATCAGGCCGATCAGGCCGAGGCCGATCAGCGCGGCGAGGTCGACGGCCTTCAGCTTGATCGCGTTGCCCGGCTCGTCGTCCAGCTCGTGCATCGAGCGGATCGAGGCGCGCAGCGAGTCGATCCAGCCGAGGCCGGTGAACAGCAGGCCGATCGCGGAGATCAGCCCGATGGTGCCCGCGTTCGCGATCAGGCTGTCGAGGTCGATCCGGTCGCCGACACCCGGCAGGTACTGGTGCAGGGACTTCTTCAGCGCCGCGATCGCCCGGTCGCCGAGCAGCGGCCCGATGATCGCCGCGGCCAGCACGATCAGCGGGAACAACGACAGGAAACCGAAGAAACTGGTGGCCCCGGCGAGGCGGTTCCCGCGCCGGTTGCCGTACCGCTGCCAGGCGCGCCACAGCTGCGTCCGGCTGAACCGCTGCCAGACCGACTTGATGTTCATCTCTCTCCTGTACCCGCGACGAGGAGACTCAGCCTGCCAGTGGGAACGACCGTTGTGGGCGCCACACGCCGTCGGCACCGTGCTCGTACCGGCTGAAGTACTCGACGTCGAAGGCGCAGTCGTACTCCGCGAGCGCGGCGTAGGCGTTGTCGAGGGCGGCCTTGTCGAGGTCGTGGGCGACCGTCACGTGCGGGTGGTACGGGAACCGCAGGTCGACCTGCAGCGGCCCGGACCGGACCTGGGACTGCAGCACCTCGCAGGACGAGATGCCCTCGGCCAGCGGCACGAACACCACCGGCGAGACCGGCCGGAACGTCGCCGTACCGCGCAGCCGGATCCGGAAGCTCGGGAACCGGGCCGCGACCGCGAGCAGGTGCTCGTCGATCGCGTCCAGGTCCGCCGCGTCGATCTCGGTCGGCGGCAGCAGCGTGACGTGCGTCGGGATCGACCCGGCCATCGGATCACCGAACTCGGCCCGGTACTTCTGCAGCTCCGAGCCGTACGGCTCCGCGATCGGAACCGCGACACCGATCGTCGTCGTCGGCATCGTCGGCACTACCGGCCCTGTGGCGGGCCGGGGACGAACCCGAGGCGGTCGTAGACGCGGGCCAGGGTCGGCTCGGTAACCGCGCGGGCGCGCTCGGCGCCGGCGGCCAGGATCGCGTCCAGCTGCGCCTTGTCGTCGAGGTACGCCAGCGTCTGCTCGCGGAACGGGGTGACGAACTCCACCACCACGTCGGCGAGATCCTTCTTGAAGTCGCCGTACCCGCGGCCGGCATACTCGTCCTCGAGCTCGCTGATCTTCCGGCCGGTCAGCGCGGAGTAGATGGTCAGCAGGTTCGCGACGCCGGGCTTGTTCTCCTGGTCGAAGATCACGTCCCGGCCGGAGTCGGTGACCGCGGAGCGGATCTTCTTCGCGCTGACCTTCGGGTCGTCCAGCAGGTCGATGATGCCGGCCGGCGACGAGCTGGACTTGCTCATCTTGGCGCTCGGGTCCTGCAGGTCGGAGATCTTCGCGGTCTCCTTGACGATGTACGGCTCCGGCAGCCGGAAGGTCTTGCCGAACCGGTGGTTGAAGCGCTGCGCGAGGTCGCGGGTCAGCTCCAGGTGCTGACGCTGGTCCTCACCGACGGGGACCCGGTCGGCCTGGTAGATCAGGATGTCGGCGGCCTGCAGGATCGGGTACGTGAACAGGCCGACGGTGGCGCGGTCGGCGCCGCCCTTCGCGGACTTGTCCTTGAACTGCGTCATCCGGCTGGCCTCGCCGAACCCGGTCAGGCAGCCCAGCACCCAGGCCAGCTGCGCGTGCTCGGGCACGTGCGACTGGACGAACAGGGTGGAGCGCTCCGGGTCGATCCCGGCCGCGAGCAGCTGCGCCGCGGACCGCCGGGTGCGCTCGCGGAGCGCCTTCGGCTCGTAGTCCACGGTGATCGCGTGCAGGTCGACGACGCAGTAGAACGCCTCGTGGTCGTCCTGCAGGGCCACCCACTGCCGCAACGCGCCGAGGTAGTTGCCGAAGTGGAAGGAGTCCGCCGTCGGCTGGATCCCGGAGAGCACGCGGGGGCGCCGCTGGGAACCGGCTGCGGAGGGGTCAGACGCAGCATGGGACATGAGAGCGATTCTGCCAGCGCCGGAAGTTCGCCCCGCACCCGGGCGGGTCACGACAGTCATACACCTCGCTCCGCTCGGCGGGGCGCAGGAAGGCCGCGCGGGGTTACCAGGACCAGCCGCGGGCGGCCAGCTCCTGTTCTTCCTGCCAGCGTTTGGCCTCGGAGCGTTGTTGCTCGGGTTCGCCGGGCACGCCGGCCAGGCGGCAGGCCTCGTCGAGGAGGTCGTCGTACGCCGCCTCCAGCGCCATCAGGCGGTGTGCCCGGGCGTAGACGTGCGGCGTGGACTCGACCCGGCGGATCTTGCTCGACAGATACCCCAGACGGGTCTGCAGGCGGAGCGTGTCGAACGGATCCGGCGCGACAACGGTCTGCCGGTGCAGGCGCGACGTCATCCGCATGGTCCCGCGCTCGAGCCCGCGCCGCCAGCGCGAGGCCGGCCGGTGCGGCAGCAGCAGGTTCAGGAGCAGGTTCAGCAGGGCACAGAGCAGCAGGAACACACCTGCCGCCAGCATCCACGCCATCGCTCTCACTCCCCACTCCCGAGGGTACGGCGAGCTGGCCCCGACTGCGACGGGGTATTACGCGTTCGTCGCCGGGTTGCCGTCCACCGCGGCCGCCAACTTCGGCACCAGCTCGTCGAGCACGATCGGCAGGCTCAGCACGGACACGAAACTCGTCGCGCCGTACAGCTGGTTGTCGTAGTCCTCCTCGACGAACACGTCCCGCCCCTCGGTCCGCACCTTGAGGTTCTTGTACAGCGGATCCGCCTTCAGCTTCGCCGTCCCGCCCTTGGTCGGGAACCACACCAGCGCCTGCTGATCGAGCAGCGCGATCTTCTCCGCACTGATGTTCGCGCCGAACTTGTCACCGATCGCCTTGTCCAGCCCCTCCGGCAGCGAGAACCCGAAGTCGGTCAGCAGCCGCGACCGCGGGTCCTGCGTCCCGTAGACGAAGTACCCCTCGTACGGCGTCGCCATCAGCGCGGTCCTGCCCTTGAACTCGGGATGCTGCGCCCGTACGTCGGCGAACCGCTGCTCGACGCCTCGCACCAACTCGTCGGCCTGCCGCGGCTTCCCGACCGCCTGACCGACCGTCCGCGCGACCACCTGCCAGGACACCCCGTAGTCCGGTACGCCGGCTGGCTGCGCGACCGTCGGCGCGATGGCCGTCAGCTTCTTGTAGTCATCGGCGGAGATCCCGGAGTACAGCCCGATGATCAGGTCCGGTCGCAGCGCGGCGATCTTCTCGAACTGCAACCCGTCCTTGTCGCTCAGCACCTGCGGTACGGCGGCATCACCAAGCTTCGCCTTCGCCCACGGGAACAGCGCGCCCGGCTTCTCCCCGAACCACTCGGTCGTCCCCACCGGCGCGACGCCCAGCGCGAGCAGCGCGTCCTGCTCCACCAGCCCGACCGTCACGACCCGCTGCGGCGCCGCCTTGACCACGGTGTCGCCGTACTTGTTCTTGATCGTCACCGGGAACGCACCGCCACCCGGCGAGCTCGCGGTATCCGGCGTGTCCTCGGACCCGCAGCCGCTCAACCCGAGCAACAGGACGATCAGGACCACCAGGCGGCGCATAGAGACCTCACAGGGTTCGAGTTAGGTTGCCCTAACCTAACCCAGGTCTCAGTCCCGGTGGTACTTCGTCACCTCGGCGTCCTGCTTGAGCTTGTCGGCCGCGGCCTGGATGCGGGCGGTCCACTCGGACTGCTGCAGGCCACCGGCCATGAACTGGGCCGTCGTCGTGGCCGCCGTGGTCGCGAAGGCGGGGTACCAGGTGTCGAAGTACCAGGTGATGACCTGATCGCCGGCGGCCGTCAGCAGGTCGCGGGCCGAGCGGAGCGCCGTACTCATCTCCAGCCCGTCGGCCGCACCGCGCACGATCGTCAGCTGGCTGGACTCCGAGCTGACCTGCGCCGCGACATCCGCGGACAGCAGCGCTCGCAGGTACTCGAGCCCGCCGGCCTTGTTCTTCGCCTTCTCCGGCACCAGGAACGGCGCGGTGGCAGCGACATGCAGGCCACTGGCAAGCGCCGGCGAGCTGTCCAGCGCCGGTACGGCGAACATGGTCAGCCCGAACCCTTCCGGGACCAGGCCCTTCATCTCGTTCTCGAGCCAGTTCCCGCACGGCAGCATCCCGGCCTTCGAGGCGAGGAAGCGCTTCTGTGAACCGATGTGGTCGTACTGCGCGGTGCCGGGCGCGAGCAGGCCGCGCTTGGTCAGCTCGCCGACCGCGGTGATCGCCCGGGTGACGCTCTCGTCCTTCCAGGCACCGTCGTCGAGGTTGTCGATCCGCTTCACCACATCCGGTCCGCCGGTCTTGGCGGCCAGCGTGAGCACCAGTTCGAGCAGGTAGTACGGGTGGGTGCCGGCGTAGATGAACGGTCCGAGACCGGCGGCCTTCATGTCGGTGCCGAGCGCCAGCAGGTCCGGCCAGCTGCGCGGGACCTCCCAGTTGTTGCGCTGGAACAGGCCGGCCGAGTACCAGAGCCCGTAGACGGTCGCGATGTAGTTCAGGCTGCGCTGCGTCCCGTCGTACCGGCCGACGTCGAGCAGGCCGGCCAGCAGTTGGTCCTTGACCTTGGCGTTCTGGTTGTCCCAGGACGGGGCGTCGAGCAACTGTTGCAGGTCGGCCAGTGCGCCGTCCTTGACCAGCCGGCCGAGTTCGAGCGCGTTGTCACCGGTACTGAGCGCCACGTCGGGCGGGCTGCCCGCGGCGAACCGCGGCAGCAGCTCGTCGGACAGTTGCTGCGTCACCTTGGGCGTGACGACGGCGCTCGTGTACTTCTTCCGGTACGCCGACGCGGCGAACCCGCCGTACTCCTCGCTGACCACCACGTCGAGCGGCGCGTTCCCGCCGACGGTGAACGGGTTCTCCGGTGACACGGGCGGGGCGGCCGGGGCGCCGGAGCATCCGCTCACGACCGCACCGGCCAGCGCCGCTTGCAGTAACGTCCGCCGTTTCAGCACCACGGCAGGCTAGTACTTACGGGGTACTTCAGGGGTTACTTCAGGCGGTACGCCGGATGCGACCGGCGTACAGCGCCTCCAGGGCGTGGTTGTGCTCGTCGCCGCCCGGGATGTTCGCGGACAGGTACACGGGCGGGGTCTCGCCGGCCTCGGTCATCCGGCGCAGCACCTCGGCGACCAGCATCTGGGCGATCAGCGCGGCGGTGATCGAGGAGACCGCGCACACCTTCCCGCCGCCAGGCAGGTCGAGCACGGAATCGCCGTACGGCGCCAAGTTGTCGAGCACCACGTCGGCGAAGTCGATGAGCTTCTTGCCGGACGGGTGCCGCGACTCCATCCCACCCGTGTGCTGCAGCGACGTGATCGCGATCAGTGGGTGGCCCTTCTCCTTCACGACGCTCGCCAACTCGACGATCGAGCCGTTCACACCGGAGTTGGAGGCGATGATGAACAGATCACCCTCGCGGGCCGCGGACAGCTCGTAGAGCTTGCGGGAGTACTGCGGGTCGCGCTCGAGCTCGGCGCTGCGCAACAGCTCCGGCGGCTCGCCACCGAGCAGGACCAGGTCGCGCAACGCGATCCGGTTGCTGGCGATCAGCCCACCGGCGCGGCCGGCGATCTCCATCGCGAGCGCCTCGGAGTGGCCGGAGCCGAAGGCCTGGATGACACCGTTCGCGCGCAGCGAGGCGACCATCAGGTCCGCAGCCTGCTGGACCGGTCCGTCGATCTGCTCGGTGACCGCCGACAGGATCGGCATCAGCGTCTGGACGTAGGCCTGGGCGCTCACGCCGCCCGTGGTGCTCTCCCCCGTAGTACTGCTGGCCATCAGCGGGCCCACCCCTCGGCTAATCTGCACGCTTCGACACTCCTCGTGCCGACAACTGCGCAAGTTTGCGGTTTGCTGGACAGAACTTTTCTCAACTGGCAGCTTAAGTCAAGGCTGCTCATCCGTGGGATCTCCCTCGCTCGGGACCGTTGCGTGACCTTGTTCTATCGTGCTTGTTATTAGGCTCTTTTGAGCAGTTTGGAGCATCGCGTATGTCGGTCGACCCTCTGGTGCTCGGCGGAGACCTGGGCGGCACCTCCACCCGGATCGTGATCGCGGACTCCCAGGGCAACGTAGTCGGTCGCGGAGCTGCCGCGGGCGGAAACCCGACCAGTCACCCCGCAAGCGCGGCGGCCAACTTCGGTCAGGCGCTTCACGCGGCCCTCACCGGGCTGGACCCGAGCGGCGTCCGGGCGGGCGTCGTCGGCATGGCCGGCGGAGTCGCCCTCGGCCGTCCTGACGTGGCCGCCCAGTTCGAGGCCGCCTGGACCGGCGCCGGTCTCACGGTGCCGCCGGAGTACATCGGCGACCTGGAGGTCGCCTTCGCCTCAGGTACGCCGGAACCGGACGGCACCGTGCTGATCGCGGGCACCGGCAGCAACGCCGGACTCGTGCGCAACCACCAACTGCTACGCACCGCCGGCGGCCACGGCTGGCTGCTGGGTGACGACGGATCGGGCTTCTGGTTCGGCCGGGAAGCGGTGCGCAGCGTGCTGCAAGCACTCGACCTGCGCGAGCCACTCGGGCTCCTCGGGCAGGCCGTCGTCCACGCGCTCCTGCCCGACCGGGACGAGAACGCGACCGGGCTGCGGGAAGGGTACGACGCGTTGCGCGACGATCTCGTGAGGACGGTGAACAGCCGCCCGCCGGTGCTGCTCGCTGAGCTGGCGCCGACCGTGATGGCGGCGTACGCCCAGAACGACGAGACTGCGCAGGCCCTGGTGAACCGCGCAGCCGAGTTGCTCACGGAGACGGTCGCGCGGCTGAAAACGACCTCGGACAAGGGCCCGATGGTGCTGGCGGGCAGTGTCGCCGGGGAGTCGTCCCCCGTCGGCCGGCTGATCCGCCGGCACTTCGCCGGCGAGGTCCGCACCGCCAAGGACGGCGTGGGTGGCGCCACCTGGCTGGCCCTGGGCACCCTCGACCCAGCCCTGGCCACCACCCAGAACCACACCCGCCTCGTCGAGCACTAACCCCACACCACCCGCGACGGGGGCTGCGCTCAAGCGCGCGGCTGTTGCGACCGGCAACAGGACCGCGAAACCGCGCGGACCTGCCCTCACCAGAACTGGTGGCCGGAGACAGGATGGCGTGGGTGGGGACCTGAAATAGCAGGTCTCCACCCACCGGTTCCTGTCTCAGGCCCCGAGTTCGCGCGTTGCGTGGGTGGGGGTGGGTGGGTGGGTGGGTGTGGACCGGAGCTAGTCGGGGGTCGCCACTGGGCGGACTTCTACGGCGTAGAAAGCGGCTTCGGGGATGGTGGCGGCGATCTCCTCGGCCCGCTCGGGGGTCTCCACGTCGATGAGGAAGACGCCGGCGAGTTGTTCTTTGGCTTCGGAGTACGGGCCGTCGGTGGTGGCGCGGACGCCTTCCCGGACCCGGACGACCCGGGTTTTCGCGGGCGGGTCGAGGGGCAGCGCGGTGATGAGTTCACCGGAGTTGTCGAGGTCTTTCAGGAGATTCTCGAGTTGGGCGGTGAGCGCCTCGCGGGCCTTCTTCGGCAGCGCCTTGCCCGCTTCGGTGTGCAGGAACGACGGGTGGCCCCAGGTGATCGGGTTGCTGTGGATCATCAGCAGGTACTTCATGACCGGTTGTCCTTTCGCCGAACGGCTGACTGGATCTTCGCAGCAGAGGTCGGCGCCGCCCGGCGGGACTCGACATTTCGATCCTGACTCAACATCGCAATCACTGAATCGTCAGCGACCAACGGGGGTACTGGTCTCCGTGTGATGCTTGCGGGGCGGTATCGCACCACGGAGATCCTCGGCCATGGCGGGATGGGCGAGGTCTATCACGGGTACGACGAACTCCTCGGCCGATCGGTGGCGGTGAAGCTGCTGCGGCCCGATCTTCGCGATCCCTTCGCGGCGGCACGGTTCCAGCGGGAGGCCCGGGCCGCGGCGGTCGTGAAACACCCTCATGTCGTCGCGGTCTACGACTTCGGCCACTCCAACGGCGAGTACTACCTGGTCATGGAACTGGTCGAGGGGCGCAGCGTCACCCACGAACTCGCACTGCACGGCCCGCTCTCCCCGGAGCGGGCCGTCGGCATCGTCCGGGAGGCGGCCGCCGGCCTGGACGCCGCGCACCGGCACGACATCGTGCACCGCGACATCAAGCCGGACAACCTGCTGATCGACGTCGACGGTTCGGTGAAGGTGGCCGACTTCGGCATCGCCCGCTCGCCGGGCAGTTCGACACTGACCACCACGGAGTCCGGGACGATCCTCGGCACCAGCTATTACCTGGCGCCCGAGCGGGCCCTTGGACGGTCGGCAACGCCGGCGTCGGACGTGTACGCGCTGGGTTGCGTGCTCTACCAGCTGCTCGTCGGGCGCCCGCCGTTCGAGGGCGACGACCCGACCACGATCCTCTACCAGCACGTCGAGGTGGAGCCGGCGGTTCCCGCGGATCTCCCGGCGCCGGTCCGGGATCTGCTCCGTACGCTCCTGGCCAAGGACCCGAACGACCGGCCGACTGCCGCTGAGCTCGCCGCCTGGACCTTCTCCGACCGACCGGCGGGGCGGGCCACTGGGCTCACCCCGGCGCGACGCTCGATCCGGCGCCGGCTCCTCGCCGTACTGGCTGGGCTGCTCGTCGCCGGCGCGGCCGTCACGGCCGGAGTGTTCATCGACCAGGCCGGCAACACCCCGCTGATCCCGCCGGAGGTCCTCCGGATCCACCAGCCGCCGCACTCGGCGCCGCCATCTCGTGTGACGAGCCCCCCGACCCACCCGGTCGCCACCCCGACAGCGACCCCAACGGCCACCCCGAAAGCAACCTCGAAGGCCACCCCGAAAGCCGCCCCGAAAGCCGCCCCGACTGCCGGCGTCACGAAGCCTGCGACTTCCGGCCGGACGACCGCTCCGCACGTCCCCTCGGCCAAGCCACCCCGGGTAACACCCCACCCCAGCAGGACCAGCCCCGCCCTCGCTCCGGCGCCCACCGCCGGGGATCAGGGCCAGAACAACCAGGACTGACATTCCAAGCAACAGCTTGACATTGGATCCGCCGTACCCGATATTCCAAGCATGTCTTTGGAGAAGGATCCGCGGCGGTCGCGGCTGCTGAACGATCCGCTGGCGATTCGCGCGATGGCGCACCCGGTGCGGCTCGACCTGCAGTCGCTGCTCGGGCGGGAGGGGCCGATGACCGCGGCCGACGCGGCGCGGCGGCTCGGGATCAGTCAGGCGCTGGCGTCCCACCACCTGCGGCAGCTGGCGAAGTACGACTTCGTCGAGCCGGCGCCGGGGAAGGACAACCGCGAGCGGCCGTGGCGGTTGGTGTCGACGTCGCAGTCCTGGCGGGACGCCGCCGCGACGCCGGAGGGTGCCGCGGCGGCCGACGTCCTCGAGCAGTTGCTCGCGGAGCGGGCGCTCGACTCGCTGAGCCGGTGGCAGCAGCAGCGGCCGAACGAAGGCGTCGAGTGGCGCGACAACACCGGCATCGGCCAGAGCGGTTTCTACCTGACGGCCGACGAACTGACCGAGCTCGTCACCGAGATCGACGCGTTGCTGCAGCGGTGGATCGACGAGCGACCGATCGACGACAAGTCCACGCGACCGCCCGGAAGCCGGTACGTCGCCGTGACCCAGATCGTCACTGTGAGCCCTGAGGAGTAGGCAGATGAAGGACTTGTGGGGCGTCCTCGCACGGCAGCGTGACTACCGCCTGATGCTCAGCGCCGGCCTGATCTCGCTGATCGGCGACTGGCTGCTGCGGACCGGTCTCGCGTTCCAGGTATACGTACTGACCGGATCGACGCTGGCTTCGGGCGGGTTGCTGCTGGCATCCTTCCTCCCGGCCGTCGTCCTGGGCTCACTGGCCGGCGTCTTCGTCGACCGGTGGAACCAGCGGACCACGATGATCGTGACCAACGTGCTCAACGCGCTGGTGCTGATCCCCCTGGCCTTCGTCCACGACGCGAACATGATCTGGATCGTGTACGGCGTCGTCCTCGCGCAAAGCTGTCTGCAACAGTTCTTCACCCCCGCCGAACAGTCGCTGGTCCCCGTGCTCGTGAACCCCGAGCAACTCGTGACGGCGAACGCGCTGAACAGTCAGATCCGCGACCTCGCCCGGCTGATCGGCGCCGCGCTCGGTGGTGTCCTGGCAGCCGCGGGCGGTCTGACGCTGCTGGCGTTCGGAGACGCCGCGACGTTCTTGATCGCCGTGGTCCTGGTCACCGCGATGCGGCACCGGCGACAGCAGCCGGCCACGGACGAGGAGTCCACCGGCGGGGCGATCAAGCGCCTGAAGCAGGAATGGACCGAGGGCCTGCGGTTGTGTGTCGCCAGTCCGGCGATGCGGTTGTTCTTCGTGTTCTGCCTGGTCACCGGCGTCGGCGAGGGGATCATGAGCACGCTCTTCGCACCGTTCGTCAGCGCCGAGATCGGCGGCGACGGGAAGGTCTACGGCCTGATCGTGTCCTCACAGGCGGTCGGCGGGATCGTCGGCGGCCTGGTCGCCGCCGCGATCGGCTCCCGCTGGCCGGCCGCGACGCTGTGGGGTATCGGCGCCTTCGCCTTCGGCCTGATCGACACCACGCTGTTCCTCTACCCGCTGGTGTCGAGCAGCGTGGTCCCGGCCTTCGTCTGCATGATCGTCGTCGGCCTGCCCGGCGCCCTGACCGTCGCCGGGATGATGACGGTCTTCCAGAACCTCACCGTCGACGGCACCCGCGGGCGGATCTTCGGGGCGGTCGGCGCCGCCGAGAGCGTCGCGGTGCTGATCGGCATCGCCGTGGCCGGGCTCCTCGGCGACGCCGTCGGCATCATCCCGGTCCTGGTCGTCCAGGGCCTCGGGTACGTCATCGGTGGGCTGGTCGTGTTCAGTCGGCGGCAGGTGCTGACGCGTCGGCCGGAGGCGGCTCCGCTCCCGGCGTGACCAGGTGCAGCCGAACCCGGGCGACCCGGCGGCCGTCCATCTCGGTGACGGTCAGGGTGTGCGCGTCGAGCGGTACCTCGTCGCCGATCGACGGGACCTTCCCGAGGCTGGCGGCGAGGAACCCACCGACCGTCTCGTAAGGCCCGTCGGGGAGCTCGATCGTGGTCGCGTCGGCGAAGTCGTCCAGGTTCAGCAGACCGTCGACCTCGATGTCGCCGCTGCGCAACCGCGTGGTCTCGGCCGGCTCCTCGTCGTACTCGTCCTTGATGTCGCCGATCAGTTCCTCGACCAGGTCCTCGAGCGTGACGATGCCGGCGGTGCCGCCGTACTCGTCGAGCACGATCGCGAGGTGCGTACTGCGGCGGCGCATCTCGGTCAGCGTCGGCAGCAGTTTCGCGGTGTCCGGCAGCATCAGGACCTCGCGCGCGAGGTCGCCGACCCGCACCGAGCGGGTCGCGACGGCCGGGTCGAACAGGTCCCGGACGTGCACGAACCCGACGATGTCGTCGGCGGAACCGTTCATCACCGGGTACCGCGAGTGCGGCCGCTCGGCCGCGAACTTGACCGCTTTGTACGCCGGCATCTCGGCGTCCACGAAGTCCACCTCGGTGCGCGGCAGCATCAGCTCGCGGAGCTGCCGGCTGCCGGCCTCGAAGACGTCGTCGACGATCTTGCGCTCTTCCTCACCGAGCGACTCGTGCGCCGAGACCAGGTCCCGGAGTTCCTCGTCGGTCATCACCTCGCGGTTCGCGTTCGGGTCGCCGCCGAGGGCGCGCACGACCACGTCGGTCGACTTGGAGAGCAGCCAGATGACCGGCCGGGCCGCGGAGGCGATCCGGTCGACCAGCGGCCCGAGGCCGAGCGCGAACGTCTCGGCCCGCTGCAGTGCGAGCCGCTTGGCCGCGAGCTCGCCGAGCACGATCGAGACGTAGGAGATGCAGATGGTGATCAGCACCAGCGCGACGGTGTTCGCCACCGACTCGGGCAGGCCGAGGTTGCGCAGGTGTGGTGAGAGGGCATCGGCCAGGGTCGCGCCACCGAAGGCGGCGGACAGGAAGCCCATCAGGGTCACGCCGATCTGCACGGCGGACAGGAACCGGTTCGGGTTGGCGGCGACCTTGGCGACGATGGCGCCGCGTTTGCCGCGGTGCGACAGCGCCTTCAGCTGGCTCTCCCGCAGGGACACGAGGGCCATTTCGGCGGCGGCGAAGACACCGCCGATCAACACGAAGACCAGAATCAGAACGATGTTCAGCAGCAGGGAGTCGTTCATGGGTGGGTTTTCCTAGCGCCCTCTCGTCAGACCACGAGAGGGCGGGCGTTGGGCGTAGTCGTCCATCTACCAAGCCTAGCGGGCACTCGGGCCGCCGTGCGTGTTCGAGTTTGTTGGTTTACGATGATTCCTGGCCGGACGCGTCGTACGGCCGGGAGGGTCACACGATGAACACACCGCGTGGTGTACGCCGTACCGACACCAAACTGTCGGACGGCCGCGAGCTGATCTACTACGACCCGGCCGACTCGCCGGCCCGGGTGCCGCTCGAGGACACCCGCGGGCTCCCCGCCCCGCAGCCGCAGGTCGAACTGCGCACCGACCCGCTGACCGGTGACGTGATCACCTACGCCACGCATCGCAACACCCGGACCTACCTGCCGCCGGCCGACCAGTGCCCGCTGTGCCCGAGCAAGCCGGGCAACCCGACCGAGATCCCGGACCACGACTACAACGTCGCCGTGTTCGAGAACCGGTTCCCGTCCTTCGCCGGCCCGGGCCGGACCGAAGTGGTCTGCTTCACCAGCGACCACAACCGCTCGTTCACCAACCTGTCCCAGGGCCAGGCCCGGCTGGTCGTCGACACCTGGGCCGACCGGGCCGCCGAGCTCGGCGCCCGCGACGACGTCGAACTGGTCTTCCCGTTCGAGAACCGCGGCCGTGAGATCGGCGTCACGCTCAGCCACCCGCACGGCCAGATCTACGCCTACCCGTTCGTCCCGCCGCGGATGCGGACCCTGCTCGCGCAGGCCCGCAAGCACCAGGAGGTTGCCGGCAGCAACCTGTTCGCCGACGTCCTGGCCGCCGAGCGCAAGGAGGGCACCCGGGTCGTCGCGGAGAACGGCAACTGGACCGCGTTCGTGCCGGAGGCCGCCCGCTGGCCGGTCGAGGTGCACCTGTACCCGCACCGCCAGGTGTTCGGCATCGACGAGCTGTCGGTCGGCGAGCGCGACGACTTCGCCGAGCTGTACCTCGACGTCCTCAGCCGCCTCGACGGCCTGTACGGCGAGCCGCTGCCCTACATCGCCGCCTGGCACCAGGCGCCGGTCCGGATCGACCGCGAGCTCGGCTACCTGCACCTGGAGCTGTTGTCGATCCGGCGGGCCAAGGACAAGATCAAGTACCTGGCCGGTTCCGAGTCCGGCATGGGCGCGTTCATCAGTGACACCCGGCCCGAGGACGTGGCCGAGACCCTGCGGAAGGTTGGTTCGTGAGCTCCTTCGAAAAAGTCTTCGGTACGACGCCGGACGGCACGTGGCGCGCACCGGGACGGGTCAACCTGATCGGCGAACACACCGACTACAACGACGGCCTGGTGCTCCCGATCGCGCTGCCGAACCGGATCCAGATCACCGCGTCGAAGCGCGACGACGGCAAGATCGCGGTCGCGTCCAGCGGGCACCAGGGTGTCGTCGAGTTCGCGATCGACGAGCTGGCTCCCGGCTCGGTCGGCGACTGGGCGGCGTACCCGGCCGGTGCCGCGTGGATCCTGCGCGAGACCGGCTACCCGATCGGCGGGGCGAACCTGCTGGTTGACTCCGACCTCCCGTCCGGTGCCGGCCTGTCGTCGTCCGCGGCCCTGCTGTGCGCGACGTTCGTGGCGCTGCTCGGCCTGCGCGACCTCGAGGTCGACCCGGCCGAGGTGGCCCGGCTCGCCCAGCGCGCCGAGAACCAGTACGTCGGTGCGCCGGTCGGCCTGATGGACCAGATGGCATCGATGTGCTGCACCTCGGGCCACGCACTGTTCTTCGACATCCGCGCGATGTCCACCGACCAGATCCCGTTCGACCCGCCGGCCGACGACCTCACGCTGCTGGTCGTCGACGTGAAGGCACCGCACCGGCACGTCGACGGTGAGTACGCCGCGCGCCGGAAGAGCTGCGAGCAGGCAGCGGCCGAGCTCGGCGTACCGGCTCTGCGGTCGATCGCTTTCGGCGAGCTGGACGACGCGCTGGCGCGGTTGTCGGACGACGTCGTACGGCGCCGGGTGCGGCACGTGGTGACCGAGATCCGCCGGGTCGAGGACGCGGTCGCGTTGATGCGAGCGGGCAAGCTGCGCGAGGTCGGCCCGCTGTTCACCGCGTCGCACGCCTCGCTGCGCGACGACTTCGAGATCACCGTGCCGGAGCTGGACGTTGCCGTCGACACCGCTCTCGCGGCGGGTGCGCTGGGGGCACGGATGACCGGTGGCGGGTTCGGCGGCTGCATCATCGCGCTGGTCGAGGCGACCGCGGCCGAATCGGTCCTGGCCGCAATCGAGAAGGCGTTCGCCGAGAACGGCTTCAACGCCCCGGCCTCGCTCGCCGCGACGCCGTCGGCCGGCGCCTCGCGCGTCAGCTGACGTTCAGGACGCGATCACCAGTTCACAGCCGGTGTCGCGCATCGCCTTGCGGGCGGCGGTCGACAGACCGTTGTCGGTGACGATCACGTCCAGGTCCGTCCAGTTCGCGAACGTACTCAGGCCGACGGTCCCCCACTTGGTGTGATCCGCGACCACGACGATCTCGCGGCTGGCGGCGATGAACGACCGGTTGGTCTCGGCCTCCATGAGGTTCGGCGTACTCAATCCGTGCTCGGCGTCGACACCGTGCGCCCCGAGGAACAACAGGTCGAGGTGCAACGACGCCAGCGCCGCGGTCGCGATCGGGCCGACCAGCGCGTCCGACGGCGTCCGGATGCCACCGATCAGTACGACGGTGCGGTCCGAGCGGCCGTTGCCGTGGAACACGTCCGCGATCCGCGCCGAGTTCGTGACGACTGTCAAGTTCTCCACCCGCAAGAGCTGCCGGGCCAGCGCGTACGTCGTCGTACCGGCGCCGATGCCGATCGCGCTGTCCGGCTGGACGCGGGTCGCGGCCTCGGCGGCGATCGCTTGTTTGGCGGCGGATTCCTGCGTCAGCTTGGCGTCGAACCCCGGCTCGTGCGCACTGCGCAGACCGACCGAGGTCGCGCCGCCGTGCACCTTGTGCAGCAGGCCGCTGGAGTCCAGGGCGTCGAGGTCGCGGCGGATCGTCATGTCCGAGACGCCGAACCGGTCGACGAGTTCGGCGACCGTGACCGCGCCCCGACTGTTGACCTCGGCAACGATCGTGGCCTGCCGCTGGGCGGCCAGCTGACCCCCGCGGCCGCGGGGCGGCTCTGCTCCGGCTGCGTTCACCTTCACAGCCTAATGTCGAAAAGTCTCGCTGTCAGGGAAATCCGTTGCCCAACCGCTGGCTGCGCGTCACCCTGAAGCATGCGATTCCCCGAAGACGTCCCGGTGCTGACCGACGGTGTGGTGACGCTGCGTGCCCACACGGCCGCGGATGTCGAGCCGGCCTTCCGGATGTGCCAGGACCCGGTGATGCAGCAGTGGACCACCATCCCGGTGCCGTACCTGCGCGAGCACGCCGTGAACTTCCTCACCGAGGTGATCCCGAACGGCTGGCGCGCGAACACCCTGTGGGCCTGGGCGATCGAGTACGACGGCCGGTACGCCGGCACCATCGACCTCGGGGACGGCGAAGGTGGCGTCGGCGAGGTCGGGTTCGCGGTGACACCGGATGTCCGAGGCAACGGTGTGATGACCCGTGCGCTCAAGCTGGCGGTGCGGTACGCCTTCGACGAGCTCAACTGGAAGCGGGTGATCTGGCGGGCGTTCGTCGGCAATTGGGCGAGCCGCCGGGTGGCGTGGAAAGCCGGCTTCCGCGGGCTGGTGACGATCCCGGGTGGCGGGCGGGCGCGCGGCGTACGCAAGGACGAATGGGTCGCGTCGGTCGGCCGTGACGACGAACTCGAACCGCAGGGCAACTGGTGGAGTGTGACCGAGCTCGAGGGTCGCGGGATTCGCCTGCGAGCGTTGCGGGAGTCGGACGCGCACCGAGTGATGGAGGCGTGTAATGACGAGCGGACGCAGTACTGGCTGGCCGGTCTGCCGTCGCCGTACTCGCTCGAGGACGCGGAGGGGTTCATCAAGGGCCGGCTGCAGATGCTCGCCGACGGCGTGGGCGTCTCCTGGGCGATCGCCGACGCGGCGACCGACGAGCTGCTCGGGAACGTCAGCATCTTCGACCTGAACCACCGGATCGATCCGACGATGGGCGAGATCGGGTACTGGGCGCACCCGGACGCCCGCGGCCGCAAGGTGATAACGACCGCCGTCGAACTGGTGATCGCGCACGCGTTCACGCCGATCGCGGACGGAGGACTCGGGCGCCGGCGACTGGTGCTGATGGCCGCCGCGGGCAACAGTGCGTCCGCGCACGTTGCCGAGGCCAACGGCTTCACGCGGGTCGGTCACGAGCGCCTCGCCGCACCGCTGCGGGACAGCGCGTACGACGACCTCCTCGTCTTCGACCGGTTGATCGGCGACTGACTGATCAGCGACCGCGTCGAGGGGTTGCGGTGAGGCTGCTCCGAGGGGTAACGGTGACCCGCTGTTGACGGCGGAATACGGCCAGTTGGTGACAAACGACACCCGCCCCCCTCGCCGTGGCGGGATCGGGCTGCTTGAATCGACGGGTGAGAGATCGTGAGGAACTCGTCCGCCGTTGGCAGGCCGGGTGGTCCGTCTCGCGGGGCTGGACCACGGTTGAGGACGACAACGACGGCATCCTGATCGTTCGGGCGGGTGAGGAGAACCGGCCGACCGAATACGTCGTACTGGATGCCGACGACAAACCCGAACGGGTGGAACGTGCCGCCCAGTTCGCCCTCCAGGACGGCGGTGGGCGGGGCGCGGGCTGGATCACGCTGGCTACCGACGACAAGGAGGCGCGAATCGAGCAACTGGAGGATCTCGGCCTCGAGGTCCAGCAGGACCAGGACTGGCTGATGACGATCCAACTGTCGGAGCAGCCGGCCCTGAAGCTGCACGAGCGGTACGCGTTGCACACCGAACTCGAGGACGACCTGATCATCACCCGGGCGACGTTGCACGGCGGCGTGGTGTCGAGCGGCCGAATGGCCGTCGTCGGCCCGGACGCGGTCGCGGACCGGATCGAGACCGACCCGGCACACCGCCGGCGCGGACTCGGCAGCGCGGTGATGGCGTCGCTGGTCGAGGCGGCCGCCGCGAAGGGCGCCAAACGCGGCATCCTGATCGCGTCGATCGACGGCCTGCGGCTGTACCGGAGCCTGGGCTGGAAGGTGATCGCGGACATCGTGATCGCCCGGTCGCGGTGACGCGGTCGTTTCAAACGACTGGGATAGTCAAAGGTTCGTGAAGTGCGGATTTTCGCAGGAGTGGGCAATCGCCGCCCTGGGCAAGGCTGCAGATCATGACGAACCACAGACGGCCATCGGTGAGTGGTGTCGCCGGGCCCCTCATCGCTTCGCTGTCGGCTCTTGTACTGCTCGCCGGTGTCGGATGGTTCGTCCTGCGGCAGACCGGTGACAGCAAGGTGACCAGCCAGGAGACGCCGGTCACCTCGGTCGCGCCCGTCGACGACGACACGTCGCCCACTCCCTCGATCAGCCCGACGAGCCCGTCGTACACACCACGTCGTACGACGCCTGCGCCGACGCCCACGCGGCCGACGACGAAGAGCGTGACGCCGAAGCCGACCCGGTCGACGACCGCGCCGAGCCGCGCCAGCACGCGGACACCGTCACCCACGCCCGGCACGACGTCGAAATCCACCCCGAAGCCGAGCCACACCGCGACACCGACACCGACACCGAAGAAGACCAAGACCACCAAGCCGAGCAGCGGATCCGGCCCCGCTGAGGCACAGGTACTCGACCTCACCAACGCCGAGCGTGCGAAGGCCGGCTGTGGGCCATTGCGGACGAACAGCGCGCTGACCAAGGCCGCCGAGGCGCACGCCGCCGACATGGTCGACCTGCACTACTTCGCGCACGACAGCCTCGACGGCCGCAACCCGTTCGACCGGATGAAGGCCGCCGGTTTCAAGGGCGGCGCGATGGCCGAGAACATCGCCGTCGGCTACACCAGTGCGGCAGCCGTGGTGGAAGGGTGGATGAACAGTGCGGGACACCGCGCGAACATCCTGAACTGCTCGTACACGATGATCGGCATCGGCTACGACAGCGGTCAGGTGAAGCCCGACTGGGGCAACGGGAGCTGGGTGCAGGACTTCGGCGGCTGACCACTCACTCAATCGTTTTCTTCAGGAATTGTTAAGAGAACTCACGCCTCTGTAACGATGACCTCGCGCGTCGGTTAAGGTCGCTGTTCGGTGACCAGGGGGGACCTGGCTGTGTTGGCTGTACCACGGGGAACGACGCGCTCACTCGGTACGAAGAAGACGAAGAGGATTCGCCCATCCCATGACGGATTCGCCTACCCCCCGGCGGCACCGCGGCAGTAGACGAGCTCCCCGCAGGAGCCGTGGCCTGGTCGGCCCGATCGTCAGCGCACTCTCGGTCCTGCTCGCCATCGGTCCGGTGGTCTGGCTGATGTCCCGCGACACCTCCCGGGCCGACGACTCCGCCAAGGTGCTGAACGTCTCCGAGAACACCCGCGTCGACGCTGGTTCGGCGGTCGAGGGTACGACGGCCGGTACGCCGCTGATCACTGTGACCAAGACCCTGCCGAACGGCCGCACCACCACCGCGGTCGTCGGTACGCCGGCTCTCGGAGCGGGCGTCCCCTCGGCCTCCACGTCCCTCGCGCCGAGCACCTCGGGAACGCCGAGCGACACACCGAGCAGCTCGCTCACCACGCCGACCGCACCGACCGTCGGCGTGACCACCGTGACGGTGACGCCGACCGCGACGCGACGTACGGGATCCGGCAACGACAAGCCGAAGCCGACCCGGACGCCGTCGACCAGCAAGACCCCGTCGAACACGCCGACCAAGACCCGGACGACAGACACGCCGCAGGACACCCCGGAACCGCCGACCGGTGGGGGCGGGACGAACGCGCAGGAGCGGCAGGTCCTCGACTACACCAACCAGATCCGTCAGCAGCAGGGCTGTGGCCCGCTCCGGCTGGACAGTGCACTCGTCGAGGCGGCCGGGAAACACGCGTCGGACATGGTCCGGCGGCACTACATGGACCACACCAACCCCGATGGTGAGGACCCGGGCGAACGGATGGCGGACGCCGGGTACCGGGGGTCGAGCTGGGGCGAGAACATCGCGGCCGGCTACGACTCCGCACAGAAGGTGGTCGCGGCCTGGATGCAGAGCGACGGCCACCGGAAGAACATCCTGAACTGCCGGTTCACCTCGATCGGCATCGGGTACGACCCCGGCCAGGTGCGGTCCGACTACGGACCGGGCAGCTGGGTCCAGGACTTCGGCCGGAGCTGAACGGGTGCTTCGTGGTGAACTCACTTCGAGGCACCGGACGTGAGGTCCGCTGCCGGCGCGCTGTTGTCATTGTGCCGAACACACCGAGTGTGGACGGGATGTTGTCCCAGAGCCACAATGTCCGGCCGATTCACGGCCGGTCGCCGCGGGTAGATCCGATCGTGTCCTACCGCCGGACGTTCCTGGGGGGCGCCGGCCGGACGGTTGATGAGGCACGTCCTGGGAAGGGAACAACGACATAATGTCCGAGTCCGGTAACGGCCGGTACAAACCCCGCCGGAAGGCGACCCGGGCCGCGTCCCGCTCGTCGCGCTCCGGCAACCGGTCCACCCCGCCCGCGGAAACCACCCCGCCCGCGCCCGCAGCGCCGCCCGAACCGCCCCGCTACGCACCGCGCTCCAGCGACGAGTCGCCGTACTGGGCGAACCCGCAGAACTCCGGTACGTCCAGCGAGTCGCCGTTCTGGGCCGGCAGTAACCAGTCGCGCCCTGCCACCCCGCAGTACGCGCCGCGCACCGCGCTGCCCAGCTACACGGCCCCCGAGTACGCGACGCCCGACACCGGCCGCACGCCCGAAGACTCCGGTCTCTCGAGCCGCCGCGCCGGTACGCCGTCGTGGGTCGAGCAGTCCATCGCGGGCGACCCCGAACCCCCGTCCCGCGCCCGCCGCGCGGCCCGGCGCCCCGAAACCCCCGCCCCCCAAGGCCTCGGCGAAACCGCCGGCACCTGGTCCACCCGCCGAGCCGCCGACGACTGGGCCTCCCTAGGCCCCACCCCGACCCAGGGCGCGAACGCATCGAACGGTTCGCTGGGTTCGAACGGTTCGGCTGGTTCCAACGGATCGAACGGTTTGACCGGCTCAGGTGCCGGGACCGCCGCTGCGGGCTTCGCGGGAACCTCGGCTACGGCTGCTTCAGCAGCAGACGACCTGGCAGCAGCCGCCCGCGGTTCATCCGCCCGCCGCGCCTCCACAGCTCCCCTCGACAGCCCCAGCACCGCAACCCCCGGCTACAGCACAGCCCCCCAAGCCGCCCCCACCACAGACAGCACCAGCTACAGCACCACCTACAGCACCGACCACCGCGACGCAGCCAGCGCGTCCGGCGCCCTCGGCACAAACCGCCTGGCCGGCACCGACCGCGCCACCACAGGAACCGACCGCATGGACGGCGCCGGCTACGGCTCGCGCACCGCGGGAAGCGAGCGCGCTGACGCCGGGCTCGGCTCAGAGCGCCTTGGTGGCGCCGGGCTCGGCTCAGAGCGCCTTGGTGGCGCCGGACTCGGCTCAGAGCGCCTTGGTGGCGCCGGACTCGGCTCAGAGCGCCTTGGCGGCGCCGGACTCGGCTCAGAGCGCCTTGGTGGCGCCGGACTCGGCTCGGAGCGCCTTGGTGGCTCCGGGCTCGGGTCGGAGCCGCTTGGTGGGGAGCGGTTGGATCGGGCCGGCGCTGCGGCGGGGGCCGCAGGGCTGGCTGGGCGCGGGGCTTCTGGGCCGGGAAGGTCTGGGTCCCGTGGGTCTGGGGCCGGTGGGTCTGGGGCCGGTGGGTCCGGGCCTGGTGGGTCCGGGCCTGGGAGTTCTGGAGCTGGCGGGTCTGGGCCGGGGCGGCGGGCTGCGGCTCGGTCGGCGGCGGCTGGGCGGTCTGCTCGGGGGCGGCGGGCGGTGATTGCGGTGGCTTCGGTGTTGCTGGTGATCACGCCGATCTCGTGGATCCTGCTGCACCAGCCGCAGAACGACGACGCCGACGCATCGGTGCCGATCGTGACGCGGACCGACGACACCTACATCACCCCGTCGACGAAGGCCGCCGTCTCGACCCCGACAACGCGGCCGACCATCCCGCCCACGGCGACCCCGACCGCCACACCGACAACCACCCCGACCGCGACCCCCACCGACACCCCGACGGGCACACCGACCGACTCGGCCTCTCCCACCACGGTCCCGAGCCGCACCCCCAGCACCACCGAACCATCGTCGACCCCAACGTCGGAGCGCTCCACAGTCGCACCCACCACCCCGGGCCGCACCGTCAACTCCCCCAAGCCGACCCCGACGAAGACCACCACCACGCCCCCGCCTCCCGTCGACGGCGGCATGCGGGGCACCGAGCAGCAGTTGTTCGACATGATCGACGACGCCAGGGTGAACAACGGTTGTGCCCGCTTGAAGCAGGACCCGAGCCTCACCACCGGGGCAAGGTCGACGGCCGGCAGTCGCGCAGCCTCAGGCGACAACCTGAACAGCGGCTCCGGGTCGCAGGCGGGGGCCGGCGGCGACAACATGACCGTGCAGCAGGCCTACAACCAGATCATGAAGAAGCAGCAGAGCACGGTGCTGAACTGCGGCCTCACCACCCTCGGTGTCGGTGTGGGTTCAGCGGATCACAACACCGGCCTGCTGTGTCCACTGTTCTGCAGCACCGCGGCGCGCAACGCGTGGGTGGCGAACTTCTCGTAGTTCGTGCGGCTCTCTTGCTGAGGGTTGGTGCGACCATGGTTTGACGACCTGGTCCACCAACCTGCGGGAGGCTGGATGTTTTCCGAGCGTGATGACGTGGATCGGGCCGGGCCGGCGCATTTCGGGATTCATCCGGAGGCGTTCGCGGAGGAGCGGCCGGATCCGCGGCCCGAGGAGGCCAAGCGGATGGGGTTGAGCCGGCACACCGAAGAGGGTGCCGTGCTGTACTTCGCTTCCTCGCTCGACCGCGGCAAGCCGGGTCACCGGATGATGGCCTGGATCCTGCTCGTCACGTTCGCGGCGCCGGTGATCTACATCCTGCTCGTGCTGCTGTAGAACTCCTGCCGATGGCGCTGCGGCGTCGTCCCGAGCAGCGTGTGGAAATGGTGCCGCAGCGCGTCGCTGCTGCCGAACCCGCTCTCGTCCGCCACCCGCTCGACCGACAGATCCGTTGTCTCCAACAACAACCGCGCCCGGTCCAGCCGCTGCCGCAGCAACCACGCCTGCCCCGAGCTCCCGGTCCGCGCCCGGAACTGCCGGGTGAACGTACGCCGGGACAACGCCACCGCCCCCGCCCACTCGTCGAGTGACACCGGCTGGTCGAGCCGCGCGCGGGCCCACACCATCGCCTTCTCGATCACGTCGTCGCTCGGGTCCGGCGGCACCGGCACCGGGATGTACTGCGCCTGCGACCCGCTGCGATGCGGCGCCACCACGATGTCGCGGGCAACCTTCTCGGCCATCTCGACCCCGTGATGCGTCCGGACGAGGTGCAGGCAGCAGTCCAGCGAGGCCGCCGTACCGGCGGAGGTGATGACGTCGCCCTGATCGGACCACAGCACGTCGGCCCGGACCGTCAGCGACGGGTACCGCGACCGCAGCTCGTCGGCGAACCGCCAGTGCGTCACGACCTCCCGCCCTTCCGCGATCCCGCTCTCCGCGACCAGGAACGCCCCGATGCACAACCCGACGACGGTCGCGCCGCGCGCGTGCGCCCGCCGGATCGTGTCCAGCAGTACGCCGGACGCGACGAGTTCCGGCTCCCAGCTCGGGAGGACGACGACGTCGGCCCGGTCCATCGCCTCGAGTCCGTGGTCGACCGTGATCCCGAAGCCGGAGTTCGTCGGCAGCGATCCCGGTTCCTCCGCGCAAACGATGACGTCGTACCGCTCGGGGAGCCCGCGGCGTTCGCCGAGCACGAGGCACGGGACCGAGAGGTGGAACGGCGACATCCCGCCGTACGCGAAAACCGCCACTGTGCGCATGACAACAGTATGGCCCGATCTTCGGTAACTATGGCTCCCGGGCCAATGGCCGGGCCGCTCGGCAGGACGGAGGATCGTGGTCATGAAGATCACCCACATCGGCGGCCCGACCGCCGTCCTGACCCTCGGCGGCCTGACGTTCCTGGTCGACCCCGCCTTCGACGAGCCCCGCGACTACCAGCTCCCGGGCCGGGTGATGACCAAGCTGATCGGCCCGGCGATCCCGGCCGCGGAGCTCGGTCCGATCGACGTCGCGCTGGTGTCGCACGACGAGCACAAGGACAACCTCGACGACGCCGGACGGGCGTTGCTGCCGTCAATCCCGACGGTGCTGTCGACCGAGGGTGCCGCGGTGCGCATCCCCGGCGTCCGCGGGCTCGAGAACTGGGAGTCGGTCGAGCTGCCGCGGCCGGACGGCGGCGTGATCACGGTGACCGGCGTACCGGCGCTGCACGGGCCGGCGGGGGCTGAGGCGGTCGTCGGGTTCGTGACCGGGTTCGTCCTGGAGGGCGAGGGGCTGCCGACGGTCTACGTGTCCGGGGACAACGCGTCGCTCGGTCTGGTGAAGGAGATCGCCGACCGGTTCCCGTCAATCGACGTCGCGGTGCTGTTCGCGGGTGCGGCGCGGACCGGTCTGCTCGACAACGCGAACCTCACGCTCACCTCGACGGACGCGGTCGAGGCCGCCCGCATCCTCGACCCGGCGACCATCGTCCCGGTGCACACCGAGGGCTGGACGCACTTCTCCGAAGGCCCCGACCAGCTGATGACCGCCTTCCGCGACGCCGGCCTGGAGAACCGCGTCAACCTACTCACCCTCGGCGTCCCCACCGACATCTGATTGAGCAGTCACGGCCAAGGCGGTCTCGGGTGTGAGGCCAGACACCTCCCGGAAGGGTTCAGGCGGGCGGCCAGCCCCCGTTTCGGGGGTCAACCACTGCCGTTGCCGCTTCCCCGCTTGCGTGCGGACGGGGAAGGGACAATACGCGGGGTGAACCCCTCAGTTCCGGATCGCGGCTCAGCGACGGGGCACTAGTGCGCGGGATCGGTGCCGTCCGGGATCCATTCCCGGACGGCGATCTCGTCGCCGACCCGAACGGTGCCGGGGGCAAGCACCGCGGCCTTGACACCGAAGCTGACCCCGCCGCCGTACGCGGGCTCCCGCCGGTACGTCGCCAGCGTCCGCGTCGGCTCCGGCCCGGACTTCACGCCGCTCGCCTGATCGACGGTCGGGACCGCGCAGCGGATCCCGCGCGCGGAGTACCCGATCTCGACCGCGCCGGCGGTCATTCGCAGCACCTTGTCCTCGGTGTGCGGGTCCGGCCAGCCGGACACCACGAGGTTCGGCCGGAAGCGGTTCATCGGGATCGCCTCGCCGCCACGCTCGAGGATGCGCGCGTTCAGTCCGTCGAGTGACGACTGCGACGTGATCATCAGCGCGTGCGCGTCGCCGTACCCGGTGAGGCCGCGATGCGCACCCCAGCCGGGCCGGTCGTGCTCGGGGGTGACTCGGACCAGCGCGGCGGCTGTGCCGAGACGCTCGGTGAACCACGCGTCCGCGGCCGGGTCCTGCACCACGCCCTGCCCGAACCATTTCCCGAACAGGCTGACGTCGCGCCGCTTCCCGTCGTACCTGATCGCGATCTCGAGGTCCGGAGCGTCCGGGCCCGAGAGCCGGAGTACGTCGCCTTCCAGCGCGGCCCGCAGCGTCGCCATCGCGGGCAGCTTCCGCTGGCTGAGGAACGTCCCGTCCGGCTCGACCAGCATGAACAGCCGGTCGTTCAGCAGGCCGGTGGGACCGACCTCGGCGGACTCCACGGAGATCCCGGCGAGACCTTTCACCGGGTAGTAGGCCAGGGCGGCAACCTTCGCAACAGACACGATCGCAAGCCTAGCCGGACCTTGATCTGTTGAAACATGTTGAGTTATGTTTGAACACGTGGAGGATGTCGAAGGGTTCGCCGCCGCGCTGCGTCGGGTACGCCGCCATGCGGGCCTCAGCTACCGCCAACTCGCGGACCGGGCCCACTACTCGCACCCACACCTGATCCGTGCCGCGAACGGCAAGCAGCTCCCGACCTGGGACGTCGCCGCGGCATACCTCACCGGCTGCGGTGTCCCGAGTGACCTGCTGCCCGTGTGGCACCGGCGCTGGCAGGAGGCGAGCCGCGACCCGCGCGACATCGTCGGCCTGCTGGACGACGCCGAGACCCTCGAAGACCTCGGGGCCGCCGTCGCGGCCCTCGCCCGGCCGCACTCGCTCCGCACTCTCGAACAGCTGACCGGCATCCCCCGCGCCACGATCCAGGCCTGGCTCCAGGGCACCCGCCTCCCTGGACGCGACCGCCTGGATCACCTGGTCCGAACAGTCGGCGCGACACCGGCCGAGCGGTCAGCCGTCGCGCACGCCGTCGACCGGCTCAGCTCCGGAAGACTGCGGCCGGCGCCCGCGGCGTGACGAACCCCTCGGCATCGGTCAGCGGCACGGCCTTCCCCGCCAACTCGCCCAGCGGCATCACGTCGTACGGCGGTTGCGCCCGCCGGCCCGCGTCGGTGAGATCGGGGACCGGCTGCGGCGACGCCACCATGATGACGTTCCCGAATCCCTTGCCCCGCAGGATCTTCCGCTCCGCGAGCACGACGCCGGTGCCACCCGGGCCGATCGCGGCCGCTACCGTCGCGGCCGTCCGCCGGACGAACGGCAGGCCGGCCTTCCCGTCGATCAGGTTCGCGACGAGGACGCCAGTGGGTCGCAGGACGCGGGCGCACTCGGCGAAGAACTCGCTGGTCACCAGGTTCGCCGGGACCGCCTCGTGTTCGAAGGCGTCCAGGATCACCAGGTCCATCGAATCGTCGTACAGGTCGGTGATGCCGGCCCGGCCGGTGACCGGGCGGACCTTGATCCCGGACCGCTTCGGCAGCGGCAGCGCCTCCCGGACGAAGTCGGTCAGGTCCTCGTCGGGTTCGAGCACGATCTGCCGGGACCGCGGGCGGGTCGTCGCGACGTACCGCGGCAGGCTGAGCGCGGCGCCGCCGATGTGCGTGACCGCGACCGGCTGCCGCCGGGGCGCGACGGCGTCCACGACGTCGCCGATCCGGCGCATGTACTCGAAGGACAGGTGGGTGGGGTCCGCGAGGTCGACCTGCGACTGGGGAGTCCCGTCGACGCGCAGCACGAACGTGCCGTCGGCCTCCGCCTCCACACTCGCGAGCCCAGAGGCCGTTCTGCGTTCCACCCACCCATCATCCCAGCTACTTGGCCTGCTTCTCCTCCGCCACTGCTACATCCGTGTTGTCGGTGAAGAGCCCGTCGATCCCGGCCTTCCGGTACGCCGCGATCTCGCCGAACAGGTTCCCGGAGTCGTTCGGGTTCGTGGAGCTGTCGAACTCCGCCGGCAGGAAGGTGTTCTCGACCCGGAACGTGTACGGGTGCACCACCAGACCCGCCTTGTGCGCGTCGGCGACCAACGCGGTCGGCTGACCGAGCTTGCCCGTCGCATCCAGCGGAATCACCTGATCCTTGCTCGGCCCCACCCCGGCCGCGTACGTCGCCACCTCGCGCAGACCCGTAGCGCTGACGACATCGGCGTACGTGCGCTTGTCCCCAGACACCACGAAGTCGTACGGCGCCCCGGTCGCACTCGTCAGCTGCACCAGCGGCACCCGCAGCTCCTTGTGCAGCGCCTGCAGGTTCGACACCTCGAAGGACTGCACGAACACCTTGGCGTCCTTCTTGTTCAGCCCGTTGCGGTTCAGCGTCTTCACCAACTCCGGCTCGAGCGGCAGGCCCTGCTGCCGGAAGTACGTCGGGTGCTTGGTCTCGGGGTAGATGCCGATCGGGCGGCCGAGCTCCTTGGACAACCGCTTGCTGAGGTCGATCACTTCCTGGAACGTCGGGATCTGGTAATGCCCGTTGAAGATCGTGTTGTGCTGCCGGACCGCCGGGATCCGCTCCTTCGCCCGCAGGGTCTTCAGTTCGGCGAGCGTGAAGTCCTCGGTGAACCAGCCGGTGGTGGCGACCCCGTCGAGCAGCTTGGTCTTCTCGCGGTCCTTGAACTCCGGGTGGTCCGCGACGTCCGTCGTACCGCTGATCTCCGGTTCGTGGCGGGTGACCAGGACGTGGTCCTTGGTGGCGACCAGATCGGGCTCGATGAAGTCGGCGCCCATCCGGGCCGCCAGCTCGTACGACGCCAGTGTGTGCTCCGGGCGGTACCCGGACGCCCCCCGGTGGCCCACGATCACGAAGTCGTCGTGATGGCTCGTCGCGTCGACGGACTGCGGGACGAGGACCGAGGTGGCCACCGCGAGCGCCGAGACAGTCACCGGAATCAGCCGGCCGGTCAGCTTCATGGGTTCTCCTAACAGGTCAGGGACTGGCGCCAATCTCCGGTACTCCGGCGTACGCCACGTAGCCACTCGATGAACGATCGCGCCGAATGTGAGCAACCCAGCGTTGGACACGAGCGCGGGGCTTGCTAGCGTCCGAAGCACACAATCTGATGAGCTAGGAGCTGGTCGTGAGCACTACACCGGTGAAGGTGGCCGTTACCGGGGCCGCGGGGAATATCGGTTACAGCCTGCTGTTCCGGATCGCGAGCGGAGCCCTGCTCGGGCCGGACACGCCGGTGGAGCTGCGGCTGCTGGAGATCACCCCGGCGCTGAAGGCGCTCGAGGGTGTCGTGATGGAGCTCGACGACAGCGCGTTCCCGACGCTGGCCGGGGTCGAGATCGGCGACGACCCGAACGTGGTCTTCGACGGCGTCAACGTCGCGCTGCTGGTGGGTGCGCGGCCGCGGACGAAGGGCATGGAGCGCGGTGACCTGCTGGAGGCCAACGGCGCGATCTTCACCGGCCAGGGCAAGGCGCTGAACGACCACGCCGCCGACGACATCCGGATCACCGTCACCGGCAACCCGGCGAACACCAACGCGCTGATCGCGAAGAGCAACGCGCCGGACATCCCGGCCGAGCGGTTCTCGGCGCTGACCCGCCTGGACCACAACCGGGCGCTGGCGCAGCTGGCGAAGAAGGCCGGCGTGCACGTCACCGACCTGAAGAAGATGACGATCTGGGGCAACCACTCCGCGACCCAGTACCCGGACATCTTCCACGCCGAGGTGGCCGGCAAGAACGCCGCCGAGGTCGTCAACGACCAGGCCTGGCTGGAGAGCGACTTCCTGCCGACCGTGCAGAAGCGCGGCGCCGCGATCATCGAGGCCCGGGGCGCGTCCTCGGCCGCCTCCGCCGCGGCCGCCACCATCGACCACACCCGCGACTGGCTGCGCGGCACGGCCGACGGTGACTGGACGTCGATGGCGGTCGTCTCCGACGGTTCGTACGGCGTTGCCGAGGGCCTGATCTCGTCGTTCCCGGTGACCACCAAGGACGGCAACTGGGAGATCGTCCAGGGCCTGGACATCAACGAGTTCTCCCGCGGCAAGATCGACGCCTCGGTCGCCGAGCTCGGCGAGGAGCGCGACGCGGTGAAGGAGCTCGGCCTGATCGGCTGACCCCTGAACAACCAGCGGGCCCCCGGGACATGTTCCCGGGGGCCCGCTGCTGTTCTCACCGCACGGTGTAGGCGGCGATCACCGTCTGCGTGGTGCTGTTGCCGGCCGCATCGGTCGCGGTCGAGCGCAACGAGACGGTCTGGCCGGCGGGTGTCGGGAAGATCGCCCTGTCACCCGCGACCGGCGCCTGGTGCCAGGTGGCGCCCGCGTCGTCGGAGTACTCGATCTTCACCTTCGTCACTGGGTCGCCCTTGACCTCGAACGGCAGAACCGTGACCGGCTTGCGCGCCATCGAGTTGTTGCCGTCGACGTCCGGCCGGAAGCCGACGAGGTGGATCGGGAGACTCGTCTGGTCCGCGGACGACGTGAAGGTCGCCTCCACGTCGGTCCGGGCCGAGAACGGCCAGACCTCCTGCGTCCCGGTCGAGACCAGCTTGTACGACGCCTTGCCCGCCGGCTGGCCGGTGACCGAGACGAAGCCGAACTGGTCGCTGGATCCGACCTCGGTCCCGTCCCGGTAGAGCTTCGTCCCCGCCGTCGTCATCGTGGTGTAGCCGACGTGCCCGTTTGCGTCCGACAGACTGTTCAGCGAGATGCCGAGCTGGTCGTCCGACCGCGTCGCGGCGTACACAGAAGGCACGAAGGCCGCCGCGTTCCACCGCTCTTGGTAGTACCTGCCGGCCTTGTAGAGGATCGGCTGTCCTTCCAGCCGCCACTTCCCGAACGGGAAGTCCGAGCCGTCGGTGTCCTCCTCGGTCGAACCGCCGAAGCCGTCCGGCGTCTCGTCGACGTAATACCTGATCGTCCTGGGCGCGTCGAGGCGGATCACCCGCGCCCAGCCGCTGGCACCGTTCGGACCGGTCGGGAACAGCATCTTGAACAACCGCAGGCCGTCGGTGGCGTTCACCGTCGCGTCGACGGTCGCGAGGTCGGACTGCTTCACCTTTCGGTCGAACCCGGTCGGGAAGTCGCCGGGCTGGAAGTTCGCGATTCCGTACAGGTACGGCGTGTTCGTGAACAGCCCGTCCACTCCCGGCACGCCCCACTGCGACGTGATGTGACCGGTCAGTTGGTCCGCCGGCAGCTTCGGCCCGGCGTTGTAGGTGTACATCTTCCCGGAGAGGAAACCCGCCGCGGCGTAGGTGTACACGCCGTCCTTGATCTTCCGGTCGAACCCGATGTCCGCGTTCGCCTGGACGGCGTCGGCGTTGGGCACCGACGTGGTGACCGGCTTCGCCTTCCGGGCGTCGAGCACGATCGTCTGGTCCGCGGTGAGCTTCACACTCGGGACAAGCAACGAGAAGAAGATCCAGTCCTCCGGTCCGCGTTCGAACTCCTGGAACTGGCTGAGCGCATACTCACCCTGCGGCAGCCGCATGGTCACCGTGCCGGTCTCGTCCGGGCTGTACATCTCGTACCGGTCGTTGTCGACGCCAACCAGGGTCACCGGGTAATCCGGATCCGGCGCCCCGTCGCGCCGGATCAGCTTGACCGTCAGGTTGTACGTCGGGACTTCCTTGTCCACCCCCACCGGTACGACGACCGTCTGGCCGCCACCCGTGGCGGTGATGCGACCGCTGTACAGTCCGTCGGCGCCACCGAGGGTGGTGTCCGACGTCGCCTGCACGGACGCCGTACCGCCGGCCGGGACCGTGACCGAGCCGGCGCTCAGCTTCAGCGCACCGGCCGGAGCCGCGGCGCCGTCCGGGCCTGTCAGCACCGACGACAGCGACAGTGTGGCGGCCGCGTCGCCGAGGTTCCGGAAGGTCACCGCGCGGGTCACCGGCTCGTCGTCGGTGTGCGGGTACGACGCCTTGCCGAACGACACGCTGCCCGGCTCGGCGACCACCGTCTGCTTGATCGCGGTGGTCAGGTCGATCCGGCCGGCGCCCTGCTGGAACGACGTCTGGTCGGCCGCGACCTTGGCGGAACCCATCAACGCGGCCTTCAGCTCGGCCGGCGTCCAGGATGGGTGCTCCTGCAGCAGGATCGCGGCGGCGCCGGCGGTGTGCGGCGTCGCCATCGACGTACCGGAGAGCCGCAGGTACTGGTCGCCGACCGGTTCGCCGATCGACGAGTCCTTCGACTTCGCGGCGACGATGTCCGTACCGGGCGCAGTGACATCCGGCTTGAGGGCGCTGTCACCGACCCGCGGTCCACGGCTCGAGGTCGGGTTCAGCTGGTCCTGCTTGGTGACGTTGCCGACCGTCAGCGCCGCGTCCGCGCTGCCCGGCGAGCTGATCGTCCCGTCCGCCGACCCTTCGTTGCCCGCAGCAACCACGAACAGGGTGCCGGTCTCGGCGGTCAGCCGGTTCACGGCCTCCTCCACCGGGTCGAGGTCCGGAGTGTCGGTGCCGCCGAGGCTGAGGTTGACGATCTTCGCCTTGACGTCCCGCGCGGCCCACTCCATTCCAGCCAGGATCGCGGAGTCCTCACAACCCCACACCTCACAGATCTTGCCGTCGTAGATCCGCGCGTCCGGCGCGACACCCTTGTAGCGTCCACCCGACGCGGCACCGGTGCCGGCGATCGTCGACGCGACGTGCGTGCCGTGCCCGACAAGGTCGTCGGCGGACTCGGTGGTGAAGTTCTTCTCCCCCGCGATCTGGGTCGCCAGATCCGGATGCGTGGCGTCCACACCGGTGTCGAGCACCGCGACGGGCACGCCCTTACCGGTGTACCCCGCCTGCCAGGCGACCGGGCCGCCGATCTGCGGGACCGATTGGTCCAGCGTCAGCTTGCGCTTGCCGTCCAGCCACAGCTTGCTGAACCCGGCCGAGCTCAGGAAGCCCTTGGCGCTGGTCTTGCTGACCTTCAGCGCCGCCCCACCGATCGACGGCAACTGTCGCGTGACCTTCGCCCCGGCCGGTACGGCGCGCTTCGCCGCGGCGGACCCGGAGTACGTCGTCAGGACCGGGATGGTGCTCGTCGACGCGTCGTCGTACCCGTTCTCGACCAGCCCGGCGACGTCGAACAGGCGGCGGTCGATCCGGCCGTCGCCCACCTGCCGGGTGACGTCGGCCGGGATCACGTACGTGTGGTCCTTCGTGCGATAGGTGGTGAAGCCGACGTGCTGCCGGCCGGCACCTGGTTCGATCGTCGCCTTGGTCAGGTCGCCACCGGGCAGCACGACGCGGTCACCGGTGATCAAGGTGACCCGGACGTCCTTGGCCGCCTTCTTCACGACCTCTTTCGCGGCGCTCGGCTCGCCGGACGGTGCCGCCTGCGCCGGCGCTTGCCCGGCGAACGAACTGGCGGCAAGGCCCGCGACCGCCAGAACGGCGATCGCGGGCAGTGTTCTGCGCGTAGATCTCGGACTCACTCAGGGCCTCCCCAGAAGACGGTTGTCTGCGCACTCCTAGAACGCAGCCGGCCGTCTCCGGGGTTGCCTGAGTTTCAGGCCGGTGGTGCGACCAGTGCGCTGTCCTGGCCCGCGGCGGCCAGCGAGGCGGCGATGAAGCCGGTGGACTTGAGGTCCTCGATCAGGTCGTGGAGGTAGGCGACGGTCTCGGGCTGCTTCGTCCGGGACGTTCCGACGGCCTGCTGGATCTGCATGAACCGCTCGTCGATCAACCGCAGGTCCGGGTGCTCGGCGACATACCGCGTGATCGGCTGCCGGATGCCCGCGGCCACCTCCAGCCGCTCGGCCCGGAACGCGTCCACACCGTCCACACCCCGCACCACCGTGGCCTGCCGCAACGTCCTGGTCAGGTACAGGTCGTACGCCGACCCCTGCTTCACCCCGATCCGCACACCAGGCGCGTCCACGTCGGCCACCGCGGTCAGCCCCGAGTCCCGCGGTACGGCGAAGACGCCTTCGATCACGACGTACGGCCCGGTGAACGCCACCTCGGCGGCCCGCGCGGGCTCGATCGCGAGGAAGCAGAGATCCGCCCGCCCCGTCGTCATCGCCTCGAACGACTTCCGCGCCGCATCGAAACACACCAACTCCAACGGCAACTCCAGCCGCCGAGCCAGCTCCCGCGCGATGTCGACCGTCACGCCACCCGGCGCATCCGCCGTCCCCTGAGCCAGCACCGGATTCCCAAGATTGATCGAGGCCCGCAACACACCACTCGGCGCCAGGTCGGAGGCAACAGTCGTCATGACCGCGACCCTATCCACCCACCGCGACGCCCACCCGAACGAATGCCGAATCCCGTCAGTCGTTCTCCCGCAGGCGGGGTCAGCGGGTCAGGTCGAGGGAGGCGATCATGATTTTGTTGCCGTCGGGGCGGACGTTGGCCATTGCGGTGACGAGTTGGCGGGAGCGTGAGGCGAACGTCCGGTACTACGAGAACAATCGTGGCTTCAACTGGCCGCATGCCTCGGCAGCTCTGGCGTTGGACCGCTACCTCGACTCCCCGCTGGACCACGAGCGGGATCGCGCATCCCGCGCCTGAGCCGGGTCAGAGGCGCTTCTCGAACCACACGCGGCGGCGACCGAGCAGGGTCTCGCGGCCGGTCTCGACGTACCCGTGGCGGGGGTAGTAGGTGAGGTTCTCGGTCATTGCCTCGTTGGTGCAGAGGGTGATGCGACGGTGGCCTCGGTCGCGGGCCTGGGCTTCGGTGAAGGTCAGGAGGGCGGAGCCGATGCCGGTGCCCTGGGCGGCCGGTGCGACCGCCAGGACGTCGAGGAGGAGCGAGTCGGGCTCGTCCTCCAGGAGCACGAAACCGATGACTTCATCGGCACCGGCCTGGGTTGCCACCCAGACCTTGCCGGCGGCGACGGCTGCGGAGTAGTCGACTGTCATCGGGATCGGGGGCAGGCCGATCCTGGGGATGTAGTGCTCGAAGGCCGCCTGGGCGATGGCCGTGACGACCTTCGTGTCGGCCGGCGTCGCGGGTCTGATCATGCGGGCGTCCTTAATCGGTGTGCAGACCTACCCTAGGTCACCGTAACGTTCGGCGAGTGGATCTCAACGCGCTGCAGAGCCGGTTTGGTGCCGACCGCGCCGAACCGATCACCGTGGGCTGCTCCGAGGCGACCGTTGTCCGGCTCGAGCGCGGTCCGGAACGCCTGTATTACAAGGAGGGCCAGGTCCTGGACGCCGAGGCCGACCGGCTGGCCTGGCTCGGCTCGACCGGGTTCCGCTGTCCGCGAATCGTTGATCGCGGCAACAACTGGATGCTGACCACCGAGCTGCCCGGCCGCGACGCCTCACAGGACTGGCCGGCCACCGACCGCCCGGCCGTACTCGCCGCGATCGCCGAGGGACTGCGCGCGCTGGACGAACTGACCGACTGCCCGTTCGCCTCGCCCTTTCCCGGCCAGGGGTCCGCCGTGACCCACGGCGACTACTGCGCGCCGAACGTCTTCATCGATCCGGAAACACTGCGCTTCACCGGCATCCTGGATCTGAGCTGCCTCGGCGCCGGCGACCGGTACGTCGACCTCTCCTTGATGTTCGGGAGCCTGCGCGGAAACCTCAATCCGCAGTACGGCGGACTGCCCGCGGCCCGGCGCTTCGTCGAGTTGTACGGCGGCGATCCGGACGACCCACGGATCGAGCACTACCTCACCCTCGACGTGGAAGACTACTTGCCCTGATACGCGCGCCGGTACGCACTCGGGGTGGTGTGCAGCGCGGCGCGGAACCTCCTCCGCAGGTTGGTCGCCGACGACAGGCCGACGCGGGTCGCGATGGTGTCGACGGAAAGATCCGTTTCCTCGAGCAGAAAACGTGTTCTGGCGATCCGCTGGGCGAGCAGCCACTGCCCCGGCGCGACCCCGAGCTGATCCGCGAACCGGCGGGCCAGGGTCCGGGCGGAAACGTTGGCGCGACCCGCGAGATCCTCGAGCGTGATCGTTTCCGCAAGATTTTCCGTGGCCCAGTCGAGCAGTTCGCCGAGCGATTCCACGGGCTGCTCGGGTTCGTCGCGGTACTGCACCTGACCGCCCTCGCGATGCGGCGGCATCACCATCCGCCTGGCCACCCGGGACGCGTACGCGGCACCCTGATCGGTGCGCACCAACTGCAGGCACAGATCGATGCCGGTCCCCGATCCCCCGCTGGTCGCGATGTCGCCGTGATCGATGTAGAGCACGTCCGGATCCACTTGCACAGCGGGGAATCGGCGTTGCAGCTGATCGGCGTACCGCCAATGGGTCGCGGCGCGACGCCCGTCGAGCAGGCCGGTCGCGGCCAGCACGTATGCGCCGGAACAGATGCTCACCAGGCGCGCGCCGCGTCGATGTGCTCTGGTGAGTGCCTTCAGGACGCCGGGCGTCGGCTCGCGATTGATCGGCAGCCAGCCCGGTACGACAATCGTGTCGGCGCGATCCAGCGCGCGCAGCCCCGACGTGACGATCATGTCGAAACCCTCGGTGGTGCGGAGGTTTCCGGGCATTTCCGTGCACACGCGGAAGCGGTACGGCGCCTCACGGAAAACTGCTGCCGCACAGCCCAGCTCGAAACTCGCCTGCGGTTCGCTGACCAGCGCGACGACTCGGTGCATGACAAGAAAGTACCTGATCGAGACTATCCAGACACTGGGGACAACGCTGTGGAGAACGTCAGGATCGAGGCATGCAGAACTACGAGTGGTCGTCGGTCGCCGACGCACCGGTCCGTGAACTCTTCCCCGGCATCAAGCTGCGGCCACTGTGGTCCGGCGAGGTCGCCAAGGCGTTCGTCTTGCAGATGGAACCCGGGTCGCGCTGGGAGGGCATCGACGTCCACGACCCTGGCCCGGAGGAGGTTTTCGTCGTCGACGGCGTCTTCAACGACGGCGACCGTGACTATCCGGCCGGTTCGTTCATCCACGCCCCGGCCGGGTCGTCACACGTTCCGCAGTCCACGCAGGGCTGCACGCTCTTTCTCTTCTACCCCGAGGGTTAGTTCTCGGTACTGCGCAGTTCGGTCGGTGCCCCGTGGACGGCAGGGATGCTGCCGAGCTTGCCGGCCTGGAAGTCCTCGAAGGCCTGGATCACCTCGGCGCGGCTGTTCATCACGAACGGCCCGGCCATGGCGATCGGTTCCCGGATCGGGCGGCCGCCGATGACGAGGACATCCAGGTTCGGCTCGGCTTGCGGCTGCGACGTGCCGGCCGCCGTACGGATCGTGTCGCCGGGGCCGAAGACCGCCAGCTGACCCTTGCGGATCGGCCGCCGCTCGGCGCCGACCGTGCCCTGACCGGCCAGGACGTAGACGAGCGCGTTGTAGTCCGGCTGCCAGGGCAGCACCATCTCCGCGCCCGGGCTGACGGTGGCGTGCACCAGGCTGATCGGGGTGTGCGTCGAGCCGGGGCCGTCGTGACCGTCGACCGAACCGGCGATCACCCGGATCAGCGAACCGCCGTCCGGCGTCGAGAGCAGCGCGGAGTCGCCACCGCGGATGTCCTGGTAGCGCGGCGGGGCCCACTTCAGCGCCTTCGGCAGGTTCACCCAGAGCTGGACGCCGTGGAACAGGCCACCGCTCAGCACCAGGTGCTCCGGCGGGGTCTCGATGTGCAGCAGGCCCGAGCCGGCGGTCATCCACTGGGTGTCGCCGTTCGAGATGACGCCGCCACCACCGTTGGAGTCCTGGTGCTCCATGATCCCGTCGAGCATGTACGTGACGGTCTCGAAGCCACGGTGCGGGTGCCAGGGCGTGCCCTTCGGCTCACCCGGCGCGTACTCCACCTCACCCATCTGGTCCATGTGGATGAACGGGTCCAGGTCGCGGAGGTCGACGCCCGCGAAGGCCCGGCGTACCGGGAAGCCCTCGCCCTCGTAGCCGCTCGGCGCCGAGGTCACCGACTTGACCGGGCGCTCGTGCGCGACGGCGGGGTCCTGCGGGCTGATCCGGGGCAGGACGGTGATGTCGCTGACGGTCACGGCGGGCATGGTGTGCTCCTCGCTGGTTGGTAGTTCAAGAATAAACTATCTGCTCGAACCGCGGCAAGAGCGGCCGCATTCCCTGGTTCACAGCGACCTCCCGGGCGGCGGACCGCCAGCACTCACCAAGTCGGCGAAAGGGGGCTGGTGGGCAACGTTCGCAGCGGGAGAAGCGGTGGTGGCTCGGAGTTGGTGGGTGTTGGCGGTCCGGGTTCGGGGTGGGGTGGTGGGCGTGGCAGACTCTGGAGTCGTGACGGCGCAGATTCTGGATGGCAAGGCGACGGCGGCGGCGATCAAGGACGAGTTGAAGGTTCGGGTCGCGAAGCTCGCCGAGCAGGGCGTGGTGCCCGGGCTCGGCACGATCCTGGTCGGTGACGACCCGGGGAGCCGGGCGTACGTGGCGGGCAAGCACCGCGACTGCGCGGCGGTCGGGATCTCCTCGATCCAGGTCGAGCTGCCGGACACCGCGACCCAGGACGAGATCGCCGCGAAGGTCCAGGAGCTCAACGAGAACCCGGAGTGCACCGGCTTCATCGTGCAACTCCCGCTCCCGAAGCACGTCGACACGAACACGATCCTCGGCCTGATCGACCCCGCCAAGGACGCCGACGGCCTGCACCCGGTCAGCCTCGGCAAGCTCGTCCTCGGCCAGGACGGTCCGCTCCCGTGCACCCCGAAGGGCTGCGTGGAGATCCTCCGGCGGTACGACGTACCGATCGCGGGGGCCCACGTGGTCGTCGTCGGCCGCGGGGTGACTGCGGGCCGGCCGATGGGCCTGTTGTTCACCCGGCGGAGCGAGAACGCGACCGTGACCCAGTGCCACACCGGCACGAAGGACCTCGCCGCCGTGGTTCGCACCGGCGACATCGTGATCGCCGCGGCGGGTTCGGCCGGTCTGATCACCGCGGACATGGTGAAGCCCGGCGCCGTACTCCTCGACGTCGGCACCAGCCGCAACGCGGAGGGCAAGATCGTCGGCGACATCGAGGCCGCGGCCCGCGAAGAGGCGTCCTGGATCGCTCCGATGCCCGGCGGGATCGGACCGATGACGCGCGCGATGCTGCTCACGAACGTCGTCGAGGCCGCTGAAGCGAGCCTCCACCAGTGAGTTCCCGCGCGGAGACGAGTGTGACGTGCTGATGGCGGGCGAGGCCCAGCGGCGCAGCCAATGGCCGCTCGCGTTGACGTTGCTGGCCGGGCTGACCGGTCTGGTCGTGCTCTGGTTCTACAACTGGCGCAACGGCGTACTGATCTTCGCCGGCGCCGTCGGCCTGGCCGGTTTGCTCCGCGCCGCCCTCTCCGACAGCGCCGCCGGCCTGCTCCACGTCCGCAGCCGGATGTTCGACATCGCGTTCCTCTTCCTCACCGCCATCGCCACCGCCGTCCTTGGCCTGATCATCCCGAACTGACAATTCGGGTGCAGCCGGTATCCGGCGGCGGCATAATCCGGCGGATGGTGACCATCCGCCCCGCCTCCGCCGCCTACCGCCGGAGGTTTGGGCACGCGCTGGGGACCGTGGACAGGCAATAACCTGTTCAAGGTCCCCGCTGGGGGTGGGCGGCAGCTGTTAGTGGAAGAAGTGGCGGGTGCCGGTGAAGTACATGGTGATGCCGGCCTTGGTGGCGGCTTCGATGGCTGCTTCGTCGCGGATGGAGCCGCCGGGCTGGACTACTGCCTTGACGCCGCCCTCGATGAGGACCTCGAGGCCGTCGGGGAACGGGAAGAAGGCGTCCGACGCGGCGACCGAGCCAGCTGCGCGGTCGCCGGCGCGGGAGACGGCGAGGCGGCAGGAGTCGACGCGGTTGACCTGGCCCATGCCGACGCCGACCGAGGCGCCGTCCGCGGCCAGCAGGATCGCGTTCGACTTGACCGCGCGGCACGCCTTCCACGCGAAGGCCAGGTCGGCGAGCACCTCGGGCGAGGCGGCGTCGCCGGCCGCGAGGGTCCAGGCCGAGGGGTCGTCGCCGGGCGCCTGGAAGCGGTCGCGGTGCTGGAGCAGCAGGCCGCCGCTGATGGCACGCAGCTCGACGGGCTCGTTCTGGTCGACCGCGGGCGCCACGAGCAGGCGGATGTTCTTCTTGCCCTGCAGGATCTCGACCGCGCCCTCGTCGTACCCGGGGGCGACCAGGACCTCGGTGAAGATCTCCGCGACCTGCTTGGCCATGTCGACCGAGACCGGCTGGTTGGTCGCGATCACACCGCCGTACGCCGACACCGGGTCGCACTCGTGCGCACGCCGGTGCGCCTCCGCGATGTCCTTGCCGACCGCGATGCCGCACGGGTTCGCGTGCTTGATGATCGCGACCGCGGGCTCGCTGAAGTCATAAGCGGTACGGCGAGCCGCGTCGGCGTCGACGTAGTTGTTGTACGACATCTCCTTGCCGTGCAGCTGCTCCGCGCCGGCCAGACCGCCGCGGCCGTTCAGGTACAGGGCCGCGGGCTGGTGCGGGTTCTCGCCGTAGCGCAGTACGGCGGACTTGTCCCACGACGCACCGATCCAGGACGGGAAGCCCGAGCCCTCGCTGCTGTCGGTGAGCACGTTGCCCATCCAGGACGCGACCGCGATGTCGTACTCCGCGGTGTGCACGAACGCCGCGGCGGCGAGCTGCTGCCGGTCCTCGAGCGAGAAACCGCCCTCGTCGAGCACGGAGTACAGCAGGTCGTACTGCGCCGGCGAGGTCACGACCGCGACGTTCGCGTGGTTCTTCGCGGCGCCGCGCACCATCGACGGCCCGCCGATGTCGATCTGCTCGATGCATTCGTCGACGGACGCGCCGGACGCGACCGTCTCCGAGAACGGGTACAGGTTGCTGACCAGCAGGTCGAACGGCTCGACCCGCATCTCGCGCAGTTGCGCGACGTGCTCCTCGCGGCGGACGTCGGCCAGCAGCCCGGCGTGCACCATCGGGTGCAGCGTCTTGACCCGCCCGTCGAGGCACTCCGGGAACCCGGTCAGCTCCTCGACCTTGGTCACCGCGACGCCCGCCGCGGCGATCCGCGCGGCCGTCGAGCCGGTGGACACGATCTGCACGCCCGCCGCGGCCAGCGCGGAAGCGAGCTCCTCCAGGCCGGTCTTGTCGTACACGCTGATCAGCGCCCGGCGAATCGGCCTGCGGTCGGTGCTCACTTCAGTCGAACCTTTCGTCCGGTGATGGTCCAGCCCTCGCGGACCAGGCGGCCGACCCACTCCACCAGCTGGCGGCGTTCGACCTCCTTGATCCGCTCGGTCAGGGTTTCTTCGGTGTCGTCGTCCTCGACGTCGACCGCGACCTGCGCGATGATCGGCCCGGTGTCGACGCCGCCGTCCACGAAGAACAGCGTCGCGCCGGCGACCTTCACGCCGTACTCGAGCGCGTCCCGGGGCCCGTGGATCCCGGGGAAGGCCGGCAGCAGCGCGTTGTGGGTGTTGATGTACCGGTCGCCGAAGGCGCCGAGGAACTCGTCCCCGACGAGCTTCAGGAACCCGGCCGACACCACGAGGTCAGGCTTGTACTCCGCGACCGACGCGGTCAGCGCCCGGTCCCAGTCGGCCCGCTCGGGGTACTCCTTGACCTTGTGCACGAACGTCGGCACGCCGGCGGCCGCGGCCCGGTCCAGCCCGGCGATCCCGGCCCGATCGGCACCGACGGCGACGACCTGGGCGCCGTACGCCGGGTCGGCGCACGCGTCCAGCAGGGCCTGCAGGTTCGACCCGGACCCCGAGACGAGCACGACGAGGCGCGCCTGCCCGGAATCAGACACAGCGGAGTCCGCAGCGGAAGTCACGGCGGGAAGCCTATCGCTCGGGGTCCCCCGCATCGTCAGCCGGTCGCCGCGACGAGACCACGGCGGCCGTGATCGCGGCCCCGATCGCCATCCCGGCGGCCAGCAGACCGGCCGCTGACAGCGCCGACGGCACCCCGATCGCGGACATCCGCCCCGGCCCGGCCGAACCGCCGGACAAGGCCATCAACGCGTACAGCACGACGCCCGCGAGCAGCGCCGCCATCGCGCCGCGCAGCGCGAACGCGTCCCAGCCGAGCGCGTCCGCGTCCCGCTCCGCGAGCCCACGCCGTACGACGACCAGTCCTGCGACCACGCCGGCGATCAGAGGCACGACGGCCGTCAGCGCCAGCAGGTACGACGGGGTCGACCCGTCCTCGGGCACCGCGGCGAGCAGCGGGAGCGCCGGGAGGTTGCCGACATCCACGCCGGTCGGCGCAATCGTCGTCCCGGTGCCGAGCTGGAATCCGGGCCCGGCGAGGAACGCGACGACGTACAGGATCATGTTCGGCAGCAGCATCAGGCAGATCGCGAACAGCACGACCGAGCCGATCACGCCGGCGTCGAGGAGTTCGAGCATCCCGGTGATCCGGGAGAAGTGGATCGCGAGCAGTACGGCGTACAGCACCGCCGCGAGCGCGAACACGGTGAGTACCGCGGCGAACGCAGCCGGTACGGCGTCCCGCAGCCCGGCCGGTGTCGCGTCGGCGATGTCCTCGCCCGCACCGGACTCGGCAACGATCCCCGCGGCACCGGCGACCAGGGCCAGTGAGAAGGCACCGAGGAACGCTGACAGCGGTGAGACCTTCAACGCACCGTCCGCCGTGAGGAGCGCCACAACGAGCGCGCCGAGGGCGTAGACCGCCGCGAAGGCGCCCGCCAGCATCATCAGGTCCTTGGTCCGGTCGGCCGCGCTGGAGCGGGCCGCGGACTTGCCGCCGCGGTACAGGCACCAGGCGAGGAACAAGGTCAGGCCGAGCGGCGCGACACTGATCCGGCCGGCGCCGAGCGTGACACCGGCCTTGTGCGCGACCAGCCAGGTGGCCGCGCCGGCCCGGACCGCGCCCGAGGCACCGCCGAACGTCGCCGCCAGCCAGCCGATCACGGCGACCGCGGCGCAGGTGAGCAGACCCGTCAGCAGGCAGGCCCCGGCCGAGATCACGGCCGACACGACCAACGGCTTGGTCTGGGCGGCGATCTCCGACGTCGGTGCAGCGCTCGATTCACCGTCCCGCGCGCCCGGGCGGCTCAGCATGTCGGTCATCTGACCCCCATGGTCTCTCCGCACCCGGACACCGCTCGTCCTGACACGCCGTCTGTGGGAGACTTCAGCCCGCTTGCTCACACTGCGTTTCCACCTGTTCGCCTGGTGGTAGCGGAATGGGAGTGGCATGGGTCCACCGGGTACTGTCGGGTGGAATCAGTCAGGAGGTCGAGCTTTGGCCGGTTCCCACCGTGCATCGCGCGGCGGCGGTCGCGCCGCTGCCCGGGAAGCACGTCGGCAGCAGGCGCGCAAGCGGAACCAGACGATCGCCGCAGGGGTCGCGGTCGTGGTGCTGGTCGGCGGCGGCGGTGTCGCCGCGCTGAACGCGTTCGGCGGCGACAAGACGCCGGACGGCCCGAAGGTCGGCAAGGGCCCCTCGGACGGCAAGCCGACCGAGTCCACCGTGCTGGCCGACGACAAGGCGCTGCTGGACGTCGCCGGCGCGAAGACGCTCGGCGCGACCGGCGCCTGGGCGGTCGCCAAGACCGCGGACGCCGATTCCGCCCCGGACACCGCGTTCGTCTGCCAGACGCAGCGGTTCGCCGACCCGGCCGGCCTCCGGACCTGGGTGCGAACCTTCCAGAACCCGACCACCAAGGACACGGCGGTCCAGTACGTCGACGTCTCCAACGACAAGGCCACCGCCGCCAAGACGTACGCCGCGGTCGTGCACTGGTTGAGCCAGTGCAACACCCCGCAGACCCGGTTGTCGGCCGGTTATGTGACCGCCGGCGTCGGTCAGGCCGGCGTGATCGCCGTGTTCGGGTCGGTGCCCGGCACGACGACGAAGTACAAGACCGTCTCGGTGACGCTCGCCGGGCAGGCGACGATGGTGATCGAGCACGACACGCTCGCGAAGACGCCGCCACGGCCGGACGCCGTGCTGGCCGCGACGAGTGCCGCGACCAAGAAGATCTGCGCCCAGACCGGCGGCTGCTCCACCGCGGCCCCGGTCGCGAAGCCGGCCCTGCTGCCGAACGTCGACACCCCCGGGTTCATGGCTTCGGTCGACCTGCCGTTGCTGCCCGAGATCAACAAGCCGTGGGTCAGCGCGACCGCGAAGAGCACCTCGGGTACCTGCGAGAAGATCGACTTCAAGAAGGCGAAGGCGGCCAAGTTCGGCACCACCACCTACGTGACCCCGGACGCGAAGGTGCCGACCGAGTTCGGGCTGGACAACACGGTGGCCAAGTTCGCGAGCGCGTCCGCGGCCGCGAACTACGTCAGCCAGATCAAGAAGAACGTCGACAGTTGCGAGAAGAACGTCTCGAACGCCAAGGTCGAGTCGACCGGCACCATCCAGACCGGCACGGTCAAGGGCAAGAGCTGGAAGGCGACCTACGACACCGGCGACGGGAAGAAGTTCGTCTACCGGATCGGCGTCGCCGGGTCCGGGGACCGCGTGGTCTACGTGCTGTTCCCGGTGCTGAAGGGCCTCGACATCACCGACGACACGTTCGACGAGACAGTGGTCCGGGCCGCCGACCGCTCGGCCGCCTACAAGTAGAAAGCGGGACCCGCCCCGAGGGGCAGGTCCCGCTTCGCTCGAGCCTGGCGGTTACTTGTTCAGGCCCTGCATGATCTCGCGCATCAGGTTGGCGGTCTCGGTCGGCGTCTTGCCGACCTTCACGCCGACGGCCTCGAGGGCCTCCTGCTTCGCGGCCGCCGTACCGGACGAGCCGGACACGATCGCGCCCGCGTGACCCATCGTCTTGCCCTCCGGTGCGGTGAAGCCCGCGACGTACCCGACGACCGGCTTGGTCACGTTCTCCTTGATGAACGCGGCCGCCCGCTCCTCGGCGTCACCACCGATCTCACCGATCATCACGATCGCGTCGGTGTCCGGGTCGTCCTGGAACGCCTGCAACGCGTCGATGTGCGTGGTCCCGATGATCGGGTCACCACCGATACCGATCGCGGTCGAGAACCCGAAGTCCCGCAGCTCGTACATCATCTGGTAGGTCAGCGTGCCGGACTTCGACACCAGACCGATCCGGCCCTGGCCGGCGATGTCGGCCGGGATGATGCCCGCGTTCGACGCGCCCGGGGTGATGATGCCCGGGCAGTTCGGCCCGATGATCCGGGTCTTGCCGGACGCCTGCGCGGCGGCGAAGAACGCGGCGGTGTCGTGCACCGGCACGCCCTCGGTGATCACCACGACCAGCGGCACCTCGGCCTCGACGGCCTCCAGTACGGCGTCCTTGGTGAACTTCGGCGGGACGAAGATGACCGACACGTTCGCGCCGGTCTCCTTGACCGCGTCCGCCACCGTGCCGAACACCGGCACCGACTTGCCGTCGAAGTCCTGGCTCTGGCCCGCCTTGCGCGGGTTCACGCCGCCGACGATGTTGGTGCCCGAGGCGAGCATCCGGGTGGTGTGCTTGGTGCCCTCGGAGCCGGTCATGCCCTGGACGATGACCTTGCTGTCCTTGGTCAGGAAGATAGACATTGTTCGGCGATCCCTTACTTCGCAGCCAGCTCGGCGGCGCGCTTGGCGGCGCCGTCCATCGTGTCGACCCGCTCCAGACCGGCCAGGCCGGCCTCGTCGAGGATCCGGCGGCCTTCCTCGGCGTTGTTGCCGTCCAGCCGGACGACCAGCGGCTTGGTGACGGCCTCGCCCCGGCTCGACAGCAGCTCGAACGCCTGCACGATGCCGTTCGCGACCGCGTCACAGGCGGTGATGCCGCCGAAGACGTTCACGAACACGCTCTGCACCTGCGGGTCGGAGATGATGATCTCCAGCCCGTTCGCCATCACCTCCGCGCTCGCGCCGCCGCCGATGTCGAGGAAGTTCGCGGGCTTCTGGCCACCGAACTCCTCACCGGCGTACGCGACCACGTCCAGCGTGGACATGACCAGGCCGGCGCCGTTGCCGATGATGCCGACCGAACCGTCCAGCTTCACGTAGTTCAGGCCCTTGGCCTTGGCCGCCGCCTCCAGCGGGTCGGCCGCCGAGATGTCCTCGAACTCGGCGTGCTCCGGGTGCCGGAAGTCCGCGTTCTCGTCCAGCGTGACCTTGCCGTCCAGCGCCTCGACGTTGCCGTCCTCGAGCTTGACCAGCGGGTTCACCTCGACCAGCGAGGCGTCCTCGGCGAGGAAGACCTGGTACAGCTTGACGATCTCCGGGACCACGGCGTCGACCACGTCGGCCGGGTACTTCGCCGCTTCGGCGATCTCCCGCGCCTTCGCCTCGTCCACACCGGTGGCCGGGTCGATCGAGATCTGCGCGACCGCGTCCGGGTTGGTGTGCGCGACCTCTTCGATCTCCATCCCGCCGGCGGCGGAGGCGATGCAGAGGTAGTTCCGGTTCGCCCGGTCGATCAGGAAGGAGAAGTAGTACTCCTCCGCGATCGCCGCGGCCGGGACGATGTTCAGGATCTTGACGACGTGGCCCTTGATGTCCAGCCCGAGGATCTCGCGGGCCTTCTCCTCCGCCTCGTCCGGGCTGCTCGCCAGCTTCACGCCACCGGCCTTGCCGCGGCCGCCGGTCTTCACCTGGGCCTTCACGACCACCCGGCCGCCGATCTTCTCGGCCGCCGCGCGTGCTTGTTCCGGAGTCGTGACGACCTCACCTACGGTCGTCCGCACTCCGTGCTTGGCGAAGACCGTCTTCGCCTGGTATTCCATCAAGTCCACGACTGTGGTCCCTCTCTCGCACCTGTTCGAGTAGGCCGCGGCAGGCGGGCTGGACCCGAGAAGAGGGCACGGTCGCCGGCGCGCTCCGTCGGCCTGAGACTAGCCACCTCGCCCGCCGCGGCAACAGCCGGGGTACACGCTGAGACGACTGTCACACGTCGTTCGGGCCCTCGTGTCAGGCTATTCGCATGACCGATCCCGTGGTTGATCCAGGAACCAGACCAGCTGACGACTGGTGGCGCAGCGCCGTCGTCTACCAGGTGTACCCGCGCTCGTTCGCCGACGCCGACGGCGACGGGACCGGCGATGTGAACGGCATCCGCGCCCGGCTGCCGTACCTCGCCGACCTCGGCGTGGACGCGATCTGGATCAGCCCCTGGTACCCGTCACCGCTGCTCGACGGCGGCTACGACGTCGCCGACTACCGCGACATCAACCCCGAGTTCGGCACCCTGGCCGACGCCGACGCGCTGATCGCCGAGGCGCACGCGCTCGGCCTGCGGATCCTGATCGACCTGGTACCGAACCACTGCTCCTGGGAGCACCCGTGGTTCAAGGCGGCGCTGGCGGCGGGCAAGGGCTCTCCGGAGCGCGACCTGTTCTGGTTCCGCGACTCCGAGGACGGCAAGCCGCCGACCAACTGGCCGGCCGCGTTCGGCGGGCCCGCCTGGCAGCAGATTGACGACGGGCAGTGGTACCTGCACCTGTTCGACATCTCCCAGCCGGACTGGAACTGGGACCACCCGAAGGTGATCGAGGAGTTCGACGCGATCCTGCGGTTCTGGTTCGACCGTGGCGTGGACGGGTTCCGGATCGACGTGGCCGACTCGATGGCGAAGGACGCGACGCTCCCCGACGTACCGCTGGCGAACGGTGAGCCGACGCGGGAGAAGTACGTCGGGAACCCGTTCTACGACCAGCCCGGGGTGCACACCATCCACCAGCGCTGGCGGGCGATCGCCGACGAGTACGCCGATACGCCGCAGGGACCCCGGGTGTTCGTGGCGGAGGCGTGGTTGTCGCCGGCCGAGCGGCTGGCGCAGTACGTGCGGCCGAACGAGCTGCACTCGGCGTTCAACTTCGACGCGCTGCGCTGTGCGTGGGACGCGAAGGAATTGCGCGAGGTGATCGATCACACCACGGAGAACCTGTGGGCGGTCGGAGCGCCGGCGACGTGGGTGCTGAGCAACCACGACACGATCCGGCACCGCACCCGGTACGGCCGGGCCCGGCGGGACGCGCTGGAAGGCGCGGGCGTCGTACCGACCGATCTGGAGCTCGGGCTGCGCCGGGCGCGGGCCGCGGCTCTGCTGGAGCTGGCGCTGCCGGGTGGCGCGTACATCTACCAGGGTGACGAGCTCGGGCTGCCCGAGGTCGAGGACCTGCCCGAGGACGTGCTCGACGACCCGACCTGGGAGCGCTCGGGCCACACGGTCCGCGGCCGCGACGGCTGCCGGGTCCCGATCCCGTGGTCCGGCACCGAGCCGCCGTACGGCTTCGGCCCGGGCACCGGTCAGCCCTGGCTGCCACAGCCCGCCGACTGGGCCGGACTGACCGCCGAGGCACAGTCCGGAAAGCCGGACAGCCACTTCGCGCTCTACAAGGCAGCGCTGCGGATCCGCCGCGACCACCCGGCCCTCGGCGAAGGCCGTCTGGAATGGGACCAGGACGCACCCGAGGGCGTCCTGTCCTTCACCCGCGCCCCCGGCTTCCGCTGCGTCGTCAACGTGAGCGACGCCCCGGTCAGCCTCCCGCCATACCAACGAATCCTCCTCGCCAGCGAACCACTAGCAGACGGGGCACTGCCGGTAGACGCGACGACCTGGCTTGAAAGCTGAGCAGCGGAAATCTCTGGGCACGGAGGGAACAGCCGGAGGGTATCTTCCGGCTGTTCCCTCAACTCACCGCGATCTCACGGCGTAGAGAAGTAGACCTTGTTCCAGAGTTGGTAGTTCGACCCGTTGCACACCAGGTTGTAGACAGCACCTGCGGAATTACTATCGAGACAGCGCCGACCGTAGTACGTGAACTCCGCCCCGGTGATGTGTGCCTTCCAGAGTTGGTAGTAGTTCGAGCGATTACAGGGTTTCGTCGAAACCAAACCGGTCGCCGAACCGCTGCCCAGTACATATTGGAGACAGCGCCCGGTGGCAACGTTCCAGATGAACTGATTGGCGGTGTAGTCGAAGCGCCATTGCTGGTAAGTGCTGCGACTGTTGCAGGTACGCGTGTAGGCGGTCCCGGCACTATTACTCTCGAGACAGCGCCCTGTCTGCTTATTCTGGATCAAGGCTCGGTAATAACTTGCCTGCGGGGAAGTCACATTACCTGCTGATTGACTCCCCGTTGGGCTCGCCGAGGCGGGTATTGCAGGAGTCGTGCCCACCAGGCCCACGACCACCATCGAGAAAGCGGCCACCAAGATCGACCATACACTTCGCCGTGAATTTCGCATGAGATATCCTCTCCGCTGCGCGCCCGACGCCAGGCGCCATCGGGGAAATTCCCCCGAACCCGTTTGGCCATTGCGAATGCCGGCGGAATTAGCGTAACCACTCGACTACTGAATAACAACAGAAAGACACTGCAAGTAGTTGCAGGCGTCGACGATGGACGGTAAGCGGGATCCAGGTCTACACTTCGCGCCACGTTCTCCGGCCGGACACAAAGAGAATCGGCCGGAGAAAATCCGGCCGATTCCCTGGGTGTTAGCGTCTTCGCTCGCGGTCCTCGCGGTCGCGGCGATCTTGGTCTTCCCGGTCCCGACGGTCCCGATCGTCTCGGTCCCGCCGGTCCCGATCAACCTGGTCCCGGCGATCACGCTCCCGCCGGTCGCGCCAGCTCACTTCACGCCACCTGCCGTGAGGCCGGCGACGATCCTGCGCTGGAACAGCAGTACGGCGATCACGAGCGGGATCGTGACGACCACACCGGCGGCCATCTGGCTGCCGAACGGCTGGTCACGGCCCGTCGTACCGGTGAACTGCGAGACGATCACGTTCGCCGTCTGGATCGACTTCTTGTTGGTCATGCTGAGTGCGATCAGGAACTCGTTCCAGGCCGCGATGAACGTGATGATCGCGGTCGTGAACACACCGGGCGCCGCCAACGGGATGATCACCTTGCGGAACGCCTGGGCCGGCGTACAGCCGTCCACCATCGCCGCCTGCTCGAGCTCCTGCGGCATCTGCCGGAAGAACGCTGTCAGGTTCCACACCGCCAGCGGCAGTGCGAACGACAGGCTCGGCACGATCATCGCCTGGTAGGTGTTGATCCAGTGGATGTTGACGAACAGCTTCAGCAGCGGCACCACCAGCGAGATGCCCGGGAACATCGACGTGGTGATGATGATCGCCAGGACGACGTTCTTGAACTTGAAGTCCAGGCGCGCCAGCGTGTACGCCGCCACCATGCCGATGATCAGCGTCAGGATCGTCACCGACCCGGCCACGATCAGGCTGTTCAGCAGACCGCGGCCGAAGCCGTTGTCGCCGCTGAACACGTCCTTGAAGTTCTGCATCGAGAACGGTGCCGGGATCAACTTGTTCGAGAACTGGTCGGACGGCCGGCGGAACGCCGACACGACCATCCAGTAGAACGGCGCCAGGCAGTAGATCACGATGATCGCGACGCCGAGCAACGGCAGCCAGCGCTTCAGCGCAGCGTTCTCGCCGGCCCGCACCTGCGGGATGTCGGTGGCCATCAGACGTTCCCTCCTGTACCCGGAGCGGCTCCCGCTGCAACGGCAGCCCGCGCGGCTTTGGTCCCGGAGCCGCCGTTCTTCTTCCGCCGGCCGCCGCTCTTGCTGGCCCGCGCCTCACCGATCACGTCGGCGCCGAGGGTCTTCACGAACAGGTAGGCCACCACGGCGACGTAAACGAACAGCACTGTCGCATAGGCGGCCGCCGGCCCGTATCTGACGCTGAGCGCTTCGTCGTAGGCGAGCATCGAGAGCGTCTCGACCGAGTCCTTGTGCGGACCCACCAGCACGAACGGCAGGTCGAAGATCCGCAACGTGTCGAGGATCCGGAACAGCACTGCCACCAGCAGCGCCGGCTTCACCAGCGGCATCGTGATCCGCAGGAAGGCCTGCCACGCGTTCGCCCCGTCCACCTTGGCGGCCTCGTAGACCTCGGCCGGGATGGTCTGCAGCCCGGCCAGGACCAGAAGGCCGATGAACGGTGCGGTCTTCCACGTGTCCGCGATCACCACGGAGAACTTGGACTGCCAGCCCTCCGTCGACCACAGCACCTGCGTGCCGAGCAGGGTGTTGGCGATACCGTCGGCCTGGAAGATCCACTTCCACAGCAGCGCCGAGATGACGGTCGGGATCGCCCACGGGACCAGGATGCTGGCCCGGACGATGCCACGGCCCTTGAAGGCCTTGTGCATGATCAGTGCCATCGCGACGCCGAGGACGGTTTCCAGCGCGACGCACACCACGGTGAAGAACGTCGTGTTCCAGAAGGCGTTCCAGAACCGGTGCCCGGTCTCGCCCTTGAAGATGTCGGTGTAGTTCTCCAGCCCGACGAACGTCGAGCCCTGCACGACGAACCCGTTCGCGTCGAGGTGCTGACCGCTCTGGAACAGCGATTCGCGCAGCGCCGCGATGATCGGGAACAGCACCACCACGCCGAGCACCAGTAGCGTCGGCGAGAGCAGGATCGCGGCCAGCCGGCCGGTGCCCTCGTTGAAACTCGTCGGGCGCTTCTCTTTCTTGGCCGGTCGTTCGACGACCGGCGCACTTGCAGTCACCTGAGACTCCTTTGCTCCCCGAGCAGAACCCGGGCAGGGACTGGCCGGGGCCGGTGGGTGGTCACGATTTCTCCACTCACCGGCCCCGGCACGACGGTCATTGCGTGATGAGCGACTGCAGCTTGGTCTGCAGATCGGCCAGCGCCTTGTCCGGCGCCACCGTGCCGTTCAGTGAGTCGTACGCCGCTGCCTGGATGGCAGCCGTGACGTCGCCGTACTTGACCACCTTCGGCCGCGGCTGCGCGCCGAGGATGGAGGCCTTCAGCGGCGTCAGGTACGGGAACTGCTTGCTCAGCGTCGGGTCGTCGTACAGCGACTGCCACGTCGGCGCCTGCGAGGTCGCCTCGATGTTCGCCTTCTGGCGGGCCTCGCTCGCCATGAAGTTGATGAAGTCGATCGCCGTCGCCTTGTTCTTGGCGAACGAGCTGATCGCGTAGTCGTGACCACCGAGCGAGGAGACACCCGGGCCGGACTTGCCAGGCAACGGCGCGACCGCGAACTTACCGGCAACCTTCGAGGAGCCGTCGGTCTTGTTGGCCAACGCGTACACGTACGGCCAGTTGCGCAGGAAGAGCAGCTTGCCTTCCTGGAACGCGCGGCGGCTCTCCTCCTCCTTGTAGGTGATCGCGGCCTTCGGGATGGCGCCGGTCTTGAACCCGTTCACCAGCTCCTCGAGACCGGCCTTGGCCTCCGGGGTGTTGACGTTCGGCTTGCCGTCCTTGCCGACGATCTCGCCACCGGCCGAGTTGACCGCCTCGGAGAAGTTGACCGTCAGGCCCTCGTACTTCTCGAACTGGCCCGAGTAGCAGCTCATGCCCTTGGCCTCGGGCAGCGCGGCCACCTTCTGGCAGGCGGCGAGCATCTCGTCCCAGGTCTTCGGCGGCTCGGCGACGCCGGCCTTGGTCAGCAGGTCCTTGCGGTAGTAGAGCAGACCGCCGTCGGAGGTGATCGGGACGCCGTAGAGCTTGTCGCGGTACTTCGCGGTCTCGACGGTCGCCGGGATCAGCTTGCCCAGGTCGGGCACCTTGTCCTCGGGGATCTGGGTGATCCACTGGTTCGCGGCGAACTCCGACGTCCAGACGACGTCCATGTTCAGCACGCTGAACGCATCGGACTTCGCCTGCGCGTTCTGAACCATCTGCTGGCGCTGCGCGTCAGCGTCCTCGGGCAGTTCCTTCAGCTCGACCTTCTCGTTGGGGTGTGACGAGTTCCAGGCAGCAAGCTGCTTCGGCAGGAAGCCCGACGTGTCCTTACCGGTGGCGAAGGTGATCGGCCCCCGGCCCTCGAGTGCCCCTGCCGAGCTGCTGCCCCCGCCGCTGCTGCTTCCACTGTCGCCACTACCACACGCGGTGGCGAGCAGCGCCAGGCTGCCTGCGACGGCAACGAAAGCCGTCCTGCGTGCGTGTGATCGTTCAAACCTCATCGTTTACCTGCCCTCTCCCGATTGGGACATCGCTTGTCCTGCGGCAGCGATTCGCAGACCCCCACCGCACTGCGATCCGCCCTGTCCGGACAGTAACCGAGAACGGGGTGATGTGTTCTGAGCCACACACATCCCAGCTCGACGGTCTCTGAAACGGACAGTCGCATGGCTGTATGCGACCGCGTTTGGGAAGCCCGCACAACCGGGCATTTCCTAACGATTCGGTATTACCGATTAGTAACCTGACTGAAACGGGCAGGACTGTTCAGATCGACTCCGGGCAGTCGTCATCACGCTCCGGAGCGGATCCAGGACTCCGCCAACGTGTCAGGCCGGCGAGGCCGAGGCGTCTCCGACATGGCCCCGGACCCACTCGACGATCTCGGTCGTGGTGGCGCCCGGAGTGAAGATCTTGTGCACACCCAACTCGGCCAGCGGCTGCAGGTCGGCGTCCGGGATGATCCCGCCGCCGAACACCACGATGTCCTCCGCGTCCCGCTCGACCAACAGCTCGCGCACCCGCTTGAACAGCGTCATGTGCGCGCCGGACAGCACCGACAGACCGATCGCGTCCGCGTCCTCGGCGATCGCCGTCTCGACGATCTGCTCGGGCGTCTGGTGCAGCCCGGTGTAGATGACCTCCATGCCGGCGTCCCGCAGGGCGCGGGCGACGACCTTGGCACCGCGGTCGTGACCGTCCAGACCGGGTTTGGCGACGACGACGCGCAGTGGACTCATAGCAGGCATGTGGGCAGGCTAACCGCTGCGCACCTCACGGATAAGACACGGAGGCGTGTGTTCCCCGACACGCGGAACCGGAAGCGGTTACTTTGGAAAGAGATCGGACCACCGGGGGGTCTGGTTTGGTGAGGAGCCGCCATGAGTTCCTGGCAGGACGAAGTCCGGGGCGCGCTGGACGGACTCGCGTACGGCGCCCGCTCGGCAGTCTCACCCAGCGTGCTGCACGGAGCAGCCGTCGAGCTCGGCTGGCTCACGACCCACCTGGCGATGTACCCACTCGGCGTACTCGGCAAGGCCCCCGGTTCCCGCGCGCTACCCGCCCGCCTGAACCTGGCCGGCCTCGGCCCGGCTCAGCGCGGCCTGCTGGTCAGCGACGTCCGCGCCGCGGGTACGCCGATCCTGCTCGCGCACGGGATCATCGACAACCACACGATCTTCGCGCTGATGCGCCGCCACCTGGTCCGCCGCGGCTTCAGCAGTCTCCACACCTTCTCGTACTCACCGTTGACGCTGGACGTCCGCCGTACCGCCGAACGGATGGGAGCGGAGATCGAAGCGATCTGTGAGGCCTCGGGTTCGGACCAGATCCACGTCATCGGGCACAGCCTCGGTGGATTGATCGCGCGGTACTACGTCCAGCGGCTCGGCGGCGCCGAACGGGTCCACACCTGCGTGACGCTCGGGACGCCACACCAGGGGACGGTCGCGGCCAAGTTGTTGCCATGGCCCCTGGTCAAGCAGGTGCGGCCGGACAGCGAGCTGATGGCCGAGCTCGCCGAGCCGGCGCCGGACTGCCGGACCCGCTTCCTCGCGTTCTACAGCGACGTCGACCAGTTGATCGTGCCGCAGCGGCGCGCCCGGATCCGGCACCCGGACCTGCTCGCGAGCAATGTCCGCGTCCACGGGGTCGGGCACCTGTCGTTGCCGTTCCACGGCGAGGTCGTGCACAAGATCACCGGCGTGCTGGCGCATCTCGACGAACAGCCCAAAACTGCCTGACACAGAAGCCTTCTCAGTGCTCGCGGCCGATGCACGTGCAGCCGCTCATGCAAAAGTTTCGTGAAGGCGCGCCGGAAAACTACCCGGATGGGTTTGTCACCCCGTGACCCTTCCGTTATGGTCTGTGAGTCCTCCCGGGGAATAAACCCTCCGAGAGGGCGGGAAGAGCCTCCGGCTCGACCTTCAAGCCCCTCCCCTGTGACCGAAAGGCCACGTTGTGTCCCAGCACCGTGCCGCGGGAGACCGCGTCACGCCCGGCAATGCTGCGCGCAAGCCCGGCGCATCACGTCACAGTGCCAAGCATCGCGTTGCCAGGCGTAATACCCCCAGCAGTAGCCAGATCGTCGGACTGACCGCCGCGCTCGCCGCGGCCGCCGGAGCTGTCGGCTTCAGCCACAGCACGCTGGCGTCACCCACCCAGGCGAACTCCGCGGTGAACCTCGCCGCGCTCAGCCTGGACAGTGGGCAGCAGCTGTCCGGCATCACCACGGCACGCATCCAGGCCCGCCAGCTCGCCACCCGTGACTCCTCCCGGGTCCAGCTGGCCGACACGACCAAGAAGCAGTCCGCCGCCGCGCAGCTGGCCAAGGCCCGCGCCGCGAAGCTGACCGCCACCCAGGCCCTCACCGCGAAGCGGGCGAACGCGCTGGCCGCCGCGAAGGCCAAGGCCGAACTGGCCGAGAAGAAGGCCCGCGAGTCGGCCACCCGCTGCGAGATCATGCTGACCGGCTACCACATCACCGCCACCTTCGGTCAGGGCGGCAACCGGTGGGCGCACAACCACACCGGCCTCGACTTCGCCGCCCCGATCGGCACCAGGATCGGCGCCGTGCAGAAGGGCGTCGTGATCTTCGCCGACTGGGCCGGCCCCTACGGCCGCCAGGTCCAGGTCCGGCACGAGGACGGCACCGTCACCTGGTACAACCACATGTCGAAGTTCAGCGTGTCGGTCGGCGAGACCGTGTACGCCGGTGACCAGGTCGGTGCGGTCGGGATGACCGGCAACACCACCGGCCCGCACCTGCACTTCGAGGTCCGGCCGGACGGCGGCGAGCCGATCGACCCGGCGCCCTGGCTGCGCAACCACTGCGGCCTGGACCCGTACACCGCCGGCTGACCGAAACTCCTCAGCACCAGCCCTCCGGCGCCGCTAAGCTGCGGCGCATGCGTCCGGCGACTGGTGAGGTTCTGCACTTCTCCGAAGACCCGACCATCGAGGTCTTCCGGCCGCACGTCGCGAAAACGGCGCAGCAGGCCACCGCGTACGTCTGGGCGGTCGGGTACGACCGGGCCCCGGACTACTGGTTCCCGAGGCAGTGCCCCCGCGCGATGGCGTGGGTGGGCCCCTCGACGACTCCCGAGGACCGCGAGCGAATCATCGGCGCCGGCTCCGGCAGCCGTGTCCACGCCGTCGAGTACGGCTGGCTGGAGGCGATGCGCTCCGTCGAGCTGTACGCCTACCGTCTGCCCGCCGACGACTTCGTCGAGCGCGACGCGGCGTTCGTCGCCACCACCGAGGTCCAGCCGCTCGGCCCGCCGGAACGTGTCGGCGACCTGTTCGCCTTGCACGACGAGGCCGGCATCCAGCTCCGCGTCCTGCCCCTGCTGCACGACTTCTGGGCCGAGACCGTCACCACGACTCTCGAGTGGAGCGGCATCCGGCTCCGCAACGCCAAACCATGAACGCCAAGCCATGACGTACGCCGGCGTCGCCGAGTCCTCGTGGAGCTGGGTACTGGACCAGGTCCGCTGGGACGACGACGGCCCGTGGATCCCCGAGACCGGTGACGGCGACAAACCCACGCAGTACCTCGATGGCATGCACAGCGGGATCGGTGGGCTCGGCTATGTGCTCGCGGAGATCCGGCTCACCCGTCCGTGGACGGCCGTCGAGGAACATCTCGCGAGGGCCATCGCGGAGCGGCTCCGAGCAGCTGTCCCGGCGACCACGAGCGTCACCTTCTTCGACGGTCTGATGAGTTCGGTCGGCGTCCTCACCGCGCTCGACGAACCGGGCACCGGTGCGATGATCGACCGAACTCTCGAGCTCGCCACGCCCGTCGGGTGGCACGAGAGCTTCCTCGAGCCACCGAAGTACGTCGCGAACGCGGTCGCGAACGACGCCACGCTCGGCACCGGTGCCGTTCTGCTCGGTGCCTTGTGGGCGAGTCGTCACGGAGTGGACGCGTCCGAGCTGGCGGGTTGCGCGGCCGATCTCCTGCTGCCCGAGCAGGAGGAGACGGCGACCGGGGTCACCTGGCAGTTCGTGTCGCGGCGGTTCCGGACCGACGAGCCGACCGAGATGCCGAACTTCTCGCACGGGCTTGCTGGGATCGTGGCCGTGCTGGCCCTGGCCGGCGTCGAGCTGGAACGGCCGGACCTCGTGGACGCGGCCCGGCGTGGCGCCGAGCATCTGGTCACGCTCGGGATCAACGACAGCTTGGGTTTCCGGGTGCCGCGGGTGATCCCGTGGGCGGAGCGGCACGGCGACGAGTACACGTTCAACTGGTGTCACGGCGGCGCGGGTACGACGCTGGCGTTCGCCGCACTCGAATACGCCGACGTCCCACAGATCGCCGACGCGACACCGGACACCTGGCGCCGGCGCTGCCTGGACAGCGTCCGCTACTCCGGCATCCCCGAGCGGCTGCATCCGGGCTTCTGGGACAACGACGGCCGCTGCTGCGGTACGGCGGGAGTCGGCGACACGTTCCTCGACGCCTGGCACCGCACCGGCGACGCGCAGGACCTGGAATTCGCCGTACGGATGGGCGACGCGCTGCTCGACCGTGTCTACCCCGATGGGTACTGGCGTTTCGTCGAGCACCGCAACGAGGACCCGCTCCTGCCGCCAGGCGTTGGCTGGATGCAGGGTACGGCGGGCATCGCGGCGTACCTGTTTCGGCTGCAGCGGGCGCTCGGTGGTGATCAGCGCACCGTCGAGCGGATGGACAACTGGTGGGCGCTCAGCGCTGCCAGACCTCGGCGGTCGTGAGGAAGGCCGACGAGCCGGGCTTGTCGGGTGAGCCGTCGACCTGGACGAAGCCCGGCACCGAGGCGCCGCCGATCGAGACGGTCGCGGAACGCACCGGCGCGATCACCAGACTCAGACTGTGATTACCGTCGGCGAGCTGGAAGTTGTCGGTCGCGAACAACCGCCGGTCCAGCACGCCGCTCATCTCGATCTGGATGTCGGCCGCCTTGGCGCTCAGCCCGTCGGCAAGGTTCATCGAGACCTGCACCAGGTCCCGCTCGACGGCCGGCTCGTGCCACGGCAGCCCCTGGACCTCCAGGAACGAGCGGACGAAGTACCGCTCCAGCCAGGACGCGAGGTCGACGTCCTCGGAGACCACCCGGACGATCCCGTCGAACCAGAGCACGACCGCGGTCCCGGAGCCCCGGATCGACCAGTCGACCATCCAGATCGAGGCGTACGCCGTGACCTTGCCCCGCTCGTCGAACAGCCGGAGGCCAGGATTCGCTCCCGCCAGAATGATCCGGCGGCTGCTGGCCGACGACTTGGACATGTGGGCGCGCTTCCGCTAGGGGCCGAAGATCCTTGATTGTCTCAATCCGCGGGCCAGATGCAACGCATAAGTCCAAGAAGTTGACTTAGATCTTCTCGACCGGCGCGTAGCGCAGAAGCAGCCGTTTGACGCCCTCCGACCCGAAATCTATGTCTGCCTGGGCCTGCTGACCCTCGCCGCGGACGACCACGACGGTGCCCATCCCGAAGCTGTCGTGCACCACCCGGTCACCCGGATTCAGGCTGATCACGGGCTTGTCGGAGGCCGTCTTGCGGCTCGGTTCGTACCGGCTGGGGATGCCGCTGCCACGCGACGTACCGGTGCCGGACCAGCGCGTGATCGCGGAGTCGTCGCGGCGCCAGTCGAGCAGTTCGGCCGGGATCTCCTCCAGGAACCGCGACGGCGGGTTGTGCTGTGGAGCGCCGTACGCCGAGCGCACCGCGGCGCGCGAGATCGCCAGCCGCTGGCGGGCGCGGGTGATCCCGACGTACGCGAGCCGGCGCTCCTCCTCGAGCTCCTTGAGGTCGGTGAGCGAGCGGGAGTGCGGGAAGACGCCGTCCTCCATGCCGGTCAGGAACACCACCGGGAACTCCAGGCCCTTCGCGGTGTGCAAGGTCATCAGCGTGACGACGCCACCGTCGGCGGCGGCGTCGGGGATCTGATCCGCGTCGGCGACCAGCGCGACCCGCTCCAGGAACGCCTGCAGGTCGGACGGCTCGCCGGCCGCGGTCCGCTCCTCGACGAACTCACGGGCGACCGAGATGAACTCGTCCAGGTTCTCCAGGCGGGTCTCGTCCTGCGGATCCGGCGACTTCTGCAGCGCCTCGTAGTACCCCGAGCGGTGCAGCGCGACGTCGAGGATGTCGTCCGGCGGCGCGCCCGAGTCGACCATCGCGGTCAGCTCGTCGAGGATGTCCACGAAGGCCTGGACGGCGTTCACCGAGCGCGACGCCATCGCCGGCGCGTCCTCGGCGCGGCGCATCGCGGCCGCGAACGAGATCCGGTCCCGGGCCGCCAGCGCCTCGATCGCCGCCTCGGCGCGGTCCCCGATCCCGCGCTTCGGCTCGTTCATGATCCGGCGCAGCGAGACGGTGTCCTCCGGGTTCACCAGCACCCGCAGGTACGCGAGCGCGTCGCGGACCTCCTTGCGCTCGTAGAACCGGACGCCACCGACCACCTTGTACGGATGGCCGGTGCGGATGAAGACTTCTTCGAACACCCGGGACTGTGCGTTGGTGCGGTAGAACACCGCGACGTCGGACGGCTTCACCCCGTCGGCGTCGGCCAGCCGGTCGATCTCGTCGGCGACGAACTGCGCCTCGTCGTGCTCGTTGTCGGCGACGTACACCGCGATCTGCTCGCCCTGGCCCTGGTCGGACCAGAGGTTCTTCGCCATCCGGCCCTCGTTGCGGGCGATCACCGCGTTGGCCGCGGTCAGGATCGTCTGGGTGGAGCGGTAGTTCTGCTCGAGCAGGATCGTCTCGGCGCCGGCGAAGTCCTCCTCGAAGGCGAGGATGTTCCGGATCGTGGCACCGCGGAACGCGTAGATCGACTGGTCCGAGTCACCGACCACCATCAGCTCGGCGGGCGGCGCGGTCGGGCCGTTGCCAGTTGAATTGTCGATGGCCGCGGGATCCTCACCGCAGAGCTCACGGATCAGCGTGTACTGCGCGTGGTTGGTGTCCTGGTACTCGTCGACGAGCACGTGGCGGAAGCGCCGGCGGTAGTACTCACGGACTTCGGGGAAGGCCTGCAGCAGGTTGACCGTGGTCATCAGCAGGTCGTCGAAGTCCAGCGCGTTCGCCTGCGCGAGCCGCTCCTGGTAGATCCGGTAGCACTCGGCGTAGGTCTCCTCGAGATGGTTCTCGGCCTTCGCCGCGGCCGTCTCGTGGTCGATCAGCTCGTTCTTCTGGGTGCTGATCCAGTTCAGCACGGCGCGCGGGTTGTACCGCTTGACGTCCAGGTCGAGCTCGCGGCAGACCAGCGTCATCAGCCGGCGCGAGTCGGTGTCGTCGTAGATCGAGAACGTCGAGTTGATCCCGAACCGCTTGATGTCGCGGCGGAGGATCCGCACACAGGAGGAGTGGAAGGTCGAGACCCACATCAGCTTCGCCCGCGGGCCGACCAGGTCCACCACCCGCTCGCGCATCTCCGCGGCGGCCTTGTTGGTGAACGTGATCGCCAGGATCGACCCGGGGTGCACGTCGCGGGCCGCCAGCAGGTAGGCGATCCGCCGGGTCAGCACCCTGGTCTTGCCCGAACCCGCGCCGGCCACCACCAGCAGCGGCTTGCCGGCGTGCACGACGGCCGCGCGCTGCTGCGGATTCAGCCCCTCGAGCAGCGAGTCCGGATCGGTCCGGGACTTCTTCGGCTCTTCGAGCGGCACCGGGAGCTCGTCAGGCGAGAACAGCGTAGTCATCACCAAACACCTTAGGCGCTCCCGCCGACAGTTACCGAAAACGCGGTCAGTCGAGCAGGCCCTTGGCGATGAATCGCTGGTTCGAGGCGCTGCGTTCGGCCAGCGGACCGGCCGCGAACACCGGCGTGTCGAGGGTCGGCGCCATCACCGGCTCCAGCAGCATCGGCCCGAGGATCAGGAACAGGGCCTGGTACGGCGCCCAGCGCGCGTCGGCCTCGTCCATCGGGACGGTCCGCAACGCGGTGAGGTGCCGGCGCGCGCCGTCGAGCAGACCGTGGAACACGGCGATCCCGGCCGGGCCACCCTCGAGCAGGACCCTGCGCAGATAGTTGCGCCGCAATTCGTCGGCCCCGAACAGTTGCGCCGTGACCTGGCCGAGCGCGGCCAGGTCACTCGCGTCGAGAGTCGCCAGCCCTTCGTCGAACGTGTTCAGCACGTCGTCGTCGACGGCGGCCCGCAGCCCGTCCTTCGAGCCGTAGTGGTGCCGCAGCAACGCATGCGACACGCCCGCCTCGGTCGCGATCGCCCGCGTCGACGTCGCCTCGAACCCGTGCTCGGCGAACAGCTTCAGCGCCGCGAGCCGCAACCGCGCCCGCGCGGTCAGGTCCGAGGATCGCGCTTCGGTCATCGTGCCTCCGTCGTCGTGGCGCTGTCGTCGTGGCGCTGTCGTGGCGCTGTCGTCAGGCCCCGACCCAGGCGCGCAGGTAGGGGACGCGGCGCAACCCGGCCGCCAGTACGAAACTGACCGGCAGTGCGACCGCTCCGACCAGCAGGAACTTCGCCAGTGGTGCCGCTGCGAGATCGCGGACGAGCAACTGCAGTCCGACGACCACCGGCACATGCACGATATACACGGTGAACGACGCCGCACCCCAACGGGCGGCGCCCGGCCGGTTCAGGCGCTCGCGGAACACGACCACGATCCCGACGCACAACGTCACGCACATCGTGCTCTCCACCATCGACCAGGTGAACGACTCGAGGTTCGCGCCACCGGGTGCGTAGCAGCGGGACAGGGCGGGCAGGGCTGCGAGGTGCGCGATGGCGAGGCCGGCGCCGATCGCGAGGCACGTGTACCCGACGCTCCGGGTGATGCCGGTCAGCCAGTCGTATCTGTACGCGAGCAGTCCGGCGACGAACAGTCCGCCGCACTGGACCAGATCGGACGGCTCGGCCTGGATGAACTCGAGGATCCCGATCCAGGTGTCGACAGGCCACTTGATCGGGATCGCGAACGTGCCGAGTCCGATGACCACGGTGAAGGCCGTGATCGCCCAACCGGTCAGCGCCCGCGGCTCCTGGATGACCGGGCGGCGGTGGATCGCGACGCGCCAGACGGCGTACAGGACCGCGTAGACCAGGAGGTGCTGCAGGAACCACAGATGGGCGAACGAGAACTCGGGGAAGTCGCCGTACGTGTGGTGGTGCAGGAACATCAGCGCCGGGACGATCACGACGACGCCGAAGACGAACGGCATCCCGATCCGGCGGAAGCGGTCGACGAGGAAGCGGCGCGGGCCTTTGCGTTCGTACGACGGCGGCAGCAGGTAGGCCGAGATCGCGAAGAACAGGGCCATGAAGAACGAGCCGTTCACGACCGTGAACCGCTCGAGCGGCTCCCAGCGGACGGTGCCGTGGACGTACCACCAGTCGGGCGGGCCGTACGGCTGGGCGGCGTGATGCAGCACCACGAGCACCACCAGCCCGAGCTTCAGCTGGTCGAGATACTGCAGGCGCTGTCCGATTGGACTCTTTACTGTCCACATGGACAGTATCGTAGCTTAAAGTACTCCGCATGGATCAGACCGCTCGCTACGACGAGCTCGTGGACCGCGTCGAGGCGCTGTACGAAGCGGGCCGGTACGGCGAGGCTGCCGCGCTGGTCGAGGCGGAATCTGGCGGTCTCGAGGCCTGGTCGGCGGAGCTCGCGCATCTGAGGGCCTGCGTACTCGGCGCGGCTGGTGATGCTGACGGGGCGTTGCGGACGTTGCGGGAGGCGAGTGCGGCGGGAGCGTGGTGGGCGCCGGCGATCTTGGACGATGACGACTTCGCGGGGTTGCGCGGGCGGCCCGAGTTCCAGGAACTGATCGCTGTGTCGGGTTCACGCGTCGCCGGCGAGCCGGTGGCGGCGCTGATCGACGTACCGGATGAGCCGGTTGGTGTGGTGGTCGCGCTGCATGGCGCCGGGCAGACGGCGGCGCGGGCACGGACGGACTGGGCACGTGTCCTCGACCACGGCTACGCGTTGGTCTGCGTGCAGTCATCGCAGCGCATGTCCCCCAACTACCGAACCTGGCCCGACCCTGACCACGCAGCAGCAGACATCGCCCGGGCCCTCGCGGACCTACCTGACGAACTGCACGGAAAACGTGTGATTGCAGGTGGTTTCTCCGCGGGCGGCCGGGCCGCACTGGACTGGGCGCTCACCGCACGCCCCGCGCCGGTCGCCGGAGCACTCCTCGTGGCGCCTGCGCTCCGCGACCTGCCGGAAAACGCTGCAAATCCGTTGTCGCCAGCAACCATCTGGATCGGGACCGGTGACAACCTGCTCGAGGTCGTGGACACGAGTGACGAGCGCCTGAGAACCCTCGGCTGCACCGTCGAGCGCATCCCGGGACTCGGTCACGGCTTCCCGTCCGACTTCGACGACCGGCTCGCGAAAGCCCTCCAGAACGGCTGACTGTTTGCTCTCGGCAGACTTGCCGACAGCAGAAAAGCTGGGACCGCACGAGCGGCGCGGCCACAGTGGACGGCATGGCAGAAGACATCAAACCGCCGATGTTCAACGAGACTGCCCGGCAACGGTTGCTGGCGCAGCGGATCGTCGTCCTGGACCGAGCCCTCGACGACGACCTCGGGACCTTGCTGGTCACCCAGATCCTGACGCTGGCGGCCGAGGACCCGGACACCGACATCGCGTTCTGGATCCACTCCCCCGGCGGCTCGGTGCCGTCGATGCTCGCGATCCGCGACGTGATGAAGACCGTGCCGTGCGACGTGTCGACGCTGGCGATCGGGCTGGCCTGCAGCGCCGGCCAGTTCCTGCTCTCGGCCGGGACGCCGGGCAAACGCTACGCGCTGCGGCACGCCCGCGTGCTGATGCACCAGGGCTCGGCCGGGATCGGTGGATCGGCCGTCGAGATCGAGATCCAGGCGAACGACCTGCGGCACATCCGCGACACCGTGCTCGGGCTGATCGCCGAGGACACCGGCCAGCCGTTCGAGACCGTGCACGAGGACTCCCGGCACGACCACTGGTACACCTCCGAACAGGCCCGCGACTACGGCTTCATCGACCACATCGTCGAGTCCTTCGACCAGGTCATGCCGCGAAAGAAGGCTGCCGCATGAGTACCTACACGATCCCCAACGTGATCGCTCAACACCCGCGCGGTGAGCGGATCATGGACGTCTACTCGCACCTGCTCAGCGAGCGGATCATCTACCTGGGTACGGCGATCGACGCCGGCGTCGCGAACGCGCTGATCGCCCAGCTCCTGCACCTCGAGGTCGACAAGCCCGAGCAGGAGATCAACCTGTACATCAACTGCGAGGGCGGCGACATGACCGCGATGCTCGCGATCTACGACACCATGCAGTACATCCAGTCCCCGGTCGCGACGTTCTGCGTCGGCCAGGCGATCTCCGCCGGCGCGGTCCTGCTGGCGGGCGGTACGGCGGGACGTCGCGCCGTACTGCCGCACGCGCGGGTCGTCCTGCACCAGCCCGCCGCGCGCGGACAGGGCACGATCCCGGACCTGATCCTGCAGGCCGACGAGGTGGTCCGGGTCCGCAGTCAGGTCGAGTCGATCCTCACCAAACACACTGGCCAAACGATCGAGCAGCTCCGCCACGACACCGACCGCGACCACGTGCTGACCGCGGAGGGCGCCAAGGAGTACGGCATCGTCGACCACGTGATCAACGAACGCGTCCCGGTGACCGCACTGGTGTGACCCGGACCGCCACGCCATCACAATCGCCCGAAAGACGGCTGCCCACGCTGGGCCTCGCGCGATCCGGCGATGGTGATGGCCTGCAGGTCCTACCCCGCCGCTTCGAGGACCTTGTCCGCGACGGCGGCGTGGTGCAGGAGGTCGGCGTTCGGCTTGCCGACCCGGTCGGTCAGGTACGCGTAGGCGATCTGCCGGTCCGGGTCGGCCCAGCCGATGCAGCAGTTGCTGCCGTTGTGTCCGAACGCCCGGGGGCTGCTCAACGACCCGAGCGACGACACCGCACCTTCGACCCAGCGCGGTCCGCCGAGCTGGAACCCTTGCGACCAGCGGATCGGCGCCCGGGCGGTCCGGTCCATCTCGCCCTCGCTGCTCGGTTCGACCGCGACGGCGAGGGTCTCGGGCCGCAGCAGCCGTCCGTGCGGCGCCGCGCCGCCCTGCAGCAGCGCTTGATAGAGCGCCGCGAGGTCGCGAGCGGTCGTCGAGATCCCGGCCGCCGGTACGACGGCCTCCCGGGTACTGCGCCGGTTCACCACGGACTGGATGAACGGCCCGATCGGACCGGCCGCGTGGAGCGGGACATGCCGGCCCCACAGCTCGTCGGGCAGACCGAGGTACGTGTCCTGGACGCCGAGCGGTTCGAAGACGTAACGGCGTACCAGCTCGTCGATCGGCGTGCCGCTGCAGCGGCGGGCGACCTCGCCGAGGATGAAGCCGAAGGCCAGTGGGCTGTAAGCGACGGTGCCGAGCGGCCAGCGGGGTTTGGCCTCGGCGATCCGGTGCAGGGAACGGTCCCAGTCGGTCATCGCGCGGACCTCGCCGACGTACGAGCCGGCGTTGGACAGGCCGGAGCGGTGCCGCAGTACCTCGCGGACGGTGATCTCACGCTTGCCGTTCTGGGCGAACTCCGGCCAGTACGCCGCGATCGCGTCGTCGAGATGCAAGCGGCCCGACTCGACGAGCTGGTGGATCACCAGGGCGGTGTACGGCTTGCTCGCGGAGAACAGCCAGAACAACGCGTCCGGCGCACAGCCGAACGACCGATCGACGACGACTCGGCCGTTCCGCACCACGCACAACTGCGCGACGAGGCCCCGGGCCTCGACCAGCGCGACCGCTTCCCCCAGGCGGCCGGCGTCGAGCCCCGCCTCCCGCGGGTCGCACTCACCACCGAACTCCATGTTTTCCACTGTGCCCGCTCAGGCAAACGCCTCAGCGTCCGGTTAGGGTCTTCGTGTGACCGTGCCTGAGGCGAATCCGCGACCGGACAGCGAGCTCGAGCGGATCCTGGTGGTGGTCGCGCACCCGGACGACATCGACTTCGGTGGCGCCGGCACGGTGGCGCTGTGGACCAAGGCCGGCATCGAGGTGCAGTACTGCATCGTCACCGACGGCCAGGCCGGTGGTTTCGAACCCGACCGCGATCGCGCGGAGATCCCCGCCGTACGCCGGGCCGAGCAGACGGCCGCCGCGCAGCATGTCGGCGTCCACGAACTGCACTTCCTCGGCTATCAGGACGGTGCGGTCCAGGCGACGCCACAGCTGGTCCGCGACATCAGTCAGGTGGTCCGTAGGGTCCGCCCGCAACGGCTGCTCACCCAGTCGCCGGAACGCTCCTGGAACCGGATGCAGGTCTCCCACCCCGATCACCTCGCCGCCGCGGAGGCGACGGTCCAGGCGTTCTATCCCGCCGCGGGCAACCCGTACGCCTACCCCGACATGGACGAGGAGGCGTGGGAGGTCGGCGAACTGTGGATGATGGACCACCCAACGGCCAACCACTACGTCGACATCACCGACACCTTCGACCAGAAGCTCGCGGCCCTGATGTCCCACACCAGCCAGCACCGCGACCCCGAAGGCCTCCGCACCGGCATCCGCACCAACTTCGCCCACGTAGCCACCACCGCCGGCTTCCCACCCAACCACTACGCGGAAGCCTTCACCGTCATCCGCCTCTAATCCGTTTGCGCGCCGGCGGATCCGACCTGGAAGGTGCAGCCATGACGATTTCTTTTGGTGTTGCCGGGGTGGGGCCGGATGTTTTGTTGGTGCATGCGGGGGTTGCTGATGCGCGGATGTGGGAGCGGGAGGTGCGTGAGCTGGCTGCGGCGCATCGGGTGATCACGGTGGATCTGCGGGGGTACGGCGAGACGCCGTTGGAGGCGGGCGCCAAGTACTCCGATGCCGGGGATGTGCTCGCGGTGCTGGACGAGGTGGGGGCGTCGGCGGTGATGGCCGTCGGGGCGTCGTACGGCGGGTATGTGGTGCAGCAGATGGTGAGTCGGGAGCCGGCGCGGTTCGCGCGGGTGGTGTTGTTGTGTGCGCCGACCGACAACGTGGAGCCGGATGACGAGCTGCGGGCGTTGTGGGGCGCGGAGAACAAGCTGCTGGAGGCGGGCGACGTCGACGGCGCGACCGATCTGACGGTACGCCGCTGGATCGGGCCGGAAGCCGATGACGAGGCCCGGGAACTGCTGCGGGTGATGCAGAAGCGCGCGTACGACGTACAGCTCGCCGCGGGTGACGACGTGGAGAACGAGGAGTACCCGGTCGAGCCCGAGAAGATGACGATGCCGGTGCGGCTCATCACCGGCGGTCACGACTTCGCGTTCTTCACCGACTCCGCGGACTACCTCGCCGAACGGCTGCCGGCCGCGGAACGCATCCACCTCCCCTGGGCCGGCCACCTTCCGACCCTGGAACGCCCCACCGAGGCATCGGCTCTTATTCGCTGAGCATTTCCTGAGCATTTCCTGAGCTGAGCGGACGCTGAGTTCGTGTTGACCGGCGGATCTAAACTTTTGGTATGCGCGAAAAGGCCGCGATCGCTGCCGCCCGGACCGCCGCCGGCCTCAGCCGGAGGCTCGGGCGCGGCGGTCAGGCGGTCCCCGGCGCGATCGCCCGGAGAATTGCCCCGGACCTGGCCGGGCAATTGGCGGCCGAATTACCGCACGGCAGCATTGTGGTGACCGGGACCAACGGAAAGACCACGACCACCAAGCTGATCGCCGCCGCGCTGCGGCTCGGCGGCGAGACCGTGCTCACCAATGCCAGCGGCGCGAACCTGCACGGCGGGATCGTTTCCGCCCTCGTCACGGCGGCCGACCTGCACGGTCGCACCGGTGCGACGATCGGCGTCTTCGAGGTCGACGAGGCCAGCCTGCGCCGCGTCGTACCGGAGCTGCGGCCGCGGCACATCGTCGTACTGAACCTGTTCCGCGACCAGCTCGACCGGTACGGCGAGGTCGACACGACCGCCGAACTACTGGCCGCGGGCATCGCGGCCACCCACGCACGGCTCTACCTGAACGCCGACGACGCCCGGGTCGCGAGCCTCGCCGAGGCCGCGGCGTCACCGGACCTGGTCAGCTATTTCGGCATCGAGCACCTCCCGGCCCGCCGGGCCGGTTCGATGTCCGCGGCCGACTCGGATCGGTGTCCGCGCTGCGGCGAACGGCTGGTGTTCAGCCGGGTCTTCTACAGCCATCTCGGCCACTACAGCTGCCCGAACGGCGATTTCGCCCGGCCCACGCCGGACGTCGCGGTCACCGGGGTCGAGCACGCGGACCTCGACGGTACGACGTTCTCCTTGTCGGCGCACGGCGTCCCGCAACGGATGCGGTACGGCCTGTCCGGCACGTACAACCTCTACAACGCGCTGGCGGCCGTCGGCCTGACGACCGGGTTGGGCCTCGACCCGGCGTTGATCGCACAGGCGGTCCGGACCACGGAGGCCGCGTTCGGGCGGGTCGAGAAGACGGCGATCGACGGCCGGACGGTGTGGCTGCTGCTGATCAAGAACCCGACCGGATTCGCGCAGGTCCTGGACACGTTCCTGGTCGGGCGGGCACCGCTGCGGGTCCTGATCGCCGTCAACGACCTGCCGGCCGACGGACGAGACGTTTCGTGGTTGTGGGACGTCGGTCTCGAGGCGCTGGCGCCGACCCGGCCCGAGGTCGTCGTGGCCGGCACGCGGGCCGCGGAGATCGCCCTACGACTGCACTACGCCGGGACGGAGGCCACGGTGGCGCGCAGCCTCGACGACGGGATCACCCGGTTGCTGTCCGGGCTGCCGCCCGACGGCCAGGCGTTCGTGCTGCCGACCTACACCGCGATGCTGCAGATCCGCCGGGCGCTCGGGCGACGGGCCGCGGCGTGAAACCGCTGCGGATCGCCCACCTGTATCCCCGGGACCTGAACGTGTACGGCGACCTGGGAAATGTCATCACGTTGCGGAAACGGCTGGAATGGCGCGGATTCCGGACCGAAGTGACGGCGGTGGAACCGGGTATTCCTTTCGACTTCTCCGCGGTCGATCTACTCTTCGGCGGCGGCGGCCAGAATTCCGGCCAATCGGCGTTGGTGGACGATTTGCTCGAGCGCGGCGACGCGCTCCGCAGAATTTCCGCCGAGGGGGTCCCGATGCTGTTGATCTGTGGCAGTTACCAGCTGTTCGGACGGGAATTCGCTGCCGCCGGCCGGCGGTACCCGGGCCTCGGGATCTTCCGCGCGACCACCACCGTCCGGCGGCAGCGGATGATCGGGAACATCGTTGTGGACAGCCGGTTCGGGCAGCTGGTCGGCTTCGAGAACCACTCCGGCCGGACCGTACTCGACCCCGGGCAGCAGTCGCTCGGCACAGTGCGGCAGGGCTTCGGCAACAACGGCCGGACCGGTGACGAGGGGGCGGTGACCGGCAACACGATCGGCACCTACCTGCACGGGCCGGTGCTGCCGAAGAATCCCGCACTGGCCGACCACCTGCTGCTCCAGGCGGTCCGGCGCCGGTACGACGTCGACGTACTCAAGCCGCTCGACGACGAGCTGGCCCTCCGCGCGGCGACCGTCGCGGCCGCCCGCCCGCAGGGCCGCGCGGTCAGCATCCGGCCGCGCCGGCGGCGACTGCACCGTCTCGGCGCCGCCCTGCGCGGACTCTGAAAGGCCCTGAGAACACAGAAGGACCCCGGCCGCGCGGCCAGGGTCCTTCGACGGATGGGGTCAGTCCGCCAGGGCGCCCATCGGGTCCCAGGCGGGGAGGACGATCGGCTCGTCGTCGAGACGCGCCTGGAGCTCGGCCGGCAGCGCGGAGCGCCGGACGGCGACCTCGAAGACGTGCTCGCCGAACCACGAGTCGTTCATGGTCCAGAAACCGTTGTCGGCCTTCTCGTCGCCCCAGCTGTTCTCGACCCGCCAGCGGCGCGGCTCGCCGTCGACCACGTCGACGCCGGTGAACAGCATCGCGTGCGTCATCAGGGTCTCGTGGTGCACGAGTCGCTCGGCCTTGTCCAGCGTGAACTCGGTGTCGTAGACGGCGCCGTAGTCGTACAGCTTGGCGTCCCAGAAGCCGAGGTCGGCGTTCATCTGCTTGCCGACGTCACAGCCGAACCAGACCGGCTCGCCGCCGACGATCGCGTCCTGGGTGAGCTTCTTGATCAGGTCGATCTCGACGTTCAGGTAGACGACCGGCGGCGCGTCGATGATGTTGCCCAGGAAGTCGACGGTGAAGGTCCGGCCGACCGGGCTGGTCGAGCGCGGGTCGTGCACCAGGCAGACGTACTCGTCGACCGGCAGCTGCACGTACGCCGCGGCGAACTCGGTCGGGGTGGTCCAGCCGTCCCGGTGGAAGCCCTTGTCGCTGTCCTTCCACTGCCACAGGAACTTCTGCGGCGGCGTGCCCAGGTGGATGCTCAGCACCCGGTGCACGGTGGTGAGGATCTCGCGCTTGCGGTCGCGGCGCGCCTCGTCGCCGTCGAGCGCCCGCAGGTCGCGCGCACCCTGGCGGAGCAGCTTGCGCAGCGCGTCGTTCAGCTGCGCGGTCGCCGACGAGCTCTCGGTCTCCGGCATCGCCGACTTCGGCACCAGGCCGTGCTTCTGCACCAGCGCGACGAACATGTTCCACTGACCGCCGTCACCGATCGGGTCGGACAGCAGGTGCGCGACCGTGCGGTCGTCGGCGTCCCGGTCCGCGGTCTCGATGATCGCCTCGAGGAAGAAGTTGGACCGCTCGAACTTGTCCCAGAACAGCAGGTAGTTCTGGGAGAACTCGAAGTCCTTGACGCCGAGTTTCTCGGCGGCCCCGACGCGCAGCAGGTTCAACCCGGCGAACAGCCAGCACCGCCCGCTCTTCTTCTGGTTGGTCACCTTCCAGTCGTCCAGCAGATGGGACACCGAATGGTCCATCGACGTGACGACCTGGCGATCCAGGGCGATGCTGTTGACCGGTGTCTGCGTGACGGCGTTCTGCATCACCCGGTACTGCGGGTTCGACGCGAACTCCTTCTCGAAGAGCGCCAGCTGATCGGCAGTGAGATTCCGCTCCATAAGAGTCGACGGTATAACAGCCGCCAAGCCCGGACCGCCGGATCGGAGTGGCGAATCCATGCCCTGGCCGAAACGCGCCATCGCTGACCTCTTGCGCTACCCTAGTTGAAAACGACATTCAACAAAGGAGCGCTGCCATGCCCCGACGCCCGGCCCCGACCGGCAAGCGCAAGCCGAAGCAGAACCCGCTGGACCGCGACGGCATCACCTACATCGACTACAAGGACACCGCGCTGCTGCGCCGGTTCATCTCCGACCGCGGCAAGATCCGCTCCCGCCGCGTCACCGGCCTGTCCGTCCAGCAACAGAAACAGGTCGCCCGCGCCATCAAGAACGCCCGCGAGATGGCCCTGCTCCCGTACACCTCCGCGAACCGCTGACCCCTGTAACGACACCGGAGACTTTCGCGATCTAGAACACGGGTCGCGTTCGCGGCCCACCGGACAGCGCCCGAACCACGGCAGCGGGTTCGGCTGTTCGCCGTTCGCGGCTTGCCCTCTGGGGGTCCCGTGCTGTCCCGTCCCACTCATCTGTTGCGCCTGGTCGTGCCCGCGGCCCTGGTCGCGACCGGCGCGATCGTCGTCACCGGTTCCTCCGGTTCGGCGGCCGAACTGCGCCCGTACCGCCCGGCGTTCAGCGCCCACCATGCCCCGCACGACGCCAAGCCCGAGTTCGAGCCGAACTCCGTGCTGGTGAAGTTCAAGAACAAGGCCACCGCGTCCGCCCGCCGGGCAGCGGTCGCGAAACTCGGCGCCACCGCGAAGCAACCGGTCACGTCGAGCATCGTCCGGCTCAGCGGTTCGCTGTCCGCGCCGGAGTTGCTGAAGAAGGCCAAGGCCGACCCGTCCGTCGAGCTGGCCTCTCTGAACTACAAGCGCCACACGACGGCGGTCCCGAACGACACCTATTACCCGGTCGTCAACGGTGTCGGCCAGGCGTCGTACCTGAACACCGTCCGCATGCCGCAGGCGTGGGACGTGTCGAAGTCGACCGGTGACCAGGTGATCGCGGTCGTCGACACCGGTGTCGACGCCGGTCACCCGGACCTCGCCGGCCATCTGGTCGCCGGCTACAACGTCCTCGCTCCGGCCACCGCGCCGAACGACGACAACGGTCACGGCACCATGACGCTGGGCATCATCGCGGCCTCGGCGAACAACGGCGCCGGCGTGGCCGGGGTCGGCTGGTCCGCGAAGGCGATGCCGGTCAAGGTCCTCGACGCGAACGGGGAGGGGTACGACGCCGACGTCGCCAACGGGATCACCTGGGCGGCCGATCACGGCGCGACGGTGATCAACCTGTCGCTCGGTGGACCGGGCGACGACCAGGTCCTGCACGACGCCGTGAAGTACGCCGTCGCCAAGGGCGCGGTGGTCGTCGTCGCGGCCGGGAACGACGGCAGCGACGCGGTGCAGTACCCCGCGTCGTACCCCGAGGCGATCGCGGTCGCGGCGACCGATGCGACCGGCCGGCTGACCGACTTCAGTTCGTTCGGCGACTGGGTCGACATCGCGGCCCCCGGCTGGGACATCGTCAGCACCGGCGCGCGCAGCCTGACCGAGCCCGGCTACGACCCGTACTGGCTCTGCACCGGCACCTCCTGCTCGGCGCCGATCGTCGCGGGGGTGGCCGCTCTGGTGAAGAACAAGTGGCCGACCCTCACGCCCGCCCAGGTGGCAGCGCGAATCGAGAGCGTGGCCCGGGACGCGGGCCCGCGCGGCACCGACCCGTACTACGGCGCCGGCGTCCTGGACGCGTACGCCGCACTCGGCGGCACCTGGGCCGCGGACTTCCCGGGCGCCCCGCTGTCGGAGGCCCACGACGAGCCGGCTCGCGCTCGCAATCTCGGCGACCTGCCCGCCGGCTGGAGTCTGAGCACGGGTGGGACGATTAGCACTGAGGGGCAGGTCGACTGGTACTTCGTGCGTCCGGCGGAAACCCGGAAGATCCGCATCACCGTCTCGGGCACCGACTACACCGCGGACCGACCGCAGAACTTCGCTCCGGTGGTGACGGTCTACGACAAGGACCTGCAGCGCATCGGGTTCGCTCAGAACCCCTACCCGACGGACTGGTCGACGACAGCTCCGCTGATCGCAACCGTCGACGTGACCGTCAACCCCGGAGTTTCCTACATCGCGGTGCGCAACTACAACGGGTCCCGTGTGGATCGCGGCTACAACTTCAGCGTCTCGCAGCTCGGCGCCGGCGGAACCACCACAGGGGCGGCGTACCCGGTCCGCGACGTCGTTCCCGGTGATCTGTCCGGCAACGCGGCGCTGGCGTCGAAGCCGGCGGTGACCTTCGCCCGTCCGGTCGACGCGACCACCGTCGACGGCTCCACGGTGAAACTGCTGAACGGCAAGACCCTCGCGACGATCCCCGCCACGGTCAGCTACGACGCCGCGACGCTGAAGGCGACGATCACGCCGGCGGCACAGCTCGTCGACAACGCGCCGTACAAGATCTCGGTCGCAGGTGTGCACGAGGCGGACGGGTCCGCGCTGGCTCCGGTGCTGACCGTGTTCAGCACGATCGACTGGTACCCGAGCCAGCTGAAGACGTTCGACGCGAGCGGCGCGTACCTCGCCGCGACCCTGAACTGGACGCTCCCGGAGATGACCGACTTCGGGCAGGTCGTCGTCCGGGTCGCCGCCGGGACCAAGGCGCCGGCCCTGGACACCGGCACGCTCGTCTACGCCGGTACGGCGTCCTCGGTCAAGGCGACCGGGCTGGCGCAAGGGACGACGTACACGTTCGCTGCCTGGATCAAGGACCGCGACGGGCGGGTCGGCCCGGCCTCGGTGACCCAGCTGCTCGGGATGAAGTCCGGGATCAGCACGACCTCGACGCTGATCAGCTACGGCGGCTCCGTCACGATCAAGGGCAGCACGCTACGGATCGACAACTTGGTGTACGCCGGTCTGCCGGTCAACGTCTACGTGCGACCCAAGAACTCCTCGAAGTTCACCCTGCTGGCAGCGCTCAAGACGTCCTCGACCGGGACCCTCGCGGTGGCGCACAAGCCGCTCGTGTCGTCGGTGTACATGCTGACGTTCCCCGGCAACGCGGACCTGATGGGCACCCGGACCGCCGACATCACCGTGCAGGTGGCGCCGACGATCTCGGCCACGCTGTCGCCGTCGTCGATCCGGCTCGGCCAGGCGACCGCCTTCAGTGGGTACGTCGCTCCGGCGCATGCGGGCCAGCCCGTGTACCTGCAGCAGTACGGCAACAAGGTGTGGAAGTCGATCGCTTCGGTGAAGCTGAGCACCTCGGGCAAGTACGCCTTCGGCATCAAGCCGGCCGTCCGCGGTCAGATCGCCTACCGGGTCTTCTTCCCCGGCGACGCCGACCACGCCCCGGCGTACACGGTGAACAAGATCGTCACCATCAGCTGACACGAACGGAACGCCCCGGCCGTGGAGCGGCCGGGGCGTTGCGGTTGCCGTTCGTCAGACCAGTCGGCGGTCCGTGGCCCAGCGGGTCAGTTCGTGGCGGTTCGAGAGCTGGAGTTTGCGGAGGACCGAGGAGACGTGGGTCTCGACGGTCTTCACCGAGATGAACAGCTCGCGGGCGACCTCCTTGTAGGCGTAGCCGCGGGCGATCAGGCGCAGTACCTCGCGCTCGCGCTGTGACAGCCGGTCGAGGTCCTCGTCCACCGACGCGATGTCGATGGCGCCCGAGAAGGCGTCCAGCACGAACCCGGCCAGCCGCGGCGAGAACACCGCGTCACCGTCGGCGACCCGGTTGATCGCGTCCACCAGCTCGGCGCCGGAGATGTTCTTGGTGACGTACCCGCGGGCGCCGGCCCGGATCACGCCGATCACGTCCTCGGCGGCATCCGACACCGACAGCGCCAGGAACTTGACGTCCGGGTGCCGCTGGTGGACCTGCTTCATCACCTCGGTGCCACCACCGCCGGGCAGGTGCACGTCGAGCAGTACGACGTCGGGCTCGGTGCCGACGATCGCCTTCACCGCGGTGTCGACGTCGGACCCCTCCCCGACGATGTCGACCGACGCACCGATCTCGCTGCGTACCCCGGCCCGGAACATATCGTGATCGTCGACGACGACAACCCGCCTGCTGCTCATCTGTCCATCTCCAGTCGCACTTCGGTCCCTGTCTCCGGATCGGACCGCACCGTCGCGCGGCCGCCGTGCCGTTCCATCCTGCCCATCACACTGTGCCGCAAGCCGAGCCGGTCGTCCGGGACCTCGTCGACGACGAACCCCTTGCCGCGGTCCCGGACGAACATCTCCACCCGGTCGCCGTCCACCTCGACGAACACGTCGATCTTCGCCGCGCCGGAGTGCTTCGCGGCGTTCACCATCGACTCCCGGGCGGCCCGGACCATCGACGACAACGGCTCGGTGAGGTCACAGTCACCGACCGTGATCACCTCGATCGGTACGCCGTGCGAGTCCTCGACCTCGGCGGCGGCCCGTTTCGCGGCGCCGGCCAGCGTCTGGTCCGCGTTGTCGTCCTCGTCGTACAGCCAGGACCGCAGTTCCCGCTCCTGGGAGCGCGCCAGCCGGGCGACCGCCTTCGGGTCGTCGGACTGCTTCTGGATCAGCGCGAGCGTCTGGAGCACGGAGTCGTGCAGGTGCGCGGCCATGTCGGCGCGCTCCTGCGAGCGGACCCGTTCGGCGCGCTCGGCGTTCAGGTCTCGGGTCAGCCGGTGCACCCAGGGCCCGGCGATGACACCGATCCCGACCACCGCGAGCAGCAGCGCGATCAGTACGTCGCCGACCATCGAGAGCCGGCCGTTCTGGACCAGGAACAGCGTGACCGCCGTACCGATCAGGATCAGCCCGACGGCGATCCGGACCAGCGACTTCCAGCCGCCCTTGCCGAGCACCAGCCCGAGGATCGGGACCCGGATGTCCTGCGCCCACTTGTCCTTCTGGTTCTCGTCCGCCTGCCGCCAGATCAGCGCCAGACCGGTCGCGGCGAACACCAGCGGCCAGAACAGCTTGCCGGCGACGCCGAACCCGGCGACCTGGAGCAGCAGCAACAGGCCGATGCCGATGGCCACCAACGCGGGCAGCTGGCCGCGGCTCTTCTCGCGCTTGCGTTGCCTCGCCTCGGTCACCGGCGCCGGCGGCTCGTCGGACCGCATCCCACTGCGGGTGTGCGCGGCCAGGCCGGGCGCGTTCGGCACGGTCTCCGGGGCGAGCGGCATCAGGAACCACAGCGCCGCATAGATCAGTACGCCGAAGCCCCCGAACACCGTGGTCGCGATCAGCACCAGCCGGACGACGGTGTCGGACACGCCGAGGTGGTCAGCGACACCACCGGCCACACCGGCGATCACCCGTCCCTCGGTACGCCGGTACGCCCGGCGTGGCGGGTCAGAAGCCGGCCGCGGCGGCGGAGCAGACTGTCCGGCCCCCTGCGGTCCCGGCTGCCCCGGACCGGTGGGCGGCCCACCGGGAGCGCCGCGCTGCTGCTGACCCATGCGCGCGGCGTAGGCGGCGTACGGGCCCTGGTACTGGCCTGGTCCCTGCGGGCCCCAGCCCTTGTACCGCCACTGGTCCTGCGCAGGCGTCGACTCGGGCCGGTCCTCGTTCGTCGAGGATCCGCCCGTCGGCGCGGCTGCTGGCTGGCTCATCACCACGATCGTCACATGTGGACCGGCCCGACACCAGCAGGCTTGTCCCGGGCCGGCTCCTCAGCGGTCACCCGCCACGCTCAGGGTGTGCTCGGGGAGAACCCCGAATTCCGGCGACTCCGGGGCCATCAGGGGCCATCCCCGATGTGATCCGGGGTGCCGGCGCGGGAGTATCGATGACATGGAGCAGAACCAGAGTGGACCCGCCGGGTTCGACCGCGACCGCCTGCAGAACCCCCAGAGCTGGCGGCGCAGCAGGTCGGACCGCTGGGTCGCGGGTGTCTGCGGCGGCATCGGCCGCGCGCTGAACATCGACCCGGTACTGGTCCGGGTGGTGATGGCCGTCCTGATCCTCAGTGGCCCGGGCATCATCTTCTACATCGCCGCGTGGGTCCTGATGCCCGACGAGGGCAGCGACCGGGCCCCGGTGCAGGGCTTGCTCGGCGACCGGATCCGGACCGACCACCCGTGGTTCTGGCCGGTGGTGATCGGGATCTGCATCTTCGCCGCGATCGCGACGATGTCGTCGTTCAAGTTCGGCCACTTCGTCCCCGGTCCGGTGATCGTGCTGGCGGTGATCTGGCTGCTCGCCAAGCACCGCAAGGGCACCAAACAGAACCAGCAGAACCCCCAACAGCAGCAACAGCCCCCACGCCCGCAGGACACCACGTCTGCGGCGGGCTCCGGGCAGCAGTTCACCTCGCAGCCGTACACCAGCCAGCAGAACCCCGGCCAGCCGTACAACCCGGCGTACGCGCCCCCGCAGACCGGCCCGTCCGTTCCTCCGACGGGCCAGGCGTCCTCGGCCACACAGCGACCCCAGGACCGCACCGTCGAACCGGTCCAGCCTGTGTGGACCGAGGACGACCCCCTGGGCCTGTACGTCGACGAGCCGGCCGGCGGCACCCGGCCGGTCGCGAGCAAGCCGGCGGAGCCGCCCGCGAAGGGCGTCCGCGGCATCAAGTCGATCATCGTCGTGCTGACCGGTCTGGCGATCGGTATCGCGGCGCTGGCGGGGGCGTCGACCGCGACCATGCTGGTGATCGGCCTGGCCACCCTCGGCGGCGGCATGCTGATCGGCGGGTTCGTCGGCCGCACACTCGCGCTGCTCCCGCTCGGCATCCTGCTCGCCGTCGGAGCCGTGGCGAGCACGGTGTTCCCCGGCGTACCGCGGAACTTCGCCGACACCAACTACGTCGCGCCGGCCGGTCAGACGATCACCGCGACCGGCACGAGCTACCAGTTCGACGCCGGGTCGGTGCACCTGGACCTGACCAAGGCCACCTTCGCCCCGGGCGCGAAGGTCGACGTCCACGGCGGCGTCGGCGAGGTGATCGTCAAGGTGCCCGCGAACGTCGACGTGAAGGGGCAGTTGTCGACCGAGATGGGAGACGTTGCCTTCCTCAACGAGCAGCACGAGGGCCATAATGCGCAGCTGAACCTCGACGACCTCGGCGCGGACGGCAAGGCCGGCCCGCAGCAGGTCACCCTGGACCTGAACCTCAGACTGGGCAGCATCAAGGTGGAGCGCGAATGAGCCAGCAGCCACGGAAGACCAGGCCGGACGTTCCTGGCGTCGTGGCCGGGACCGTCCTGGCCGGAGGCGCCACGATCTGGATGCTGACCGAGAACGGCGCACTGCAGTCCGACGACCTCGGCGTCACCAGCGCCCTCCTGCTGGTGACCGCCGGGCTCCTCGGCCTCGCCGCCTCCCGGCGCGGCTAATCCGCTGGACGGCGGGTACGGCGTTCCCTAAGCTCCACGCCGTGACCAGCCCGGAGGCGGACAGACCGTAACCACCGGCCGTTCCGTGTGAATCCACCCAGAATCACACCGAACCGCCGGAGACGATCACCCACGTCTTCTCATGGTTGCGGAGTACCTCCTTGCTTTTGTTGACGCTGCCGTTCGTGCTGTATGCGCTTGGGCTGGCCGTGTTCGCCCAGGCCACCTCTGAATTCATGCTCTCCGGGCTCGGCCCGGACATCGCCCAGGACCTGGGCGTTTCCATCCCCACCGCCGGCTGGCTGACCTCGGCGTTCGCGCTGGGCATGGTCGTCGGCGCACCGGCGATCGCCGTCCTCGGCGCCCGCTGGCCGCGCCGCCGGACGCTGCTGGTGACACTGACCGTTTTCCTCGCCGTCCACGTGGTCGGCGCCCTGACCTGCAGCTTCAGCGTGCTGCTGGTCACCCGGATCCTGGCCGCGCTCGCGAACGCGGGCTTCCTGGCCGTCGCACTGGCCACCGCCACCACCCTGGTCCGCCCGGACGCCAAGGGTCGCGCCACCTCCGTCCTCCTCGGCGGTACGACGCTCGCCTGCATCGTCGGCGTACCGGCGGGTGCCGCCCTCGGCCGGTCCCTCGGCTGGCGGTCCGCGTTCTGGGCGGTCGCCCTGATCTCGCTGCCCGCGCTGATCGCGATCATGCGGTCGGTCCCGGCCCGCGGCGCCGGGCCCAGCACTGTCGCGCGGTTCAGGATCCGGCCGCGGCTCGCCGTACTGCTGCTGCTCGGGGCGCTGGTGAACGGCGCGACGTTCTGCTCGTTCACCTATCTCTCTCCGGTGCTCACCGAGGTGACCGGGTTCGGCGTGGGCTGGGTGCCGATCATGCTCGCGTTGTTCGGGCTCGGCTCGTTCGCCGGCGTGACCGTCGCGGGCCGGTTCGCGGATCGCCGCGACCACCGGCTCACGCTGGTTGCCGGAGGCATCTTGCTGATCGGCTGGTGCGTCTTCGCGCTGACCGCCGGCCACACCGCGCCGACCGTCGTCCTGGTCTTCCTTCAGGGCGCACTGTCGTTCGCCGTCGGCTCCACGCTGATCTCCTACGCGCTGTACGCCGGCTCCGCGTCCCCGGTCCTGACCGGGGGCCTGGCGACCGCCGCGCTGAACGTCGGAGCCGCCGCCGGACCGCTCCTGGGCGGCCTTGCGATCGGGGTCACGGGCTTCTCCGGCCCACTCTGGGCGAGCGCGGCCCTGGTGGGTACGGCGCTCTGCCTCGGAGCCGCCTCGGTTAGTCTTATGGACTGCGAAGTACCGGAGGGGTCCTGGTGAAGCGGGTCCCGTGGTCGAGGAGTCTCAATGGTGCGCGGCACCGTGAAGTGGTTCAACGCCGACAAGGGCTACGGCTTCCTTGCCGTCGAGGGCGGCGACGACGTGGACGACGTGTTCGTGCACTGGAGCAAGATCGTCTCCGACGGGTACAAGACCCTCGAGGACGGGCAGCGGGTCGAGTTCCAGATCGTCGACGGCCCCAAGGGCCGCGAGGCGGACGCGGTCACTCCGGTTTGACCAGCGGTCTGGTCCGGCAACCGATAACCTGTCGTCTCATCGTGTGAGGGGTGAGACGTGGCAGAGCCGGTACCCGTGATCCGGAAGCTCGAGCATGCGCTGGCCGACGACGACTTCGCCTGGTCGCTGCTGCTGGTCGGCGAGGATCAGACGGACAAGCTCGCGACGCTGACCGGCGACCTCCGCGGGCCGTTCTCGACGTCCGGCGACGGCAAGCAGATCACGTCCGGGTTCTCCTACTGGGGTATCGGTCCGACGATCGCCTGGGCGAACGCGACGAACGACCCGTTCTACCTGGTGATGAAGGCCGGCGCGGAGTCGTTCCTGCGGCACTGGCGCAAGCTCCGGCCGCATGTCGAGGCCGGTGGCTTCCACCTGGTCAGCCTCGGCGTCGGCACCGGTGTCAAGGACCGCACGATCCTCAGTGACATGCGCCGGCACAACGCGGACATGTACTACATCCCGGTCGACATGAGTTCGGAGATGCTGCGGATGGGCACGTTGGAGCCCGTCCGCGGCGCCCGGTTCCCGGTGTCCCAGGTGCTGCCGGTGCAGCTGGACTTCTCGATCGCGGACAACATGGACGAGCTGGCCGAGATGCTGTCCCGGCTGGTCGGCGACGAGCCGATCCTGTTCACGCTGACCGGCAACACGCTGGCCAACTTCGAGAACGACGAGGAACTGCTCCGCACGCTCACCCGGGTGCTGCGCCCGCAGGACCGGCTGCTGCTCGAGGTGGCCAGCACCACCCAGCTGGACCAGGAGGCCGCGGACGCGGCCGCCGACGAGTACCACCAGACCCGGGCGTTCGCCGAGTTCGTCACCAGTGCCCTGCGGTACAACACCGATCTCAAGATCAAGAACGAGTTGGTGAAGTTCGTCGGCGAGGTCGAGGACGAGGACGCGCTGCTGGTCAAGATCCTCTGGCAGAACGACACCGACGACGAGATCCGGATGGAACTGCCGGACCACACGGAGGTGCCGCTGTCGACCGGCGACACGATCCGGCTCTACACCACCCGGAAGTACTCCACCGCGCGTCTGCGGCGGCTCACCGAGGCGTGCAAGCTGACCCCGGTCGAGGCGATCCAGTCCCAGTTCCGGTACACCCGACGGCCGAACCCGTTCGGCCTGGAGTTGCTGCTGCTCGCACCGGAGACGGCCGGCGAGGCCGCGCACAGCCTCGCCGACGACATCTGGTCGACATGAACCGGCGGACCGTCGTCAGTTGGGTGACGTACGGCCTGCTCGCGGTCGCGTTCGTGCTCGGCGTGATCTGGTTCCTCTGGCCGGGGAACTCCCGCTGGGAGCCGGCCGTCAACTCGCTGACGCTGGTCGCCGGGCTGACCGGCATCTTCGTCGAGCGGCTGACGGCCGAGGCGGAGCGCCGTACCGAGGTACTGCGGGCCGTCGCGGACGAGCTGCAGGAGAACACCAGACTGCTCAACGACGACCGGTTCTCGCCGGACGCGCCCACCAGCCGGCAGGTGTACCCGCGGCTGGTGGTGTCCGCGGTCGACCTCGCGCTGGTGTCCGGCGCGCTCGGCCTGCACAAGGACGCGGACCTGGTCGGGTTGCTGCACCGCTGGCGGGACACCGTGCACCTGTTCAATCGGCGGCTCGACCTGACCGAGATCAGCACGTTCTCGAACACCATCTCGGCGGCCGAACTGGCCGCCTTCCACCGGGCCCTGCACCGCGAGAACAGCTACTTCGCGGCCACCCGGGAGATGCTGCAGAACCTGCTCGGGAAGCTCCCCCAGACGTGACCCGCCTTTAACGGCCGAGGCCGTAACCCGGGCGGTTGCTGTCAGTAGTGGCAAATTCTCCCGAGCCGTTGACTTCGTGACGGCGCGAGGGCTTCACTTTCGGACAGGACCGTAAATACGGCACGCCCGGAGGCATCGCATGCGATCAGCCCGCTCGCTCGTCGCGGTGGCACTCGCCGCCCTGCTCGTCACGACCCTGTCCACACCGCCACGGCCCGCCGCGGCGACCCCGAAACCACCGACCGCGACCGTCGTCTCGCTCGGTACGCCACTGTCCGACGTCCTGCTGATCGGCGGCACGGTCGCGCCCGGCCCGAACGGCAAGACCGCGATTTGGAACGTGTCCAGCGGCAGCCCGGCGTACCTGAACGCCATCGACCCGGCCACCGGCGACAGCCTGCTGTCCGCGGCGCTGCCCGGCGCCGACGGCAGCTACGCGGTCGCGGCCGCCCCGGACGGTACGATCTACGCCGGCACGTACAACAACGGTCACCTCTACCGATTGAAGCCCGGCGCGACCACCGCCGAGGACCTGGGCCGGCCGCTCGCCTCCGAGACGTTCATCCTGCGGATCACCGTCGACGAGCAGGGCAACGTGTACGGCGGTACGTACCCGCACGGCCGCGTGTTCCGGTACGACCACCAGACCGGCGCGATCCGCGACTACGGCACGATCAAGGCCGGTCAGGGGTACGTCAAGAGCATCGACTACGGGAACGGCAAGCTCTACACCGGCACCGAGCCGGACGCGTACTTCCAGGAGATCGACGTCGCCACCGGCGCGATCTCCGAGATCCCGGCGCCGCCCACGATGGGCGATCCGAAGGACAAGGTGGTGTACGACCTGAACGTCCGCGGCGGGCGCGTGTACACCCGGGTCAGCACCGCGTTTCCGGGCCCGATGTACGTCTGGGACATCGCGTCCCGGACCTGGGTCGACGAGATCCCGAACGAGCACGGCCTGGACATCTCCCCGATCGGCGCCGACGGGTCGCTGTACATGATCCAGGCGAGCGAGCTGAAGAAGTACGACCCGGCCACCAAGACGCTGACCGGCACCGGCCTGACCTTCACCGGCCGGATCCAGAACGCCCGCTCGATCGGGTACGCCGACCTGAACCTGCCCGACTACCCCGGGACCAGCGTGGTCGGCACGCTGTGGCGCGGCGAGGAGTTCCGGTACAACCCGCAGACCGGCAAGTCGGAGATCTTCCAGACCAAGGTCCGGCGGGAGCCGATCGAGATCCTGTCGGTGGCCGGCGGCAAGGACAACATCTACGCAGGTGGCTTCCTGAACGGCGGCGTCTCGGTGGTCAACCCCGCCACCGGCGAGGCGAAGTTCAACCGGTTCTCGCAGGTGGAGGCCCTGATGGAGGCCTCGAACGGCACCGTGTACGTCGGCGCCTACCCGGAGGCCCGGCTCTACTCCTACGCGCCGGCGCAGCCCTGGAGCAGTCCGGAGTACTCACCCGGCCCGCCCGGTACGCCGGACAACCCGAAGCAGCTGCTCAACCTGAAACCCGACCTCTTCCAGACCCGCGCGCGGGCGCTGACCGAGGTCGACGGCAAGATCGCGGTCGGCACCGTCCCGGACGGCGACCGGCTCGGCGGCGCGCTGGTCATCTACGACCCGACGACGAACACCGCGGAGAAGTACCGCAACGTGGTCCAGGACGAGTCGGTCTTCGGCCTGACCGCCCGCTGCGGCATCGTGTACGGCGGAACGTCGATCGCCGGTGGCCTGACGACCACCCCGCCGACCCGGGAAGCGGGCACAGTGTTCGCGTGGGACGTGGCCAAGAAGCAGAAGCTGTGGGAATCCGTGCCGGTGCCCGGCGCGGCCACCGTCTCGTCGGTCACGATCGGCCCGGACGGGCTGCTGTGGGGCGTGGCCGGCAAGACCGTGTTCGCCGTGGCCCCGGACAGCGGCAAGCTGAAGAAGTCCTTCACGCTCGGGACGACGACCTCCAGCGGCGACATCGTCGCCACGTCCGAGGCCGTCTACGTGAGCATCGACCTGAACAAGATCTACCGGATCGCGCCGGGGAGCAAGGCCACCCCGACGCTGTTCGTCGAGCACGCGCACCGGCGGCTCGGCGTCCGGGGAGATCACCAACTGCTGATGACGAGCGGCTCCGAGCTGTTCCGAGTTGATATCAGCCGTTGACAGCCGAAATTCAGCCCAGCTACTTTCGGTCCTGACCGTTATTCGGTTCAGCTACTTCCGGCCCTGACTTCCGGACACCCAGGGGGTGCGATGAAATCCAGCGTCCGCCGCATCGCGGCACCACTCACGGCACTCGTTCTCGCCGCCGCGCTCAGTTCCTGCGGCGGTGGCGACTCGGGCTCGTCGGACTCGAAGAAGAGCGTCACGCTCTGGATGTACCCGGTGATCGCCGACCAGGCGGCCAGCGATGCGTACTGGAAGAAGGTCGAGACCGACTTCGAGGCGGCGAACTCCGGGATCGACCTGAAGGTCGAGGCCCAGCCGTGGGCGAACCGTGAGGAGAAGGTCGCGGCCGCGTTCTCGGGCAAGAAGGGCCCGGACGTGCTGCTGATGATCCCGGACCAGATCCCGCAGTACGTGAACAGCGGCTCGCTGGAGCCGGTCGACGACGTGGTCGCGCCGGACAAGGACAAGTTCCTGCCGGCCGCGATCCCGGGCCTGACCGTCAACGACAAGGTGTACGGCGTACCGATCTACCACACCGTCACCACGACGATGTACAACAAGACGGTCCTGACCAAGGCCGGGATCGCCAAGCCGCCGGAGACCTGGGACGAGATCAAGGCCGCGGCGCCGAAGCTCAAGGCCGCCGGGTTCTCCACGCTGGACTACTCGGCCTCGCCGGAGGCGACGCTGAACCTGAACTTCTACCCGCTGCTCTGGCAGGCCGGTGGCAAGGTCTTCGCCGACGACGGCAAGAGCGTCACGTTCAACCAGGCCCCGGGTGTGGAGGCGCTGACCTTCCTGAAGAGCCTGTGGGACGAGGGTGCGATCCCGAAGACCGCGCTCACCGCGGGCAACGTGGTCGCGGACTCGCCGTTCGGCAAGGGTCAGGTCGCGATGGCGATGACCAGCGTGCCGGCCGACGCCGCCACGGTGGCGAAGACCTGGGGTGCGGCGAACGTCGAGATCGGTACGCCGCTGACCGGCAAGAAGCAGGTCGGGTACGGCATCCCGGGTGGCCTGGTGCTGAACGCCGCCTCGTCGAACACCGACGCGGCGAAGAAGTTCCTGTCGTTCATGATCCAGCCGGCCCAGCTCGACGCGCTCAGTAAGGCGTCCGGCTTCTACTCACCGCGCAACGACGCCAAGTCCGAGTCGACGGACCCGGTCGCGACGAAGTTCCACGACGCGCTGCAGTACGCCGTACCGGGTGAGGCGAACCCGTCGGCGCGGCAGATCATGTCGCTGCTGAGCACCGAGATCCAGGCCGTGCTGACCGGCAAGAAGCAGCCCCAGCAGGCCCTGGACGACGCCGCCAAGCAGGCCAACGACCTGCTCTCGAGGCAACGTTGACGAACACCGGATCGGATACGGTCGCGGGTCGGGCGGGACCCGCGACCGGCCGAACCAGAAGGAGAAGCGGACCGCGGCGTCGGCCGTGGGTTGGTCTGCTGTTCGTCGCACCGATGCTGGTGCTGTTCCTGTTGTTCCGGTTCCTGCCGGCGATCGGGGCCTTCCTGCTGTCCTTGACCGACTACCGGATCAGCGGCAAGTGGGACTTCGTTGCGCTGGACAACTACACCCGGCTGTTCTCGGACAAGGTGTTCCACGAGGCGCTGCTGGTGACCGTCACCTACACGGTGATCTTCGTGCCACTGACGGTCCTGCTGTCGCTCGGGACCGCCGTACTCCTGCATCAGGTGGTGTGGAAGCGCGGCTTCTTCCGGGGCGTGTTCTTCCTGCCGTACGTGACCAGCATCGTGCTCGCCGCGGTGATCTGGAAGTGGATCTACGACGCCCAGGACGGCCTGCTGAACGCGGTCCTCGGGCTGGTGAGCATCGGCCCGATCGACTTCCTCAGCCAGTCGAACACGGTCCTGCCCTCGATCGCGGTGACGTCGGCCTGGAAGGGCTTCGGCTACTCGATGCTGATCCTGCTCGCGGGGCTGCAGGCGGTCCCGAAGTCGTACCTCGAGGCGGCGATGATCGACGGCGCGGGCACCTGGCAACGGTTCCGCTACGTGACGCTGCCGCAGCTGCGGCCGGTGCTGTTCTTCGTGCTGGTGATCGAGACCATCGGCGCGTTCCAGGTCTTCGACGCGATGTACGTGATGACCGGCGGCGGGCCGGTCCGGTCCAGCTACTCGCTGGTGTACTTCCTGTACGACAGCGGCTTCAAGTACTTCGACTTCGGGTACGCCAGCGCGATCGGTCTGGTGCTGTTCCTGATCGTGCTCGTCGTCTCGCTGGTCCAGCGCCGGCTCGTCGGGAGGGACGACTGATGACTCAGGTACTCGACCGGCCGCCGGTCCGCGAGCCGGCGGACACGTCGGCCGCGGGACGGCGTACCGCGGCCCGGCTGACCCTGCCGACGCTGCTGACGCTGACGGCGATCGTGACGATCGTGCCGTTCGCCGCGATGGTGCTGGTCGCGTTCGCTCCGCCGAGCGGGCGGACGTTCCCGGACGCGCTGAACCCGGCCCACTTCACCCTGGAGAACTTCCAGAAGGTGCTGTCCAGCTCGGACATCCCGCGCTGGACGGTGAACTCGCTGCTCTACTCGCTGGTCTCGGTCGCGTGTGTGCTGCTGTTCGCGTCGATGGCCGGGTACGCGTTTGCCAAGAAGAAGTTCCCCGGCCGCGAGATCATGTTCTGGGCGTTCCTGGCCACGCTGATGGTGCCGTTCCAGGCGACGCTGATCCCGTCGTACATCCTGGTCTCGAAGCTGGACTGGGTGGACAGTTACTGGGGCCTGATCGTGCCGACGCTGGCGAATTCGCAGGCGGTCTTCCTGATGCGGCAGTTCATCATGCAGTTGCCGGACGAGCTGTTCGAGGCGGCCGAGATCGACGGCGCCCCCGAGTGGCGGATCTTCACGACGATCGTGCTGCCGCTGATCCGGCCGGTGCTGGCCACGCTCGGGATCTTCGTGTTCCTGTGGCACTGGAACGACTTCCTCTGGCCGCTCGTCATCGGGCAGTCCGGCCAGATGCAGACGCTCACCGTCGGCCTGGCCACGCTGCAGACCCAGGCGGTGCCGATCAACCAGGTGATGGCCGGCGCGACGATCACCGTCGTACCGAGCCTGCTGGTGTTCGGGCTCCTGCAGCGCTACCTGACCGACAGCATCGCGATGTCGGGGCTGAAGGCCTGACTCACGCTCTCCGTCTTCACCCGGCGCGGACGATGCCGGGTGAAGACGCGGTGCGCTCTACTGACCCCGTCCGGCCGGAGATCCGGACGGGGAGGGGCTCGCGGATGAGCAGCGACGTACCGGCCGCCGGCGTCCGTACGGCGACCGGCTCGCGGACCGTGCTGATCACGCTCGCGTCCGGCCAGTTCCTGATGGCGCTGGACAGCTCGGTGATGAACGTCTCGATCGCGACCGTGGCGTCGGACCTGGGGACGACGGTGACCGGCATCCAGTCCGCGATCACGCTGTACACGCTGGTGATGGCGTCGCTGATGATCACCGGCGGGAAGCTCGGGCAGATCCTCGGCCGGAAGCGCGCGTTCGCGATCGGGTGCCTGATCTACGGCGCCGGCTCGCTGACCACCTCGCTGGCGCCGAACCTGACCGTGCTGATGATCGGCTGGTCGGGGCTCGAGGGGATCGGCGCGGCGCTGATCATGCCGGCCATCGTCGCGCTGGTGGCGACCAACTTCGACAAGCCCCAGCGGCCGAAGGCGTACGGCGCGGTCGCAGCGGCGGCCGCGATCGCCGTCGCGCTGGGCCCGCTGATCGGTGGACTGTTCACCACGTACCTCTCGTGGCGCTGGGTGTTCGCCGGCGAGGTCCTGATCGTCCTCGGCATCCTGGCGATGACGCGGCGGATCGCCGACGTCCCCGCGGACCGTTCCGCCAAGCTCGACCTGGTCGGTACGGCGCTGTCCGCGATCGGACTCGCCCTGATCGTGTTCGGGGTGCTGCGCGCAGGTTCCTGGGGCTTCGTCAACCCGAAGCAGGGCGCCCCGTCCTGGCTCGGCCTGTCGCCGGTGATCTGGCTGATGCTCGGCGGCGGCGCCGTGCTGGTCGGCTTCGTGGAGTGGGAGCGCCGCCGGACGAACCACGGCAAGGCCGTGCTGATCGACCCGGCGATGCTCGCCAACGTGCGGCTCCGGGCCGGACTCACCTCGTTCTTCTTCCAGTACCTGCTGCAGGCCGGGCTGTTCTTCGTCGTCCCGCTGTTCCTGTCGATCGCCCTCGGCCTGTCGGCGATCAACACCGGGCTGCGGCTGCTCCCCTTGTCACTGGCGTTGCTGGTGGCCGCGCTCGGCGTACCGCGGTTGCGCCCGCAGGCATCACCGCGGCGGGTGGTCCGGGTCGGTTTCGCACTGTTGTTCGTCGGGCTCGTCCTGCTGACGGCAGGCCTCGACATCGGGGTCGGGGCGGACGTCGTCACGGTGCCGCTACTGCTCGCCGGGCTCGGCATCGGGGCGCTGGCCTCGCAGCTCGGCGCCGTCACCGTCAGCGCGGTACCGGACGAGGAGAGCGGCGAGGTCGGCGGGCTGCAGAACTCGATCACGTTCCTCGGCTCGTCGATCGGGACCGCCCTGGCCGGCGCGGTCCTGATCTCGGCGCTGACGAGTTCGTTCCTGACCGGGATCAAGGACAATCCCGACGTACCCGCGAGTGTGTCGTCGCAGGCGGAGGTCAAGCTCGCCGGTGGCGTACCGTTCGTGTCCAACGATCAGCTCAGCCAGGCGCTGTCCGAGGCCGGTGTGGACCAGAGCACCACGAACGCGGTCGTCGACGAGAACGAGCAGGCCCGGCTGGACGGCCTGCGCGCGTCGCTGTCCGCCCTCGCACTGATCTCGCTGCTGTCCCTGTTCCTGTCCGGCCATCTCCCGACCCGGCAGCCCACCAGCCAGGCCGACCAGGCCGATCGGGAGACCTAGCCTTCGCGGGCCTCGAGCATCTGCCGCATCTCGTCGCCGTGCACGGTCAGCGCCCAGATCACCAGGATGTCGACGGCGATCAGGATCGTCGACCAGATCGGGTACGCCGCGAGGAAGGCCGCGTTCACCACGATGCTCAGCACCGCCAGGACCACTCCCACCACCCGTCCCCACAACTTGCCGTTGAGCAGCGCGATCCCGGACACCACCACGACGAGCCCGAGGATCAGGTGGATCAGTCCCCAGGAGTCGTAGTTGAGCTCGATCGCCAGCCGGGAGGCGCGGACCAGGAAGTAGTCGTCGTGGAAGATCGCGATGAACCCCTGGAACGCGTGCAGGATCCCGAGCACGATCATCATCACGCCGGCGAAGAGGATCCAGCCCACCCAGCGGCTCGGCCACTGCGGGACCGCGACCTCGCCCGGGCGCCGGTGTGACCCGGGAGTGTGGCCGTCTGACATCGTGCCTCCTCGGTTCGGTGTGACGGGGCTAGGGCGTGACCTCGTTCTTCGCGGCGGCGGTGCGGTACTCGTTCACCGGGTGGTACCGGTCGTAGAGCGTCGTCAGGATGCTGAACAGGAAGATGAAGAAGAACGTGTCGCGCAGCGACAGGCCCGCACCCCGCTGGCTGAGCAGCAGGTCCTCGAGGAGGACGATCACCACGTTCAGCCCGAAGACCACGGCGAACGAGATCGCGGCGGAGTCCCACCCGTAGCCCCGCCGGGCGGCCCAGAGGCCGATCGCGGAGTTGATCACCACGAAGAACGCGATCCCGAGGAAGAGCTGGAAGTCGCTGACCTCGACGCCTGGCAGCACCCGGCCGTAGATGACGCTGATGATCCCGATCAAGAAGATCTTCTCGACCGCTCCCCAGCCGAAGACCTTGCCGTGGGCGGCCCGGAACGCGGCCCGCTCCTTCGCCTCGTCGATCTCCGGCGGCAACGGGTCGGCTTCCAGGCGCAACCGCCAGTCCGGCGGGCGCAGCCGGGGCCGCCAGACGAACCACAGCACGGCGGCGAGGGCGAGCAGCCCGATCACCACCGCCGGGCCGAACCAGGGCACGTCCCGGACGGTGTCGGTGAAGTCCAGCTCGGCGACGTGGATCCAGTACTCCTGCGGCAGCTTGATGAAGATCCAGATCCCGCCCGCCACCAGGACCCAGAACTTCAGGCTGTAGCGCAGCGGGTTCCGCCGGGCGCGGATCCCCTCGTAGGCGATGAAGAAGTACTCGAACGTGTTCGGGAAGATCAGCAGCAACGCCCGGACACCGGTGAGCTCGAAGAGCAGCACGCCGATCTGGCGGTAGAAGAACAGGAACCGGCTGACCTGCACCGCGTGCAGATTCGACCAGTTGCGCAGGCTCGCCAGGTAGGCGACGGACAGGTAGAACACGTCCATCGCCTTGTCGTAGCTCTGGTAGAACGGCGGGTCGTACCCGAAGGACTGGAAGATGGTCTGATCGGCGGCGTCCAGCACGAGCGACGCCAGGATCGCCGGCAACGGCCAGCGCGGGATCAGCAGCGGCACGGCGAACCGCAGGAAGACGACAGTCCAGAAGACGACTTCGGCCATCCGCTTAGCCTCCTGCCGACGGTCAGCCGTGCCCGCGCCGACGCTGGCGCGACACCACCCGTCACCAAGAGGTTACGACGTACACCCTCCGTAATGCTTCATCTGGAACCGATGAGATTTCCGAAGTTCTCGATCGAGCGCAGTACGTCGCTTTGAGCCATCCCCGGCGGCTGGATCCGCAGGATGATGCCGTCGGCCCCCATCTCCTCGTAGTGCGCCAGGCGCTCGGCGCACTCGGCCGGCGAGCCGATCACGCTGCGGTCGGCGATCTCGTCCCAGCCCTGGGTGTAGCGGCTCGCGTCCGTCGAGGTGCGTTTCCAGCCCGTGTAGGCGTCGTACAGGTCACGCAGCGGCTCCTCGAGGGCCTTGCGGGCGTCCTGCGAGGTGGAGCCGCAGAATCCCTCGCGGCACAGGATCACGTCCGCGCCGAGCGTACCTTCGCCGCGCGGGTACGAGAGGTACTCGGCGATCTTGCCGGGCAGGTCGGAGTCGAGCTCGTTGAAGGACGTGGTCCAGCCGTCGCACATCCGGGCGGTCCGCTCCAGGACCGCGGACACCCGGCCGCCGTTCCACAGCCGCGGGCGCGGGTTCTGCAGCGGGCGTGGCGACAGGTAGGCCTCGCTGATGCTCGTGAACTTGCCGTCGTAGCTGACCTCGTCCTCGGTCCACAACCGGGTGACGATCTCCAGGCACTCCTCGAACCGCGCGACCCGCTCGGCCTGCGTCACGCCGTACAGCGCGAACTCCTCGGGGCGGTAGCCGAGCACGAACCCCGCGGTGACCCGGCCGCCGGACAGTACGTCGAGGTGCGCGAGCGTCTCGGCGAGCACGACCGGGTGGTAGAGCGGCGCGACGATCCCGGCGGTCGCGAGGCCGATCCGCTCGGTGTGCGCGGCCAGCCAGGTCAGCGACGTGAGGATCTCGTGGTACCCGGGCCGGTGCAGGTGCCGCTCGCCGAGCACGACCCACTCGAAACCGGCCTGCTCGGCGAGCTTCGCCTGCTCGACCGCGTCGGCCAGCCGGGGCCGCTCGTCCGGGGTGCCGTAGAGGTTCAGATAGAGACCCAGCCGCATCGGGGTGCCACCTTCCGTTGACAGAGAGCGCTTGGGGTATTTACGGTCTTGACCGTAAATGCTTTCCGCTCAGATTGCGACCCTAGGAGCCGGTTATGAGTCTGGCAGTACAACCGGCGGAGTTGCCGGACGGGGCGTCGGCGCCGATCAGCGCGGTCAAGACCCGGGTGGTCAGCGCGCGGTACCGCCGCCCTTTCCAGATCAGCAGCGGGGTCAGTACCGAGCTCGTCAGCCTGGTCGTCGAGGTGCACACCGCCGACGGGGCGATCGGGATCGGCGAGACGTCCCCGATGACGGCGTACACCGGTGAGACGCTGGCCGGTGTCACGGCCGCGATCGAGGAGCATCTCGCACCGGCGCTGATCGGCCGCGACCCGCTCGACCGTGCCGGCGCACACGTCGTGATGGACGGAGTCCTGCGCGGCCAGCAGGTCGCCAAGTCCGGCCTCGACATCGCCCTCCACGACCTGGCCGGCAACCTCAGCGGCTGGCCGGTGCACGCGCTGCTCGGCGGCTCGGTCCGCGACCGTGTTCAGACCACCTGGGTCGTCGGCCTCGGGACGCTCGACGAGATGGCCGCCGAGGCCGCGGAGTACTCCGAGCGCGGGTTCCGGCACCTCAAGGTCAAAGGCGGCCACGACCCGGCGAAGGACCTGGAACTGATCCGCGCCGTCCGCGCCGCGATCCCCGCCGACGCCGAGCTCTGCCTGGACGCCAACGAGGGGTACGACGCGACGACCGCGCTCCCGTACCTCGCCAAGATGACCGCGGCCGGCCTGACCCTGCTGGAGCAGCCGCTCCCCCGCTGGGACCTCGCCGGACTCGTCCGGTTGCGCGAGCGGCTCGACGTACGGCTGATGGTCGACGAGAGCATGCACTCGCTGCACGACGCGCTGGAGATCGCGCGCCGCGGCGCGGCCGACGTACTGAACATCAAGATCCTCAAGGTCGGCGGGCTGCACCGCGCGCTGCAGATCGCGAATGTGGCCGAGGCCGCGGGACTGGCGGTGAAGGTAGGCTCGATGCCGGAGTTGGGCGTCGCCACGCTGGCCGCCGTACACCTGGCCGCCGCGGTTCCGGGAGCGACCGTCGCGGCGGACCTGGTGGGGCCGTTGATGGTCGACGAGGACCCGCTGGCTCCGACCGTGTTCGCCGGCTGCGACGGCTGGATCGACGTACCGAAGGGGCCCGGTCTCGGGCACGAGGTGTGAGGGGTCATGATGCATCCACTCGTTGAACGGCTCCGCGGCACGCTGCTCCCGGCGGTCGCCACCCCGATGGACTCCGACGGGGTGGTCGCGTGGGACGCGCTGGCGGCGTACGCCGTGACGCTGGCGAAGCAGCCCATCGGCGGAGTCGCGGTCTGGGCCCACACCGGGCGCGGACTGTATCTGTCCGCGGGCGACCGCTCGAAAGTGCTCGAGACCTGGCGGCAGGCCACCCACCTGCCGATCGTCGCGGGTGTCGGCGTACCGAAGTCCGAGTCGCCGCGGACGCTGCAGGAGGCGTCGGACGCGACGGTGGAGATGGCGCGGGCGGCTGCCGCGGGCGGAGCCGACGCCGTCATGGTCTACCCGCTGGCGGCGCTTGGTGAGCTGCCGGACGGGGATGCCCAGGCGGTAGCGCTGCACGAGCGGGTCGCGGCCGAGAGCGGGCTGCCGTTGGTCGGGTTCTACCTGCACGGCGAGGCGGGCGGCTACCCGTACTCACCGTCGCTGATCCGGGAGCTGCTCGCGCTGCCGGCCATGCTCGGCGTGAAGACGGCGACGCTGGACCGGGCGATCGGCTGCCAGGACGCGATCTGGGCCGGGCGGGACAGCGGGAAGCTGCTGATCACCGGCGAGGACCGGATGTACGGGCCGTCGTTCATGTGGGGCGCGGACACCGCGCTGGTCGGCATCGCGTCGGCACAGGTGGAGCTGTCGGCCGCCGTACTGCGGACCTGGACGGCCGGCGATCATTCGGGATTCCTGGCCGCGTCCGACCGGCTGGACCGGTTCGCCGCCGCGACGTTCTACGCGCCGATCGAGGGCTACGTGCAACGGATGCTCTGGGCGGCCGAGTGGGAGGGTCTCGTGCCGGCCGCGGCCGCGTACGACCCTTACGGTCCGGAGCTGCCGCCGGGCGAGCGTGACCTCGTGATCGCCTGTCTCGAAGAGCTGGCGGCTCACGCTGCGTAGTACAGCAGGGGGCGCGGGCTGTGAGGTGGCGCGCTCCCTCCATCGCTCCACCACACCAGCGCCGTCGCGAACCGCCTCAGGGCTGGCGGTAATTGTGGTCTTGACCGAAACTAGGAGAGCGCGACCGAAACGTCAAGATCTCGGCAGCCGCTGCGCTATTGTGCGACTTGAGGGCCGGACCAGAAGTTGTCGGAGGACCACGTGAGGATCTGCTCGGCTGCTCGGAGCCACCCCCGAAGCGCGGTGGACTGATGGCGCTCGCGGTCGGGGTGGTCGGTCCGGAGGACCTGGTGCACCGCGTCACCGCGGTCGGCGCGCCGAGCGGGACGTCCCTCGTCCCGCTCCCGTACCGGCACGAGACCGAGGCGGTCGAGCTCGTCGAGCAGTCGCACTCCGACGTCGACGCGTTCTTGTTCACCGGCGTCGTCCCGTACACGATCGCCACCGAGGCCGGCGTCATCGACCGGCCGGCGATGTACGTCTCGTACGACGGCGCGACGCTGCTCCGCGCACTGGTCGAACTGCTCCGGCTCGGGCACAACGTCACCCGCTTCTCGATCGACACACTCCGGCGTTCCGAAGTCCTCGAGACACTGATCGAGGCGAAACTGCCGACGGACCAGATCCACGTGCTGCCGTACCGGCCCGGCCTGACCTCGGACGACATCGTCGACTTCCACCGCACCGTCCGCGAGAAGCACGACACCAAGGTCGCGATCAGCTGCCTCGGGTCGGCCTTCCACCTGATCGAGAACGAGATGCCCTCGGTCCGGCTGGCGCCGTCGCGGTACTCGATCCGCTCGACCCTCCAGGCGCTGATCCTGACGACCACCGGCCAGCACGTCGGCGACGCACAGGTCGCGCTCGGCGTGATCGACCTCCCCGAGCCGGACGACGCGCTCGCCGCCGACCTGATCACGCTCGGCGGCAGCCTCGCCGCGCTCCCCGACGGCCGCCACCTCGTCGTCACCACCCGCGGGCTCCTGGAGCAGGCCACCGAACAGTTCGCCCGGATGCCGCTGCTCGACCACCTCGCGGCGCGACACAGCACGGCGTACGTCGGGTTCGGTGTCGGCCGTACCGCGGCAGAGGCCGAGGCGCTGGCCCGGCGTGCCGTCGGCCGGGCCGCCTCGATCGGGTCCGTCGCCGGGGTCGTGTCGATGTCGGACGACGTCGAGATCGTCATCGAGCCCTCCGGCGACCAGCCGTCCACTGCCCGCGGCACGGAGAGCCTGCCGCTGCTGGCCCGCCGGGTCGGCCTCAACACCCAGACCCTCGCGCGGATGCGGGAACTCACCGCCGCGCTCCCCGACGGTCTCACCACGCAGGACGTGGCCGACCATCTCGCCGTACAGCTCCGCACCGCGCGCCGCGTCCTGAAACGCCTGGAGCGAGCCGGCCTGGCCGCTCCGACCGGCACCCAGCAACACGGTCGCACCGGCCGCCCGCCGACCGTGTATCTGATCCGCCTCTAGCCGAGACTTTGCGGTAAGAAACTTGCGCCTACTGCGAGAAATGTTCCGCAAAGGGTCCGGGCATGCTCATCCTGAAGAAGCGTGCGGCTTCGCCGGCGATGACGCAGTCCAGAGCGGTTGGCTACGGGGTGATGACGGTGACACCGGGCGGGGTGCCGTTCGAGAGGTCCGCGAGGGCGGCCGGGGTTTCTTCGAGGGTGATCGTGCGGGTGACCAAACGGTCGGGAGTGAGGTTGCCGGTGGCAACTAGATTGAGCATCTCCGGGTAGGCGTGGGCGGGCATGCCGTGGCTGCCGAGCCAGGTGAGTTCCTGGCCGATCAGGCGGCCGACGTCGAGGTTGACGCCTGACGGCAGGAGACCGACCTGGACGTGGCGGCCGCGGGGGCGGAGGGATTGCAGGGCCTGCTGGACGATGTCGCTGGAGCCCAGGGCGTCGATGGTGACGTGGGCACTGCCCAAGTCACGCAGTTGAGTGATGGTGCCGGCGGAGGCCTCGATGGTGTGGGTTGCGCCGTATTCCCGTGCCAACTTCAGCGCTGCCGGGTTGGTGTCTATGGCGATCACCTCGGCGCCCAACGCTGCGGCGATCATGACGGCGGACAGGCCTACGCCGCCGCAACCGAAGACGGCCACTCGTTCGCCGGGTGCGACCCGGCCGACCTGGTGGACGGCGCGGAACGACGTGGCGAAGCGGCAGCCGAGGCCCGCCGCGGTGCCGAAGTCCATGCCGTCGGGCAGTCGCACGAGATTCACCTCGGCGTACGGCACGGCGACGTACTCGGCGAAGGAACCCCAGTAGTTGAAGCCGGGCTGCAGCTGGTTCGGGCAGACCTGCTGGTCGCCTGCGCGGCATTGCTCGCACTCACCGCAGGCGCAGATGAACGGCGTGGTGACCCGATCGCCGACCTCCCACCCGGAGACCCCGGCACCGACCGCGGCGATGGTGCCGGCGAGCTCGTGCCCCGGCACATGCGGCAGCACGATGTCCGAGTCGTGCCCCATCCACCCGTGCCAGTCACTGCGGCACAACCCGGTGGCCTCGACCTTCAGAACCACCGCCCCCGCGGCGACCTCAGGCTCCGGAACCTCACGGACCTCAGGAAGTACGCCGTACTTCTCGATCACCACAGCGCGCATTGCGTCAGCCTACGCAGAACTCGTTGCCCTCGGGGTCGAGCATCACGATGTGGCCGAGGTGCTCGCCGTAGAACTCCTCGCGGACCTGCGTCGCCCCCAGCTCCACCAGCGACGCGGCCTTGACGCGCATCCGTTCCGTCGAGGCGGCGTCGCGTTCGCCCGGCCCGGCGACCCTGATGTCGAGGTGCAGCCGGTTCTTCGCGGTTTTCGTCTCGGGCACCCGGAGCCAGCCGATCGCCGGCCCGACACCGTCGGGGTCGATGATCCCCGACCCGTCCGGCTCGTCGAAGCCGGGCTCGATCACGTAGCCGAGCGCGGCCGCCCAGAACCGCGCCAGCAGTCGCGGGTCGGCCGCGTCGCCGCCGATCGTCCATTTCGTCGCCATGCAGGCGACGCTAGCGGTGGTTCCGGACGATCCACGCCCGGAACCACCCAGAAGAACTCAGCCGCCGGCGACTGCGGGAATGATCGACACCTGGCCGCCGTCCTTGATCGCGGTGCGCAGGCCGTCGGCGAAGCGGACGTCGTCGTCGTCGACGTACACGTTCACGAACCGGCGCAGCTCGCCCGAGTCGTCCAGCACCCGTCCCTTGATCCCGGGGTACGACGCGTCCAGCGAGTCGAGCACCTCGGTCAGCGTGCCGCCCTCCGCGGACACCTCGGAGGCACCCTGGGTGTAGGGCCGCAGGATGGTCGGGACCCGAACGCTCACACTCACTGCAGCCCTGCCTTCACGAAGGCGTCGTACGACGCGGGGATGGTCACCTTGGGGCCGACCCGGTCGGCCACGGCGTCGAGCGTCTTCAGCCCGTCGCCGGAGTTGATGATCACGGTCTCGGCCTCGGGGTCGAGCTGCCCGGTCGCGATCAGCTTCTTCAGCGTCGCGACCGTCACGCCGCCCGCCGTCTCGGCGAACACGCCCTCGGTGCGGGCCAGCAACTGGATGCCCTCGACGACCTCGTCGTCGCTGACGTCTTCGATCGCGCCACCGGTGCGGCGGGCCACGTCCAGCACGTACGGGCCGTCGGCCGGGTTGCCGATCGCCAGCGACTTCGCGATCGTGTCCGGCTTCACCGGCTTGACCACGTCGTGGCCGTCGCGGAACGCCTGCGCCACCGGCGAGCAGCCGGTCGCCTGTGCGCCGTACACCTTGTAGTCGGTGGCGTCGACGAGGCCGAGCTTGCCGAGCTCGGTGAAGCCCTTGTCGATCTTGGTCAGCTGCGAGCCGGACGCGACCGGGATCACGATCTGCTGCGGCAGCCGCCAGCCGAGCTGCTCGGCGATCTCGAAGGCCAGCGTCTTGGAGCCCTCGGAGTAGTACGGGCGGACGTTGACGTTCACGAACGCCCAGCCCTCTTCCTCACCGGCGATCTCGGAGGCCAGCTTGTTCACGTCGTCGTAGTTGCCGTCGACGGCGACCAGCGTCCCGCCGTACACGGCGGTGGTGATGATCTTCGGGCGCTCCAGGTCCTTCGGGATGAAGACGACCGAGCGGATGCCGGCCCGGGCGGCGGCCGCGGCGACAGCGTTCGCCAGGTTCCCGGTGGAGGGGCAGGCGAAGACCTTCATGCCCAGCTCGCGGGTGGCGCTCAACGCGCTCGCGACCACCCGGTCCTTGAACGAGTGGGTCGGGTTGCCGGAGTCGTCCTTCACCCAGAGCTTCTTCAGGCCCAGTTCGCGGGCCAGGTTCTTGGCGTCGATGAGCCGGGTGTAGCCGGGCTCGGTGTTCGGGTAGCTGGCCACGTCGACGGGGACGGGCAGCAGCGGCTGGTAGCGCCAGATGTTCTTCGGGCCGGCCTCGATCTGCTCGCGGGTGATCGTCGGGTACTCGTATCCGACTTCCAGCGGACCGAAGCACTCCATACAGGCGTAGAACGGACCGAGCGGCGACTTCGCGCCACAGGCGCGACAGCTCAGGTGCGTACCGTTGCCAAAGGCACCTTCACGGATGGTGTGGGTACCGGCGGCGGTCAGGCTCATGAGTGAGGTTCCCTCCTCATCTTCCCCGGAGCCGGATCTCGGCGCGGGACGGATTTGGCACCGTTCCCTCGCGGACACGCCCCGGACGGGGGCTCCACGGGGAGGGTTGCCGGGACGTCAACGGGCCGTTTCCCTCAGTCCCTCTGGATGAGCTCCCCCGAGATTACCCAATCGGGTCCATATTGTGTCCTGTGATCCCACCATCCGAGACGAGCGATCTCAGTCGGCGCCGTCACCGCGGACCCGGATCCTCTGGAGATCCGCGACCGAGCGGACACCCACCACTCACCAACCGCCCCCGAACGCCGGCCGCCGAGCGCCGTCAGGCGGGGCGCCGGTGAATCGGCCGGCGTTACTGAGTGGTGGCGGTCCGCCCGGGTCAGCGGAGGCGGTGGGTGGCGCCCGGGGTGTGGGTCGGGAGCGACTTGCGGGGGCCGAAGCGGGGGTGGCCGATGCCGGTGAGTTCGAGCAGGCGCTGGACCCGGAAGCGGTGCCCGCGGTACGGCTCGATGAGTTCGGCGCAGCCTTCGTCGTCCAGCTCCTCGCCGATCAGCGCGTACGAGACGTTCCGGGAGACGTGGTAGTCCGCGAACGAGAACGCGTCCGCGTCGCCGTGCGCCCGCTGCCGTACCTCGGCCGCCGTCCACACGCCCACCCCGGGCAACGACCGCAGCCGCCGCTCGATCTCCGCGGAGTCGTCCAGCTCGAGCGTCCGCTCCAGCGCCTTCGCCCGGGTCGCCGCGGTCACGACGACCCGCGAGCGCCGGTTCTCCACGCCCGCCCGCAGCCACTGCCAGGACGGGATCAGTCGCCACTCCTCGGGCGCCGGCGGGACCATCATCTGCCGCCCGTCCGGTGGCGTCGGCCCCGGCGCGGGTTCGCCGTACTCACGCAGCAGCAGCCGCCACGCGCGGAACGCCTCCTTGCCGGTCACCACCTGCTCGATCCCCGCGGCCGCCATCGCCTCGAACACCGCGCGCGAGCGTGGCACCCGCACATGCGGGAACCGCCGCGCCGCCTCCACCAGCACCTGGTGTTCCGGCAGCGGCTCGAACCCGTCCCAGCTGTCGCGCTCGCCGAGCAACTCGGGCACCCCGTCGAGCGCCCACTCCGCGCCTGGTCCCCACGCCTCCGCCTCGACAGCTTCGCCGTACGGCGAAAGTCGCAACAGCACCGGCCCCTCGGGTGTCCGGGTCGCCCGCCACACGGTCCGCCGCGCCGCATCGAACACGTACGCCGGGTCGCCAGGCCCCTTCCGCAACCCACCGATCACCGAATGCGGATCCACCACTCGCCCAGGCCGCCAGACCCGCACCACCGAACTCACCCGCCAAGTCTTACCCACCCCACCGACAGAACCCATACTGAGTGCCATGAGTGGCTGGCAGTGGGTGAAGCTGATCGGCAACTTCCTCAACCTGTCCACCCTGGCCGGCGCCTTCGTCGGCAAGCTCGGCCGCGCGAAGTTCAGCCGCGGGCCGCGGGGGCTGTACTTCGCGAACGGGTACCGCCTCGGTTTCCCGGTCGCCGGCGCGTTCACGATCGGGAACGTGATCCTGAGCAAGCACGACCGCTCGTACTTCGACGACGCGGCCCTCGTCCGGCACGAGGAACGGCACTCCTGGCAGTACTTCTGCCTGATCGGTCTCCCGATGCTCCCGCTGTACGTCGTCGGCGTGGTGATCTCGTTCCTGCTCACCGGCGACCCGGCGTCCCGGAACCCGTTCGAGCGACTCGCCGGCCTGAAGGACGGCGGGTACGTCGAGCATCCGATCCAGCCGATCGGAAAGACCGTGACGCAGGCGTTCAGCGTGCTGAGATCGCGTCCGAAAGGGCCGTGAGCACGGTCACCACCCCGCTCGGGTCGTCGACCACGATGTCCGCGGCCTCGATCAGCTCGGTCGCGTTTGACGACCGGGTCGCGAGCAGTACGGCGCGCAGCCCGGCCGCCCGCTGCTCCTGAATCGCGCGGAACGCCGCGAGATCCCCCAGGTCGTCACCGGCGTACAGGATCGACCGGGCGCCGGTCGACTCGAGCAGGCGGCGGAGTGCGACGCCCTTGTCGATGCCCGGCGGTCGCAACTCGAGAACCAGATTGCCCGGCTCCAGCCGCAGCTCGGTCTCCGCGGCCAGCGTGGTCAGCGGACCCCTGAGCAGCTCCAGCGCCCCGGCGGGATCCTCCAGCCGCCGAGTGTGCACGGCCAAGGAGCTTTCCTTGTCCTCCACGAACGCATCCGGTACGCCGACCTCGCTCAGCAGACCGGGAAGCCGGTCCCGGGCAGTCGCGACACCCGCCGGTACGTCGTCGCTCGTCACCTTGCCGGTCGCCGCGTCCCAGCGCTCGAGCCCGTAATGACCGAGCACCACGAGCCGGCCCAGACCGGGGTGAGCGGTCACGCCCGAGAGTTCCGTCACCACCAGCGCCGGGCGGCCGGTGACGATCGCCACCTGGTCGACCGACCGCGCCAGCCGGGCCAGCGCGTCCAGCGCACCCTCGACGGGCCGGGACCGGGCCGGGTCCTCGACCAGCGGCGAGAGGACGCCGTCGAAGTCCGACGAGATCACCGCGGTCGCGGGATCCGCCACGATGGCTTCCCAGCCCTCGTGTCCGGCGTCGGTCTGGATGACCGGAACGTTCATCCGGCCGTCATCCGGCATAGTCCGACGTGAGGATCACGGTCAGGCGGTCCTTCTTCATGTTGTCCAGCGCACCCTTGGTCCGGCCGATGCCGAGGTCGCGGGCGAGCTGGTTGGCGGCGTCGAGCATGCCCGGCGGGTAGTACACGGTGCTCTCGGCGACCTTGCCGTGCCAGTTGTCCGGGGACCCGGACACGGTCCAGCCGGCCTGCCGGGCACGGCCGGCGACGGTGTCGGCCAGGCCCTTGCGCGGGGTGTTGTTGTAGACCTCGATCGCCGGCCGCTCCTCGGCCGGGATCGTCACCGGCGCGCTGGGCTGCGGCGGCTGCGTGCTCGCGGGCGGCTCGGTGGGCTCGGTCGACGGGGGCTCGGTGGGCTCGGTGGTCGGCACCTTGGACGGGGCGGCCGACGGCCGGATGGGCTCGGTCGTCTGGGTGGCCGACGGTTTCTCGGTCGGCTTCGGCACGCTGGCGCCGACCGTCGACGGGCCGGACGACGGCTTGCCCGCCGAGGACTTCGGCGTACTGGCGCCGGCTGGCTTCTCGTCGGCCTGGCTGTCGTGCCCGCGGGTCCCGAACAGCACGAGCAGTCCGGCCACGATCGCGACCACGGCGGCCACGGCGACGAGGGACGACAGCACCTGTCCCTGGTCACCGCCCCTGGGGCGGGACATGCTCAGACCTCGATACCCAGGCGGCGGGCGGAGCGGGCGCGCTGCCTCGCGGCGCGTAGGCGGCGCAGGCGCTTGACCAGCAACGGGTCGTGCGCGAGAGCCTCCGGCCGGTCGATGAGCGCGTTCAGGACCTGGTAATACCGGGTCGCGGACATCTGGAACTGGTCCCGGATCGCCTGTTCCTTCGCGCCGGCGTACTTCCACCAGTGGCGCTCGAAAGCGAGGATCTGGCCGTCGCGTTCGGAGAGCCCCTCGACGACCGGCGGCGCAGCCTCGGCGGGGCCGGGAGAGCTGGCGTTGGCGCTGTCCATCTGCTGCTGACTCCTGTGCGGTCGGTGATCGTCCGTCCGCCAGCCACTGTACGTGCTGAACAACAGCGATGTCATTCACCGGTCAGGCGACACGAAGCGTGTCGCCCGGCGGACGGCCCGGCCCGGTCAACTCTGGCAGGATCGTGGGGGTGAGCTCAACTGTGTCCAGCACCGCGCTGGTGGAAGAGCTGGGGGCCCGGATTCGTGAGGTGGACCAGCTGGTCAACGCCATCTGCACGCCGAACCCCGCCGCTCTCACCGATGCCGCCCGCCTCGACACGGAGCGTGACGAAGGGCGGGTCCGCGGGCCGCTGCACGGCGTACCGGTGCTGGTCAAGGACAACATCGACACCGCCGACCTGCCGACCACGGCCGGGTCGCTGGCGCTCGCCGACCAGCCACCGCCGCCGGAGGACTCCGCAGTGGTACGCCGGCTACGCGCGGCGGGCTGCGTGATCCTCGGGAAGACCAACCTGAGCGAGTGGGCGAACTTCCGCGGCTCGGCGTCCTCGTCCGGCTGGAGCGCGTACGGCGGCCTCACCCGCAACCCGTACGCGCTGAACCGGTCGGCCGGTGGCTCCTCGAGCGGCTCGGGTGCCGCGGTGGCCGCCGGACTCGCGGAGTACGCCATCGGCACCGAGACCAACGGCTCAATCGTTTGCCCGGCCGCGCTGAACGGTGTCGTCGGACTGAAGCCCACCGTCGGGCTGGTGCCGCAGCAGGGCATCGTCCCGATCTCCCACTCGCAGGACACCGCCGGACCGATGACCAGGACGGTCAGCCAGACAGCCGCGCTGCTCTCGGTCCTCACCGGTGGCCAGATCGACTACACCGAGTACTGCCGTGGCACGGACCTCAGCAACGTGCGCATCGGCGTACCGCGTGGTCCGCTGTGGGGCTACTCGAACGGGCTGGATCAGGTCACCGAGCGTGCCCTGGAGCTACTCAGCCGGTGCGGAGCCACGGTGGTCGACGGACTGTCGCTGCCGACGCCAGGTGGGGACGAGGATCAGCTGCAGGTGCTGGCGCACGAGCTCAAGGTCGACCTCGCCGCGTACCTCGCCACGCGCGCCCCTGGCGGTCCACGGACCGTCGACGACCTGATCGCGTTCAACAACGAGCACGCGGACGTCGAACTGCAGTGGTTCGGCCAGGAACTGTTCGAGCGTGCGGCCGCGACGGACGGCCTCAGCTCACCGGTGTACGTCGCCGCACGGCTGACCGCGCTGCGGGCCGGGCGGGACGGGATCGACAACCTGCTCCGCGACAACCAGGTCGACGCGCTGGTGTGCCCGTCGTACTCCCCCGCCTGGGCCGTCGATCTGGTCAACGGTGATCACGTTCTCGGCAGCTCGTCGTCACACGCCGCACTGGCCGGCTACCCGCTCGTCTCGGTCCCGTCCGGGATGGTCTCCGGCCTGCCGGTCGGAATCACCTTCAGCGGTACGGCGCGGAGTGAGGTCACGCTCATTCGCTTGGCTCATGCCTTCGAAACCGCGAGAATCGCAGCAGACGGACCGTTCCCGACCCCGGAGTTCACACAGTGGGTATAGATCGCGTCAGGTGGGGCATCGTTGCTACTGGCAACATATCGACCCAGTTCACGCACGATCTGGGCGTGATCTCCACCGATGCCGTCGCCACCGCGGTCGCGTCCCGTTCGCAGGCGAGCGCGGACAAGTTCGCCGCCGAGTTCGGGATCCCGCACGCCTACGACGACTACCGCCGGATGCTCGACTCCGGCCACGTCGACGTGATCTACGTCGGGACGCCGCACCCGCAGCACTACGCGATCGCCCGCGCCGCTTTGCAGGCCGGCATCGCCGTGCTGTGCGAGAAGCCGGTCACCCTGACCGCGAAGCAGGCCCGGGACCTGATCGCGGTCGCCACCGAGCACAAGGTGCTGTTCGCCGAGGCGATGTGGATGCGCACCAACCCGGTGATCCGGGCGCTGTTCGAGGACCTGCGCTCCGGCGTGATCGGCGAACCTCAGCAGGTGGTGGCGGACTTCGCGTTCCACAAAGCTTCATTGCCGGTTCGCCTGCTCGATCCCGCGCTCGGGGGAGGCTCGTTGATGGACGGCGGCATCTACCCGATGACGCTGGCCCACATGGCCCTCGGACGCCCGGCGGAGGTGAAGGCGGTCGGCGCACTGAACTCCGACGGCATCGACCTGAACGTCGCGATGGCGTGGCGGTGGGACTCCGGCGCGGTCGCCGCACTGACCTGCGGCCTGCGTTCGCAGAACCCGTGGATCGCCTCGATCAGCGGCCCGGACGGCAGTCTGCAGCTCCCGCACCGCTTCCATCACCCCGAGTACTACCTGCGTACGACCGCTTCCGGGGCGGAGCGGATCGACGTACCCACGCATGGCCGTGGGTACCACTATGAGGCAACCGCGGTGATCGAAGCGCTGCGTGCTGGGCTGCTCGAAGTACCGGTCCTCCCCCATGCCGCCACCCTCGAGATTCTCGATCTCCTCGACGAGACCCGGAGCCAGATCGGGGTCAGCTACCCCGGTGACGACGACGACCTGAGTGGATGACGCTGATCATGCCTGCACCGCCGAACGGTAGGAGTTCCTTCGTAGTGGTGGCCAACCGGCTGCCGGTCGACCGGATCGAGATGCCCGACGGCAGTACGGCGTGGCGCCGAAGTCCAGGTGGACTCGTCACGGCGCTGGCGCCGGTGATGCAGGCGCACCACGGCGCCTGGATCGGCTGGACGGGCAGTGCCGACGAGAAGCTGGACCCGTTCGACAACGACGGCATGCACCTGGTCCCGGTGATGCTCACCGCCGAGGACGTGCAGCTGTACTACGAGGGTTTCTCCAACGCCACGCTCTGGCCGCTGTACCACGACGTGATCGTGGCCCCGGAGTTCCACCGGGAATGGTGGGAGTCGTACGTCGCGGTGAACCGGCGGTTCGCGGAGGCCGCCGCGGACGCCGCCGACGACAACGCGGACGTGTGGGTGCACGACTACCAGCTGCAACTGGTGCCCGCGATGCTCCGGCGGCTGCGTCCCGACGTACGGATCGGCTTCTTCCTGCACATCCCGTTCCCGCCGACCGAGCTGTTCGCACAGATGCCGTGGCGGCGGCAGATCCTGGACGGGCTGATGGGCGCGGACCTGGTCGGCTTCCAGCGGCCCGGCGCGGCGTCGAACTTCGCCCGGCTGGCCCGGAACCGGATGGGCCTGCGCACCCGCGGCGACCGCATCCACCTGCCGGACGACCGGATCGTCCGGGCGAAGGCGTTCCCGATCTCGATCGACGTCGGCGAGCTGGAGACCCTGGCGCGCCAGCCGGAGACCGCGGCGCGGGCGGCGGAGATGCGGCAGGAGGTCGGCAACCCACAGCACGTGCTGCTCGGCGTCGACCGGCTCGACTACACCAAGGGCATCCGGCAACGGCTGCGGGCGTTCGGCGAGCTGCTGGACGAGCAGCGGGTCTCGGTCGACGACGCGGTGTTCATCCAGGTCGCGACACCGTCCCGCGAACGCGTCGAGCAGTATCGGGTGCTGCGCGACGAGATCGAGCTGCTGGTCGGCCGGATCAACGGCGAGCACGGCCGGATCGGTACGCCGGCGATCAACTACCTGCACACGTCGTACTCGCGGACCGAGATGGCCGCGCTGTTCCGGGCCGCCGACGTGGCCGTGGTGACACCGCTGCGGGACGGCATGAACCTGGTCGCCAAGGAGTACGTCGCCTGCCGGTACGACGACACGGGCGCGCTCGTCCTCAGCGAGTTCGCCGGTGCCGCGGACGAGTTCCGGCAGGCTTTCCTCGTGAACCCGCACGACATCAACGGTATGAAGGACACCATCGTCGACGCGATGAACACCGACGACCGGCAGCTCGGCCGCCGGATGAAGGCGATGCGTAAGCACCTGGCCGCACACGACGTGAACGTCTGGGCGCAGACCTTCCTGAAGGCGTTGCATGACGAAGACTGATGACCGGGGCGGTGGGGTGGGGCAGCAAGGACACAGCCGCGTCCTCGCGCTCGATCTGGGGACGTCGTCCGCGCGAGCACTGGTGCTGTCCGCGGACGACGCGTCGCCCGTTCCCGGGGCACTGGCACGGCACAAGATCTCCCCGACGTACGGCCACGACGGCTCTGCGACGCTGGACCTGCACGAGTACGTCGAGGGTCTGCTCGGCTGCCTCGACGAACTCCAGCAGAACGACCACCTGGACGGCATCGGCGCGATCGTGCTGTCCTCGCAGTGGCACTCGATCGTTGCCCTCGACAAGCACGGGGACGCGCTCACCCCGGTGGTCACCTGGGCCGACACCCGGTCCGTCGACCTCGATCTCGGCTCGTCCTTCGACGAGCAGGCCTTCCACGCCCGCACCGGCACGTGGCTGCACCGGCTCTACTGGCCCCGCCGCATCCCGTGGCTGCTCTCGAACAGTTCGCCGTCCGCGTTCGCCGGCCTGCCCGATCTCGTGCTCGAGCGGCTGACCGGCGAGCGCGTCACGTCGGTGTCGATCGCGTCCGGCACCGGGACGCTGGACCTCGCGACCGGCTCGTACGACGCCGAGGCGCTGAAGATCGCCGGCGTCGGCGCGGAACGGTTGCCGCAGATCGTGCCGAGCGGCTGGACCGGGACGCTGTCCGCCGAGTACGCACGCCGCTGGCCCGCGCTGGTCGGCGTACCCGTGCATCCGCCGACGGGTGACGGCGCCGCGTCGAACGTCGGGACGGGCGGGTACGACGCCGGGACCGCCGCGGTGACCGTGGGGACGTCGGCCGCCGTGCGGGTGGTGCATCCAATCGACGACGCGCCCGACCTGCCGTGGGAGCTGTGGCGCTATCGGGTCGATGACCACCGGGCTGTCACCGGGATGGCGTTCTCGGCCGCCGGGAACCTGCATGCGTGGCTTACCGGCGTACTGCGGCTCGAGTCCGCCGAACCGACCGGTGTCGAGATCGGGGCGTCGCGCTCGATCGCGATCCCGTTCATGGCCGGCACCAGACCGCCGGCGAACGTGCCGGGCGGCTCGGGCGTGTATTTCGGGCTGTCCTTCGACGACGCCCCGGCCGACCTGCTCGGTGCGGCGTTGCAGGGTGCGTCGCTGGAGATCGACCGTGGTCTGCGCCAGCTCGACGCGCTCTTCGACCGGCGGCTGGACGTGGTGCTCGGCGGTGGCGGCATCGATGCGTCGGAGTGGTGGCGTCGCTGCCTGACCGCGACGTTCGCCCGCCCCACCACGGTCTGCGCGGAGCCCGAGGTCGGCGCCCGCGGCGCGGCCGCCGTCGCCCTCGGCCTGTCCCCGGAACCGGGCGGCGAGCACCTCACTCCGCTCGAGGACGAGGTCAAGCGGGTCGCCGCGCTGCGCGAGCGGTACGAGGCCCTCCGGGAGCTCGCCGTACAGGCGTCGACGATCTGATACCGCGTCCGCGGTACACCCGAGCTACGGCTCGAGGACGACGCACCCCGGCGTCACGCCACGTACTGTGAGGGGATGGAACGCGTCATCAGGTTCTGCCGCGCCTGCGGGCGGCACCCGCTGGCGCTGGACCTTGCGCTCGCGGTCGCGATCCTGCTGATCAACCTGCTGGTGCCGGGCGGCAAACACGTCGGTGAGCGGATCCAGCTGAACGGCACGGTGGTCGTGCTGGCCGTCATAGGTACGGTCGCGCTCACGTTCCGGCGGCTGGCGCCGATCGCGGTGCTGGTGGTCACCACGTTTGTCGCGATCGCTTTCGTGGTCGCCGAGCAGGCCAAGAGCCCGATCGTGCTCTACGTGGGTGTCGCGGCCTACACGGTCGTGATGACGAAGGACCGCCTGACCCGGTGCGTCGCGGTGATCGCCGCGGCCGCGCTCACGCTGATCGTCGAGGCGCTGTTCGTCGGTGGGGATGTCCTCGACAACCTCGGTCTGGTCTTCTTCGTGTTGTTCTCGGGCGCGATCGGCGAGGCAGTACGGAACCGCCGGGCGTACCTGCTGGAACTCGAAGAACGGGCCCTGCGGGCCGAGCGGTCGCGGGACGAAGAAGCGCAGCGGCGGGTCATCGAGGAGCGGCTGCGCATCGCGCACGAGTTGCACGACGTGATCGCACACCACATCGCACTGATGAACGTGCAGGCCGGCGTCGCTGCGCACGTGTTGCGGACTCAGCCCGACGAGGCCGAACGAGCCCTGGCTCTGGTGCGCTCCGGGGGCCGCACCGTGCTCCAGGAGCTGACCGTCCTCCTCGGCGTACTGCGCCGGTCCGGCTCACCCCTGCCCACGGCTCCAGCGCCTTCCCTGAACGAACTCGACGCCCTCGTCCGTTCCTTCGTGGCGGCCGGCGTCCGCGTCGAATACGACCCGCGCGCGGTCGTCGGCGCGCTACCGGATGTCCTGGAGCTCACGGCGTACCGCATCGTCCAGGAGTCCCTCACCAACGTCCTCAAACACGCCCCCGGCGCGACCGCTCGCGTCCGCGTCACTCGCGCCGCGGACGGCCTGACGGTCGAGGTCACCGATACCGGTCCCAGCCTGGCGGCACCGGCTCAACCAGGTGGCGGCCACGGCCTGATCGGGATGCGTGAGCGCGTGACGGCCGTCGGCGGGACGCTGCACACCGGGCCGTGCGGGCCGGGCGGCTTCGCCGTACATGCTGTGCTTCCTCTGGAGACGGGAGTTGTGGGTGACGATCCGGGTACTGCTGGCCGACGACCAGACGCTGATCAGGAGCGGCTTCCGGGTGCTGGTGGGATCGGCACCCGATCTGGAGGTCGTTGCTGAGGCCTCGAACGGCCGGGACGCGGTCGAGCTCGCCCGGTCCGAACGGGCCGACGTGGTGCTGATGGACATCCGGATGCCGGAGGTCGACGGGCTCGCGGCGACCCGGATGATCACCGCGGACGAGGCACTGGCCGGCGTGAAGGTGCTGATCCTGACGACGTTCGAGGTGGACGAGTACGTGTTCGACGCGATCCGCGCCGGCGCCAGCGGCTTCCTCGGCAAGAGCGTCGAGCCGGCCGAGCTGATCGACGCCATCCGGGTGGTCGCGCGCGGCGACGCGCTGCTGTCCCCGAAGGCCGTCCGCGGCCTGATGAACCGCTTCCTCGCCGAACCCAGCCCCGGCCAGGTGCTCGGCCCCACGGTGCTCGACGTCCTCACCGACCGCGAACGCGAGATCGTCGGCCTGGTCGCCCTCGGTCTGTCCAACGACGACATCGCCGAACGCCTCGTGCTCTCCCCGTCGACGGCGAAGACCCACGTGAACCGCGCGATGGTGAAACTCGGGTGCCGCGACCGCGCGCAGCTCGTGGTCCTCGCGTATCAGACCGGCCTCGTGCGTCCCGGCGTACCGCAGACGTAGTAGCCCGTACGGCGAACGTGGTACCGGCAGGAGCCCACCGGAGGCAGACGCGAGCGACGGACGCGCACCGGGAGCATCGGTCGCATGGCTACGTATCTCTACCGGCTCGGCCGGTTCGCGTTCCGCCGCCGCCGGCTCGTGCTGCTGATCTGGCTGGGGCTGCTGGCCGCCGGAGCCGTCGGCGCCACCACACTGTCCGGCCCGACCGCCAACGGTTTCTCGATCCCGGGCACCGAGTCGCAGCGTGCCGCGGACCTGCTCAACAACCGGTTCCCGCAGGCCGGCGCCGACGCCGCGACTGCCCGGATCGTCTTCCAGGCACCGGATGGGCAAAAGCTCGCCGACACTGCACCGGTCCAGCAGACATTGGATCGGCTGGCCGCCGCACCACAGGTCGCCCGCGTCGTGGATCCCTTCACCGCCAAGGCCATCTCCCCCGACGGCCGCACGGGCTACGCGCAGGTGACCTACAAGGTCAAAGCGCAGGAGATCACCCCGGAAGCGCAGCAGGCCGTCGCCGACGCCGTCGAACCGGCCCGTGCGGCCGGCCTCACAGTGGAGTACGGCGGTGACGCAGTGCAGGCACAGGGCGAGCAGCAGCTCACCGAGGTGATCGGCATCGGTGTCGCCGCCGTCGTCCTGCTGCTCACCTTCGGCTCGTTGATCGCGGCCGGGCTGCCGTTGCTGTCGGCAATCATCGGCGTCGGCATCGGGGTGACCGCGATCTCGACCGTCAGCGGTTTCATCGACATCGGTTCCGGTACTCCGATCCTCGCGCTGATGATCGGGCTCGCGGTGTCGATCGACTATGCGCTGTTCATCATGTCGCGCTACCGGCACGAGCTCAGCTCCGGGCTGGAGCCGGAGGAGGCGGTCGGCCGCGCAGTCGGTACCGCGGGATCCGCTGTCGTCTTCGCCGGGCTGACCGTGGTGATCGCGCTGGCCGGGCTGTTCGTGGTCGACATCCCGTTCCTCACCCAGATGGGCCTGGCCGCCGCCTTCACGGTGGTGATCGCGGTCGCGATCGCCCTCACCCTGCTGCCCGCGCTGCTCGGGTTCGCCGGGCGGCGGGTCCTCGGTGGCCGGATCCCCGGCCTGCGTGGCGGCGATCCCGAAGCCGCCGGGCGGGTGACGATCGGGCGGCGCTGGGCCGGCTTCGTCACCCGGCGCCCGCTGGCGGTCCTGCTGGTGACCGTGATCGGTCTCGGCGCGCTCGCGATCCCGGCGGCCGATCTCGAACTCGGCCTGCCCGACGACAGCACCGCGGCGCCCGATTCCACCCAGCGCAAGGCGTACGAAATGCTCTCCGATGGCTTCGGGCCCGGATTCAACGGCCCGCTGATGGTGGTCGTCGACGCCGGTGCGTCCACCGATCCGAGCGCCGCGGCCACGGCGACCGCCTCCGCCGTCCGCGGGCTGCCGGACGTGACGATGGTGACGCCGCCGGTCTTCAACCCGGCCGGGAACACGGCGCTGCTGACCGTGATTCCGTCGAGCGGTCCGAGTACGCAGGAGACCAAGGACCTGGTCCAGGCGATCCGGTCGATGCCCGAGAGCGACCGCGCCGAGGTTGCCGTCACCGGGGCGACGGCGGTCAGCATCGACATCTCGGACAAGCTCGGCGGCGCGCTGCTGCCGTACCTGTCGCTGATCATCGGACTCGCGTTCCTGCTGCTGATGCTGGTGTTCCGGTCGATCCTGGTGCCGTTGAAGGCGACGCTCGGCTTCCTGCTCACCGTGGTGGCGACGTTCGGCGCCCTGGTCGCGGTGTTCCAGTGGGGCTGGCTGAGCGGCCTGTTCGGGATCGAGGGGCAGACCGGCCCGGTGATCAGCATGCTGCCGGTCTTCCTGATCGGCGTGGTCTTCGGGCTTGCGATGGACTACCAGATCTTCCTGGTGACACGGATGCGCGAAGAACACGTCCACGGCGCCGCACCGCGCGCGGCGGTCGTCGACGGGTTCTCGCACGGTGCCCGGGTGGTGACCGCGGCGGCCGTGATCATGACCGCGGTCTTCTCCGGATTCATCCTGTCCGGCGAGACCCTGATCCGGGAGATGGGCTTCGGGCTCGCGCTGGCGGTTGCCCTCGACGCATTCGTCGTCCGAATGACCGTCGTACCCGCGGTGATGACGCTCCTCGGCCGGCAGGCGTGGTACCTCCCGCGCTGGCTGGACCGGTTGTTGCCGAACGTCGACGTCGAAGGCGAAACCCTCCGCCGCCGCCTCACACCCGAGCCGAAGGAGCCAGAACCGGCCCGCTGAACCGGTTGGGTGATGGCGGCCACTGACAGGACGGGCTTCTGGCCGGATCATGGCCGCCATGTGGCGGGAGATGATTCTGTGTTGAGAGAGATGATGCGGGCGAAGGTGCACCGGGCGACGGTGACACAGGCCGATCTGGACTATGTCGGATCGTGCACGCTGGACGCCGAACTGATGGACGCGGCCGACCTGCTGCCCGGCGAGAAGGTGGACATCGTCGACATCACCAACGGTCACCGACTGTCGACGTACCTGATCGAGGGGCCGCGCGGGTCCGGTGTGGTGGGGATCAACGGGGCCGCGGCGCACCTGATCCATCCGGGGGATCTGGTCATCCTGATCGCGTACGGGATGTTCGACACCGCCGAGGCGAAGGTCTTCGAACCGAGCGTAGTCTTCGTGGACGAGCACAATGCGATCACCCGCATCGGCTCCGACCCCGCCGAGGCGCTGCCCGACACCGGCACGCTTCGCGGCGACGAACTGCACACCTAGACACGACCGGCGCCACCACCGCGCCGAGATGAGGACGGGTCGACGATGACCGACACGACCGAGACGGCCGCCGCCGAGAACACCACCGCCGCTGAGACCGCCGGCGCCGAGACCGCTGGGGCTGGGTCCGCCGGGGTGCCGAAGACCGCGTCGCACGACAACGAGCCGAGCGCGAAGCTGCGGGCGTTCATGAACTCCGGCTGGGCCGACTCCGAGCGGCACGACCAGCAGCCGCACGACGTCAGCCCGTGGGCGGCGAAGCGGCGGGACGCGCTGTCACAGGCCTTCCCGGGCGAACGCCTGGTGATCCCGGCCGGCACGTACAAGGTCCGGTCGAACGACACCGACTACGTCTTCCGCCCGCACACCGACTACGTGTGGCTGACCGGCAACCAGACGTCCGATGCCGTTCTCGTGCTCGAGCCGAACGGCACCACCGGCCACGACTCCGTGCTGTACTTCCGTCCGCGCGCGGACCGCAGCCAGGGCGAGGAGTTCTGGCGCGACCGGATGTACGGCGAGCTGTGGGCCGGCCGGCGTCCGTCGCTGACCGAGACCGCGAAGGAGTTCGGGATCGAGACCCGGCACGTCGACCAGCTGGCCGATGCGCTGAAGGGCGACGTCCCGACCCGGGTCCGGCGGGACGAGGACCAGTCGATCGCGACGCTGCTGAGCGGCGCCCGCACCGACGACCTGAAGGACAACGAGCTGGCCGCGACGCTGTCCGAGCTGCGGCTGGTCAAGGACGCGTACGAGCTCGAGCAGCTCCGGGACGCCGTCGCGATCACGCACCGCGGCTTCTCCGACGTACTCGCCGAGATGGACAAGGTCCGGCAGTACGGCGAACGCTGGATCGAGGGCACGTTCTGGCGCCGGGCGCGCGCCGAGGGCAACGACGTCGGCTACACGTCGATCGCGGCCGCCGGCCCGCACGCGACCACGCTGCACTGGATCGAGAACGACGGCGCGGTGAACGACGGCACGCTGATGCTGCTCGACATGGGTGTGGAGAACCGCCAGCTGTACACCGCGGACATCACCCGGACGCTGCCCGTGAACGGCGAGTTCACACCGCGCCAGCGCGACCTCTATCAGCTCGTGCTGGACGCGCAGAACGCCGGCATCGCCGCCCTCACCCCCGGCGCCGCGTTCCGCGCCGGCCACGAGGCCGCGATGGAGGTCATCGTCCACGGCCTGGACGCGATGGAACTGCTCCCGGTCACCGCCGCGGAGGCGCTCGACCCCGAGAGCCGCCTGTACCAGCGCTACACGCTGCACGGCGTCAGCCACATGCTCGGCCTCGACGTCCACGACTGCGCCTCGGCCCGCAACGAAACCTACCGCCAGGGCACCGTCCAGCCCGGCTACGTCCTCACCGTCGAGCCCGGCCTCTACTTCCAGTCCGACGACCTGACGGTCCCCGAGGACCTCCGAGGCATCGGCATCCGCATCGAAGACGACATCCTCATCACTTCGTCCGGCCCCGAAAACCTCTCCGAAGCCATGCCCCGAACCCCCGAAGCCATCCAGTCTTGGATGACCTCCTAACCACCCAGGCAGGTGCCCCGCGACCTCAAAGCCCGGGGCACCCACCTCCCCACCCCAGAACCGCAGCTCCACAGGCCATTAGCCAGCACCCCCACCTCCAAAGCCTCGCCCCCACGCGACACATCTGCTTGTCCCGGGTGGTGCGGTTCGGATGAGGTCACGTGGCGAGGTCACATGGCTGGTTGTCGCGGTGGTGACGCGACCGACCCGACGCGGTACGCCGACGAACCTCACGCCCGCCCCGCCGTACCCGTCGCTCAAGCCCACCGAGTCGTGGCGATCGGCGGACACCCCGTACCCCGAGTCGTGACTCCAGGTCGCCAAACCACAGCCACGCTCCACGACTCGACGAGCCCCACGCGCCAACAGACGGGCTGGTTCGGATAGGAGCCGCGACCGTGGTTCGTGGAGATCGCGATTACCCATCACGGGTGGTGCGGTTCGGGTGAGGTCACGTGGCGAGGTCACATGGCTGGTTGTCGCGGTGGTGACGCGACCGACCCGACGCGGTACGCCGACGAACCTCACGCCCGCCCCGCCGTACCCGTCGCTCAAGCCCACCGAGTCGTGGCGATCGGCGGACACCCCGTACCCCGAGTCGTGACTCCAGGTCGCCAAACCACAGCCACGCTCCACGACTCGACGACTCAACGACTCGACGACGAGCAGGTGCGTGCGACGCCGGCGTGCGAGGTGGGGAACGTGGGACACGCGGCTGCCTGTCGTGGGGTTGGACGAGCGGAGCGGACTCGGCGCGGATGTTGGGTGAATGACGTGCGGCCTCGGAGCGGTGGTGCGGAGAGCGCGCGGGGACGCGAGGCGAGCCTGCGCGCGGCACCGCCGGTGAACGACGCAGGAGGAGGGCACCGCCGGTGAACGGCGCAGGAAGAGGGCACCGCCGGTGAAGGGCGCAGGAGGAGGGCGGAGCCTGTCGCGTGCGTCGGCGCGGCGCCGCAGAACATGCCGGGTTGTGGTGCCGAGAGAGGTGCGCACGGAAGGCGGGTGCTTGGGTACGTCGCCCGTGGCCCGCGCACGCACGAGTCGTGGCCTGAGACGAACGGCAGATAGAGCGCGGGGTACTGCGTACGTCGCGCGACTCCGCACAACTCGGCGGGTTGTGCAGCCGAGACGGGCGCGCCTGCTTGCTGTCCGCCGGAGTACGGCGGGTGTGGCGCGGGAGTGCGAAGCTCGCTGGTGTTCGCCGGGGACGATCTCGCATGCGTGCGCCCGACTTGAAGCGCGGGGCGGTTGTCGGGCGGACTGGTTGAGGGAACGGCGCTGGCCTGGAACAGCCACCCGGCACCGGTAACCGACTGGGCGCCTGCCTTGACTCGGGGCAGCCAGGACTGGCTAAGGCCGGGAAGACCGGCCTGGGGCGGAGGGACGGGTGGGGTGCCCGGGTGGGGTGACCGGGTGGGGTGACCGGGTGGGGTGACCGGGTGGGGTGACCGGGTGGGGTGACCGGGTGGGTGCTTGGCTCGCGGGTGGGCGAGCCAAGCACCTCACGGGCGGGCGGTTACCAGATGCGGACTCGGGACTCGGGGGCTAGCCACATGCCGTCGGTTTCGGTGGTGTTGTAGGTGGTGTGGAAGGCGTCGATGTTCTTGACTACCGCGTTGCAGCGGAACTCCGGTGGGGAGTGGGGGTCGATGGTGAGGCGGCGGGCGGCTTCTTCGGGCCGGGTTTTGGTGGCCCAGGCGTGGGCCCAGGCGGCGAAGAAGCGTTCGGCGCCGGTTTGCGGGTCGGTGTCCGGCTCGTTGCCGTCGCGGGAGAGCTGGTAGGCGACGTACGCGATGGCGAGGCCGCCGAGATCGCCGATGTTCTCGCCGAGGGTGAGTTTGCCGTTGACCTTCTGGCCGGGGGTCTCGGCCGGTTCGAGGGCGTCGTACTGCGCGACGAGCTTGTCGGTGCGCTGTTCGAAGGCAGCGCGGTCCTCGTCGGTCCACCAGTCGTTCAGGTTGCCGCTGGCGTCGTACCGCGAGCCCTGGTCGTCGAAGCCGTGGCCGATCTCGTGGCCGATGACCGCGCCGATCGCGCCGTAGTTGGTGGCGTCGTCGGCCTCGAGGTCGAAGAACGGGGGCTGCAGGATGCCGGCCGGGAAGACGATCTCGTTCATCCGCGGGTTGTAGTACGCGTTGACCGTCTGCGGGGTCATCTTCCACTCGTTGCGGTCGACCGGCCGGCCGAGTTTCGCGAGGTCACGCGCGGTCTCCACCGCGACCGAGCGCCGGATGTTGCCGAACAGGTCGGCCGCGTCGATCGTGAGCGCCGAGTAGTCCTTCCACTCGTCGGGGTACCCGATCTTCGGCACGAAGGTGCCGAGCTTCTCGAGCGCCCGCTGCCGGGTGTCGGGACCCATCCAGTCGAGCCCCTCGATCCGCTGGCGGTACGCGGCGACCAGGTTCTGCACGAGCTCGACCATGCGGGCCTTGGCCTCCGGCGGGAAGTGCTCGGCGACGTACAGCTTGCCGAGGGCTTCGCCGAGGGACTGCTCGACGGCGCCGACCGCGCGCTTCCAACGCTCGCGCAGCTCGGGGGCACCGGTCAGGGTCCTGCCGTAGAAGGCGAAGTTCTCGTCGACGAAGGCGGAGCTCAGCAGCGGCGCGGCGCTGTGCACGATCCGCCAGCTCAGCCACTCCTTCCAGCGGTCGAGCTCGACCTCCTGGAGCGCGGCCGCGGCGGCGCCCAGGAAGTCCGGTTCGCGGACGACGACCTGCGCGAACGCGCTCTCGGGAACGCCGGCGCCGGCCAGCCAGGTCGACCAGTCGAAGCCGGGCGTCAGCGCGTCGAGCCGGGCGCGGTCGAACTTGTTGTAGGTCAGCTGGACGTCCCGGTCCTTCACGCGGTCCCAGTGGGCGCCGGCGATCCGGGTCTCCAGCTCGAGAACGCGCTCGGCGGCCGCTGCCGCGTCGGGCAGGCCGGCCAGCTCGAGCATCTTCGCGACGTGCGCGACGTACGCCGTCCGCACCTCGGCGAAGGTGTCCTCGCGGTAGTACGACTCGTCGGGCAGGCTGAGCCCGCCCTGGGTCAGGTGTACGACGTTCTCGTCGGACTTCTTCGCGTCCGGGTCGACCCAGTAGTGGAAGACACCGGGCACGCCCTGGAGCTCGAGCTGTCCGAGCACCGAGACCAGGCCGGTCACGTCGGTCACGCCACGGACCAGCGCGAGCTGGTCGGCGATCGGCTCGGCGCCGAGTCGCTCGATCGTCTCGGTGTCCATGAAGCTGCTGTACAGATCCGCGATCTTCCGGGGCTCGCTGCCCTCGGGGTGGCCGGCGGCGACGGTCTTCTCGACGATCGCGCGGACGTCCTGCTCGGCGGTGTCCCAGAGCGCGTGGAACGCACCATGGATCGCCTTGTCCGCGGGAATCTCGTGCTCCGCCAGCCAGGTCCCGTTCACGAACCGGTACAGATCGTCCTGTGGGCGCACCGCGCCGGCCGCCGCGGAGCTGTCGATTCCTGCTGTCATCCCTGACCCCTTGTCCCAAGTCGAGTTGCTGCCAGCGAACATACCCGGTTCGCGATCGGCGGCGTTCGAACTATCCACAAGAGCCGGCCGCTCTCCCGGGGAACGCACACGGATCAGGCAGGCCCCGCCCGCAACGGCCGCAGCGTTCGGGAACCGGGTCCATCTGCCGAAGGTGCGCTTCACAACGTCACCGGCCCCCACCACGCCGTACTGGGTCACCGCTGTCCGGGTCTGAGCGGTTCACGAGGGCGGCTGCTCGTCCTACCTTGGCGACAGGGGAGGGGAAATCATGAACATCCGTCGCATCACAGCCGCCCTCGGACTCCCGGCGCTCGTGCTGGGACTCGTCGCCACGCCGGCCACAGCGACCACCGCCGCACCGTCGGCGCCAGGTCCGGTCGTCAAGCACTCCAAGATCTTCCCGTCGCTGATCCGGCTCCCGAACGGTTTCCAGCCGGAAGGGATCGCGATCAGCGGCAGTACGGCGTACTTCGGCTCGCTCGTCGACGGTGACGTCTACGCCGCCGGCCTGCGGACCGGCCGCGGAAAGATCATCAGCCAGGGCCCCGGGACCCCGTCGGTCGGTCTGAAGGCCGACAACCACCGGCGCCTGTGGATCGCCGGCGGTCCGAGCGGTACCGCGCGGGTCGTCGACATCCGCACCGGCAAGATCCTCAAGAGCTACACGCTGACCAGGTCGACCTCGACGTTCATCAACGACGTCGTCCTGGGTCACAACAGTGCGTGGTTCACCGACTCGAGCCGCGCGGCCGTCTACCAGGTACCGATCGGACGGCACGGGAAGCTGCTGGACAAGGTCCGGACGATCCCGCTGCGCGGCGACTTCAAGGAGGTTCCGAACGCGTTCAACGCCAACGGCATCACGCTCACGCCGGACGGCCGCGGGCTGATCATCGTGCAGTCGGCCACCGGGTTCCTGTTCCGGGTGAACCCGCGCACCGGCTTCACCACCCGCGTCGACCTCGGCAAGACCGTGATGACCAACGGCGACGGCCTGCTGCTCCTCGGCCGCACGCTGTACGTCGTGCGGAACTCGAATCAGATCGGTGTGCTCAGCCTCAACCGGACCGGTACGAGGGGGCATCTGGTCAAGACGATCAAGGACCGCACCTTCGACGTCCCCACGACCGTGGCGCCGTTCGGGCCGCGGCTCTACCTGCCGAACGCCCGGTTCAACACCGTCACGCCGACTCCGACGACGCCCTATTGGGTCACCGCCGTCCGTCGCTGACGGTCAGCCGGCTGTGCGGAGGTCGCCTCGGGCCGCGGCCTTGAGGCGGCTTCCGCACGACAGGCGCACGGAGTACCCGGCCGGGATGGTCAGCGGCTCACCGGTCTGCGGGTTGCGGCCGGTCCGCGGGGCGCGCAGGACGCGTTCGATGCTGAGCAGTCCGGTGAGTGACACCTTGTCACCCCGCCGGACTGCCTCGGTGACGACGTCACCCAGCGCGTCGATGACCTTCTCGGCCTGGTTCCGCGGGATGTCCGCCTTCTGTGCCACGCCGATGATCAGTTCGTTCCGGTTCACGGCTCTCCTCAGACTCGATTCACGCTTCCGGAGCACCTTAACCGAAATGATTGTCATTAGCGAATGTCAGAGACCGTCCCGGTCGTGCCAGTGGTTCTGCCAGCGGGCGTCGACCGCGTCGTCGGCACGCTGGTACCGGATGTCCGTCGACAGCCGCATCTCGGTGGATACGTTGTCCAGTGCGGCGTGGACCGTATGTGCGGTGTGGACAACCACGTCTCCAGCCGAGTAGTCGGCCACCAGCCAGTTGGCGTCGTACTCCGCCGCCAGGGCGGGCAGGTCCGCAGTAATCGACGCAGCGGGGCGTTTCAGTCGCCCAGCGGCCTCTTCCGCGAGCACGCGGTGATGGCTGCCCTCCAGGTACGTCAGTCCGCCGCGGCTGATCGGGCAGTCGCCGAGCGGGATCCAGGCCGACAGCACCTGGTCGCTGCCGCCCCGCAGGTACACCAGGTCGTAGTGCGCCTGGGTCGCCGTACCGATGCCGTTCTCCCCCGGCGCCGTCTGCCGGATGATCTTCCGCCGGTGCAGAAACGGCTCACCGCCCAGGAACCACTCGAACCAGCCCTTCAGCGCCGGCTGCGCACAGAAGGCGGCGTACTCCGGCCCTGGCACGATCTCCTCGAACAACACCTTCCGGTACGACGCTTTGTCGCCGGCCGCCCCGGTGAGCCCGAAGTAGTACTCGCGGAACTCCAGCACCACCGCGGGATCCAGCAACCCGGTCAGGAACAGGTACCCGTCCCGCTGCAGCCGGGCACGCAGCCGCTCCCGATCGCCACGCTCTTCCGCAGGCACCGCGACCAGTTCGCCCAGCCGATGCTCTTCCAGTACGTATCCGTTCGACGTCAGCACCCCTCCATTGCACCGGCGTGCACCGCCGAGCGGAATGGACACGCGAGACCAGCTTCTTGGACTCTTGCCCTGTGCAGAACTGGTCGATCTACCTGACTCCAGGAGCTGTCGAGCGCCAACTTGGACTCTTCTGCCTCGGCGCCGGCGAGCAGACACACGGCCCGGACGCCGCGCCAGAACGTGCTCTCGGCTGTCATGCGCTCGTCTGGCTCAAAGAAGGACGCGGCCAGCTGCTGCACGGCCCAGACCGTCAGCTGCACGAGGTACGGGCGCCTGCGATGCTCTGGCTGTTCCCCGGCGTCATACACGGCTATCGGCCCGCAACACGCTGGCGCCAGGCGTGGGTGTTGTTCAGCGGCCCCGCGACCGCAGCACTCACGTCACTCGGCCACCTCGACGTAAACCAACCAGTCCGCCGGTACGCCGACCCGCGCGGGGTCGACCGCGCTTTCACGCGCCTGCTCCGCGTCAGCACCCAACACAGCGCAGTACAGCTCACCGGAGCGCTCTACGACGTCATCGGCCAGGCCAGCGCTCCGGCTGGTGGCGGAGTGGCCGCGCAGCTCGCTGAGCTCGCCAGTACGCCGATGAGCGTTCAGGACTACGCCAGTGAGCTTGGTCTCACCGTGAAGGAGCTGCGCGATGCCGTCCGCCGTACCACAGGTTCAACTCCACATGAACTCGTGCTGAGCACCAGACTCAGCAACGCAAAGGTTTTGCTCGCCGAGGAGGACCTCCCGGTGGCAGTGGTCGCGCGGCGGGTCGGGTACGACGATCCGGCCTATTTCAGCCGCCTGTTCGCCGCCAGGGTTGGGATGTCGCCGCTCGCGTTCCGGCGGTCTGGTTCGCTCTCGGGGCGGATTTCCTCCCTTTGAAGGAGGCGCCATCGACTTTCCGACGTGTAAAACCATTCAGTGGGGTGACGTGTTCGGAGGCCGGACACCGATACGGTCATGGCATGAGTGAAACGCAGCCCATCGACCCGCGATACGCGAACCCGTCGCCGCCGCGACGCCCGAAGAAGCGGCGCAACTGGTTCCTCCGGACCGTCGGACTGATCGTCCTGCTGTTGGTCCTCATGCTGATCGCGGTCCCGCTCTACGCGTGGAGCCGGATCGACAAGATCGACGCGATGCCGACCGGGGACCGCCCGGCCGAGACATCCGGGACGACGTACCTGATGGTCGGGTCGGACGCCCGCGAGGACCTCAGCCGCGCCGACCGCGCCCGGCTGCACACCGGCGGCAACGCCGGACCGGCGCGGACCGACTCGATCATGCTGATGCACGTCCCGAAGTCCGGGCCGACCGTCCTGGTCAGCATCCCGCGGGACAGCGCGGTGAACATCCCCGGCACCAGTGGCAAGCAGAAGATCAACGCCGCGTTCAACAAGAGCCCGGCGTTGCTCATCCAGACCATCGAGAACGTCACCGGCCTGCGCATCGACCACTACGTCGAGGTCGGGTTCGGCGGCTTCGCGTCGGTGATCGACAGTATCGGCGGGATCAACATGTGCTTGCCGAAGGCAATGAAGGACCAGCAGGCGCACATCGACCTGCCGGCCGGCTGCCAGGACCTCGACGGCGTCAAGGCGCTGGGCTACGTGCGCTCCCGGCACGCGGACGGCAAGAACGACTTCGGCCGGGTCGAGCGGCAGCGGCAGATGGTCGGCGCGATCGCGAAGAAGGCCAGCTCGCCGGCGACGTTCCTGAACCCGGTCCGCTACTACAACGTGGCGACCAAGGGTGTGGACGCGCTGACCGTCGACAAGGACATGAGCCTGTTCGACTTCATCCGGTTCGCACGCGGCATGCGGGCGATCTCGGGCAGCGGCGGGGTCACGCTGACCGTGCCGATCGCGGACGACAACTACCAGCTCGGCCACGGGCGTGGTGTCGCGGTGAAGTGGGACACCACCAAGGCCAAGGCGCTCTTCGACGCGTTGAAGAACGACAACACCAGCGGCCTGAAGAGCAGTTGATCCACCTGGTCCATGCGGTGGTGAGCCTGGGCATGCTCATCGTCGTACCCCTTGGCCTCACACTGCTCCCGACGCGAACCACCAGCACCCGCTGGTGGTTCGCGTTCGCCGTTCCGGGCGTAGTAGCGCTCTGGCTGCCGCGTGGCTCGGTCTCTGTCGTGCTGGCCTCGATCTACCTCGCCGGCACGGTTGTCCTCATCGCGCTGGCCGCACGGCACTTCTGGCAGCACAGGCGCCTGAGCGCGCAGCAGGTCGCGCTCTACACCGCCCTGGCCACTCCGTCGATCGCAGCGCTCGCACTGGTCGCCGAGAGGTCGTCGTACGAGCTGTTCGGGTTCAACCTGACGGTGCTGTCGCTGACCGTCGCACACTTCCACTTCGCGGGCTTCGCGGCCGCACTGATGGCGTACCTCGCCGCGGACGGGTTGGCGGCCCTGAGCGTGCCGCTGGGTACTGGGATCGTTCTGCTCGGGTTCTTCCTCGGCGACGCGGTGGAGCTCGCAGGAGCCGTCGTACTGACCACAGGTATGTGGCTGGTGGGCTGGAACCTCTGGCGGCGTTCCCGACGCGCAGACCGTAGTACGGCGATCCTGCTGGTGGTGTCGGGTTCTGTGTTGGTGATCACGATGCTGTTGGCGGTCAGCTGGGCACTGGGACACGTGGCCGACACGCCGTACCTGCCGTTGGAGTGGATGGTTGCCACACATGGCGTGGCGAATGCGGTTGGGTTCGGGTTGTGTGGCGTGCTGGCCATGCGGAGGGAGAGAGTTCGTGACGCTCGATGAGTTGGCGGGGCTGGAGTTCACGTACGACGTGGTCGGAGCCACGCGGTACGACGGGACTCCCGATGGCTACCACCGTCTGGAGCACCGGGAACGGATCGGGGACGGGGCCGAGGTGTTCACCCGTGCCGCCGAGGCATTGATGACGTGGCGGATGCACCGGGCCGCGGGCCTACCGGTGACGGCGACGGACACACCGCCACAGGTGGGCACCAACTCGCTGGCGCGGCTCACGCCCGGGATCCTGATCGGCCGGCTCCGGACTCTCGCGCCACTCGGGCGGATCGGCGTACCAGTGCCCTGCCGAGTGGTTTGGACGGTCGACGAGCCGGACCGGGTCGGTTTTGCGTACGGGACGCTCCGAGGGCACCCGGAGGCCGGTGAGGAGTCGTTCGTCGTCTCCCGCGACGCTGACGGCGTTCACGCCACTGTCCGTGCCTACAGCCGCCCCGCCAGCTGGTACACCCGCCTGGCCGGTCCGATGACCCGCACTGCCCAGCGCTACGCGGCCCGCCGCTACACGGCAGCCCTCCGTCGCCTCGCCAACGCATAGCGAAGGCCCCGCAAACTCATACTTTGCGGGGCCGCCACCTTTGTACAGTGCGTAGTAATACCAGCGTTTGAGCGACACGCGAACAATGAGCGACAACCCGGGGTGCAGCGCGGGTCGCCGTACTGCGAGACTGTGGCGGGTGAGTCCTAAGACGTTGTCTGATCTGGTGGCGCCGGACTGGGCCGAGGCGTTGGCCCCGGTCGAGGACACCGTGACGCGGATGGGTGAGTTCCTGCGTGGCGAGATCGCCGCCGGGCGGGCCTATCTGCCGGCCGGCGAGAACGTACTGCGGGCGTTCCAGCGACCACTCGGACAGGTGAAGGTGCTCGTGGTCGGACAGGATCCGTACCCGACCCCCGGACACCCGGTAGGACTCAGCTTCTCGGTGGCACCCGATGTCCGGCCGATCCCGCGGAGCCTCGCGAACATCTACCGCGAGCTGATGGCGGATGTCGACGTACCGGCGCCGTCCAACGGTGACCTCACACCCTGGGCCGACCAGGGCGTACTGATGCTCAACAGGGTGCTGACCGTGCAGCCGGGCAAGTCCGGCGCGCACCGCGGCAAGGGCTGGGAGTCCGTCACCGAACAGGCCATCCGCGCGCTGGTGGACCGCGGCGGCCCGCTGGTGGCGATCCTCTGGGGCCGCGACGCCCAGACCCTCAAGCCGATGCTCGGCAGCACGCCGTACGTCGAGAGCGCGCACCCGAGCCCGATGTCCGCGGACCGCGGCTTCTTCGGCTCCCGCCCGTTCAGCCGGGTCAACGCCCTCCTGGCCGAGCAGGGCGCGGAGCCAGTGGACTGGCGACTCCCCTAACCGCGCCGGCAGTACGACGGCAACGCGCCGGGACCCCCCGTGGTCACGGCGCGTCGTTGTGTCGTGCCAACGATTTGTTCGAATGATCCATTGCAGGATCGTTCAACAATCTCCTATGGTGAGCGGAACATCTCTCCCAGTCACACCGTTCCGTCCCCGGGAGGAACCATGTGGGTTCTGCTCGCAATCGCGGTGGTGGTCGTCGGGTTCGCCCTGCGGATCAACTCGATGCTGGTCGTCACGGCCGCCGGCATCGTGGCCGGCCTGATCGGCGGCCTGTCTCCGGTCCAGATCCTGAACGCGTTCGGCGACGGCTTCGCCGGCAGCCGGTCCGTCACCGTCTTCATCGTCACGCTGCCCGTCATCGGGCTGATCGAGCGCTACGGCCTGCAGCACCAGGCCCGCAAGCTGATCAGCAAGCTCAAGGTGCTCACCACCGGACGCCTGCTGGCCATCTATCTGCTGATCCGGCAGGGCACCGCGGCCCTCGGCCTGACCAGCATCGGCGGTCCCGCGCAGGCGGTCCGCCCTCTCATCCATCCGATGGCCGCCGGCGCCGCGGAACGCCGGTACGGCAAGCTCCCCGACAAGATCCAGGAGAAGATCAAGGGCTTCGCGGCGAGCGCCGACACCGTCGGGTTGTTCTTCGGGGAGGACATCTTCGTCGCGATCGGCTCGATCCTGCTGATCACCGGATTCGTCGACACGACCTACGGCCTGCACCTGGAGGCGATCGACATCGCGCTCTGGGCGATCCCGACCGGCATCTGTGCGCTGCTCATCCACGGCACCCGATTGCTGCTGCTGGATCGCCAGCTCGACAAGCTGGCCGCCGCGGAGAAGGCAGCCGCGAAGGAGGCCGCGCGATGATCAAGGTCGAGTGGTTCTACTGGCTGTGCGGGATCTTCTTCGTGCTGATCGCGCTGCAGGTGCTCAACGACCGCAGCAACCCCAAGCGAGTCGGCAGTGCCGCGTTCTGGGGCATTCTCGGCGCCTCGTTCGGCTACGGCACCTTCGTGGTCGACAAGCGGGCACCGGCCTGGCTGCTGGGTATCGCGGTCATCGGGCTGGCGGTGCTGGCCGGCACCGGCTTCCCGGGCAAGGGCGCGGAGCGTACGACGACGCCCGCCGAGCGCGTGCACCTCGCCGACCGGTTCGGCAACAAGCTGTTCCTGCCGGCGCTGGTGATCCCGGTCGTCGCGGCGGTCTTCGGCGCCTGGCTCGCGAAGATCAAGCTCCGGGACGGCAAGCTGCTGCTCCTGCAGTCCGGCTCCGCGACGATCATCGGACTCGGGGTCGCGTCGATCCTGGCGTTGATCGTCGGCATGGTGCTGCTCCGCCCGAAGTCACCCGCCGTACCGCTGCACGAGGGCCGGCGGTTGCTGGAGCACATCGGGTGGGCGGCGATCCTGCCGCAGATGCTGGCCACGCTCGGCCTGCTGTTCAACACCTCCGGCGTCGGCAAGGCCGTCGGTCGGGTCACCGATCACCTGGTGCCGGAGGGCTCCCTGATCGCCGCGGTCGCCTTGTACTGCATCGGGATGGCGGTCTTCACGGTCATCATGGGCAATGCCTTCGCCGCCTTCCCGGTGATGACAGCCGCCGTCGGCTGGCCGCTGCTGCACGAACAGTTCCACGGCACCCCGGCGATCATCTTCGCGGTCGGCATGCTGGCCGGCTTCTGCGGCACCTTGTGTACGCCGATGGCCGCGAACTTCAACCTGGTCCCAGCGGCCTTGCTGGAGATGAAGGACCAGTACGGACCGATCAAGGCCCAGATCCCGACAGCGGTCCCGCTGCTGGCCTGCAACATCGTGATCATGTACGTCTTCGCGTTCTGAGGAGAGCCATGAAGTACGCAGCCGCCTGGGCGAACATCGCCTGCGAGGTACTCGAGACGCCCTACCCGTACGGCGCCGGCCACGCGTCGTACGGTCCGGACGACGTGGACGTCACTCCGGACCGGCTGCACCCGGCCTTCCACGGGTCGTACGACTGGCACTCCAGCGCGCACATGCAGTGGTCCCTGGTCCGGTTGCTGGCGCTGGCGCCGGACCAGGTCGGCGAGCGTCCGGTCGCAGTACTGGAGCAACGGCTGACGCCCGAGGCCATCGGGGCCGAGGTGGCGTACCTACGCGAGCGGCCGTCGTACGAGCGCCCGTACGGGTGGGCGTGGGCAGCGATGCTGGTGGCAGCCGGCCAGAAGACCGACTGGGCGGACGCGCTCGCTCCGCTCGGTGAGGTCATCGGGGAGCTGGTACTGCGTTGGCTCCCGAAGCAGGCGTACCCCGTGCGGCACGGCGTGCACCTCAACAGTGCGTTCGCACTCGCACTGCTCTTCGAGGCGTACGACGAGCTCGGGCGGGCCGATGTGGTCGACGCGATCAGGACGCGGGCGCTGGAGTGGTTCGGCAACGACACGGCGTACGACACCCGGTTCGAGCCGTCGGGGACGGACTTCCTGTCACCGGCGTTGTCCGAGGCCGAGCTGATGCGACGGGTGTTGCCGGACGGCGAGTTCGCGAGCTGGTTGGCGAAGTTCCTTCCTGGGTTGGGGAAGGACGCTCACCTGCACCTGCTCGACGTACCGATCACCGACAACTCCGGTGATGGACAGCTGGCGCACCTGTCCGGTCTGGCGCTCAGCAGGGCGTGGCAGTTGCGGACGATCGCACCGGCCGTGCCGGACGTGGCCGCAGTGCTACGGGCCGGTGCGGATCGTCAGGTCAACGCAGTACTGCCAACTGTCACAGGTGGCGACTTCATGTCGACGCACTGGCTGGTGTCGTTCGCCCTCCTGGCAGATCAGGCCTAGCCGTACCCGCCGCACGACCTGCCGAGCACCGCTCTTCCTCCCACAGCCGATTGACAGCTGCCGAAGTCCGCCGTACGGTCTCGCGTTAATAGGAAACTTTCCTAACAGTTGACCTGATCAGCGCGGCGAGTACCCGCGGGCGGCGAAGGGAGGCAGGGTTGACCCATGGCAACGACTCCCGGAACGCCGCGCCTGCTGCGCGCGATGAACGACCGCGCCGCCCTGGACCTGCTGCTCAGCCAGGGCCCGCTCTCCCGTACGACGCTGGGCAACCTGACCGGGCTGTCCAAGCCGACCGCGTCGCAGTTGCTGGCCCGTCTGGAGGCGGCCGGCCTGGTCCGCCCCAGCGGCACCTCGGCCGGGCGGCCGGGACCGAACGCGCAGCTGTACGAGATCAACGGCGGCATCGCGTACGTCGCCGGCCTGGACGTCACGCCGACGCGGATCCGGGCCGCGGTCGCGGACCTGACCGGCAACGTGGTCGGCCGGTACGAGCTGGCCACGCCGGGTCGCAGCGCGAGGGGCACGGTCGACCGGGTGGTGAAGGCGGTCGAGGGTGCCGCGGGCGAGGCGGGTCTGGACCGCGAGCGGCTGCACCGCGTCTCGATCGGTACGCCGGGTGGTTTCGACCCGACGACCGGCCGGCTGCGGTACGCGACGCACCTGCCCGGCTGGCACGCGCCGCACCTGCTCGAGGAGCTGGCCGCGGCGATCGCCGTACCGCTCGAGGTCGAGAACGACGTGAACCTGGCCGCGATCGCCGAACAGCGGGTCGGTCATGCGCAGCAGCACGAGAACTTCGTGCTGCTCTGGGGCGAGGAAGGCATCGGCGCCGCGATCGTGATCAACGGCCGTCTGCACCGCGGCGCGACCGGCGGCGCCGGCGAGGTCGCGTTCCTGCCGCTGCCCGGTACGCCGCTGGTCCGCAACGTCGGCCGCAACAACGCCGGTGGCTTCCAGGAGCTCGCCGGTGGCGAACCGGTCCTCGAGCTCGCCCGTGAGCACGGCCTGAAGGCCCGTACGCCGGAAGCCGCGATCGCTGTCGCGCTACAGACCGAGGGTGCGGGTGACGCCGTACTGAACGAGTTCGCGCATCGTCTCGCGGTCGGTCTGGCGGCGATCGTCGCCGTCGTCGACCCCGAGCTGATCGTGCTCGCCGGTGGCGTCATCACCGCGGGTGGCGAACGTCTGCGCGGCCTGGTCCAGGACGAGCTCGCCGATCTCGCCGTACCGCGGCCGCAGTTGCTGATGACCGCGATCAGCACCGACCCCGTGCTCTCCGGAGCACTCCAGTCTGCCCTCAGCACCACCCGCGACGAGGTCTTCGACACCGCGGGACCACCCATCACCTAGTAGGAGAACGGATGCGAAGCTCCGGCAGTTCCTGCTGACGATCCCGAAGGACTACGTGGACGCAGCCAAGGTGGACGGCTGCGGTGAGTCCAAGACGCTCCTTCGCATCGCCACCACACCAACTGGAACCTCACCATGGCGGCCACCCTGCTGGTGATGGCTCCGGTGATCATCGTGTTCTTCTTCGCGCAAAAAGCCTTCATCGAAGGCGTCACACTGACAGGGGTCAAAGGATGAAGCTGACGGTTGTTGGTGGTGGGTCCACCTATACGCCTGAGCTCGTCGACGGGTTCGCGCGGTTGCGGGACACGTTGCCGGTGTCGGAGCTGGTGCTGGTGGATCCGGCGGCCGATCGGCTGGAGCTGGTCGGCGGGCTGGCTCGGCGGATCTTCGCGAAACAAGGGCATGCGGGCCGCGTCGTCACCACGTCCGACCTGGACGCGGGTATCGACGGTGCGGACGCCGTACTGCTGCAACTGCGCGTCGGTGGGCAGGCCGCGCGCAACGAGGACGAGACGTGGCCGCTGGAGTGCGGTTGTGTCGGGCAGGAGACGACCGGCGCCGGCGGGCTCGCGAAGGCACTGCGGACCGTCCCGGTGGTGCTGGACATCGCCGAGCGCGTACGGCGTACCAATCCGGACGCGTGGATCATCGACTTCACCAACCCGGTGGGGATCGTCACGCGGGCGCTGCTGTCGCACGGTCACAAGGCAGTCGGCCTGTGCAACGTGGCGATCGGGTTCCAGCGCCGGTTCGCCGGGATGCTCGGGGTCACACCGGAAGAGGTGTCGCTCGACCACGTGGGGCTGAACCACCTCACCTGGGAGCGTGCGGTGCGGGTCAACGGCGAGGACGTGCTGCCCGAACTGCTGTCCGAGCACCTGGACGACGTCGCGAACGACCTGATCCTCCCGGCGGAGCTGGTACGCGAGCTGGGCGTCGTACCGTCGTACTACCTGCGCTACTACTACGCACACGACGCGGTGGTGCAGGAACTGCTCACCAAGCCCTCTCGGGCCGCTGAGGTCGCCGCACTCGAGAAGGAACTGCTGGACATGTACGCCGACCCGCAGCTCGACGAGAAGCCCGCACTGCTCGAGAAGCGCGGCGGGGCGTACTACTCGGAAGCGGCCGTCGCACTCGCCTCCTCTCTCCTCAACAACACCGGCGACGTCCAGGTCGTCAACACCCTCAACAACGGCACGTTCCCCTTCCTCGCCGACGACGCCGTCATCGAGGTACCTGCCACGGTCGGCGCCGAAGGAGCCACGCCGGAGCCCGTGGCCCCGCTGGAGCCGTTGTACGCCGGACTGGTCGCGCATGTGACCGCCTACGAGGACCTCGCGCTGGAGGCTGCTGTGAAGGGAGGTGCCGACCGCGTGTTCAAGGCACTGCTCGCGCATCCCTTGGTCGGGCAGATCTCCGTGGCACAAGAGCTGACAGACAAGCTGCTCGCGCACAACAAGGCGTACCTGCAGTGGGCGCGCTAGTCCCGGGCGGAGTCCTCGCCTTCGACGCCGGCAACAGCAAGACCGACGTCGCACTGGTCGCCGCGGACGGCACAGTCCTCGGTACGGCGCGGGGTGGTGGTTTCGAGCCGCAGAAGATCGGACCGGACGCCGCAGTGGCCGGGCTGCTGCCGTTGGTCGACGCAGCGGCCGCAGCGGCCGGTTTGCGCGTTGGCGGCGTACCGCTCGTGCAGCAGATCTCCGCGTGCCTGGCGAACGCTGACCTGCCGATCGAGGTCGAACAGCTCACTGCTGTGTTCGAACGGCACGGGTGGGCGGAGTCGGTGTACGTCACCAACGACACGTTCGCGCTGCTGCGATCCGGAGTGGACGAACCGCGTGGTGTGGCAGTGGTGTGCGGCGCCGGGATCAACTGCTCCGGCATGCTGCCAGACGGCCGTACTGCGCGATTCCCTGCGCTGGGGAAGCTCACTGGCGACTGGGGTGGTGGGGCGCAACTGGCCGAGGAGGCGTTCTGGTCGGCGTCGCGGGCGGATGACGGACGTGGTCCCGCGACCGCTTTGCTGGCCGCACTGCCTGCGCACTTCGGGATGGCGTCGTTGACCGCGCTGATCGAGGCCTTTCATTTCGGGGAGTTGCCGGCCGATCGGCAGTTGGAGGCCGCCCCTGTGCTGCTACAAGTCGCGGCGGCCGGCGATACCGTTGCCCTGGGCATCATTCAGCAGCAGGCCGAGGAGATCGTCGCGATGGCGGTCAGTGCGCTGCGACGACTTGAGCTGCTCGGTGAGCCCGTCACGGTTGTTCTCGGCGGTGGCGTGCTGACTGCAGGTCACTCGGTCCTGCTGGATCGCGTCACGCGGTTGCTCGCGGACGTCGCACCGAAGGCGGTTCCGCGAGTGGTCGACGTACCGCCGGTGGTCGGGGCGGCGTTGCTCGGCCTGGATCGCACGGCCGCCGGGACGGGGGCGCAGACCCGGCTACGTGCCGCGTTCCTTCCACCACCGGCTGCCTAGTGTGTTGCAGGCGTGTCTCAGTGAGTCGCTGTCCGCGAACTCCTGAGCGCGATGTGGCGTCGCACAAGGAGGACCACATCCACTCGGGAGGTCGATGATGATTCGAAGGATCATGGGTCTTGGCGCGACGACGGCACTCGCGGTGACCCCGCTGGCCGTCGCAGCCACGCCGGCCGATGCCGGCACCAGCGCGGCGGCGAACTGCAGCCGGTTGGCATCTGCGACGACCATTTCCGCGGCGGCGTACGCCGACCGCTTGGTGCGGGCCTGGGGTAGCGGCGACACCGCGACCGCGAACTGCTATGCCTCGACGGCCACCGCGCGCACACTCAACGGACAGGCGACGCCAGGCGGTATCCACTGGCGGCGCGTCTCCACCGAGGGCGCCGCGGGCACGATCTACGTCACGTACCACGACGACGCGCGCGGCGGGAATCTGACGATCGGCGTACAGAACGTCGGTCTGCGCGCGGCGGACGGCTGGCACGCGGCGTACACGGCGAAGTTCAGCGGCGAGCCGCAGGCATGGAACGCGGTGCAGTGGTCGGACAACCTGGTCCGGGCCTGGGGCCGTGGAGACACGAAGTGGACGGCGTACTACGCGACGCCGGCCGCTGCCCAGGCGCTGCGCAAGGTTGCCGCCACCGGCGGCTCGCACTGGACACGGACCGGCGCGGAGGGCGCGGCCGGTACGACGTACGTGACGTACCGGAACGACATCACCCGGCACACGCTGGTGATCGGTGTGTCGAACGTTGGGCTGTCCCAGGGCGACGCGCACGCGGCGTACACGGTGCGGTATCACTGAGTAGTTTGAGCTGAAACCTGTTTAGGTGTAATCATGATTACATGAGTACGCAGACCGAGCAGGAGAAGGTGCGGGGCTGGCTGACCGGGCGGTTGCCGGGCGACTGGTTCGAGGGTGAGACCGAGCTGTCGATCGATCGGGACGAGATCCTGATCGTCGGCCGGATCCCCGCACCCGTGCAGGACAAGGACGTGAGCGCCGCCGAGCGCTCCGCCGCCGAGGACGGCCGGATCAAGCAGTTCCGCGAGGACACCCGCGACCGCCGCATCGAGATCGCCCGCGAACTCGAGCACGCCACCCGCCGGAAGGTCGCGTGGGGTGTGCGCTGCGGCGAGACCAGGACCGTCTTCACCTCGCTGTCCGCGCCGGTGATGACCCGGCTCCGGCAGCCCGAGCGCCAGGTACTCGACACCCTCGTCGACGCCGGCGTGGCACGCTCCCGCAGCGACGCCCTGGGCTGGTGCGTCAAGCTGGTCGCCCAGCACAGCGAAAGCTGGCTCTCCGATCTCCGCGCCGCGGTGACGAAGGTAGAAGACGTCCGCCGCGCCGGCCCGGACGCCAGCTGACCGTCACCGTTTGAGGCGCCGACCCCTGAACCGCTCGAGGGCGGGTGCGAACCCGAACCGTTTGAGGGGCCGACCCCCGACCCGAGGGGATGCGGACCCGAAATACGAGGGGCCACCCCTCCGTTTGAGGGGCCGGCCCCTCAAACGGTGGTGGTAGCTCAGCGGGGCCTGAGACAGGCGACGGGCGGCAAACCCGATCCGGATTGCCGCCCGCCTGAGGAGAACTTCTGCTGGTGCGGGACCATCACCTCCAGGTGACTACTGACCGCCTTGCCAGTTGCCGTTGGGCGGAGTTCCGTTGGACCAGTTGCCGGAGCTGTGCGCGGCCGGGTGCTGCTCGGGCTGCGCCGGCGGCGCCGTGGGCTGGGCGGGCGGCTGGTAGCCGTCGCCGTAGCTGCCCTGGTAGTTGCCCTGGTACTCACCCTGCGTCGGGTACGCCGCCGTACCGTTGGAACCCGTCGTGTTCGGGTCGGCGGCCGGCTTGTTCATGTTCTCGCGGGAGAACAGGTTGGTCAGCGCCCGGCCGGCCATCTCCCGGCCCCCGAGGCCGAAAGCGAGACCGAGAGCCAGCGCGGCACCCGCGAGCACGATCAGGAGCGTGTTGCCGGTCAGCTGAACGGCGACGCCGAGCTGCGTGAGCGCTGCGAACGCGGCGTACACCAGGATCGCGTACCGGCCGACCTTGGCCAGGGTTTCGTTGCCGGTGGCACCCCGGATGATCGCGGCGAGGAAGTTCGCGAACAGCGCGGCCAGACAGACGATCACGATCGCGGCGAAGATCCGCGGGATGTACCCGAGCATGTCGCTCATGAAGTTCGAGATCTCCGGTACGCCGAGCGCGGAGGCGAACATCGTGAAGCTGATCAGGAACACGAACCAGAACACGACCTTGCCCAGCATCGCCGACGCGGTCAGCCCCGTGCCCGACCGTTGCAGCACGCCCGAGACGCCGGCTCTGTCCATCCATTGGTCGAAGCCGACCCGGCCGAGCAACTTGCCGACGAGTTTGCCGAGCACCTTGGCGACGAAGTAGCCGACTACCAGGATGACCAGACCGCCGAGCAGGTTCGGGATGAACGACAGCAATTTGCTGAAGGCATCTTCGAACGGCCCGGTGAAGTCGATCGCTAATGCGGACATCGGGATTTCCTTCCGAACTGGCCCGCATCCGCTGTCGCGCAGCACTGCACACACGACCCCGGCACGGGCGGATGCAGTGGTGTCCAGTATGACTCGTACCCCTCGATGCCCGAGGCAAACAGCACCCTTCGGCGGGGCGACCAACGAAAGGTGTTTGCATAAGGCAATCACCATCGCGGTACGTCGCCCCTTACCCTGCCGACTGAACCGCTTCAGCCGTTTGCGATCCTGACTCCATGAACGATGTCCTGATCCGCCGGGCCACCGCCGCCGACGTCGCCGTGATCGTCGCGATGATCGCCGACGACCAGCTCGGCGCGACCCGCGAGTCGATCGACGACCTGGCGCCGTACCTGGCGGCGTTCGAGCAGATCGACGCCGACCCGAACCAGGTGCTGGTGGTTGCTGAACGCAACCATGAGGTGATCGGCACGCTGCAGCTCACGATCATCCCCGGCCTGTCCCGCCGCGGCTCCACCCGCGGCCTGATCGAGGCCGTCCGCGTCGCCGCCTCCGCCCGCGGCGCCGGCCTCGGCAGCACCCTCGTCCAATGGGCCGTCGACGAGTCCCGCACCCGCGGCTGCACCCTCGTCCAACTGACCTCCGACAAGTCCCGCACCGAAGCCCACCGCTTCTACACCCGCCTGGGCTTCGCCAACACCCACGAAGGCTTCAAACTCAAACTCAACTGACTCTCGCGGCGGGGGCGGTGAAGGTGTTGCAGGTGGCGGGGGTGGTGGAGGTGAAGGCCTTGGTTGACCAGTAGGCGTGGTTCTTGCGGGAGCCGTGGTCTCGGACGGTGCTGTATTCGTCGCCGACGTGCTGGACGATGTAGCGCCACATCTGCAGGCGCAGGCCGGAGAGACGGAAGAGCTTCTTGTTCGAGCCCAGGAAGGCCGCGCCGAAGCAGCTCGCCTGCAGTTCCTTGCGCCGCTGGACTTCGAGTTGGCCGGTCTTGCTCTTGCCGCGCATCAGCTCGCCGTACAGCGTGAGGATCCCGACCGACTGCTGGACGTGGTGCCCGTACTCGTGCGCGATGACCTCCTCGAAGTAGGTCTGCCGCATCGTCGGGTCCTTGACCTCGAGGAAGTTGTCCCACTCGAAGCAGATCTTCCCGCTCACGCCCGAGTAGTAGTAGAACGCGTCGGTGTTCTTCGGCGCGTTCGCGCAGTCCGGCGTCGCCTTCGGGGTGCGCAGGCTGTAGGCGAACACCTCGGGCGGGAACAGGTACGCGTCGGCCTTCTGCACCATCGGCCCCCACGCTTTGTCCATGCACGCGATCAGGACCCGCGCGTACGCCGTCATCCCGGCCTTCGACCGGAGATTCGCGCGCGGCAGCGAACACCGCACCACGGGGACCTTACCCACGCCGTACAACTTGTTGCTGAGGACGCCGCCAGTCAGATCGATCGAGATCGGCGCGGACGGCTTGGCCGCAGTCGGCTTCGGCGTCGGCGAAGCCGTCGGTGTCGGCGTCGCGGACGGCGTCCGCGCCCCGATCGGCTGCAGCCGAGCCATCGTCTCGGCCTGCCCACAACCAGTCAGAGCGAGTACGACGACACTCGCGAGCGCCAGCGCGCGGCGCATCAACTGACCTTCGCCGGCGCCGCGGTGAACGTGTTGCACACCTTCGGGTCGGCGGAGTTGAACGCCGGCTCGGCCCAGAGCCAGTGGTTCTTGCGGGACCCGTGGTCGCGGATCTTCTTGTCGTTGTACTCGTCGCCGCTGTGCTGGGTCTCCCACTGCCAGACCTCCAGCTTGCGGCCGCTCAGCCCGAGGGATTTCTTGTTCGCGCCCAGGAAGGCAGCGCCCAGACAGCTGGCCTGGAGCTCCTTGCGGCGGGTCCACTCGAGTTCCTCGACCTTGTTCTTCGCCCAGCCTTCACGCGACCAGGCGGCGGTGAGGATCTCGGTCATCTCCTGCACGTGGTGGCCGTACTCGTGCGCCATCGTGTCCATCATCCACACCCGGGCCGCGATCGGATCGTCCTTGTAGAACTTCAGGTCGCTCTTCCAGCTGATGTTGATGCTCTCCTCGCTCCCGCAGTAGTACGCGACGTCCTCCTCGCCGGTGCAGCCGGTCGTCGACGTGTTCTGGCTGGACTGCAGCACCACCTTCGGCGAGCGGAAGGTGTAGCCGGCGCGCTTGATCACCGGGGCCCAGGCTTTGTCGAGGCAGGGCAGCAGAGCCTTGTAGTACCGGAGGATCGCGGACTGCGAGTTCGGTTTGATCGCCGGCTCGCGGCAGCTGACCGCCGCGACCGCACCCGCCTTGTAGAGCGTGTTCTGCCGGAGCCGAACCACGTCCGGCACCGTGGTGGCGGTGACCGTGACGGTCGGGTCCGGAGGCGTCGGGAGCGGGGCCACGGACTTCTTGACCGATGGCTGCGCGAGGGGGTTGTCGACGCGTTCGCCGTACGAGTTCACGAGTTTGAAGCCGGCGACCGTGGCGCCGGTGAGCATCACCAGGACGAGGGCCGACAGAGCGGCGACGACCTTGCGGGAGTGGTGGCGCGGCGGCTTCACCGGTGGTGGTTCGGACGAGAACTGGGGCGCGGAGCGCGACGGGTTCGCGTGCCAGCCGGTGGGGCGCGGGCCGCCGACGCGACGGGTGCCTGCGAGCGGCTTCGCCGGGGCGGTGGTGAGCGGCGCGACCGGCGGGCCGCTGTACTCGCTCGTCGTACCGGGGTCGGTCGGCAGCGGGCGCGCCTTGCGGCGGACCGGGGTCTCGTCGACCGCGATCGATCGAGCCCTGCTCAGAGCGCCGAGCCGCCCGCCGGTCAGCGTCAGCGGCTGGGAGCCGGCCTGCGGCTCGCCGGTCCCGTCGGGCAGGAAATGCCCGGGCTTCGGCGTGCCCTCCTCGGTGTCAGGCATCGATCGTTCCCGTCTCGCTCAGCTGACCTTGGCGGATGGTGCGACGAAAGTGTTGCAGGCGCCCGGGTTGGTTGTCGCGAAGCCCTGGTTCATCCACAGCGTGAGGCTCTTGCCCGAACCGTGATCGCGGACCTTGTCCTTGCTGAACTCGTCGCCGCGACGCTGGATCAGGCCGTTCCACTGCCGCAGCAGTTCACCGCGCAGCGGGAAGCTCGACCGGGCCGCGCCGAAGAACACCGCACCGAAGCAGTACGCCTGCAGCGCCGCGCGCCGCTCCTGTTCGAGCTTGCCGGCCTGGTTCGCCGCGGTGTCGCTGAGGTTGTCGGACGCTTCGGCCATCCCGGTCAGGTTCTGCACGTGGACGCCGTACACGAAGCCGAAGGACTGCGCCATCTCCGCGCGGACCTCGGCCTTGCGCTTCGGGTACTCCTCGACGACGGTCTGCCAGGGCATCGTGGCGCTGCCGCCCTGGTCGTCCTGGCAGTACATCGCGAGATCCTTCTGGACGCCGCAGGCGGTCTCCTCGCCCTCGTCGAAGACGATCAGCCGCGGCGACCGGAACTCGAACCCGGCCTTGGTGACGATCGGTTCCCAGGCCTTGTCCAGGCACGCGGTCAGCGCCTCGTAGTACGAGCGCACGTTCTCCTTGGACGTCGGCCGGAACGCGGGCTCCGCGCACTTCACCGCCGGCATCTTCCCCGCCGTGTAGAGCGCGTTCTTGCCGACGATGTCCGCGTCCGGCGTGCCCTTGCCGACGGGTTCGTTCGTGGTCGGGCCGTCGCTCGGCCGCAACGACGGCGTACCCATCGGGTTCGTGACGAAGTCGTCGTACGACGAGAGCATCTTGACCGCGAACGTGACGCCGCCACCGACCAGCAGCAGGGCCGCGACGACCATCATCGCGATCAGTGGTTTGGAGCGCTTCTTCGGGTCGAACGGGATCGGCTCCGGATGGAACACCTTCCGGTACGCCTCGGCCGCGGCGTCGTCGGCGGGTGGCGGTCCGAGCCGGCTCCCGGACAACGTCGTACGGCGGGACTCGATCCGCGTGCCGGTTAGTTGCGGCTGCACGGGCGCCGCGTCACCACCCAGCCGCGGCGTCGGTGCCGCCAACGGTGCGGCACGGTCCGCGGGGGCCGGTGGGGTGCCCGTCGTCTCCTGCTCGCCCTCGCCACCCGGCAGGAAGTGGCCAGGCTTGGGTGCCGGCTTGTCCGCCATGACTTCCCCGCTTCTCGTCCCCAGTACCGGTCGGTCGCCGGTCCCACCCGATGCATCAAGAACGGCCGGAACACCCCCAGCGCCGGCCGACGGCTGATATTACGGCCTGGACCGCCACTCCGAGAACCGGATTGCAGCTATTGACATCGTTTCGCGACCACCTGCCGCCGATGGGCACGGAACGCATCCGGACGACTACCGCGATCCCTGCCAGTCTGAACAAATGAGCCACATCGACCCCCGCGAAGCATTGGCATTGTGGGACGACTTCCCGATCGACCGCCGCCCCCGGCCGATCGTCCTGATGAGCTTCAGCCGCGGCCCCGGCGGTGCGCCGACGCTCGAGGACCGGGCATCGGTACTGCGGCATGCGCCGGTCGAGTCGGACGTGGACCTGCCGCCCGGACTGCTCGAAGCACTGCAGCCGGACCCGAAACCGCACTGGCACGTGGATCCCGTCCGGGTCCGGTCGGTACGGCGGGTACACCCGGAGTTCCGCACCGATCGCGGGTACCGGCCGCTTCCGGCGTACCGCGTCGAGTTCGTGGGACCGCAGTTCCCGCCGGGGAAGGCGCCGAACCCGAAGGCGGAAGGGATCGGGTACCCGCCGATGCACGTGCTCGATGCGAGCATCGATCTGTGGTGGCCGAGCGGCTTGGACTCGGACTATCGCGGTGGGCTGAGTGGACTGCCTCCGGCCGTGCTGACGGACCGCGGGCGGACGGTGCGATGGATGGTGCACGGATCGCCGCCGGAGTACACCGACATGTGGGTGGAGGCCGTGCACGAGTCGCGAACCGCGGTGGTGCTCGTACTCGGCAGCAGTCACCGTCCGGGCGTCACCGCGATTCCGTTGGTGGGGTACGGGCGGGTGGTCGTCGCCACGCTGGCCGAACCGTTGGCAGATCGAGTGCTGCTGCAGGCCGATGGCATCCCGATCGAGGTGGTTCCCGGCTAATCTGAGCCGGTGGTCGAGCTGAAGCATGCGGGCTATCCGCGGTCCAACTCCTACGACGCCGAGTGGCTGCTGGCGGGCGACATGGGTCCGAACCCGTTGTGGTTGCTCGAGGATCTCGCCCGCGACCTTGACCTGCGACCGGGTCTGCGGGTGCTCGACCTGGGCTCGGGCAAGGGCGCCACCTCGGCCTTCCTGGCGAAGGAGTACGGCGTCCAGGTGTGGGCCGCCGATCTGTGGGTCGACCCGACGGAGGCGGCCGCCCATATCGGCAGGACCGATGTCGTGACCGTGAAGGCCGAGGCGCACACGCTGCCGTTCGCCAAAGAGTTCTTCGACGCGATCGTCTGCATCGACGCGTACGAGTACTTCGGCACCGCCGACAACTACCTGGCCTATCTCACGGCCTTCCTCAAGCCCGGCGGCCAACTCGGCGTCGCGACGCCGGCAATGACCCGGGAGATCCGCGAGCTGGGGTACATCCCGGAACACATCAAGAAGCTCGTCGGCTGGGAGGCGCTCGCCTGGCACACCGCCGACTGGTGGCGGTTCCAGTGGGAGATCACCGAACTGGTCGACGTCACCGCGGCCCGCCTGCAGCCCGACGGCTGGGCCGACTGGGTCGCCTGGTCCCGTGCGGTCTCGGAGTACCGCGGTGAACGCGACGGCGCACTCGACATGCTGGAAGCCGACCAGGGTGAATACCTGAGCTTCGCAATCCTCGCGGCCCGGAAGCGCTGACTGCCTGGCATGCTGGGGGCATGAGCTGGGCTGTTTATGCGATGCGCGGACCAGGAGGCGTACGGCGCCTCGACGATCTACCTGTCGACTACGAGCCACCGGCCGTCGGCCTGGTGAGCGATGTGGTGGCCACCGTTCGGGAGGTCGTACCGGACGTGGACACGAGCAAACCGTCCTGGCTCGCGCTGCGAAGTCCGGACTACGACGTCGAGATGACCATCGGCAAGGGTGTCGAGGTCCGCGACATCACCTTCTACCTGAACGACGGCCCGCGGTCGATCCCGATCGTGATGGAGATCAGCCGCCGGCTCGGCGTGACGCCGTACGACACCGAGTCCGGCGACTTCCTCACCGAGGAGTCCAAGCCGCCGGTCCCGCCGCCGATGACGGCCGACGAGATCAAGATGAACAAGCCGAAGTGGTGGAAGTTCGGGCGTAAGTAAATCCGGGCGCGGTTGCCCCGGCTGTCGGCACGTCCTACGATCAGGGCGGTCGTACAGAACGATTGCCCTGGAGGGGTCCGATGCCGCCGACCGCCGGCCATGGGCAGGAGGTCCGCCGGCGGCTGCTGGTCGCGGCTGCCGAGCTGATCCCCGAGCGCGGATGGTCCGCGGTGAGCACCCGGATCCTGGCCGACCGCGCCGGTGTCACGGCGAGCGTCGTGCATTACCACTTCTCGTCCGTGCAGGACGTGCTGACCGAGTCCGCCATCACCGCGATGCGCCAGGTGCTCGCGACGACCGGCGAACTGTTCATCAGCGCGACGACCCCGGCCGCCGCGATCGACGCGATGCTTGCCTCCGTCGAGGAGTACGACGGGACCGATCCGACCTCGCTGCTCTTCACCGAGACCTACCTGGCCGCGACCCGCGACGAACGCCTCCGCGCCGAGATCGCCGCCCTGGTGGGCGACTTCCGCGCCCGGGTGGCCAACTGGCTCGCGATCCACCAGGTCGCCGAGCCGGCCGCGACCGCCGCCGTCCTCGCGGCGGCCCTCGACGGCCTGCTCCTGCACCGGAGCCTGAGGCCGGAATCCCCCGCCCTGACGACAGTTCTCCGAAGGTTGGTGAGTTGATGCACGCGATCGTCTCCGGCGGAGCGACAGCCGGCCTCGCGCTCGCGAACCAAGCGGTTTCGCCGGATCCGTCCGCTGCGGTGTCGTCGATGCTAAGCCCGAGTCCGCGCACTCGGTACACGTCGAGGTGCCAGAACTGCAGCTCGACAGGAGGTCTCCGTCAACAGGTAGTGCACCTGAGCGTGCCGGAGGCCGCGCGTACGCCGTCTCGCGGGCGCACTACCTGTCGAGCTGCCGGGCGCCTCAGTCCAGCAGGGTGAGGTTGGCCGGCCCCAGGTGGATGGTGCCTGAGGTCAGGGGCGTCGAGCGGATGCCGCCGTGGCCCCGCAGGGCTTTCATCGCGCCGGGAGCGAGCACCTCGTTCATCCAGGCGCACGGATTGGCGGGGCGGTTGGCCTGGAAGGTGATCGGGCCGGTGCCCGAGTCGAGGGTGAAGCGGCGGCCTTCGACTTGGGTGCCGTCCGCGGTGCGATGGGCGGCGAGTTCGTCGATGGGGAAGCCGCGGAGGGTGATGTTGCGCCGAGTCAGGTGCGGGTCGAGCGGCCCGGGCAGGCCGAGGGCGCGGACCACCTCGTCCAGCGAGGCCGCGTCGATGAAGGTCACGGCGGCGTTCTTGTGGACGGCCTGCCCGTAGTACCGGTCGCCGACGATGCCGAGGCCGGCGCGGATCTCCACCGAGGTCCGCTCGACCGGCTCGGGGTCGGGACGCGGGCCGTCCTGCGGGCGTCCCTCGAAGGCATGCTGCCGGGAAACGACGAGCGCGACGATCTCGATCTGCATGTCAGCCCCAGGTGAGTGGATCGAGGAGACGGAAGAACCGCAGCCGGCGCGGGTCCGGATCGGGTACGCCGTACGCCTCGAGGAACGGTGCCGGGTCCGCGGACCACTCGTCGTGGAGCTGGATCGTGGTGAGCGCGAGGTCGGCGTACCGGTCGGCGACGCCGAGCCGGCCGAGGTCGATCAGGCCCGTGACCTCGAGAGTGCTCGGGTCGAAGAACACGTTCGGCAGGCAGGCGTCCCCGTGGCAGACGACCGGCTCCAGGACGCTCTCGACGTACGGTCGCTCCGCGATCACCTGGTCGAGCAGCTCGGACGGCTGCAACCGCCGCCACTCGTCAGTGAGGAAGTCGGGGTTCACCGCGCCCCGCCGTACGACGTCGGTCGCGGTCGCGATCACGTCGTCCAGAGAACGCTCGAACGGGCAGCCGGTGAGGTCATGCAGCTCGCGAAGGACGACTCCCAGGCTCCGCATCGCCTGATGATGTGACGCCGGCGGGAGCGCGTCACCAGGCACACCGCGCACCGCCGAAGTGAGCAGACAAGCACCTGACGGCGACTCGGTCCAGTCCAGGACAGTCGCTCCCGGCAACTCGGTGCCGGCGAGCCAGCTGATCCGATCGCGCTCCGCGGCGAGCTCCTGTACGCCGGACAGGTCGCAGCACTTGGCGAAGACGTCTCCTCGGCGGTAGACAGACGTGTCGGACTCACCGACGTCGATGAGTGTCCAGTCGTCAGACGGTGGCGCGTGCAACACGTTCCCTTGTGTGATTGAGGATCCCGGTCACCGGTCGTCCGGTCACCAGCTTGCCATCAGCAACGAAACCTTCCTCGCGACCGGCCAGGTCCTGGATCAGCCGCTCCCGCCAGAAGTCCCGCAGCTCAGGTTTCGAGTCGACCAGATTGTGCAGCTCGCCCGGATCCGCCACGAGGTCGAACAACTGCTCCACCCCGAGCGCGGAACCCCAGACATACTTCGTCTTTCCGTCCGTCACCCACTGCACCGACTGCTCGAAGATCACGTGCTCCCCATGCAACCACTCCCGCACCGGCACGGACGAGCCACGCAGGAACGGCGCCAGCGAGCACCCGTCCACCGTCGACGGGATCGGTACGGCGGCCAGATCGAGCAACGTCGGCATCACGTCCCGCAACTCGACGACCTGGTCCACGACACCACCGCGCGTCGCATCGGACGCCGACGCCCGGTCCGCGACGATGAACGGCACCCGAGCGGACCCTTCGTACGGCAATGCCTTCCGGAACATCCGGTGGTCGCCCATCATCTCGCCATGGTCGGAGGTGAACGCGATGATCGTGTCGTCGTACACGCCGAAGTCGACCAGCGCCTCACGGATCCGGTTGATCTGCAGGTCGATCTGCGCCATCAACCCGTAGTACCCGGCCCGCGCCCGGTGCACCACGTGATCCGGCAGGTCCCCGATCAGCGCCTGGTAGTCGCCGTCCCGCCGGAACTCGTCCCAGTCGCTCTCCCAGTCCCCCAACTGACGCTGGTACGGCGGGAGCGCGTTGTACCGGTCGTACGCCCACGCCGGCGGGTCGTACGGCGGATGCGGCCGATGGAAAGACAGGTACAGAAAGAACGGCTTCGTCGGATCCCGCCGGTACAGCCAGTCGATCGTCTGCGTGCCGACCCAGTGCGTCGGGTGGAGATCCTCGGCCTTGTCCCACGGGCGTGCGACGACCGAGTTGCAGTTCACGCCGTGGTCGAAGTACTCCGCGTCCGGCGACATCCCGGGCTGCCTACGCAACCAGGGCACGTAGTCGTCGAAGAACCCGAACTGCTGCCGATGCGCCCGCCGCGAGTGATGCAGATAGCCGTCATGCAGGATCACGTCGTCGAACCCGAGCCGCGCCCGCTCCGGCCACACGTGCATCTTCCCGATCGCCTGTGTGTGATACCCCGCCTTGCGGAACTCCCCTTGCACCGTCACCGGGTGTGCGGCGTCGAACGGTACGCCGTCGACGTACCCGACCCGCCCGTGCCGTTCCTGCGACTGCCCGGTGAACAACGCGACCCGGGCCGGCACACACGTCGGAGTCGCGGAGTACCCGCTGCTGAACCGCACCCCCGCCCGCGCCAACTCGTCCAGATGCGGCGTCTCGACGTACGGATGCCCGGCGCACGACAGCGCGTCGCCCCGCCACTCGTCGACGCAGATCAGGACCACATTGGGTGCACTCAAGAAGACTCCCGGACGATGAGTTGCCAGGGGAAGTCGAACACCTCACCAGGCGCGCCTTCGCGCTCGGTGAGCCGTCCGACGATGATGTTCGCCAACGCATCGTTGAAACCGACCGGACCGACGGTGGACAGCGACGGGTCCAGGGTCTCGCCCTCGGGCGTGTTCCCGACCCCGACGATCGCCAGGTCCCGCGGTACGTCGATCCGCAGCCGGTGCGCCGCCCGGACAGCGGCGATCGCGGCGAAGTCGGTGGTGCAGTAGAGCGCGGTCGGCCGCTCGGGCCTGGACAGCAACGCCATCGCGGCGCGGTAGGCGCCCTCCGGGTGCTGTTCGAAGACCTCGATGTCATCGCTGCGGATCGGCTGGCCGGCCGCGCGCAATGTGTTCACGTAGGCGTCGAAACGCGCGAACCCGGTGGTCCGCGAGGTGAGGGCGCCGACGCGGTCGTGGCGCTCGAGCAGGTGCTCGACCGCGAGATGGCAGCGCGGCTCGGCCCCGGACCGGATCACGTCGAATCCGCGCGGCTCGAGCGTCTCGCTGAACGCCACGATCTGCACGCCCTGCGCCGCGAACGTCTCCAGCTCCGCGACCTGCCCCGGGTCCGAGGTGACGCTGTCGATGAAGATCACGTCCGGTGTCCGGTTGGCCAGCACCGTCCGCCAGTCGCCGTCCGCCACGATCAGGGCGGTCTTGCCGAGCGGGCTCACCGCCGTACTGACGGTCGCCGCGACCGCCTGCGACCACGGGTCGGCGAGCACGCTCAGCGAGAGCAGGACCAGGTCGGACTTGCCGGTCCGGATCGCGCGGGCCGCGTCGTTCCGCCGGTAGCCGAGGCGGGACGCGGCCTCGCGGACCCGGTCCGCGGTCGAGTCCTTGATCGTGTGGCTGCGATGCCGTCCGGACAGCACGTACGACACGGTCGCGACCGAGACGCCTGCCTCCTTCGCCACCATCCGCAGCGTCGGCCGCTCGGCCAAAGGTGAGGACATATGCCGATTCTGGCAGATCAGGTCGTGCGATCGTCGGCCACGACCTAACCTTTGACCGCTCCGGTGATGACGCCCTTGGTGAAGTGCCTTTGCAGGAACGGGTACACCATGGCGATCGGCACCAGCGCGACGACCACGACCGCCATCTGCAGCGATTGCGGCTGCGGCGGCGGGTGCACACCGAGCTGGTCCGCGGACAACGACTTGCCTTGCAGGACGTAGGTCCGCAGGATCACCTGGACCGGCCACTTCGACGTGTCGTTCAGGTACAGCAGCGCATTGAAGAACGCATTCCAGAACCCGACCGCGTAGAACAGCCCGACCACCGCGATCACCGCCTTCGACAGCGGCATGACGATCTGCCGGAGAATGGTGAAATCGCTCGCGCCGTCGATCCGCGCGCTTTCCAGCAGTTCACCCGGCACATTCATGAAGAACGTCCGCAGTACGACGAAGTTGAACGCGCCCAAGGCGCCCGGCAGGATCAGCGACCACAGGCTGTCGAGCAGCCCGAGCTGCTTCACCACCAGGAACATCGGGATGATCCCGGGCGCGAACAACAAGGTGAACAGCACCATCAGCAGCACCGGCCGGCCGAACAGCACCGGCCGCGAGGTGGCGTAGGCCAGCGAGATCGTGACCGCCAGCGCGATCGCCGTACCGACGAGCGTCACGAACACGCTGACCAGGATCGCACGGCCCATCAGGCCGCCGCTGAAGAGCGTCTGGTACGCCTTGAACGTCGGATGCGACGGCCACAGCACGTACCCGCCGGCGTCGATGATGTCCTTGTCGCTGGCCAGCGACGTGGAGATCACCACCAGGATCGGGATCACGATCGCCAGCGCGAAACCGCCCAGGATCACCGCCTTGATCGCCTGGTAGCCGGGCGACGGATTCTCTTTCCACACAGGTCTCATGAGCGCCTCTGGAAGATTCCCGGCTCACCGAGCCGATGAGCGAGCGAGTTCGCACCCCACAGCAGCAACGCGCCGACCACGCCCTTCGCCAGCCCGGCCGCCGCCCCGCTGCTCCAGTCGCCACCGACCACACCCGCGTAGTACGTGAAGGTGTCCAGTACTTCGGCCGCACCCGGACCGACCGAGTCGCGCTGCAGGATGAACTGCTCGAACCCGACGCTCAGGATGTCGCCGATCCGCAGGATCAGCAGCAGCACGATGACGGTCCGCAGCGACGGCAGCGTGATGTGCCACATCCGCCGCCAGCGCCCGGCGCCGTCCGCCGCGGCCGCCTCGTACAGCGAGACGTCCACGGTGGTCAGCGCCGCGAGGAAGATGATCATCGCCCAGCCGGCGTCCTTCCAGATCAGCTGCGCGACGACGAGCAGCGGGAAGGTGCCCGGGTTGGTCATGAACGGGATCGCGTCCAGCCCGGCGTGCCGGAGCAGGTTGTTGACGAACCCCGCGCCGCCCAGCGACTGCTGGAACAACGTCACGACCAGCACCCAGGACAGGAAGTGCGGCAGGTACGCGATCGTCTGGAACCAGCGCCGGATCCGGTTGCTGATCAGCGAGTCGACGATCAGCGCCAGCCCGATCGGCACCGGGAAGAACAACACGAGCTGGACCACGGCCAGCAGCAACGTGTTCCGCAACGCGTCCCAGAAGTCCGGGTTGTCGTAGAGGTTGACGAAGTTCTGCAGGCCGTTCCACTCGCTGTGCATGATGCCGAGGAACGGCTGGAAATCCTGGAACGCGACGACGTTTCCGAGCACCGGCAGGTAGAAGAACACCAGCAGGAACAGCACACCGGGGATCATCAGCAGCACCATCTGCCAGTCCCGGCGCCACTTCACCGCGAACGGCAGCCCGGTTTTCACCCGCGGGGTCGACGACTTCTTCAGCATCGATCAGGACCCGGTGACCGGAACGCTCGACGGCAGCACGGCCGCGAACTCGTCGCGCATCTTGTCACCGCCGCCGGACTTCCAGCGCTTCAGCGCCGCGTCGTACGCGTCCATCTGCTGCCGCCCGGTGACGATGTCGACGATCGTGTCCCGGAATGCCGCGGTGAGCTTCGGACCGACCTTGCTGCTGGTGTCGGAGTACGTGCCCGCGGTCGGGTTCCGCATCGCGAACTTCAGCAGCTGCTGCTCGGTCGCGTAGATCTTCCGGGTGTCGTCGGGGTACGCCGGGTTGAAGATCACGCTCTCCGGGGAGTTCATGATCTGCAGCGCACTGACCAGACCGGGCGCCTGCTGGTTACCGGCCTTGGTCAGCACCGGGTTCTTGTTCGCGTCCAGCTGGTACTGCTGGCCCTCGACGCCGAAGTTCTTCACCAGGTACTCCTTGGTGCCGAACGGCGCCGACAGGTAGTCCATCAGCGCGAGCAGCTCGCGGATCCGGCCCTCGTCGGTCTTCTTGAACGGCGTGAACCCGACCGTGCCGTAGCCCATGTCGTAGACCGGCTTCGCCTTGCCGTCGTGGCCGAACGGGATCATCGTGTCGACGAACAGCGTCGGGTCCAGGTTGCGGAAGTCGGCGGTCGCCCGCGGACCGACCGTGACCTGCGCGGCGATCTGGCCGTTCACGGTCTTCGGGGTGGCGTCGGCCAGGTTGAGGTCGGGGTAGAAGACCTTGGCCGCCCAGAGCTTGGCGGCGTACTCGACGGCCGCCTTGTAGTTGTCGGTCTCGTACAGGTGGGTGAGCGAACGGTCCTGGTTCACCCGCCACGAGTTCGGGGCGCCGAACCACTCGCCGAACATGTGCAGCATGTTGATGATCGCCGGCTCGAGCGCGTAGTTCGTCCCGTTGCTGAGCTCCTTGCACTTGCTGAAGAACTCGTCGGCGGTGGTGCACTGCAGGCCGCCGACCTTCGCCCAGGTCTTCGGGTTGCCCATCATCACCTGGCCGAACGGCGTCGACGGGATCGGGGCGCCCCAGATCTTCCCGTTCACCACCGCGGTCCGCCAGGACGCCGGCTTCAGCGCGGCGAGGTTCGGGTACTCCAGCACCGCGTCGCCGGACAGGTAGGTCGTCAGGTCCTGGAACTTGGCCTCGAGCATCGGGCCGATGTTCGGGATGCCCTGGTTCGGCGGCAGCCACATCAGGTCCGGCAGCGAGTCGCTGGCCAGCAGCGTGGCGAACTTCTCGGGGTACCCCGGGTCGGTGCCGATGGTCAGCTTCAGCTCGCCGCCGAGGGCCTGGTTCAGCGCCTGCCACATCGGGTTGCTGCCCATCGGCGGCGGGGGCGTCGCGAAGGTCTCGGTCAGCGCGGTGACCGCGGACTTCAGCGGCGGCGCCTTGACACTCGCGACCGCGTCGGCCGGGAACTTCAGGAACCCCGGCTCCAGACCGGACTCGGCACCCGGCAGGTCCGGGTGCAGGCCCTCGAACGGCTTGTACGTCGGGAGCTTGAGCTCGCCGGACGCCTTCGCACCGCCACTGGACGCACCGCCGTCACCGCAGGCTGCCAGCGTGGAGGTGGCAATCGCCGCACCGGTTACCTGCAGAAACCGTCGCCGACTGATCATAGTTGCTCCAAGTTTCGAAGAAGTGCTCACTAACACTCACTTAAACGTTAACCCGGACCGTAAACCTGACCTACCCCTGGATGCAAGGGGAGACGCAAAAGAGCCGGCGGCCGCGGGCTCGAGAACCCGCGGCCGCCGGCCGTCCTGCGTGTTTCAGAGTGTCGTCAGCAGCGCACCATCAGCCCGGTGCGGGCCGTGCACGTCTTCGTCGCCTTGTCGTTGGCCGCCGCCGGGTCGTTCGGCGAACTCGCGGTCCGCTGCGCCGTCGCGGTCAGCGTGCCACTCGTGAACAGCCCGGTGCTGACGGTCAGCGTCCGCGTCACGCTCGCCCCACTGGCCAGCGAGGCGATGTCACAGTTCACCGACCGGGTGGTGCCGACCCGGGCACAGGACGAGGCGTAGTACGACGTCGCCGGCGAGAACGTCCCGACCACCCGTACTCCGGTCGCCGTGGCCGGCCCGTTGTTCGTCACGCTGATCGTGTACGTGATCCGCGCCGTCCCGACCATCTGGACCGCGGCGGTCATACCCACCGCGATGTCGGCGGGCGGCGGTGGTGGCGGGTCTGTGATCGTCAGCGTCGGTCCGTCGAAGATTTCGAACGCGTAGTTCTCCCCGATGAACTGGTGCTGCACCGTGAACGTTCCGAGCGGTGCGTCGTCCTTGACCCGGAAGGTGAAGGTCACCGTCTTGGACTCGCCCGGCGCTACGTCGCCGACACCGCCGCGCACACTGGTGCCGAGCGTGTCACACGCGGTCGCCTCCGGGCAGGACAGCAGGTCGACCATCGCCGGCAGGTTTCCGTCCTTGACGTACAGGCCGGCCTTTCCGCCGGTGATCGTGAAATCGCGGTCGTTGTACACGGTCTGCTTGATCGTGAACGTGTCTCCCCGCTTGACCGAGGTCGGGTTGACCTCGATCGAACTGGTCGGCGGAGCCGCTCCGGCGCTGGTCCCCACCGCTACCAAAGTCGCGCCGGCGACAGCCGTCACCAGCGCAGCACGAAGTACTTTCCAGGCATGCAAAATACAGCCCCCCTATATCCCCACGAACCCCAGACAAAACTGCCCCCACAAACCGCCGATGGCGGTGCCAGCAGTATGTAGCGGTCACCAACGGTGGTCAACCATTCGCTATTGCACGAAAGTGCGGACTTCAAAGTGCCATTTGTTGCAGGAGATCCTCGACGCGTTCGGTGCGGCCCACCTGCCGGTGCCGATCCCAGTCGTCGCGGGACAGCGCGTCGCCGACGAGTTCGAGTGCTTCCGCGAGCTCTTCGTCCCGGTAGGGATTGGGAATCTCAAGGCGTTCACCCATTGCCTCCTCGGCGCCGAACAACTCTGCCGCACCGGCCGGATCGCCACGGCGGAGCAGGATGTTCATCGCCGTGTTCGAGAAGGCCATCGTGAGACTCGGGCTCCCGAGCGCCAGCACGGTCGGCGTCAGGTCGCGGGCGATCGCGCTCGCCTCGTCGACGCGATTCGCCAACGCCAGCAGGAAGGCCAGGTTCTGTCCCTGGACGGCGAGTTCGTACGCGTCCCCGAGCGACTCGATGATCGTCAACGACTCGCGCAGCAGGACTTCGGCGTGCTCGAGATTGCCGAGCGCCTCCTCGACACCCGCGAGGTGACTGATCACCCGGCTCAACCGCCACGGGTCGTCGAGCCCGCGAAGCTGCTCGACCGCGGCGGCCAGTGTCGCCCGCGCCGCGTCCAGGTCGCCCTGCTGACGTTGCACTGTTCCGAGCACGGTCATCCCGAAGGCAACAGCTGCCGGGTCCTCGAGTCGCCGGGCCATGTCCAGGCTCCGGGTCGCGACCTCGAGCGCCTGCTCCGTATCCCCTTGGATGAGCAGCAGATTGCACAGCCCGCGTAGACAGGCAGCCAGCTCGGGCGAGGACGTCGTACCGGCGGCTGCGATGACGTCCTCGTGGGATCGACGGCTCTCGGCGTGGTATCCGCCGACGATCCAGACCCAGCCGAGTGCCGAGCAGAGCCGCAGACCCGTCTGTACGTCGTTGGCGGTCGCCCAGGTCAGCGCGGCCCGGAAGTTGTCGAGATCGACCTCGGCCTGTGCGAGTGGCGCCTCCGCCGTCGACTTCTTGATCTCCTCGAGCCGGTCGGCCAGGTCGGCGTAGTACGTCGCGTGGCTGCCGTAGGCCGTCGTCGCCTCGTCCGTGGCGTGCAGCTCATCGGCGGCGTACTGCCGGGTGGTTTCCAGCAACCGGACCCGCGGGCCTTCCGGTCCCTCGGTCAGTGTGAGCAGGTTGGCGTCGGACAACTCGGCCAGCGCGTCGAGCGGATCGGTGCCCGTGGCAACTTTCTCGACCGCGGTCAGATCGGCACCGCCGGAGAAGACGGCGAGCCGGCGGAAAGTGCGCCGGTCCTCGGCGCTGAGCAGCTCGTACGACCAGTCGATGGTCGCGCGGAGCGTGCGCTGGCGTTCCGGGGTGGCGCCGCTGGCGGACGCGACGTCCAGCGACCGATCGAGTCGCGCGAGGAGTTCCGCGACGCCGAGCAGCCGGACGCGCGGCGCGCAGAGTTCGATGGCAAGCGGCAGTCCGTCGAGCCGGCGGCAGATCGCGACCACGTCGGCAGTGTTGGCGGCGGTCAACGTGAAAGCGGGCTGGACGGCCTGGGCGCGCTGAACGAACAGTTGCACCGCGGCCGAGTCCGCGTCGGTGACCGGGAGCGGCGCCACCGGGTGCTGGTGCTCACCGAGCAGCCCGAGAGCGCGGCGGGAAGTCGCGACCACCTTCACGTGCGCGGCGCCCGCCAGGATCTCGGCGGCGACCTTGCCGGCGGCGGGCAACTGTTCGAGGTTGTCCAGGACGAGCAGCAGACTGCGCTGGGCCAGGTAAGCGACAACCCGGCCGCGTTCTCGCGGCGGAATGTCGAGCACCTCGGCGATCGTCGTCCACAGAACGTTTTCCGACGTCGCGGTGGCGAGCGGCACGAAGTACACACCGTTCGGAAACTTTTCCGTCAGCGCGGACGCGGCGCCGATCGCCAGCCGGGTCTTTCCGGAACCTCCCGGACCGGTCAGCGTGACCAGCCGGACATCGGGCTGGGTGAGCAGGCCGGTGATCCGGTCGAGGTCCGGCCCGCGGCCGAGTAACGGCGTCGACGGGGCCGGCAGGCTGGTCGCCGTACCGAGGGTCCGGGGCGGCGGGAAGTCGGACGGCAAGCCCTCGATCACGACCTGGAAAAGATGCTCCGGTTCCGGAATGTCCTTCAGGTGATGCGTTCCGAGGTCTCGCACCGTGACACCGTCCGGCAACTCCGCGAGACGGCTGGTGACCGCCGACATGATGATCTGGCCACCGTGCGCAGCGGCTCCGATCCGCGCCGCGAGGTGGACGTCCATGCCCCAGTAGTCGCCGGCGTAGACACCCGGCGTACCGGTGTGGATCCCGATCCGGACGCGCAACTGCTCGCCACCCGGCCAGCGGTGGTCCGCCAGTCGGCGCTGCCCCTCGACCGCGGCCCGCACCGCGTCACCGGCGGCCCGGAAAACAACGAAGAAACTGTCGCCTTCGGTGCCCATCTCGGTACCGCCGTACGCCGTCCAGGCCGCGCGCAAGATCCGCCGGTGTCCCTCGAGCGCGTCCAGGTACAGGTCACCGAGCCGGCGCAGCAGCATCGTCGATCCTTCGATGTCCGAGAACAACATCGCCACCGTTCCCCCACCCATGCCGCCAGTCTCGATGGCGGGCGAAAAAACGTCGAGAGTTGGCGGCAACTTTTGCCGGCGACCGGGAGTCAGATGCGGTGCGCGGCCAAGGAGGCCGCCGATGACCAGGGGGTTCGCGGAAATGAAGCGGTTCGGGATTGTGGCTGGGGCGGTTTCCGGAGTCGCGGCGCTGGCCGGCGCGGCGGCACTGCTGCTGGGCGGCGCGTTGCCGAGCAACGCGTCCACGGCGCAGGTGAAGACAGTTGCTGCCAGCAACAGCACCGCGGTGACGTACTCGTTGCGGTACTTCGACCGGTACAGCGAGGGTGCGCATGCCAGCGCCGTCCTGCCGAAGACCTGGCGCGAGGTCCAGCTCGCGCAGTGGCAGACGCGCTTCGACGACCGGGCGAACAACCGGATGATCCGGTTCGACGTCCTGTACAACTACAAGATCAGCACCGTCACAGCACTCAACCGGAAGATCGCCGCGCTCAAGGGCACCCGCGGTCTGCACATCGTCGGGACGTCGACCGTCGCGATGAAGTCGACCCGGAACCAGGGCCGGCTGCAGGTGAGCACCGTTGTCTACACCTACAAGAGCGGCAGCACCACCCGCTGGGTCGCGACCCGGTACATCGGCCAGCAGGGCGGCAGCAACGCCGAGATCGAGATCTCGGTGGCCGGATCGCCGGCGCAGAGCAAGGTGCTCGGCGCGGTGATCAACAACGCGACGGTCTCGCTCGCCCTGGCGGGCTGAGACACCGTTTTCCTTCTGCCGGGGGGCATTGGTTGCGGTGCGCAAGGATCATCCCGATCCGCGTGATGCCGGTGGCGCGAGCCGCCGGCATCACTGTTTTCCGGGCCAGCTGTTTTCCGGGCCAGCTGCTTTCCGGGCCAGCTGCTTTCCGGGCGGCCTGTTTCCGGCTAGCTGATTCCGGTGGTGCTCTCGCGGACGACGAGATTGAACGGCGCCTGGAGGCGGACCGGCTCCGCGCCCGGCCGCTGGTCGCGGAGGGCCTGCAAGGCCAGCCGGGCGATCGCGACCCGGTCCGGCGCGACCGTGGTGAGGGTCGGCAGCGTGGCGAGGTCGTACGGGATGTCGTCGAATCCGACCACCGCGACATCCTGCGGTACGCGCAGACCACGCAGTACCAGGGCCCGGATCGCGCCCATCGCCAGCCAGTCGGTGGCCGCGAAGATCGCGTCCGGTGCCGGGTTGCCCGAATCCAGCCACTCGCCGAGCGTCCGCTCCGCGTCCTGGCCGCGGAGCCCACCGGTCGGCAGCACGATGTCCTCGTCGACCGGTAGCCCGGCGCGGGCGATCGCGTCGCGGTACCCGTTGATCCGCTCGTCCTCCATGCCGGGACCGGGCGCCAGCGCCATCACCTGGCGGCGACCGAGCTCCAGCAGGTGCTCGGTCGCGACCCGTCCGGCCTCACGGTTGTCGATTCCGACGTGGTCGGCGTCGAACTGCGCCGCGGCCTTCTCACCGAGCATCACCAGCGGCAGCCCCGGATCGCGACCCGCGACGTCCTCGGCGGTGAGCCCGAGCGGGCTCATCACGATCCCGTCCAGCCGCGCCGGATGCCGCTCGGTGAGCAGCGCCAGCTCGGTCTCCCGGCGGCCGCCGGTCTGGTGGAATTGCACGATCCACCCGAACGCCTCGGCCTCGTCGAGCATCCGGGCCGCGAGCGAGGCGAAGTACGGCCGGTCGAGCTGGGGTACGGCGAGCGCGATCACACCGCTGCGGCCCTGGGCCAGATTGCGGGCCGCGATGTTCGGCCGGTAGCCGAGCTTGTCGATCGCGGCCAGCACCCGCTGCCGAGTCTCCTCGCGGACGTGCTCGGCCCCGTTGACGACGTTCGACACCGTCTTCATCGACACCCCGGCCGCCTCGGCGACATCGGTCAAGCGAGGCCTCATGGGTGGAAGGATCTCATTTGAGGCCGGTGTGGGCCATTCCGGCCAGGATCCGGCGCTGGAAGATCACGAACACCACGACCACCGGGACCAGCGTGACCACGCTCATCGCGAACAGCGCGCCCCACTCCGAACTGCCGGTCGCGTCCAGGAACCCGCGCAGCGCGACCGGAACGGTCAGCTTCGTCCTGGTCGACAGGTAGATCAGCTGGCTGAAGAAGTTGTTCCAGGTCCAGATGAACGAGAAGATCGCGGTCGTCACCAGCGCCGGCGACAGCAGCGGCAGGATGATCCGCCGGTAGATGCCCCAGTGCCCGCAGCCGTCGATCCGGGCCGCGTCGTCCAGCTCGACCGGGATCGACCGGATGAACTGCACCATCAGGAACACGAAGAACGCGTCGGTCGCGAGGAAGCTCGGAACGATCATCGGCCAGAACGTGTCGATCCAGTGCAGATTCCGGAAGATCGAGTACTGCGCGATCAGCGTGACGTGCCCCGGCAGCATCAGTGTCGCGAGCATCAGCCCGAACAACGTTTTCCGTCCGACGAACCGCATCCGCGCGAACGCGTACGCGGTCAGCGAGCAGGTCAGCACGTTGCCGATCACCACGGCCGCGCAGATGATCAGCGAGTTCATGATGTAGACGCCGAAGTTCGTCCCGGTGGAGGACCAGCCGAGCGCGTAGTTTCCGAGCGTCGGGCGTTCCGGAATCAGTCCGGGGTGGGAGAAGATCTCGGTGTTCGGGCGCAGCGAGGCGGTGATCATCCAGAGCAGTGGGTAGAGCATCACCAGTGCACCCAGGCTCAGTCCGACGTGGGCCAGGACGCGTTTCATCGGCGTACTCCTTCGTCTCCGTAGAACACCCAGGTGCGGCCGAGGACGAAGTTCAGTCCGGTGAAGACCGCGATGATCAGCAGCAGCACCCAGGCCATCGCGGCGGCGTATCCCATCCGGAAGTTTCCGAACGCCTGCTGGTAGAGGTACAGGGTGTAGAACAGCGTCGAGTCGGACGGACCGCCCTTGCCACCGCTGATCACGAACGCCGGGGTGAACGCCTGGAAGGCGCCGATGATCTGCAGCACCAGGTTGAAGAACACCACCGGAGACAGCAGCGGCAGCGTCACCCGCCAGAACCGTTGCCATCGGCCCGCACCGTCCACCTCGGCGGCCTCGAGTACTTCGTCCGGAATCTGCCGCAGGCCGGCCAGGAAAATCACCATCGGGGCGCCGAACTGCCAGACCCGGAGCACGATCAGCGTCCACAACGCCGTACCGGGCTCGGAGATCCAGCCGTGGCCCTGGATGCCGAAGAGGCCGAGGACCTGGTTGAGCAGGCCGTCACTGCCGAAGATCTGCTGCCAGAGCAGGGCGATCGCGACACTGCCTCCGAGCAGGCTCGGCACGTAGTACAACGCCCGGTAGACAGCGAGTCCTTTGAGCCCTCGGTTGAGGAGTACGGCGACCGCGAGCGCGAACGCCATCTCCAGCGGGACCGAGACGCCGACGTAGATGAACGTGACCTTCAGCGACTGCAGGTACCGCGGATCCTGGAAGAGCGCGGTGTAGTTCTGCAGGCCTTTCCACTCAGGGGTGTTGAGTAGGGCATAGTCGGTGAACGAGTAGTACAGCGACAGCAGCATCGGACCGATGGTCAGGCCAATGATCCCGATCAGCCACGGCAGCAGGAACAGGTACGCGGGGACACTGCGGCGGAGATTCGCGATCACTGCCCGAGGGTCTTTCCGGCCAGGTCGACGAACTGCTGCGCGCCGGCCGCGGGCGTGGCCTTGCCGAAACCGATGTTCTCGGCGATCCGGCCGAACCCGGTGAGCAGCTCGCCGTACCCCTTGGGCCACGGCTTCGGCGACGGACCGACCTTGCCCGCGAGGTCTTCGACGTACTTGATCGCCCGGGCCCCGGCCGAGCCGGCATCCGCGGACACCAGGTCCCGCGCCTTCTTCGACGGCGGTACGCCGAGCAGGATGCCGATCGCCTTGATCGCCTTCTCGTCGTTCAGCAGGAAACCGATCAGCTTGGCCGCGTCCTCGGGGTGCTTGCTCGCGGACGAGACGCACCACAGGTCGAGACCCTTGATGAACTGGCCCTTGAGGTCACCCGCCGTACCCTGCGGAACCGGGAGCACGGCCAGGGGGCTCTTCACCAGCGGCTGGTAGAAGGTGACCTGCTGGACCCAGCCGAACTGCAGCGGCGCCTTGCCCTTGGCGATCAGCGACTTCTCGATCGCGGTGCTCTCGGCGCTGACGTTCTGCGGCGGCGCGGCCTTCGCGTTCCGCAGGTCGGCCCAGTACTGGAACCATTCCTGCACGGTGTCCTTGGTGGTCAGCAGTTTTCCGCCATCATCGGAAAACATTTCCGTTCCGTGCTGACGTGCGTACACCTCGAACAGCTGGAAGTTCCCGGCTTGGTCGGGGGACGCGTACGAGCCCTGCACCGAGCCGGTGTAGTCGCGGGCGAACTCGGCGAACGCGTCCCAGGTCCATCCCTGCGCCGGAACCGTTCCGCCGGCTTTCTTGATCGCGCCCTCGTCGACGTACATCGAGTAGCTGATCGAGCTCTGGCCGATACCGTAGTTCTTGCCGTCGACGACACCGCTGTCCGCGACGTCCTTGTCGAGACCGGACGTGTCGATCCCGAGCGAGCCGAGGTCCTTCAGCGCACTGCGACCGGCATAGTCGCTGAAGTAGCTCATCGACATCCGCAGTACGTCGGGCGCGTTGTTTCCGGACGTCTGCGTGGCGAGCTTGTCCCAGTAGTCGTCGAACGGCGCGCTCTCCGAGGTGTACTCCGCGCCGCCGTTCGACTTCCACGCCGCGAGCGCGGTGTTGAGTGCCTTGGTCACCGGGTCGGGGCCGTACCAGGAAACCCGCATCGGACCGGACTTTCCGGAGCAGCCCGGGATCATCGTCGCGGCGGCGGTGGCGGCGCCGAGCCCGAGCAGGGTCCGGCGGCTGAAGGTGGGGTTCATCGGGGTTCTCCTTGGGTGGCCGTCCAGCGCCAGTTGTGGGCCAGGCGGAGCGGGACGTAGTTGCCGGTCGGGAGGTCGTCGGTGAGCCGGGCCTGCCAGCGGGTGAGCTGGTGCAGCAGCCGGGCGCGGACGGCCAGGTGACGCTCGTCGTCGAAGAGGTTGTCGAGCTCGACCGGGTCGTTCTCCAGGTCGTAGAGCTCGCCGGGCAGGTCGGCGTGCACGATGAGCTTCCAGCGGCCGCTGCGCAGCATCCGCGCTCCGCCCGACTGGGTGACGGTGTTGAGTTCGTCGAAGGTCCGCCCCTCGTACGTGAAGTGCAGCGGTGGCCGCGCGGTCACGTCGTACGCGCGTCCGCCGAAACCCTGCTCGGCGATGACGCCGGCGAACTCCTCCTCGGGGGCTGGTTCGCCCTGGGCGAGCGGGAGCAGGCTTCGGCCTTGGACACCGTCGGGGATGGGGCGGCCGACGGCCTCGCAGACGGTCGGGAGTACGTCGACGATCGAGACCGGCTCGTCGCGCTGCTGCACGGCCACGCCGTCGCCGGCGAGGACGAACGGGATCCGCATCAGGAACTCGGACAGGCCGGCGCCCTTGCGTTGCAGACCGTACTCGCCGACGTAGTCACCGTGGTCGGCCAGCACGATCGTCAGTCGCGGTCTTTGCCGCTGCGCGAGACCGTCGTGCAGGCGGCGGATCTGATCGTCGAGGAGCCGCAACATCCCAAGATAGTTGGCGGTGTAGCGGCGCCAGTTGTCGTCGTACCCGGGTCGTTTCTCTTCCTGGAGTTTCCGCAGCCAGGCGTACGTTCCGCCTTTCTGCTCGGCCGCCTCGGGGCCGGCGGTCCGTTCCGGAACGTCCTCGGGTGCGACGAGATCGAAGTACGGCTGCGGGACCTGGTAGGGGTTGTGCGGCTCGGGATACGAGACCCAGAACAGACCTGGCCGATCCGGGTCTGCCTCGTCGACCGCCTTGAGCGCGTCAGAGGTGATCCGGTACGGGAGTTGGCAGGTCACGTCGTACGGCGTCGGCTCGTCGGAAACACCGTGATCGAGCCGCTCGAGCCAGTCGTCAAACGCTTTCTCGTCCGCGCTGTACTCGGGGCCCTTGGTGTGGAAGTAGGGACCGGCGTACGTGTCGAAGTCCGCTTCACCGCGATGCATGTGCGGTTTTCCGGCGAAGTGCAGCTGGTAGTCCGCGTCCCGCAGTACGTCCAGGAGGTCCTGCTGGAATCTGGCGTACTGCGCGTTGCTGTTCTGCCGGACCTGGTGGGCGCTCGGAAACCGTCCGGTGAGCAGACTCGTCCGCGCCGGAACGCAGGCCGGCGCGGCGGTGTACGCGTTCCGGAAATCCGTTCCGCGTTCCGCGAGCGCGTCGACGAACGGCATGGTGTCCACCGGATACCCACTCCGCCGGGTCAGCCCCACACGCTGCTGATCGGTCATCACGATGACGATGTCGGGACGCATCGACCTACTCTCTACTCGGGTTTACAGCGCTGTAATACAGCGCTGTAAACCATGCCGCAGGCCGCCGCTCGCGTCAAGAGGTGACCGGGCAGCCCACTAGGATCCACCCGTGAGATACGAGCCGATGAGCCGACGCACCGCGCTGATCTCCGCCCTCACCGGCGCAATCCTGGCCATCGCCGGCCTGGTGGCGCGACCCACCAACATCACCGTCGCGGTCATCCTGTTCCTACTGGCCGTCATGGCCCTGGGGCTGGCCGCCTACGGCGCCCTCGAGCGCCTGGTCACCCGCAACCAACGCCCCCGCTGACCAGGCACCAGGCCGGGGCAGGCACTCAACCGGCGGCTCCCACCATCGCGGTGGCGTTTCCGCTCAGCGCGTCGGCTCCTCCGCTCAGCGCGCCAGTTCTTCCGCGAGGCGGCGGACGCCGCACTCGGGGCTCGTGAGGACCGGGATCGGGAGCTGCAGCCCCTCAGCGGCCGAGGCCATGGACGCCTGCGCCAGAACCACGACGTCACCGTCCGCCGCGGCCCTGGCTACGGGAAGTCCGACCGCATCGCGTACGCGGCAGTCGCCGGCCCCGGAGCCTACGGCTGGAAGCGTCAACCCAGCATCGGCCACACGGACGAGTCCTTCACCGGCGCTGACGACCACGGAGAGGGCAGCGCAATCGACTGCTCTTTGCTCGGCATCGTCCCCACCGAACACGAACTCGCCGCGCTGTTTCCGTGGATGAGCGGGAACGCGCAGTCGAACTTCTGCTGGAGCGATTCCGCCGTCGCTAGTTGCTCGGCGGAGTTGTCGATGCCGACCGGACGGCCGCCTGCGCGCTTCACCCAGGCGCCGATGTACGCCGTACCGCAGCCGAGATCGATCACGTCCTTGTCGGTCAGGTCGGGCAGTACATGCAGGTCACCGCGCGTCAACCTGCCTGGTCAGACAGCCGACACCAGCGCTTTGACCTGATCGACGGTGGCCCGCAACGCCTCGAGTTCCTCACGTTCGCTCGACTGCATCGTCGTGTCGGAGGTGACAAGCTTCTCGAACGCCGTGCGCAGAGATTCGGCGGAGTGCTCCTGCCCGCCGGCGGCGGCGAGGATGACCTGGCCGATCACCGAACTCCTGGTGAAGACCATGGTCCAGTCGTACTGCTGCCGTGTCAGGGACGTGGCAGCCAGCCCCGCCTGATCCAGGTTGTGCTGAATCATCCCGATCGGACCACCGTCGAGCCGTCCCGCCTGCACACGGTCGCGCAGGTTCCACATCTGCACCGACAGGCGGCCTCTTCCACGGCCGCCGCCAGCTCAGCGAAGTTGGCCCCCCGGGGAGTATCGGAACGGAAATTAGCGGTATCGGGAACGCGGCCAGGGCTACACCCTTCGCGTCAGCGAGGAGCCCGCCGTGCACCGCGGGCTCCTCGCCCGCTGCCAGCCGCTCGACGGCACCCAGGGCGTCCGTCCCGGCGGCCCCGGCCCAGCGCCAGGCCGGCCGCGAGTACGAGAATCGCGTCAGCACGCTCGCGCCGATCGGACCATGATTGTTCTCGGCACCAACCGCTGTACTGATGTTGCCCCCTGCCTGGAAGGGCCTCGTTCAGCGCGGAGCGATTCCCGTGTCCGTGGAACGGAGCGCCTCATCGAGGGGGCCCGCACCAGGGCCCGCCAGCCAGCGGTCGAAGCACAGCAGGAACGGGAACTCCGTGCGCAAGGCGTCGATGTTCGCGTTTCCCACCAGCCTGCCGTCGTCTACGAGTGCTTCCAACTTGCTGAGGACCTCGTCCTGCGCGGGCAGGGTCGTCGACAGGCGGCTGTAGCTGATCGGTCGACCGGCGGCCTGGGTCAGATGCCCGGCCAGGGCGTTGCCGGTGAGAGCGTCACCGGCGATCTCCATGGTGCGGCCGGCGTAGCTTTCGGGTGAGCTAAAGACAGCGGCGACGATGCGGCCAATGTCGCGTACCGCGATGAACTGCATGGCCTGGTCGGGGCGCATCAGGAAGGACAGGTGTCCCCGGTCGAGGCCGATTTCGGGGGTCACCAGGAGCTCCATGAACGTGGCTGGCCGAATGATGGTGCTGGCGATGTCCAGCTTCCGGACATGGGCCTCGATGCGGCTCTTGGTGTCGAGATGGTCGACGCCCGTTGTCGAGCCCGCGGTGAGCGCCGAGCTGTAGACAAGGTGGGCGACGCCGCAGCGCTCGGCGATGTCGGCCACCGCCGTGCCGAAGCGGACCTCGTCCTCGTTGGTCACGCCGCCGCCGGCCTGGCCGGAGTTCGGCTGGACACTGAAGACACCGTGGGCGTCAGCGAAGGCCGCGCGGAGCGACTCCGGATCCCCAAGGTCGCCGCGGACGGTTTCGACGCCGGAGGCGGAGAGGGACCGGGCCCGGTGGCCGGACGGATCGCGCACGACCGCGCGCACCACCCAGCCGTCGGCCCGCAGCGCAGCGGCGACCGATCCCCCCTGCTGCCCCGTGGCGCCCAGGATGACGACGGTTTTGTTGATGTTGGTCATGCCGTCCACGCTGCGCTTTCGGCGATCACGGACGTGTTCCTGATAAACATTGCTGATTCCTGGGATCCTGAGGAGTGAGTCGGAGACGTGCTGGTCACAGGCCTGCTCCAGAGTTTCGTACGGGGTGGCTCGCGCGCTGTATCCGCTACGCTAAAACCTGACGCCAACGTCAGGTGCAAGCGAGACGTGGAGTCGGGTCAGGAGGCCGGATGCGGATCGGAGAGGTCGCCGCGAAGGCGGGCGTCAGCGTCAGGGCGCTGCGCTACTACGAGCAGCAGGACTTGCTGCACTCCACCCGGAATCCGGGTGGCCAGCGCCAGTATCCGGCCGGTGCCGTCGAACGGGTCAGGCTTATCCAACAGCTCTACTCCGTGGGCTTGCCCAGCAGAACCATCCGCGAGGTCCTGCCGTTCGCCGACTCCGGTGAGGCGTCACCGGAACTGCTGGAGCTGCTCGTGGCCGAACGCGACCGCCTCGACCGGCAGATGACGGACCTGCGGGACGTGCGCAACCGGCTGCACGACTGCATAACCGAGGCGCGGAATCATGACGGAACAGGATGTCCATCCTGAAGCAGGGGCGGCCACACTCGCACGGCCCGGACCGTCCCTCGAAGCCACCGGCCGCAAGCTCAAGACCCTGGAGGAGGACTAGACATGTGCCCAACCCCACCGCGCCTTCGCTCCCCATACCCACCCGCGCGCACCACGTCCCTCCGGCCGCCGAGTCGTGGATCTTGATTGGTGGATCGCTGGATCTGCGACCTCGATCCACGACTCGCGGTGAGGGCAGGAACCGGCTGCCACGACTCGGCGGGGTGGTCAGGTGAGGCGGAGGTAGTCGAGGTTGAAGCCGCCGGTCTCGCAGTAGACGGTGATCAACTGATCGCCCGCGGGCAGGGTGAGTTGGGTGGAGATCGACCGGTAGGCACCCCAGCCGCCAGTGTCGGGGACCGTGGTCTTGCTGAGCACGCCACCGCTCGCATCGCGGATCGAGATCGCGTCCGGTGCCGACGCGCCCGTGCCGTTGGCTACGCGCAGCTCGAGGTCATAGATCCCGGCCTGCGTGACGTCGACGCGGTACTGCAACCAGTTGCCCGCCGCCGTCCACCCCACGTTCTTCCCCCCACTCGCCGCCGGATTGCTCTCGATGAAGTTGGACCCGCCGTCGGTCCACCCGTGCTGAGCGACGTACGACTCCGCCTCGACCTTCTCCCCGACCGGCGCCCCACGCGACTGAACGTTCACCTGCACGGAAACCTCGTCATGCGCCACCCCGTCCGTCACTCGGAACTTCAACTGCTGCTCGCCCGCGACAGTCGGATGGATCGTGACCAGGCCGGTCCGCGCGTCGAGGGCGACACCTGCCGGCAGATCAACCGCGTAGTAGGCAAGCCGATCCCTGTCCCGATCCGACGCGTGCAACTGGATCTGCGTCGTCTTGTACTGATCCGCGGCGACATCCGGAATTTCCGCAAGTTCCGGCGCGTGGTTTCCGTGTCCGGACGGAACGTCGCCATGCCAGCGGTACGTCGCGTACGCGTTGGCCGGCACAGTCACGGTGAACGACTTCCTCGCCAGCGTGACGCGAACCTTGCTCGGAACATTGTTGGCGTTTCCAACGATCGCAACGAAATTGCCCTGCGGATCCTTGTAGACCACGTTGCTGATCCCGTTCGCTGTCGCGCTCGACTCGACGCGAGTGTCCTCCGGCGTGAGGTACTTCGCGAACTGCCCCAGTGAGTACAGTTCGTCCCGCACACTGAACGTCTTCGTCGTCGTGTCGACCTTCACGAGTCGATCGGGCCACTTGGTCGTCCGCCCGACCTCGTCCCAGTCGACGTTGTTGTCTCGCGCGGGCGTCCAGTGCAGCGTGCCGCCGTCCTGGTCGGTCGTCTGCGCCCACAGCACGTACGACGACGCGTCGAGCCGGAAATAGTCCAGAACAGTTTCCGGCGACAGGTCGCTGGTTTCCGTCATGTGCACAGGTTTTCCATACCGTTCGTACGCGTCCCGCATCACCGTCGGATCGCCCCAGTACGGATGGAAAGCGATGGCATCCGTGGCCTGACGCGTTTTTGGATCGTTGAAGATCCGGTAGTAGTTCTTGGTTTCCGTGCTGTTCGGATCGCGCCAGTCCCAGAAGTTGAAGTCGTGCACGTAGAGATCGGTGCGCAGACCGGCTCGCCGTACCTCGCGCTTGATCGCGACCGCGAGTTTCTGCTGCTGTTCCACGCTGATGTCCATCGCCGGGTACACGACGTCGATCCCGGGTTCGTTCAACAGCGTCAGCGCGTCGACGGTGATCCCGTGTTTCGCGTACGCCTGCAGGTACTTCACGTAGTACTGCGCGAACACGTCGATGCAGTCGTCTCGCAGCTTTCCGACCTGGTAGTACGACGACGTACTGCCGGGCTTCAACGCCACCTCGCCGGTGAACCGGTTGTTCGTCTTCATCCAGGCCGGGGCGCTCCACGCCGACGCGAAGAACGTCGCCCGAGGGTTGTACTTCTGGATCAGCTTCACCGTGTCGACGATGTGCGCGTCGACGTCCCGCTTGATCGAGAAGTACTTCAGGTTCCGGTCCTCGCTCACCCCGGCCGGCAGCTCGTCGTACGACCAGAACGGCAGGTGCTCGATCAGGTCCGGGCTCCCGATCGTCAACCGGAACCGGTCGAAGCCCGCGCCATTCCGCGGATCCACCAGCAACCTGATCGCCCGCTCCCGCTCAGCCGGCGTCAACTTCCACAGATTGGAGACACTCGTCTCGTCCAGCGAGAAGCCGATCCCGGCATACTTCTGCCGCAGCGTGCTCGGATCCACGACCACCGTCGCATCCACCGCGCCACCGTCGTCGTTCCCCACGTACGCCGTGGGCAACGCCCTCCAACCCTGCACCGCCCCACCCGAGCCGGCCTTGCGCGAGTACGTCCCCCTCACCACCGCACCCGGCCCGTCGTCTCGAGCCGTATCGCGCTGCACTGCACCGCGCTGTGCGACCGCGGGCACTCCACTCGCCGCGAGCGCAGCGGCCACGACCCCGACCACAACCGCCAACCCATGAGTCCGCCTCACAAACCCTCCAACCTCGCTGGAAAGCCCTTACAAGCAGGCCGACTCTAAGCACGCCGAACCCGCTTCCACATCCCCTCGCCGGTTCCGGAACTTGTTCCGGAACCGGCGACAGGCAGTTTCCGGCACGTTCCGGAACAGCCGGTGGAACGCGTTCCGCGATCGTTTGACCTCGAGTGGCGGTCCGGCATACGGTCGGTCGCACAACTGCACATCGTGCCGTTCGAACCGGGGCGGAAGAGTTCCTTGCCCGACCAAGGCAGGGGCGCCGGAGGAGCAACTCTCCCCAGAAACTCTCAGGCCCAGTCACCGCTCCGGATGAGGCAACTCTGGAAAGTCAGGGCCGTCGTGTCCTGCACCCACGGTGCAAACCGCAATCCGCGGCGAAGCTCTCAGGTACCGATGACAGAGCGGGGAGGTCACCCAACCGGTGGTGCCACTGCGTGGCGCCGGAAGCCAGGGAGCCTCCTCATCGTGTCCCGACACACGCCGCTGTACGCCGTGCATCAAGAGCTCGGCGCCAGTTTCACCGACTTCGCGGGCTGGTCCATGCCGGTCCGCTACACCTCCGACGTCGCCGAGCACCATGCCGTCCGCACCACGTCCGGCCTCTTCGACCTCAGCCATATGGGCGAGCTCGAGCTGACGGGTCCACAAGCCGGCCACGCGCTCGACTACGCGCTCGTCGGGCATCCCTCCAAGATCGCCGTCGGCCGGGCTCGGTACTCGATGCTGTGCACCGAGACCGGCGGCATCGTGGACGACCTCGTTGTGTACCGCCTCGCCGACGAGCACTTCCTGGTCGTCGCGAACGCCGGAAACGTTCCGGCCGTCCACGCCGCCCTCCAGGAACGCACCACGTCGTACGACTGCCAATTGCGGAACACGTCGGACGACTGGTCGCTGCTCGCGATCCAGGGTCCGGACTCGGAAAGCGTTGTCGGAAAGCTCACGGAAATCCCCGTCCAGCAACTGCGGTACTACGCCATCACTGCGGGCACGGTTGCCGGGTGCAACGTCTTGCTGGCGCGCACCGGGTACACCGGCGAGGACGGCTTCGAGATCTACTGCCGCCCGGCTGACGCGCAGCGGGTCTGGACGACCATCAGCGCCGTACCCGATGGGCCGCGACCGACCGGGCTGGCCTGCCGGGACACGCTCCGGCTCGAAGCCGGAATGCCGCTCTACGGCCATGAGCTCAGCACCGAGATCACGCCCTTCGAGGCCGGACTCGGCCGGATCGTCGCCTTCGGCAAGGAAAACGGTTTCGTCGGCCGGGACGCACTCGCACGGCGCCGGGACGACGGCCCGGCACGGATCCTGGTCGGCCTGGTGTCCGACTCCCGCCGCTCACCCCGAGCCGGGTACGCCGTACTCGATCCGACCGGTGAGCCCGTCGGCACGGTGACCAGCGGCGCACCGTCGCCGACCCTGCGCCGCCCGATCGCGATGGCCTACGTCCGTCCCGGCCTGGAGGAGCCCGGAACCCCGCTGCTCGTCGACATTCGCGGCCGGCACGAGCCGGTCGAGGTCATCACCCTGCCGTTCTACCGCCGCTGATCCACCGCCGCTGATCCACCGCCGCTGACCCCAGGAGCCCCCGATGTCTGTCCCGACCGACCTGAAGTACACCGCCGACCACGAGTGGCTGTCCCTCGACGGCGGCACCGCGACCGTCGGCATCACCGCGTTCGCCGCCGACGCACTCGGCGACGTCGTGTACGTCGACCTGCCGATCGTCGGCGCCGCCGTCCGCGCCGGTGCGCCCTGCGGCGAGATCGAGTCGACGAAGTCGGTGAGCGATCTCAACGCCCCGGCCGACGGCGAGGTCGTCGAGATCAACCAGGAGGTGATCGCCGACCCGTCCGTCCTGAACACGGACCCGTTCAAGGCCGGTTGGCTGTTCCGTCTGAAGGTCTCGGGCATGCCGGACCTCCTCGACGCGACCGCCTACGAAGCGCTGACGGGTGGCGCCTGAGATGAGTCTGCTGGACCGGCAACTCGCAGACGCCGACCCCGAGGTACACGCGGCGATCGAGGCCGAACTCGGCCGCCAGCGTGACACCCTCGAGCTCATCGCCAGCGAGAACTTCGCTCCGATCGCCGTGATGCAGGCGCAGGGCTCCGTCCTCACCAACAAGTACGCCGAGGGCTACCCGGGCCGCCGGTACTACGGCGGTTGCGAGCACGTCGACGTCATCGAGCAGCTCGCGATCGATCGCGTGAAGAGTCTGTTCGGCGCCGGTTTCGCCAACGTCCAGCCGCACTCGGGCGCGCAGGCGAACGCCGCGACGATGGCCGCGCTGCTCGAGCCCGGGGACACCATCCTCGGCCTGGACCTGTCCCACGGCGGACACCTCACACACGGAATGCGGCTGAACTTCAGCGGAAAGCTGTACGACGTCGTTTCCTACCACGTCCGCGACACCGATTTCCGGGTCGACATGGACGAGGTCGAACGGCTCGCCGTCGAGCACCGGCCGAAGCTGATCGTGGCCGGCTGGTCGGCGTACCCGTTGCATCTGGATTTCGCCGGTTTCCGGCGGATCGCCGACCTGGTGGGCGCCTCCCTGATGGTGGACATGGCCCACTTCGCCGGCTTGGTCGCGGCCGGGCTGCACCCGAACCCGGTACCGCACGCGGATGTCGTCACCACGACTACGCACAAGACCCTGGGTGGTCCGCGCGGCGGAGTGATCCTCACGAACCGCGCGGACCTCGCCAAGAAACTCAATTCCGCGGTCTTTCCGGGCCAGCAGGGGGGACCGCTGGAACACGTTGTCGCTGCGAAGGCGGTCGCCTTCAAGCTGGCCGCGACGGACGAGTTCGCCGAGCGGCAGCGCCGAACGCTCGACGGTGCGCGGGCGATCGCGGGACGGCTGCTCGCGGACGACGTCCAGGCAGCCGGGATCTCAGTACTGACCGGCGGCACGCAGGTGCACCTGGTGCTGGTCGACCTACGGAAGTCCGAGCTCGACGGACAGCAGGCCGAGGATCTGCTGCACTCCATCGGGGTCACCGTGAACCGGAACGCCGTACCGTTCGATCCGCGGCCGCCAATGGTGTCGTCGGGGCTGCGCATCGGTACGCCGGCGCTGGCCGCCCGAGGGTTCGGGGATCCGGAGTTCCGCGAGGTGGCGGACATCATCGCGATCGCCCTGCTGCGTCCGCACGACGCCGAGAGTCTCGCCGTACTGCGGGATCGCGTCGCCGTGCTGGCCGCGAAGTTCCCGCTGTACGCCGGGAGTTGAGGACTGGAAGCGCTACCGGTCCATCGCCGCGCAGTGAGAAATGCTCGATTCTGCGTTCTCTGCAAGCGGTTGACGGCCACGCCAAGATCGGACACTATCGGGCATATCGCCGATACGGTGAGTGAAATCCGAGAGCGCTCCCGGAGTGTCCGCCCCGTTTGCTCGAGACAGGAGCTGCAGAGATGAGATGGATCGTGCGCGGCCTGCTGGCCGCCGGGCTGGTCGGCGCCGTCGTGGCGCCCGTGCTGCGCACCGCCGACGCCGCCACCCCGACCGGCACCACGTCCCCGAGCGGCACCACCGCCAAGGCGGGCAATCCGGTGCGGCTGACGAGCGGCTTCTACGTCGACCCGGACTCGAACCCGGCGACCTGGGTGCGGAACAACGGCGGTGACGAGCGGGCGACCGCGATCCAGAACTCGATCGCGAGCAAGCCGATGGCGCGCTGGTTCGGCAACTGGAGCGGCGCGATCGGGGCGGCGGTCGGCGGTTTCGTGAGGGCTGCCGACGCCGCCGGCAAGCTGCCGGTGCTGGTCGCGTACAACATCCCGGGCCGGGACGCCTGCGGTGGTCATTCCGGCGGTGGTGCCGGGTCACCGGCGGCGTACCGGACCTGGATCCAGGAGTTCGCGCGCGGGATCGGGAACCGGCCGGCGGTCGTGATCATCGAGCCGGACTCGCTGGGCGACTTCAACTGCATGAACAGCGACCAGATCGCGGAACGCAACGGAATGCTCGGGTACGCGGTCCAGCAGTTCAAGGATCTCGCGCCGAACGCGTGGGCGTACCTCGACGGCGGGAACGCCGGCTGGGTCGCCGCCGACGTGATGGCGCAGCGCCTCCAGGGCGCCGGGCTGGCGAAGGCCCACGGTTTCGCGCTGAACGTCTCGAACTACTACACCACCGCCCAGTCGGTGAGCTACGGCAGCGCGGTGAACAGTCACCTGTCCGCGACCAAGCCGTTCGTCGTCGACACCAGCCGGAACGGAAACGGAACCGGAAACGACTGGTGCAACCCGCCGGGCCGGAAACTCGGCGTCACCGCGCAGAACGGCGGCGGCGCGGAAATGCTGCTCTGGATCAAGGTTCCGGGCGATTCCGACGGCGACTGCGGCATCGGCGCGGGCATCCCGGCCGGCACCTTCAGCCCCGACCTGGCCACTCACCTGATCAACGGAAACTAGCCGCATCCACCGCGAGTTCACCGTGCCCCGGTGGAGTCACGGACGACGAGCCGGGTCGGGAGAATCAGCGGCGAGGGGTCCTTCCCCTCGAGCAGCGCCCGCACCATCCGGGCCATCTCCCGGCCCAACGCCTGGATCGGCTGACTGACGGTCGTCAACGGCGGGCTGGTGTGCCGCGCTGTGGCGATGTCGTTGAACCCGACGACCGCGACGTCCTCCGGCACCGACCGCCCGGCCTCGGCAAGCGCCCGCAACGCACCGATCGCCATCTGATCCGACGCGACGAACACGGCATCCAGATCCGGGTGTGCGGAAAGCAGTTCCGCCATCGCTTTCCGGCCGCCGTCCTCGGAGAAGTCGGCGTGCGCCACCCGACGCGCGTCGAGTCCGGACACAGCGAGAGTTTCCTGAAACCCCTTGTACCGCGCGGTTCCGGCGGCCTCGTCCATCCGGCCGGTGATCGTCGCGATCCGGGTCCGGCCGACGGCGACCAGGTGCTCGACGGCCAGTCTGGCCCCACCACGATTGTCGGCGTCCACGTAGTACCGCGGCTCGAAAGTCACCGGGCGGCCGCCGAAGACGACCGGCACGTCAGCCTCCTCGGCCAGTTGCGCGAGCGGGTCGTCGCCGTGCATCGACATCAGCATGACGCCGGCGGACTTTCCGTTCCGCAACAGTTTCCGCAACCGTTCCTGACCGGCGACGGAGGTCGCCGTCCGCAGCACCAGCTCGAGGTCGGTCTCCTCCAGCGCCGAGGCGATCCCGACCACGACCTCCGCCACGAACGGATCCGCGAACACCTGCGGATCCTCGGCGGAAACAGCCAGCACCACCGGCCCCAGGTCGGTCCCGGACGATACGCCACCGTGCCGCCGCGCGAGTTCCCGGGCCGTTGCGTCCGGCACGTATCCCAGCGCCGCGATCGCCCGCTCCACGGCGTCCCGCTTGGCCTTGCTGACATGCGGCGCGTTGTTGATCACCCGTGACGCCGCGGACCGCGACACCCCCGCACGAGCGGCAACCTCGTCCAACGTGACCCGCCGACTCACCACCACAGGCACTCACTATACGAGAGCAGCACGCGCGATCACCGCGCCCTCAGTGCAGGGCAACCGACAACAGCAGGACTGCGGCGGTCACGGCATGGACATCGTGCCGCTGCGGCGGTACGGCGACCAGGTCCCCCGATCGCAGCTCGACCTCCGCGTCACCCGCCCGGAGCACGACATCCCCCTGAAGACACATCAACGACGCGTCCCCAGGACTCTGATGTTCACCCAGCGTGCGCCCCGCGTCCAGCGCGATCAGCGTCTGCCGCAATCGCGCACCCGACCGGCCGTAGACCGTCGTCGCGCTGCGCCCACTCTCGCTGGACGCCGCCGACTCGAGATGGGCCGCCGCCAACTCATCGACTCGCAAGACCTCCATCAATCGATGATGGCACGGGCTCCCAGGCGAATCCGTCCGGGTCGGTGAACGAGCCCGCGTCCGCACTCAGCGTGATCCGGTGCGAGCCGCTGCCGTCGACCGGCACGCCGGCGTCCTTGGCCAGCGCCTTCCGCCCGTACAGGCCCAGCTTCACCGGTCCGGTCGCCTCGAACTCGACGTACTTGCGTCCGAAACTCTTCGCCACGGTCAGCCCGTGATCGACGTAGAACTTCTTGCTCGCGGCCACATCCGCGCACCCGAGCAGCAGTACGACGGAATCGATCGCCCGCGTCGCGGGACCGGTGTCCTTCTTCGCCGACGTGGCGATCTTCCAGATCGTGCCATCGGGTGCCTGCAGCGTCCCGCCGTACCCCCAGATCGACTTGGTCACCGGCTTCACCACCGTCGCGCCGGCCGCGACCGCCGACTCGAACAGGCTGGTCACCGTGCTCGGCTGCGCCACCGTCAGCGACAGCGTGAAACCACGGAAACCACTTGTTTCCGCGCCGGACTCACGCACGGTCACCTGTCCGTCGAGCCCGAACGCCTCGCTCAGGAACCGCTCAGCCGCGGCAACATCACTGACTTCCAGAACCACACTCTGAAGATTCGTCATGCCCATGAACCTAGGGAGCCGGGCGCGCCGATGCTTCTCGATTCCTGACCAACCCCGAGCAGGAAACTCGCCGGACCGGAGCTTCCGGTCAGCAGGAAAGCGTCGCGAACCCGTACCCGCGGGCGGCCAGACCGGTCAGCGCCTGATCGAGCGCCGCCACCGTCTGCGCCCGGTTTCCGCCACCGTCGTGCATCAGGATGATCGCGCCCGGGTGCGCTCCGGCCAGCACGCGCCGGGCGATCGTCGCGGACCCCGGTTTCTTCCAGTCGTTGGTGTCGACGTCCCACAACACCTGCTGCATCCCGTCGCGCTTGATCTCCGCCTTCACCCGCGCGTTGGTCGCGCCGTACGGCGGCCGGAAACACTTCGACACGATTCCGTTCGCCACCTGCCGGTGCAGTTGCGCCGGCGACAGCTTGGTCAACTGCGGATGCGAGATCGAGTGGTTCCCCACCGAGTTCCCCGCCGCCCGAACCGCCTGCACCAACTCCGGGTGCGTCGAGGCGTTCTGTTCGAGCATGAAGAACGTTCCGTGCGCCCCGTGCTTGGCCAGCACCGCGAGCACCTCAGGCGTCCACCGAGCATCCGGCCCGTCGTCGAAGGTCAGATAGACGACCCTCCCCCGCGCCTGTTGCACCGGCTGAGTCGTCTGCGTAGTCGAAGGACTCGAAGGCCCGGCCGTCGGCGTGGTCTTGCCAGGCGTCGTGGCAGCCTTGGTCGCCGTAGCCGTCCCCGGCTTCACCGAAGGAGCCGCCACCGGCCGCGCAGTCGTCTCAGCAGCACTGGCCTTCCACCCCGGCCCAGTCACCGCCGCGTGCAGACTCCACACCGCGACCCCAGCCCCCACCGCCAACACCACCGGCAGCCTGAACCCACGCCACATAACCCCAACCCCCAAGCATCGAACCCGCTCATCCTCAGCCATTCCGACGCTCCCAACCCCCAGAAAGTTGACGCCTCCTCAAGCGGCATTCGGTAGCTCGCTACTCGCCGGCGGCGGCCAGCAGCTATTTTCCGAGGGACAAGCCAGAGAGCCGGCGGGGGGACAGTCTGCGTGCAGCCCCTGGGACCTGAGCCGGGCAAGCTCGCCGACGTACGGCAGTGCAGTGGAGAACCGAATGGGTACCGGGCTTCGATGGGCAGCGAAGAACGCACCACCTTGAATGGAGCGGTGACGACCGAGCACTATGTCCTGCAATCCGCGGCCGGTACGGCGATCTCCGAGGCGGGGAACCGGGCAACGTCGTTCATCCTCGCGGTGTCGAGCTCGATGGTCGCGATCGGCTTCACCGTGCATGACGAACGAGTGTTCTGGCCGTTCGTCTCCGCAGTCCTGCCGCTGCTGTTCGGCCTCGGACTGGTCACGACGGTGCGGCTGATCGAGACCGGTGTGCAGGGCCTGATGTACCAGCAGGCAATCGTGCGGATCCGGCGGTACTACCGCAATCTCGACAACGACCATGCCGGCTACTTCGGCCAGTACAGCCGTCACGACGACCCGGCGGACATCACCGAGGCACTGGCGATGCTCGCCACCAAGAAGAGTCCCGAGGTGTTCTCGATCGCCACGACCTCGGCCTTGATCAGTGCCGCCATCGCGGGGATCGGTGCGGCGCTGCTCGTCGTCCGCATCGCCGGCGCGGGCGCGTTGCCGGTCGCCTACCCGATCGGTGCGGCGGTCTTCGCCGCGCTCATGACCGTGTTCTTCCGCTACGAACGTTCCCGCTACCGCGAGGTCGCGAACTAACTTTTCGCGAGCTCGTGCTGGCCCCGGGGGCTAGTTCTCCTCTGCCGCCCGCTGCAGGTACGCGTACACAAGTTGCAGGTAGTCGGAGCCGGCGACGGCCGTCAGCGTCGACGCCACCACCCGCGTCAGCCGCGGCGCGAACAGGAAGCCGATGCTGAAGCCCGTCGCCACCCAGACCGCGAGACAGAAGGGACAGCTCACCAGCTCGCCGACGGCGTGGCGGAGCTGTCCCTGCTCGCGAACCTCCTCCATGACCTCGGCCGGCCCACCAGTGTCCTGGTATCGCGTGAACGGCATCCGCAACGGACTGGTCACCGCGTCCTTCGCGACGAGCCGCGTCAACTTCTGAGTCCCCACAGTCATCAACAACACGTCGTACGGCGCAATCCGCCGCGCGCTCGTGCCTCGCAACGCGGTGACCGCACCCGCGACGCCAACAAGCCCCGCGAACACCGTCATCGCCACCGCGTAGCCACCCAGCGGCCGCTCAGCACCTTGCCGGTACTCGTCAGCTTCCGAACGAACGTAGTCAGCGATCTTCGCCATCACACCTCCGCCTTCCTGTGCCGTACACGCGCAGCTGCCGCTCGCGCGCGCCTCAAGCCACATGTGTTGCCGGTACCCGTCCGCCCGGCGTGGACGCGCTCCGGGCCTTGACCCGTGTCGAAGTGGGGAGTGTGGGGTACCGCCACGGAGACGTCAGCCAGCGGAAGGGAAAGTCGATGGGCACCGACCCGAGGACCAGGTACGCCGAGCCGGACCAGCAGGAGCCGCAGAGCCAGGACCACCCCGGACACAGTGGCGCGATGGACCCGGAGCCGGACTACGGCGAGAAGTCTTACCGGGGAAGCGGGAAGCTGACCGGCAAGCGAGCACTGATCACAGGCGGCGACTCCGGCATCGGACGGGCCGTCGCGCTCGCCTTCGCCCGCGAAGGCGCCGACGTGATGATCTCCTATCTCGAGGCCGAGGAGACCGATGCCCGCGAAACGTGCCGCCTGGTGAAGGAAGCGGGACGGACCGCGCGATCGCTGGCCGGCGACATTCAGGACGAGCAGCATTGCCGGCACCTTGTGGACCGGTGCGTTGAGGAGCTCGGCGGAATCGACATTCTGGTGAACAACGCGGCGTACCAGATGTCGCAGAACGGGATCGCGGACATTTCGACCGATCAGTTCGACCAAGTGATGAAGACGAACGTCTACGCGATGTTCTGGTTGTGCAAGGCCGCGCTGCCGCATCTGGCGGAAGGCTCGGCGATCGTCAACACCACGTCGATCCAGGCCTACGAGCCGTCGCCGAACCTGCTCGACTACGCCACCAGCAAGGCCGCGATCCTCAACTTCACCAAGGGTCTGGCCCAGGAGCTGGCACCGCGGGGCATCCGGGTGAACGCCGTCGCCCCCGGTCCGGTCTGGACACCACTCATCCCGGCCACCCTGCCGGCGGACAAGGTCGGCGAGTTCGGCGCCGACACCCCGCTCGGACGAGCCGGTCAACCCGCCGAACTCGCACCTCTGTACGTGTTCCTCGCGTCCGACGACTCGACGTACGTCACCGGCGAACGCATCGGCGCCACCGGAGGACGCCCCCTCCCCTGACCGTCAGCGCCGGCTAGACGAGGTTCCCAGTGCTAAGCAGCCTTCTTGCGCGCGGACTTCTTCTTAGCGGGCGTCTTCTTCGCGGCTGTCTTCTTGGCAGGTGCCTTCTTCGCGGGCGCCTTCTTCGCAGGTGCCTTCTTAGCGGGCGTCTTCTTCGTCGCCGTCTGCTTCGTGCTGCGGGCTTTGCGGGCCTCCTCCACGCTCGCGCGCAGCGCGGCGACCAGGTCCGACGGGTTGGTGGCCTGCGGCTCCTCCTCGGAGTAGACAACCTCCTTGCCCGCATGCTTGGCCTTCACCAGGTCCTTCACCCGCTCGGTGTAGGTGTCCTTGTACGCCGCCGGCTTCCACTCCCCCGACATCGCCTCGATCAAGTCGACAGCCATCGACAGCTGCTTGCCGGCACCGGACTTACGCGGCAGGCCACCGACGTCCTCTCCCGGATCGCGGATCTCGTCGGCGAAGAACATCGTCTCCAGGACGAGAACCTGGTCGTCGGCACGGATCGTTGCCAGGTACTCCTTGCCGCGCATCACGAACTTCGCGATCCCGGCGCGGTTCGTCTTGGCCAGCGCGTCTCGCAGCAGCGCGTACGACGACGCGTTCTCGGCATCCGACGGGCCAAGGTAATAGCTCTTCTGGAAGTGCATCGGGTCGATCTCGTCCAGGTCGACGAAGGTGTCGATCTCCAGCGACCGGGACTTGCCCGGGGCGATGTCGTCCAGCTCGTCGGGTTCGACGATCACGTGCTCACCACCACCGACGTCGTGGCCCTTCACGATCTTGTCGTACGGGACCTCCCGGCCGGTGCGTTCGTTGACGCGCTTGTAGCGGATTCTGTCCGACGTCCCCTTCTGGAACTGGTGGAAGTCGATCTCGTGCTCCTGCGTCGCGCTGTACAGCCCGACCGGCACCGAGACCAGCCCGAAGTTGATGTACCCGGTCCAGATCGCCCGCGCCATCCGCCCGCTCCTCTCCGGTCGGCCTGTTGCTCACCCAGCACGTCGGGTACCCGACCGGAGCAGCTGTTAACCGGCCGGTTAGGAGGACTCGGAGATCTCGCTGACGGTTCGGCCTGCCCGGCCCGGTGCGGCCTGTACGACGTCCGCCTGGGCGAGCATGCCGACGAGTTCGTGCCCGTCGACGACCGGCAGGCGACGTACCTGGTGTTCCTCCATCGTCTGCAGCGCTTCCTCGACGGAGTCGTCGGCGCCGATCGTCACCGGTTTCCGCTGAGCGAAGGCGCCGGCCGTGGTCTTCCTCGGATCACCGCCGTCGGCGACACACTTCACGACGATGTCGCGGTCGGTCAGCATCCCCTTCAACCGGTTGTCGTCACCACAGATCGGCAGCGCACCGACATCGAACTCGCGCATCTTGCGGGCCGCGACGGCCAGCGTCTGTTCCTCGCCGACACACTCAACACTCGGCGTCATCAAGTCTCGTACGGTAGTCACGTCATCACCTTCTTGATCAGGCTCGCCGGTACGCCACCGGCGGTGCCCACCGGTGCAGCGAGGAAACCGCCGCATCCCCGGCGGAAAGCCGCTTGGGCCACTCCTGGTCAGCGAGGAGTTCGGACTGCGACAGGCAACGGTTTGGCAGCCAGGACGGCGGGCACCGAGCAGGATCGACGAGTCGAGGAGATGTCATGGCCACCGTCGTCCCCGGGAACCCGGACAATCTGATCAGCGTCCTCATCCGCGACCATCGGGCCGTCGAGCGGATCTTTGCCGAACTCATCGCAGGCGACGGTACGCCGCGATACCGGCGCGCACTGGCCGATCATCTGACGACCGAACTGGTCCGCCACTCGGTCGCCGACGAGATGTACACGTACCCCGCGGCGCGCAAAGCACTTCCGGACGGCGAGCAGGTCGCCGATCGCGAAATCGAGGAGCATGCCGACGTCGAACGCGTCCTGAAGGAACTCGAGGGCATCGACGCCACTGACCGCACGTTCGACGACTTGATCGGCGACCTCTACTCGGCCGTGCAGCAGCACGTCGACGACTCGGAGCACGATCTGCTTCCCCGGCTCCAGCAGGCCTGCGCTCAGGGCGAACTGCTCGAACTCGGCCGGACGGTCACTCGAGTCAAGGCCTCCGCACCCACGCGACCGCACCCGTCCGCGCCGAACAAACCTCGCCCCGAGCTGGTCCTTGCCTCCGGCACCGGAATGATCGACGAACTCCGCGACGCCCTGACCACGCACAACCCCGGCTGAAGCGCCAAACGGCGAGAGTTTCCGCGCTTGCGAGAAGGGACTTTCGTGGTGGGCGTAGCGTCGGAGGCCTGGAAGGAGGTGCCTGCTGCGTGAAACTCTTGACGGTCGGCGGATCGGCTGGTGCGGTCGAGGCCATCCAGGAGCTGGCGGGCGGCCTGCCCGCGGACCTGGACGCCGCGGTGGTGGTCGCTATCCACATCTCGAGGTTCGCGGACAGCAGGCTGCCGGCGATTCTGTCCCGGTCCGGCCCGCTACCGGCCGTGCACGGCCGCGACGGCGATCCGCTCCGTCCGGGCAGCATCGTGGTCGCGCCTCCCGACCATCACCTGTTGGTCGACGGTGGCATCGTCCAGCTGAGCAGCGGGCCGAGGGTGAACCGGCACCGGCCCTCGGTCGACGTGATGTTCGCAAGTGCGGCCCGCCGTGCCGGTCCCAGCACTGTCGCGGTGGTCCTGTCCGGGACGCTCGACGACGGCGCGCTGGGCGCCACGCTCGTGAGCCGGGCCGGTGGCCGGGTACTGGTGGAGGACCCGGCCACGGCCGCGTGGCCGGGCATGCCGCGGGCGGCTCTGGCCGCGGCTCCCGCCGCGGCGGTTCGGCCGCTTGCCGGGCTTGCGGCCGAGATAGTCGAGGCGATCGAGACGACGCCGCACTGGCAGCCCGCGCCGCGCGCAGCCGAGACCGAAGGAGCCCGAACCATGGGTATGGCCGACAGCGACGACCTCGGATTCCTGGCCGAGAACGAGAGCCGCCTGACCCGCCTGGTCTGCCCCGACTGCGACGGCTCGCTGGCCCAGGTAGACCTGGACCACATCAGCTACTTCCGTTGCCACGTGGGGCACCAGTTCTCTCCGCAGTCCCTGGCCGCGGCCCATGCCGAGGCCTCGGAGGCCAGGCTGTGGGCCGCTGCGTCAGCGTTGGAGGAGCAGGCGGCGCTGCGCCGCCACCTCGCCTCAGCCGGTCAGGCCGAGCCGGGCCCCGAACAGCATCTACGCGCCGCGGAGCGCGCGGCCGAACTGTCCGCACTGCTACGCGACCACCTCGCGCGCGACCCAGATAGGCGGTAGCAGACCGTCAGTCGCGGGGCCCAGGATCCGGAGCACCCGGATTTGCTCTGCCGGAGCCTGGTGGGGCGTGCATGATTGGCATATGGAGCTCAGCCGCCAGGAAGACTCGCACAGCAACGACTCGGCTGTGACGTCTGAACCATCGGCGCCGGACGAAGATCTGGGCGCTGATGAGTTCGCGCGGCTTTCACTCGAGTTGCACGACGCCCACGGGGTGGAAGAAACCGTGCAGGCCGTCGTGGATTTCGCACTGCAGGCTCTGAACTGTCGATACGCCGGCGTCGCGCTCCGCGCCTCTGACGGCCGCCCAGAGGTTCCGGCCGTCACCGACCCGGTGCTCACCGAGATCTACCAATTCCAGATGACCGGCGGGGACGGGCCCCTCGTCGAGTGCATGGCCAACCACAAGCTTCTCCTGGTGCCCGACACCACCCGTGAACAGCGCTGGCCCGAATGGACGAAGAGAGTCCTCGACCTCGGCGTGCACAGCGTGCTCGACATGCCGCTCATGACGGGCGCCGGCACAGTCGGAGTCCTCGGCCTCTACAGCATCGAACCCGACGCGTTCGCGCCCGACGACGAGGCCATCGCCCACATCTTGGCCCGGCACGCCTCCGTTGCCGTCGCCACCGCCCGCAGAGAAGAGAACCTGGCCGCCGCCGTCGACGCCCGCAAACTCGTCGGCCAAGCCATGGGCATTCTGATGGAGCGCTACAACCTCGACGGCGACCGCGCCTTCGACGTCCTCAAACGCTACTCACAAGACACCAACACCAAACTGCGCGACGTCGCACAGAGACTCATCGACACCCGACGCCTACCGCGCGGCTGAATACCCGCGCGTCCGAATGAATCGGCCCGCAGCAACTGGGCACCGGTCCCCCACGAAGCTCCGGCGACCCCGGACCCGGACGCTTCGAGGTCCGGCCGTTCAAACCCGCAGCGGCTCGGACCGCCCCCCAACCACAAGGCCCCGGCGGCGGGACGCGAAGGGCCGCACCTGCCGCAAGGATCGTGCAGCCGGGATCCGCAGCAGCCGACGGCCGGGCTCGGGGCAGCACGTGCAGGTCGCCGACCCTCCGCGAGGACGCTCGGCGTGCGCCGCACCGGCTCACCGGCGGTCATCGCGGCTGAACGATCATCGGCAGGGCGCCGGCCGTCAGCTCCGCCTTCGCGACCGGCTTGAGCTGATGCGGTGGGCAACCATCTGGGACGGGATGGCGCGGCAGCGAGCCGTTATATTTCGCGCGGCAGCGTGGGCTTTGTGGCATCGTCGGCCGGCGCCTGCGGTGATTCTCCGGCCCGGGGGCCGTCCCGCTTTACCGGGACCGATCCGCCGGCGTCTGCTCGTTGAGCGATGATCCGGACGCCGACGACGACGCCGAGGCTGACCAGAGCCAGGGCCGAGATCAGGATCGCGAACAGGACCGGCATGCTCATCTGATCCAACATGGACTCAACTCCTTCGGGTTGTTCGTGACCCTATGCGCGAACGACCCGATCGGGTCTTACACCGTCCTAACGAGACGGCGACGTAAGCCGGCGGAAAGACCTGGCGGTCTCCGCCATCGGCTACTGCCTCTTCGCTCCTCCAGTTGCCCACAGCAACCGTCTGCGCTCGCAGCCGGGCCACCGCGGACCCCGTGTACAACCCTGTCGCGGCGGTCTTCACCGTCGAGACGATCGCTCTGTCCGAGCCTCATGCCGGTGTCGAACAGGCGCAGTACGTCCACCATCCCGCACTCCGGACCCGCATGCGTCTGAGGCAAGGTGACGCTACGAGGTCGCGCCGTCCAAGGACCGCTGGTGGCGACGGTTGGCCTCGATCAACCCGTCGAGCGTCGCTCGCGTCGCGATCAGCTCGTCGATATGGGTCGAGAGCTTGTCGCGCTCTTCGCTGAGCCGCCGAAACGCCGCCTGATCATTGCTCACGGAGGGCGACTCGACGCACGGAAGCAGGTCCGAAACGGTGCGACTCGACAGGCCCGCGGCGTACATGCGCTGGATGAACGCGACGCGGGCCACGTCATCCTCGGAGTAGAGCCGCTGACCGCTAGGGCTGCGCCGACTGGCCAGCAGGTACTGCGTTTCGTAGTACCGCAGCGACCGCACACTCACGCCGGTGCGGGATGCGAGCTCGCCGATGCGCATCACTGTGCCTTCGGTCACGTTGCGCTCCTTTCCCTTGCCTCTGACGTCGATGTCAGATTTTAGCGTCGACGACATGACCACGAAAACTCTCTTCGATCCCGTCGCCCTCTCCGGCCTGCAGCTGCCCAACCGCGTGGTGATGGCTCCCATGACCCGCGTCCGCGCCGACGCCGGCGGGCTGGCGAACTCCCTGATGGCCACGTACTACGGCCAGCGGGCGAGCGCCGGCCTGATCATCTCGGAGGGGGTGCATCCGAGCGCCGTGGGCCAGTCCAACCCCGGCACGCCCGGTCTCCACACCGACGAGCAGACCGCGTCGTGGCATCAGGTCACGGAGCAGGTGCATGACGCAGGAGGCCGCATCTTCGCCCAGATCATGCATGCGGGCCGCATCTCCCACGAGCAGACGACGGGGCACCAGCCCGTGGCGCCGTCGGCCATCCGCTACGACGCTGCTGTCTTCACCCCCTCCGGCCCTCAACCGGCATCGATGCCGCGCGAGCTGCCGACGTCCGAGGTCCCTCAGCACGCCGAGTCGTACGCAGCCGCCGCCCGCCGCGCCCTTGACGCCGGGTTCGACGGCGTCGAACTGCACGGCGCGAACGGCTATCTGATCAACCAGTTCCTGTCGAGCAACGTCAACCAGCGAACAGATGCCTACGGCGGCTCTGTCACCGGCCGGATCAGGTTCGCCGTCGAAGCGGCCGCGGCGACCGTCGACGCCGTGGGAGCCACGAGGGTCGGCATCCGCCTCTCACCCGGGGCCGGTATCCAGGGCATCGAGGAGCACGACGTCGCGGAGCTGTACACCGCCCTCTTGGTCGAACTGGCCTCCCTCGACCTCGCGTACCTCCACCTGGAGACGGGCGCCGCCGACGAGGTGCTTGACGGCTTCCGCCGCACCTGGCCCGGCACATTGATCATGAACCCGTCGAACCCGAATTCGCCGCAGCGCACCGAACGCGCGGCCGCCGACGAGTGGCTCGGACGAGGCGCCGACCTCGTCAGCTTCGGGCGGGCGTTCATCGCGAATCCGGACCTGGTGTCGCGCCTCCGCCACGGCGCCCCCTTGGCGGCAGACGACCCGAAGACCCACTACGTCGGAGGCGAGAACGGCTACACCAGCTACCCGCCCCACCCGCGCGCCGCCTGAGACTCGGCGTCCTTCTCGAACTGCGAACGAGAAAGCTCGTCGGACACGGTCGCGCGCGGCCGCGGGACGGTGGGGGCCAACCCCGCACGACCACGACCACTGACGGCCCCTCGCCGGCGGGGTGGAGGTAAGAGACCCGGTCGGCGCGGGACTGACCTGAGACCGCCATCGACCTGCTTAAGGACATCACCACCATGACCAGCAGCTTCAACCCCCTGATCGGTCGCAGCATCGAGGAGATGCGCGCGGATCTCGCGACCCAGCGCGCCGCCGCAGCCCCGGTGGTCGAGACAGCACTGCCGGGCATGGGCCTGGTGCCCCGGTTCGAACACGTACGGACGGCGCTGCTCGACCACGAGCGCCTCAGTACGAAGGACAACTTCCTCCTCGCCGGGGACAGCGAACCCACCCCGCTGCTGATCACCCAGAGCGACGGAGCGCGTCACACCATGCTGCGTGACCTCCTGCGTCCCGCCTTCAACCGGGCGGCCATGAAGGACGCCGGACCGTGGATCCGCGAGCTGGTCGACGAACTCCTCGACCACCTGCCGCCCGGCGGCCCGGCCGACGTGGTGGGCGACATCGGTGTCCCCCTGACCGCTGCGGTCATCACCCGCTTGATCGGCGTCCCCGGCGCCGACGCCGGCCGTCTCGTGGAACTCACCCAGGCGCTCGCGGAGATGGTGCCGGCCAACCTGTTCGTCACACCCGAGTGGGCCGAGCTCGAGGCGTACTTCCGGGCGCGGTCCGAGGAGCGGCGCCTGCTGAGCGACAAGCCGCAGGACGTGCTGACCATGCTGGTCGACGCGTCCGTGGACGGTGTGCCGATGTCGGACCGCGAGGTGGCCTTCCACGCGTTCCAGCTGTTCGCGGCAGGCGTGGAGAGCACCTCGTTCACGCTGGGGTGGACGGTCCACCACCTCCTGGTCGAGCGCGAGCGGTGGGACGCGCTGCGCGCCGACCGCTCGCTGCTCGCTCTCGCCCGCGAGGAGGGCCTGCGGCACTGCACCGCGATCCGGTGGGTCGCCCGCACCGCGGAGGCGGAGGTGCGACTGGGGAGCGCCTGCGTGCGCCCCGCCGAGCGGCTGCTGGTCAGCCTCGAGTCCGCGAATCTGGACGAGGATGTGTTCGGCCCGGACGCCGACCGGTTCGACCTGCACCGGGAGTCGGCTCGCAAGCACGTCGCGTTCGGTTACGGCGTCCACCTGTGCCTGGGGGCCGAGCTCTCACGGCTCGAGATCGACGCCGCCCTCGACCGTCTCCTGGACCGGATGCCCGGCCTGCACCTGGTGGAACCGGCGGCCTGGGACGACCTGCGCAACCCCCTGTTCAGCGGGCCGCGCAGCGCCAGGGTGAGCTGGTGAGCCGGCGCTCAGGGACGCCGTCGCGCGGCTCCTCACGCGCTCATGGCGCTCGCCAGCGGCGGTGGGCGCGGCATCGTCTCCTCGTCGCCGACGAGGCCCAACCCTCCCGAACGAAGATCGGAGTCAGGACTTGACCATCCACCACACGGACCAGACCCACCACCGCACGGTCGAGGTCGACGGCTGTACGACGTTCTACCGCGAGGCCGGGCCGCCGCACGCACCGACCGTCGTGTTGCTGCACGGCTACCCGACGAGCTCCTTCATGTTCCGCGACCTCATCCCCGTGCTGGCGCGCCACTGCCACGTCATCGCGCCCGACCACGTCGGCTTCGGCCTGACCGACGCCCCCGGGGTGGACGAGTTCGACTACACCTTCGACGCGCTGGCGGACCACACCTCTGCACTGCTGACCCACCTCGGGATCGACTCGTACGCGATCTACGTGCAGGACTACGGTGCTCCGATCGGCTGGCGCCTGGCGCTGCAGGACCCGTCGCCAGTGTGGGCGATCGTCAGCCAGAACGGCAACGCCTACGAAGAGGGGTTCGTGCCGACGTTCTGGCAGAGCGTCTGGGACTACACCGACTCCCCCGGCCCCGACACCGAGCAGGCGCTGCGCCCTGCCCTCGGAGTGGAGGCCATCAGGTGGCAGTACACCCATGGCGTGAGGGACCCGAGCGTCGTCAGCCCGGACACGTGGATCCACGACGCTGCGCTCGTCGGCCGGCCCGGCAACGACCTGGTACAGCTGGCACTCTTCCGCGACTACATCACCAACGTGCGGCTCTACCCCGCCTTCCAGGATCACCTGCGCTCGTCCGGCGTCCCGGTCCTCGCGGTCTGGGGCCGCAACGACGAAATCTTCGCCCCGGCAGGCGCGGAGGCGTTCGCCAAGGACGCCCACGAGCCGGAGATCCACCTGCTCGACGGCGGACACTTCCTCCTCGAGACGGACCTCGGGCAGGTGGCCGACCTGATGATCGACTTCCTCGGGCGCAAGAGCCCCAGGTGACACCTCGCCGGTGACCCCGAGACGCCCGAGAGACCCTCTGTTTCGGAGGCGCGCGCATTACCGTTCGGGGCGTGTGACCACGGACGTTTTGGCCGACAGCGTCCGATGCACCGGACAGCGACCGGCGATGCGGAGGAGGCTCGCGCGCTGCTCGGCCTCGAGACCAACTGGGAGCTCGAGATCCAGCGCGAACACGTCGACCTTGCCTGAGGCGTCGTCCCGACAGTCCTCGGCGTGCACCCGGTCGTGCGTGGCGCGAGCGCGGATCTCACCTACGTCCCACCCTTTCCGCTGCGCATACAGCCGCATCGTCATGACCGTGCAGGCCGCCAGGGCGACAGCGAGGTGGTCATAGGGGGTGGGTCCCTCCTGCGTGCCTCCCGCGCTGAGGGGCTCGTCGAGGACCATCGCGAAACCACGTGACTCCACGACCGTACGCACGCCATCGGAGCTGACGGCGGTCGCGCCTCCCGTCTCGTACGCCGTCTGGAGGGCTGGGTCCGCCATCGGCAGGTAGCGACGGGCCCACGCTCCGATCACGGACGCCACGTAGACAGCGTCGTCCGCACGGCTGAGGAGGTGGTCGGCCTCGTCGAGAGTGACGAAGCTTTTGGGGTGTCGAGCCGCGTGGTACAGGGCCTCGGCGTTCTCGATGCCGACGACCTCGTCCCGCGGTGCGTGCATCAGCAGCACGGCGCCCTGGAAGGTCGCCAGGCTCGCCTGTGGAGGATGGGCGGCGAGGTCGTCCAGGAAGGCCCGCGAGATCTCGAAGCTGCGCCCGGCGATCCGGACGACTCCGGCGCCGTCGCGGCGCACGGCCGCGAGGTCGCCGTCCAGGACGTGCTGCACGTGAACCGGGTCGGCCGGCGCGCCGATGGTCGCGACGGCTCGCACCGAGGCGATCGCGGGCGCTGCGCTGAGGACGGCCGCACCGCCGAGAGAGTGACCTACGAGGAGGGCGGGAGGGGCTACAGCCGCGGCGAGGTGCTCGGCGGCCGTGCGGATGTCGGCCACGTCCGCGGCGAAGCCTGCGGACGCGAGCTCACCTTCGCTGGCACCGATCCCGGCGAAGTCGAAGGACAGGACCGCGAAGCCCTCGGACACGAGAGCCGCCGTGAGTTGGCGCTCGACACGCAGGTCCTTCGAGCACGTGAAGCAGTGGGCGAAGACCGCGCTGGCTCGCACGGGCCCGCGGGGAACCTCCAGCCGCGCGGCGAGCCGGGTTCCTCGGGACGAGGTGAGGGCGAACGTCGTCGGGTGCGGGTCCATCGGTCCGGCGATCCTCCTTGCGCACGATGAGTGTCACCCCGTCCGTGCCGGCACCTGCGCAGTCCTTACGGGCCGATCATCCAACTGGCGCACCACTCGCTCCGGGTAAGCCCTGTTCTCGTACTACGGCGAACCGCCGACCGGCATAGGCAACGCCTCGCCGAACCGCGGGCGTATCGCTTAGCGGGGCCTGAGTCCGGCGACGACGACGTCCAGCATTCGGTGCAGCTGGGGGCGCTGCTCGGGTGCGCCAGCCACGGAGAGCAAACCGGCGAGGATGCCGCCTACCTCGACCGGGTCGATGTCGCTGCGCAGTTCTCCTGCTGTGGCGCCGGCCTCGAGCACCATCGCCAGGATCTGCTGGACCTCGTCGCAGACCGGTCCGGTGCCGAAGCGGCCGGAAGCGCTCATGGCGACCAGGGCCTCGCAGATGCCGCGTCGTTCCCCGGCCCAGTCGGCGAATCGGAGCATCCACGCGTGGAGGGCCTGCGCGGGCGGCTTGGTAGCCAGCAGGATGCGCGCATCTTCGCGCAGCGGCCGGATCTGGTCCCGGTAGACCTCTTCGACCAGATCCTCTCGGGTGGGGAAGTGCCGGTACAGGGTGGCGTTTCCCACTCCCGCGCGTTTGGCGATCGCGTCCAGCGAGATCGCGCGTCCCGACGCGAAGGATTCGGCGGCTGTGGCAATCAGCTGCTCGCGGTTGCGCTGCGCGTCCGCGCGCAGGGTGCTGCGTGGAGGTGTCATGACCTTCGCGATCGTGAGGTGTCGGATGAGGCTCGGGGCGATTCGGGGATGTCCCCGGTTCAGTGTACGGTGAGACAAACGGGGAACTCCCCGATTACGTGTGGTCTCACCCTCCCGCTTCGGATCCGGCCAGGAGGGCGCGGAAGAAACCCGGGCGAGCCGACCACCGATCCGCACCTCTCGAACGCCACGAACCGCACCTCAGAGGAGAACATGATGGCAATCACTCTCGACACTTATCGGCTGCTGGGCCGTTCCGGACTCCGGGTCTCACCGCTGGCGCTGGGTACGGCGACCTTCGGCACCGAGTGGGGTTGGGGCGCCGAGCGCGACGAGGCGCGCAAGCTCTTCGACCGCTACACCGAGCTCGGCGGCAACTTCTTCGACACCGCCAGCACCTATACCAAGGGCAGCTCCGAGCGAATGCTCGGCGAATTCGCCCACACCGACCGGGACAAAATGGTGCTGGCGACGAAGTACTCGACGCTGCGCCGGCCCGGTGACCCGAATTCCGGCGGGACCCACCGCAAGAGCCTGCTGGCGTCGGTGGAAGCCAGTCTGCGGCGGCTGAACACCGACTACATCGATCTGCTCTACGTGAACGTATGGGACTTCAGGACGCCGGTGGAGGAGATCCTGCGGGGCCTGGACGACCTGGTGAGGCAGGGCAAGGTGCTGTACCTGGCGATCTCCAGCGCCCCGGCCTGGCAGGTGTCGCGCATGCAGGCGATCGCCGACCTGCGCGGCTGGTCTCCACTGGTCGCGCTGCAGACCGAATACAGCCTGATCCAGCGCACCACGGAGCGTGACCTGATTCCGATGGCACGCGAGATGGGACTCGGCGTGGTCCCCTACTCCCCGTTGGGCGGCGGGGTGCTCACCGGCAAGTACAGCCGGGAGGACCAGAACCCGGTGGGCTCGGTTGTCGGCGAAACCGCCGGCAACCGCAAGAGCCTCAACGCCGCCCTGGGATGGGTCACCGACCGCAACCTTGCCATTGCCGATGCAGTGAAGGCGGTGGCCTCGGAGCTGGACCGCACACCCGCTCAGGTCGCGCTGGCCTGGACCCTGAACGCGCCGGGCGTGACGGCACCCATCATCGGCGCCCGCACCATCGCGCAACTGGCGGACAACCTCGGTGCCCTGCAGGTCGACCTCACTCCTTCGCAGCTGGCCCGCCTCGACAAGGCCAGCGCCATCGACCTCGGCAACCCGCACGACGTGCTCGCCGGCGATCACATCCGCACGATCACCACAGGCGACATGAAGATCGAAACCCTCGGCCGATCCGCTTCATGAACGGCGGCATCCAGAGATACCGACATGTTTCTTGATGATGGAACGGAGCAACTTCGGTTCATGGGTGAGTACAGCGACAAGAATGTGGTGATCACGGGCGGCAGCAGCGGCATGGGGCTCGCGCTGGCGGAGCTGCTGGTGCAAGGCGGAGCCCACGTGGTGATCACCGGCCGTTGCCAGGCCAAGCTCGACGCCGCACGCGAGCGGCTCGGCGAGAATGCCGTCACCGTCCGAGCGGACGTGGCCTCACTGTCCGACCTGGACATGCTCGCCGACCGTGTAAAGAGCGAGCTCGGCTCGATCGAGGCTTTGTTCGTCAACGCCGGCATCTCACCCCTCACGCCCCTCGAGTCGACGACCGAGGACGTGTACGACGAGCTGTTCGCGATCAACGTCAAGGGCGCCTTCTTCACTGTGCAGAAGCTCGTTCCGCTGCTGAGCGCGAACGCCGGCATCGTCCTCACCACCTCGATCGCGAACGTCATCGGCATGGTGGACACCAGCGTCTATGCGGCCGGCAAGGCGGCCCTGCGCTCGATGGCCCGCTCCTTCTCCCGGGAGCTGCTTGCGCGGGGAATCCGTGTCAACGCGATCAGCCCGGGTCCCATCGACTCGGGGATCCTGGCAACGATGAACTTGTCCGAAGAGGCCGCTGACCAGTTCAGGGCGGAGCGGACCGCGAGCAACCCCATGAAGCGCTACGGCACCGTCGAAGAGTTCGCCAAGGCGGCCGCATTCCTCGCCTTCGATGCCACGTACACCACCGGCATCGAGCTGGCCGTGGATGGCGGCGAAACCCAGCTCTGAGCTCGTCTGCCGTCCCGCGACGGGCGTAAAGCCCGCTACCACGGCGGTTTCAGAGGGTGCTGCACTACGTGGTCGTGTCGATCAGGCCGCGAGCAGTTCATGCTGGCGCTCGGCTGGGTTTCCCAGCCGAGCGTTTGCGTGCGCCAACTAGTATTTTCCCCATGGGGCCGACCGAGCAGCAGCTCGAGCTGGAGGACGGTGCTGGTCGGACGGTGTCCGCCCTGGACTCTCTGGACGAAACCTCCAAGCAGTGGCTCGCCGACCTTGACGCGGCGTCAGACCGGCACGACGCCGCCGTCGCCGAGCTCCATGCCCTGCTGCGGCGCGTGGCTCGTGCCGAAGCGTCGCGTCGCGCCGGCACGCACGGGATCCGCGGAGTGGAGCTCTACGACCTCGCTGAGCAGGCTGCCAACGACGCGTGCGTCAGCGTCCTGCGGCGGTTGCCGGACTTCGAGGGACGCAGCCGCTTCACCACGTGGGCAAGCAAGTTCGCGATCCTGGGGGTCGCCCAGAAGATCGGGCGTCACCGTTGGAGCAGGGTCGGGGTGGTGCTGGACCCCGACGACTGGGACCGGCTTCCCGAGAGCCTTGCGACCGACCCTTCCGAGGTCACGGCGGCGCGCGAGCTGATCGACGCCATCCACGACGTGGTGCGCACGGAACTCACCGAGCGCCAGCGCCACATCTTCGAGGCGCTCTTCATCAGTCGTGTGGGCTTCGACGTCCTTGCCATCGAGCTCGGGACCAACCGCAACGCGCTGTACAAGGCGGAGTTCGACATCCGCGCCAAGCTGCGTCGCCACCTTGTGGCGCGCGGCCACCTCAGTGAAGAGGGGACACGGCGATGAACGCACCCCGAGAGCCGCAGGTCACCGCGCGGGACCGAATCGTCGCCATGTTGCGCACGGATCCCGCTGACGTGGGATGTGGCCACTTCTTCGAGCTTCTCGACCAGTACGTCGAGCTAGTGGTCGCGGGCGAGGACGCCGAGGAGTACCTGCCGGGCGTCAGGGCCCATCTGGAGGCCTGCGGGCCATGTGCCGAGGACTACCGCGGACTGCTGGCCGCCGTATCGGGTCAGGACAACTAGGTCCTGCTCTGAAAGCCCCGCCTTCCTCTCGGTCGAGCGACGGGATCTTTGTATCCGGCCCTAGGCATACCGAGCAACCACGGGACCTGTCAGATCGTGGTCCGCAGCGCGTTTTCCAGGTGGGTCCCTGCCGCTGTCCGCGCGTGCCGGCCGTAGTTCGACTCGCCTAGCACCATGGCGCGGCTGGCGGCGCCGTCCGCGAGGGTCACGAGTTGCTCGGCGAGGAGGGCGGGCTCGCGGCAGCCCAGCTCCGCTACCAGGTCGGTCACCAGCCGCACCATCAGCAGTTTCTGGTCGCGAGCGTAGGAGTGGACCGCGTTCTGGGGGTCGGGGAACTCCGCGGCGGCGTCGATGAACGGGCATCCGCGCACGGGATCCGTGCCGGTCGGGAGCGGGTCGAACAGTGCGGGTTGCTCAGGGGCGTGATCCGAAGAGGCCGTTGAAGCAGATCGCCGATGACTTCGGGATTGCGGAGTCGTGTCTGCGGAACTGGCTGCGTGGACCGATCGGGCGTAAAGCACCACAAGATCTTCCTTGCTCAGTGTTGCGGCACCGTTGCCCGTTGGCGCGGCGCCGGCAGGTACAGCGACGGGTACGGCAGTCTCCGCACGGCGGGTGCTGGCGACCGCCCGGCATGAATCCGGTCGGCAAGGAGCGGTTCAGCGGTTGGTGCCGCGGTTGCCGTGTCCCCTGGTCTCGAGCCGTTTCCACTCGTCGAGCACCCGGTTGGTGAGGTTGTGCAGATGGCGTTCGGCTGCCGCCTGCGCCGCGTCGCCGTCTTGCTCCCGCAACGCGTCGAGGATGCGGGCGTGCTCAAGAACTGCCGGCCGCTTGCTGCTGGTCCAAGCCGTGGAGTATGCAGCGAGCACCACCTGGGTCTGCACCCGTTCAAGGGTGTCGACGAGGCACTCGTTGCCCGACAGGTTCTGGATGTACTGGTGGAACTCGAGGTCGGCACGCCGAGCGGTGGCTTGGTCTTCCTGTCGCATGGCGTGGTCGAACCGGGCGTGGATCGCCTCGAGGTCCTCCAGTGCTCGCTCCTCGATGTGCGGCGCCGCGAGGCGTGCCGCGAGCCCCTCCAAGGGCGCGCGGACCGCCAGCGCGTCGAGTAGGTCAAGACGATCCGGCGCGGCGACCCCCGCACCACTAGCCGTTCGGCTCAGCAACCGTTCGGACAGGAGCCGCTCGATCGCCGAGCGCACCGGGCTACGGCTCATTCCGAACTCGCCGGCCAATGCGACGACGCTGACCGAGGTGCCGACGGCGAGTGAGCCGTCGAGGATCATCTCGCGAATGCGGTAGTAGGCCGCGTCGGTGAGGTTCTTGGTGGCGTCGATCTCTGCGCCGTCTGCTGATGACACCGGTCTCACATGCTCCTCGCTCGGGATGCCTCTGAGGCTAGCGGAGCTCTTCACGGGGGTCTCCGAGTCCGCGGACCAGCTCTGGCGAGAGGTCCTTGATCGTGGGTGCTCCGAGCAGTTGCATGGTGCGCACGGTCTCGGTGGCCAAGAGCTCGCTCGTGCGACGTACCCCGGCCTCACCGGCAGCCATCAGGCCGTACAGGTAGGCGCGACCGACGAGCACTGCGGTTGCGCCCAGACACAGTGCGACGACGACATCTGAGCCCGACATGAAGCTACCGTCGACCATGATCTCGGTCTGGTCGCCGAGCGCTTCCACGAAGCGGGGCAAGACGTCGAGCGGCGTCGGGGAGCGGTCGAGCTGGCGGCCTCCATGGTTGCTGATCACGACCGCATCGACGCCGACGTCCACGCAGTCCGTGGCGTCTTGCAGCGACGTGATTCCTTTGACGATCAGCTTGCCCGCCCACTGATCACGCAGCCAGGCGAGGTCATCGAGGCTGAGGGCCGGATCGAACAGAGTCGCAGCAAGCTCTGCGACCGTACCCTGCCACTGCGCCAGAGAGGCGAACGACAAGGGCGGGGTAGTGAGCAGGTCGAACCACCAGTGGGGATGGCGCGCTCCGTCCACGACCGTGCGCAGCCCGATCGCGGGCGGGATCGTCATACCGTTGCGGACATCGCGTAGTCGCGCGCCAGGAACGGCGGTGTCCACCGTCAGGATCAGGGCGTCATACCCGGCGGCCTCCGCCCGCTGGATCAGGTCGAGTGAACGCGCGCGGTCTCGCCAGATATACAGCTGGAACCAGCGCCTGCATCCCGGTATCTCAGCCGCAATGTCCTCCAGTGAGGTCGTTCCCATCGTCGACAGTGCGTAGGTGATGCCGGCGGAACCTGCAGCGCGTGCGACAGCGAGCTCGCCGGAGCTGTGCATCATGCGAGTGAACCCGGTCGGGGCGAAGACCACGGGAATCGGGGATCTCATTCCCAAGATCTCGGTGCTCGGGTCGGGCTGCGACACGTCGCGCAGCGTTCGCGGAGCGAACCGGGCCCCCTCCAACACCGAGCGCGCAGCTCTCAGTGAGAGCTCCGACTCAGCGCCGCCGTCGACGTAGTCGAAGACCGCCCGAGGGACGCGCCGCTGTGCGATCGCTCGCAGATCGTGCACCGAAGCAGCGGCGGCGGCTCGTCGCCGGTCTCCGTGAAGCTCGATCGGCTTGGGACGAAGCAGTGGCCCGAGCTCGCTCCATCGTGGCAGCCGACGATGGGCAGGAGAGATAGTGGTCACAGCCACCAGCATGCATGCAGCCATTACAGGGGTCAACTGACGCTGCATCCCCCCTTAATGCCATTCGGCGTGACTCTTGACAGACGCTGCATGCAACAGCACGATCGTGATGTCAGGCAGGATGCGCCTGATCTTCTGAAGGGAGAGCGCACATGGCTGCCTCGTATCGCGTACTGATCCCGCTGCCGGACACCGACTTCGACACCACGGAAGCTGCGATCTCATGGAGCCGGTTCATCGACGCAGGGTTCACCGTCACTTTCGCGACCGAAACCGGAAAAGTCGCCCGCTGTGACCAGCGGCTGCTCAAGAGCGGCTGGTTCAACCCGCTGCCGGCCGGCCCCGAAGCGCGCGCCGCCTACACCGCGATGGCGGCCTCGGCGGAGTTCCAGGCGCCGATCACCTACCGCGCCATCGACGTGGCGGACTTCGACGCCATCCACCTCGGAGGCGGCCACGCCCAGGGGATGCGGCAATACCTCGACAGCGCGGTGCTCCGGAGCAAGGTCGTCGACTTCGATCGCGCGGGGAAGCTCATCGGGGCGGTCTGCCACGGCACCCTGATCCCGGCGCGAGCCATCGACCCGTCGACCCAGCAAAGCATCATTGCCGGTCGCCGGTTCACGACCTTGACCCTCCCGCTGGAGAAGTGGGCCTTCAAGATCACCTGGTACCGCGTCGGTCGCCGGTACCGCACCTACTGGAAGTACACCGAGACCGAGGTTCGCGAAGGTGTCGGCCCCCGCGGCGAGGTCGTCCGGGGAGAGTCGTTCGAGACACCGCTGGTCGTCGAGGACGGCAACTTCATCAGCGCGCGCTACCCCCTCGATGTCCCTGAGTACGCCTCCGCGTTCGTAGGTCGCCTCCAGAACTCCGGGCGAGCCCCGGAGGACGTCTCTGGCAACGTCTCCGAGCAGGCAGCACCCCGCAGCCGCTAGCGCTCAGCGCTTCTCATCCAACCGGCGCCCCGGCCGACCTGGCTACCCGAACTTCACCCACGAGCGAACGCGCGCTGCCGCGCGCCTGAAAACAGGCCCCAATAGGAGAGTCATGCCCATCCCCGTTCCCGTCAGCGAGCGAAAGAACCGCCAAACCACCAACGCCCTGTTCTCGGACAACAAGCTCAAGCTCGGCCTCTTCGGCCCCAACTGTGACCACGGCTGCGCGATGACGCTGTCCGACGACGTCCCACTGCTGACCTATGTCCTGCGGAGCATCTCCGCTAGTCGCGACAGCGTGTCTTCGTTGCGCTTGTAGTGGACCCATTTGCCGATCCGTGTGGACCGCACGAGGCCCGCCCGTTCGAGGGTTGCCATATACGAAGAGATCGTCGATTGCGCCAACCCCGACTTGGCTTGCAGGTGGCTGACACAGACCCCGACGTCGTCCCGGTCGGCGATCGGTTCCCACTGCGCGAACTCGCCGTGGGGGTCTCGCAGCCAATCCATGATCTGCAGCCGCGCAGGGTTGGCCAGGGCCTTCAAGGCTTCGACCGCATCCAGCGGGGCATCGTTTCCTGTCTCGCTCTCTGGGCCCATCGCCTGTGCCTTCGCCACGGTGTCTCCTCTCTCTGAGCACCACCGTATCTCGATGTGACGAATTGAGCTCTTCCTCCGTGCCAACAAGTTGACAGATCGCGATATGACGATATGTTTAGCGAACCAAGTTCGCCGCGTCGCGGCCGCCCGGCTGCGGGCCGCCGCGAACGCCGGCATACACAAGAGGAGTGCGCAATGCCTGACACCAGTAAGCCGTTGATCGTCGTCGCGGGTGCCACCAGCAAGCAGGGAAGGAGCGTCGCCACGTCCTTGCTCGAGAGCGGCAGGTTCCGGGTGCGAGCCCTGACCCGGAACGCCGATTCGGCCCAGGCCCGGAGCCTGGCGGGACTGGGAGCGGAGATCGCCGAGGTTCCCCTCGCGCCGGGCCACCAGCGCGAGCTCGTGGACGCGTTCGGATCGGCCGAGGGAGCTTTCCTGATGACGCCGCCCCTCCTGCCGCCCGACTCCGAGGAGTACCTCATCGGGAGCCAACTTGCTGATGCCGCAGGCGAAGCCGGAGTAGGTCACGTCGTCTTCAGCACCCTGGAGAACGTCGAGGAGAGGACGTCGGGCACAAAATGGGCGCCGCACTTCACCGACAAGGCGCTCGTCGCCGAGCACATTCGGACTCTGCCGATCGCGCACACCTTCGTCTCGCTCTCGTTCTACTACACGAATGCGCTGGAGTACTACGTCCCGCACGTCGACGGTGACACGGTGGTCATGCCCTTCTACTTCCCCGAGGACTTCCGCGTCCCGTTCGTGGACCCGCTCACTGCGGCCGGCCCCGCCGTTCTGGAGGTGTTCTCCAACCCCGACACCTACCGCGGCGCGTGGCTACCGGTCGTCGGTGATGTGATCTCCCCGGCCGAGATGGTCGAGACGTTCTCCCGTGTTACCGGACTCAAGGCCGAGTACCGCAACGCCTACACGCGCGAAGGCCTTCTTGAGTACTTCCCTTTCCTGGGCGTGAACCCTTTGGCAGCCGACGAGACTATCGGCATGGTCGAGTACGCGGTGGAGTACGGATACTTCCGCGGCGACCGCGACCTCCAGTGGAGCCGACGCATCGATCCCAACACGCTGACCTGGGAACAGTTCGTCCGCAACACCGGCTGGCGCGGGGAGCGGGTCGCCTTCGGCAGCTAGACCCAATCATCGACGAGATTGGAAGCTTCGAGCCGTACTGCCCCACCGGAACCTTCACCGAGCAGGACGAGAGCCTCGCCGCGCCACGAGCACTGCTGGCGCCGCGGGCGTACTGGTGGGCCATCAGACAGATCCGGCGTGAGCACGGCTCGGTCGCCGGCGTGGCCCGCCAGCTGGGCACGACCTGGAACACGGTGTGGCTCGCGATCAAGCCACTCACTGAGCAGGTGGCTGGCGATGAGTTCCGGTTCGCTGGCGTCAACCGGCTCGGTGTCGGCGAGCACGTGTGGCATCACGTGCTCCTCGACAGTGAGCTGCCGATTGATGACGGCGGTCGTGGACCGAAACTTCTGACCGGGATGGTCGACCTCACCCCCGGTGCTGATCGGACGCCGCGGGCACGACGGCTCGGCCTCGTGCCCGGTCGGTCGGGGAAGACCTGCAGCGACTGGCTCGAACAGCGCGGGGAGGTGTTCGGGAACACGGCGGCGTGCCACGGTCGCGGACGGGTCAAGCTGCGGCGGGCGAACGAGATTCTCAAGGCAGTAGCGATTTCCTTCGGGGCCGAGCTCGACCGGCCCGGGAGACGGTGATTCGGTTCATCGCCGAACACAAGGTTCACTAGGTGACCGACCCCGCCATCGGCGGGGTCGGTCTTGTCTGGGGAGTCGAGCCCATGTGCGCCATGCTGTCCGAGCACGGCGTCAAGTTCAGCCCCTAGACCTACTACGAGTGGGTCGCCAAGAGCCCACCAGACGTCAGCTGCGTGACGAGGAGATCATCGCGGCGATCCTCCAGTTGCGGGAGCGCAACAAGCTCAACAAGCGGCTGGGGTCCAAGAAGACGCCCCTCGGTCGGATCAGCTGGTGACGCGCTCGACAACACGCTTGCCGAGACCAGCATCGGGACGTTCAAGAACGAGTTGATCGACTCAGGAAACCGGGTTCCCGGACACGCCGGGAGGTGTCACATCTCTCCTGAGCACATGCAGGCTGACTTTCAGGGCCCCACGGCGCGCGCACTCGCTCACTGCAGAGGCGACGAGCTGCTCACCGACTCCACACCTTTGGCGCGAGGGTCGACGGCCAGGCCCCCGTCTCGAGGACGTTGCGTCAAGCGTGCAGCGACACGGAGCCTCGAAGCTCGACGTAGCCGACCAACGCCTGACCCAGCACCGCCACGAGGACGTCACCCGTACGGCGCTCTTCGCCGAAGAACTCGTAGGTGGCCGGATCGGAGGGCCGCGGGGCCGGGGTCACCGCGTTTGTCCACGGTGCAAGGTCAATGCGAGCAAGCTCAAGGGCGTCAACGTCACTCGCCCCGCGTGCCCTGATCACCAACCGGTCGTCCCTCTCCAGCCGTTCCGGACTCTCAGTCACCTGCGAGGATCTCCGTAACGGCCAACGCCCGGCCCCACTCGACGCCTCAGCGTCTGCAGCTCTCGCGGACAGCAGAGCCGCTGGACCCAATTTGTCTGGCCGCATAATGCCGGACGAGAAGGCGTGCGGTCGACTCGCCGGCACTGGCGCCGAGCCGCTTGCAGCCGTTCCGCCGTGACGGTGTGTGGCTCTCCGGTTGACACGGGCCGCGTCGGGCGGACTGATGCGACCCTGGCGACGCGTTGCTAACTCTGCTTGGAACTCTGCTTGGGCGCTGCGCCGTTCAACGCAACCATGCGGCGAGCCGCGCCGAGTGCGGCGAGCGCCGCCGAAGCGAACAGAGCCCCCACCCACAGCGGCGCCACATAGGCGGAGCTGGCGGTCAGGGCGAGGCCGCATACCCAGGCTCCCAGCGCGTTCCCGACGTTGAGGGCGGCGATGTTCACGCCGGACCCGAGCGTGGGGGCATCGCCGGCGAAGCGCATGACGCGCAGCTGCAGTGCCGGGGCCGAGGCGAAACCGACGATGCCGAGCAGAAGCATCAGCACCACCACGGCGGCCTTGACCTCGGCTAGTAGGGCGAACGCCACGAAAAGGATGCTCATGGTGGCGAGAGCGACCGCGAGGGATCGGTCGACTCCTCGGTCGGCGGCCCGCCCGCCGAGAAGGTTGCCGATGAAACTCCCGACGCCGAAGAGGAGCAATAGCCACGGCAGGCTCGCAGAGGCGAAGCCGCTGACGTGGGTGAGCGTGAAGGCGATGTAGGTGAAGGCGCCGACGAGGCCGCCGAAGGCCCCGACGCTGACCAGGGCCGAGGCGAGGACCTGCCCACGCAGTACGACCCGCAGCTCGGCGCTCAGCCCGCCTGGCGACTGCTCGTCTCCGCGCCGGTTCACCAGCACGGCGATGCCGATCATCGCGGCAATGCCGACCACGCTGATCGCCCAGAAGGTCGACCGCCAGCCGGCGAGCTGGCCGAGGAACGTGCCGGCCGGAACGCCCAGAACGTTGGCGACCGTGAGGCCAGCGAACATCAGGGCAATCGCCTGCGCCGCACGACTCTTCTCAACCAGCTGCGAGGCCACCACCGCACCGATACTGAAGTAGGCCCCGTGGCACAACGCGGCTATCACCCGCGCCAGCAGCATGACCGCGAATGTGGGCGCGAGCGCGGAGAGCAGGTTGCCGAGAATGAACAAGCACATCAGGGCCAGGAGCAACGGCTTGCGGCTGAACCGGCGCACGGCCACGGTGAGCCCGAGTGCGCCGACCGCCACGCTGAGCGCGTAAACCGAGACCAGGAGGCCAGCAGTGTCCTCGCGCACGCCGAAGTCGTCGGCGATCTCCGGCAGCAGGCCGACGATCCCGAACTCCGTGAGTCCGATGCCGAACCCTCCCAGCGCCAGTGCGATCAATCCCCAAGTCATGTGGATCCCCTTCGGCTATACATCGCTAATTCGCGATATGTTGAGCATCGCAAAAAGGCGATCCGAAGGCAAGTCAAGTTGTAGTACCGCCGCGAGCACCGGTCCGGCGACGCCCCGTCGTTTCGCCCGCCGAGGACCTTGGTGGCCAGGGATTTCGTCGTACTGAGTGTTGGACGCCCGAGGCAACGTATCGGAGTTCACCGGGGGCGCCGACGACCCCTTGCGAGAAAGGACGTCCCGGCTCTTACAGACCTTTGACGTACCGCTGTTCAGGCCGGGTCCGGATCTAGCAGCGCGCGATGACGATGTCCGCGACGACCTTCCAGCCCAGGCTCCGGTAGAGCCGCAGGCCGTCGATCGACGCGATCAGGATGCCGCGTTTGGCGCCCTGGGCCGCGGCGGTCTCGACCAGCGACGCCATCACGGCGCTGTCGAGGCCGCGCGGCCGGTGCTGTTATCGGTCAGGCGACCTGCTGGAGATAGAAGCGGGCGGAAGCGACCAACCCGTCACGCTCGGTCCAGATCGCCGGGCCGCCGAGCTGCGCGGGTTCGCCGTTGACCTTGGTACCGGTCATCCACCACTCCGACCAAACTTCGGTGCCGTTCACTGCGGTCCGTAACACCTCGGCGTGGAGGTCGGGGATGCCTGCGAAAATCTGCGTCCAGTTGCGGAGCACATTGTCGTTACCGACGAAGTCCATGGCCGGCTGCAGGGGCGTCACCACCTCGTAATCGGTGGTGAAGCAATCTGCGACCCGCTGCGGATCGTGAGAGTTCATCGCGTCGCGCAGCGCGCGGACAGCAACAGGTAGGTCGATCGAATCGGCAGGAGTTTCCGGCATGGCACATTGCTCCTCATGTGGGTTTGATGTTCCCGGCAGGCACCCGCGCGGCTGCGATGGGTCAGCTGTGAATTGCGCCAACGTGATCGCGGACGGCAACGGGTCCACCGGCTAGCGCCCCGTTTCGGCCACTTCTTACCGGCTAGCACCCGTTTCGGCCGCTTCGTGACGAATTCGTCGCTAGCGGCGGTTCGCCAGCACTTCGCGCACAGGGCCGTACGGACGGGCGACCGCCGTACGGGCCTGTGCTGCTTGGTCGGCTGCCGCGAGCAGCCGCGCCCTCGTCAGCTGGAGGACTGGACGTACTTGATGAACCCCACCGCATCCGGGGCGGTCAACCGACCCACTGCTCCGGTCGAGTAGGTGCTCAGCAGCACGCGGCCGTCGGGATCGAGGATGAAGCCGGTGGCCTGCACATAGGACGGGTCCTCGTGGACGAACGCACCGGTGAGTTCCGCGAGCCGCGCGGGCGAGGCGCCGTACCCGATGGGGAACGCGATGCTGTGGGAGTCCACCATCGTGCTCGCGTCGTCCTTCGGGTCCGCGGAGATGGACACGACGGCCGCACCGATGGCGTCCAGGTCGGGCAGGGCCCTGGTGAAGCCCTTGAGTTGCGTCACGCAGAAGGGGCACCACGAGCCACGGTTGAAGAGCACGACACCGTACTGGCCCCGCAGGTCGTCCGGGAGGACGATCTCCCCGCCTCCTACGCGATCCACTACCAGGCTGGGGAATTGATCACCTTCGTTGAGCAACGACATGTGCGAGCTTTCCTTTCGTGAGTTGTCACGTGTTAGAGCCCGCCCGGGCCGGGTTCTTACGCCTCCGCGCCGCGCGATCCGGCCTCGGTGGCGTGGTCGTCGGCGTGCACGACCGTTCCCCCGAGCGCCACCTCTCCCTGCGCGCCGGCGACGCCGAGGGTGATCGCCCCGTCCCCGGTCACGGGCGTGCGGCGGCTGCCATCGCCGGAGTACCGCACGAGCGAGTTGCCCTTGGTGTTGATGTGCAGGTTGAACACGTCAGGGCGCGAGTAGTGCCCGACGGGATCCAGGTGCGACTTGACGCCGACGATGTCGTTGAGGTCGATGTCGGCATAGAGGATGCCCTCGGCGTCCGGAGCCAGGCGGGCAGCCCGCGTCAACTCGTCGCCGTCCGGTCCGTACACACCGGCCCACCCGCCACCCACGGGCAACTTCTCCTTCTCGCCCTCGTCCAGTTCCCACGCGACTTGGGCGGAGGGTCCGATGACCTGGGTCGAGCAGATGACGAACGACTGCGTGAGAGCCGCGTAGACCGACGTCATGTTGCGGTCCGCGTCGATCGTCTGGTTGTACGCCGGCTGGAAGATGTCGTTGCTCGGCCACGAGGCGACGTGGATCTGCTCGTGCAGGGCGGTCATGGTGAAGATGGTGAGGGCCTGGTAGTGCTCCCAGCAGTTCAGCCCACCGATGCGTCCCACGGCGGTGTCGGCGACGAAGAGGTCCGAACCGTCGCCCTCCCCGAACAGGGTCCGCTCGACGTGGGTGGGCTTGAGCTTGCGCCGGTTGGCCACGATCTCACCGGAGCCGTCGATGAACACCTGGCTGATGTACAGCGTGCCGCCCGCCAGCTCGCTGTAGCCCATGACAACAAAGATGCCGTTACGCCGGGCGGCGTCCATGATCTGCCGCATGCGGGCGTCGCCGAGCTCCATCGAGCTCGCGTAGTACGGCCTGGTGAACCGGCCGGCCTGCCAGGGACTGTTGATCCACAACCACCAGGGGTAGCCCGAGACGTAGACCTCGGGGAACCCGATCACCTTCGCCCCGTTTGCCGCCGCCTCGTCGATGATGCGGCACGCCTTCTCGACGGTGGCGTCGCCGTCGAACCAAACGGGCTCGGACTGGACCGCTGCCACGCGCGTCGTGATGTCGTAGTCGATGCTCATGGGGGAACTCTCTCCTGTGTCTTCTTCTCGGACGAGGGCGCAGCTTTTCAGGGATGCGGTGAGTCCGGCGCCGCGGAGACGAGGTGGCGGCACTCGTCGCGGCGGGCGAGGGGGAGCTCGCGCCACTCCCCAGTGCCCACCCGAACATGGACGGCGTCACCGTCACCGGCGACCCGGACGTCCTCGCGGGCACGCAGGGCGAGCGTCAGGACGTGAGCCGCGCCAATGGCGGTGACGTCCCTGGTGATCCCGAGCGGGAGCAAGGAGCGCGTCTCCGCCACGGCCTCCTGCTCGCCGGCGCGCATCACGACACGTACCGACGGCGAGACCGCCGACGCGGCGACCGCGACTGCGACGTTGTCCAGGTCGTCGGAGCCGACCGCCGCCACCGCGAGGCAGCGGTCGAGCCGCAACCTCTCGAGCAGCCGGCGCGACGTCCCGTCGTCGATGATCACGGGGATCTGGAGCTGCCGGGCGAGCGCGACCCCCGCGGCGTCGTGGTCACGCTCGACGGCGACGACGGCGACGGCCTGCTCGGTAAGCCGCTGGCACAGCCGCACCCCGACCTGTCCCAGACCGACGACCACGACATGGCCCGTACGCGGCACCGCGCCCGAGCCACCGAGCCGCACGAGCCGGGGCTCCACGAACCGGTCGACGAGGCCGGCGGTGAAGAGCGCGGTGAGCACGATGGTGGCCAGCATCGCGAAGGCGGACAGGAGGCCGTAGGCACCGCTCGGATGCTCCGGGCCAGGCCCCACGGTGGCCAGCACGCGCACGGCCTCGCCCAGGGCGGCGACCGGAGGGTGTCCGGCCACGAGGGCGAGCCAGGACCAGTCGAGCACGAGCACGACGGCGAGCCCGGCCAGGCCCTGGGCCAGGATGCGGCCGCTGGGCTGGAGGTGACGGTAGTTCACGGTCAGCCTGCGCGACAGAACCTGCGCGCGCGACGGGCGCGGGAGTGCGCGGCGGTCCTCCTCGAAGTCGTTGTGGTCGTCGCGGCGCAGGACGAGGACGTCACCTCGCTCCGCGAACGCGGCCACGACCTGGCCGTCGAGACAGGGGCCGACCAGGCTCGGTACCGCGGCGAGTGCCGGTGAGACCACGCGCGCCCGCGGCTGGAGCGCCCGGAGCTGGGTGGCGATGGTGTGGTCGAAGACGGTGACGACCAGCGGCAGGGCCGGTGCGAGGTGGCTCGTCGCGAGGGCGTACCGCAGGGCGGAGACGTCGTCGCGGACCAGCACCAGAGCGTGTGCGACGTCCGAGTCCACCGCGACGGCGAGCTGCGCGTCGCTGGGCGCGGTGAGGTGCACCACGTGCGCCTGTCCTCCTGCTGCGCCCAGTGTCGCGCACACCCGGCGGGCCAACGGGGTGTCCCCGATGACGAGGAACCTCCCGTCGAGCGGCCCGGACGTTGCGTCGAGCACTAGACCGTGCCGCCGTCATCTGCTGCGTCGCTCAGGGCCTTGCGCGCCCTGCCGAGGGCCGGCGCGGGGCCCGCCTCGCCGCGCGCCAGCCGGCCGCGCAGCACGAGCACCCACCAGACCGCGCCGACCAGCATCACGCCGGCGAAGGTGCGGCCGGTGGCCCGGAAGTCGGGGAGGAACATCAGCGCCGCGGTGACCGCGACGAACATCGTGAGGCCCACCACGTGCACGGGAGTGCGCCAGGCACCGAGGGTGAACGTGCCCGGCGTGTCCTCCGGGAACCGACCGCGGGCGGTGGCGTGCAGCATGCCGGCAGTGGTCAGGACGTAGGCCAGGAAGTAGCCGAGTGCGGCGATGCCCAGGATGTAGGCGAAGGCCCGCTCGCTCGCGAACGCCGACATCAGCAGCACGACGGAGACGATGCCGCAGGTCCAGACCGCGGCCACCGGGGTCCGGCGGTGCGGGGAGACGGTGCTGAGCAGCGACGCACCCGGGACCATGTTGTCGCGGGCCATGGCGAACAGCAGCCGAGTCGCGACCAGCAGGACCGCCAGCACGCAGGCGAAGATGTTCGTCAGGGCGATGGCGACGACCACGTCGGCGAACAGCGGGCTCACCTGTGCGGCCATGATGTCGGAGATCGGGGTGGCCGAGGCGCCGATGGCGTCCCGATCCGGGACGGCCAGCAGGAACACGACGTACATCAGGAACTCGACGGCGGCTGCCGCGCCGAGCGCGTAGAGCATGGTGCGCGGGATGACCTTGCGCGCGTCGCGCGTCTCCTCGGCGATGTCGGCCGCCGCCTCGACGCCGAGCAGGCCGAAGATGCACGCCAGGGCGGAGGTCAGCCAGGCCGTGACGTAGGGAGCGGCGATGCCCTCCCCGCGGTCGAACAGGTAGTCCAGGCCCTGGTGGTCGCTGGACGAGACCAGGACGACGACCCCGATGAAGATCGTGACCCCCACCGTTACGAAGATCTCGAGCGCCACGCCGGTGTTGTTGAGGGCGGTGGTGAGACGCACGCCGTAGGCGTTGACCAGGACGCACACCAGCACGATGGCGACCGCGATCCAGATCTGCGTGCTGGTCGTCGACTCGAGCCCGAGCAGTCCGCTGAGGTAGCCCGCCATGGTGTAGGCCACGCCGGTGAACCCGCTGATGAATCCGATCAGCGCGGAGTAGCCGGTGAACCAACCAAGGCTGGGGCCGACGAGCCGGCTGGTCCATTGGTACGCGTAGCCCGAGAGCGGGATCTTGGAGGCGAGGTCACCGGCGATCACCGCCCACACGAGGAAAACCAGTGTCGCGACCGGGAAGGTCCACACGAACGCCGGTCCGGCGAGCGACAGGCCCAGACCGAAGCCGGAGTAGACGGCGGTGGTCGCGCTGATGACGGCGAACCCGAGGCAGAACGACGCCAGTCGTCCCACGGACCGGTCCAGCTCCTGCGTGTACCCGAAGCTGCCGAGCGCGGAATCTTCGTCGTGCGTGCTCATGGGTCTCCTGGGGTGTGGTGGTGGCGGTGCGCGTGCTGGTCGGCTCAGCCGTCCACGCGCGCGATGCGCAGGGTGGCGGTCGCCCGGTGCGCCGACATGCCCTCGGACGCAGCGATCGTGTCAACGGCGTCGGCGAGCAGGTGCGTCGCCTCCTTCGCCACGCGCTGGTAGGTCAGCGGCTTGAGGTAGCGCGAGACCGACAGTCCGGCGGAGTGCTTGGCGCCACCTGCCGTTGGGAGCACGTGGTTGGTGCCTGCCATGCCCTTGTCCGAGTACGCGACGGTGCTCCAGGGACCCATGAAGAGCGAGCCGTAGTTGCGCAGGTTGTCGTGGTACCAGTCGTCGTCGGTGGTGATGACCTCGAGGTGCTCGGGCGCCAGGTCATCCATCAACGCAACGGCCGTCTCACGGTCCTCGGCCACTGTGATGCTGCCGTAGTCGCGCCACGCCGGGCCGCAGATGTCACGGGTCGACAGCCCCTCGATCTGGCGCTCGATCTCGACGAGCACCGCTTGGGCGAGCGCGGCGTCGGTGGTCACGAGGGCGGCGGGAGAGTCGGGGCCGTGCTCGGCCTGACCGAGTAGGTCTGCAGCCACGATTTCGGGCTCGGCGGACGCGTCGGCGATCACCGCTACCTCCGACGGGCCGGCGAGGAGGTCGATGGCCACCTTGCCGAACAGCTGGCGCTTGGCCTCGGCGACATAGGCGTTGCCGGCACCGACGATCATGTCGACGGGGTGCTCGTCCAGCAGCCCGAACGCCATCGCGGCCAGGGCCTGGACCCCGCCGAGCAGGAAGGCCCGGTCGACGCCGGACACGGCCGCGGCGTAGAGCACCGCCGCGTTGGCTCGGCCGTCGGGCTGGGGAGGCGTGCACGCAACGACCGAGGGCACCCCGGCGATCTTCGCCACGTTGACGGTCATGAAGGCGCTCGCCGTCAGGGGGAATCGTCCCGCCGGGAGGTACGCTCCGACGCGACCGACCGGCACGTAGCGGTGGCCGGTGACGATGCCTGGCGCGAGTTCGGTCTCGAAGTCCTGCAGTTTCTCGCGCTGGGCGCGGGCGAAGACCGCCGTACGGTCGGCACCGAGCTCGATGGCCTCGCGCAGGGCGGGATCAAGGCGATCGCCGCTCGCCCTGATCGTGTCGGCGTCGAGCTCTACCGAGCCGCCCTCGAAGCGATCGAGCTCAAGGGCGTACCGCAGCACGGCGTCCATGCCATCGCGCTCGATGGTGGACAGCATCTCTGACACGGTGGCGATCACGGCGGGGTCACGTTGGGCGGCGGGCTGGTGGCTGCGCTCGCCGGTCTTGACGAGGTCGAAACGGCCCTTGAGCGCAGCCAGGACGGCAGGTGAGTGACGCATATCAGGACCGTATGAGGACATGATTAGGGGGACAACCCCGTCTTCACTGAGACGAAGCACAGGGTTTTCTTGTGATTGGTCGCCGGTCTACTATCCGCTGGTGACCACCCTCAACCAGTTGCGGGCGTTTCTGCTGTCGGCTCGAACTGGCACGTTCACCGCGGCGGCCTCGGAGATGGGCACGACGCAGGCTTCGGTCTCTGAGCTCGTGCGCCGACTCGAGGCTGAGTACCGGCTCGACTTGTTCGTGAGAGGCAGCCGCAAACTGGTGCTCACCGCCGCCGGGCGCGAACTACTTCCGCATGCCTCTCACTCGGTCGAGGCAGCGGACATCGGCGCGGACGCCCTGCGATCCCTGCGATCCCTCGGAGGCGGAGTCGCTACGTTCGGCCTGCTGCGCAACGCCAACTACTACCTTCTGTCCGGCTTGGTGGAGCCGTTCCTCGAACGGCATCCCGAAGTGCGCGTCCGTCTGCTCGGGCTCAACTCCGTCGGCGTGGCCGCCGCGGTCGCAGCCGGCGAACTGGAGGCGGGCCTGGTGGTGTTGCCCATCGACGACTCGGGACTACGCGTCACTCCCCTGATGCGGGACGAAGTTCTCTTGGCGACCAGCGACCCGGAGCGTGCTGCTGCGCCGGCCACCATCGAGGACCTTGCCGCGACCCGTCTCGTCCTGTACGACGCCCACGTCGGATGGCGCGATCCGACGCGCCGCCAACTCAGCGAGAGAGCCCAACTCCGCGGCCTCAAGCTGGAGGCATGGGTGGAGGTCGAGCACGTCGAGTCCGCTCTGTCGCTCGTGAGTCGCGGCGTGGGAGACACGGTGATCTGCCAAGCCGTCGCCGACAGCCCAGCGTGCCCGGACAACATCCACGTCACGCCCTTCGCGGAGCCGCTCTACGACACCATCGCGCTCATTCAACGCGAGAACGGACCACTGTCTCCGGCCACAGCCGAGCTAATGCAGTCGGCGCGCGAGATGCTGATGCGCGGCAGGAGAGAATGACTACGGCAGCAACACAGCGGCGCTCTCCCTGGGGACGCCCTGCCAGCTTGCCGAGCAGGTCTGGCCTCAGACTTTGAGGAACTCGGCCGGGATCATCTGGTCCGCCTCCAGGGGCGCGCCGAGGATCGTCTGGCCGGTTGCCTCGGCCGCCTGGCCCATGACGTCGTACGAGACCTGCCAGCCGTCCGGCCTGGGCTGCCGCACGTCACGGCCCACTCGGCGGAAGAATGCCTCCAGCCCGCCCGGTGTGATCACCGCGAGCGTCTCCGCATCCGAGGTGATGCGGTGCGCCATCGGCACACCGCGCGGCACGACCACCAGCCCGCCCGCCGACAGCTCGTAGCGGTGCTCACCGACCCAGTAGATGCCGTTGCCGCTCAGCATCACGATGATCTCGTCCTCGTTGCTGTGTGTGTAGACCGGCGACGCCGAACCCGCCGACGCATCGGACCGGAACAACGACAGTTGGCCTCCCGTGTGCTGCTCGTTGAGAAGGATCCGCATCAGTCCCCCGCCGAGCCACTCCAGCGACTCGTGCTCACCGGCCTCGGCCACGTAGGCCGCAAGACCTTGGGCGGCTTCGACGTCGGTCGGCAGCTTGTCCTCCGGACCGAGCGGCGGGCCGAGAATGAGCTGACCGTTGTCCGCGGCCGCCTTGGCCATGGTCTGCGGCGTGACGCTCCACCCCTCCGGCTTCGGCGTCCGGAGGTCGTGGCCCGCGCCCCGGAAGAAGTTCTCCAGACCGGACGGCGTACTCAGCGCCAGCAGGTCCGCGTCGGAGGTGATGCGGTACGCGTGCGGGACGCCGCGCGGCAGGAACGCGACGCTGCCCTCACCCACCTCGAACCGCTGGTCGCCGACCCAGTAGATGGCACTGCCACGCAGCAACACGAAGATCTCGTCCTCGCGCGTGTGCAGGTGCGCCGGCGAGGCCGCCCCGGCCGGCGCGGACGACCGGAACATGGAGAATTGCCCGCCGGTCCGCTCACCGTCCAGCAGGACCTGCATGATGCCGCCACCGAGCCACTCCAGCTGCTGATGATCAGCAGCTGCCCCCGCATACGAGATTGCCATCGTTTGGTCCTTCCGATCCGTGCTGCTGCCAAGTTCCCGCGCCGGAACAACCTAGTGCGGCAGGCCCGGGCCCGACCGGTTTCTTTCAGTCCCGTAAGAGATGGACCAGCGGAGCTTCAGCTGGTCGGCCAGGGCTTCTTTCAAGAGCGTAAGAATTCTCCGGCCGGGATCGGCCGCCGCTACGGTGGTGGGCATGGAGGACAACGTCGAGGTGATGATCGTGGAGGACGACGCCACCGTCCGAGCCGTCGTCACCGACTACCTCCGCGGTCGCGGGTACCAGGTGACCGAGTTCGCCGACGGCCGCACGGCTCAGGAAACGCTGCGCACCGCCCGGCCGGACGTGCTGGTCCTGGATCGGATGCTGCCCGGTGTCAGCGGAGACGAGTTGTGCCGTCAGGTGCGGTTCGCGGCGCCGCAGACGTCGATCATCATGCTGACCGCGCTGGGAGCGGCCGACGAACGGATCGACGGACTCGAGCACGGCGCGGACGACTACATCGCCAAGCCCTTCGTGCTGCGCGAGCTGCAGCTGCGGATCGACGCGATGGTCCGGCGCAGCCGCCGTCCGCACTTGTTCTCCGCGCCGTTCACGATCGGCCCGTTCCGGGTGCACCCCGCGCAGCGGACGATCTGGCTGAACGGCACCGAGATGACGCTCACGGCCCGCGAGTACGAGCTGTTCCTATACCTGTTGCAGAACCCGGACCGCATCCTCAGCCGGGACGACATCCTGCGCGAGGTTTGGGGATGGAGCTTCGGCGAGACGTCCACCGTGACCGTGCACGTGCGTCGGCTGCGGGAGAAGATCGAACCGGAGCCCCGATTTCCCCGCTACCTGCTCACCGAGTGGGGCCGCGGCTACCGTTTCACGGTGGAGGGCGTCGCGTGAGGCTTCCCGCGATCGACCTGCTGCTCATCCTCGGCAGCGCCGTCGGCTGCACCACGGTGATCACCGTGATGGCGCTGCTGATCCTCCGGTTCTGCCCGCCCCGGTCCATCACATTCCAGTTCACGGTGGTGGTCGGCGCCGCCATCGCGTCCATCGTCTGCTCCACCGTCGCAGTCGCCGTACTGATGTATCTGTCCCTGCACGATCTTGCGGTGCTGCTGTGGGTCGTCGGGATTTCCGCGGCGCTGAGTCTCGCGGCGACCCTGCTCACCGCTCGCACGGCGAGTCGCGCGTTCGCCGACCTGCGGGTGACGGTCTCCCGCGTCGGCCAGGGCGATGTCGTCGACGCCCAGCCCCACAGCGGCAAGGAGTTCGCCGAACTGTCCACCCTGCTCGCCGACGTGTCCGAGAGACTCGCGGCGGCCCGCACCGAGATCGAGCAACTGGACGCCTCGCGCCGGCAGTTCTTCGCGTGGATCTCGCACGACCTGCGCACCCCGCTCACCGGAGTCAGCGCCCTGGCCGAGGCGCTCGAGGACGGCGCCGTGGAGGATCCCGCCGACTACATCCGCCGCATCCGCCAACAGGCCGCAACCATGAACCGGCTGGTCGACGACCTGTTCGAGCTCTCCCAGATCCAGAGCGGGCAGCTCCGGCTCCGGCCCGAGAACATCGAGCTGCTCGACATCGTTTCCGACGCCGTCGCCGACGTCCACCAGCTCGCGCTCGCGAAGGACATCCGGATCGTCCAGGCGAACGTCGAGGGCCACATGCTCCGGGCCGACCCGCACGAGCTCACCCGGGTCGTGGTCAATCTGCTCACCAACAGCATCCGCCACGCCCCGCACGGATCGGAGATCCTCATCTCCGCCGACCAGCACGACGACCGGCTGGTGCTGTCGCTGCTGGACCAGGGCGGCGGCGTCGACAGCGAGGACCTCACCCGGATGTTCGAGGTCGGCTGGCGCGGCACCGCGGCCCGTACCCCCGCGGTCCAGCCGGCCGGATCGCCCGGTGCCGGGCTCGGGCTGGCGATCGTCCGCGGCATCGTCCGGGCCCACGGCGGCGACGTCCACGCGGAGCACGCCCCCCAGGGCTTCCGGCTGAACATCGCCCTGCCCACGACGGCGACACCAGCCGGCTGACTCGCCGCCCACCCGCTCCGTTGTGCGTTTCCGTCTCCTGGAACCCCTTCCGTCCTGCACAGAGTTGTACAAACCTCTTCACTTGCAAGGCTTTCTCCATGAACGGCGATCGCCTCGCGGTGGCCGTGGTACGGCGTCGCCGGGTTGACCGCGGCGTACCTGCTGATCCGGAGGCTGGACTGTCAACTGGTGACGTCACGCCCAGCGGACTGGGCGTCCAACGTCATCGCGCTTTCCAGCGTGACCAGACGGGCGTTCTGCAGCGTCGCTACCTCCCAGCGGCCATTCTGCCACCCGACGGCGAGTAGTTGCATGAAGCAACGGTTCGAGAGTGCTTCGTCCTCGCCCGGCATCACGAGGCAGACGCGGTGGTGCACCACGCCCCAGCCGGGGTGGACGATCCGCGCGAACGGCACCTCGCTCCGGACCATTCGGGAGCCCTTCAGTACGGTGTCGAACATGGGCTGATTGAAGGCGATCACCGCCTCGCGCCCTCGGTGGATGGTTCCCTCGAAGTCCACCAGCTCGGCGTCGTCCGCGAGTTCGGCCGCGAACGCGGCAGCGTCGCCGTTGTTCCAGCCCGCGTTCATCCGCGCCGGGATGGCGGCCATCGCTTCGACCGTCTGTTCCATCTGTTTGCCCTTCTGTTGCTCCGCTTTCAGGCACCATCCTCGGCGGACCAGGCGGGAGAAGCATTGACCATCTGTGCACGGTTGTTGGGTCTGAGCGTCACCGCGTTGTACCCGTAGGTCGCCTTGAAAAGCCGACTGAAGTGCGCCGGATCGGCGAATCCCCAGCTCGCCGCGATGGCCGCGACCGGACGGTCAGTCCCGGCCAGCTCGGCGCGGCATCGCTCCAGGCGCCGCCGCAGCGAGCGCCGCGGGATCAGCATGGTCACGTGCGTTGTCGCGCTGCTGGAGAATCGGACCGGCCGCGCGGGGTCGATCAGGGCGAGGTCGGCGGGACCGAGTACAGCCGTGCTGCCGCCCTGCTCGACACGTACCCGTCCCCGCGTCACCAGCTCGATCTGCCAGAGCTCGCTGTCGGCGTCGCGGGCGGACCGCGCGTCCCGGAAGCACTCGCCTTCCGGAGTCACCAGCTCGGCCAACCGTAGAGGCCCCAGCTCGCGGGTCACGAGGTCAGCGCGGAAGTCCTCGCCCTCGTGCCGCCGGCCGCGCAGGGGCGGCAGGCCACTCGTCGCGAGAGCATCCAGAAAGGCGTCGGCGCCGCTCATGCCACGCCCAGGCACTGTTGTTTCGTCACGCCCGGCCCCCGTCGACGAGGCCGCCGAGGATCAACTCCAGCTTGGCGGACAGCTCGTCGCCGAGTGCGAACGGTGGTGGCTGGTCGGCGATCTGCGGCAGGGCTCACCGTGTGGGTAAGGCAGGCGGAGAACACCTCAGCGACCCCACGGGCCGGTACGGCCATACGGAACTCCCCTCGATCCGGGCTCGACTGAACGGCCAGGCGCAGTGGCTCGAAATGCAGAACAGCACGGTCAGATTGCTGATCTCCGTCAGCCGGCCGGGAACGACGGCGGGATCAGCTGACCCGGGCTGCGGCCTTCTGCACGCGCTCGGTGAACTCGGGGTCTTCGAGGATCTCCGGCCCGGCCACGAGATTGATCAGCCGGACGAGAACCTCACTGACCTCGACGTCCTGCGACGCGGCCCGGTACATGCTGCTCATGAAAGCGTTGATCTGCTCGACCTCGGGAGTTCGCGGCCCCGCGACCTCGGGGTACCGCAGATCGGCTCCCACTGCCGTCGCCCAGGCGAGATCGACCATCGGCGTGACCTGCGTATAGAAGTCCCGGCTGACTCCCGCGCCTTCGGACCAAGGTCTGCCTGCTCGAACCTCCAGACAGCTGTCGAGCAGTTCCGCCTCCAGCGCGGCCATCGCCATGCCCTGACCGTAGATGGGGTTGAAGCTGCACAACGCGTCGCCGAGCGCGACATAGCCGTCGGGCAGCGTGGTGAGCGTCTCGAAGTGGCGGCGCCGGCTGGCGGGGAAGCGGATCAGCGTCCCGTCGTCGAGCGGCTCGGCGCGCTCGATCACCTCGGCCACGTCCTGGGCGGGCACGCTCGCGGCGAACGCCCGGAACCCGTCGAGGTCCACCGGTGATTCCTCGCCGAGGTACCCGAACAAGGTGGCGATCCAGGTGCCGTCCTCCTGCGCGTTCAGTACGGCGCCGCGGCGGTTCTCGGCCGTAGGGGTGATGATCACGGCCTGATCGCCACCGAGCTCTCCAGGGGAGCGCCGGAAGTGTCGCGTCGTGTAGGCGATCCGGATGGTTGCCTCGTCCTCGTCGGGAACGCCGAGTCCGGCTGCCCGCAGCCAGGCGGTTCCGCGGCCGCCACGGCCGGTCGCGTCGACCACGAGCTCGGCTTCCAGGAGCGTGCTCGCGGTCGGGTTGTCGGCGGGTGCGGTGTACACGCCGCTGACCCGGCCGGTCGCGCTGTCGAGGGCCAGCCCGGTCACCTCGTGCCTGTCTCGGAAGGTGACGTTCGGTACGGCGCGCAGCCGTTCGCGGATCCGCCCTTCGAGGAGCGGCCGCCCGGCGAGAACGGCCTGCAGATCCATCGGCGCCCGCTCGGCGCGGTGACCTTCTAACACGTAGCGGATTCCGCCCAGCACGTCGGTGGACACGGCTCCGTCGGCCAGCAGTTCGGCCGTCAGGCCGGGCATCAGCTTCTCCATCGTCTGCCGTCCCAGCCCGGGCAGGATGTGCAGGTGCCGGCTCTGCGGCACACCGCGCCGGTGGGTCCGGTCGTTCGCCGGGAGCAGATCGCGCTCGACCAGCGTGACCCGGGAGAAGTGCCGGGCCAGGCAGTGCGCGGCCAGCAGGCCGGCCACACTGCCGCCGGCGACAACGGCGTGGCCGTACGGTCGATCGTGCGTCATGATTCGAGTCCTTCGTTCGGTGCGGTACAGGGAGGGGAGGTTCCGCCCTGGCCACGCCCGCGAACCACTGCAGGCGGCCGGCAGAACGACCTGGGTCGACGCTAGGAGCCGGACCGAGGCCGGGTCGTGGACCGCGGCGACGACCTCGATGGAACACCGGCGCCACCCGCGGGCTCACCACCAAGATCGTTCTCCTTGAACGAGACGACCGGCGGAACGGACCGGTAGCCACCTCGAGAGCGGCTCTGCCTGGCGTCATGCTCGAGAGGCCGCGGATCCCACGTCGTCTTGACGCCGAGGTGATCCCGTACGTGGCCATGGGCGTGGTCCTTCGGCCAGGTCGGCCTCGGGCGTCTCGCTCATGACGGCGAGCGCGCGCAGCGCCACCACGGCCAGCCAGGTCCACCCGATGAGGTTGCTGAGGCGCTGCCAGATGCCGAGAGTCCCGTCCGCCCCGAGGGCGACGACGAAGATCAGCGGTACGGAGACACCAACCGCGAGGCAGTACCAGCGCCATTGTGAAGTGGGTCGCCATCGCGCGGCCACGAAGCAGGTGATGACGAGGGCCGCCGAGCTGGCCGTCCCCGCCACGTTGTGGATCATCCCGTGCCAGCTCACCTGCTCGACGGGCACCGGGTCGGACACGAAGACGCCGGCCAGCGCCAGCCCGGCCCCGGTCACACCGACCAGGGCGCCCGCCCATCGACCCACGACCCGGGTGATCGCCGCGGAAGATGCCGCGATGAGCAGCCCGGACACGATGAAGTTCGTGCTCTGCAGCCAGCCGCCGCTACCGATCGCCGCCTCGCTGACCGCATTGCGCACGGGGTCGTAGCCCGGCTTGATCGCATCGTTGACCAGGAAGAGCACGATGAACAACACCGGTCCGACCACACCGCACCACAGCAACCCACGCAATGCAGACATGGCGCGAGCGTAGTTACCGGCCGCGCGGTCGCCGCAGATCTTAAGAAGCCGTAAGAGAATCCTCCAGCTCGTGCCTCGAACCTAGGTTGCGGTCATGACGATCAACTGACCCGCTTTCCTGCCGGCCGCATGCTGCCGGCGATGACCGCGATCCCGGTCGTGGCCATGTTCTCCGGCCCTCGTGTCCCCGCTCGTCAGCGTAAGCACAGCCGGTCCAGGTCCGGGTGTTCTTACGTTGTTGAAAGACTTCCCGGTCCGGAGTCCGGCCGTGCCTATGTTCGGGGAACGTCGGCGGCATGGGTGTTGCCTCCCCCATGCCACCGGCCTCAGATCGGACCAGACAGAAAGACGAAGCCGGCGTGTCGAGAGCCAGCGACGAGATGGAGGACGCATGACACGGATGGTGCAATTCGCCTGGCGCACGCTGGTACGGACCAGACCCGTGCCCGGACGCCGGCTGCTGGACCCGGTGGTCACCCGGATGCGGGTGCTGCCGCAGGACCTGGACGCGATGATGGTGGTCAACAATGGCAGCCACCTGCAGCTGATCGACGTCGCGGCCGCCCAGCAGATCGCGGAGATGGGCGGCACGCGCCTCGCGGCCAAGCGCTCCTGGGTCGGGTTCGTCGCGGCGTCCACGATGCGCTACCGCCGGCCCTTGAAGCTGTGGGACCGGATCGAGATCACCTCGCGCGTGATCGGCTGGGACGACCGCCTGTTCTACACCGAGCACGTGATCACTCGCGGCGGGGAGCTGTCCACCCGCGGCGTGGTGGGCCGCCGGTTCGTCAGCACCCGCACGGGCGACCGCATCGTCCCGGGCGACATCGCGTCGCTGCTGGCCCAGGAGCGGGGCTACGTGCCGCAGGAGCGCCCCGAGCTCCCCGCCGACGTCGCGGCTTGGATCTCGTCCTGGAACGGCGCACCGACTGATCCTGTGCCGACCGACCCCACCCCTACCGCGCGGACCGCGCAGTGAACCGACAGGAGCCCTTGGTGTCCACGAACCCCCTCGACGCCGCAGGCTTGCGGGCCGCGCTCGTCGGCAGCCTTGTCCTCCCCGGGGAGACGGGCTGGGACGAGGCGCGCCAGGCCTTTCAACTGGCGGTCGACCAGCGGCCCGACGCCGTCGTACTCGCCGCGTCCCCGAGCGACGTGGTCGCGACGGTGAACGCCGCACGGGCGGCCGGTCTGCGGGTCGCGGCCCAGTCGACCGGCCACAACGCCGGGCCTCTCGGGGCTCTGGACGGCACGGTGCTCCTGCGGACGTCCGGTCTGACCGGGATCACCGAGAATCCCGGGGCCGGCACCGTCCGCGTGGAGGCGGGCGTGCTCTGGGGCGACCTGACGGCCGCCGTCGCTCGTCACGGGTTGGCCGGTCTGGCGGGCACCTCACCGACCGTCGGTGTCGTCGGATACACCCTGGGTGGCGGGCTGTCGTGGCTGGGGCGCCAGCACGGGCTCGCCGCCAACCACGTGGTCTCGGCCGACGTCGTGACGGCCGACGGCGTAGCGCGGCACATCGACGCCACGAGCGACCCCGAGCTGTTCTGGGCGATCCGGGGCGGCGGCGGCAGCTTCGCAGTCGTGACCGCGCTGGAGATCGCCCTCGTACGGACACCCGACCTGCACGGCGGCGTCCTGTTCTTCCCGCTGGAGCGGGCCTCCGAGGTGCTTCACGCCTGGCGGGAATGGACCGCCACCGTGCCGGACGCGGTCACCTCGATCGGGCGGATCCTGCGGTTCCCGCCGGTGCCGGATATCCCGGAGGAGGTGCAGGGTCAGTCGTTCGTCGTGGTCGAGTTGGTCTCGCTCCTGGGGCAGCAGGAGACCGACGAGCTGCTCGCCCCGCTGCGCGCGCTCGGACCCGTGAGGGACTCTGTGCGCCCATCGAGCCCGGCGGAGCTCGCCGCGATCAACATGGACCCGTTGGCGCCGGTGCCCGCAGTCGGCGACGGGTTCCTCCTGACGGACCTCCCCACCGACGCCCTGGACGCCTTCCTGTCCGTCGCCGGGCCGGGCGAGGACTTTCCCATGCTGGGGACCGAGATCCGGCACCTCGGAGGGGCCTTCGCGCCGGACCCGGCGAAGGGCGGCGCCGTGACCGGCCTCGACGCCGGGTACCTGGTCTTCTCGGCCGCGCTCACTCCCGACGAGCTGAGCGCCAAGGTGGCGCACTTCGCCCTGGACCGGCTGCGAGACGCCCTGCGACCCTGGGGAGCGGCGACGTCGTACCTGAACCTCACCGAACGTCCTGGTGGCGCCCCGTTCGCGGACGAGGCCACGCTCGACCGCCTCCGCCGCGTCAAGGCCCTGTACGACCCCGCGGACCTTGTTCGCGGCAACCACCCGGTCGAGCCGGCCCGGTAGGGCCTCGCTGGTCCCGGCCACCTGAGGGATAGCGGCCACGGCGAGGGCCCGTACGGCGGGCTGACGGACCACGTGACGCCTCGGTCCCGGCCGGGTGGCTCGGTCACGTGGTCTTCGGCGCTGCCGAGCAATGCCCGTGCAGTCGGCACACGATCATGCACGGGACGACGCACATCGCGGCAGTCGGGGTCGATCGCCACAGCTACGCGATCGGAGGACTTCAACACGGCCGAACCCTCGGTCCTGACCCGAGTCTTCAACCGCTCCCGAAGCTTGTCCTCTGCGTCAGATCGCGTCGTTCTCCAAGCAGCTCGCGCAATGCGCAACGGCGTACCCGAAAGGGTCAGCGTGGTGCGGATGTCTTGGGATCTCGGTCGAAGTAGGCGACCGCGAAGAGGACCAGAGCGGTCACGACACTCACGCCCGCGTTGGTGAGGAGGTCGGACGTGGCTATCCCGATCTCGTGGCCCCAGTAGGCAAGCTGCGAGGTCGCGTCCCAGAGCAAATACATCAGCGCGTTGACAATGACCAGCTTGCGGCGATCGGCGGCGCGGGACAGTGTCATCGCGATGATGGTGACGGCGATGATCAGGACGTGGTAACCGGCGACGGAGTACCACTGGAAGCGGCGTGTCGGGGTGATCTCGCCGCCACGATAGGCGCGGTCGATGAGCTCGGGGTCGAAGGTGAGGACCACGACCTGCAGCAGGTTGAACGCGACGTAGAACCAGAGGACGACTCGCAACGAAGATTTCATCCCAGACCCCTCTCAGAGGCCGGCATCGGCGGATACCCCCGGACGGACCTCAATCGTGTGGCACCAAAGGCAAGCGTCAGGGGCCATCCCAGGCTCCTGCTCAGCCAGGTCTCAACAAGTTGCACGGCCCTAGAGATCTCCAGAGGCCAATTGTTCCCGCCTCGTCGCACGAAACCGCCGCCTGTACGTCGCGAGCTGGGGTTCGGGGAAAGTCACGGCGTACCGGCTGGCGGCGAAGGAGAGCTCGACGGCCCGGTCACGGTCAGCGTCGATCGCGCCCTGCCCCGGTCGCCCGCCGATCGGGCGACACCATCGTCTGATCCACCCGTCCGAGCACTCGCTGCGGCTCGGGCTCAGGGGTACGGCGGGCGACTCGCGACGGCGGTTCGCCGTACTCACGCTTGAAGGCGCGGACGAAGTGGCTGGCGTCGGCGAAGTGGTAGCGGGCGGCGAGCTCGGAGATGCTCGAGCCGGTGCCGATGCCCGTCGTGAGTTGCTGATGGGCCTGCGCCAGGCGGCGGCGCCTGATGTAGCTGGACGCGGACTCACCCGTGGTGGCGAAAGCTCGCTGGAGCGTGCGCAGGGACACGTGCAGCTCGTTCGCCAGGATGTTAGGGCTCAGGTCGGCATCGGTGAGCAAGGAGTCGGCGAGGGACCGGGCCGCGTCGGCGAGCGCCGCGGCCAGGCGTGGCTCCGATGGGTCGGGACCCTCACCTGAGACCACCGCCCTGGTCAGCTCCACCAGAGCGTTGCGGGCGGCCGTCACCGCCGCCGGGCTTAGGTCGTTCAAGGACTGCTGGACCGCGGTCACATGGGCCATCAGCAGCCGGAGGTCCGCGGACTCCGTGGTGCCGACGATCGCCCGGTCGGTGAACAGCGAACCGAGGTCGGCCGTGGGCAGGATGAGCACGGTCGAGCGGGTCCGTGGACCGATCCCGAAATCCCATGACGGATCGTTGCGTCGGGCAACGAACTGGTTGCGCGCCATTTCGGTCACGTCGCCGCGCTCGCCCGAACGGGTGAAGCGCCATGTTCCGCGCCGTCCGATGTGGACGACAACCCGGTCGTTGAGGTGCTCGAACCGGCCGCCGGTGCCGCCCACGATCGACTCGCTGTAGAGGTCCTCGACGACCGCGTCGTCGATCTTGCTGTGCCGGATGCGGATCCGGTAGTCGCCCGTGCCGACCGGGGACGACGGTGGGATCGGGATCACGCGGCCGACCTGCGCGTCCCAGCGGCGCTCGAGGCTCTCGATCATGTCGTCTTCCTGTGGTGACACAGTGACATCCACTGTGTAGACGCGCTGCTCGCCGGCGGACCGGGGCGCCGGCGCGGGCGTCGGTGCCCCTCGGGTGTTGTTCATGGCCTCCCCTTCAGCTGCGCCTGCCCGTCAATGAACGCGGTACCAGGTTGTCGATCTCCGGGTCGTCAGCAACGGCCACGAGGCACCGAACCGGTTCGGGCCCCCCGCGACGCCCCGGCACGAGATGCACGAGTGGCCTTGTCACAGGACCAGCTCTGCCAGGCGGTGGACATCGTCGATCTCGTCCGTCGCCGAGTTGAGGATGAGCTCATCGGCACCGATGTCGGCGAAGGCTTTCACTACGGTGCGCACCGCTTCTGGCGTGTCGCTCAGTGTGCCGACCACGAGGTCGGTGAACTCGGTGTCGGCGTAGTAATCCTTGAGGTTCCGGCGTCCGAGCCCGGGGTCGGTGAGGGCGAAGTACGCGATACCAACGAGCCACGGCTCACCCTGTCGGCCGGCGTCCCGCCACGCCGTACGCGCCTGGTCGAAGGAGGCCTCCGCCATCGGTGGCGGTACCGAACCGGCGATGTAGCCCTCTCCCCACCGTGCCATCCGCGCGAGAGCAGGCGCGGACATCCCGCCGAACAACAGCGGTATCGTCCGCGCCTCGCTCGTCACCGCCGGGTTGGTGCCACCGCCCACCGGAGCGCCGCCCCAGACCTCGCGATAGGTCGCCAGGTCCGCGTCCATCCGACGGCCACGGCTGCCCGGCCCGAGACCGTCGACGACGAAGTTGTCCGGCCGGATACCCGCACCGATCCCCAGGGTGAGCCGGCCGCCCGAGATCTCGTCGATGCCTGCGACCTCCTTGGCGAACAGGGTGGCGGGCCACACCGTGCTGACCGTGATCGCACTCATCAAACCGATCCGGCTGGTCGCACCCGCAGCCGCGGCCAGCGCGACCGTGTCCATGACTCCCGGGTAGGCGATACGGCCCGTGGTGCCGAGCGTCGAGAACCCCGCCTCCTCGGCCATCGCCGCCCACCGGGGAAGGCGCGCAGGCCGCACGTCGCGAGCCTGGTTGGGAAGTCCGATGCCAATCTTCATCAAGCACCTCATGTCGTATCAGGACGAAACGGCAGCGGGTGCACACGGTAGGCACGCGCCGACGTTCGGCCAGGTTAGGTACGACGAAGCTCCACCTGGGAGAAGCTTTCGGAACCGTAAGAAGTCTGCCGACAGCGACCCCAGTCGGCACACCAGGAAGACGTCAGCCAATCGCCAAGCACGCCGGTGGATGCCGAGCCGCCTATCTGGTTGCCTGCGGCCACTCTCCCCGCTGCCGCAGATCCGGAGTGAGCTCGCCGGGTTACCGCACCGCGGTCAGCTCGGTGTAACGCACGTCGGGCGGGAGCTCGATGACCAGGGCGGTTGTTACGGGTTCGAAAGAATCCCCCGGCGGCACTCTCCTCTGCCCAACACTGGGCACCAACCAGGCGGGGGCAACTCACGAGGCCTGCCCTGCCCAGGCATCACTCAAGAGGAGACTTCATGGCACGCACCCTTGACGACACCATCGCCGCGATCGATGCGCTGGATGCGGACGGCTTCATCGCGGGCCTCAGCACCGATGTCGTCCTCACCTTCGGCAACGCACCGGCAGCCACCGGCCACGACCAGGTTCGCGCGGCCTGCACGCAACTCTGGTCGACGATCAGTGGTGTCCGGCACCGCGTGCAGGACCTCTGGCACCCGGAGCCCGATGTGACCGTCGCGTACATCCAGGTCGACTACACGCGGCTCGACGGAAAAGTCGTGACGGTTCCCTGCGTGGACATCCTGCGCTGGAAGGGCGACGTGGTCGCCGACTGGCGGGTCGTCATCGACATCGCACCGGTCTTCGCCCCAGCCGACGGGATCGTCTAGGGTCCCTGGTCGCGTCATGGCCGTCTCGTACGCTGCGCCAACTCGCGTCCACCGGTGGGGGCGGCGCGTCGCCGGCTCCGTCCATGTCGTGCTGAACAGCGAGAGCACCGGTGAGCAGCTCGCGACGTTCCATCGGACCGCGCCGGCCGTAAGGGGGTAGCGCAACGCGCAATCACTGGATTTTAACTCCAGCGAATAGAGCCTCACTTCATCGAACTCGAGGAGCACCATGCAGTACGTCTTCGTGCCCGGCGCCTGGCATGGCAGCTGGGCCTGGCATCCCGTGGCGCAACGCGTCACCGCTGCCGGCCACGGCGCAGTCGCCCTGACCATGCCTGGGCTGACGGCTGGTGACGATCCCCGGGGTCTGCGCCTCGCGGACGCCGTCGATCACGTGGTCAGAGAGGTGGAACGTCGGGACCTGTCCGATGTGGTGCTGGTGGGTCACAGCTGGGGCGGCATCCCGATCGCCGGTGCAGCGCCTCGACTGGGCGAACGGCTGCGCGGCGTGGCCATGGTCAACGCCTTCGTACCGCGTCCCGGCGAGTCGATGGCGGACGCGATGGGCCCGGACGTCGGCGCGTTCGTCCGCGCCTCGATCGCGGCATCCGCCGACGGGACGATCGGCGTGGATCTCGCCGCGGTCCGCGAGTCCCTCATGCCGGGTGAGCCGGAGACCCTCCAGCGTCTCGTGCACGACCTGCTGCTACCGCAGCCCGGCGGGTACATGCTCGATGCGCTGGGCGAGGTGAATCTCACGAGCCTCAGTGTGCCTCTGAGCTACATCCTGGCCGAGCGGGACCAGGCCCTTGCCGCACCTGGGACGGAGCTCGCGGCGCGAATCGACGCCGAACCGCTGATGGTGCCGGGCACGCACGAAGCGATCCTCACGCACCCGGACGACGTCGCCAAGGCACTGCGCAACGCCACTGGCGGCTGACGCGCCTCGGCGACCCCTCTCCTCGCGCTCGGCCCCCACGGCACCATGCCGCGGCATCGTCCGACAGCCGCAGCACGCTGCCGTGGTCAACGCCCCGATGGAGGCAACTCCCCTCGGCAAGCGCTGTCGTGCCGCGACCCAAATCCTTGTCTGCGCAGCACTGGCGGGAAGCCGGGCAGGACAGAAGCACGAACCCTGACGGTCATCGGGATGGCGGCCCCGCGTGCGTCAACGTACGGCCGCGCGGATCCCGTCAACGGCGAAGTACGCTCCCAGGCCGCCCAGGAACGTCCCCGCCACCCGGTCGACCACGCCCACGCTGCGTGCGTAGACCCGCTGCGGCCCTGGCAGCGACAGGACCGTTGCCACGATCAGGTACCACGTCGTCTCCACCAGCGTGACGCCGACCGGCACCGCCACCAGCGTCACCACTGACGCATCGTGCGGCAACGCGCTCGCGAATATGCTCCCGTAGACCACGATCACCTTCGGGTTGCTCAGGTGCGTGAGCATTGCCGACAGGAACGCCCGCCGTGGCTCCACGCGCACCTCCCCCGCCTCGACTGGCGCCCCGGTCCGGTGCGCGAGCCACATCCGCACCCCGAGGTAGACCAGGTAGATCCCGCCGGCCACTTTGAGCACCGTGAACAGCCATCCGGCGTAGACCAGCGCCACGCTGAGGCCGGTCACTGCGATCACCGAGAAGACCAGGCCGGCCGCCCCGATCCCCGCCGCCGCCAGACGGCCCGCACTCGGGCCCGCCGACAACGCGGTCCGTGCCACCACGATGACGCTCGGCCCAGGACTGATCGCGCCCACCGCGATCACCCCCATGATCGTCAACAACGCGACAACATCCAACACAGCCTGCTCCTCCGGTCGCTGACAGCTAACAGCCCGGGACCCTAACCCGACAGCTCACGATCGGATCACGCTGTTTCAAACCCGTAAGATCTCCACCCGCCGATTGCTCACGAGCGCATGACCGATGCTCTTGCCGATGCCGGTCAGCGCATCGAGATGTTCCTTACGCCCCTGAAAGATTTCCCAGGCGGCCAAGACTTGGTCCTAAGGTCAATCGACCGACCCTGAAGACCGCCGTGACCGTGTGAACCGACGCGAGCTCGACAACCCCTGCGTACGCCACACCTGACACAAGGAACATCACATGACAACACACGGGGAAGCGCCGAAACCTGGTGGGATGCGGCCGCGGCACGAGCCCCAGTCGCGGCCGGACGGACCCTCCCTGGCCCTGGTCCGCGCCCAGGCGCTCCTGGCCTCCCTCGCGCCCGGCGGCGGAGTGACTCCCATCGCCCACGGGGTGGACATCGTCGACACCACCGTCCCCGTGCCAATGCTGAACGGGCTGGTGCTGACCGCAGCGGGACACGACCGCGCCGGCCTGGACCGTGCGCTGGCCGCCGCGGCGGAGCGTCTGCCGGCCTGGTCGATGCAGGTTGTCGGGCACGAACCCACCGGGACGGAGCGGTCCGCGGCGGCCGGCCATGGCCTGCGCGAGCTTCGGTTTCCGACGATGATCCGCCCGCTGGCGGACTTGCCCGATGCGGACGGCATCATGCCGTCCGCGACCTTCCGGACGGTCCGGACGCCGGAGGACCGCGCCGCGTTCGTGCGCGCGCTGGGCGAGTCGTTCGGAGCCGACGCTTCCCTCGGCGAGCCGTTCGTTACCGACGCGGTGCTCGCCCACCCCGGGATCACCGTCTACATCGCGATGGTCGACGGACAGGTCGCGGGTACCGGGATCACGATGCTCGACGACAAGGGCTGGCTCGGGGTCTACTCGGGCGGGACGGTCCCGGCCTTCCGCCGGCGCGGCTTGGGCCGCGCGCTGCTGCTGCACCGTCTGACCGAGGGCCGTCGTGCGGGCGCACACACCGCCTACCTCCAGTCCAGCGAGATGGGCCGCCCGCTCCACGAGAAGCTGGGCTTCCTGGATGGCGACGACGACGTCATCTACTTCACCCACTGACCGGAGGCCAGATGCTCGCCCACGACGTCAGGATCGTCGAGCTCGTACGGCCACCGACCAATCTGGATCGAACCGGTCGGCACGAGAGTCGACCGGCTCGGTCACCCGAGTCGTGGTGTCTTGATGGTCAGCGGTCCGTCATCGACCTCGGAGGCGAGGTGAGACGAGACCTGCGTTGCTGTCACCGGCTGCCGGCACTCAAGGCACGTCGCCATTGCTCGGTCACCTCTGTGCGTAGCCGTTCGACGTCGACGGCGTCCACATCGAGCAGCCGCTGCATGCCGATTCCGCGCAGCTGTGCGATCACGGCGACCGCGACGGACTCGGGGCGAACGGTGTCGCGGACCATGCCCTCGGCGATGCCTGCGGCAACGTCCGCGGCGATGTCGTCGCGGAAGGCGCTGTCTCGCTCCCGGAACGTCGGGGCCAGTTGGGTGTCGGTCACGGCTCCGGACCAGAGCAGCAGAAACGCGTGGCCGGAGGTCGAGGAATGGGCCAGCGCGCCGAGGTAGCCGTCGATCAGGGCGAGCAGGCGGTCGAGTCCGGGCGGCTTCTCCGCCGGCCCAGGGACGAATCCCTCCTGCAGTGCACGGGCAAGGGCGTCGATCAGACGAACAACGTTATGTCGCGAGAGTACTCATCGTCCGCACCCCGGCACGGACCGCCGATGGCAATTGATTTGTTGGTCGACCAACAAATATGGAGGTAGATATGGCCCTACGGCCCGTTTTCCAAGCCCTCGAGTTCCTCCGCGACGATCCGCTGCACACCATGCGGATCGTCCCCGATCCGCTACCCGAACCAGCGCGGGGCAGCGTGCTGCTCAAGATCGAGCGCTTCGTCCTGAGCTCGAACAACATCACGTACGCCCGCTACGGCGACCAGCTCGGGTACTGGGCTCCGTTCCCGGCCCGGGAGCACGGATGGGGACGAGTGCCTGCCTGGGGCACCGCCCGCGTCATCGGCGGCGACTCCGACCTGGCGGCGCCCGGCGAGCTGTTCTACGGCTACCTCCCGATGGCCACGCACGTGTTGGTCGAGGCGGAGCCGCTGCCCAGCGGGTTGCGCGCCACATCGCCGGAACGGTCGGAGATGTATCCGCTCTACCGCGACATGATCCGGATGAACGACCCGGTCGACGACGTGGTGCTCGCGACTACCGGGGGAGTGGCAAAGACTGCGGCTCACCTCAGTGATGAAGTACTGGCGTCAACTCCTGCGCAGGTCGTGTTCTCCAGCGCCACGAGCCGTACCGCCCTCACCACAGCCGTTATGCTGCGGGAGGCGGGCCTGCGGGTTGTTGGGCTGACCGCGGCTGACCGTGCCAAGGCCGCTGCTCGCGCCGAGGTCTTCGACGAGGTCCTGTCCTACGACGAGATCGGAGATCTCGTGGGCATTCCGGGCACCGTGTATGTCGACGTGGCCGGGCACGCCGAGATCACCGCTGCGGTGGCCCGGACCCTCGGATCAGCGCTCGCTCGCAGCCTCCAAGTCGGCGCTACGCATCCGTCGAGCGAGCCTTCCGCGCAGCTCTCCCCGCCGGGGCCACCCGTCGAGCAGTTCAACGTCGGACTTCGCCGGATCGACGTGGCCGCACGGATCGGTGAGGAGAAGATGGCGGCTTTCGAGCAGGCAGTCGAGGAGCCGATCGCGGTCTGGGCCGCCGAGCATCTCGCAGTGGAGAAGGTCACCGGACTCGAACAGGTCCCTCACGTCTGGCACCGCGTGCTGCGAGGTGAAGTCGATCCGTTGACGACCGCGGTGATCGTTCTGTCCTGAGAACGGTTCGCCCAGGACAAACCCTCGGCCACTGCACTGTGGAAGCCCGTCACCTGAACAACCGCTGGTGGTCGCCGCGGCGGCGCTGGTCGCGTGGTGGGTCGGGGCGGGTGGTGTCCGGTTGGCCGGCGGAGTGGGGTCGGGGATCCTCAGTGCAGCAGCATCGATGTTGGCCGGGATGTGGTACCGGGGTCGGCTCGACGCGAAGCAGCTGCAAGCCTGGATCGGCACTACGAGATCGCCAGATGCAGGTGATCCAGCCTCGAGGTCAGTGCGTGCCGATGCGGCTGGCGAAGTCCCGTACGCCGGGCAGGCTGTTGCTGCGGTCGCCGGACAGCAGATCCCGGGTCAGCTGCTGTGCCCAGGGACGGAACCGGACTTCTTGTGGGGTGTCTCGTTCGGCGGTGACGAGGGCCTGGAAGGCGGCTTGCCTGTTGCCGCGGCCATGGAGTGCGAGGGCGGTGTCTTCCCAGTAGCGGGCACGGCGTTCGGGGGGCGGTAATGCTAGTGGGGTCGACCAGGCGGGCCGAAAGCGGTCAACCATCAACGCTGGTTCGTCAACGCACTACCCGGCCAGGAACTGGAGTACAAATTCACCCTGCAGGGCCAGCCTCACCTATGGGGTCTGACCACCGCCATTCTGGATGCCGTTCGCAACGGTGGCCTGCGGGACTGGATCTGCGAGCACGGCAACAACGGCGGCTTCGAGCAATGGGACTTCGACAACCACCTGTTCGAAATCACCATGCCCCGGTCCGAGCGCGGCTACATCGCCTTCATCCCTGCCGTCAACGGCACCTGGATCATCCGGCGAAAGCGATTCTCCGCCGATGCCGAGATGCGCCACGAGGATCTGATCGAAGGCCTGATGCTCGGGCCGAACCCAGACCTACCCGCCGTGATCGCCGACCGCTGGGGGCTGCGCCCGGCCTGGGGAAAGGTCTACCGCAGGGTCCGGTACAACGTCTTGCTGGAGTCACTGGCCTCCGGACATGTCTTCTCGATCATGCTCGACAGGTGCACCGAGCGCGCCGGGCTGGTTGACCCCTTGCACCAAGTCGAGGTCGAGTACGTCCGCACACGCACGCTCCGCCCGGTCGACCTCGGCCTACTGCGCAACGAATACGAACAACTGGTCGCCTTCACGCGCGAGTTCCTGGCCAGCCACGGTGTGGCCAGCCTGGAAGATCACTGGTCGAAGCTATCCTGGCTACGTCCCGCCGCCGGAATGCAGCCGACATGACCAGCTCCCAGAAGGGGACCCGCAGTGGGTGTGCCACCCCGCAAATTGGCCCTCTACGGGCTGGCCGGCTCCGGAAAGTCCACCGTCGCCGCAAACCTCAAAGCCGCGCTGGAAGAGCGCGGGCACACCGTGCAGGTCATCAAGCTCGCCGAGCCGCTCTACCGGATCCAGGGCCACATCTACGCCACCGCGGGCAAGCCGATCGGCCCATGGGAGCACGACAACGACGTGCTGCGCACCGTCGCGACCTGGCTGCGGCGCATCAACCCCGACTACCTGGCCGACGATTTCCTCACCCGAGTCGCGCAAGCCACAACCTCGGTCGTGATCAACGACGACCTCCGCGACGCGGCGGTCGACTACCCCAGGCTGGCGGCCGCCGGGTTCGTCTTCGTGCACGTCACCTGCACCGACGAGGTGCGTGCTCAGCGGCTGCACGCCCGCGGAGACCACACCATCGTCCCTGACTCCAACGCTACCTGGGGCTACGACACGATCTGCGCGGACTACAGCGTCGACACCACAACGCTCGCGCCGCGCGACCTGCACGACCAGGTCGACACCCTTCTCACCAAGTGGCTGGCCCAACCGCTCGACTAGCGGTCCGCGCATCCAGCCCCTGAGCTGGACAGCGAGGACCACACCGTGAACACCACGAATCCAGTCGGCAAGCAGCTCCCTCTCCTCATCGAGCTCAGCTCTCCGGCCGGCCGCGATCGGGCCGTGACCGGAGCGAAGTTCGCCAACCTCGCCTCCGTGGCCGACCGACTCGACGGCCACGCCGCCGTACCGCACGCCGTCAGCATCCCCACCAGTGCCTTCACCGACGCCCTCGGGCCCTCCCGCGCCGCGGCACTGGCCGAGCTGTTTCACGAGGTGGCCGCCACCGCCGGCAACGAACTGATCAACCTCGACACCCGGCTCGCCGCGATCCTCGAATCGCTCACGCTGCCATCGGCACTGTGGAGAGCGCTGGCCAACTGGTGCGCCGACGCCAGCAACAACGGTCCCTGGGCTGTCAGGTCCTCCAGCCTCGTCGAAGACGGCACTGCCCGCAGCCACGCCGGCCTCTACGAGTCGTACTTGCACCTGATGACACTCGCCGAAGCCGCTGAAGCGGTCACCGCCTGCTGGGCCTCGTTCTACAGCCCACGGGCCATCCTGGCCCGGCTCCGAGCCGGCGACACCGACCCGTCCCCGCGAATCGCGGTCATCGTCCAGCAAATGGTGGATGCCGACCTGGCAGGCGTCGCGTTCACCCAGGAAGACCGAACCCTGGTCTGCGCGACCGTCGGCACCGGTGAACACCTCGTCTCCGGGCTAACCGCCGCTCACCGCTACGACATCACCGGCCAGTCCGCCCCACCGCCGCCGTACGACCAAATCGCCTATCTGGCAGGTGAACTGCGAAATCACCTCGGTCATGAGGTCGACATCGAATGGGCCTGGCACCCGGGTGGGCTGCGGCTACTCCAGGTCCGGCCGGTCACCGCCGCCCTGACTGTGGCCACACCAGCCGGGCCGGTCTTCGCCGCGACGTCGCTCTACTACAGCGAGCAGCTCCCCGCCGGCATCGCGCTCGGCGACTGCGCCGAGGTCTACCTCAGCGTCACGACCAAGCGCAGCCCTGCCTTCGGTCTCGCATCCCGGCATGGCGTCACCGTCGACGACGGCTGGCTGATCACCCTCAACGGAACCGGCCTCAACGACCCGGGCTTACGACCGCAGTGGTGGGACGAGCTGACCGGGGAGGTCATCGTTGACCTCGGCCCGTCCGCACGCCAGAACATCCTGTCCGCCACTGACCTGGAGCGGTTCCTGAGCACAGTGCTGAACCTGCAGTGCGACCCACACACGCGACACACGATCCTGCTGCGACCATTCGTCCGCGGGACCTCCGGCGCCGTCACCCGCGCGAACGCCGACGGGTCAACCACGATGGAGCACTCCGCCGAGGGCTTGCTGGCCATCAACCGCGGCCTCACCAGCCCCAGCTCGCTCCGCCTGCCTGCCGTGGACGATGCGCAGTCCTGGGCCGCGCTCGATCCACCGGCACCCTGGCACCTCGACCAGCTGCAGCAGGTTGCTGCGTTCACCCACATCCTCACCGAGCTGTACCCAGGCACCTATCTCGAATGGGTCCACGAAGAGCAGGAGCCGCACTTCATCGACTACTCGACCACGGACACCAATCGGGCCAGCAGCTGGCCCGGGAGCACCCTCAGCACTGGGACAGCGCGAGGCCCGCTGCTGATGCTGCCCGATGACGAGGCTCTAACGCGCCTGTCGATCGCACCCATCGTGTCGATCAACGGCGATGCCGACGTACCCGAAAGCCACTACATCACCTGCCTGCTCGAACGCATCACCCAACTCTCAACACCTCCGATCGTCTACGCAGACCGCCCCTACGTGATCTTGTCCCGACTCATCGGGCACGTCGCCGGGTTCGTCTTCGCCGGCGGATCCGACCTGTGCCACCTTGCGATCCTCCTCCGCGAAGACCACGTACCGGCGATCGTGGCCGACCTCCCCGCGGAAGCAGTCGATGGGCATCTCGCAGTCGTCGACAACGGCCGACTCCACCTCAAAGCTCACGCGCGGACCTGACGACAGCTGGTCGGCGTCCTACGTCGCCGGCAGCCGAGTGGGTAGACGACGCCAGTCGCAGCGACTGCGTCATCAAGTGTGCTGTCTTCCGGAGGGTCGCCGCGCAGAGTCCAATCGAGATGGAGCACGTAGTGGTCGCCCCATCTGGTCAGGTTACGGGTGACGACGTCGACCAGTTCTTGCAGTTCCGATTCGGCGTGCGGGGTGCTCTGCGAGGAGCCGTTCAGCCACCATTCCGCACTCCAGGTCACGTACTCATCGGGCTCGTAATTGAGCTCGTCAGGGTCGCTAACGGAGTCGGATGGGTCCTCGACGTACCGGTTCAGCTCGACCTCGATCGTCCGCTCGACCGTGGGGGGATACGCCATCGTCAAGATCCGTAATGCCTGGTCAAAGCTAGAGCCGGTGAGGGGACTCGAACCCCTAACCACCGCTTTACAAGAGCGGTGCGCTGCCAGTTGCGCCACACCGGCGGGTGTGGGGTACATAGTAGAGGATTGTGTGGGGGGTGCTGCGCGGGTCGGCGGGGTTCAGGGGGCTTTGGGGGGCTCGGGCGGTTTCGGTGCTCGGGGACTCGGTGGGGCTGGTGGCGCTGCTGCTGTATGTGCAGGCGTCGGCCGGGGCCGCGCTGGCGGTGGCGTTGTTGCTGTTGGCGGGGGATTTCGTGCCCGGGTTGTTCGGGGCGCTGGCGGGGGCGATCGGAGATCGGTTCGATCTGAAGCGGGTGATGGTCGCTTGTGATCTTGTGCAGGGGGCACTGACGGTCGCGATGGCCGTCACGTTGCCGCCGCTCGCGGTGCTGTTGGTTCTCGTCGCTGTGCGGGGTGTCGCGGCGCAGGTCTTTCTGGCCAGTTCGCGCAGTGCGATGCCCGCGTTGGTGCGCGACGACCAACTCGAGGCGGCGAACTCGGCGCTCGGCGCGGGTACGAACGGGCTCGAGGCAATCGGTCCGCTGATCGCGGCCGGATTGTTCCTGGTGACCGACGTACGCGGGATCCTGGCGATCGACGCGGTGACGTTCTTCGTGTCGGCGGCCTTGCTCAATCGATTGCCCCGGCTGGAGTCCGGTGAGCGGTCGGGACACAGCTTGTTCAAGGACGCCCGGGACGGGCTCGGGTATATCTGGCGGGCGCGCGCGGTGCGGGTGATCGGGATCGGGTTCTTCGCCGTGGTGGCATTCAACGGGGTCGACGACGTCGCGATGGTGTTCCTCGCGAAGGACGAGCTGCACGGCAGCGATTCGGCCTCTGCGACGTTGTACGCCGGAGTTGGCATCGGTCTCGTCATCGGGTTCGCGATCCTGGCGCGCTACGCGGGTTCATTCACGATGCCGGCATTGATGCTTCTCGGGTTCGCCGTCAGCAGCATGGGCAATCTGCTCACCGGGCTCGCGTGGGCGATCTGGGCAGCGCTCGCACTGCAGATCATCCGCGGGCTCGGCATCGCGGGCATCGACGTCGGAGTCAACACGCACCTGCAACGCGTCGTACCGGCGCATCTGCGGGCGCGGGTGTTCGGCAATCTGTACGGCGCGATCGGGCTGGCGGCCGGGATCTCGTACGTGCTCGGTGGACTGCTCCTTCAGCACACCAACGCGCGCACCACGTTCGTCGCCGCGGGTGCCGGCGGGCTGGTGGCTACGGTTGCGACTGCGATCGGAGTTCGGCGATCGGGCGACGGAGAGCGCGAGCCCCAGGTACGGCGATGAGCGCGATCGCGGCCATCACGAGGAACGCGGCCGTCGGGTGGCCGACGAGCAGGCCGACGATGACCGCCACCACGAGTCCGCCGAGGTTGCCGGCCATCCAGATCAGGCCGGCCGCGGTGCCTTCGGCTTCTCCGGTACGGCGTTCCACGAGCTCCAGCACGATCGGGAGGGCCGGGAGCAGGAGCAGACCGATCAGGGTGATCGCGACGAAACCGGTGAACACGCCGGGGACGACCGCGAGGAGTACGCAGGCCGCGGCGGTCGCGGTCAGGCTGGTGACGAGCAGCGCGGATTCGGCGCGGTGACGGGCGACGAAGATCGGGATCGTGGCGCTGCCGAGGACGCCGGCGACGACGTTGACGAGCAGGATGGTGCTGGCGGTGCCGCCGCTGACGCCGGCGGGTTCGAGGAGCGCCTGGGCGAAGGTGCTCATGGCAACGAAAACGCCGAAGGGGAAGACCGCGAGCACGCACAGGCGGCGGATCAACGGGTCACCCCAGACCGCCGCGAGGGCGCGCAGGCCGGGGCGCTGCGGCGGTGCACCGGCCGCGTGGCCCGGGACGCCGTCGAGGTGCGCGGCTGGAGACGCTGAGGACGCAGGAGCGGTCGCGGCGTCGGCGTGCGAGGTGGTGGCGGGTGGGGCGGTTGCTGCTGTCGGCGCGGCGTGGGCGTCCGCGGGGTCGAAGGTGCCGGGGTGGCGCAGGGCTGCGGCCAGGACCAGGGTGGCGAGGACGCAGAAGACGGCCGTGAGCATGAGCATCGTGGGCAGGGAGGACGCCGTGGTGAAGATCGCGGACAGCAGGAACGCGATCACCATGCCCGCGAAAATGCTTGCGGTTCCGACCGCGATTCCGGTGGGGCGGTCTTTTTCCGCGAGGTAGCGGCCGGTGATGCCGGTGACCGCGTTCAGCACCAGCGGCTGCGCGATCGACGCCAGGATCTGGCCCGCGAGCAGCCAGCCGAAATCGTCGCCGATCAACCGGACGACGGCACCGACAGCGGTCAGTACGGCGCCCGCGATCAGCCCGGGGCGGAACCACCGGTCGAGCGCGATTCCGCACGGGATCGCGAGTACGACGTACAGCAGCGGAAACACTTGCGCAAGCCAGCCGATCGCGCTTTCCGAGACGCCGTACCGGTCGGCGGCCACCGTGGTGACGCCGGCGAAGTTCAGCCAGACCAGCTGGGTCGCCGCTCCCACCAGGGAGTAGCCGACGATCGCCGACCAGTGGCTCCGGATCCGCATGCGCGAACTGTACGCCGGTGCGCCTGCCCGCGGGGGTGCGAAGAAAACGGCGTACAAAAGAAGCATGGTCGATTGGGAGGGGCCGCTCGGCGAAGCGTACGAGCGGGCGACGAAGTACCTGGCGGGGCTGCCGGAACGCCGGGTCGGGCCTCGGGCGACGGCGGACGAACTGCGGAAGGCGTTGGGCGAGGAGTTGCCGGCCGGGCCGAGCGACCCGCGCGAGGTGGTCGCGCGGCTCGCGGACGGGGTGGAGGACGGGCTGCTTCCGAGCGGGAGCGGCCGGTTCTTCGGCTTCGTGTTCGGTGGGGCGACGCCGGCGTCACTCGCGGCGGACTGGCTGACGACGACGTGGGATCAGAACGCCGGTCTGTACGCCGCCTCACCCGCGGCGGCCGTGGTCGAGGACATCACTGCGCGCTGGCTGGTCGAACTGTTCGGTCTACCCGAGACGACATCGGTCGGGTTCGTCACCGGGGCGCAGATGGCGAACTTCACCGGCCTCGCGGCCGCCCGGCATGAGGTACTGCGGCGCGCCGGCTGGGACGTGGAACGGCAGGGGCTGATCGGAGCGCCACGGATCCGGGTGCTGGCGGGGGCGGAGCGGCACGACACGGTGGACCGCGCGCTCAGGTTCCTCGGTCTCGGCACGGACTGCATCGAACCGATCCCGGTCGACGACCAGGGCCGGATGCGGCCCGATGCACTTGCGGAAGCATTTGCGCACGACACTCCACAGATCGTCTGCGCTCAGGCGGGGAACGTGAACACCGGAGCGTTCGACGCGGTGGGCGAGATCAGTGCGCAAGCGCATGCGCACAACGCCTGGGTGCACGTGGACGCAGCGTTCGGGATGTGGGCCGCCGTCAGCGCGTCCCTCGCGCATCTCCTCCAAGGCGTCAAGCAGGCCGATTCATGGGCGACTGACGCGCACAAGTGGCTGAACGTGCCGTACGACTCCGGCCTGGTGTTCTGTGCGCATCCCGAGCCGCACCGCGCCGCGATGTCGATCCGCGCCGCGTACCTGATCCAGGACGAGAACGGGCAGCGCGATTCGCTCGACTACAACCCGGAGTTCTCGCGACGCGCCCGTGGCATCCCGGTGTACGCCGCCATTCGCGCTCTCGGCCGATCCGGGATCGCCGAGATCGTCGACCGGTGTCACGCGATGGCGATCCGCTTCGCCGACGTCCTGCGCGCCGCGGGCGTCGAGGTGCTGAACGACGTCGTACTCAATCAGGTCCTGGTCCGGTTCGGGGAGGACGATGCGGTGACGCGGCGGGTGGTCACCGCGGTCCAGGACGAGGGCACGTGCTGGATGTCCGGCACCACCTGGCAGGGAAAGGCCGCGATGCGGATCTCGGTCACCAACTGGACCACCGGGCCGGACGACATCGACCGGTCGGCGGCGGCCGTGCTGAAGTGCTGGAAACTTTCCTGAACTTTCTGAGCTTTCCTGGGACCGCGTGTCGATTTCCGCTCCGGTCGCTCGACGCAGGTGTGTACGACGACCACCCAGGAGGAAATCACCATGTCGTTCCAGGCCTACTTGGACAAGATCGAAGACAAGACCGGCAAGACCCCGCGGGCCCTGGTCGACGAGGCGAAGAGCCGGGGGTACGACGCGCAGGACGTGAAGGCCGGCGTGATCTGTGACTGGCTGAAGGCCGACTACGACCTCGGCCGCGGGCACGCGATGGCGCTCGTGCACGTGATCAAGAACGGCCCGCGGATCAGCGACAAGCACGTCGGCACCAAGGGCACACACGCGGACCCGACCAACATGCTCTGGCTGGACGGGAAGGCAACCAACCCGCTGACCGCCTAGCGCTACCGTAGGCGGGTGGATGCGAAGAAGTCGCCGCGGGACAAGTGGATCACGGTCTACGGGCGGAAGCCGGTGCTGGAGGCGTTGCACGATCCGAAGCTGTCGGTGGCGAAGGTGGTGCTCGCGGACAACGCGACCGGACACTCGATGCAGGAAATTCTGCGCGCGGCGGAACGGTTCGGAACGCCGGTCGAGCGGGCGACGGCCAGCAGGGTGAAGTGGCTGGCCGGAAACGGCAAGCACGACCAGGGTGTGGTCGCGGACGTGAACGCGCCGCGGATGACGCCGCTGGAGGAGTTCGTCCGGAACCGCGGAAAGCGGCCGACCAACGTTTTCCTGCTTGATGGCGTGACCAATCCCGGAAACGTCGGAATGATTCTGCGGACCGCGACCGGCGCCGGGATCGACGGCGTCATCCTGCCCAGGGCCGGTACGCCGCACGTCGGGCCGCTCGTCATCAAGGCGTCGGCCGGGGTCGCGTTCCAGGCACCGATCGTGAACACGTCCACCGCGAAGGCCGCGGTGGACCTGCTGCGGACCGCCGGGTACCACGTCTACGGGCTGTCGGCCCGTTCCCAGGACTCGCTGTTCAAGGCCGAGCTCGCACCGCGCGCGGTGTACGTGCTCGGCGGTGAGACCAACGGCATCACCGTGACCACGGACTCGGACCTGCAGATCCCGTTGCACGCGACCGTCGAGTCGCTGAACGTCGCCGTCGCCGCCGCGGTCGTCGCCTTCGAGGTCACAAACCGCTGATGATCACGAACCGCTGACAGCCGTCTCGAACCGGCGAGAGCCCGGAAAGGCGGAGTACATCACAGCTAGCCGGTGATCTTGGCGGCCAGCGCCTCGGCCGCGTCGCGGGTGTAACCGCCGCTGATCTGGATCTTGCCGCCCGGGATCGCGGACTGCACCGTGGGTGCCGCGACCACCTGGTCGTGGACGACGATCGCCAACTGGTTCGCCGGTGGCTGCTGTTGGGCGAGGCTCGCGGTGAGCTGCGCGAACAGCTTGGTGCCCTCGGGGTCGAGGTTCAGGGCGACGTACCACTGGCCGGTCGTCGATCCCTGCTGCACGTCGGCCTTGACCTCCGACACGTTGCTGCCGTTCAGCTCAACCTTGCCGAGCGTGTACGCGGTGCCCTTGTCGTCGCAGGACACCCCAGCCGGCGCCGGCGTGGGACAGTTGCCGGGCTTCGCCGTCAGCACCCGGCGGAACTCGACCGCAGCGGGGTCCGACGGTTTCGTGCGCACGGCCGGAGTCTTGTCCGCCGCCTTGTCGTCGCCCTGGGTCGCGAGCAGCACGACACCGGTCACCACCAGGATCACCAGCAGCAACACCAGCCCACCGACCAACAGCCACAGCCCCTTCGACCGCGTCGGCGGCCCCGGCGGCTGAGAAGGAAACGGCGGCGGATAAACCGGCTGATCCGGCAACTGCCCCGGCGGCAGATTCGGCGGCGGGCCTGCAGGCTGATTCGGCGGTGGACCCGGCGGCTGCGTCATGGGTCACCATGCTAAGTAACGAGGAAGTCACTCCTTGAGCATCCGCGCGGCAAGTTCCGCATTCCGCTGCGCGAACTCCCGCCACAACTCCGGCGTCTCCGCCGCCCGCTCGCGCCCCGTCGCCGCGCCCGCGGCCCGCTGCGTCCACCGGCACATCCGCCCGCCCCGCACCTCGAACCGGACGAGCACCCCCGACGCCCACCCGTAAACATCGGCGTCCCGTGGCTCGAGCCAAGAGACCTTCTGCTCCGCGACGATCCAGTCCAGCGCCTCGATCTCCCCCTGCACCTTCGCGGCGAACTCGTACCGCAGTTCGCCCGCCGCCCGGTCCCGCCGCCGCACCAGCTCGTCGCGCACCGTGCCGACCGCGGCCGGATCCCGTTCGAGTACGGCGATCGCGGCCCGCGCCAACGCGTCGCGGTCCTTCGGCCCGATCCCGAACAACCGGCCGAACTCCTCGGCCGACCCGTCACCTTCGACCGTGTACTGCAGCGGCAGCACCCGATGCAGACCGGAAATCGCCTGCCGGATCCGCAGTCCACCGAGATACGGCCCGAAGTGCGGTGCGTTCCCGGCGACGATGTGCTCGAACCGCAAGCCCGGCCGGGTGCCGCTGTCGAGCCGGATGTACCCGACCACCTCCGCCCCGCCCTCGACGCGGTTCCAGCGCGGCTTGAAGTGCTCGAGCAGATTGCGTTCGAGCCACGCCGCCTCGTGCTCCGAGTCGCACCAGACCCCTTCCACGCGGGCGATCCGCCGTACCATCCGCGCGAGGTGCGGACGGTCGCCGAGGTTCACCCAATACGACTGCACGCGGCGGCGGAGGTTGCGCGCGCGACCGACGTACAGCACCTTCCCGGTGGCGTCGCGGAAACGGTAGACGCCGGGGCCAGTGGGAAGCTCCCGGACACTGCGGATCATCAGCCCAGTGTGCCCGGTCCGATCGGCGCTGTGATCGATCGACGGAGTGTTTGAAACGAATGGTCGTCCGGCCTTGCGCAGGGGTGTGGTGAGACGCCATTCTGGCGGGCGATCCGAGTGCTCGCAGGGGGCTGTGAGGGCGGGCGCCGGGGTTGTGGAGCTGGGGGGCTCGTGAGGATTTCCGCCACGTGGCTGCGCCGTGCGCTGCCCGGATTGTCCGTCCTGCTGTTGCTGCCGCTCGCCGTGATCGCGCCGGCGCGGGCTGCTGTCACGCCGACCGGATTCAGCGAGCAGGTGGTGTTCAGCGGCCTGACCAACCCGACGAACGTCGCGTTCTCGCCGGACGGCCGCGTGTTCGTCGCCGAGAAGAGCGGGTTGATCAAGGTCTTCCAGTCGCTCGACGACACGACACCGAGCGTGTACGCCGACCTACGCACCGAGGTCTACAACTACTGGGACCGTGGTCTCTTGGGGATCGCACTGCATCCCAACTTCCCAACGGATCCACGCATGTACGTGCTGTACACGCACGACGGCCTGATCGGCGGGACGACACCGAAGTGGGGTACGCCGGACACGAACGACGACCCGTGCCCGAACCCGCCCGGCCCGACCAGCGACGGGTGTCAGGCGAGCGCACGGCTGTCGGTGATCAACGGGGCCGGTGCCGAGCAGGTGCTGGTCGAGGACTGGTGCCAGGTGTACCCGAGCCATTCGATCGGCTCGATCGAGTTCGGCCCTGACGGCATGCTGTACGCCGGCGGTGGCGACGGCGCGAGCTTCAACTACGTCGACTACGGCCAGGACAGCTACCTGGCCTCGGACGTCACACCCGACAACCCTTGCGGTGACGGGCCCGCAGCGGTCAGCGCGACGCTCACCTCGCCGACGGCCGAAGGTGGCGCACTGCGCGCGCAGGACCTGCGCACGTCCGGCGATCCCACCACTTTGGACGGTTCGATCATCCGCATCGACCCCGACACCGGCCAGGCCGCGCCGGGCAATCCGCTGATCACCAGCGCCGACCTGAACTCCCGCCGGATCGTCGCGGAGGGCCTGCGCAACCCGATGCGGTTCACCTTCCGCCCAGGCACCAAAGAGCTCTGGATCGGCGACGTCGGCTACTCGACCTGGGAGGAGATCGACCGGATCGCCGACCCGACGGCCGGCGTCACCAACCTCGGCTGGCCTTGCTACGAAGGGGCGGGCCGCCAGCCCGGATACGACAGCGCGAATGTGTCGATCTGCGAGAACCTGTACGCCGCCGGCTCCTCCGCGGTCGCAGCGCCGTACTACTCCTACAAACACACCGAGCAGGTCGGCGGAACGTGCTCGACCGGCAGTTCGTCCATTTCCGGTCTGTCCTTCTATTCGGGCGGAAACTACCCGTCGGAGTACGACGGTGCGCTGTTCTTCACCGACTACAGCCGCAGGTGTGTGTGGGCGATGATGCCGGGCAGCAACGGGCTGCCGGACCAGAGCAAGATCCAGCTCTTCGCGTCCGGGTACGGCGCCACTCGCCTGCGGACCGGTCCGGGTGGCGATCTCTTCACCGTCGACTACGACAACGGCCGCATCCTGCGCTACGTGTACAACGGCACGAACAACCCGCCGACCGCCGTCATCCACGCCGCCCCGTCGAGCGGGCCGACGCCGTTGACCGTGACATTCGACGGAACCGCGTCCAACGACGCGGACGGCGACCCGCTGACGTACGCCTGGGATTTGGACGGGGACGGCGCGTACGACGACTCGACCGCGCCGACCGTTCAGTACACCTACACGACGACCGCGACCGTGACCGCGCGCCTGCGGGTGTCCGACGGGAAAACGTCGAGTACGACGTCCACGCAGATCGACGTGGCGAACACGGCGCCGACCGCGTTGATCACCTCCCCCGGTCCGGCGACGACCTGGAAGGTCGGGGACACGATCGCCTTCTCGGGTTCGGCGACGGACCCCGAGCAGGGGACGCTGCCGGGCTCGGCGCTGACCTGGTCGCTGATCATGCATCACTGTCCGAGTGACTGCCACACCCACACCATCACGTCGCTCACCGGTGCGAGCAGTTCGTTCCCGGCCCCGGATCACGAGTATCCGTCGTACCTCGAGCTGCGGCTGACGGCGACCGATGCGCAAGGACTGACCGACACGAAGAGCGTGCGGCTGGATCCGAAGACGGTCGGCCTGAAGTTCGGCACCGTCCCGGCGGGGCTGCCCGTGACGTTCCTGAACACGACCGGGAGGACACCGCTCAGTGGTACGACGATCGTCGGGTCCAGCGTGTCGGTGTCGGCGGACCCGGCACAGGCGATCTCGAACCAGGCGTACCGGTTCGCGACCTGGTCGGACGGCGGGGCGCGGAACCACAACCTGACGGCACCCGCGACGGCCGCGTCGTACACGGCGACGTACGGGGTGAAGCGGAACATCGCGCGGGGCCGGCCGACGGTTGCCTCGAGCGTCTATCTGCCGGGGCGTGAGGCGGCGAAGGCCGTCGACGGGTCGATGAGTACGGCGTGGTCCAGTGCGCGATCCGATCCGCAGTGGATCCGGATCGATCTCGGCTCGGTGCAGGTCGTCAACCGCGTGTTGCTGAACTGGCTGTCGACGGCTTACGCGAAGTCGTACCAGGTCCAGGTCTCCGGGAGCGGGCGGACGTGGAAGACCGTCGCGTCGACCGTCAGCGGTGACGGCGGGACGGACGACGTACGGTTCACGCCCAACTATGCGCGGTTCGTGCGGATCAACGCGACGAAGCGGGCCGTTGCCGGGAGCTACTACTCGCTGTGGGAGTTCGGCGTCTACCAGGACAGCGGGCCGGCGACCGGGATTGCTGGTCAGTGCATCGATGTCTACCAGGCGGCCACCGCGGACGGCACTCCGACCACGCTCTACACGTGCAAGGGGGCGGTCAACCAGCAGTGGACTCCATCCACCGACGACGGCACGATCCGCGCGATGGGTAAGTGCCTGTCTGCCCGTGCCATCACCTCGGCCACGCCCGCGGTTCTGTGGACGTGCGACGGTACTGCGGGCCAACGCTGGGTGCCCCAATCCAGTGGCACGTTGGTCAACGCCGCTTCGAGCCTGTGTCTGGCCGCCACCAACGGCGCAACCGCCAACGGCACGAGACTCGTCCTCAACGCCTGCAGCACGGTCAGCAGTCAGAAGTGGGTGCTCCCGTAAATTCGATCGTTGACGTGGCCGCTCCGGCCTATCGTCTTCCCCATGAGCAAGGGTTGGGTGGACGAAGGGTACGGCGCGGTCGCGGACACCTTCGCGGAGAACTTCTCGTCGTTCCCGGAACTGGGCGCGGCGGTCACTGTCTACTCGGGTGGACGGAAGGTGGTGGAGCTCTGGGACGGCGAAGCGGTGCCGGGGCGGGCCTGGACGCGGGAGACCGTCGTTCCGGTGTTCTCCTGCGCCAAGGGGCTGGTGAGCGTCGTCGTACACCTGCTGGCGCAGCAAGGCCGGCTTTCGCTCGACGCACCGATCGGTGACTACTGGCCGGAATTTGTTGCTGCAGGCAAAGACGGGATCACGTCCCGGATGATCCTCGGGCACCGGGCCGGGATCCCCGTGCTGGACAAGACGTTGTCGTTCGACGAGATCGCGGCGTGGACGCCGGTGGTCGCGGCGATCGAGGAACAGCAGCCGCTGTGGGAGCCGGGGACGACGTACGAGTATCACGGGCACGTGTTCGGTTTCGTCCTCGGTGAAGTGGTACGGCGGATCACGGGACAGCTGCCTGGGGAGTACTTCCGCTCGGTGATCGGCGATCCGCTCGGGTTGCGGGCCTGGATCGGCCTGCCGGCGTCGGAGTTGCCCACGCTGGCCCGGTTGGCGGAGGCGGACGAACGGCCGCCTGCGCTGGATCCCGAACACCTGCTGATGCGCATCGTGACGATGAACGGCGCGCTGGTGTTCCCGGGACTCGACGTACCGCACGGCTGGAACGATCGCGACCTGCTGGCGATGGAGCTCCCCGGCGCGGGTGCGGTCGCATCAGCCACCGGCCTCGCGGGCGTGTACGCCGCCGCAGTCACCGGCATCGACGGCTCGGAACGCCTGCTCACCCCTGGCACCATCTCCGACGCGGTCACCGAGGTGTCGTCCGGCGCCGGGTTCCTCGGGTTCGACGCCGGCGCTCGCTGGGGTTCAGGGTTCCTGCTCGACAGTACTTTCCGCCCGACGCTCGGCCCGCGCAGCTTCGCCAACGACGGCGCCGGCGGCCAGTTCGCCTTCGGCGACGACGAGTACGGCGTCGCGTTCGCCTACACCACGAACCGCATGATCGGCCACGGCGACCCACGAGCCACCCGCCTCGTCACCGCCCTCCGCACCTCCCTGACCTGACCATCTCACCGAAGCGGGTGCCAACTGAACGTGCCGGTGGACGTGCGTTGGACATGGCCCAGGCCTGGGAACGGGAGGTGGTAGGCGTGGATCATCAACTGCTCGTCGGCCGCTCGTTCCAGCATCGCGCGGCGGGTGGCGACGGAGACGGGACGATCCAGGTCCCATGGCGTGGACCAGGTCGGATTGGTGAGCTGGAGCGGGTCGTAGAAGGTGTCGCCGACGCACAGCAGCCGCTCTCCCCCAGACTCCAGGAGAATCGCGGAATGCCCCGGCGTGTGACCGGGTGCGGCGACCGCGCGGATTCCGGGCAGGAGTTCCGTGTCGTGCTCGAAGGGCCGCATCCGCTCGCCGAAGAGGCGGATCGTTTCGCGCGCGGCCGCAAGGTGCGGCTGCGCTGACGGCAGCTCTACAGGCCCCTTCCAGAACGCGACCTCCGAGGCATGCGCGTACGCCGTTGCCGCCGGGAACCGCACCTCGCCGGACCAGATCGCGCCGCGGGAATGATCCTGGTGGAGGTGGGTGAAGACGACGGCGGCCAGGGTCGCGCGGGACAGGCCGACGTCGTCCATCCCGTGCTCCAACTGACCGACGAGCGGCTCGATGTACTCGCCGTACCCGAGGAAGCTCGCGCCCAGACCGGTGTCCACGACCGCCATCCCGTCCGGCGTGCTGACGAACAGGCAGTTGTAGCCGCAGGTCAACGTAGAGCGGTCTTCGCGCACGGCCGCGGCACGCAACGCGTCGGCTGGTACCCCGGAGTCCGGTGTGAAGAACTGCTCCAGTGGCGGCTCGAACGGCGGCGCGGGCTGACCGTCGCTGACCACTACGCACGCCAACTGTCCGACCGAGAACTCGTACAGCATCGGGTCACTATCGCACCTTTCCGGACCGGCGGGCAGGAGCGCGGCGGATTCGGCACGCCAGACGAAACAGCCCCGCGTTGTGTGATGTGGGGTTGTTCACGTCACAGGGTTTGCCCGGCGGTCGTCAGGTGTTTGTTCGATGAGGGCAAACGCAAAGGATCGTCATGAGCGCAGTAGTCGAGGGATTCGGTGGGGCGATCGTCGCGCCGGGTGACGAGGGGTACGACGTCGCGGCGCGCACCGTGCTGGTCGGGGGCAGCCCCGCGTACGTTTTGCGGCCGGCGAGTGTCGAGGACGTGCAGCACGCCGTCCGGTACGCCGCGGCGAGCGGACTGCCGCTCGCGGTGCGCGGGGGTGGACACAGTTTCCCGGGATTCGGGACGAACGACGGCGGTGTGGTGATCGACCTCGGCGACCTGGCCGGGATCGAGGTCGTCGACAAGGACAAGCACCTCGTGCGGATCGGCGGCGGCGCCACCTGGGGACAGGTCGCGCCCGCGCTGGCGCCGCACGGGCTGGCGATCTCCTCGGGTGACACCCGGAGCGTCGGCGTCGGCGGGCTGACGCTGTCCGGCGGGATGGGCTGGAAGGTCCGCAAGTACGGCCTGGCGATGGACAGTCTGGTCGCCGCGGAGCTCGTGACCGCGGCGGGTGACGTCGTACGGGCGTCGGCCGACGAGAACGCCGAGCTGTTCTGGGCGCTCCGCGGTGGCGGCGGGAACTTCGGGATCGTGACCGCGTTCGAGTTCGCGGCGCACCCGACGACCGACATCTACTTCGGCAAGGTGGTGTTCCCGGCGAGCGAGATCGCCGAGGTACTGCAGGGCTGGGCCGACTACCAGCGCAGCGCGCCCGCCGAGCTCAGCTCGATCGCCTCGTTCGCGAACCCGTTCCTCGGCGGTCCCGAGGCCCCGCTGGAGATCCAGCTCGCGTACGACGGTGACGACGCGGAGCTCGCCGCGCGGGCGATCGACCCGATCCGCGCGCTCGGTACGGTGCTCGCCGACGACATCGCGCTGACGCCGTACGCGGAGGTGCTCGTGGACGGCGCGGTGCCGCCGCCCGGGATCCAGCTGGTGACCCGGAGTGCCTTTGTCGACAAGGATTCCGTGCCGGAGGTACTGCGGATCCTCGCCGAGACCGGCACCTCGGAGGGCTCCCCGATCATCGCCGTCCGGACCGTCGGTGGCGCGGTGGCGCAGATCGCCGACGACGCGACGGCGTACGCTCACCGGCAGGCCGAGCTGATGTTCAGCACGACGACGATCGGTCCGCCGCCGGTGGTCGAGGCGACGCGTCCGGCGCGGCAGCAGCTGTGGGACCGGCTCGCGCCGAACACCACCGGCGCGTACGCGAACTTCCTGTCCACCGCCGACGACGCCGATGTCGCGGCGGTCTACCCGGCGACGACGTACGAGCGGCTCGCGGCGGTGAAGGGCGAGTACGACCCGGCCAACCTGTTCGCCGGCAACCACAACGTGCGGCCGGCATGAGCAAGGTCTGGTTCGTCACCGGGTCGTCCCGCGGTCTGGGGCGCAGTTTCGTCGAGGCCGCCCTGTCCCGTGGGGATCGGGTGGCCGCGACGGCCCGGAGCAGTCTCACCGAACTGAGCAGCAGGTACGGCGCCGCCGTCCTCCCGCTCACGCTGGATGTCACCGACCGGACCGCCGTGTTCGAAGCGATGGGACAGGCCAACGCGTACTTCGGCCGGCTCGACGTGATCGTCAACAACGCGGGCTACGGGCTGTCCGGCGCGGTGGAGGAGTTCGGCGAGGCGCAGCTGCGCGATCAGTTCGACACGAACTTCTTCGGTCCGCTCTGGGTCGTGCAGGCAGCGCTGCCGTACCTGCGTACGCAGGGCGACGGCCACATCATCCAGATCTCCTCGGTCGCCGGCCTCACCGGGCTCGCGCTGGGCGGCGCGTACTGCGCGTCCAAGTGGGCCCTCGAAGGACTGAGTGAAGTGCTCGCCCAAGAGGTCGCTGGTTTCGGAGTCAAGGTGACGGTGGTCGCGCCCGGCGGTTACGCGACCGACGGCGTGACCGGTGGCGTGCAGGCCGACCCGAATCCGCTGTACGACGACCTGCGCGCGGGACTGACGGCGTACCTGGCAGCGGCTGACTTCGGCGACCCGGATGCGGCCGGGCGGGCGATCCTGAAGCTGGCCGACGCGCCCAACCCGCCGCTGCGGGTCTTCTTCGGAACGCAAGGGTTCCCGATGGTGCAGCAGGTGTACGCCGAGCGCCTGAAGACCTGGGCGGACTGGCAGGGTCTGGCGGCGGAAGCTATGTGATTCCGGTTATCCAGCCTCGCGATGCAGCCCGACCGCGACGACGACGATCACCACGGCCGCCAACTCCGCGGCCTGCGGGATCTGCCGCAGGACGACGGCCCCGATCACCGTCGCCACGGCGGGCAGCAACGCCAGCATCAGCGCGAACGTCGACCTCCGCACACGCGCCATCGCGAGCTGATCTGCCACGTACGGAATCACCGACGAACACACCCCGACCCCTACGGCCGCGGTCAGCAACCGCGGGTCCGCGATCGCCGGTGCGGCGTCCCGGACACCGACCGGGAGGGCGAGGATCGTGGCGACACCCATCGCCAGGGCGAGCCCGTCGATCCGGCGCAGTCCTTCCGCGCGAGACACTCGGTGCCCGAGGACGACGTACGCCGCGAACAGGATCGCGTTCAATGCCGTGAACACGAGGCCGATCCAGTCGTGTGAGAGCCGGACATCGGTCAGTAGGTAGACCCCGATGACGGCCAGCGCCAACGCCGACAGATTGCGCAGGCTTCGGACCGCGATAGCGGCCAGCACGATCACGGGGGCGAACTCGGCGGCGGCGACCGTGCCCAGCGGTACCCGGTCGATCGCCAGGTAGAAGCAGCAGTTCATCGCCGCGAGTACGGCGCCCATCGCCAGCAGGACGCGTCGCGTTCCGTCGTCCAGCGATCGCCAGGCGCGCAAGGGCCGGCGCCAGATCCAGAAGATCGCGCCGGCGGCGGCGATCCGCAGCCAGGCCACACCGAGCGGGTCGATCCGCGCGAACAGCAGTACCGCGAGCGCGGGTCCGAGGTAGTGGAAGGTCGCGCTGACGACGAAGTACACCTGCGGCGGAGCGGTCCTGCGCATCACCTCACGGTAGGAATCGTGCCGCGATCGCACCATGGCGTTCCGGCAAGCACAGCAGGCTTCTGCTTGTCACAACGACAAGTGACCCTGAGGCTTGGAGATACTGCGGGTATGCGTCGATCGGGGATGTTTGCCGCGCTGGCCGGGTGTCTGTTGCTGACCGTTTCGCCGTTGACCGCGCAGGCGAAGGTGGAGGCGACCACGGTGAAGACACTCACGTTCAACATGCATCACGGTGTGGGTGTGGTGGACGGGAAGCTCGATCTCGAGCGGGTCGCGAAGACCATCGAGGCCTCGGGCGCCGAAGTCATCGGTCTCCAAGAGGTCGACAAGTTCTTCGATGCCCGCAGCAACTTCGTGGACCAACCCGCCTGGCTGGCGGCTCGGTTGAAGATGAACTACGTGTTCGCCGCGAATCTCGACTGGGACCCGGCCGAGCCGGGCAAGCCGCGTCGCCAGTACGGCACGATGGTGCTCTCGAAGTACCCGATCGTCGACTCGCGCAACACACTGCTGCCGCTGCACGCGGGGAGCGAGCAGCGCGGTCTGCTGGAGACCTTGATCGACGTCGGCGGTACGCCGTTGCGCTTCGCCGACACGCATCTGACCACGATCAACGACGGTGAGCGCGTCGAACAGGTGAACGCGATCATCGGCCTGCTGAAGGATGCGCCCGAGGCGACGCTGCTCGTCGGCGATCTGAACGCCGTACCGACGAGCACCGAGGTCAAGACGCTGACGACGCACTGGACCGACACGTGGCCGCAGAAGGGGTTCGGGCTCGGGCTCACCAGTCCGGTGCCGCTGCCGACCAAGCGGATCGACTTCCAGCTGCACAGTGCACAGCTGACGCCGACCGCGGCATCGGTTCCGGTGAGCCTCGCGTCCGACCACCTGCCGGTCGCGGCGACCTATTCGTTCAGCTGACGTTCGTACACCTCCGGTGACCAGCCGGCCGCGGTCTTCGTGACCAGCTTGGCACCGAGGCGCTCGTAGAACCGGTAGCCCGCGGTGTTCTCGATCCGCAGGCCCCAGCTGATCGGGAGCCGGTCGGGCAACGCGATCCGGGCCAGCGCGAGCATCAGTTTCCGGCCGATTCCGCCGTCCCGGAACTGCTCACGGACGTAGAGATCGTCGAGCGCGAGCTGGTCGCCACCGACCCAGAGGTACGGGCGGCGGACCGCGGAAACGTAGCCCGCGGCGATTCTGTCAACGTGTGCGATCAGCACGAACACGGTTTCCTGCTCGAGGAAACCCCGCCAGTCCTCGACAGTCGACGTCACGTAGTTCCGTTGGTCCTGATAGTCGGCCAGCTCCCCCAGCAACGTCAGGACCGTTTCCGCATCCGCGACCAGCGCGCGGCGAATCTCAATGGACATGAACCCCTCCGGTCGAAGGCTTGAACGCCGGTACGACGACCAGCGCGAGCGCGGCCGCCACCGCGGCGGTGATCGCGGCGAACGTGAAGCCCCGGCTGAACCCGGTCGTCACGGTCCCGGCCAGGCTGGCCGCCGCCACACTCGACACCACCGCGACACCGAGCGACGCGCCGAACTCGTGGAACGTGCTCAACAGCCCGGACGCCAGCCCGGCCTCGTGGTGGTCGACCTGCGCGAACGTCGTGGTCGACGCCGCCACGAACGCGGCACCGAGCCCGATCGTCCCGACGCTCATCCCGATCACGACCACCGCAGCACCTTCCCAGATCGCGGGGACGGCGACACCGAGCCCGGTGATCAGGAACCCTGCGAACGCGACAGGTCGCGCGCCGACGCCGCCGACGAGCCGACCAGCGAAGTGCGCGCCGACGATCGCGGCGAGGGCGACGGGGAGGAACAACAGTCCGGTGCGGAGGGCGCCGTACTGCTGGAAGTGCTGCAGGTAGAAGGAGCCTAGGAAGAACATCGAGATCATCAGCGCGGTCGCGACCAGGAGCATGAAGATGCCTGCGGCAACCGGTCGGCGGGTGAGGATCTTGAGGTCCATCAGTGGCGAGCGGACGGTGCGCTGGATCCACGCGAACACGCCGTACAGAACGACAGCGCCGGCCAACGTGCCAAGGGTCGCGGCCGAGAGCCATCCGCGGTCGCCGGCGTTGATCAGTGCGTAGATCGCCGTACCGGTGCCGGCCGTGACCAGCAGCGCGCCCGGGACATCAAGGCGACCGGACTGCTCACTCGGGGTATCGGCCGGGAGCATCCTGAGCAGCAGCGTGAAGACCGCCGCGCCGATCGGCAGGTTGATGTAGAACACCCACTGCCAACCGGGGCCCGCTGTGAGCAGGCCGCCGAGAAGTACGCCGACCGCGGAGCCGCCACCGCCCATCGCGGACCAGATGCCCAGCGCCTTGTTGCGCTCCTCGCCGTCGAACGTCTTCGTGACGACGGACAGCGCTGCCGGCGACAGCATCGCGGCGCCGATCCCCTGTGCCACCCGTCCGGCGAGCAGCATCTCGGGGCCGGTGGCGAGACCGGTCGCCAGTGAGGCGAGGGTGAACACGAACAGGCCGGTCAGCACGACGCGGCGGGATCCGAACAGGTCGGCGGCACGACCGCCGAGGAGCATCAGGCCGCCGAACATCAACGTGTACGCACTGACCACCCAGGTCAGCGTCTCGCGCTGGAGCTGGAGGTCGGTCTCGATGTTCGGCAGCGCGATCGCCACCACGGTGACGTCCAGGATCAGCATGAACTGCGCGACGGCGAGCAGCCCCAGCAGTCGCCACCGCCGGGGGTCTGGTTGGGTCATGGCCTCATCCTTAACTTGAACACAGCTGTACGGGTTATGGTCGGTACGGTAACTCGTACACTGGTGTTCGACAAGAGGATTTCGTACACTGGTGTTCAATTTCCAGGGAGGTGGGTGGATGGCGACCGCGACCACCAGGCGGGCAGACGCGCAGCGCAACATCGCGGCGATCCTGACCGCGGCGGCCGACTGCCTGACCCGCGACCCGAACGCGAGTACGTCGGAGATCGCGAAGGCGGCCGGCGTCGGCCGGGTCACGCTGTACGGCCACTTCCCGTCACGCGCCGAGCTGGTCGACGCGGTGTTCGTGCAGGCGATCGCGGTCGGCGAGGAAACGCTCGGAAAGGTCGATCTCACCGGCGATCCGCGGGCCGCGCTGACCCGGCTGATCGAGTCGAGCTGGCATCTCGTGGACCAGTACCGCGCACTGTTACTCGCGGCTCAGGAGACGCTGCCGCCCGGGCGCGTGCGTGAGTTGCACGCCGATCCGATGGCGCGCGTGGAACGCCTGCTGGAACGCGGGCGCAAAGAAAACGTGTTCCGTTCCGACCTGCCGACGTCGTGGCTGGTCAGCGTCATGCACAACGTGATGCACGGCGCCGCAAGCGAGATCCACGCCGGCCGCATCACGTCGGCCGACGCCGCCCCCTACATCACCGCAACCCTCCTAGCCGCGTTCACCCCACCCACCTGACCCCACGCCCCGCCGATCCGTCGAGTCGTGAGAACTGGCTGCCAATCCGGAACCACACCCCACGACTCGGCAACCCGCCACCAACCAAACGCCACGACTCGACGGGCCCGGGGGCCGGCCAGGCGGCGCGGGCTCGGCGCGGCTGGGGAGAGGTGTCGTGCGTGCGCGAGGAACGCCCGTACGGCGCGAACCCCGCCCGCCACGCGAGCGCCCGCTCCCCACAACCCGCCCACGCTCCGCCGAGTCGTGAGAACCGGCTGGCGATCCACGACCACACCCCACGACTCGGCGGACCCACCACGAACCAAACGCCACGACTCGACGGGCCCGGGGGCCGGCCGGGCCGCGCGGGCTCGGCGCGGCTGGGGAGACGTGTCGTGCGTGCGCGAGGAACGCCCGTACGGCGCGAACCCCGCCCGCCACGCGAGCGCCCGCTCCCCACAACCCGCCCACGCTCCGCCCAGTCGTGAGAAACGGTTGCCAACCTACGACCACACCCCACGACTCGGCGGACCCACCACGAACCAAACGCCACGACTCGACGGGGCTGGGGGCCGGCCAGGCGGCGCGGGCTCGGCGGCATGGGGAGACGGGGGTGCGGACGCGACGGACGCCCGGAGTGATTAGCGGTCCTCGACCGTTCCGAGGTGTGGAGACAGGTCGGTGTCCGCCTCGAGCTCGACGGTGCCGCGGCGCATGACCCAGCGCTGCCAGCCGTCGTCCAGGCCGTGCTCGTATGCGTACAGCACGCCGTACGACCCGGGCGCGACGCGCGCGATCGAGCGGAACAGGTCGATCACCGTGTCATCGCGGCGGTTGTGCGAACCGGCCAGCCAGACGTGCACCATGCCGTTCGCGAGACGGCAGTCGACTGTCTCGTTCGCCACCCCGCCGGCGTCCGCGAGCAACCGGCGTACCTGCTCCTCCGCGTTGTGCTGCTGGGTGTCGTCGTCATCCGGGCTGGGCGACGCGACGACGGTCGCCCAGCCGTGCCACTCGTACAACTACTCCAGCCAGACGGTTTCGAAGGTCGGGTTGGCGTGGATGTGCACAGCCTCGTAGCCACCGGGACCCGTACGGAACTTGTGCGGTGTGTCGGCCGGGACCACCAGGATCTGCCCGGCCGTGCCCACGATTTCCTCCGTGTCGACGGTGAACGTCGCCGAACCACGCCGGATGATGAACGTCTCGGCGTACGGATGCTTGTGCAACCGCGGCCCGACGCCCTCCTGCGTGGTCGACTCGAGAATCAGCGAAACGCCGGCCCCACCCGGCAGCTCGGTGTAGTTCTCGGTCCACTCCTCCCCGTCGTCCCTCCCGTCGGCGCGATTGATCACCGCGGCCCCGGAACTCGCGATCTCCGTCATGCCACCCTCCTCGCTCTGAGCTGTCACCGTAACTTCGCACCAGGCGCTTTCAAACCCCTTTCGCCCTGCCGCACCGGTGCCGCCGGCGGGCTCGCATAAGGTGAGGCGCATGCCGCTGTACGCGTTCGAAGGTAAGCGCCCGACCGTCCACCCCGACGCCTGGATCGCCCCGACCGCCACGCTCGTCGGCGACGTCGTCGTCGAGGCCGGCGTCTCGATCTGGTACGGCGCCGTGATCCGGGCCGACCTCGGCACGATCACGATCCGGGCCGGCGCCAACATCCAGGACAACACCGTCATCCATGTCGGCCACAACGGCTGCGAGATCGGCCCGAACGCGACCGTCGGCCACCAATGCCTCGTGCACGACTGCACGATCGGCGAACAAGCCCTCGTCGGCAACGGCGCGATCGTCCTCGACGGCGCCGTCGTAGGCCCCCGCACCCTGATCGCCGCCGGCTCCACCGTCACACCGGGCGCCGTCATCCCCGGGGAGTCGGTCGCGATGGGCAGCCCCGCGAAGAAGATCGTCCCCCTCGAAGGCACCCCCAAGCTCTTCGTCGACCACAACGCCGCCGTCTACCACGCCCTCGCCAAACGCCACGCCACCACCGTGGAACTGGTGGAGGACTAGACACCGCGATCTGACCTGTTTGAGGGGCCGGCCCCTCAAACGGCGGGTGGGCCCCCGGCATTTCGGGGACACACCCCACACCTTCAGGGGCCGGCCCCTCAAACGGCGGGTGGGCTCAGAGGCGCCAGGTGTAGCGGCGTTCGGGGCGGCCTGTGGTGCCGTAGCGGAGGGTTACTTCGGCTTGGCCTCGGGTGGCCAGGAACTCGAGGTAGCGGCGGGCGCTGACGCGGGAGATGCCGACGACTTCGGCGCATTCGGCGGCTGACAGGTTCTCGGGGGCGTTGCGGAGGGCCGCGGTGACCAGGTCGGCGGTTTCTTGGCTCAGGCCCTTCGGGAGGCGGTTGACGAGCGGCCGCGCGGGCGCCAGCACCCGATCGACGTCGGCCTGGGACGTGACCTGGTCCGGCACGCTGGCCCGCCGCCGCGCGTACTCCTGCAGACGCGACCGCAGATCGTCGAACCCGAACGGCTTCAGCAGGTAATTCACCACCCCCTGCCGAACAGCCCCACGTACTGCGTCCGCCTCCCGCGCGGCCGTGATGACGAGGATGTCGACGTCCGGCTGCGCGGCTCGCAGGCGTGCGATCAGGTCGAGCCCGAAGACGTCCGGGAGGTAGAGATCGAGCAGCACCAGATCGGGCCGGAGTTCGGTCAGTGCCGTCACGGCCTGGTCGCCCGAGTTCGCCGTACCGACGACCTCGAAGCCGTCCACGCGGTCGACGAAACCCCGGTGGATGCGAGCCACCATGAAGTCGTCGTCAACGACCAGCACGGTGATCATCGGGCTCCTTCGGGGGTTGGCTGGGCGGACATCCGGGCGATGAAGGCGGCGCCACCGTCGGTGAGGTTGGTGACCGCGACCTCGCCGCCGCGACGCCGGCAGATCAGCCGGGTCATCGCGAGCCCGATCCCGCGTTCGCCCTCGGCCGCGGCCTTGGTGGTGAACCCGTGCGCGAACACCTCCTGCGCCAATTCCGGCGCCACCCCGGGACCGGAGTCGCGGACGACGATCTCCACACTCGTCGCGTCCTGTCGCAGCTCGACCTCGACCCACGCGGGCGACAGCGGCGTACCGGACTGGGCGGCGGCGTCGATCGCGTTGTCGACGAGGTTGCCGAGTACGGTCGCGATGTCGGCGGACAGCTCCGGATCGAGGCGCAACAACGTGGTTCGTTCGGACACCCGGAGCTCGACGCGGCGTTCGGCCGCGAGCGACGACTTCGCCATCAGCAGGGCGGCGACCGTGGTGTCGTGGACCCGCCGGGTCACGGTCAGGTCGAGCGACTCACGATAGCGGTTCAGCGCGCCGACGTAGGTGACGACCTCGTCGTACTCCCCGATCTGGATCAGCCCGGAGATCGTGTGCAACTGGTTCGCGAACTCGTGGGTCTGCGCCCGCAACAGCTCCGCGGACGAACGGAACGATCCGAGCTCCCGCTCCAGTTGCGCGAGCTCGGTCCGGTCACGCAGCGTGGTGACGGACCCGAGTGACCGCCCGTCCTTCAGCACACTCATCCGGTTCATCACGAGTACGCGCCCCCGCCGTACGACGACCGCGTCGCGCGCCTCGTCCTCGCCCGCGAGTACCTCGCGGAGCCGGCCTTCGATCCCGAGCTCACGCAGCGACTTCCCGACCGCGTTCGACGGCAGATCGAGCAGCCGGCGGCCGACGTCGTTCACCAGCGTCACCCGCAGATGCGGGTCCAAGGCAACGACTCCCTCGGCGAGCCCGTACAGCATGGCTTCGCGGTGCTCGGCCAGTCCGGCGATCTCCCGCGGCTCGAGCCCGAGCGTCTGCCGCTTGATCCGCCGCGCCAGCAGCCACGACCCGAGCAGCCCGAGCACACAGGCGATCCCGAGATAGATCGCCAGGTACGACGATGCGCCGCGCAGCCGCTGCACCGCCGACGGCGCCCGCTCACCGACCATCACGGTCCCGATGTGGTCGCCGAGGGTCCCGTCCGATATGCCGCTGCCGTCGCGGCCCTCGCTCAGCACCGGTACCTGCGCGACGAGTTCCTTTCCGCCGTCACCCGTCAGCTCACCGGACCAGCCGCGACCGTCCGCGACCTCGGGAACACCCAGTGTGAGTTGGGTGCCGATCAGGGTCGGATTCGTTGCCGCGATCACCTTTCCGCCGGCGTTGGCCACCGTGATGGAACTGACTCCCGACTGGGCGAGGCTCGTCTGCAGCGCGGGCGCGAGCATCTCCGCGGGCGCCGGATTCCGGATACCGAACCGGAGCGCGGGACTGGACGACAACTGCTCGGCCAGCAGCGTCACGCGCCGTCCTTCCACCCGGTTGAACGTGGCAGCGGACTGGGCCAATGACACGGCGGCCACGGCGACCAGGACGATCACGACGATCGCCAGCTGGAGCACCAGTAACTGCCCCGCCAGGGTGGGCCGTCCCCGCAGTCTGATCGCCATCGTCACCTCCTGTCCGTCCGCCTGTCCGTCCGCACCGCATGATCACCGCTCGAGCGCCCGAGTGCCACACTTCACCCAGGTTCGGCCCGTGACCACAATGAACTCAACCACCGCTGCGGCCACAACGCAGACGCCGGCACCGCTGGAGGTCCACGATCGTCGCCACCTGATCCCCTCGAGAAAAGGACTCCGCCAATGAGGTCCAGGCCAGTGCTGACCGCAGCCACGGCGCTGCTCGCCCTACTCAGTTTCACCGCGTGTGGCGCGACTGCGGACAAGAAGGACGCCGGCGACAGCGCGGACGGGAAGCCGGCCACCGGGCTGCGGCTGATGGTGCCGAACACCGCGGGTGGAGGGTACGACACCACCGCCCGGACCGCCGCGAAGGTGATGGAGGACGCCAAGATCGCCACCGGCATCCAGGTGTTCAACCTGCCCGGTGCCGGCGGCACGGTCGGCCTGCAGCGGACCGTGAACGAGAAGGGCAACGGCAAGCTCGCGATGCAGATGGGCCTCGGCGTGGTCGGCGCGACGTACACCTCGAAGTCGAAGGCGACGCTCACCCAGACCACCCCGCTGGCGAAGCTGATCGAGGAGGCCGGCGCGATCGTCGTCCCGAAGAACTCGCCGTACAAGACGATCCAGGACCTGGTCACCGCGTGGAAGGCGAACCCGAAGGGGATGGCGGTCGGCGGCGGCTCGTCGCCGGGCGGGCCGGACCACCTGCTGCCGATGCAGCTCGCGCAGGCCGTCGGCATCAACCCGAAGGACGTCAACTTCGTCTCGTACGACGGCGGCGGTGAACTGCTGCCCGCACTGCTGGGAAGCAAGATCGCCTTCGGGGCCAGTGGGTTCGGTGAGTTCCTCGACCAGGTCGAGAGCGGCCAGGTCCGGGTCCTCGCGGTGACCAGCGAGAAGCCGATCGAGGCGCTGAAGGACGTGCCGACGCTGAAGGACTCCGGCATCGATCTGGTGTTCACCAACTGGCGCGGGATCGTCGCCCCGCCGGGGATCAGCGACGCGGACAAGAAGGTCTGGATCGACGCGCTCACCAAGATGCACGACTCGGCGCAGTGGAAGGCCGAGATGCAGAAGCACGGCTGGACCGACGCGTTCGTCACCGGTGACGAGTTCGGCAAGTTCCTGACCGACCAGGACAAGGCGGTCGCGGACATCCTGACGAAACTGGGGCTCGCCGCGTGAGTACCGCCGAGACTCAGACCGAGGCTCGGCGGGACAAGGCGCAGTACGGAGTGTGTGGGTTCCTGGCGGTGGTCGGCGTCCTGGTGATCGTCGACGCCGCCCGGCTCCAGCACATTGCCAACAGCAACGATCCGATCGGCCCGAAGCCGGTCCCGATCGTGCTCGGCGTACTGCTCCTGGTGGTCGCCGTGCTGTACGCCGTCGACGTCGCGCGCGGCGGGACCGGTGCGGCCGAGGAAGGCGAGGACGTCGATGTCACCTCCGCCGTCGACTGGCGCACCGTCCTGCTGCTGATCGGCGCGTTCGTGGTGAACCTGGTGCTGATCGAGCCGCTCGGCTGGGTGATCAGCGGGACCCTGCTGTTCTGGGGTTCGGCCTTCGCTCTCGGCAGCCGGCACCACTTCCGCAATCTGGTCGTCGCGGTCGCGCTGGCACTGATCACGTTCTACGGGTTCGCGATCGGACTCGGGGTCGGCCTGCCCGCCGGCGTACTGCAAGGGATTCTCTGATGGACAACCTGATGAACCTGCTGAACGGGTTCGGTGACGTACTGACGCCGGTCAACCTGCTGCTCGCCCTGCTCGGCGTCACGGTCGGTACGGCGGTCGGCGTCCTGCCCGGGATCGGCCCGGCGATGACCGTCGCGCTGCTGCTCCCGATCACCTACGGGCTGGAGCCGGTGCAGGCGTTCATCATGTTCGCCGGCATCTTCTACGGCGGCATGTACGGCGGCTCCACCACATCGATCCTGTTGAACACCCCCGGCGAGTCGTCATCGGTGGTGACGGCGATCGAGGGCAACAAGATGGCGCGGGCCGGACGCGCCGCGCAGGCGCTGGCGACGGCCGCGATCGGGTCGTTCGTGGCCGGCACCATCGGGACCGTGCTGCTGGTGCTGGTGGCTCCGCAGGTGGTGAAGTTCGCCATCAGCCTGGGCGCGCCGGACTACCTGGCGATCATGCTGCTGGCGTTCGCCGGAGCGACCTCGGTGCTCGGGTCGTCGCGGATCCGCGGGTTCGCGGCGCTGCTGCTCGGACTGGTGATCGGGCTCGTCGGGATCGACAGGGTGACCGGTCAGCAGCGGCTGACGCTCGGGATCCCGCAGCTCGCCGACGGGATCGACGTCGTGGTGGTTGCCGTCGGCATCTTCGCGGTCGGTGAGGCGCTCTGGGTCGCGGCCCACCTCCGGCGGAACCCGGGCACGGTGATTCCGGTCGGGCGGCCGTGGATGGGCAAGTCGGACTGGCGCCGTTCGTGGAAGCCGTGGTTGCGCGGGACGGCCTACGGTTTCCCGATCGGCGCGCTGCCGGCCGGTGGCGCGGAAATCCCGACGTTCCTCTCGTACGCGACCGAGAAGAAGCTCTCCAAGCACCCGGAGGAGTTCGGCCACGGCGCGATCGAGGGCGTCGCCGGACCGGAGGCCGCGAACAACGCGTCGGCTGCCGGAACGCTGGTGCCGATGCTCGCGCTCGGCCTGCCGACCAACGCGACCGCGGCGGTGATGCTCGCCGCGTTCACGTCGTACGGCATCCAGCCCGGACCGTTGCTGTTCCAGCGCGAGCCGAAGCTGGTGTGGGCGCTGATCGCCAGCCTGTTCATCGGAAACCTGTTCCTGCTGCTGCTCAACCTGCCGCTGGCGCCGGCGTGGGCGAAGCTCCTGCAGATCCCCCGCCCGTACCTGTACGCCGGCATCATCTTCTTCGCCTCGATGGGCGCGTACGCCGTGAACGCGCAACCGCTCGACCTTCTGCTGCTGTTGCTGCTCGGTCTGCTCGGCTTCGCGATGCGCCGTTTCGGATTGCCGGTGCTGCCGCTGATCATCGGCGTGATCCTCGGCCCGATCGCGGAACGGCAGGCGCGGATGGCCCTGCAGCTGTCCAACGGCGATGTTTCCGGTCTGATCGGCGGCCCGGTCGCGTACCTGATCTACGCGGTGATCCTGCTGATGATCGCCTGGCCGCTGATCGCGAAACTGCGGCGGAAAATCATGACGAAAGATGTCGTAGTTTCCGCCTGACACTGGTGGCATGAACGATCAGCACAGGGCCTGGCTGGGTGTGATCTCCGCGGATCACACCCGGCGGGCCGTCGACGGCGGTTTCATCCAGCTCAACCACGGCAAGCGGTACGGCGTCGCGCGGCTGCGGAAAGGCGACGGTTTCGCGATCTACTCGCCGACCGAGCGGTACGGCGAGAAGCGCCCGCTGCGCGCCTTCACCGCCCTCGGGATCGTCGCCGACGAGACGCCGTACCGGGCCGAACCGATGGACATGGGCAGCCACGGCGTGGTGCAACCGTGGCGCCGGCGGATCGAGTTCTTCCCGGTCCGCCGGATGCCCGTCGGCGACCTCGACCTCGAACTGACCCGCGGTTCGAAATGGGGCTATCAGCTCCGCCGAGGCCTGGTCCAGCTCACCCCCGGCGACTTCGACGCACTACGCGAGCAGATGGTGGCTAAGGCCGTGTAGTCAGCGGCAGGAACACCTGGTCGACGATCTCGACGAGTACGTCGGCAGTCACCGGGGTCGCCCCGTTCAGCGCGTACTCGTTGCGCAGCAGGTCGACCGCGACCGTGGCCACGCGGGGCGTCAGTGCCGCCTCGCCGACCTCGCCACGGCTCGCGGCGCGGGCCAGCACGGTCAGCCAGTGCGCGACGCCCGCGCGGGCGACCTGGTCACGCAGTTCCCGCAGCCGCTCGGGATCGGAGCGGATGTCGGCGAGCAACTGCCGAAGGATCGTTCCCATCGGCGACGACATCCGGTCATTGGCGCGGGTGAGCAGCGCGAGCGCGTCCCTGCGCAGCGATCCGGTGTCGGGCGTCTGGTCCGGGCTGCTCGGGAGCATCCGGCGGTACGCCGCGATGCACAGCGCGGCCCGACTCGGCCAGCGGCGGTAGATCACGTTCTTCGCGGTCCCGGCCCGGGTCGCGACACCGTCCATGGTGAGGTCGCGGTACCCGACCGCCAGCAGCTCGTCGACCGCCGCCCGCAGGATCGCCTCCTCGAGCGCGGCGCCCCGCCGACGCGTCCCCTGGGTCACGGCTCCTCCTCTGAGAGATACCCAGAGTATCCCATGACAATCGGCCTAACTTCTCTTCAAGAACCCTTCTTAAGCTACCAGCAGTATCTTAAGAGAAGGGTTCGGACCATGCGTAAACTCCTGATCGGCCTGCTGTGGGACCTCGGGCTGCCGGCCGCTGTCTACTACAGTGCGCACGGCCTCGGGTACGACGTACAGACGTCGCTCGTCGCAGCCGCCGTCGCCGCGCTGCTCCGGCTCGGCTTCGTCGCGGTCGTCCATCGCCGCCTCGATGCCGTCGCCGCGATCGTCGGCGGCACCTTCGGCGTACTGCTGCTGATCTCGCTGCTCACCGACGATCCCCGCATCCTGCTGGCCAAGGAATCGGTGCTGTCCGGGGCGGCCGGCCTGCTCCTCGTGGGCTCCTGCCTCGCCCGCCACCCACTCGTGTACACGCTCGCCCGCAAGGCCACCAAGGCCCCCGACTGGGACGACCGGTGGCGCACCGATCCGTCGTTCCGCCGGCACTTCAGCTCGCTGTCCTGGCTGTTCGGCGCCGTCCTGCTCCTGGACGCGATCGTCCGCCTGATCCTGATCTACACACTCCCCCTCGACACCATGGCCAATCTCAACCCGGTCCTGCACCTCACGGCCCTCGCCCTCCTCGCCGCCGGCGCCCTGTGGTTCCGCAAGCGCCGAGGAGCAGCCACGCCGACTCGAGTTCCGGCTGCGGGTGACCGGGGCCGGCTATAGGTTCGGGGCATGGTTGCCGTTGGTGACGACGTCTCGGTGGCGGAGGCTCGGCGGATCGCGCTCGCCGCGCAGGGGTTCGCGCAGGCGCGTGGGCGTGCGGACCTGCGGCGGATGCGGAAGGCGATCCGTCAGGCGGGTGTGCTGCAACTGGATTCGGTCAACGTGTTGTGCCGGTCGCACTACCTGCCCGTGTTCGCGCGGGTGGGCAACTATCCGCGGGCGACGCTCGACAAGCTGGCCTGGGGTGCCGACCGCGAGCTGTTCGAGTACTTCTGGGCCCACAAGGCGGCGCTGCTCCCGCTGACCGCCTATCCCTTGATGCGCTGGCGGATGCGGGCGGCGGAGCGGCAGGTGTGGGACGACGAGCTGAGTCCGGACGTGACCGCGCCGTGGTCGGTCGTCGCGGGCATGCGACGGCTCACCGCCGAGCGACCGGGGTACGTCGGCCAGGTGCTCGAGATGATCACCGAGAAGGGCCCGTTGACCGCGGGCGAGGCGAGCCCGGACGGCGTACGGCGCAAGCGCACCGATCCCGACCCGGACCCGAGCACCGGCACGATGTGGAACTGGCAGGACGCGAAGATCGCGATCGAGTACCTGTTCTGCGCCGGCCGCGTGACGATCGCGGGACGCCGGCACTTCGAGCGGGTCTACGACCTCACCGAGCGCGTGCTGCCGGCCGACGTACTGAATGCTCCGGAGCCGAGCGCCGACGAGGCACGGCGCGAGCTGGTCCGGATCGCCGCCCGCGGCCTGGGCGTCGCGACCCTCAAGGAGCTCTGCGGCGGCAGCGGCCAAGCGCACTTTCCGTTGCCCGCAGCCACAGGTCGCGAGGTGATCGGCGAACTGGTCGAGGCAGGCGAGCTGATCCCGATCCGCGTCGAAGGCGTGAAGCAGCAGGCCTACCGCTGGCACGAAGCCAAGGACACTCCGATCGACGCGCAGGCCCTGCTCTCACCGTTCGACCCACTCATCTGGAACCGCGACCGCACCCACCACCTCTTCGGCTTCTTCTACCGGATCAGCATCTACACGCCCGCACCACAACGCGTCCACGGGTATTACGTGCTGCCGTTCCTGCTCGGCGACCAACTTGTGGCCCGTGTCGATCTCAAGGCCGACCGCCGGACCTCGACGCTCGTCGTCCCCACACTCACCGCCGAGCCGGGTACGCCGGACTTCGTCGAACCGCTCGCGGCCGAGCTACATCTGATGGCCGACTGGCTGAACCTCGACCACATCGCGATCCCCGCGGGCGGCCGGCTCGCCGCTCAGCTGACCGATCGGATCCGCGTCACGAGTACGCCGGCCAGGACCGTGACCGCGGACGCCAAGAGGTAGAGCACCGGATAGCCACCGAGGTGCTTGACGATCGGCGCGGCGATGACCGGCGCCAGCACCTGCGGCAGCGAGTTGGCGATGTTGATGACGCCGAGGTCCTTCGCCCGGTCGCGCGCGTTCGGCAGCACCTCCGTGAGCAGCGCGAAGTCCACCGAGAGGTAGACGCCGAACCCGGACCCGAGCACGATCGCTCCGAGGATCGCGCCGGGCCAGGTCGGCCAGGCCGCGAGGATCACGCCGGCCGCCGCCATCACCCAACCGGACGCGGTGACGAACACCTTGCGGCGCGCGGACCGGTCGGACCACCGGCCGAACGAGATCGCGGTGACAAGCACGCAGACGCTGTAGATCGCGGTCAGGATCAGTACGCCGGTGTCGGCGTCGGCGACTCCGACCTGATCCTGCAGGTAGTAGAAGAGGTACAGGGTGCCGAGCGCGTTCCCGACGTTGAACAGGAACCTGGTCAGCCACGCCCAGCCGAAGTCGGGGTACCTGCGAGGGCTGATCCAGAAACCTTTGAGGAACTCGGTCAGGACGAACGGCGGACGCTCCACCAACCGGGTGTCGCGGCTGCGGAGCAGGTACGGGACGACGGAGAGCAGCAGGAACGCCGCGCAGGCGACGTACCCGAGGGTGTAGTTGCCGAAGCTCGCGGCGAGGGCGGTCCCGACCAGGGCACCGAGGACCTGCGAGATCGCCACCCAGCCGCCGACGACTCCACGTTGGGCGACGGGGACCCGGTCGGGGACGACCGCGGTCGCCGCGGCGAGCAGCGCGTTGCCGAAGAGCTGGACCAGGCACCAGCCGAGGATCATCAGCCCGACGAGGCGCGCGCCGGACAGGATGAACAACCCGGCTGCGCCACCGACGGCGCCGGCGACGATCCAGGGAACGCGACGGCCGAAGCGGGACATGGTGCGGTCGGAGATCGCGCCGAACGCCGGATTCGCGACCACCGACACCGCGGCACCGACCCCCGTCACCAGCCCGAACACGAACTCCTTGTTGCCTGGCGCAACCGCCTCGGACTGCTGCGCGAGCAGCACCTGGATCGGTCCGAGCCAGGCGGCGAACACCCCGATGTTCGCGAGCACGACGGCCGCCGTCCAGCCGGGACGGACCCGCTCGGTCGGCTCCGCCAACGCGGACGGCACCACCCCCGGCTCGGGAATCATCGCCGGCTCTGGGCGATCACATCACGCAACCAGTGGTACGACGCCTTCGGTGTCCGCGCCTGCGTCTCGAAGTCCACGTGCACGAGGCCGAATCGCTGTGAGTACCCGGCGGCCCACTCGAAGTTGTCCAGCAGCGACCATTGGAAGTACCCACGAACGTCGATCCCGTCGGCGATCGCGGCCCGCAGCGAGCGCAGATAGCCGTCCAGGTAGGCGATCCGCCGCTGGTCGTCGACCACGCCGTCGACCGGCCCGTCGTTGATCGCGCAGCCGTTCTCGGTGATGTAGATCGGTGGCAGCCGGTCGCCGTACCGGTCCCGGAAGATCCGCAGGATCTCGCCGAACGCGTCCGGCACCACGGGCCAGCCGAAGTCCGTGGCCGGGTAGCCGGTCAGCGGGCGCGGCTCGAACGGCAGGCCCGGCGGGAGCTGTACACCGTCCGTCGCCGCGGTGTCGGCCTGACCGGTCGCGGCGCCGACGGAGACCGGCGCGTAGTGGTTGATGCCGAAGAAGTCGAGCGGCGTCGAGATGACCGCCAGGTCGTCGGCGACCGGGCCGGGCATCCCGTCCCCGATGCCGTTCGGGTACTCGCCGAGCAGGATCGGGTCGGCGAACATCCAGTTGATCAGGTTGTCGTACAGCGCGGCCGCTTCCCTGTCCGCCGCGCTGTCGTTAGCCGGCCAGGTCGGCGCGTGGTTCGACGCGATGCCGATCTGCTGGGCGCCGGCGGCACGCAACGCCTGCACCGCCCGGCCGTGGGCGAGCAGCTGGTGGTGGGCGACCGGCAGCGCGTCGAACAACAGCTCCTTGCCGGGGGCGTGGGCGCCGAGCGAGTAGCCCATCAACGTCAGCACCATCGGCTCGTTGATCGTGATCCACAGCGGCACCCGGTCCGCGAAGCGGGCACCGAGGAGGGCGGCGTACTCCGCGAAGTGGCCGGTGATGTCGCGAGACAGCCAGCCGCCGGCGTCCTCGAGGGGCTGGGGTGTGTCCCAGTGGTACAGCGTCGGCGCCGGCTGGATCCCGGCACCGAGCAGCGTGTCGATCAGCCGGTCGTAGAAGTCCAGGCCGGCGGCGTTCCCGGGTCCGGTCCCGGACGGCTGGATCCGCGGCCACGAGAAGGAGAACCGGTAGGTGTCCACGCCGAGCTCCCGCATCAGCGCGACGTCCTCGGCGTACCGGTGGTAGTGGTCACACGCGACCGCGCCGGTGTCGCCGCCCAGCACCTTGCCCGGCTCGGCGCAGAACGTGTCCCAGGTGGAGGGACCGCGGCCGTCCTCGGCCACGGCACCCTCGATCTGGTACGCCGACGTCGAGACCCCCCAGCTGAATCCGGGCGGAAAATCCAGCTCAGCTGTCATTCGCATCGTCCTCGTCGGGTTTCGGGATGTCCTGGACGCGCGGCGGCTCGTTCTTGCGGACGATGACCGCCGTACCGTAGGCCGCCACCTCGCTCATCGTCTGGGCGATCTCGTTGCAGTCGAACCGCATCGCGAGGATCGCGTTGGCGCCCATCTGCTGCGCCATCTGGCACATCCGCATCACCGCGACGTGCCGCGACTCGGCCAGCATCTGGGTGTACTCCGGCACCTCGCCACCACCCAGAGACCGGAAGCCCGCGGTGAAGTTCGACCCGAAGTCGCGGCTCCGCACGGTCAGCCCGAACACCTCACCGAACACCACGTCCGCGGTGTACCCGGGCAGGTCGTTCATCGTCGACACCAGCACCGGGTACGGCGAACCCTGCGGCGCGACGTGCGGCGCGTTCTGCCGGGCCGGCTGGTAGTTGCCGGGTGCCTGACCGTACCCGGGCTGCTGCCCGTAGCCCTGCTGGGGCGGCGGGCCCTGCTGGTATCCCTGCTGCGGCGGCGGCCCCTGGTAGCCAGGAGGCGGGCCCTGCGGGAAGCCCTGCTGCGGCGGGTACGGCTGGTTCGGAGGAAAGTTCTGGTTCATGCCCTCATCCTGACAGGCCGATGGGTATCACCATCTGAAGACTTGCAGCTCGTAGAGTGAATACCCGTACGACGTGGCGCGCTGCGTCCCCGTCACTCGGATGTACCGCGCCGGCACCGCCCCGAACCGCAGTACGTCCTCCCCGCCGTCACCGGCCGTCGTCGCGTACACCTGCTGCCAGGTCGACCCGTCCCGCGACACCTCCAGGCGGTACCCCTTCGCGTAGGCCGACTCCCAGTGCAGCACCACCCGCCGAACCGTCTGCTCGTTGCCGAGGTCAACCTTCAGCCACTGCGCGTCCGACCAGTCGCTGGCCCATCGGGTGTCCGGTTTCCCGTCGACCGCCTGCGCCGGCGGCGAGTTGTACCAGCCCTTCTCGTAGCTGCTCGCGGTCGCGGTCTTCCCGGCCGCGAGGTTCGTGACGTCGTCGCCCCGCCGTGCCGGAAACTCGACGACCTGCTGGTACGTCGGCCGGTTCACCCACGCGATCCGGTCCTGGGTGATGCCGCCCATCGGGTTGTGTGCGATCTGGTCGGCGCAGAACTGGTCGCCCGCCGCGCAGTCCGCGGTCGCCGGGTACGTCGTGGCCGCGGGCACCTTGGTTGCGGCCAGCAAGGTGTCGGTGAGAACCGATCGACAGGCGGACAGCGATCCCGCACCGCAGTACGTGACGGGCTGGTCGGCCTTCACTGGGTCGCCGAGTACCTTGCGCAGGTCGCGCTGGACGAAGCCCCACCAGCCGCTCTGGAACGACGACCCCTGTGCGCTCGGCCGCTCGTCGATCTTCAGGTTCGCCACCAAGGCGGCGTACAGGTCGGGGCCCAGGTCCTTGAACTCTGCCGGGACGAGCAACGGCCACCAGGCGTCGAGGATCCGGATCGCGTCGGCATTGTCGTACGTCTTCGACGACGCGTTCGGCGTCTTGCGGTGGGCGCCGGCCTGCTGCCACGCCGACAGCTTGGCGACCGCGTCCGCGACGGCCGGGTCGGTGATCGGCGCGCTCTTCAGGACGCGCAGCAGGTACGGCAGGACCTGGTCACCGCGAAGGTCGACCGTGGCCGCGTCCTCCATCGCCTCTACGAGCTTGCCGCGGGTGAATTTCTGACCGCTGTTGATGACCGCCTTGATCCGGTCGTCGAGCGGCTGGCTGCGGTAGACCGCGTTGTAGCCCCACTGACCGTCCGAGGCGGAGTACCCCGGTGCCTGTTTGTTGTTCCAGCTGGTCAGGTAGTCCTGGTTGACGACCTGCGGGTGCTGGACTGCGGGCGTGTAGGTCGCGCGGTTGGTATCCGGGTTCCACCCCTGCCACTCGTAGGAGCTCCAGGTCGGGAGGTTCGGGTCGGCGCCGGCGGCGCGGACCGGGTTGTCACCGGAGTTGAAGTAGGCGATCGAGTTCTTGTCGGTGTAGAACCAGTTGAAGGTGTAGCCGATGTTCGCGGCAGCCTTCTGGAAGTCGGCGGCCGAGTGGATCCGGTCCGGGTCGTTGAACTGCATGAACCCGAGCGCCGAGCCCGCCTCGTTGCCGTAGGTCGACCGGTTCTTGGCGAACAGCACCGGTTTTCCGCCGACCGTCCCGCGATGCGTGACGATTCCGTACTTGGTGCGCAGGGCAACCAGCGTGTACGAGCCGGCCGGCTCCGAGGAGCCGAGGCTGGAGTACCACGCGTTGTGCCGCTCGAGTCGTTCGATCGGCACGCACTGGCCGCGGAAAACGTAGTACTGCGACGTCTTCGTCGGCGTTCCGCCGTTCGGCTCGCAGAGTGGGACGGCGAACGTGTCGGTGATGTCCTGGCCCGCGGACGTGGCGCTCCACGAGTAGTCGGGGCCGCGGCCGATCAGCGTGTAGAAGTTGAGTCCGGCGAACGCGATGCCGCGGGAGCTGACGCCGGGGCCCTGGAGTTCCTGGCGGAGCAGGAGCTGCGGGGCGAAGTACCCGGTCTGCGGTCCGTAGACGGCGATCGGGTGTCCGCTCTGGGTGTGCGCGCCGGAAACCAGCAGCGCGTTGGACATGCCCTTCTTTCCGAAACCTGCCGGGAACAATCCGCCGTTGAAGATTCCGCGCAGGCTTTCCGCGCCCTTCGGTGCCGGTTTCGCAGCCGCGGCCTTGTTCGCGGTCTGGTCGATCACCTCGGGTTCGGGGGTAACCGAGCCGCGGTCCGGCAGCGCGCGCCCGGCCGGGTTCGGGCCGGTGGTCCCGTACGGAAAACTCGTTCCGTCGTGCACCGTCGTACTGGCTTCCGGATCGTTCTGCGAACGGAACGACTCCCATACCTTCGTGCCCTGGGCAACGCCGTACTTCGCCTGCGCCTCGAGCAACGCCAGCGCGGACGTGACCTCGGCGCCGCCACCGGTACCGAAGATGCCCGCGACGACCGCTGCCGTGGCCACCACGTCGGTCACCTTCCAGTGCGGCGTCGGCCACTGCAGACCGAGCGCGACGTACTCACCGGGGTACGCGATGCCGACCGTGTCGATGTAGTGATTGACGCCGTCGACCCAGGCCTGGATGTCCTGCTGCATCTTCACGCCGTCGGCGCCGTACAACTCGTCGGCGTCGTCGAACTGCCGCTGCAGATCGGCCTCCGTGTACGGCGCGGTGCGCCAGAACTCCTGCTCGAACTCGCGGTTCGCCGCCGCGCCGCCCGCGAACGGCGTCAGCTGCCCGCGCCCGAGGTGGCGGAACACGTCCATCACGAACAGCCGGTCCTGAGCTCCGGCGTACCCGGCACCGAACATCGTGCCGAGCCGCGTGGTGCCGGTGATGTGCGGGATGCCGCGCGACTTGTCCCGGACGATGGTGACATCGCCGCGCGGGTGGATCGTGCTCGCGACGTCGTCCGGTTTCACGCCGAAGGACGAGTCGTCGTAGTACGGCGCGAGGCCGGCATCGGTGATGCCCTGCGAGTTCCAGACCAGATCCTGGTACGGCTTCACCGTGTCGCTGAAGTGCGCGGGACGGACCCCCAACGCCTTGAAAGCAAGGAGATCCGTGAAGGTCGCGGTGCCGTTCTGGCCGGGCGGCAGGATGTCACGACATTGCTCGAGGCAATAATCATCGGGGCTCGCGGCAACAGCACGCGGCGCGGCCTGGGTCGGCGCGGGCAACGCCGCGAGCACGGCGACGGCAGCGGCCGCGACGATGGACGTACGAAGGCGGGTGCGGAGTGCGGGGCGGGGCACGGTCCCTCCTCAGGTCGGTAAAAGTGAGGATGACTCACCAGTAGCTTCGGGTCAAGAACTCACCGTCAGACTCTCGCCAATTGCCGTCTGTGACCACTACGCTCAGCAACACCATGAGCATCCATGATCGTTACCGATTGAGTGTGGTGATCAATGCCAAGGGGACGTACACCCCACTAGGGGTGTCGAGAAGCTCCGACGGGGTGGCGGCGGCTGTCGCACAGGCGTTACCGGAATTCTTCGTGATGGACGAGCTCGGCGACCGGGCAAGTGAGGCCATCGCGCAGGTCACCGGCGCCCAGGCCGGTGCCGTCGTGCACTGCACCGCGGCCGGGATCACGCTCGCGGTCGCGGCCACCATGACGGGCGGCGACCCACGCCGTACGGCGGCGTTGCCGGACACCACCGACATGCACAACCGCGTCGTGCTGCCGGCCTGCCAGGTCGTCGACTACGGGCACTCGAACCTGCAAGGCATCCGGCTCGCCGGTGCTCAGGTGGATCTGGCCGGCGACGCGGACGGCTGCACGATCGCCGACCTGGAGGCCGAGCTCGACGGGCCCGACGTCGCCTGCCTGATGCTCGTGTCGTCGCGGTTGACGCGTGGCGAACCGATCAACCTGGTCGCCGCGATCCGGGCCGCGCACCGTCGCGGCGTACCGGCGATCGTCGACGCGGCAGCACAGTTCCCGCGGATCGCTGACCTGCTGGCGACCGGCGCGGACCTGGTGCTCGTCAGCGGACAGAAGTACCTCGGGTCGCCGACCGCCGGACTGGTGGCCGGGAGCTGGCCGTTGGTGCAAGCCGTGCGAGCCCAGGAGAAGGGCATCGGCCGGGTGATGAAGCCGACGAAGGAAGCGATCGTCGGCGTGCTCGCGGCGCTCGAGGAATGGCAGGCGTTCGACCGGGTGAAGTGGGAGGCGGACGAACTCGCCAAGGTAGACGCGTTCGTCGCCGCCGCGTCGCGGATCCCCGGCATCACGGTCGAGGCGGTCCCGGATCCGACCGGGCTGCAGGTCTCGCGCGTGCTGCTCAAGGTCCCGGACGCCAAGCGGGCCGCGACCGAACTCGAAGCGGGAACGCCCCCGATCTACGTGATGACCGACCGGACGGCCGAGGGCGAGCTGACGCTGGAACTGGTCCCGCTCAACGCCGACGAGATCGCGACCGTGCTCGCGCGGTTGTGGGCCGTCTTGACCTGAGACCTTGAACAGAAAGCGGTGGGGGGGGGGGGGGGGGTTGGCCCCCCCCCCCCCCCCCACTATTTGTATTGCCCCCCCAAAAGGGGGGGGGGCCCGGCGGGGGGGCGGCCCGGGGCGCCCGGTGCCCCGCCGGGGGGGGCCGTGGCGCCCCCC
>NZ_JBIALI010000008.1:0-366963 GCF_042873375.1 Kribbella sp. NPDC004875
GCGGGGCGCCCCCTCAGGTGCAAGGTTGCCCGTCCCGAATCTCGAGGGGCAACCCGCCACCTCGCGGGGCGCCCCCTCAGGTGCCGGGTTGCCCGACCCGAATCTCAAGGGGCAACCCGCCACCTCGCGGGGCGCCCCCTCAGGTGCCGGGTTGCCCGACCCGAATCTCAAGGGGCAACCCTCCAGCTCGCGGGGCGCCCCCTCAGGTGCCGGGTTGCCCGACCCGAATCTCAAGGGGCAACCCTCCAGCTCGCGGGGCGCCCCCTCAGGTGCCGGGTTGCCCGTCCCGAATCTCGAGGGGCAACCCTCCAGCTCGGGGGGCACCCCCGGAGGTGGGGTTAGGGTGCGAGCGTGGTCAAGGCGACGAGGGCGCATCTGGCGCGGGCGGAGCGGTTGCAGGGGGCGACCGGGGCGCTGGCGACGGCTGCGATGGCGGCGATGGACGCGGAACTGCCGTGGTTCGCCCAGCTGTCCGCGCAGGACCGGTCCTGGATCGGTCTGGTCGCGCAGTCCGGGATCTCGGCGTTCGTCGAGTGGTTCCGCGACCCCGAGGCGCATTCCTCGATGCCGACCCGGATCTTCGGTTCCGCGCCGCGTGAGTTCACCCGGGTGATCTCGCTGCACCAGACCGTCGACCTGGTCCGCACCACGATCGAGACCATCGAGAACACCATCGGCACTCTGCTGCCACCGGACGACGTACCGATCGTGCACGAGGCGATGCAGCGCTACGCCCGCGAGGTCGCGTTCGCCGCGGCGACCGTCTACGCGCAGGCCGCCGAGATGCGCGGCGCCTGGGACGCCCGCCTCGAAGCACTGCTCGTCGACTCGGTGATCCGCGGCGAGGCGGACGAGTCGGTCCGTTCGCGCGCCTCCGCCCTCGGCTGGACCGGAGCCGCCGGTACGACGGGATCCGCCGAAGTCGCCGTGGTGGTCGGGCGGGCCCCGGCCGCGGAAGGCCCGCAGATCGGCAACAACACCTCGAACGTGGCGGACATGGTCCGGCACGCCGCTCGCGAGGCGGGTGCTGACGCTCTGTGCGCGATCCAGGGCGATCGCCTGGTCGTGGTACTCGGTGGTACGAGCAAACCTGTCGAGATCGTACAAAAGCTCGCGCGCTGGTTCGGCCCCGGTCCGATCGTCGTCGGACCGGTCGTGAAGGACCTGATGTCGGCCGTGACGTCGGCGCGGGCCGCCGTCGCCGGCCTGCGCGCCGCAGCCGCGTGGCCAGGCGCGCCGCGACCGGTGCAGGCCGACGAGCTACTGCCCGAGCGGTCACTCTCCGGAGACGGCCACGCCCGCCGGCAGCTCGCGACAGAGGTCTACGGCCCCCTCACCGTGGGCGATGGGGTGCTCCTGGACACCGTCTCGGCGTACCTGGACTCCGGTGGCTCGATCGAGGCGACGGCCCGGGCGATGTTCATCCACGCCAATACCGTGCGGTACCGGCTGAAGCGTGTGGCGGACCTCACGGGGTACAACCCGCTGGATCCCCGCGACGCTTTCACAGTCCGTGTCGCACTGACCTTGGGTCGCCTGCTCAATCCCGAGCCGGGCAGCACCGTTTTGTAGGATCTCCACAAACCGGCCCCGAAGAATTCGTGCTCGCCTTTCCGCTCACGACGGGTCCGGCTGAGGGAGAGTTGTCACGTGCTCGTCATCGTCGCGCCCGGTCAGGGTGCCCAGACTCCAGGATTCCTCGAGCCGTGGCTGGCGGATCCCGTGTTCGAGAGCCGCTTGAACTGGCTCTCCGCGGTCGCCGGTCTCGACCTCGCCCACTACGGCACCCAGGCCGACGCGGACACGATCCGGGACACCGCGATCGCGCAGCCGCTGCTGGTCGCGTCCGGCATGCTGGCCGCGCTGGCGGTGTTCCCGCACCCGGCCGACGCCTTCGCCCAGGTCGGCGCGGTCGCCGGGCACAGCGTCGGTGAGCTCGCCGCCGCAGCCGGCACCGGTGTCCTGACCGCCGAGCAGGCGATGGTCCTGGTCCGTGAGCGCGGCAAGGCGATGGCCGCCGCGGCCGCGCTGACCCCGACCTCGATGACCGCCGTCCTGGGCGGCGACCGCGACGAGGTCCTCGCCAAGCTCGCCGAGCACGGCCTGACCCCGGCCAACGACAACGGCCCCGGCCAGATCGTTGCCGCCGGCACCGTCGAGCAGTTGGAGGCCTTGGCCGCCGACCCGCCGGCCAAGGCCCGGCTGATCCCGCTGTCGGTCGCGGGCGCCTTCCACACCAGCCACATGGAGCCCGCGGTCCAGACGCTCGCGAAGTACGCGACCGCGATCAGCACCCACGACCCGCGGACCCGCCTGATCTCGAACCGGGACGGCCACGTCGTGCACGACGGCCGCGAGGTCCTGCAGCGGCTCGTCAACCAGGTGAACGCCCCGGTCCGCTGGGACCTGTGCCTGCAGACGATGTCCGACCTCGAGGTCACCGGCATCCTCGAACTGCCGCCGGCGGGCACCCTGACCGGGATCGCGCGCCGCGCCCTGAAGGGTGTCGAGACGTTCGCGCTGAAGACACCGGACCAGCTCGACGACGCCCGCGCGTTCGTCGAGAAGCACGGCAGCCCGTCGGAGATCGACGCCTCCCCCACGTGGCGGCTGCTGGTTGCCCCGATCAAGGGCACCTTCACCCGCGAGGTCGCCGTACGCCGGGACTCCGGCGACACCGTCGCGGCCGGCGAGGTCGTGGCGAAGGTCGCGAGCCTGCGCGACGAGGTCGAGGTGACCGCCCCGCACGGCGGCATCGTCGTCGAGTGGCTCGCCGAGGAAGGCGACCCGGTCGCCCCCGGCCAGCCCCTGGTCCGCCTGCACCCCGCCGGGAGCTCATCATGATCACTGTGCTTTTGGCCGGGCCTTCGGCGCCGGCGGGGTCATGGGCCTCGACCTCCCGGTCTTCCCTCGTCGCTCCAGTCGCTTCGCTCCCTCCGCTCCTCAGTCCAGACCGGGAGGCCCGATGACCACGATCACTGCCTCGTCGGGGGCGACTCACGCCGGGATCCTCGGGATCGGCTCGTACCGGCCGCGGCGCGTCGTACCGAACTCGGAAATTCTCGAGCAGATCGATTCCAGCGACGAGTGGATCCAGACCCGGTCCGGGATCAAGGAACGCCGTTGGGCCGAGGACGACGAGACCGTGCTGATGATGTCGGTGCAGGCCGCGAAGGACGCCATCGCGGAGTCCGGGATCGACCCGGCCGACATCGGCTGCGTGATCGTCGCCACCGTCACGCACCTGTACCAGACGCCGGCGATCGCGACCCAGATCGCGGTCCAGGTCGGCGCCCCGACGGCGGCCGCGTTCGACATCTCGGCGGCCTGCGCGGGCTTCTGCTACGGGATCGCGATGGCCAACGACCTGGTCCGCGGCGGCAGCGCGAAATACGTGCTGGCGATCGGCGTCGAGCGACTCAGCGACATCACCGACCGGACCGACCGCGGTACGGCGTTCATCTTCGCCGACGGCGCCGGCGCGGCCGTGGTGGGCCCGGCCGACGAGCCGGGGATCGGGCCGGTGGTGTGGGGTTCGGACGGCACGCAGCACCAGGTGATCAGCCAGCGCGAGTCCTGGCAGGAGGTGTTCGGCAGCTACAACTGGCCGCACCTGACGATGGACGGCAACCCGGTGTTCCGCTGGGCGTCGTTCGAGATGGCCAAGACCGCGCAGCAGGCGCTGGACGTCGCCGGCGTGAAGGCGGAGCAGCTCGACCTGTTCGTGCCGCACCAGGCGAACATGCGGATCACCGACGCGATGCGCAAGGCGCTCAAACTGCCCGAACACGTCAAGGTCGCGCGCGACATCGAGCGCCAGGGGAACACCTCCGCGGCGTCGATCCCGCTCGCGATCACCGCGATGCGCGAGGCCGGCGAGGCGAACAGCGGCGACCTCGCCCTGATCATCGGCTTCGGCGCCGGGCTGGTGTACGCCGCCCAGGTGATCCGGCTGCCGTGAAGTAGCGATAGTCCATAGTTGTCCGGGGCAGCTCAGGTGGCTGCACCCGGCTGTCACGAGCCAGCAGAAATCCGAAAGGGAAGCAGAGAAATGGCCAGCACCGAAGAGATCCGTTCCAACCTCGCCGAGATCGTGAACGAGATCGCCGGCATCCCGGTCGAGGACGTCCAGCTGGACAAGTCCTTCACCGACGACCTCGACGTCGACTCGCTCTCCATGGTGGAGGTCGTGGTGGCCGCCGAGGAGAAGTTCGACGTGAAGATCCCCGACGACGAGGTCAAGAACCTGAAGACCGTCGGCGACGCGGTCGCGTTCATCGAGCGCGCCCAGAACGGCTGACGAACCCCGTCACCGTGCTGGCCGGTGCTCATCGGCCCCCGGCTCCGGTCGGGCCGGTGAGCACCACACCGGCAACCCGCAGTACCCACCCCTCGCTCCCAAACCGCAGATCGCAGATGTGAAGGATGAGGTAACCATGTCGAAGACCCGAGTCGTCATCACTGGGCTCGGAGCCACGACCCCGCTCGGGGGCGACGTGGCCAGCTCCTGGGAAGGGCTGCTGGCCGGGCGTTCCGGTGCCCGGCGGCTGACCGACGAGTGGGTGCAGAACCTGGCGGTCCAGATCGCCGCACCGGCCGCGGTCGACCCGACCGAGGTGATCGAGCGGGTGAAGGCCCGCCGCCTGGACCGTACGGCGCAACTCGCCGTGGTTGCCGCCCGCGAGGCCTGGGCCGACTCCGGCCTGGAGGACTCCGGGCTGGACAAGGAGCGGCTGGGTGTCGCGGTCGCTTCCGGTATCGGCGGCCTGCACACCACCCTGTCGAACTACGACGCCCTGCAGAGCAACCCGCGCCGGGTCTCGCCGCTGGCGATCCCGATGCTGATGCCGAACTCGTCGGCGGCGTACGTCGGCCTGGAGTTCGGCGCGAAGTCCGGCGTTCACACCCCGGTCTCGGCGTGTGCCTCCGGCAACGAAGCGATCTGGCTGGGTCTCGACCAGATCCGGCTCGGCCGCGCGGACGTGATCATCGCCGGCGGCGCCGAGGGCGCGATCATGGCGCTGCCGCTGGCCGCGTTCGGCATGATGCAGGCGCTCAGCCGCCGCAACGACGAGCCGGAGCGGGCGTCGCGTCCCTGGGACGTGGACCGGGACGGCTTCCTGCTCGGTGAGGGCGCCGGGATCCTGATCCTGGAGTCCTACGAGCACGCCAAGGCGCGCGGCGCGAAGATCTACGCCGAGCTCGCCGGTGCGGGCATCTCCGCCGACGGCCACGACATCGCGCAGCCCGACCCGACCGGTTCTGGTGCCCGGCGGGCGATGGAGCGGGCGCTGGCCGAGGGCGACCTCACCCCGGCCGACATCTTCCACATCAACGCGCACGCCACCTCGACCCCGCAGGGCGACATCGCCGAGTCGCTGGCGATCCGGCAGGCGCTCGGCAAGGACGCGGACCACGCGATCGCGACCGCGCCGAAGTCGATGATCGGCCACCTGCTCGGCGGCGCCGGCGCGGTCGAGTCGGTCGCGACGGTGCTCGCGATCCACAACCGGGTCTCACCGCCGACGATCAACGTGGACAAGCTCGACGACCAGATCGAGCTCGACGTCGCGACCGAGCAGCGCAAGCTGCCCGACGGCGACATCGCGGCCCTGAACAACTCGTTCGGATTCGGCGGCCACAACGCCGCCATCGCGTTCAAATCGGTGTAGTTCCTTCACCACCCCCGGAGGACACCATGACCGTCGCCCCGGCGAAACCCGCCAAGCTCCCCCGTGAGCACGACCCGCGCAACCCGGTCACCCGGCTGAGCAACCTGCTCGACCCGGACAGCCTGGAGCTGATCACCCCGGACAACCTGTCCGGGATGGTCGCGGCGCGGGGGCGGATCGCCGGCGCGGCGGTCGTCGCGTTCTGCTCCGACGCCACCGTGATGGGCGGCGCGATGGGCGACGAGGGCTGCAATGTCGTCGTCGAGGCGTACGACGTCGCACGCGCCGAACAGGTGCCGATCATCGGCCTGTGGCACTCCGGCGGCGCGCGACTGGCCGAGGGCGTGCTGAGCCTGCACGCGGTCGGCAAGATCTTCTACGCGATGACGCAGGCCTCCGGGAAGATCCCGCAGATCTCGGTCGTACTCGGGCCGGCGGCGGGCGGAGCGGCGTACGGTCCCGCACTGACCGACGTGGTCGTGCTCGGGCCGGAGGGCCGGATCTTCGTGACCGGGCCGGACGTGGTCCGCTCGGTCACCGGTGAGGACGTCGACATGCTGCGCCTGGGCGGCCCCGAGCCGCACGGCCGGCGGTCGGGCGTCGTCCACATCACCACCGACTCCGAAGCGGCCGCGCTCGAGCAGGCGCGCCGGCTGGCGGACCTGCTCGCCAACCAGGGCACGATCTCGACCGAGGTCCCGGACACCGATCTGTCCGGGTTCCTGCCGGAGTCGGCGAAACGCGCGTACGACGTACATCCGCTGGTCGGCGGTGTGCTCGACGCGGATGCTGGGTCTTCTGCCGTCGAGCTGCACCAGCGGTGGGCGCCGAACATCGTCACCACGCTCGGCCGGCTCGGCGGGCGTACGGTCGGCGTGATCGCGAACAACCCGCTCCGGCTCGGTGGTTGCCTGGACGCCCTGTCGGCGGAGAAGGCGTCCCGCTTCGTGCGGATGTGCGACGCGTTCGGCGTGCCCCTGGTCGTGCTGGTCGACGTACCGGGTTATCTGCCCGGAGTCGGTCAGGAATGGGACGGCGTCGTACGACGGGGCGCCAAGCTCCTGCACGCGTTCGCGGAGGCCGTCGTACCGCGGGTGACGCTGGTGACCCGGAAGACGTACGGCGGGGCGTACATCGCGATGAACGCCCGGTCGCTCGGCGCCACCCGGGTGTTCGCCTGGCCGCGCGCCGAGGTCGCCGTGATGGGCGCGGTCGCCGCCGTCCGCGTCCTGCACCGGCGCAAACTCGCCGAGGTCGACCCGGAGCTCCGCCCGCAGGTCGAGGCCGAGCTCGCCGCCGAACACGAGAAGATTGCCGGCGGCATCGATCGGGCCCGCGAGATCGGCGTCGTCGACGAGGTCGTCGAACCCACCCGCACCCGCACCGCGCTGGCCACCGCGCTCGCGAAGGCCGAGGCCGACGGCCCCGTCCGCGGCCGGCACGGAAACATCCCGCTGTAGACCCACAGCACGAAGGGCGCGAACCGCGAGGTTCGCGCCCTTCACGTGGTGCGGCCGCTGTTGTTCACAACCACCGGGGGTGTCCCGACACCCGGTGGCCCAGCGGCCACGGCCCCTCCCACCCTGTGCAACGTCTGATGCTCAGTCTCATCGAAAAGTTCGGGGAAGTCTGCGGACTTCACAGGTTTCTTCTGAAGTTCTCAGGATCGCCTCAGGCTCAGACGACTTGGTGCAGCCAGCGCACCGGGGCACCGTCACCGGCGTACCGGAACGGCTCCAGCTCGTCGTCCCACGGGCGGCCGAGCAGCCGCTCGACCTCCTCGGTCAGGTCCGCCTCGCCGCCGGCCGCCTTCAGCATCGCGGCCTTCAGCCGCTCCTCGGGGACCATGATGTCGCCGTGGACGCCGGTGGTCGCGTGGAAGACCCCGAGGTCGGGCGTGAACGAGTACCTCTCGCCCTCGGCGCCGTTGCTCGGCTCCTCGGTGACCTCGAACCGCAGCTTCTGCCATCCGCGCAGCGCGGACGCCAACTTGGCCGCGGTCCCGGCCTCGGCCTGCCAGGACAGCTCGGCCCGGTACGTGCCCTGGGCCGCGGGCTGCGGCGTCCAGTCCAGCTTCACGGGCACGCCAAGGATGCCGCCCGCGGCCCACTCGACATGCGGGCACAACGCTGACGGCACCGTGTGGACGTACAGAACGCCACGAGTTGTCGCCACCGGGACCTCCTGTGCTCGAGGGGCGCCTTCCCCAGCGTTCTCGAACAGTCCGTCGATCTCGGCGTACTCAGTACTTCAGTTCAGTCTCCCAGGGCACCACAAGGCGACCCGCGAAACACACGACCATCTTGCACCACCGCTACCACAAACACCAGCAGCCTCGCCGTTTCAACCCCATCACCGTCGTGTCGCGATCAGCATCACGCGACACGAGTGGGATCACGGGAACCGGGTGGCGAGAGCGATGCAGGCGCCGGCGGCCGCCAGCGTGAAGAGCATCGCGATGCCGGCGTACCGAGCGGTGACTTCCTTGTCCACCTCGTCGTACCCGACCGAGGAGCCGATGTCCTTGTAGACGTCCTCGAGCTCGCCGGCCGACTCCGCGGTGTACGCCTTGCCGCCGCTGATCTCGGCGACCGAGCGCAGCTCCGTGCGGTCCGGTGGGACGCGCTGGCGGATGCCGTCCATCTCGATGAAGCCCGAGTCGGTGCCGAAGCAGATCGTGTAGACCGGCGTGTTCTTCGCCTTCGCCGCCTGCGCGCCCTCCTGGGCGGTCCGGCCGACTGTCCGCTTCCCGTCGGACAGCAGCACGATCCGCGCCGGGGCGGGCTCGTTCGGGTGCTCGGGGTCCGGGGGGACCTGGGTGAGCGCCTGCAGCGAGGTGAAGATGCCCTCACCGGTCGCGGTCGACTCGGCCAGTTCGAGCCCGTCGATCGAGCGCAGTACCGTCGCCCGGTCGGTGGTCGGCGGCACGATGATGGAGGCCGTACCGGCGAAGTTGACCAGCGCGACGTTGAACTTGCCGGGCAGCTGGTTGACGAAGTTCTTCGCCGACTTCTTCGCCGCCTCCAGCCGGTTCGGGTCGATGTCGGTGGCCATCATCGACAGCGAGACGTCGATCGCGACCACGATCGTGGCCCGCTCGCGCGGCACCTTCACCTTGTCCTTCGGCTGCGCGAACGCCACGATGCAGGTGAACGCGGCCAGCAGCGCCAGCCCGACGGCGAGGTGCCGCCGCCACTGCGGCCGCCGTGGGGCGACCCGGTCCAGCAGCGCGATGTTGGTGAAGCGCAGCGCGTACTGCGAGCGCCGGTGCTGGAGAAAGATATATCCCGCGACGATCAGCGGGATGAGCAACAGGAACCACAACCGCCCCGGAGACAGGAACTCCATCAGCGAGCCACTCCCTTCGGCGGTTGGTGCAGGCGGGACGCCACGTGCCGGTAGGCGAGCACGAAGCGCACCGTGTCCGCGACCCAGTCACGGTCGGTGCGCAGCACGAGATGTCCCGCACCTACCCTACGCAGGGCGGCCCGGGTTCGTTCCCGCTGCGCCAGCGCGGCCACTCCGAACGCCTCCCGGACCTTGCGGCGCCGGGTGTCGATCTCACGGACCTCGCCGGTCTCCGGGTCGCCGATCGTGACCACACCGATGTTCGGCAGTTCGAGCTCGCGCGGGTCGACGATCTCGACCGCGAGCACCTGGTGCTGAGCGGTCAACTTGCGCATCGCGCGCTCCCAGGACGGCTCGATCCCGCTGGCCACCTCGCCGTCCTCGGGGGTGAGGAAGTCGGACACGATCACCCGGAGTCCACGCTTGCGCTGCGTCCGCGCCATCGACTCGAGCGCCGCGGCCAGGTCACTGCGGTGCGCTTCCTGGTCGGTGCCGAACTGCTCGGCGAGCAGCGCGCGCAGCAGTCCGTAGAGCGCCAGGCGTCCGGAGCGGGCCGGCCAGCGACGCAGCGCCGAGTCGCGCAGCATCAGCCCGCCGAAGCGGTCGCCGAGCCGATGGGTGAGGAACCCGACGGTCGCGACGGCCGCGACCGCCAACTCGCGCTTCTCGAGGGTCGACGTACCGAAGTCCATCGAGCCGGACAGGTCGACGAGCGCCCAGGTCTCCAGCTCACGGTCCGCGATCAGGTCGCGGACGTGCGGCACCGTGGTCCGGGCGGTGACCGCCCAGTCCATCCGCCGGACGTCGTCGCCGACCTGGTACTCGCGGGCCTCGGCGAGCTCGGTCCCGGGCCCGGGGAGCAGGCCGAGGTGTTCCCCGTGCAGGTAGCCCTCGAGCCGCCGTACGACGGTCAGCTCCAGCCGCCGCAACGCACGCTCGGGAGCGAGCTGCGAGATCGTCATCGCAGCTCGTGGATCGGGACGGTTGGGCACTAGACGAACTCCGGGCGGCCCGTGCCGTCGGTGCCGTCGCGCCAGACCGGCTGGGGCGGCGGGACGGTGGCCAGGATCCGCTCGATCACGGCCCGCGGGTCGATGTTGTCCGCGACCGCGTCGAAGGTCAGGCCGAGGCGGTGGCCCATCACGTCCAGCGCGACGGTCTGGATGTCGCTCGGCAGCAGGTAGTCGCGCCCGTGGATCAGCGCCAGCGCCCGGCCGGCCGAGATCAGGCCGAGGGTGGCCCGCGGGCTGACCCCGAGCTCGATGATCGGCTCCAGGTCGGGCAGGTGGAAGTCGGTCGGCGTCCGGGTCGCCATCACCAGGCGGACGGCGTACTCCGCGACGAGGTTGTGCACGAAGACCTGCTCGGCGGACCGCTGCAGCTCGAGGATCGTCTCCGGCTTCAGCACCTGTCGCGGCTCCGGGGGGTCCACGCTCATCCGGCGGAGGATCTCGAACTCCTCGTGCCCGCGCGGATGCGGTACGTCGATCTTCACCAGGAACCGGTCGCGCTGCGCCTCCGGCAGCGGGTACACGCCCTCGGACTCGATCGGGTTCTGGGTCGCGATCACGATGAACGGCTTCGGCATCGGGAACGTCTGGCCGCCGATCGACACCTGCCGCTCGGCCATCAGCTCCAGCATCGCCGACTGCACCTTGGCGGGCGCCCGGTTCACCTCGTCGGCGAGCACGAAGTTCACGAAGGTCGGGCCGAGCTCGATGTCGAACGTCTCGCGGGTCTGCCGGTAGATCCGGGTGCCGACGATGTCGGACGGGACCAGGTCGGGGGTGAACTGGATCCGGGCGAACGTGCCGCCGACCACGCTCGCGAAGGTGCGCACGGCGAGCGTCTTCGCGACGCCCGGAACACCCTCGAGCAGGCAGTGACCCTTGGCCAGCAGCGACACCATCAGCGTCTCGACCATGTGCTCCTGGCCGACGATCACCCGCTTGACCTCGCCGACGGCCTCGCCGATCAGCCGGGACTGCTGGGCCACCGTTCCCGCCGGCACCGTGGTTTCGGTCATGCCTGTCCTTCCGGGGCCCGCGCACGGGCCATGTCAAACACCGTCAATCCCCACTTCGCAACACCGGTCATTCCATCAGATCCCCGGGTTCAGCAGCCGCGGGCCCCGCCCGATCCCTCCCAATCCTCCCCCGCGCGACCAAATCCCGCCCGTCCAGCGCACTTTGTGCACCCAGCGACCATGTCCGGGCCGGATCCGTGGTCGGTGGGTGCACAAAGTGCTCGGTGGTGGGCGTGGCGACAGTGCTACCAGGGATGTGGTGGGATTGGGGTGATGACTGCGACCGATTCCCAGCCTGAGGTGCAGCCGGCGGATGCGCCGGAGGTGCGGCCTGCGCTGGAGATTCCGGACGCCCTGCCGCTGCAGCCCGAGGACCCGCCGCGGGTCGGTGAGTTCTGGCTGCGCGGCCGCCTCGGCGCGAACGCCGCCGGCTTCCTGTACGCCGCCTCCGACGACACCGGCCGCTCCGCCGTGGTCGCGATGATGACCGAAGGCTCCGCCGACGATGCCGCGGCCAGGGAACGGTTCGTACACTCCGTCGACGCTCTCCCCGAGGACGCCGTCCTCGCGCACAACGACTCCGATGACGACGACCTCGCGCTGTGGGTCGCGATCGGCCCGATCCGCGAGGACGACGGGTCGAGCGCCGTGTCCGACGAGCGGTTGCTGGCCGAGCGGCGTGGCGAGGAGGTGCTGTCCGCCGTACTGATGGACCGGATCCCGCAGATCGGGAAGCTCCGCGGGCCGGACTTCCGGCACTACTGGGAGAACCGTCGCCGCCCGGGCCTGTTCCGTATCTGGCCGCTGCCGTGGCCGGAAGCGCTGCGGCCGGCGTCCCGGTGGGCGCTGGCACTGGCACTGCTGACGATGGCCGTGATCATGGCGCTCGCGGTGTTCCTGGCGTGGCTGCTGTTCCGGCACGCCCAGCCGCTCGAGCCGGAGCCGGTGATCCCGACGCCGACCGGGACGGCGACCGTCACCGTCACACCGACCACACCGCCGCCCGGCACCGGGTCCGGGAGCCCGACCACCGGCGCGCCGACGACGGTGACGCCGACCACCGGCGTTCCGACGGTGGCGCCGACGGGTTCGCCGAACTCGCCGACGAACCCTGGCGACAAGTTCTAGCTGGGCTGGGGCGCTGGGCGGCTGCGGCGCAGGCCGATGAGGCCGATCAGGCTGATGATCGCCCAGGTGCCCTCCAGCAGGAGGAACCCCCACGACAGCTGGACGGCCGCGATCACCGCCAGCACTGCCGAGCCGAGCAGGTTCAGCAATTGGTAGGTGACGGTGCGCTGCAGCAGTCGTCCGGCCTGCGCGGCCGCGAAGGCGACCAGAATCGTGAGTGCGCCGACGATCTCGAGAACATCCAGAACGTGCATGAGGACGAACCCCCTCCAAGAACAGGGTGAGGCGTCGTCTTGTCAGACCGGGTACGGCGCCGCTCGTCCGGAGAGCCGCGGGATCGCGAACTCCTACTTCGAGGATAGCAAGCGCACGAAATCCGGATCCTTCCACAACCGGTCCGGCACCGGCTGCCGGACGAGTGCCGCGTCGGCCCGGATCTCCGCCGGCGACGAGGCCGCGATCAGCACCGAGGTCACGGCGGCATGCCTGCTGGGGAAGGCGAGCGCGGCCTGCGGCAGCGAGACGCCGTACCGCTCGCACACTGCCGAGATCCGGCGGGCCTTGATGGCCTGCGGGTCGCTCAGTTTCTCTGCCTGTAGGACTTGCGGGCTCAGGACGCCGGAGACGATCACCGATACTCCGCGCGCAAGGCAACGATCCAGCAGTGGCGTCGCGGAAATGTCGAGAAGCGAGTACTGCGCGGTCAGCAGCACGCAGTCCACCTCGATGTCACGCACCAGTTGATCCAGCTCCCGCCAGTCCCCCGACGCCGCGCCGACCGCCTTGATGACACCGTCGTGCCGCAGCCGATCGAGCATCGGGTACGCCGCCTCGTCCGCGGCGAACGCCAGATCCACCGCGAGCCCGAGCCGCTCGGCGCTCGCGCGCACCGAGGCCTCCGGATCCGCGCCGGCGGGCACCTCGGTCGAGACCAGGAACTCACCACGGGGGCGCCGCTGCAGCGCCGTACCGAGTCGTTGCTCGGAGTCTCCGTACGCCGGTGAGGTGTCGAAGAACCGAATGCCAGCCTGGTACGCCGCGTCCACGGTGGCGACCGCGGTCGCGGCGCCGTCCGGACCCGGCGGTTCGCCGAGATGCGAACCGCCGAGCCCGAACCGCGGTGGCCGGAACCGGACCGTCGAGCGCGGCGCGAGCACCTGGCTGGGTGCGGCCATCGCACTCACCTCCGCTGGTCGGCTGGGTACCTCCAGGATCGGCTCTCACCGAGACTTTCGCATCTCGAAACTAGGTTCCGGATTCGTAGAGTGTGCGCACCTCCGCGTCGGTGAGGGCGCGGTCGTAGAGGTGCACCTGGTCGACCGTTCCGTCCAGGAAGTCGACCTGGTTGCCGCCGAACTTCGCCCGTCCGATGACGGTGTTACCGGTCGAACCGGAGTCGAGGCTGCAGGCGGCCTTGGTGGCGACCAGGGCCCCGTCGACGTACAGCCGCAGTTCACCCTTCACGACGTCGCGTACGCCGGTGACGTGGTACCACTGCCCTGGGTTCGGCTTGGTCGGTGCCAGTGCGCGGATGCCCGGGAAGCTCATCGCGAACCGCTGGTCCTGGCCGGAGTACTGCAGGAAGAACGCGCTGTCCCGGGCGCCGTCCTGGCTGACGAACGTCTGGAACGAACCGTCCACCTTGTCGAGCTTCACCCAGGCACTGGCCGAGTAGTTGCCGCTCGTGTCGAGCAGTGCGGCGCCGGTGTCGACAAACTGGTTGTCGCCACTGAGTGCGACGCCCTGACCGTTCTTGCCTTCGGCAAACACCGCGCCGCCTTGGAGTGTGGCGTCATTGTTGCCTACGGCATCTTCTCCGGTTCCTTCCAGCGGATAGAAGTGGATGCCGTCGGCACCTGGCGTTCCAGGCCCTGGGTTCGGCGCACCGGTCCCGGTTCCGTCGGCGCCCGCGATGATTGCCTGGTTGACGGTCCGGACCTGGGCGAAGTTCATCTTCGGGACTCGGCGGTCGTAGGTGAAGAAGCCGTTCAGCTCGCCCTCGACATCGGTGATCTGGGTGTACACCGAGCCGCTGATCCCGCATTGCCTGGCCGATCTGAGCACGTCGTTCTGGTTCTCGACGTACCGTCGTGTCAGCGTCGCCGAGTCCGGCTCCATCTCGTACGCCGATCCGTCGCCGAACCACATGTGATCCGGAACCTTCAGCCCGAACCCGCCGTGCTCGCCGTCCACCGCCGCTCGATCACCTGCCGGTGCCGTCGTCGCCGGACCGAGGTACGCGTGGTTGTCGATCAGGTCGCCGCGGCCGGAGTCACCGTGCGAGTTGCAGCAGTTGACACCGCTGTGCGCGTTCACCAACCGGGACGGGTCCTGCGCCTTGACGGAGTCGGCGATCCGGCCGGTCTCGGCCTGGTCCCACTCGCCCCAGCCCTCGTTGAACGGGACCCAGACGGTGATCGCGGTGAAGCTCTTGTGCTCCTCGACCATCTCGTGCAGCTCGGACTTGAACTGCGTGCGCCACGGCTCGGGCATCGCGTCGGTCTTCGTCGCCGGCATGTCCTGCCAGACCATCAGGCCGAGCTTGTCGGCCCAGTAGTACCAGCGGTCCGGCTCGACCTTGATGTGCTTGCGGACCGTGTTGAAACCGAGTCGCTTGTGCTGCTCGAGATCGAACCGGAGCGCCGCGTCGGTCGGCGCCGCGTTCAGGCCGTCCGGCCAGAATCCCTGGTCGAGGGTCGAGAGGTTGAACAGGATCTTCCCGTTCAGCGCCATCCGAAGCTTGCCGTCAGCACCTTTCTGCAGGCCGACCGAGCGCATCCCGGCGTACGAGCCGATTTGGTCTACCATCTTGCCGCGATCGATCAGGCGGACCTTGAGGTCGTAGAGGAACGGGTTGTCCGGCGACCAGGTCTTCGGGTGCGGGATCGGCAACCGGAGCTCGGTGTCCGCCTTGCCTCGCACCTGACCGGCGACCTCACGCCCGTCGTACGCCGTGACTTCGACGTCGAGGCCCGCGGGACCGGTTGTCTCGGCGGTGACCTTCAGAGTCTGGTTCGGGAGATCGGGGGTCAGCTGGAGGCGGCTGATCGAGGAGGTGTTGACCGGCTCCATCCAGACGGTCCGCCAGATACCGGAGCTGCCCTGGTAGAAGATGCCGTGGTCGCTGACCTCACGTTGCTTGCCGATCGGCTGGTACGTCTCGTCGGTCAGGTCCTCGGCCCAGACGATCAGCTCCTGCGGGCCCTTGGCGTGCAGCGCGGCGGTGACGTCGACGTCGAAACCGTCGTACCCGCCGCGGTGGGTGGCGACCTGCCGGCCGTTGACCCAGACCTTCGCGTCGTAGTCGACCGCGCCGAAGTGCAGCAGGAGCTGCTTACCCTTCCAGTTGTCGGGGACGGTGAAGGTCCGGCGGTACCACATCCGGTCCTCGTGTCTCTGCAGGCCGGACAGGGCGGACTCGATCGGGTACGGGACGAGGACCTGTTCGGCGAGGGTTTTGCCGAAGGGCGGCAATTCACCGGGGGTGGCTGCGGACCATTGCCAGAGGCCGTTGAGGTTGCGCCAGTCGGGGCGGGTGAGCTGCGGCCGGGGGTAGTCCGGGAGCGCGTTCGTCGGCGAGACGTCGGCTGTCCAGGGAGTGGTGAGGGGTGGGGTCCCGGCGTGCCAGGCGGAGGCGGTTCGGTTGGCCTCCTGGGATGTCTGGGTGGCCGGCTGCGACGTGGGGGCGACGATCGCCGACGCGGCAAGGACGACCGCGGCGAGGACTTTGAGCATGGGCGGGATGCTCCTTTCGGGGCGGAGAAAGGCGATCCCATGACAACGCTCTCACCACAAAACCGCAAGAGCTCGCGCACGATCAAACATTCACGCAGACCGGGGTCGGGGTGCTGAAGTCACCGGCCTGGGTCAGCCCGCCGCTCGTTTGGTCTACCAAGAACGTCGCGATGTTGTTCGACTTCTGGTTCGCGACGAACAACAGCCGGCCACTCGGGTCGAACGCGCAATGCCGCGGCCAGTCGCCACCGCACCCCGGCGTACCGATCGGCTCGAGTTCGGCGCCGTTCGTCCGGAAGACCGCGATGGTGTTGTGGCCGCGGTTGGTCACGTAGACGAACGCACCGTCGGCCGACACGACGATCTCGCCGGGGTAGTTCTGCGGTCCGGCGGGTGCGGTCGGCTGGGTCGCGAGGGGCGTGACGACTCCGTCCGCGTAGCCGCAGACGGTCACCGTGCTGTCGAGCTCGTCGGCGACGTAGGCGTATCGCCCCGACGGATGGAATACCAAATGTCGCGGACCTGCGCCGGCTTGCACTTTCGCCTGGTGCTGCAGTGTGAGCTTCCCGCCCGCGAGCGTGTAGGTGTAGATCGAATCCGTACCGAGGTCGACCGCGAGGACATAGTCGCCCGCCTGCACCACCTGGTGCGCATGCGGCCCGGACCCCTCGTGCTTGACCAGATCAGTTTGTTGCCCGAGGCTCCCATCGGCGTTGATCGGGTGTACGGCGATGTCCCCGGATCCGTAGTTCGCAGTCAGCAGGTGGTCGCCGATCTTCGCGAGGTGACAGGGGCCGGATCCGTTGTTGGGCCGGCGATTCAGGATCTTTGGTATACCAGCGATGTCGATCGCGGTGACCTCGCCGACGTCCTGCTCGTTGACGGCATACAGAAAGTTGCCCGACCGGATGACGAACGACGGATCCGCGACGCCGGCGATGCTCCCGGTCGCGGTAATCGTGCCCCTCCCGTCGTAGGTAGCGATCCCGATCCCGTCACCGTAAGTCCCGACATACATCGTCCCGCCGACCTCGCGAGCCGCCCGCGTCTTGTGCGTAGCGGCTTGGTGAATCGGCGCGAGGGCCGCCGCGGTGAATTGGTGAATCGGCGCGAGGGCCGCCGCGGTGAAGCCGAAGAAACGCCGGCGACTGACGCTCATGCAGCCACCGGGACTCGGACCCACGACGGGTCGCCTGCCGGTGAGCTGAAGGTCACCGTGGAACCCACGGTGCTTCGACCGAGATAGCGCGGGTCCACCGTGTCCACAACCAGCGCGAGATGATGCCCTGCAGGCACCTCCCAGCTGGTGGCCTCCAGCGTCACATCGAGTGGCACCGCCTTGCCGGGCGTCGCCCCGCGCAACGTGTACGGCTTGTGCGAGATCAGCGACCCGACTCCCAGGGCGTCAACGTCATACAGATAGGCGAACAACGAGGTGTCGGCCGCCGACGGCTTCACGGTCACATGCAACTTCGGCGCACCGTTGACGACCGCAGCGCTTCCGAACGCCGGCCCCGACCAAACCCCCGCGAACGACCTGTCCACCAGCGGCGTCGCCACACCGGTCGGGATCGACAACAACCCCTGCAGCGCTCCCGAAACCAGCGCCATGCCACTGTCCGCGACGGTTGGTATACCAGCGCCGATCGCCCGGCTCCACCCACTCGACGCCGAGCCCTGCAACCCACCGGCCTTCGTGAGGTACGACGTACGCTCGGCTCCGACCGACGCCCAGTCGGCATACCCACGCCACACACCACGCTGCGACTTCAACTGCACCGGCGCCTCCGCATCGGCACCGTTGTCCGCGCCAGTCAGGTAATGGCGTAGCCAACCGGCCAACTCGTCCCAAGTCTCGCTTGGTAGACCAACCGCCCCGCTGGCCTCCGGGGTCGCGTGATCACCATGCGCGAGCAACAGCCGCTTCGGGCCGGTCAGCCGGGTGAAGAAGTCGATGTACTGCGACGGCGGGAAGATGGAGTCCTCGAACGCGTTCGCGAGGAACACCGCCGGTCGACGCGCGTTGATTTGGTCTACCATCGTCGCCGCCGACCGCACCGGCGACAGCTGTTTCGCCTCCGCGATCGCCCCGTCGAAGTCACCGGTGACGAACTTCGTCTGCAGCGACGCCATCTCCGGTCCGGGCCGTCCGGTGACGTTGCCCAACGCAAGCAGTCCGGCCACGGCCTGCAGCGCGACCGTCTCGTTCGGATCCAGCGACCGGATCAGATCGGCCCATCCGCTGAGCGCCCCGACCGCCTTGATGCGCGGGTCCTGCGCCGCCGCGAGCAGCGACACGCCCGCGCCGTACGAGATCCCGACGGCCGCGACCCGGCTGGTGTCCGCGGGCGTGTGGCTGCCGGCCCAGTCGATCACCTTGCTGACATCCGCGACGGTCGGCGGACCGGCGATGTCGATCCCGCCGCCGGTGTCCCAGAAGCCACGGCTCGAGTACGAGATCACCTGGAACCCGGCCGAGGCGAGCTTCGCGCCCTGCCCGACGTACTCCGCGTTTGGTATGCCCCAACTCGATGGCATCACCACGAGCGGGAACGGGCCGGCGCCCTGCCCGGTCGGCGTGAGCACGACGGCGCCGATCTCGATCCCGCCTGCGCCGGGGATGCGCTGGTACGCCGTACTGAAGCCGGGCGCGGCCTGGCTGGCGTCAGCAGACGAACCGACCCTGACCAAGGTCAGCGTGATCAGGGTCAGGGCGACTGCGAGGGCGGCGGCAAATCTGCGCACTGGGGCCTCCGGCGTTGGGAATTACCGGAGGGTAACCACAAAGTTGCCGCTCTGTCACTACTTCAGCACGGTGAGTGCCGGATCCACGCCGGTCGCCTCGACCGACCACGCCCAGAGCCGCTGCGCCAGTTCCGGATCCTGCGCGGTCCGGGTCGGCAACACGACCTTCGGCGTACCGCGGTACTCGAGGAAGCTCGGCCCGACGAACGAGCCCGGCCGCAGATCCGGGTACGTCGCGGCGTACAGACTCGGCCAGGCGCCGGCCGCGGCCGACTGTGCGACCAGCCGGGTGGCGGTGGCCCAGGCTCGCGCCTGGAACGCCCGCCCGGCGAGCTCCGGACCCGCCGCCTGCAGATGCGTCGAGGCGTACCCCGGGTGCGCTCCGACGCTCAGCAGCTCGGACCCGACGGCCCGCAGCCGCCGGTCGAGCTCGAGCATGAAGAGCAGGTTGGCGAGCTTCGACTTCCCGTACGCCTCCCACTTGCGGTAGCTGCCCGCCGACCGGCGCAGGTCGTCCTCGGAGATGCCCCGAACGGTCCTGTGCATGAACGAACTGACCGTCACGACGCGGCTCGCCGGCGTCTTGAGCAGCACCGGCAACAGCCGCCCGGTGAGCGCGAAATGCCCGAGATGGTTGGTCCCGAGCTGCAGCTCGAACCCGTCGACGGTCTGCCGGTACGGCGGTGCCATCACGCCGGCGTTGTTGACCAGGAGATCGAGCCGGTCGTACTTCTGGACGACCTCGCCGGCCGCCTGCGCGACACTCGCCAGATCGGCGAGGTCCAGTGCGAGCACGTCCGGCGCCCGGCCGGCCTGGTCCGTCAGCCGCTGCGCGGCCTGCGCCGTCTTCTCCGGGTTGCGCGCGGCAACGATCACGTCAGCGCCGTGCCGGAGCAGTTCGAGCGCGGTCTCGTACCCGAGTCCGCTCGTGGCACCGGTGACGAGCGCCCGTCGTCCGGTCAGGTCAGGAACGTCCGCCGTACTCCAGGTCATGCGCCCACAGTAGTGGGCGCATGACCGGAGTTCGTCACTTCAGGATCTTGCGGTCCTGGAAGGCCTTGGTGACCTGAGCGGCCGCCGCCTTGCCGTACAGCAGCCGGGCCGCCTGGACGGTGTCCTGGGCCGCGCCGGCGAACGAGGTGTCGGGGTCGTAGAAGAACGTCGCCTCGAGGATCAGCTTGTTCGCCTTGGTCCGGCCGAGCGTCTGGTGGATGTCCCACAGCGCGCGCGACCAGATCTCGCCGTCGTCGTGCACCTCACCGTCGATGTCGTCGGTGGTCTTGGTGCCGTCCGTACGACGCAGGCAGTGCGGCTCGTCCGTCGTGTACGACGTGGCGTCCCAGTCCATCACGCACGGCAGGTTGAAGCCCTTGCTGACCGGGATCGAGTTGGTCACGGCCCAGTAGTCGCCGAAACCCTCGCCGATCGCACCGGCCTGCTCGGACTCGCCGAAGCCCGGAACGACGTCGTCCTGGATCGCGTGCCCGTACTCGTGCCAGATGACCTCGGCGTCCTCGGCGTCGTCCACGCCACCCTCACCGGTGGTGATCATGTCGGTCGACGGGTCGTAGAACGAGTTGTCGTCGGCGTACGTGTCGACGGAGAAGTCCTGCGACTCGTTGTTCACGTCGGTGAAGCCGAGCTGCTGGATGTACTCCTGCGTCTGGTTGATGTGGTAGTACACCATCACCTGCTCGAACTTGTCGTTCGCACGCTGGTAGACGAAGGAGTTGGTCTTGCTCTGCGCGAGACCGCCCTTGGCTTCCTTGATGTTGACGTAGCTGCCGTTGAGCTTGCCGGACCCGTCCAGGTTGCGCAGGATCACGTTCTTCTGCGCCAGGAACAGGGCGTCCTGGTTCTTGTCGTTCTGGTCGGTCAGCTTCTCGTTCTGCTCGCTGACCACCGGGTTCGGGTCGAACACCGAGCCGCGCCCGTCGATGTTGTCGCTGATCACCTTCGACTCGACGACACTGCCGGTCTTGGCGTCGACCAGCGAGCGGCTGACGCCCTCGGTCGACCGGCTGGTGACGTTCCAGACCAGGCGGGCGTTCGGTCCGCCGATCACCGCGAGCTGCGCGGCACCGCTGGTCGCGGCCGGCTGCTTGACGAAGCTCTTCCCCGGCTCGCCCGACCGGGCCCGGTTCGCCCGGGCGGTGACCGTGGCGTTCGCGCTCTGCGTCGCGGACGCCGACGCGACCGTCGCGCTGACATCCAGGTTCGCCGGTACAGCGTCGCGTCCGTCGGCGACCTCCACCGAGCCGTCCTTCGCCACGTGCTTCGCGTAGTACCCGTTGACCACCGGCAGCCCCTTGAAGGTCTGCTGGTACCAGTAGTGCTTGCCGAGCAGCGACGTCTTGGTCTTGACCAGCTTCAGCCCGTTCGGGTTCGCCGTCGCTGCCTGCGGCGCGGCCCCCGCCGCACTGGTGAAGGACAACCCGAGCGACACCGTCGCCACCCCGGCGGTCACAGCCATCAGCGCCTTGCGGCGTTTCCTCATACGTTCCCTCCCACGCTCATGGTGCGTAACGCAACAACTACGATCCGTCGAACCCTAGTTCGGCGCGGCACACCGTGGGAAGCGATCGCCGTGGGAATCCCGGTGGCAAGGGAAATCCTGTCAACTGGCCGCGAGCGGTTTCGCCGGGTACTCGCGCAGTACCAACGAGGTGCTCACAGCACCCAGCCGGCCGATCATGTCGACCACCTGCTCGAGCTGCCCCGCGTCGGCCGTGTGGACGTCCAGGAGGAAGCAGTCCTCACCGGTCAGCCGGTACGTCGTAACGATCTCGGGCCGTGACGCGAAGAGCTCGAGCGCCTCGGGGATGCGGGCATGCGTCGTCCGGACCCGCACGACCGCATGGATGTTCAGCCCGACCCGCGCCGGCTCGACGACGGCCCGGTAACCGGTGATCACGCCAGACCGTTCGAGGCGCTGGATCCGCGCCGACACCGCGGGCTGCGACAGATTCACCCGGCGGCCGATGTCCGAGCCGCTCAGCCGGCCTTCGGTCTGCAGGATCGCCAGGATCTCGCGGTCGATCGCGTCCAATGATCCAGTCGTTGCCTCGCTCATCGACCTTCATTTCATCAGCTCAGGGCGCCGTACGGCGATAACACGCTCATCATGACAGCGAACCGATCCTTGAGGAGACTCCATGACCTTCGTGATCATCCCCGGCCTCGACGGCTCCGACGAGCAGCACTGGCAGACCCATTGGGAGTCCGGTTGGCTCGCAGACGCCGTACGGATCCAGCCGTCGTCCTGGACGTCGCCGGACCTCGCCGACTGGTCGGACGCGATCACGCGGGCCGTCGAGAACGCGTCCGGCGACATCGTGTTCGTCACGCACAGCCTCGGTTGTCACGCCCTCGCGCACTGGCTGGCCGCCGGCCCGAACTCCCGAGTCCGCGGGGCGTTCGTGGTCGCTCCTCCGGATCCACTCGCTCCGACTTTCCCCGTCGAACGGATGCCGTCGTTCGGCTCGCTGCCGGTACGGGCGCTCGGGGTTCCCGCCGTACTGATCGCTAGCACGGACGACCCGTACTGCACCGTCGACGCCGCCGCCCGCCTCGCCGCCGGCTGGGCGACACCGCTCATCACCCTCGCCAGGCTCGGCCACATCAACAGCCTCGGCCGCTGGCCTCAGGGGCGCTCACTCTTCACCGCCTACCTGGCCGGCCTCAACCTGGTACCGGACCAAACCTGACCGCTTCTCCTCCTATTTTTGGAGCTGCACCCAGGAGAGGAACGCGCGATTTCGAAGCTGAGCCTGCGAGCCCTCAACCGCGCCACGCTGCACCGCCAGTGGCTCCTCGAACGCCACGACGCGACCGCACTCGAGGCGATCGAACACCTCGTCGGCCTGCAGGCCCAATCCCCGCAAGCGCCGTACGTCGGCCTGTGGACCAGGCTCACGAACTTCGACCCGGCCGACCTCGTCACGCTCCTGGAGACCCGCCAGGCGGTCCGTGGATCGACGATGCGGGCAACCATCCACCTGATGTCGAGCCGCGACTTCCTGGCCTTCCGCCCGCTCATCCAGCCGCGGCTGGAACGCGAGGTCTTCCAGAACATCACCTACGGCCGGCACCGCCTCGAGGGCCTCGACATGAACGCCGTCCTCACCGCCGGCATCGCCCGCATGACCGAGAGCCCCGCGACCGCCGCCCAACTCCGCGATCACCTCGCGCCCCTCTACCCCGACCGCGACCCCGCCGCCCTGGCCCACGCCGTCCGCTGCCTACTCCCCACCATCCAGGTCCCACCAAGAGGCATCTGGAACAAGGGCGGCAACCCGACCATGTCCACCGCCGCCCTCTGGCTCAACTCCCCACCCGCCCCCAACCCGAGCGTCGACCCGAAATCCAACGTCGACCTGAAGGCCGACGTCGACACCATCGTCCTGCGCTACCTGGCCGCCTACGGCCCCGCGTCCGTCGCCGACGCCCAGACCTGGTCCGCCCCCACCCGCCTGAACGAGATCTTCGACCGTCTGGACCTCCGCACCTACACCGACCTCGAATCAGGCCGCACCCTCTACGACCTCCCCGACCTCTCCCTCCCCCACGAAGACACCGAGGCCCCCACCCGCTTCCTCCCCGAATACGACAACCTCCTCCTCTCCCACACCGACCGCACCCGCTTCCTGGACACCCCCACCCGTCAACGCCTAACCCACCGAGAAGTCCTCACCAAAGGCTCAGTCCTCCACCACGGCCACCCCAAAGCCCTCTGGAAACTAACCAAATCCAAATCCCAAGCCACCCTAGAAATAACCCCCCTCACCCCCTCCCCCGCCAAGCCTGGACCGCAATACAGTCCGAAGCCCAAAACCTCTTGACCTTCACCGGCCCAGTGGCATCCCGCGCAGTCGTCCGACTCGAGCGGTAATGCACAACAGCCCGACCACAAGGGTCGAGCTGTTGTGTCTCGCACTTACGCGCGCCGAATCTGCAGCAGCAGAGCCGATGCGGCAGCCACGAGCGGCAAAAGCCCCGGAGAGAACACCGCGATCACGGCAACCACGATCAGGACGACCCGAGCGATCTGCCGAAGCAGGCCGATCAAGGTGACCATCAACGAGGTCAACGCAACCAAGTTGGCATTCCAACGCTCGACTTTCTTTGTGAAAGTTGTGCGCTTAGGACGGGTGTTAGCTGCAACCATAGGACTCGACTCCTGGTTCAGGTGACGAATCGCCATAGGCTGCAGCAACAACCACGTGGCGAATCGATCACAAGTGAACGAAAGCACCACGTGGTACTTCTGTCTTTCGTACAGAGTAGCAACGGCTCGCGCTGCGTCGCGATACCTCTGAGTAGCTGATGACGTCCGGTACTCTGGTCGGGTCGGTGGAGGTGCAGCAACACCGTTGATCCCGATGAGACCGCGGCGCATCTTTGGACTCGACTCCGTGCGCCGCGGTCTGCTTATGCGCGCAGGTTGATCAGGACCGGGCCCACCCGTACGCCGTTTGATCTCGCCAGCGAGACAAGCGCGTGGCCAGTCGGTACTCCCGTGATGATGTCTGAGACCGTCCAGCGCGCACGCTCAACTCTACGAGCGCTGTAACCGGCTGTCCTACTCTCCGAGCGTCCGCCGACGGAGCCAAACTGGTCGTACTGAACTCCGGTCGTCGCGCTCCTGTTGATCGTCGTCTCGGTGACGTACTGCTCACCGAACCAACGGGAGAAGACGTCCGCGTCCAGTGGATCGATGCCGCCGAAGACCGCCTTGCAGCCTGTCGAGCCGAAAACGGTCGCGCGGACCTCCGGCGGGAAGTCCGACATGGTCTGCGACAGGAGCACAAGGCCGGCATTGTTGGACCGCAGTTTCTGTACGCCCCTGGCTACATAGTCATCGACGAATCTACCCGCCTCGTCGATGACAAGCCCTTTGAAGATCGATCTGTCCGTCTCGGAAGACGAGGTGATTTGCACGAACTGCGAGACCACCAACCGGGCCAGGATCCGCGACGCGTCCGGATACTCCGCCTCGGGCAACGCGACGCGCACTCGCACCGGACGATTCAGGTCACGCATCTGAAATGTCGGGCCGGCGTGGTCAAACAGGTTCCGCAGCGACGGGCGGTCGAGCAGTGCGAACCGCTCAACCAGGCTCGCAGCAGGATCCGCCGAGCGCTGAGTCTGTGCTTTGCGGCTGTCGAGCAACGTCTTCAACTCTTTCGATCCCGGGCCTTTGAGGCGCTCCTTCACCCGATCCATCGAGGATTGATCGGCGCGGAGAAGTCCAAGGAGTTCGGGAACCGTGGGCCATCGATGGTAGGCCTCTTCGAAAGGTGCCAGGCACGCATACAGCGCGTTCTTCGACGCGTCGATGAAATAGGCCTTGTCGTCGCTCACCCTCGGTGGGAGCAGAGCGGACGCCAGCCGGTCCGCCGCGATATCGGGCGTCCGGGATCCGCCGAAGAGGCTGAACCCACAGGTCGGATTCAGCGGATCGATCGTGACGTCGAACCACCCGTCGTATGCGAAGTCGGTCGATTTGGGATCGACAACGACCATGCTCGCCTTGCCGGTCAGAGCTGCCAGTGAGAGGTGCTCGACGATCGGCGTCGCGATACCTCGGGTCTTTCCCGAGCCTGGGGGCCCGATGACCAGGAGAGACGTCCGCAAGACGTCCAAATCGACACCGAAGTCTCCTGTGATCTCGAAATCGCTTCTGTGGTCGACCACGACCTCGCCAAGCCTAACCTGGCCAGCCAGGAGGTTATGGCGAGCGAACCGGACGCCCGGCAGATTCCGTTGTCGCGACGGATGTACAAGTGCCCCACTGCTGTCCCGCTCGACGGCAAGAGTCAACTTGTCGAGCTCCTGCGGATCGGCCATCGAGCGCTCGATGACGTGGGCGATGCGCGCTCGATCCACGTCGCTGAAATCAGCCGAGCGCGCGAGCGAATCCAACTGGCCCGCAAGGTGGGCATGCGATTCGCGGATCGGCTCCCACGGCTGGACGGTCGGACGCGGTTCGTCGGGGCGAGGTGATGGTGCGGCCGGGCCGTTGATGGTGGCTGCGACGGCGGCCAACTTCTCCCTGAGCGACTGAAGCCGTTCGCGTCGTTTGTTCATGAGCCAGTGACCTGAACGTAGCGCTCAAGCATCCGGATCCGGTCGGCTAGCGGTGGGTGCGTGGCGTAGACAGCGCCTCGCCACCCGGCAGCCCGCCGCGCCACATCCTCACCCTGTGCCTGCAGATCGTAGAAGAAGGCGATCGTGTCCCGCGCATAGCCGAGGTCCGCCGCCACTTGGTCAGCCACCAGCTCGGAGCGTCGGCTGAACCAGGCAAGCGGTATCGGCACAACGAACGGAAGGAGTGCGTAGAACGACCATCCCCAATCACCCCAGATCAAGGAATGCAGGAGAAGCCCCCCGATGGTGAGCCCAACGAAAGCGGTGATCAGGCAACCCAGCGCAGTAATTTGCGATCCCAGGCGCATCATCGACTGGATCAAGGAAAGCAATAAGCGAGCGGGCTGCGCGTACCAGAAAACGAGCAATGTTGCCCAGGGGTGGCCGCCTCGATGGTGTCCCAGCTCATGCGCGAGAACGGCTTGCAACTGACGCGGGGGCAGATTGTTCAACGCCCACCTGGTCACGGCAACTGAGCGGCCGGCGATCGATGCGCCGTTGACGCTGTCGGACTCCTCAACCCAGAGCTTGTAGTGAGCCGGATCGACACTGGCGCGCAGACATACAGCCCGCCAGGCAACCTCTAGTTTCTGCTGCTCCAGCAGCGTCGGCTTGCGCAATCGACACAGGTATTTGACGACGTAGTCCTCGGCAGCGGGCATCAGGATGATCAGTCCGGACAGGACCCACAACGTTACAACGAGAACGTCCCAGAAACCATCGAAGATCCACGACGAGACTGTCGAGACGACGCTGAGGCTCCAGATCGCCCAGGGAACGCCGAACAGAAGCTCGGCGGCGGAGGGCACCGAGAACCGCACAGCCCGCGGCGTAGGGCCACCTGCTGGAGGTTGATTGCCGACGCCGAACGAGCCTGGAGCGCTGTTGGGCGCATCAGGTGCCTGGCCTCCGCGGTTGGGTTGCCCCGTGGGCTCCCAATCATCCGCGGAGAACGAGCCCGGGCGACCATGATCGTCAGGCCCGCTCATGAGGCACCTCCGCGTTGTCCGGACAATCCACAGTTCAAGATCCCTTCACAGCATTCAACCGCTGTCGCCACGCACCGATCCCGCCGCTCGACTCAGTACATCGACACGTGGACGTGGTCGTAGTGTCCACCGGTCGCGTCGGTCGGATTGTAGACACCGCCACCGTTGTACGGGCGCCATTGGCCGGTGCGCGCACTCCAAATCTTCCCGTACCAGATGACGTACCGCATCCCGGTCTTGGCGGCGGTCTGGATCGCCCAGTTCGCATATCCGTCGCCCTTCGCACGCTCAGCTGGCGATTTCCGGGCGTCACCACCCACGAAGACGTCGCAGGCCTTGCCCTTCGGGTGATCACTTGTGGGATTCCAGGCATGCGCATCCCAGCAGGACATGCTCGGATTGTTCAGCGCCGTTCGTGCCGCCTGCACCCATGCGGCGGTCCGTGGCGTCAGGAGGCCCCCTGTACCGGTCGGATCAGGAACGCTTTGTACCTCGGCGGGCCATTGCCCAGCGATCGGGCGGCCGTTGATCAAGCCCCCGCCGCATTGATCGCCGCTCTGGACCCCGACTGAGGGTGTGCCTGACACAGCCGGATGCAGCCCGCGGCGCCCCGCGTAGGGATCGCCGGCGCGATTGAGATCGATGCCTGCCTCCTCCGCGATCGCTCGGGCCGTATTCTCCTGTCTCGCGTAGGCATCAGGAAAAGCCGAAACCTGCACTGCCTGAGCTGCCACCGTGTAGGGCATGGACACCCAGCCGGGGATATCGACCAGACCGCGTGGACTCGGTGGGTTCGCTCCACCGAAGAAGGCTTCAGCCGCATACACAGGGTCAAGGATCTGCTTGACCGTGCCCCATCCAGCTGATGGCCGCTGCTGGAAAAGGCCGACAGAGTCACGGTCACCGTAAGTCAGATTCTGTAGCTGAGATTCCTGCAACGCAGTCATGAGCGCAATCAGAGTTGCCTGGCCCGGCAACCCGCGCCGGACGGCAACGCTATCGATGATCTTCGCGTAGGAAACCTGAACGACTCGCAGCGATCCGTGGACTCGCGGATCGTCTGCACCCCCAGGCGCCCCGGGAGGACAAGCCGCGCTGACTTGATTACCTCCGGCGCCAAAGGGCGCGAGAATGACTACTGCCGTCAGCGCGAGCACTGCCCCCGCGGCGGCGAGCTTGGGACCGATACTCTTCGCGCCCGCGAACCCAGCGGCCTCTGCAAGGTCTCTCCCGCTAAACACCGTGACCGACCTTACGCCGGTTCACGGTCCAGTACCGCCGTCGACTGAGCTGACAAGCCAGCGCGCCCCGTCCGGGACAACGGTCACGAGCAGTGGCACTGCGAAGCGACCGGCGTCTTTGCCGGTCGTCTCGATGTTCACCGTCACGAGCCGGGTGATTCTGCTCGGTGTGTCGACAGGAGCGCTGTCAGGCATAGGCTTCGCGACCATCACCGAGAGGACCTTGGATGTGCCACCGCTGGTTCGCAAAGCGTCGTAGGTTGCATCGCCGGCGCCTGTGAAGCTGTCCGCGAGCTCGGGTGTTGTGAACTGCGACGCTCGCCCGACTAATTCGTTGTAGGTCTCTGTCGCGGGCGTGCGCTTGTAAAAGATGTTCGCCCAACTCCTCGTCACTTGATCTGCCTGCGCAGTCACCTCGGCACCGGGACGCTGAGTTTGCGGTGGCGGAGTCGACAGATCGGGAGTACTGCCGGCAGTCGACTCAGGAACCGTGGTTGCAGACGATCCGGAAATGAAAGTCGTCGTGTCGCCGGGCGTCAGCAACCCTGTGGGGCCTTGGTCGTCCGAGTGTCCGAAGAGGCGTGGCAGGCCGCCGCCGACTCCGAGAACCACTACGGCCAGGAGAACTACGACCGCGACGACTCCGGCCGGGCTTGCTGGTTCGTTGCGCCGTCGATCACGGAGTAACGCACGTTGCCTGGCGATGTCCTCCCGGCGTCGCTGACGCCGGCCTCGGTTCGGCACTGACTCACCGGAGGGGTCGGACGATTCCCACGCTTCATCGGTCGAGGACGATTCGTTCTCTCGCCTGCCACGGAATGCCACGGACGATCACCGCCCACCAACACGACGGGTCGTCGGGCCACTGCCGCGAGCCGCCGAGTACTCCCGGAAGTTCCGAGTCGTCGACGTCATCGTCTTCCGGGGAGCGCGACTGGCCTTCGGCGGGCCCTCCCGGAGGCTTGCTGATTGCACCAGTACCCGCCTCGGCTCGTACCCACCGTGCCTGAGCTGCGCGGCAGTCGTCGACGGCTTCATGTGACGGCCGGAGCTGAGCTCATTGGATCCGCGAGTACCGCTACCGACCGGCTTGCTGGACTCGACCGAGCCACCTTGGTAGATCGTCCCCTTGGCACGGCGACGTGAACCTACATCGTCTCGCTTGCCGGGCTTGATCTCGCCCATCGATGCGAGCACGACGCCACCTGTCTTGGAAGCATCAGGACCCGGTTTGCCAAGGCCAGGGCGAATACCGTGCGGACGCCCCTTCGAACCCCCGATACGCGAGCGTCCAGCTTCGGTCGACTGATCGCCGCCCGACGACGCCCGATCGTCTCCGCCCGCAGCCGGCTGCCGGATACCCGGCGGAGGCATGGTTCTGTAAGTGCGGCTGCTCTCTGCCCGCTCGTCCGCTGGCGCACTGCCCGGCGTACGGCCACCGGCGCCAGCTTTCGGCCGCTCCGGTGTGGGAGCCGCACCACGGCCACGAATCGCCGTGACGACACGTCGGACGGCCTGCACAGCACCTCGGCGCGCGAACGAACCCATCATCATGCTGCCGATGCCAGGTCGCATCATCGTGGTCAGTCCCTCGAGCAGCCTCCGAAGTCTGAAGGCCGCAACTAGAACGACAAGCGCCAGACAGGTAACAGGCAACCAGCCGAGGCTCTCGCTCAAGGTGAACACTGCCGTCAACATGGACAGCGCGATGCCGAAAATCAACATCGCCGCGACGGACTGGAGAACCAGACCCAGCAGTGACTCCAGCCAGTTCATGCCCCACTGTCGCGATCGGCCCGGAATGATGAACAGGCACGCGAAGACCACGCCGACGACAAGAAGCAACAGACAGCCGGCAAACGCCATCAGCGCAGTCGCTGCCAGAGCGATGATCAGGAACGCGAACATACCGGCAGCCACCGACGCAACGACAAGGACGCCGACACGGCCGAACGGGTTCTCACCCTTGGCCCACTTCACCGTGGGCGCGTCACCGCCGCCCTCGCCCTTGGCAACTTGATTGTTGATGTACTCGAGGCGCTTGTCGGAATCGATACCGGTATCGAGCATGCCCTTGCCGTATCGCTTGCAGGCCTCGATCGAGCCAAACTCCGCCACACACCACGGTGTCGCCGCGAAGCCCCTCCATGCAGCGTCTCCGGACTTACGTAGCATCGTGTCTCTGGATGACCCGGGAAAGGCCGGCTCAGGCATCTCGATGGGGGTCGTCATCGGCTTACCCAAGACCTGATCCGACGCGCCCATCACAGTCTGCGCGCCGACCTGTCGGGCACCGTCGACGCCCTTCAACCAGGTGGCGGCTCCGAACGCCAGACTGATGGCGAGCAGGCCCGCGGCGAACACCCAGACCAACTGCCCGAAGGCAGTACCGGTGGACCGACGATGGACGTACGCCGCGACGGCACCGAACGCGAGGGCCGACGGCAGCAGCCATCCCGTGAGCTGACTGCTGATCCCACCGATGGCCCCTGCGGTGGCGTCCATCAGAGGATGGATGTCCGTGAATGAGAACAACCACCATCCGACAGAGATCCCAGCACGCGTTGCGGCCACGATGAACAGCATCAGGAGTTGGGCGAACGAGTTGAAGATCGGCCTGAGCGGATCTCTCAAACTACCTTCGTAATCGAGGCTGAACGCCATCGGGTTGTACTGCTCGAACAGGGTCCTAGTGTCGCCGTGCGTGAGATCAGGCGTCGGCAGCAGGTCGCCGAATCCTGCCGGGGCCGTAGGCTGCTTCGGATCAGCGGCCAGCGCGACCTGCGTAGTGACGATCAACGAGATCGCGATAACGGTCAACGCCGTACGTGCACGGCGCTGCCACCTCATGCGACGTGTTCCTTGCCGTTGGGGCGATCGCCAGCTTGGGGAGTCTCCGGGACGGGCTCTTCGTTATCGTAGGCGGGATACATGGCCTCGTTATAGGCCGCTTCGTCTGCCTCTTGGTCGTAGACCTCGTCCGGGCCTATAGGGGACTCATGGCGAAGAGGGACGCGGAAGTTATCGCCGACGGGCGGATTGCCGTCTTGCTGGGCTGCCGCTGGGGCTGGATCGGGTGTCGGCTGACCGGCGCGTGGTGGTCCATACGATGCTGGCGCGGGCGCGGGTTGACCGTTCAAGGTGGGTGCCGCCTGAGAGGAGGGCCGGGCGTGGCCGTCTTGCGCAGCTGAAGGCGACGGCGGGGCCGCCACGGGCGAAGGCTGCACAGCTATGGCGCCTCCGCGTGGACCATGAGCCGCTGGAGGTGTGAGGCCGGATGGAGCTGCCGGCTTCGGACCAGTCTCGCGCTGCTCAGGCTGGTATGAGGTGGACGTTTCCTCAACAGCTGTCTGGTCCTGCGTGTGAGCCTCTGCTTGGGCGGTCAAGGCTGGCTCGAAGTCTTCTTCGTCTTCGGCGAAGGGGTCTTCGGGGGTGGGGGTGGGGAGCTCGGGGGTGGTGGAGTCTGTGGTGTGTTCGGATTCGGGGGTGGTGCGGAGGAGGGCGGCTACCTGTTGGCTGGGGATGTCGATCTGGACGGTGGCTACCTCGTCCCAACGGTCGCGCATGATGCAGTGGCCGTGGCGGATGGATTTGCCGTTGGCGGCCGTGTTGATGCCGCGGACCAGGGTCTGGTACGGCGGGGTTTGCGGCCGGCCGAGGAGCTCCAGGAGTGAGTCGACCTGTTCGCGGGAGCGGAGGCTGAACGCGAACAGGGTCGTGATCTGCTCGACCAGACCGGGGAGCTTCAGGATCGAGGCCGGGTCCTGGGTGTCGAGGACCAGGGACGCGCCGAGGGCACGGCCGACACGGGCGATGTAGTCCAGGAAGGACGCGCCGTCGGGGGTCTTCGTCAGCAGGTGGACCTCGGGGACGATGACGACCTTGGAGCGGCCGCGGAACTCGCGGCGGCCGGTCGTGCGGACCATCCAGGCGAGGCAGCCGCGCAGGCAGGCCATACCGACACGTTCGATCGGGGACCAGGACTCGGGGGCGGCCTCGGGTGACGGCAGCGTGAGCCCGGGCATCTGGACGACCCAGAGGCCGGGGTTGGTGGTCAGTGAGGACAGGCCGGAGGGCGGTCCGGCGACGACCGAACCGAGGCCGGTCTCGACCAGGTCGCGCAAGGCGAAACCGACCGTGCGGATGGTTTCCTGCTCGGAGTTGCACAGTCGCTGGATGACGCCCCACGAGGACGGATCCGGGGACTGGATCTCCGCACGCGTCGCGGCGACGACCGGCGCCTCGGCCGCGCCCCGCAGGTGCGGCGGCAGCAGGAGCATCAGCTGCGAAGGTGCCTGCAGCAACGCATCGTCGACGGGCAGCACCCGCAGCAGGTCCGCGGCACCCGAGAACTGTGCCGTGATCTCGATGACAGCAGTGGGTACGCCGTATTCGGCGGCGACCGCGGACACGCCCGCGGCGTCACCCTTCAGGTCCAGCAGCGGCACCCAGGCGCCGGCGAACGCGGAGTCCAGACCGCCGAGCATCGCGGCAGTCGTCTTCCCTCGACCCGACCGGCCGAGGAACAGCGTCGTCGTCGCGTCACCCAGTGCAGAACCGGCCGCCGCGTCGAAACGCACCAGACCGGGCGTCGAACCGGTCAGATAACCAATCGCCGGACCGGTGGCGTCACCAATGGACGCACCGCCCCAGAACCACGACCCGAAGAACGCCGTCGACTCGCGCACATGCCCGAGGTCAGGCACGCGCAACTGATCGCCCGGCAAGGACTCCAGCCACAGGTCACGCTGCTCGTCGGCGCCGACGGCGACCGTGATGCCGCGATCCGCATAGTGTGCGATGACCGCGTCGACGTACGCCTCGAGGTCCTCGCGGGTGTCCGCGCTGACCAGCAGCCGCGGGTGATCCTCGACCAGGGTCAGGCCGCTCCGGTTGATGTCGCGTTTGACCTCGCGCATCACGCGCTCGGTCTCGACGATCTCGTCGGCGGTCTCCTCCGCGGTGCCCTTCGCGGCCGATCGGCGCTGTTCCTTCGCGCTCTTCCGGGTCTCGTCGACCAGGTGGCGCGCGGTCTTCTTCGTCAGCACCCGGAACCGGACCGACGCCTCCACGGTGACGTCGATCTCGTCGCCGTCGTCGTCGATCGCCTTGATCTCGGACAGCGTCCGCAGCCACTCCCCCGCGCCCGGCGTCTCGAGCTCCTCGGGGAAGTCCGTCATCGCCAGGACGGTCGTGTACGCCGCGATCTGGCCGCGGGTGTCGTAGATGCGCAGGTGGTCGGTGTACGGCACCACCCGGCCCGACGTCAGCCGGGCCAGCGCAGCGCCGGTGATGAGACCACGACGCGGCGCCGCGACGGCGCCCCGGTGCATCTCACGGCTGATCAGCCACGAGATCACCTCGGCCGGCGCGGTGTGCGCCCGCCAGACCGTCGAGCCGAGCTGGCGAGCGAGCTTGCGCACCCGCTCGTCGAGGTGCGCGAGCTCCCGCGCACTGACCCGCCACGACGTCGTACCCAGGGCGTCGCTGATCGAGCCGCGGACCTGCGCGGTCGCCCGCGGGTCCCGGTCGCTGAGGTGTACGCCGAGCGCGACGTACCGCTCCGGCATCCGCATCTCGTCGATGCGGTCGGCCCGGGTCTGCGCCCACGCCTCGTGGTCGCCGAGCCGGTAGTGGCCGGCGACCGAGTCGATGTAGTCCTGGCCGGTGGAACGGCCCCAGACCACCTTGAGGTGGCTGAGCCGGTCGCCGAGGATCGTCGCGGCCGCGCTGACCGCTGCGTCCAGAGCGGCGTCCTGCTCGGCCTCGGTGGCCAGGTCGGTGTTCGCCACCGAGATCAGGAACCACGCCTCGGCACTTCGCTCGGTGACCAGCAGACCGTCGGCGATGGCCACCAGACGAGGTGGAGGCAGGCCGCGCTCGCGACCGACCCCCACCAGGTTCAGGAGCTTGTCAGCGATCTTCATCCAGGCCTCTTCCCTGATGACGTCCTGCGACTGACCCGTTGTACGTGATCCGAACCCAGCAGCCGGGCCCGCTGGTTGACGGTGATGTCCGCACCCGCGCGGACCATCGGGTCGAGCTCCACCACGACCTCGCGTTCCCACTCCGGCGTGACCCGCGCCTTGGCCAGGTCGGCGACCTTGCGGGTCGAGACGCGCTCACGCCAGGGCAGGTACTCCGACTTGTCCGCCGCCCGGGCACCGAGACCGATGATCGGCCGGTGCGCCCGCAACGCGTAGCGGACCGCGAGCGCCCACTCGGTCACCCGGCGGCGGCGTTCGTGGAACTTGCCCGGTCGCCAGCCGAACGCGGTGATCACGAACGGCGGCACGACGTACAGGCTGACGGTGGGTTTCTGCGGTACGCCGATGAACGGGAACAGCAATGCGACCCAGAGCACGATGACCACCGCACCGAAGATGATCATCCGGCGCCGGGCGCCTTCTCCGAGGTCGATCCCCAGCAGGTCGTACTGCCGGGTCTCGATCTCGAAGTGGTGGGTAAGGGTACGGCCGACGCGCATCAATTACCTCCGGACAGCAATCCCCAAAAGCCCTTGAGCACGTTGATGGTCTGGTTGTTGGCGTAGATCAGCCCGCCGACCAGCACCCCGGCCGCGATGTGGCCGAACAGCTCGCCCCACTCGCGCTTGAAGTAGTGGCCGATGGCCCGCAGTACGAGGATGGCGATGAAGATGTTCCCCGCGATGACCAGGACCCAGTCCTTGAAGTCCGCGCCGGTGGGGACGTTGGGGTCGGCCATCGGCACGGCAAGCTGAACCACGCTCGCAGCCAGTTCGTGCGTCGTCATTGCGGTGTCTCCCTTGTTGCCTCGGTCATCCGATGGCCAGTCGCTGGATTCATCCGACGGCAGCCACTTGCCATCGCTGTGCTCCGTCCGTGGCGACAGTACGCCTCAGCGTGAGCGTGTACGTCTGGTCGAGCGTGGTGTCACCCACGCCGTCCCAGGTGACGGCGGCGGTTGCCCGCCGCTCGTCGTCGTTGCCGGTGTAGACCTGCCAGTCCTTCAGCGCCCCGAACTTCACCGCACCGTTCAGGCTGCGGATGGTCGAGCCGGGGGCGGTCACGGCCGACACCTTGTTGTCCGACTCGGCGTACGCACTGAAGAAGGCCTCGGCGTCCTTCTGCGTCGCCGCGGTCAGGTCGTCGTCGGGCGCCCCCGCGCCCGGCATGTTGTCCGGCAGCGGCGCCCGCACGTCCGGCACGAACGTCGGCGGTCCACTGACCACCACGCGCGCCGACGTCCGGACCACCGGGACCGAAATGCGTTCCCAGGAGACCGGGCCTGCTGCCCAGCCCCTGCTGCCCTGTCTGGTGAAGGAGTGCACGCGCACTCGTACGTCGACGGTGCCGGTGAGCCCGTTGGAGTCGGGTTTGACCTCTCCCGGGTACGCCACGTCGGCAGTCTGCTTGCCGCGACCGTTCCAGCCCGAGCGGCTGTCCAGGCCGGCCGCGAGGTCGAGACCGATCTGGGCCGGGCGGGCGTCCGGTGCGTTCTCGTCCCAGGTCAGGTACGAGACGGCGTACCGCGTCGCGACCGCCCGGGCCTCGTCGGACGGGAAGCTGCTCTGCCCGCTGACCACCGTCTCGGGCGTCCGGTTCGGGCTGACCCAGGAGCGGATGCCACTGATCGCGGCCAGCAGCAGTACGACGACCACGAGCCCACGGAAGAACCGCCGGGCCCAGGTTGAGAACGACGACTCCGGCTCGGTCGACCACGGCGTCTGTCCGGGCCCCATTACCTCGCGGGCCGGGCCTGGCGCGGCATGGGCGCCCTGCGGGCCGTGCGGGGAACGCTGTTTCAAACGCTCGGGTGGACGGTGTCCGGGGTCCTGCTGCGCGCCGTCCGGGGTCCGGGCGGCGGGACGACGGGGAGGAGCCATCACACCGCCGGGTGGCGGTGGGGTCTTGCCCTGCGGAGCGGAGTACTGCGCGGCCACGCCCTGCGCCTGGCGAGGAGTGGGTGACACCGGGCCCCCGGGGTGGTCCCACCACTCCGGTGCGGTGTTCTGCGGGCGTCCCTTGCCCGGTTTCTTCGTCCGGCGCTGGTCCGACCAGTGCTCACCTTGTGGCGGCAGGTTCAGCAACGTTCGCCACCAACTCATCCCTACCCGCCCCTCAGACAGCAGTTACGCGGACAGTAGCCGCGAGGATACGGCACGCAACCATCCTCCGGGAGGCCTGAGCCCGGCATCCGGATGCTCCATCGCTCCCCGCAGCCATACTGTTACCCGACTCGCGCGCGGTGTCACCTTGAACGGCCAGGCGTGACACCTTCGGTACCGTCGTCATAGCTCCTCTCTCATGCCCACCCGGGGTCCGGGCAAGCAGCGCACACCATGCCACACGCCGCGGACAGGTTCGAAAATCCGTGCGAACAACATGGTAAAAGAACGCATCAACTGATCACGCATAGTAACCGATCCGGCGGTCCGCCTGTGGAAAACTCTCCCGTGGTGAAGGGTCAAAATCGGTGCCGGACAACCGCTTGCCGACAGGGCTTCCGGGCATAAGGTCGGAGTGACCCCTGCTACCCCTGGAGGACCAGGATGGAAACTCGCCGACTGGGCCGTCTCGGCCACGAGAGCTCGGTACTCATCTACGGCGCAGCGTCGCTCGGCGGCGTCGATCAGGACCGCGCCGACGCCTCGATCCAGGAGGCGCTCGATGCCGGCATCAACCATTTCGACGTGGCCGCCGACTACGGCGAGGCCGAACTGCGGCTCGGGCCCCGGATGCCGGAGATCAGGGACCGGATCTTTCTCGCCACGAAGACCGGCCGCCGGACCTTCGAGGAGGCCTGGAGCGAGATCAACCGGTCACTGGAGCGGCTGCAGACCGATCACGTCGACCTGATCCAGATGCACGCGGTCTGCGACCTGGAGAACCTGGATCTCGTCACCGGCAAGGGCGGTTCGCTGGAGGCGGCGGTCCGGGCCAAGGACGAGGGCATGGTCCGCGCGATCGGCATCACCGGCCACACCGCGCAGGCGCCGTCGGTGCACACCGAGGGCCTGCGCCGCTTCGACTTCGACAGCGTCCTGACGCCGCTCAACTACAAGCTGTCGACCGACCCGCGGTACGCCGCCGACTACGCCGCCCTGGTCGAGGCCGTGAAGGCCTCGGACGCGGCCCTGATGACGATCAAGATGATCGCCCGGCGGAACTGGGCCGACGGCGAGGAGAAGACGTACGACACGTGGTACCGGCCGTTCGACGAGCAGCGCTACATCACCGCCGCCACCGCCTGGCTGCTGAACGGGCATCCGGAGATCACCGGCCTGGCTACCGCGGGTGAGACGCGGCTGCTGCGCCAGATGGTCGTCGCGGAGCGCGAGCGGGCCGAGCTGTCTCCGGAGGCGGCCGCATCGATCCTCCAGGAGGTCCAGGACTACGCGTCACCCTTCGTGGACATGCCGATCTGACAAACGATTGACACCGTGGCCCAGGTCACATACGAGACTCCGCATTCCGGGCAGGTCGTACGGCGTACGGATACGGCCGGCCTGCCCTGAATCGGCCCTGAATCGGCCCTGAGTCCGGCCCGGGAGGGGTCCGGGAACAACTGACGGCCCGCTCGGTGTTGACTTCGGTGTACTCATCTACTTTCGGAGGTCGTAGTGGCAACGGTCGAGCTGACCCAGGACAACTTCAACGAGGTGGTCGGTGGCGACGGTCTCGTACTCGTGGATTTCTGGGCCGAGTGGTGTGGCCCGTGCAAGATGTTCGGACCGGTTTTCGAGAAGTCGTCCGAGACGCACGGCGACATCACCTTCGGCAAGGTCGACACCGAGGCTCAGGCAGAGCTCGCGCAGGCCTTCCAGATCTCGTCCATTCCGACCCTGATGGCGGTTCGCGACGGCGTCGTCCTGTACTCGCAGGCCGGTGCGCTGCCGGCGGCGAGCCTGGAGGACCTGATCGGGCAGCTGCGCGCGGTGGACATGGAAGAGGTCAAGGCCCAGATCGCCGCTCACGAGGCGGAGCACGGTACCGAGCCGCACACGCACTGATCTGACTCAGCAGGTCAAACGCTTCAACGGATCCGGGAGTTCGCGTCGAGCTCCCGGATCTGTTGTGCGACGGCGATCCGGTCCGGGCCCATCTGGAGTTTCGGGTTGTGGTCGAGGGCAGCGAGCAGCTGATTGCGATCGGCGGGCGTGAGCCGTCCCCAACCGTCGTACGCCAACTTCAGCGCGTGGTACTGCTCGTTGCCGCTCAGCGGACCGCGGATCGCCTCCAGCAGGACGTCGCTGTCGATCAGCGAACGGTCGCCCTCCATCAGGCCGAGGGCGAGCACCCGGACGACCGGTGACCCGGTGACGAACAGGTCCCGTACTTCGTCCTTGTCGAACTTCTCCACCGCGGCCGCGTTCGCGACCCGTCGCAGGATCCGGTCCATGAGCTGGCCGCGCAACGGGGTGAGTTGCTCGTCCCGAAGCTCGGAGTAGATCGTCGCGTACGCCGAGAGCTCGGGTCCCATCCCGAGTCGCTCGAGGGTTTCGGCGGCGTGCTTCGCGGTCTCGGCCATTTGGCGCAGCAGATCCACCTCGAACGCGCCGAGCTTCATCGAGCGGATCCGGTCGACGATCGACGGCATCACCAGGAGCAGCAGGCCGGCGGCGACCACCGTCACCAATTGCCCCTCGCTGACACCGGTGAACAGCCCGACGATGCCGGCGACGAGCAGGGCGCCACCCAGCACCAGACAGGCGATCCGCGCCGACACGTCCACCACCGGCCGCGCCTTGGTCGCCCACGTCGGCGTATCCCTCGCGGTCGCCCGCGCAGGCACAGCCGGCGGCGATCCGTTCCCGTCCGACATCCCGCCCCGCCTCCGTCCGTCGCTGCCAGGTTCTTGCTGATCGTGCCTGCCTCGTCAGGGTTCAGCAAGCGGTCGGGTGACGAGACGTTCGTCGGTCGATCGGCGCATCAGACGTGAGCCGCCGACCGCGTCGGTGAAACCCCACCGCCGGTAGAACGGCACGAGGTCCGGCTGACACACCAACTCGAGGCTCCGGACGCCGGTCAGCTCGGGATGGTTGACCACGGCATCCAGCAGTACGGCGCCGACGCCCGAACCGCGCTGCGACTCGTCGACGATCACGTCCAGCACCAATGCGACGTACGCATAGTCGGTGAGAACGCGCGCGAACCCGACAAGCGTGTCCCGGCGAGTCACCGTGATCACCAGATCCGAATGCTCGAGCAGCCCGGCGACGTCGCGCGGCGTACGGTCGCTCATCCACCACGCCGTACGCATCAGGTCGGTCAGCTCACCGATCCGTGCCGGGGCTACCGAGAACTCGAGTGTGGGGCCGGAGCCGGGCATCTAGAAGTCGCGGGAGCTGAGGACGCAGAATTCGTTGCCTTCGGGGTCGGTGAGGACGGTGAAGGTGGCGTCGGTGGGTTGGCCGACGTCGGCGCGACGGGCACCGAGGGCTTCCAGGCGGGCGATCTCGGCGTCGCGGTCCTGGCTGGTGTGTGGCGCGAAGTCGAGGTGCAGGCGGTTCTTCACGGTCTTGCCCTCGGGGACGGGGACAAAGACCATGCCGGGGCCGATGCGCTGCCACGGGATGTCCTTGACGGTCTCCGGTTCGACCCAGGCGGGGACGTTCACGCACTCGTCGTCGCTCTCGTGGATCGTCTTCCACCCGAATGCTTCGGCCCACCACGCGGCCTGTTTGCGGACGTCGTGACAGTCGATCACGACCGTGTACCAGCGCAGCACCATGAATGATCCTCCCCAGAACGTCGGAGAGCAGATCGTGGCACGAGCGACCGACAAAAACCGAGAGCGGGCCCTGGGCAGGGGATGTCAGCCAGGGCCCGCTCTCATTGCTGACCGGAGCGGCAACGTGGTGGCCTGAGGAGGCGCGGGCAGATGAGGCGCTGCGCGAGGAGGGTCACCGAAGGGGCTGCTCGAGGTGACGGTCAGCGGGATGGAGGGGCCACGTCATTGGAGCCCCTCCAAGCCGTCGTCAGCGAAGCGGGTCGAACGGACGCAACTCGGCGGGAGCGCGCCCCGTGGTGATGGTTTCCGCCAGCAACTGACCGGTGATCGGGCCGAGGGTGATCCCCCACATCCCGTGGCCGCCGGCGGCGAACACCCGCGGCGACGAGGTCGCACCGATCAGCGGCAGACCGTCCGGGGTGCACGGCCGCGGGCCGACCCACTCGAAGGTCCGGGCGTCCAGGTCGGCGTCCCGCAGCAGCGGCCGGGCGGCGTCGACGATCGCGTCGATCCGTCGCGGGTCGAGCTTCGCGTCGGGCTTGCGGAACTCCATCATCCCGGCGACCCGGAGCCGGTCACCCATCGGCGTGCAGGCGATCCGCTGCGCCGGGAAGTACACCGGGCCGGCCGGCACGTGCGCCATCGGCACGCTGAAGCTGTACCCGCGGCCTGCCTGCACGACAGTGCGAACACCGAACTGCCGCGCCAGGTCGCCCAACCACGCGCCGGTCGCCATCACCACCGCGTCGAACGGATCGGTCTCGCCGTCCCCGGTGAGCAGCCGGACGCCGCGGATCTCGTCGATCACGTCCTTGACCACGACACCGCTGATGATCTGCCCACCGCGGGCGACAACGGAGTCGGCGAGCAGCTGGACGTATTCACCGGGGTTGATGAAGCGCTGCCCGTGCAGCCGGATCGCCGCACCGATCTCGTCGGACAGCGACGGCTCGATCTCGCGGGCGTCGTCGCCACTGATCGCCTCGAACTCGATGCCCTGGCCGGCCGCGTGGATCTGCTCGATCTCCTCGAGCAGCACCGTGCGCTCCTCGACGGTGCGGTACGCGGCCAGGAACGACTTGGCCTCGTAGGTCTGCGCCTCGACGCCGGCCTTGGCCAGGAAGTCGAACGCGGTCAGCGACTGCCGGTTGATCGGGACCAGCGCCTCCATCGCGGTTTTCCAGCGTCCGGCGGTGCTGTTGCGAGCGAAGCGGGTGAGGAATTTGAGGAGCCGCGGGCTCGCGGTCGGTGGAACGTACACCGGTGAGGCAGGGCTCAGCACCGCACGGACGCCGTACTTGAGGACCGCTGGTTCGGGGAGCGGGGTGGCCAGGCCGGGGGTCAGCCACCCGGCGTTGCCCCAGGAAGCTCCCGCGGCGACGCCCTCACGATCGAGCACGGTCACCTCGACGCCGGCCTCCTGGAGGAACCAGGCGGTGGCCAGGCCGACCATGCCCGCGCCGACGACGGCGACGCGGTCCGGGACGATGTGCCCGTCAGAAACAGAACCAGCTGTGGTCATGTATCGATGGTGCGGCCGCTGCGCACCGCTGTCATGGTGCGATCACACCATTGACGGGACAAATAACTGTGCCCAGAGCACAATAACCTTCATGATCACCGCGTCTGACCTGTCTGCTGCCGTCGGCCCCGCGCTGTTCGAGGTCGTGGTCGCCGGCAAGGGTGACAGTGAGGTCCGTGACGTCTTCCTGGCTGACCCGCAGGAGCCTGCGACCGGCCAGCCCGGCGATCTGGTCCTGGGACTCGGCCTGCGCAATGCGGAGGACGCTGTCGAGCTGGTCGAGCGTTGCGCCGCCGGCAACGCCTCCGGAGTTGTACTGCGTACGGCGCTGGCGCACGAGCCGACCGTCGCGGCCGCAGCGGGGCGGGAGGTGCTGACACTCGTCGCTCTGCAGCCCAGCGTCACCTGGGCACATGTGGTCTGGCTGCTCCGCGGCGTGCTCGACCGAGCCGCCGCACCGGACTCCCCCGCCGCTGGAGACGCCGGCGTACACCAGGAACTGTTCGCACTGGCCGATGCCGCCGCTGCGATCGTCGACGCGCCGGTGACGATCGAGGACAACCAGTCCAGGGTTCTGGCGTACTCCTCCGGTCAGGACTTCACCGATCCGACGCGGGTGTCGACGATCGTCGGACGCCGCGTCCCGGCCGAGGTGATCGCGCATTTCCGGGCCCGAGGCATCTTCCGGCGGCTGGCCCGGTCCAGCGAGCCGTTCCTGGTGCCCGACGGACCGAACGGCATCCGCCCGCGCCTCGTCGTACCTGTGCGGGCTGGTGGTGAGTGGCTGGGGTCTATCTGGGCTGTTGTCGACGGTCCGGTGAGTGATGCGGTCACTACGGAGCTCAGCAACGCCGCGTCGGTACTGGCCTTGCACCTGTTGCGACTGCGGGCTCAGGCCGACGTAGCGCGCCGGAGTGCGATCGACCGGCTGCGGACGATCCTTCGGCAGTTCTCTCCGGACAACCCGGTCGACGTACGGCTGCCACGCCAGCCCTGGCGCGTCGTGGCGCTCGGTTCGCCGGAGGGGTACGACGTACCTCAGCAACTCGACCTCTGGGAGTCGACCGGTCGTCGGCACGGCTGGAGCGAGCCACAGCTCGCAGACCTCGACGGAACGGTGCTGGCCGTTGTCACCGACACCGACGGACCAGGGTCGTGGAACTGGCTGCAGAAGCTCGTCCTGGAGCAGACACCCGGCACGTACGCCGCCGCAGGTGGTCCGGCCCGCGGACCAGCCGATCTCCCGAGCTCCCGAGCCGAGGCCGTAGAACTGCTAGGTCTGGTACGCCGGGGACTCGCGCCCGGGCCCGTACTGAAAGTCGAGGACGCGTGGCACGTGCTGACGGTGCATCGGGCCGTCACGTCGCTTGACACCACCAAGATGGATGGTCCGCTCGCAACGCTGCTCCGGCACGATATCGAGCACGACACGGGCTACGTGGAGACGTTGCAGGCCTGGCTGGACTATCCGGGGCAACCGCAACGCGCGGCCCGCGAACTGCACCTGCACACGAACACCCTGCGGCACCGGATGAAACGGATCGGCGAGATCGCACACCTCGACCTGTCCGATCCGCGGGAGCGTCTCGCCCTGCAACTGCAGATCGCCGCGGTCCGCACGGAGCACTGACGCGGACACGTGACACTGACACTGACGACGGACACTGAGATCTTCGCCACAGCCCCATGTAACAAGGCTTCACATTCCGGCAACTGTTGAGCAACATCCGGCTGACAGAGTCTTCCTTGTCAGCCGGTCCGACGCTTCACCAGGGCGCCGGAACGGCGGACCAAGGTCCGAGCTTTTCACCAGGAAGCTCGGCCCACCGTGGGCCCGGCGATTGTCTGAGCGATCGCCGGGCCAACGGCATTTCACGACCCACGTTGCCTACGACAACCGGTTGACGATCGCCGAGTACACCCCAGGCAGCCGCGCCGCGGCAGGCACGATCCGCGGCGCGAGCACCGAGCGGTTGCGGGCCCAGAGCAACGTTGTGGTCAGCAGCCGGCACTCCCACGACACCCGGCGCCAGGCGGTCTCGTAATCCTGTGGACGGCCGGCCCGGACGCAGTCGACGAGTTCGGCCGATGTTCGCAGGGCCACGGCGATACCTTCGCCGGTCAGCGCGTCGACGTAGCCAGCGGCGTCGCCGACAAGCAGCACCCGCCCGGCCGTGCGAGCACGGACGCGTTGCCGGAGCGGTCCGGCGCCCATTACCGCACTGGCTGTTACCGCGCCCCGGAGTCGGCGCTTCAGCAGCGGGAACGCGTCGAGGTGCGAGCTGAAGCTGCCGCGAGCCGAGGTGAGGACCGCGACGCCGACCAGGTCGCCGGCGACCGGGGTGACATAGGCCTCGCCGAGAGGAGACCAGTAGACCTCTACGAGATCGGTCCACGGCGCGACCTGGAAGTGCTGTCGCAGACCGCGCCGGACCTCACCGGAGTTCTCGCTGCAGAGACCGAGTTGGCGACGGATCGGCGAGTGGAGGCCGTCGGCTGCCGCCAGATAGCGCGCGGTGATGCCGGCGGCGGTCACGGAGGCCAGGTTCTGCGTGATGGGCCCGACCCGGCCGTGGATCACCGGGATGTCGAGGGCGGCCAGGCGAGCGACCAGACCTGCGTGCAGAGTGGTACGGCGTACCCCGAGGCCAGGCCCCGCGGTGAACCGGGCGTCGACGGAGTGTGAGTCGTCGACGTACCGGATACCGTGGAACGGGCGGCCGGTGAGTTCCACGCCCAGGCGGTCGAGATACCCGACCGCGCTGTGCGCGATGCCCTCACCGCAGGCCTTGTCGACAGGCGCCGAGCGCGGCTCGACGACCGCGACCGACAGACCCGCCATCGCGGCGCGGATGGCGGTGGCCGCGCCGGCCGGCCCCGCACCGGCGACCAGCAGGTCGATCACGTCACCAGCGCCGACTTCAGTGCCGCCTCTTCGGAGCGGATCCGGACGGCCAGCAGCGGGATGTTCAGGACGGTGAAGACCAGCGCGGTGACCCACGCGGTGTGCACGAGCGGCAGCGCGATCCCCTCCGCGACGACCGCCACGTAGTTCGGATGCCGCAGGAACCGATACGGGCCCCGGGCAACCAGCTTCAACCCGGGTACGACGATCACGCGGGTGTTCCACTGATGTCCGAGCACCGTGATGCACCACCACCGCAGCCCCTGCGCGAGCAGCACGACCGCGAACATCGTCCACCCCAGCCACGGGATGAACGGCCGGTGCATCGCCTCCACCAGGCACGCCGCCAGCAGCAGGGTGTGCAGCGCGACCATGAACGGATAGTGCCCCCGCCCGTACTCCACCCCGCCCTGCGCGAAACTCCATTTGGCGTTGCGCAACGACACGACGAGCTCCGCCACGCGCTCGGCAGCGACGAGCAGGACCAGACCCACATACCAGCCGTACATCACCACTCCATCAGCACAAGCTCGGAACAGAACCCGGGACCCATCGCCAGCAACACCCCGGGTCCCTGGGGAGCAGGATCCATCTCGAGAGTGTCACCGAGCACGTGCAGCACCGATGACGACGACAGGTTGCCGACCGCATCGAGCGACTGCCACGTCAGATCCAGCGCGCCGGGCCGCAGCGCCAGCGTCTCCGCAACCGCCTCGAGCACCTTCGGCCCGCCCGGATGACTGACCCAGGTCCCGATCTCCGGCACCGTCAACGCGTACTCCCCCAGAAACCCGCGGACATCGCCACCCAGATACGTCCGCACCACCTCGGGTACGTCGGCCCCGAGCACGATCCGGAACCCGCCGGACCCGACGTCCCACCCCATCACCCGCTCCGAGTCCGGATACAACCGGCTGCGCGTCGCCACCACCGAAGGCCCGGACGCCAGCGGGTGCTCGGACCCCGTCATCACCACTGCCGCCGCGCCGTCCCCGAACAGTGCCCCACCGACCAGATTCGGTAACGAGGCATCGTCGCGCTGCAACGTCAGCGAACACAGCTCGACGGACAACAGTACGGCGACCTGCGTCGGCCACGCCGTCAGGTAGTCGTGCAGACGTGCGATCCCCGCCGCCCCGCCGACACACCCGAGCCCGAACAGCGGCAGGCGTTTCACGTCCTCCCGCAGTCCCAGCCGCAGGGCCACCCGCGCATCGATCGACGGCGCCGCCACTCCGGTCACCGTCGTGAACATCAGTACGTCGATATCGTCCAGCGTCAACCCGGCGTCGTGCACCGCTCCCGCGACCGCCTCCGCGCCGAGATCCACTGCCGTCGCGATCCACGCGTCGTTCGCCGCGCCGAAGTCCTTGAGTACGGCGTACTCCTCCAGCGGTAACGCCAGATGCCGGTACGACACCCCCGCGTTGGCGTGCAGCCGGCGCAACAACGCCGTACCCGCTCCGTCCGGAAGGCACATCGAGGCGAACGCATCCGTCAGCTCGGCCTGCGGATAGCGGTACGGCGGGAGCGCGGGCCGGACCGCTGCGATCCGCGTCATCGTGGCATCGTTACGTGGGTGGGGATCCTCAAGACGCTCCGCGGTCTGGCGCTCGCCTGCCATCCCGGTCCTACCGTTGCCGTCACCGCACTGGTCACGGCTGTCGCGTGGTCGGCCGGGCGCAGTCCGGCCGGGTGTCTCCTCGTCGCAGCAACGATCCTCACCGGCCACCTCTCGATCGGCTGGAGCAATGACGCGATAGATGCCGCCCGCGACACCATTGTGAACCGACGGGACAAGCCCGTGGTCCGTGGACTGGTGAGTCGGCGGACGCTCGCGATCAGTGCGGGCGTCATGCTGGTGATCACCATCCCCGTCTCCCTGGCCAACGGTCTCGCGGCCGGACTGGTTCATCTGCTGTTCGTCGCCTGCGCCTGGGCCTACAACCTGGGCCTGAAATCCACCGCGGTCTCCTGGCTCCCGTACGCCGTCGCGTTCGGCGCACTGCCGTCGTTCGTGACGCTCGGCACCGCGGATGTCTGGGCACCGTGGTGGGCCACCGCGGCGGGTGCCCTCCTGGGTATCGGTGCCCATCTGGCGAACGTCGTACCCGATCTGGACGACGATCTCGCGACCGGCGTCCGTGGCTGGCCGCAACGACTCGGCCGGTACGCCCGCCTGATCGCCCCGCTCCCGCTCGCCCTCGCGACCGGGCTGCTGGTGATCGCCCCGGCCGGCGCGATCGGTGTGATCGGCTGGGTCGCGCTGGCCCTGGTCGCGGCGCTGCTCGCCACGATCGTGCTCTGGCGGGACGCCCCGTTCCTGATCACGATCGCGATCGCCGCGGTCAGCGTCATCTCGCTGGTCCTGCGTGGCGACGCCCTCGTCTGACCTTCAGCGACTCTTCAGGTGCAGATCGTCGCCGCGTGTTTACGGTGGAACACATGCTCTTGCGACGAACGATCGCTGTGGTGCTCGCTCTGCTGGTCGCACTGGCCGGCTGTTCCCGGGCCGATCAGCAACCGACCTCCGTCAACACCGGCCCAGGCGCGGCCGACCGCCCGAACATGGTGTTCGTGCTCACCGACGACCTGTCGATGAACCTGTTGCAGTACATGCCACAGGTACAGAAGCTGGCCAAGGACGGCGCCTCGTTCGCGAACTACTCCGTGACGGACTCGCTGTGCTGCCCGTCGCGGTCGTCGATCTTCACCGGCAAGTTCCCGCACAACACCGGGGTGTTCACCAATGGCGGCGACGACGGCGGGTTCAAGACCTTCCACAAGCGCGAGAACGAGGACTCTACGTTCGCGACCGCGCTGCAGAAGGCCGGCTACCACACCGCGATGATGGGCAAGTACCTGAACGGCTACCAGCCGGACGGCACTGTCGACGGGCAGGACAACTACGTTCCGCCGGGCTGGGACGACTGGTTCGTCGCCGGCGACGGGTACAAGGAGTACAACTACACGCTGAACACGAACCACGAACTGGACAAGCACGGCAAGGAGCCGAGTGACTACCTGACCGACGTGGTGGCCGGGAAGGCGAGAGACGTGATCACGTCGTCGGCGGACGCCGGCAAGCCGTTCTTCGTCGAGGTCGCGACCTTCGCGCCGCACGGTCCGTACACACCGGCGCCGCAGGACAAGGACAAGTTCCCCGGGCTGACGGCTCCGCGCGACGCGTCGTACGACAAGCTGCCGGCCAACGCGCCGCCGTGGCTGGCCAAGCATCCGGCGCTCACCCCGAAGCAGCAGAAGGCTCTCGACGCCGCGTTCCGGAAGCGGGCGCAGGCCGTGCAGGCGGTGGACCGGATGGTCGGCTCACTGCGCGAGACGCTGGAGAAGGAAGGCGTCGCGAACAACACGGTCGTCGTGTTCAGCTCCGACAACGGGTACCACCTCGGCGAGCACCGGCTGACCGCGGGTAAACAGACCGCGTTCGAGACAGACATCCACGTGCCGTTGGTGATGACCGGTCCGGGGATCAAGGCCGGCAGCACCGTGCAGCAGCCCGCGCAGAACATCGACCTCGCGCCGACCTTCGAGACCCTCGCCGGGCTGACTCCCGCGAAGGACGTCGACGGCCGCTCGCTGACCTCGCTCTTCGGCGGTACGGCGCCCAACGACTGGCGTACGACGAGCCTCGTCGAGCACCACGGTCCGGACACCGACCCGACGGACCCGGATCATCCCCAGAAGGGCAGCGGCAACCCCACGACGTACGAGGCTCTGCGGACCGCGACGACGACGTACGTCGAATACTCGGACGGGACCGTCGAGTACTACGACCGCTCGAAGGACCCGCTCCAGCTGAACAACACGGCCTCCGCACTCCCGACGGCCCAGCGCGCCGCGCTGCACGCCAAGCTCATGGCGCTCAAGGCCTGCAAGGGCGAAGCTGCCTGCTGGAAGGCGGCCGGCTAGGCAGCGTCGGGCTTCAGCGGCGCGTTGCTGCCGAGGATCGCGGCCGTCAACGCCTCGGCCGGTTCCTTGGCGGCGCGCGGGTTGGTGATCAGCACCAGGTCGATCGGCGGCAGCTCCGGCAGCCCGGCGCTCGGCGGCGGCTCGACCAGGTCCGCGGGCATCAGCGACCGGGCGAAGATCGCGATCCCGAGCCCGGCCCGGACCGCCGCCAGTACGCCGTTGACGCCGCGCACGATGCACGTGATCCGGCAGGTGCGGCCGGCCTGCTCGAGCGACTGCACACCGAGCGACCGGCTCAGCGACGGCGCTTGGTAGGTGACCAGCGGGACCGGGCCGTCCGGCGCGATCCGGGTCCCCGAGATCCCGGCCCAGACGAGCGAGTCACGGCGTACCAGCCGGCCGTTCGGCTCGTAGCCGCCGCCCGCGCCGTGCTTGACGTAGGCGAGGTCGAGGTGGCCGGACTCGACCCGGCGGAGCAGGTTCGGGCTCTGGGCGACGGTCAGTTCGAGATCGATCCGCGGGTAGAGCTGGCGGAAGTCGCGCAGGATCTTCGGCAGCGGCGTCAGCGCCAGGTCGTCGGTGACGCCGAACCGCAGCCGGCCGCGGAGCTCCGAGCCGGTGAAGTATCCGGCCGCCTCCTCGTGCGCGGCCAGGATGGTGCGGGCGAAGCCGGCCATCGCCTCGCCGTCGGCGGTCAGCGTGACAGTGCGGGTGTCACGGACGAACAGCGGTCGCCCGACCGCCGTCTCGAGTTTGCGGACATGTTGACTCACCGTCGGCTGCCGGATGCCCAGCCGCTCGGCTGCCTGGGTGAAGCTGAGCGACTGCGCGACCGCGAGGAACGTCCGGAGCTGGTCCGGGTCGTACATCGATGCACCTCCCATTACGTCACGCAATAAGACTAATAGGAGTAATTCGTTGGGGGAATCCAGCGTCCACCCCTGAGGATGGAGGGGTCCTCCCCTGACCAGTCCAATCGCGTAGGGATCGCTCTTGACCACCCGGGCCACCGGTACTGTCCCGTCCACCGACTTCCACCTCCACCGCACCACCGACTCGACGAAACTCCGGGAAACGCAGGCGCGCCGCCCCGGTTTCAAGGACACCTTCAGCGCGCTGCGGGTCCGTAACTTCCGCCTCCTGGTCAGCGGTCTGCTGGTCAGTTCGACCGGCGGCTGGATCCAGCGCATCGCCCAGGACTGGCTGGTGCTCACGCTCACCGGCAGCGCCACCGCGGTCGGCATCACGACCGCGCTGCAGTTCCTCCCCACCCTCGTGCTCGGCCTGTTCGGCGGCGTGATCGCGGACCGCTTCCCGAAGCGGAAGATCCTGCTCGTCACCCAGATCACGATGGGCACCTGCGCCGGCATCCTCGCGCTGACCGCCTTCACCGGTCAGGTGCAGGTCTGGCACGTCTACACGATGGCGTTCGTCCTCGGCCTCGCCACGGCCGTCGACAACCCGACCCGGCAGTCGTTCGTCACCGAGCTGGTCCCCCGCGACACGGTCCGGAACGCGATCAGCATGGTGTCGTCGACGTTCCAGCTCGGCAGCCTGATCGGGCCCGCGCTCGGCGGCGTACTGCTCGGCACGATCGGCGCCGGCTGGTCGTTCGCGCTCAACGGCCTGACCTTCTTCGCCTCGATCAGCGCGCTGCTGCGGATGCGCGAGAGCGAGATGCCCGGGCTGCACGCGGCGCGGACGGCGAGCGCCGGGCTGCGGATCCGGGACGGGCTGCGCGACGGCGTGCGGTACGCGTTCCACGAGCCGGCCGTCCGCTGGGCGATCGCGCTGGTCGGGATCTACGGCATGTTCACGATCAGCCTGCCGGTGTCGCTGACCGCGTTCGCCGACCGGGTCTTCCACACCGGCGCGTCGGGGTACGGCGTCCTGAACTCGGTCGTCGCGGCCGGCGCGCTCGCCGGGGCGCTGCTCTCGGCCCGGCGGGTCCGGCCGACCCGGCTGCGGAACCTGATCGGCATCGCCTGCCTGCTGACCGTCACCGAGGTGCTCGCCGCGATCCAGCCGTCGCTGTGGACGTTCATCCCGGTGCTGGCGTCGATGGGGATGGCGACGCTGATGTTCCTGACCGCGGCCCAGTCGATGGTCCAGCTGACCACTCCGGACGGCCTGCGCGGCCGGGTCTCCGGGATCTACAACCTGGTCTTCATCGGGGGCGGCGCGATCGGCGGGCCGACGGTCGGGTACCTCGCACAGCACTTCGGGGCGCGCTCGGCGCTGGCCCTTGCCGGGCTGGTGCCGGCGATCGCGACGATCGCGATCGGTCTGCGGCTGCGGCGGGACGGGAAGTTCCGGCTGGTCCTTGTCCGGACCCGCTCCCCGTGGCACCAGGTCCCGCTGCGGCTCAACCTGCAGCAGACCGAGATCCAGCTGGCGGCACCGCAGAGCACTCCGCTGTGGAACCGCACGTCCCGCCCGTTCGCCCTCGGGCGCCGGCAGCACGCACGAATGGACTCACACGTCGGGCGCGTGCGCTCCCGCCGCCGCCCGCAACACCACTGAGTTCCCGGGGCAGGGCCGAGCGGCTGCCTTCCACCTCGCCCCTGCCCCGGGCCACTTTGTGCACCGAGCGCGTACTCCGGACGGCCGCGAATGCGCGCTGGGTGCACAAGGTGGCGTTGGCGCCAGGCCGGACCGCGTTGGAAGGCTCATCCGACCTGGCCGCCCGACCCTGTCGACGTGGAAGGTGAGGCGCCGAGGGTGGCGAGGTTTCCGCGGGCCGGGTAGGTGCGACCCATCGGGCCGGCGGCCATCGCGCGGATCAGGTTCGTCGTCACGGTCCGCGCGAACGCCACGCCCGCCGCGGTGAGTGAGAGTTTCGAGTTCGGCGCACGCAGGGCCGGGACCCACTCCATCGATCCGGTGTCGAAGACCCCGGCTCCGGACGCGACGGTGTAATACGTCGCGTCCGAGAACGTGTGCACTCCCGGTCCGCAGCTCACCGCCGAGTGCGCCACCGCCTGGAGGTTCGCGGGCGTCCCCGGGATCGGGTACGCCCGGTCGACCTCGGTCGAGACCAGCCCCGGGAACGACGTACCTCGCGTGCCGCTGAACAAGAAGAAGCCCCGGTCGTGCACCGTGAACGCACCGACCGCCGGGAAGCATTCGTACAGCATCCCGGTCAACGAGTTCTCGGGGCGCGGATCCGGCTTGCTGCGCCACTTCGCGGTCGTGTCCGGCCGGTTCTTCACCGGGTCCGCGGTCGCGTCCTTGTACCCGACCACCACCCGATCCGCCCCGAGCGGACTGTTCTCGTACCGGACCCGCCAGTAGACCGCGTTCGCGCCGAGAAACGCGACGTTCGTCCCTGCGTCCCGCGCCTTCGTCACCGCATTGCGCATGGCAACAGTCCAGTACTCGTCATGCCCCAGCGACACCACGCCACGTGCCCCGGCCAACGCGCCCGGCGCGGTGGCGAGATCCACACTCGTCAGATAAGCCAGCGGTACGCCGCTCCGCTCGGCCAACTGGATCAGCGGCATCTCCGACTGCACCAACGTGCGCGCGCCGTTACCGTCGTACGGCCGGTCGAACGTGACGCGGTGGGCACGACTCGCGAACGACTTGTCGGGACCGTTGTAGAGCGAGTAGCCGCCCCATTGGTTGTAGGCCTGGTACGTGTTCACCGCGTTCACGATCGCGACGGCGCCGCGGGTCGACTCCGAGCGGACGGTGATCGGGACGTACTTCTGCTTACCGTTGGCTGCCGTGAGGAGCAGCAGGTACGCACCGGGCGGCCAGCCTGTCGTCGGCACGGTGAGGGATGGTTGCCAGCTCGTGCTGACCATCCGGTCCGCCGGCCGCACGGTCGGCGCGGTTTGGGCGCGACCCGAGATCGTTGACGACGTCCACACGAGTCGGGCGCCCGTGCCGCCGTACCAGCCGACGCGGAAGGCCCGCACCGTGAAGGCGCCCGCGGTCGAGGTGACGAACAGGCGGAACGGTTGTCCGCCGCGGACGCTGACGTGATCGGCGTACCCGGCGAGCTCCATCGGCCCGGCGATCCGGTTCACCGCGATCCGCCAGGCGGTCGTCCCCGGCTTCGCGTTCTCGGCCACTAGCGCGGCGGTCGACGGCTTACCGGTGGATGGCTCACCAGTCGACGGCTGGCCGGACGATGGCTGACCGGTGGACGGCCGATCGGTGGTTGGTGACGGGTCCGAACCTGGTGTTCCCGAGCGGCACCCCGTTGCCGTCAACAGCAGGACAACACCCACCACGAACCATCGGCGCATACAGTCAGGCCCTCCCATTCACCGGCAGGTGGCTCGACGTACTCCCCACCGGCCCCCCTGTCCCACTCACCGTAGATGGTGACGCATGCAAGGTCGACAGGTCGCCGTGCGCGGGATGCGTCCGCCCCAATGGGCCGCCCGCCAGCGCCCGGAACACGTTGATCGTCACCTTCCGCGCGAACGCCACCGCCGCCGGACCCACCCCCGCCCTCGGGTCAGGTCCCGCCAGCGCCCGCACCCACTCGATCGAGCCGGTGGTGAACACGCCCGCCCCCGAGGCCGCCGTGTAGTACGACGCATCCGAGAACGTGTGGTGAGCCGGCCCACACGTCGTCGGCGAATGCGCCACCACCTGCAGGTTCGCCGGAGTCCCCGCGATCGGATAGGCCCGGTCCGCCTCGTCCCCGATCAGCCCGGGGTACGACGTCCCCGCGCGAACCCCGGTGCCCGCGAACAGGAAGAACCCGGGGTCCCGGATCGTGAACGCGCCGACCGCCGGAAAGCATTCGTACAGCATCCCGGTCAGGCTGTTCTCGGGCTCCGGGAACGGGTTGCTCCGCCACCGCACTGTCGTGTCCGACCGGTTCTTCACCGGATCCAGACGCGCGTCCTTGTACCCGATCAGCACCCGCCGCGGACCGAGCCGGCCGGCCGCGTACCGGACCCGCCAGAACACCGAGTTCGCGCCGAGGAACGCGAGGTTGGTCCCCGCGTCCCGCGCCTTCGTCACCGCGTCGCGCAGACCGGGCGTCCAGTACTCGTCGTGCCCGCCGAACACGATCCCGCGCGCGCCGGCCAGCAACCCCGGATCCGCGTCGAGATCCGCACTCGTCGCATAAGCCAGTCGTACGCCGCTCTGCTCCGCCTCCCGGATCACCGGCATCGCGTAGTCCATCAATCCGCGCGCGCCGCCGTCGTCGTAAGGCCGGTCGAAGGTCACCTCGAGCGAACGGCGCGCGGCCAGCTCGCGCGGACCGTGGTAGAGCGAGTAACCGCCCCATGCGTTGTACGCCTCCTCGGTGTTGACCGCGTCGACGATCAGCACCGCGTCCCGGGCGGAGTCCGACCGCACCACCATCGGCACGTACTTCTCCTTGCCGTTGGCCGCGCGCAACAGCAACAGGTACGCACCGGGCAGCCAGCCGGTGGTCCGGACCGTGAGCGACGGCCGCCAGTTCGTCGTCACCATTCGGAGCCTCGTCAACGTCGGCGCCGCCTGCCGCATGCCTCGTACGGCGGGTGACGTCCAGACGAGGTGGGCACCCGTTCCGCCGTACCAGCCGAGCCGGTAAGAGCGGACTGTGAAGTTGCCGTCGGACGAGGAGACGAAGAGCCGGAAAGGCTCACCGCTGCGGACGCTGGTGTGATCGGTGTAGCCGGCCAGGTCTGCGGGACCGGCCATCTGGCTCGTTCTGATGATCCAGCTGGTCGAGCCGGACCTGATGGTCTCCAGCGGACCTGGGACGGTGCCGGCCGCCGCGGCGGCGGGGTGCCTCGGGGTCGCCTGGCACCCGGAGATCAGAATCGTCGACAACGAGACCATGACAGCAAGGATCCCTGCGCGCACAGCCCCTCCTCTCGCCCTTTCGAAGGTTAGGAGCACGGAGCTTGGAACAGGCTGAGAGTGCGCGCGCCCCCGGCTGGATCAGGGCCGGGGGCGCGGGCTGCCGATGGCCCTGGTTCAGCCGGCCGGCGGGGCGTCATCAGGGAGCGGTGATGACGCCGACCGGGAGCACCTTGACGGTGCGGTGGTGCTTGGTGCCGCCGAGGACGACCTGCCGGAGTGCGACGTTGTTCTTCGTGCTCGACTCGTACAGCCGGTGCTCGGGGTTGGCGGTCACCTGGACGTAGTACGTGCCGTTGGCCAGGTTGGTGATGTCGAATGACTGGCCCGGCAGCGTCTGCACGTAGGTGTCGCCGGAGCCGACGTCCAGCACCTCGCGGACCGACAGCGAACTGTGGTCACCGCACGCGGTGTGCAGGTCGGTGTTGTCCGGGTGCCAGTTCGCGTTCTTGACCGTGTAGTCGATCGAGTCCGTCGCGGCCAGGCAGAACGCCTCCTTCTGGCTGCGGACCACCTCCGTCTGCTTCGCGTTCAGCAGGCTGTAGCGGGCGAAGTCGGTGAAGTGCCAGTGGTTGTGGCCCTCTCTGCCGTCCCACTCCAGCGTGCCCGTGTTCTGATACCCGACCTGCTTGCCGCGCGCGTCGTAGAAGTACTGGTACGCGTCCATCAAGTCTTTGCCCTGGCGACGGAATCCGTCGAGCACGAGCGGCGACGGGCCCGCGTTCCAGACGGTCGCGGAGAACTGCAGGAAGTCCTTGTTCGCATCCGGAGTACCGGCGTCACCCGGCGCGACTTCGATCCCCCACGCGGGCACCGGCCGCAGGTCCGGCTTCGGCCCGTTCGGCACGCTCGCCGTACCGGTCGGCCGGGCTGCATTCGGCTTCGGTGTCGCTGCACTCACCGCGCGCTTGGCACCAATGCAGCCTCGGACACAGGTGTCGCCCTTCTGCACCGTGACATTCAGGGTGACCGCGGCGTCCTTCGCAGGGATCTCGAAGAAATCCCGATACGCCTTGTTCACCGTCACCGTGGCCTTGTACTTGCCGACCGCGAGCTTCGCCGGAGCTCCGTCGTTGAACGTCTGCGCCGACCAGCCGGTCTGCAGTCCCCACACCGCCCCTTGCGTGAACGGGTTCGCCGTACAGCCGTCCGGGTACGGCGAGGTCGCCGGCGCATCCGGACGGGTCCGGGACCCGTCGCCGTTCAGGCAGACCGTCTGGTCCTTGTCCAGCACCTTCTTGCCCGCCGCGTTGGTGAGCGTGAGGTGCAGGAACTTCCCGAGCCCGGAGAAGTCCGTGACCATCCCCTTCGGCAGCTGCCGCACCGGCTTGCCGCGCACGTACTGCGTCGCGACCACCGGCGACGCGTACGACGCCCGCGTCGCGCGCACCTCGATCGGTGCGTTACCCGCCACCACATGGGTCCCGAGATCGAGGTCGACGCCGTAGTCCTCGACATCGGTCAACGTCACGTCGATGCTTCCGGCAACCAACTTCAGCGGTGGCCGCGCGGCCGTCGTACCCGACTGTCCACCGGTGGCCGCCGATGCGCCCGCGGCCGCGAGTGCGACCAGGCCCGCCGCCCCGGCCACGGCGACCGCCGTCCGGCCGAGTTTCTGTGCCTTCACGATGATGAAACCCCCTCCTGCACCCGGCCGGTTTCCTCACGAGACCGGCCTGTTGCTGGTACGACGACCCGGCGGCGGACCGAAGTTGATCAAGGTTCCATGGCAGTCGTGTCACGGGAAGTCACGACACCCGAATACTTGACTGTGTAAATTAAACGCACCTAGGCTCGGCGAGGTCCGCTCACTCCTCCCCCGGAGGACCATCACATGTCCTTGAGACACCGCACCACGTTCGTGCTGGCTGCCGTCGCCCTGGTGTCGACCGCAGCCGTCGCCACGACAGGCACCGCCCCGGCGTCCGCGGTCCAGAGCGCCGCCCCGACTCCCACCGCCCCTCGACAGATCGCCGCCAAGCCCTACATGGGCTGGAGCAGCTGGAGCCTGCAGTCCACCAACTACCCAGGCGTGAACCCTGACGGCCCGGGCAGTTTCATCAGCGAGAAGAACATCCTCACTCAGGCGAACGCCCTGGCCACCAAGCTCAAGCCGTACGGCTATGAGTACATCAACGTCGACGCCGGCTGGCAGGACGGCGGCGACGAGTACGGTCGCCCGGTCGCCAACCTGAAGCGGTTCCCGCGCGGCATGAAGGCTGTCGGCGACGACATCCACAAGCTCGGCCTGAAGTTCGGCATCTACACCGTCGTCGGACTCGGCACGGACGTGTACCGCGACGGCAACACCCCGATCTACGACGCGCCCGGCTGCTTCACCCGCGACATCGTGTATCCCGACCTGCGCAAGACCAACGGCTGGGACGCGGCGTACAAGATCGACTACGCGAGCCCGTGCGCGCAGAAGTACGCCGACTCGATCGCCAAGCTGTTCGCGTCCTGGGGCGTGGACTTCATCAAGATGGACGGCGTCGGCCCCGGCTCCTGGAAGGGCGCGCCGGACGATCCGAACCACAACAACACCGAGGACATCGAGGCGTGGTGGCGCGCGGTCCAGAACGCCGGCCGCCCGATGATGTACACGCTGTCCTGGTCGCTCAGCCATCGGTACGCCGACGTGTGGAAGGCGAACTCGAACGGCTGGCGGATCGATACCGACGTCGAGTGCTACTGCGACACGATCGTCAAGTGGGACAGCTCGGTGAAGGCCCGCTGGTGGGACCTGCCGCAGTGGATCGACGACGCCGGCCCCGGCCACTGGAACAACCTCGACGCGCTGAACGTCGGCGTCGGCGCGATGGACGGCCTGACCGACGCGGAACGCCAGAGCTACATGACGTTCTGGGCGATCAACTCGGCACCGCTGTTCGCCGGTGACGACCTGACCAAGCTCGACGCGTACGGTCTGAAGCTGCTGACGAACCGCGAGGTCATCGCCATCAACCAGTCCGGCAACCCGGCCCGTCCGCTGAACCAGGACCAGCTGCAGCAGGTCTGGTACGCGCAGAACGCCGACGGCAGCACCACGGTCGCGCTGTTCAACCTCGCCGACTCCCCCGCCACGGTGACCGGCAACTTCGACCAGCTCGGGATCGGTGGCACGGCGACCGTCCGCGACATCTGGGCGAACCGGAACATGCGTGACGTCAGCGGTTCGGTGAGCGCCGAGCTGCCCGCGCACGGGTCGAAGCTGTACAAGATCACGCCGGGCAACGTTCCGGTGAGCATTCCGGCGGACGTGACCGCGACCGACGTCAGCGATACGACGGTGTCCCTGGACTGGCGGCCGAGCGCCGGCGCCACGTCGTACCAGGTGTTTGCCAATGGCAAGCAGGTGGCGACGAGCACGAAGCCGAGCACCGTGGTGCGTGGGCTGACGGCGCAGACGCAGTACACGGTCACGGTGAAGGGCGTGAAGGGCGGTCGTACGTCGGAGGCGAGCGCCGCCGTGACGATGTACACCGCGGCGGCGGGCGGACCGGTGCGGTACGAGGCGGAAGCGCCGACGAGTACCCGGACCGGCGACGCGAGCGTCTCGGACTGCAAGCTGTGCTCGGGTGGCGCGAAGATCGGCAACATCGGGTACGGGTCGACGGTGACGCTGAACGACATCACGGTACCGGCGACCGGGACGTACCTGGTGAAGATCGCGTACACCGACGGCGACACCAGCCGGCAGAGCATGCTGACGGTCAATGGCGCCGACAGCTACTGGGTGAACTACCACGGCCTCGGCGACAACGACTGGGGTACGCCGCAGGTCACCTACCTCCCGGTGACGCTGGCGGCGGGCTCGAACTCGCTCAAGATCAGCAACCCGAACGGCTACATCGCCGACATCGACTGGATCAGCGTGTAACTGCGCCGCTGGACCGCGGGGCCGGCTCCACCAGGGCCGGCCCCGCGTTTTACTGGACGTATGAGCGCCTACCCCGAACCACTGATCCCGCCCGGTGGGACCGCACCGGTCCCGCGCCGGATCCGCGCGTTGCTCGACGATCGCGTCGTCCTGGACACCCACAACGCGATCTACCTCTGGGAGTTCCCGCCGTACCCGCAGTACTACGTCCCGCTCGCGGACGTCGCCGAAGGGGTACTGACCGACACCGGCGAGACCCGGACCTTCGAGCACGGTGTCGCCCGCGTCCACACGGCCGGTTCAGGCAAGGCCTGGGTGTACGACGACGGTGTCGCAAAGGACCGGGTCCGGTTCCAATGGGATGCGCTGGACAGCTGGTTCGAGGAAGACGAGGAAGTCTTCGTCCATCCCCGCAACCCGTACTCGCGGGTCGACGCGATCAAGTCGACGCGGCGCCACCAGGTGTCCGCGGACGGCGTACTGCTGGCGGACTCGTCGTCCGTCGTCATCGTCTTCGAGACCGGGTTGCCGCCGCGCTATTACTTCCCGCGCACGGCCGTCCACCTCGAACACCTGACCCCGACCGAAACCGTCACCGCATGCCCGTACAAGGGCCGGACCTCGGGCTACTGGTCGGTCCCGTCGGTGCCCGACGTCGCCTGGTCGTACGACTTCCCGACCGCGAACCTGTTACCGATCGCCAACCACATCGCGTTCTTCAACGAGAACGTCGACATCACCGTGGACGGCGTACCACAGGAGCGGCCGGTCACCCCGTTCTCGAACCCAGGTCAGCGACCAACCGATGGAACCGTGAACACTCGATGAAGCATCAGATGCCGGCGGTGGTGGCGCCGTCCATGGTGATGATCGACGCGGTGACGTAGCTGGCCAGTGGGGACGCGAGGAACACCGCGACGTTCGCGACCTCCTCGGGTTCGCCGACGCGCCCCATCGGGATGTCGCGGACCATCTCCGCGAGGAGGTCGTCCTTCGGCCGGCCGGTCGCCCGGACCGCGGCCTCGAGGCCTTCGTCCACGCGCGTCGTCCGGGTCGTGCCGGGGTTGATCACGTTCACCCGGACGCCCTGCCCCGCGTACGCCTTCGCGTACCCGACCGACGCCAGCATCAACGCCGCGTTCGCCGCGCCGCCGCCGATGTGCAACGGATTCGCGGCGCGACCGCCCTGACCCACGACGTTCACGATCGCGCCGCTCCCGCGCTCCGCCATCCCGCGAATGACGGCCTCGGTGGCGTGCATGTACGTGAAGTACTTCGCCTCCATCGCCGCATGCAGCGCCGTACTGTCCAGCTCGTCGACCGGCGTCCGCCGCGCCGCCCCGGCGCAGTTGATCAGGATGTCCGGTACGCCGATCCGCTCGAAGGCGGCCCTGGTGGCCTCGGCGTCGGTCAGGTCGACCGCCTCGACCCCGAACGTCACGTCCGCCAGTTGCTCCTGCGCTTTCGCAAGGTTGGCGGCGTCGCGGGAGATCCCGGTCACCGCCGCGCCTTCGCGCGCGAGCGCCGCCACACACGCGAGGCCGATGCCCTTACTGGCACCGGTCACCACGGCCGTCTTGCCCGAGAGTTGCAGGTCCACTCACTTCTCCTCGACGTCGATGTCTTTGGCAACGACTTGGAATTGTCGCTGTTCCGGCCTTGAACGGATCAGTACGATGGGTAACCAGATCGACACTCTTTGTTTCGACGCCTGATGCCCGAGCTGCAGGTCGGGTCTGGTGCTCCAGCGCCGTAGCGAGCAGGTGCTCGGTGCGGTAGCTCGGTGCGCGGGAGTGAAGGACTCGATGCGGAGCATCGTGGCCTTTGCTCACGTGCAGCGAGATGCCGTGCCGAGCGACGCGCAGTAGGTGCTGGAGCACCAGACCCGACCATTCCCTGAGCACCGACGCCGGAGGACTTTCCCGTGCCGACCACCCATTCCCCACCTGCTTCCAGTGAACGCTCTTCCTGGAAGGTAATACTCCATCACGACCTGCCGGCCTCGCTGGTGGTGTTCCTCATCGCGATACCGCTGTCGCTGGGGATCGCCGCCGCGTCCGGCGCCCCGCTGATCGCCGGCCTGGTGGCCGCTGTCGTCGGCGGTGTCGTCGCCGGCGCGCTCGGCGGCTCCCCACTCCAGGTCAGCGGCCCGGCGGCCGGCCTGACGGTCGTCGTCGCCGGACTGGTCAGCCAGTTCGGCTGGGCCGCGACCGCTGCCATCACCTGCGCCGCCGGCCTGCTGCAGATCCTGCTCGGCGTCACCCGCATCGGACGGCTGGCGCTCTCGCTGTCACCGGCCGTCGTCCACGGCATGCTCGCCGGGATCGGCGTCACGATCGCCGTCCAGCAACTGCACGTCGTGCTCGGCGGCAAGGCCCAGAGCTCGCTGATCGCGAACATCGCCGCGCTCCCCGCGCAACTGATCGCTCACCACGGGCACTCGGTCGTGGTCGGCGTACTGACCGTCGCGATCGTGCTCGCCTGGCCGCGGATCCCCAAGGTCAAAGCGGTTCCGGCACCACTGGTCGCCGTGGTCGCGGTGACCGCACTGGCGGCGGTCGCGATGCCCGACGTGACGCGGGTCGACCTGCCGGACAACCCGTTGCAGAGCCTGATCATGCCGGCGATGCCCGAGGGCACGCCGGTCGAGATCATCACCGCGGTGCTCACCGTGGCGCTCGTCGCCAGCGTCGAGTCACTGCTGTCGGCCGTTGCCGTCGACAAGCTTCATCGTGGCAGCCGCAGCAACCTCGACCGCGAGCTGATCGGCCAGGGGGCCGCGAACGCCGTCTCCGGCGCGCTCGGCGGGATGCCGGTCACCGGCGTCATCGTCCGCTCGTCGACCAACGTCGCGGCCGGCGCGCGGACCCGGGCCTCCTCGATCATGCACGGCCTGTGGATCGCGGCGTTCGTACTCGCCGCCGGATCGATGCTCGAACTCATCCCGATGGCCGCGCTGGCCGGCGTACTGCTGGTCACCGGTCTGCGCCTCGTGCAGCTCGCCCACATCCGCACGCTCCGCCGGCACGACGAGCTCCTCGTCTACGTCGTGACCGCGGTCGGCGTCGCCGCCCTGGGACTGGCCGAAGGCGTGCTGCTCGGTCTCGTACTGGCGCTCGTCCGGCTGCTCTACCGGCTCGCGCGAGCCACGGTGACGGCGACCGAGTCGAACGGCGTCTGGACGGTGCGGATCCGCGGAGCGCTCGTGTTCCTCGGCGTCGCGTCGCTCGTGCGCACGCTGCGATCGATCCCCACCGGTGCGCATGTCCGTGTCGTCCTCACCGTTGATCACCTCGACCATGCGGCCCACGAAGCGATCGAGGACTGGCAGCGCGGGCACATCGCGCGCGGCGGCTCGGTCGAGGTGCACCGGCCGGGATCGGGCCAGCAGGTCTCGATGCTGGACGGCGTCCGCGAGTTCGAGGCGACGGCCGACCAGATCCGGCCGCTGCTGGCGAAACTCGCGGCCGAAGGACAGCGACCGGAGCATCTGTTCATCACCTGCGCGGACTCGCGGATCGTCCCGACGATGATCACCACCAGCGGTCCGGGCGACCAGTTCTGCGTCCGGAACATCGGCAACCTGGTGCCGGCCAAGGGATCGAACAGCAGCTCCGTCGACGCCGCGATCGAGTACGCCGTCGACGTCCTCGGGGTGAAGTCGATCGTGGTCTGCGGACACTCCGCGTGCGGCGCCGCCGCGGCCGCGCTGGCCGCCGACGTCCCCGAGGGCTCGGGCCTGCGGAGCTGGCTCCGGCACCTCGAACCATCGGTACGACGGGCCTTCACCCTGCCGGACATCGTCGACCCCGCGAGCGGCGTGAAGCTGTCCCCCGCGGACAAGCTGTCGGTCGCGAATGTCGCCGTACAGCTGGAGAACCTGCGGAGTTTCGACTGTGTCCGCAAGGCCGAGGATCAAGGCCGGCTCGAGTTGATCGGGCTCTGGTTCGACATCGGCGCGGCCGCCGCGCGACTGGTCGTGGACCGCGCGCCCTTCCTGGTCCGGGCCGACGACGAACTGTCGAAGATCAGGAGCAACGGTACGGCGAGCGCGATCGCCACCAACCCGTCCAGCCAGTAGTGGTTGGCAGTGACCACGACGACCGTGAAGGTGAGCACCGGGTGTGCGATCCACAGCCACCGCCACCGTGAGCTCGTCGCCCGGATCAGGAAGACCGCGACCAGCAGCGACCAGCCGACGTGCAGGCTCGGCATCGCGGCGAACTGATTCGCGACACCGGAGTGCGTGCTCGGTCCGTAGACCGACTGGCCGAGCAGCACCCCGGTGTCGACCCAGCCCGGCATCATCCGCGGCGGGGCGAGCGGGAAGAACATGTGCCCGATCAACGCCAGCCCGGTCAGCGACGCCAGCGCCCAGCGCGCCTTCCCGTACGCGGCCGGGCGGCGGATCATCAGCCACAGCAGGACCGCCGCGGTCAGCGGGAAGTGCACGCTCGCGTAGAACACGTTCGCGACCCGGGCAAGTCCGTCGACCTGCAACGCGTGGTGCTGGAGCGTCGCCTCGCTCGGCAACCCGAGCCAGGCCTCCCACCGGATCAGCTCGTGCGCGTGTTTGAAAGCCGCGCCCGAATGCTCGGCCGAGAGAAACCGGCCCAGGTTGTAGACGCCGAAGAGCAGTGCGAGCAGCGCGATCTCCCGGACGATCCGCCACAAGCCGCCGTGCCCACTGTGCTGCTGCCCAAGCTCAGGCAGTTGCCCCACCCGGTCCAGAGTCACCTGCGCCATGCCGACCCCCAGCTCAAACCGAACGCTCGTTCTCTGAAAATCCACCCTGCGCCCGGGATCGCCCGCAGATCAAGAACGGTCATTCGTTTTCCGATGTGATCCTTGGCACTATTTCAAATTATCGCAATCTGCTGATAGTTGCGAAGAATATGAACCAACTCACACCGTGGGAACCTCGCTCTGGCCCTCACGGCTTGCGCGGTCCGCTTCGCGGCGACCGCCGTACTCAGGCGGTTCCCCTGTCTCCGCAGTCACCAGGTGATGGTTGCCTGCATTGCGTCGGCGGCGATGTGTACCTGCGCGCCGTCGGGAATCTCGTCGTACGACGCGACCGCGACCGGAAGGTGCAGGTCGTAGAGTTCGGCGGCGATCAGGGCGCCGAGCGGGATGATCGAATCCGGGCGGCTGAGGATGATCGCGGCAGGTGCTGTGTTGGCGCGGATCTGTTCGGCCAGGACGCTGGACGCGGAGCTCGAACCGCGACCGGACTCCATCAGCAGAACGCGTCCGGTGAGGATGGCACCGCACTGCGGATGATGGGCGTCCACGATCCGGCCCTGGCTGTCGGTCCCGCCCCAGAACGACAGCGGGGCGGTGAGCCGAATGGGTTCACCGGTCGCGGTCCCGGGGTGCAGCGTGCGGCCGACGATCATGCGAGCACCACGCGACCGGCGCGAGCAGACGCGACGCACTCGATAAGCGATCCGAGCACCGCGGACACGTTGAGGTTTCCGGGAGCGTAGTGCGCCCACTTGGCCGAATTCGTCATCACGTGTTTCCAGTCGGGCGACAGAATCGCCGTGACATAGGTGCAGGTGTCGACGACGACGGTCACGCCGGCGCTCTCCAGCAACTGCAGTACGCCGTCCGCAACCAGCCGGTCCCGCGTCAGGCGAGATGTCGACAAGTAGAACGGCACCTTGAACGGCGGCCCCACCACCAACTCGGCCAGGCGAACGCACTCGTCGTACGACGCATGCGGCGTACCGACACTCACCGCATCGAGCTCGGACCCGGCCGCCGACAGCTCTCGTCGTACACGCTGCAGCGTGTCGACGGCGACGACGCCGACCGGCAGCTCGTCGACAGTGGCGGGCGCCTCCGGTGTCACCCCGACCACGTGGAAGAGCGCAACTCCGCCGGCCGACGCCGCAGCCGCACCGAGAGCCTTCAATGCGTCCTCGCCGACATCGTTGGGGATCCCCACCAATACGGGGATCTCGGCGCCGACCACCGACCCGATGTGATGACCGAGCAGCGGATACGCGAGTTCGTCCCGCAGGAAGTCGCCCAGTGGGCGGCAGTCGAAGACCACGGTCCCGCGGCGAGCCTCGGGGGTCTGCAGTCCGGCGTACGGCGCTCGTCCGGTGATCGCCGCACAGACGTCGAGAAAGTCGCCGTACCGATCCGTGCGCGCGCCGAGCACCGAGTTCGCGAAGACGATCGCGTTGGATTCCGCCCAGGCGATGTGTTCGCCGAACGTGGGCCGCTGCGGCAACTGGTACGGCGCGCAGGTGAAGGTCGGCGTACCGCCGAGCGCGACGTAGGCCGCCATCAGTTCGCGCCCCGCCGCGGCGAGCTCCTGATCGCGGACGAGCCCAGGATGGATGAGGTCCATCGAGCCGACGTTCAAGGTGGTCGGGACGCGCACCGTCGCGCCCGACTCGACCAGGCGCTGCGCGAAATCCAGGCTGACCTGACCGTGATACAGGCAGGAATCGACATGGGCCGACGTGATCTCGACCAGCCGCGGCGCCTCCGAGATCCGCGCCTGACCGACGATCACCCGCATCGCGAGCGCCACGCCGTCCCCGTCCCGACCTCTGAGCATCGCCTGCTCCTCGACGGTCAGGTGGAGACTCTGCATACCTCGAAACTAGCGGACCTGCACCACTCACCAACCACCCTGGGCGCGGCACCGTCACGCTCAGCGGTCCGGCGCCAGGTGCGGTTGGTGAGTGGTGGCGGTCCGCTTCCTAGACCGACTGCCGTCGCGAGGCGACCAGGACGCCCGACTGGTAGCCGTCCGCGCGCAGCAGTTGGCCCGGGGTCACGTCGAGGATGTCGATGCTGAGCGTGGTGGTGAGGTCCTCGGAGCTGATCGGGCGGTCGTCGAGGTAGACGTCGACCCGATTGATGCCCTGGACATCGATCGCGACGGTGAGCGTCGTCCCGTCGAGCGACGTTTTCAGGTCCAGCCGGCGGACCGGCATCGCCGCGAGCAGCGCGCCCGCCTTGTTCAGCAGGTCGACGTTGCCCTCGAGCAGGTCGGCCCTGGTCATCCGATGGGTCTCCTGCGGTTTGACGCCGAGATCCTCGACCGGCGTCCCGGCCAGCTTGCCGACCCGCAGCGTACGCCGGATCGCGACCCGGAGATTCGCGCCGTTCGGCAACGCGACGTACGGCGAGGTCTCGTCGGGTGGCGGTGGTTCGTTGAGCAACTGCGCGAGCAGACCGTGCGTCCAGACGTTCGCGCCGCCCGCGCCGGTGTTGTCGTCGACGCCGAGGATGGTTCCGATCTCGTGGTCGGCGAAGCCGGCGCAGAAGATGTCCGTGGCCGAGTAGACGCGGGCGTCGGTGATCAGCACCACCGGCCCGTGATAGGTCTGGCCGAGGTCGTTCGCGCCGTCCTCGGGTGTGATCGGCTTCGCGGCGGAGTACTGCGCGCCGGTCTCGATCGCGAGATCCAGCGAGTCGAACCACGGGCCGAGGTCGATCCCGGACGGGTTGTCCTTGTGCCGCCGGCAGATCCGCAGGTTGAGCGGCGTACTGATGAACTGCACCGGCTCCGGCGCGATCCGCCGCGGCGTCATTGTCTGGAGGGTGAACTCGCTGGCGTAGATGTGCCCGCCGCCGTTGTCGCGGACGTCGACGATCAGGCCGTTCTGCGGCAGCGCCGTGGTCAGCCGGACGAACTCGTCCCGGAACGCGACCGGGTCCTGCACGCTGAACGTGAAGATCCGCAGATGCCCGAAGGTCCCGGACGGCGTCGCGACCTCGCGAGCCCGGAACACACCGGGCATCGTGGTCGGCAGGTCGGCGCCGGCGACCGCGGCCGGTGCGGCGAGTTCGACCGAGCTGCGGCCGCCTTCGAGTTCGACGACGTCACGGACGTACAGCGCCTTCTTCGCGCGGGACTTCTCGTCGGAGTCCAGGTCGAGACCCATCGACGCCGAGGCCACGCTGACCGCGTCCAGGTCCGTCATCGGTGGCAGGTTGGCGGTGACTTTCCACTGCTCGCGGAGTTCCTGGTTCGAGCCGTCGAGGCCGACGTACGTCAGCGTCACCCAGTCCTCGTCAGGCGGCGACTGGATGATCAGCGGCCGGAGCGTGAGCGACTCCAGACCGCGGGCGAGGTTCGCTGCCTGGTTGCTGCCCGCGAAGACCGACCCGTTCAGGGCGACGGCGCGAGCGATCGGCGTACCGTTCCAGTGCGTCACCTCGGCGCCCGGACCGAACTGCGGCGCCTGGTAGCCGGTGACCGTTCGGGCCACGAGGTAGTGCTCGGCGCCGGCCTCGTCGTAGCACTTCTCGATCAGGAACGGCAGGTACGCGACCATGCCGGCGAACGGGACCGGCAGCAGGTAGTTGGTGTGCAGGTCGCGGACCGAGTGGAAGATGCTCGACATCTCGCGATGGAACAGCCACTCGGTCTCCATCGTCTCGGGCGTCTGGCGCGCCAACCGGGCGCGCATCACGCGCAGCCGTTGCAGCGGGTTGACGGCGTGCATCGCGATCTTCAGCGGCAGGTGCACGTAGTTCTCGCTCAACAGCAGCAGCGCCTGGTCCACCAGCAGCCGGCGCTGGTCGAGTGTGAGCGTGCCGGCCGAGTCGAGGAAGTCGGCCAGCGGAACGGCAGCGACCGCATCCGCGGCCGACGGCTGGTGCGGCGCCGCCTCCTGTGCGGAAGCGCTCCGCCGTACCGCGCTCTTCCTCGCTGCAAGCTTCTTCGCCGCGGTTTTCTGCGCTGCGGTTTTCTGCGTGGTCTGCTTCATCGTGCGTGGTTGCGACATGGCTCCCCCAACGGCGGCGGACCCTCCCCGGCCCACGAATCCCTCCACGGTCGTCCGCGCCCCGAACGATGTCAACGGCCCGCCACGCCGTTCCACCAGGACATCCACCCCAGGCGTCAATCACTCTCGAAGACATGCGGATCAGTCGTTTGTTGTTAACGGCCGCCCTCCTGATCGGCGTTCTTCCCGCGCCGTCCGCGCAGGCCGCGGCCGCGTTCCCACGCATCGACGCGACCGGCTTCCAACTGGTCTCCGGCGACACGTTCACGACGTACGGCGAACGGGTCGCGCAGCTCGAGACGAAACCTCAACTCGCGCCGGTCGGCGTCACCGAAGTGCTCGCGGCGTCCAACCGGACCGGGCGGGCACTGTGCCATCCGACGTACCTGAACGCCGCCCTGAATCCCCAGGGGTTCTGCTGGCAGGACGGCGAGGACGACGACGAGAACGTGTGGATCCCGCAAGGGGTGAGTGGCTCCGGCGACGCGCAGCCGGCCGGTGGCGCGCGGCGGGTCGCGGTCGCGAGCTGGCACAACACCGACGACACGGCGATCCGGGTCTCGTTCCTCGACCTGGTGACGAACAAATACCGGCATGTGCTGCTCGTCGAGCCGACCGCGGACGGGGACTTCCAGGCGATCGCCGGCCACGGCCACGGGCTGTTCTGGTCGGGGAACCTGCTGGTGGTGGCCACCAGCGGATCCGTACTGCGCGTGTTCGACCTGCGGCACATCTGGCGCACCGACACCTCAACCGACTCAGGACACTAGGTGCCGACGGCAAGTATCACGCGCTTTTGGCACGCTTTCGCCCCCAGATCGGCGCCTACTGGTACGCCGGCGGCGGCTGTGCGAACACGAGCGGGACCAAGCCGTGCTTCGCGTCGCTCGGGATCGACCACGGTGGGACGGGCTCGTTCGTCGCGGCCGAGCACACCGAGCGCGGCGGCGGGCGCATCGTGCGGTGGCCGCTCGACGAATCGACCGGCCTGCCCCGCGCGGGCGTCGACGGTGTCGTCCATGCGGTCGAGGCCTTCGACTCACCCGTGTGGGGTATGCAGGGTGCTGTCTCGTACGACAACAACTTCGTGATCTCCGGCGTGTGTCCGGAGTACGCCGGGAACATCGGGGACGGCGTCGACTACCCGAGCTGTCTGCACCGTGGCATCGGCGGCGAGTCGACGACGAGCTGGACGCAAGCACCGAAGAACACCGAGAACCTGTCCTACTGGCCGGCGACCAAGGAGCTGTGGCTGATCAGCGAGCAACTCCGGGAACGGGTGACCGTGCACGTCCCGTTCCCCTGAGGGTTGACCACCCGCCTGCAAGGATGGGCGGGTGAGTGAGTTCTGGGACAGCGTCACGTCCGTCCAGCCCGAGCCGTCCCTGCGGTTGGTGATCGGGACCGGTGTGGTCGCACTGCTGCTGATCGCATGGCGCCCGTTCTGGCAGTTCACGCGGCAGGTCGTGACGATCGCGCACGAAGGCGCGCACGGTCTGATCGCCGCGTTGGTCGGACGGAAGCTGGCCGGGATCCGCCTGCACTCGGACACGTCCGGCGTGACGGTGTCCCGTGGACGCCCGACCGGCGCGGGCATGATCGCCGTACTGCTCGCCGGTTATCCCGGACCCGCCCTGTTCGGCCTCGCCGCCGCGTTCGTCCTGAGCCGCGGGTACGCCGTTGCGCTGCTCTGGGGACTGCTGCTCGCATTGGTGATCCTGCTGCTGCAGATCCGCAACCTGTACGGCCTGTGGTCGGTGCTCGTGTTCGGTGCCGTGGTCTTCGGCGTGTCGTGGTGGGGGTCGCCGTCGGTGCAGTCCGCGTTCGCGCACCTGCTGACGTGGTTCCTGCTGCTCGCCGCACCGCGAGCCGTCATCGAGCTTCAGCACTCACGCCGCCGCGGCCAGGGCCGTACGTCGGACGCCGACCAGTTGCGCCGTCTGACCGGCGTACCGGCATTGATGTGGGTCGGCGTGTTCGGGCTGGTGACACTCGCCTGCTTGGCGGTCGGCGTCGTGTGGTCCGGCGTACTGCCTAGCTAGGCAGGCGGCAGCATGACGCCGAAACCGGTGACAGCGAGCCGTAGCAGTACTTGCCCGGGCCGCAGCAGGTCAGCCACCTTCGCTGCGCTCAGCACCTCCAACTCGGCCAGCCGCTTCTCGTAGGTTCCGTCGAGGCGCGCCTGCTGCAGCTCCGTCGTGTTGTGCCAGACCTTCTGCCGCGCCTCGCGCAGGAAACGTTGTGAGGCCAGCCGGTTGAACGGCGTCAGGGCGCGATCGACCAGACTGCGCGCACCGGTCGCCGCGAGTTCGTCGTCCTCGGCCCCTACCCGCTCCGACAGCACACCGTCGATCCGCTCGTGGTCACGCCGGCGACGGTCCATCAGGTGCCGGTCCAGGAAGTCGTCGTCGCTGATCACCGCGAGCAACGCCTGCGGCAGGTCGTAGTTCACATGTGCGTTGATCCCGAGCAGCACGTGCACCAGCGGCGGCAGGTTCTCCGGCGCGTCGAACGCCAGCCGCCACGGCCGCGCCACCCGCTCCCCGTCATGAGCCTGCAGGTACAGCTCGGCGAACTTCACGTCCCAGACCTCGACCCAGTCCGGGTCCTCGAACCGGCCCTGGTCGATCGCCCGGCCGACCGCCTCGGTGGTCCGCAGATAGGTCCCGAGGAAGTACCTGCGGTGCTCGAGGCCGGGCGGCAGCTCGCCGAGGCGCAGCCGCATCCGCGCCACCACGTCTGCGATCGGATTACCATCTTTCATCGGATCTCCGCAGGGGGGAGGGATCATGTACGCCAGATCAGGACCACTGTCCTTCGACCCGGTGCTCGTCGGCAACCGTGAAGCCGATGCCTGGGCCGCGTACTACCGCCATGAATGGCGCACGTTCCTCACAGCCGCCGTCGGCATGGTGTCGGCCGGCTTCGGCATGCCGCCACATCGAACACTCCTCGGAGCCTGGTGTGTACTCCGGGCGAACCAGGTGTGGTCACCGTATCCCGACAACCAGCCGGACGCCGCGCGCGCCTACATGCGCCGCTTCTACGAACTCGTCCTGCTGTCCGGCGCGCTGGCCTTCGAGCCGGTCGAGGCGGCCCGCCTGGAGGTCGAGTGGTGGCGCGTTCACCGAGCGCACCAGCACTCGACCGAGGTCACCGAACCGGAACTGGTGTCCGCGCTCGTCGACCTGTATGCGTACGTGTTCTGCGCCCGCCGCGACGCGCTCGAGCCGGCCGCGCAGAAACGGGTCGACGCGATGAACCTGTCGGACCGCTGGGTCGAGGCCGGCTGCCACCGCGACGACCCGCTGCTCGCGGCCGAACGACGCGCCCTGGTCGCGTCGTACACCGCCCTCCGCGCCGCCGTAGAGCTCTAGCCCCTTACGAACGCCCGCCAGTGATCGGGCGGCCGCGCTGCGCGACACCCGGGCCGCCGTACGGGTAGTCCGCCGCCCCCGGGTCGCTCGCCGCGTCGAGCTTCGCGGTCTCGTCCGCGGTCAGGTGCAGGTCGGCCGCGGCCAGGTTGTCGTCGAGTTGCTCGAGCGTCCGGGCACCGAGGATCACCGACGTGATCGCCGGGCGGTCGACCAGCCAGGCAAGCGCGACCTGCGCCATCGAGATGCCCCGCGCCTCGGCGATCTCCCGGACCGCGTCGACGACGTCCTGGACCCGCTGGTTCGTACTGCGCCGGTACCACGACTCGACGCCACGGTCCGGGTTCTCGCCGAGCCGCGTACTGCCGGTCGGCTCGTCCTCGAACGAGTACTTGCCGGTCAGCCAGCCGCCACCGAGCGGCGACCACGGCAGCAGGCCGAGCCCGTTCTCCTGCGCGGCCGGGACGATCTCCCACTCGATCTCGCGGACCAGCAGGTTGTACTGCGGCTGCAGCGTGACGAGCCGCGACCAACCGCGGTGCGCGATCAGGTCACAGGCCTTCTGCAGCTGCCATCCGGTGAAGTTCGACAGGCCGCCGTACCCGATCTTGCCGGAGCGGACGGCGTCCTCGAGGAAGCTGAGGGTCTCCTCGAGTGGGGTGACCGGGTCCCACGCGTGCAGCTGGTACAGGTCGACGTGGTCGACGCCGAGGCGTTGCAGCGACGCGTCGAGCGCGCGTCGCAGGTGCCGGCGGGAGGTGCCGACATCGTTCGGGCCGTCGCCGGTCGGGAACCGGCCCTTGGTCGCGAGGACGACGTCGTCGCGCGCCGAGCTCTTCGCCAGCCAGCGGCCGACGATCTCCTCGGAGACGCCGGCCGAGTACACGTCCGCGGTGTCGACGAAGTTGCCGCCGGCCTCGACGTACCGGTCCAGTTGCGCGTGCGAGCCGGCCTCGTCGGTCTCGTTGCCGAACGTCATGGTGCCGAGCGCGTACGTCGAGACGACGGCGCCGCTCGCGCCGAGAGTGCGATATTCCACCATTGGTCCCTTCTCAGAACTGTCTCCAGGGCAGACTACGGTGGCTGTCATGAAGACGAGTGAACTGCTGATCGACGCACACAGCCGGATCCAGGAGGTCCTGCACGACGTCGTGGAGGGGCTCGACGACAAGACGCTCGCGACCCGGCCGGGTGACTCCGCCAACTCCATCGCGTGGCTGGTCTGGCACCTGACCCGGGTCCAGGACGACCACCTCGCGGACGCCGGTGGGTACGAGCAGGTGTACACAGCCGACGGGTGGTACGAGCGGCTCGCGCTGCCACTGGACGCGGCCGACACCGGCTACGCGCACACGTCGGAGCAGGTCGCGCAGGTCAAGCTCTCCGCAGACCAACTCCTCGGGTACTACGACGCCGTGCACGCGCGGACCGCTGAATTCCTGCGCACGGTGACCGACGAGGGCCTGGACCGGATCGTCGACCGCCGGTGGACCCCGCCGGTCACGCTCGGCGTGCGCCTGGTCAGCGTCATCGACGACTGCGCGCAGCACTCCGGCCAGGCGGCGTACGTGAAGGGTCTGCTCAGCTGAGCGTGGTCTGCCAGAGGGACGTGCCGGCGATCAGGTAGAGCTTGTGGCCCGGCAGCAGGACGGCGGCCGTCGGCGACCCCTCCGGCCCCTGTGAGTCCCGGACGGTCCAGTGACCGTCCTGACCGCTGATCACCTTCACCTTGTTGCCCTGGGCAACGACCTGGACGATCGTGTCGCCGTCGCGCACCGGCGGCGGCAGTTTGTCCTTGTCCCCCACCGGGACCGCCGGCAGGCCGTGCAGGCGCTTCGCCGTCCCGGAGGCGTCGAGCTGCCACATCGCGAGCTGGCCGTCGACGTAGCCCGAGATCAGGCAGTCCGTGGCGCAGGTCGCGGTGTTGGCCTGGCTGCGGTTGCCCGGCTCGGGCAGGACGATCCGGGTCCAGCCCGAGTTGAGTTCGGTGGAGCGCCAGACGGCGGCCTCCTGGGCGACCACGTTGGGCGCGAGCCGCACCTGCGAGCCGACGATCACGATGCGCTCGCCGAGCGTCGTACCGAAACCGGGGCCGACGAGGAGGGACGGCGTACTCTGCAGGACGGTCTTGGTCGGGTCCTGCCGGGTCCACTTGTCGCCGACGGGCAGCCAGACCATCGCGTCGTTGCCGGTCTGCACACCGCCCCACGAGCCGAGCAACGCGCGGCCGCTCGGTGTGATGACGGCGCTGTAGAGATCGCCGGCGGTTTGCCCGCCGAACGTGAAGAAGTCCTGCGGGCGTTCGATCAGACCGGTCTGTGGGGTGCCGCTCCAGACCGTCCAGCGGGTGTTGGAGTGCGCGCCACCGGCGGCGCCACCGAGCGCGAGGAGCTGCTTGCCGTCGTACGCGATCGAGTACCAGATGGCTTCGAACGCGTACGGACTGGCCGGGTTGGGTTTGACCGTGATCGACGTGCGCTTACCGGTGCCGTCGAGGAGCTGCAGCTCGGGGACGACCTTGGCGCCGCGATGGCGCAGGCCGATCAGCAGCTGGTCGTCGTGCGCGGTCAGGGTGACCGGCTCGGCCGGGGTGTCGACCTTGGTCCACGCGACCGTTTGCGGCTTGTCGTCGTCACTGCAGGCGGCGAGGGTCGCGAGCACGAGGATCGCGATCGCAGTGCGGCGGAACATGTCAGCGGCTCTGCGGGAGCTTGGTCGTCTTCTTCCGCCCGGTCCGCGGCGCGGACGGCGGTGGCACCATCGGGCCGATGTCACCGTCCGGCGCGGTGTCGAGATCGACCATCACCGGCGCGTGGTCACTCGGTCCGGTGCCCTTGCGCGCCTTCCGGTCGATCCAGGCGGCCTTGACCCGCTCGGCCACCGCATCGGTCGCCAGCATCAGGTCGATACGCATGCCGAGGTCCTGGTGGAACATGCCGGCGCGGTAGTCCCAGTAGCTGAAGACACGATCGTCCGGCCAGCGGTCGCGGACCACGTCGTGCAGGCCCTTCGCGGCCATCAGATCCGCCAGCGCCTGCCGTTCCGGCGGGGTCACGTGCGTCTGACCGACGTACGCCGCCGGGTCGAAGACGTCGGCGTCGGTCGGGGCGATGTTCATGTCACCGCAGACGATCTGGTCGGCCGGTCCGTCGGCGACAACCTTCGTCAGCGCCGCGAGCCAGGCGAGCTTGTAGTGGTAGTGGTCGGAGTCGGGGGTGCGGCCGTTCGGCACGTAGAGCGAATGGATCCGGATGCCGCCACAGGTCGCGGCGACCGCTCGGGCCTCCGGGTTCGGGAAGCCGGGCGCGCCGGCCACGCCGGTCACCACGTCCTCGAGGCCGACCTTCGAGAGCAGGGCGACCCCGTTCCACTGCGGTTCGCCGGACAGGCCGAACTCATAGCCGCGGCCGGTCAGCTCGTCGCCGAGCAGCGTGGTGAACGCGGCGTCGGCGAGCTTGGTCTCCTGCAGGCAGACGACATCCGGCTGCCGCTCGTCGAGCCAGTCGAGCAACCGCGGCATCCGCTGCTTGACCGAGTTCACATTCCACGTCGCCACTCGCATCCGACCAAGGTAGCCCCCGCCGGGGACCATTTCAGCCGAGCTTGGGCGCGCGCCACACCAGTGTGTTCAGGACGTCGGTGTCCGGCCGGTCGACGCTGTTGTTGTGCCGCGGTTTGTCATGGCGTCCCCACGCGTCGTCACCGAGCCACGAAGGTACGCCGAACGGCAGGTCGCGCGGCGGGATCGGTGCGTAGTCGGTCTCGAGGAACTTCGGGCCGTAGTTGGGCACCGTGGCGTCACCGTCCGGGTCCGGCGTCACGATCGTGCGCAACTCGATGATGGCGGCACGCCAGCTGTCGATCAGAATCTTCGGCTTGTGACTCGACGGATGCGGCACCTCGAACACCGGCACGTTCGGCTTGCTCGTCCACAGCTCGACAGCTGAGCGTGCCTGGACGCCGAACGCCACGATCGCCTGCAACTCCGGGCCGGTGATCAACTCCAGCAAGGTGTTGCGCCAGGTCAGTTGATCGGGTCTGGAGAGCAACGGTGCCGCCTGCTGGGCGCGCGCCGGGATGAGTGCGTAGGAGTAGGCGTTGACGAGCGCGTAGCTGCGCGTCAGCCCGAGCTTCGTCAGGAAGCCCTGCACCCGTTGACCGGCGTCGCCCACGAGCGTCCGGCCGGCGATGCGTTCGGTCGGTCCGGGGTCGGACGCGATCGCCAGCAGCCGGGCGCTGCGGTTCAGCCGGCCGCGGTAGAACACCGGGCCCCAGTCGTACCAGAACAAATCCCGCAACTCCGCGTAACTCGGAACTTTCGCGAAGTGCCGCGCGACAGTGGCCGGCGGTCCGGGATCGAAATCGGCCATCGAAGTCCTCCCCCTCGACGATCCGTGACCTTACGCTCGTGACCAGGGGCGGCACCGGGAATTCTACGGGAGGCAAAGCCATGTTTGTACTGCGTGGAACCGTGGTCACGATGCGGCCGGGCGGGGAGGTTCTCCCGGGTGCTGCGGTGTATGTCGGCGACGACGGATTGATCGCGGCGGTCACCCCGCTGGACGCCGTACCGCCGGGATTCGAGAACGCGCCGCGAATCCGCGCGGGTGGATTGATCTGTCCCGGACTGATCGATCTACACAATCATTTGATGTACAACAGCCTGCCGTTGTGGACGGAGCCTTCGCGCCTCGTTCCGTGGACGTCGCACAACCAGTGGGGACGCGCGCCGACGTACAGCACGCAGATCAGCCAACCGGCCCGTCTCCTCGGAGCGGCCGCGGGCCGAGCCCTCCTCCGGTACGTCGAGACGCGCGCGATCGTCGGCGGCACGACGTCCATCCAGGGGAACCCGCGCGGCGCCGTACCGCCGGACAACGAACTGATCCGGAACGTCGACTCCGAGAAACTCGGGACGCCCGAGGATTTCATCCGGGTCAGCACGCTGGTTGCCGACAGCAAGGATGCGCTGGCGCCTTATGTCGCGGCCGTCGCGGCCGGGCGAGGATTCATCGCGCACTCCGCGGAAGGATCGGACCCGAAACTGCGCGCGGAGTTCCGGTTGCTCGCCGATGTGGGCGTGGTGACGCCGCAACTCGTGGCGATTCACGGTGCCGCGCTGAATGCCGACGACTTCGCGACGATGAAGGCCGGGAATTCGACGCTGGTGTGGTCGCCGTTCTCGAACCTGTGGTTGTACGGAGCGACCGCGGACGTGAAAACCGCGCAGGCCACCGGTGTGCGCCTGTGCCTCGGGTCCGACTGGGGTCCGTCGGGGACCAGGAATGTGTTGTGGGAGCTGAAGGTCGCGGACCTGTGGAATCAGGCGGAATCGGTCTTCACCGACGAAGAACTCGTGCGGATGGTGACCTCGAACCCGGGCGACGCGTTGACCGAGGTCTGGCCGCGTCCCGTCGGTCGTTTGGAGACCGGGGCCCTCGCCGACCTCCTCGTACTGCGTCGCACCGACGCGGACGTCTATCGGAGCATCATCTCAGCGACCGAGTCCGACGTCCGCCTGGTCGTCATCGGCGGCAAGGCCCGCTACGGCGTGCACTCGTTGATGAAGTCGCTCGCACCGTCGGCCACCCCGATCAAGGTCGGCAGGCTCGCCCGCGAGATCGACTACGGCGACCCGAACATCACCTGGGACGCCGTCGTCGCCGACCTGGAAGAGGTCCGCGCCGATCCACCGGGCGCATCGGCGCGCGTCAACGCCACCTTCGCAAGACTCGCCGCCGCGTTCCCCGCTGCCTTCACCCCGGACCTCGACGGGAGCGCGGACGGCTTCGCGGCTGCCGCCTCGCAGCCCGGCTCCTTCGTTCTCCTGCCCGACATGCCGGCGCCCGAACTCGACGACGAACTCCGCCGCCGCGGTCCGGCCGCCGCCACCCCGATTCCGGTCGTCATCCCGCCACTCGAACCCCTCACCACCGGCACCGCCTGGTTCGACGCGGTCGACGCCAACCCCTTCCATGGCGGGCTCCTGAGCGGACTCCGCGCCTACGCCTGAGACAACACGTCGCAACCCCCGCCGGCCGATGTAGCGTCCAGCGACAACGTCGTGAAGGCAGGGGTGGGCGAATGCTGCATGGTCTCGGAATAGGTCAGCAGGACGAGCTGGTCTACGTGGAGCTGCTCCGCCGGCGCCGCGCGACCATCGCTGATCTGACGGCGGCTGTGCAGTTACCGTCCGAGGCCGTGACCGACGCCCTCGCCAGGCTCGCCGGGCTCGGGTTGGTGACCGGTGACGAGGCGGGCCGGCACAACGCCGTACCTCCAGACGTCGGGCTCGGGACGCTGATCGTTCAGCACCAGACGACGCTGCAGCAGGTGCAGCACCGGCTGACCGAACTGGTCGACGTGTACCGCACCGGCGCGGCGTCGACGATGAGTGAGGTGGAGGCGCTCACGACGCCGGAGGAGCTCGCCACCTGGGTGGACAACATCGAGCGGGGTGCCAAACACGAACTGCTCGCGTTCTTCAAGCCGCCGTACGTGCTGGACGGCGATCTCGAGGTCACCACCGAGGTGCCGTCGTACCGGTACGTGTACGAGCGGGCCGCTCTCGACGATCCGCGGACACCGGCCGAGATCAGCCGGTTCCTGGACGGCGGCTACCAGATCCGGATCGTCAACGAACTGCCGAGCAAGATGATCATCATGGACCGGACGATCGTGCTGCTGCCGATGCTGCCGGACCAGACCGGGATCGAACCCGGCTTCCTGCTCGTGCGTGGTCAGTCGCTGGTCCGCCTGCTGGTGGACCTGTTCGAGCGCGTCTGGCAGGTCGCGACGCCGCTCCGGCTGAGCGCCGCGAGCCTGGTCGAGGGCGGTCCGGCCTGGGACGACTTCGACATCAAGCTGCTGACCTACCTGCTGTCCGGGATGCCGGACAAGACAGCAGCCGGCCGGCTCGGCACCAGCGAGCGGACTGTCCAGCGCCGCATCCGGCGACTGATGGAACTGTCCGGCACCGACAGCCGCATGCAGCTGGCCTGGTACGCCGCCCGCTCCGGCCTGATCGCGCCGTGACCGCAAGGGGTGCCCCCGGGTGAGGGCACCCCTAACGGATCACCGCACTACGTACGCCCGCGTGACGGTCTGCTCGACCGCGGTGCCGTCAGCGTCGGTGGCTTCGACCTTCAGCGCGACGAATCCGTTGGTCGTCCGCGGCGCCTTCACGACTCCGCTTGCGGTCGCTCCCCCGGACGTGGTCACCGCGACGGGCGTCCAGGTCGCGCCGTCGTCGTACGAGGCCGACAGCTTGACGTCCTTGAGCTTCGGAGCGGCCAGCCCCTTCGGGTACCGGAAGCTCAGGCCGACGGGGACCGCCTGGCCCGCTCGCACACTGCTGTCGACGGCAACGTTCAGGTCGTAGTCGATCGACATCACCGGTAGCAGGCTGCGGTCGGTGTGTGCGGAGACGAACGTCCAGGCGGTGTTGATCTTGTTCGACGTTACCTGCTGCTTGCTGACGTCGAGCACCACCTTGTACGTCGCCTGCTGCGGCACCATCGGCCACGACACCGAACTGGCGGGCGCCGACCCGAGCAGCTGACCGTCGCGATACACGGTCGTCTTCTTCTGCTCCAGGCTGCTCGGCAGACCGACCCACTGGCTGGGGTTCTCGTCCAGCAATGCGGTCACGTCCATCCCACCGAGCTCACCGACGCGTACGGCGCCGTCGGGGTGGTTCGGTGTGATGGCAGAGCGAACCACCGGCTTGTTCCACGCCTGGCTGGTGCGCTGACCGGGCTTGAGAACCCGCGGGACGGTCTGCACGGCACCGCCCATCGGCTCCCAGATACCTGACGGCGACATCAGCTCGAACGTCCGCAGACCGGCACTGACGTATTCGGTCAGCTTCCGCGGCATGGTCGTCCGCTTCAGCGTCATCACGATGAACGTCTGCTGGTCCGACAGCAGCATCCGCGCGTAGGCACCCGGCGCGGCCGGCGTCGCCGAATAGAAGCTGCTGTCGACGGTCGCCAGCTCCCGCGGGTCGACGCGGTACCGCTGTGCCATGGAGATGCCCTGCTGGGTCTTGAGTACCTCGTAGGTGTACGCCGGCACCGCAGTACCGCGGAAGAGCAGTTTGGTGGTGCCACGAGCCGCCAGTCCGGCGAGCTTGGCTCCCTGCTCGCCCGACAGTGTCAGCGCCGGAATCGCGGTCGGCGTGGTCTTGAGGACCATCGCCCCCCAGTCGCCAGGTGTGTCGCTGTAGATGACGACCACGCCGGCACCTGCCGCCGCTGCGTTCGTGATGACCTGGTTGATCGAGACGGCATCACTCCGCTTGACCAGGGCCACGTTGCCGCGGACCGGCGTACCAGCGAAGTCCTCTGGTCGACCTGTGCCAGTGTTGACCACTCGGAGCAGGTGCGTGCCGTCGATGCGGGCGGAGCCCGCCCAGCCGTCGATGTACTCCGGTGCGAGGCTGTAGACGCTTCGGCCGATCACCTGAGTCGACAGCTCCGGTGCGCTGGTCGAGAAGTGCAGCCGGTGCTCGAGCAACTCCTTCTTACCGGTGGACGGAATCGCCCAGAGCTTCGTGTAGCCGGGTGCGTCGGACTGCAGCTCGTACCGCAGGGGTTTGTCGTTGCTGAGGAACGACAGGCTCATCCGGACCTGGTTGGTCTGACTCGGATTCGGCGTCTGCAGGCCAACCTGGTGCGCCTTGGTGCCGTCGAAGGTGAGCGCGCGGTCCTGGTCGAGTACGACGCCGGACTCCGCGCCGTACACGGTCTCGCGGACCTGCATGTAGTCGGGAGTGAACCGATAGGTCATCGACTCGAAGGCGTACTCACCACGCGGCAGGCTGAGCTTCACCGTGCCGTCGGTACCCGGGAAGTAGTACATGTCGGCCGGCTTCGGGTTCTTGAGGTCGAACACGTAGACCGTGCCGTACGACGACGCGGGTGCGTTCTCGTCGCGGTCGTTCACGTTGATCGTGACGTTGAACCGCTCCACGTCCTGCACGAAGCCGACGGCCGTCGTCACGACGGTCTTGCCGTCTGCGGACGTCGCGACCACGTGCTCGCCGTACGAGCCGGTGGGCATCGTGCCACCGGTCAGCGTCACCAGTACGCCGGCGGTGCCGTGCGCCGGGACCGTGACGGAGTCCGCACCGAGCTGCAGGGCTCCGGCCGGGACCGCCGTACCAGCTGACTTCCAGGCCAGCGCGAGCGTGACCGCCTCGTCGCCGTTGTTGGTGTAGGTGAGCTGCTTGACGTCCGGGTCGGACGAGCCGAACGGACGCATCCCGAAGTCGACGACACCATCTGCGGACACGGTCTGCTTGAACGCGCGGCTGACGTCGACCCGCCCGGCACCCTGCAGGTAGACCGAGGTGTCGGCGGTGGTCTTCGAGGTGCTGACCAGCTGGTTCTTCAGCTGGGCGGGCGTCCAGTCCGGGTGTTCCTCCGCCAGGATCGCGGCGGCGCCGGCGACGTGCGGAGTCGCCATCGACGTACCGCTGGCCGCGGTGTAGTTGGCATCCACCGGGTGGCCCATGGCGGTGCCGGCCGCGCGGGCGGCGACGATCTCCGAGCCGGGCGCGGTGATCTCGGGCTTGAGGCCGCCGTCGGCGAGCGGGCCGCGGCTGGAGAAGTACGTGACCGCGTCGGCGTGGTCGACAGCGCCGACCGTCAGCGCGGACTGCGCGTCACCTGGCGAGCCGACCGTCGAGTCGGCGGGGCCCGAGTTGCCGGCCGCGATCGTGAACAGGACGCCGGTCTGCGCGGTCAGGGTGTCGACGGCGTCGACCAGCGGGTCCTCCTCCTTCGGGCGGGCCGGTCCACCCAGGCTCATCGACACGACCTTGGCGCCGGAGTGCGCGGCCCAGTCCATGCCGGCGAGGATGTCGGACTCGGCGCCGCTGCCCTCGTTCGAGAGGACCTTGCCGATGACCAGTTCGGCGCCTGGCGCGACGCCTTTGTACTTGCCGCCCGACGCCGCGCCGCTGCCGGCGACCGTCGAGGCGACATGGGTGCCGTGGCCGTGGCCGTCCTGGACGGACTGGCCCGGGACGAAGCTCTGGCTGGCGGCGATCTTGCCGGCGAGGTCCGGGTGGTTCAGGTCGACACCGGTGTCCAGGATCGCGACCTTGACGCCGGTGCCGTCGTACCCGGCCTGCCAGGCGTCGGGCGCGCCGATCTGCGGGACGCTCTTGTCCAGCAGGGCGTGCATCTTGGTGTCCAGCCAGACGTGGTCGATACCGCCGGCCAGCGTGGTCTTGGCGCCCGGCGCCACCGAGTCCCAGAACGCGGCGGTCTTCGTCTTGTCCGCGGTCAGCGCCGCGCCGCTGATGCTCGGCAAACCACGCTTCACCCGGGTGCCGACGGGCGCGGTCGGGGCGACGCCGCGTGCGGCGGGGGCGCGACCGGCGTACCGGACGATCAGCGGGATCGAGCCGCTGTGCGCGTCGTCGTACCCCTGCGCGACGAGTCCGGTGACGTTGAACAACTGCCGGTCGAGCTTTCCGGACGCGATCATCGGCTCGGCCTCCGCCGGGATCACGTAGATGTCCTTGCCGACCGCGTAGCTGCGGAAGTTGCCCGCCGAGCCGGCGTGCGGGGTCACCGCGACCGACGGCTTCCCGCCGGACGTCGTCAGCGTGGCGACGTCGCCGGTCACCAACGTGACCCTGGACGCGGGTTGCTGCGACTGTGCCGTGGCGGCGGGGGTCACTGCGGCCGCGGTCGGTGTGACGCCGGCGGGTGCGGCGCCGGGGGTCGCCGCGGCGGCGGGGGTCGGTGCGGCGCCGAGGGTCGGTGCGGTGGCGGGGGTCGGTGGCTCGGCGGCGGCGATCGCGGTTCCCGGCACCACGAGGGTGGCGGCGAGCGCGACGCCGAGCAGCATCGATCTTCTGGTTGCCATCTGGCTGGCCCTCCTTCTTGCCGGATTCCTTTCCGGTGGCGGATCCGGTGGCGGAAAGCCTCGCCGCGGCGAGTGGGGTGAAGCTACGGATCGGTCTGGCGATCACCCGACATGACGGGTCGCCGCCATCACCTGCGACTCTCGCGCTGGGTAGTTATCCACATACTTGAAGTCACCGGGATTTCGAGGGCTCGATCGCGGCACTCTCTTGGGCAAGGAGATCGGCGGCGAAAGGGACGGGATGGGAGAGCTGGACTGTGAACCGGCCGACGTGACGGCGCTGGTGGCGTACCTGCGCGACATCGGGAAGCACGAGCTACTGACCTTGGAGGAGGTGAACGAGCTCTCGCAGGCGATCGAGGCCGGGCTGCTCGCGGCGGAGCGGCTCGGCGGCGATCCGGGGCGGCATGATCCGGGCGACCTGCGGGCGGTGGTCGCCCTCGGGCGGCGCTCGTGGCAGCGGATGATCGAGGGCAACCTGCGGCTCGTCGTGTCCCTGGCCCGGCGGTACGGCGGGAAGGGCATCTCGCTGCTGGACCTGATCCAGGAGGGCAACATCGGGTTGATGCGGGCGGTCGAGCGGTTCGACCACCGGCTCGGGCACCGGTTCTCGACGTACGCGATCTGGTGGATCCGGCAGTCGATCGGCCGGGCGATCTCGGACCGTTCCCGCCTCGTCCGGATGCCCGCCCAGGCGTACGCCGACGCGTCGCGACTCGCTGCCACCCGGCACGAGCTGATCCAGGAGCTGGGCCGCGAGCCGAGTACGCCGGAGCTCGCGCGGGCGACCGACCTGACCATCGCGCGGATCGAGCGGGCGCAGGCTTGGCGGATGCATCCCGAGACGCTGAACCTCGACGACGCGGATCCGGTGATCGACGACGACCCGATCGTGCTCCGCGCCGCCCTACGACGTGATCTCGCACACCATCTGCAGTTCCTCGACGACCTGCACCAGTCCGTGCTGCACCACCGGTACGGGCTGCTCGACCACATCCCCTGCACCGTGGAGGAAACCGCGGCACACCTCGGAATCACCCCGGGCAGGGTCCGCACGCTGGAACGCGAAGCGCTCCGGCACCTGCGTCGGCGCGCGCTGCCGCAGCTGCGTGACTACGTCGCCTGAGAGCCGACTTGGAGGGACTGGAATGATGTGGGTGTGAGACTTCTGCGTACGGCCTGGCCGCGTGAGTTGACCGATGCCGTCGCGGCGAAGGCGCGTGCGGTGACCGGCCGCAAGGAAGACATCCTCGCGGCCGTGCAGCTGGCCAACGGACGCTGGGCCGCCGGCACCCGAGCCGCCGTGTACCTGCCGTCGGACACCGCGGACGCCGACCGCCGGGTCGGTTGGGAGACGATCGAGCGCGCCAACTGGGACTCCGAGGCGTCGGTCCTGCACATCTTCGAGACGACTGCCTTCGGCACCCCGTTGCGAGCGACCGAGCTCAAGGTCGAGGACCCGGCGCGGTTCGGACAGCTGCTACGCGAGCGGGTCGACGCGAGCATCGTCGTACAGCGCCATGTCCCCCTCGCCGGCAAGCGCGGCGTACGGATCGTCGCGCGGCGCAGCCCGGCATCCACGGACGCCGAGGTCATCTGGAACGCCGTTCTGGACAAGGGATTGGAGCCCGATCAGCCGGGTGTCCTGGACGCCGCCGACGCCGCGCTCCGAGAGGTCCGCGAGGAGTTCGGAATCTGACCTCGCAGGCAGCCGAATCCCGTTTTTGTAGTTCGTCACCTGCCTGCTAACCTACTCAGGTCCTCGGGATTCGGGGCCAAGCAACACCACGATCCCGCGTAGCTCAATTGGCAGAGCAGCCGGCTGTTAACCGGCAGGTTACTGGTTCGAGTCCAGTCGCGGGAGCAACACACCAGCCGGTCTCCTCCCCGAGGAGCCCGGCTTTCTCATGTCGAGGTGCTCAATGTTCCGGCAAGCCTGGCCGATCCTGCTCAGCGGCCTGCTCCTCCTGAGCGGCTGCGGCACAGAGACCGCGGCCACTGGAGCAGCACGTCCCGCACCGCGACCGGTGCCGAGCGCGCAACCGACTGCTTTGCCTACCCCCGCACCGACCCCTTCGCCGACTCCCCCGCGGCCGACCTGCCCGGACTCCGGCGCCTCCGTCACCGTCGGGCCAGTGGAGGCCGCGCTAGGACACCGAGCCGTGGTGGTGAAACTGACGAACTGCCGCTCCACACCGATCGCACTGAACGGCTACCCCGAGATCGCCGTCCTCGACGCCCGGCGCCGGACAATGAACGTGAAGGTAACCCGCGGATCGTCGTACATGGCCCTCGACCGCGGACCCACGCGGATCCTCCTCCACAAAGGACAATCGGCCCTCGCCGCCGTCTCCTGGTCGAACACCGTGGAGGTTGCCGAGGACAAGATCTCCGGCACCTACCTGGCCATCACCGCCCGCACGACCGACCACCCGATCATCTGGCCGGTCGACACCGATCTAGGCACAACGAGCAAGCTAACGCTCACCGCCTGGGGCTTAACGTTCAAAAACTGACATCCGCGTGACAACGAATGGCCTAGACCAGCCCAGGCCATAGCTGCTGTGCGAGCCAAGATCTCGCCCGCGAAGGCCCGCGAACTCACCGAGTCCACCGTGAAGGTCGTGCCCGTCGACACTCGGGACTGGAGACAACCAACGATGGGTGAGAACAGGAAATAACAGATCCCCACACACCATTTATTGTCCCCAGTCACCACATGCCGCCAGCGCAGGCGCCGTACCACCACTCGCGCGACACAGATCACCCCGCACGCCAACTCGCGCCGTACCGCATGCCCGCCGCACCTCAACTGGCGCGGCGGCTCGGCGCTGCCCCAGCGACAGCACCCGGGACTGGAGACAGCCAACGATGGGTGAGAACAGGAAATAACAGGTCCCCACACACCATTTATTGTCCCCAGTCACCACGAGCCGCCAGCACAGGCGCCGTACCACCACTCGCGCGACACAGATCACGCCGTACGCCGACTCGTGGCGCACCCCAGCTCGCGCGGCGACCGCATGTGCCGCACGGCTCACCCCGGGATGACCCGCCGCCGGGCTGCACTCGCTGCCGGGCCGTCAACCACCAACTGCACCCGCCGCGACGACGCCGGCACCGGCGAGATCGCCGCCTCCGCATCGGTCACCGCAGTCCTCGTCGGCTGAGTCCAGCACCTCGCGACTCGCGACCAGCCAGCTGAGACTCCCGACCAGCGGTAGCAGAAGGCCCTGACCGCCCACAGCGGTCAGGGCCTCCGTACGTTTGGACGCCTCCCGGGACCCGTTGGCCCCGGGCACGTCATGCTTCGGGAGGAAGCCGGCCGACGCCTACTTCCCCTTCTTCCGGTCGATTGCCCGCTGAATACGGTGCTCAGGCTGACCGAGGATCTTCGCCAGCAGCGGCACCCGGTACTTGTACGCCGCGATCGCGCCGACCACGATCACCAGGAAAATGAACCAGCCCATCGGTGTTCCCTTCGTCCGGACCTGCCTCCATCATGCCCGGTCCACCCCAACCACCCCTCAGTCAAACCCCTGACCGACCCCTGGTTTCACACCCCACCCCTACCGACCGGATACGATCTCCCGCACACGGGGCGGTAGCTCAGCTGGTTAGAGCAGGGGACTCATAATCCCTGGGTCACGGGTTCGAGTCCCGTCCGCCCTACTCGGGGTCACGCCGGTCAGAGGAACATTCTTGCCCGGCTGTGGCGCGGGGCCGGCGAGTTGGCGCGAGGCGGCGACGACCAACGGCGGCAGCACATTGCCATCGTCGCCGCGTTGCCGGTTCGGCTGTACGTCGCGCTAGTCGTCGCTGGCGCCCTGGTTCTTCAGTTGTTCGTTGATCCGCAGGGCTTCGGCTAGCTGGTCTTCCAAGATGATGATCCGGCACGCGGCCTCGAGCGCCGTGCCCTGGTCGACGAGCTCGCGAGCCCGGGCCGCGAGCCGCAGCTGGTAGCGGGAGTAGCGGCGGTGGCCGCCCTCGGAGCGTTGCGGGGTAATCAGTTTCGCCTCGTCCAGGCTCCGCAAGAATCCTGGCGTGGTGCCGAGCATCTCCGCGGCCCGCCCCATCGTGAAAGCGGGGTAATCCTCGTCGTCGAAGTTGGCCGGGCCGGCCGGGGGTGAACTCATCAGTGGTCTCCTCAGTGTTTCCGTGTGCCGGTCTGGGGTCATCGAACCTCCATGCCGAAGGGCCCCGATGCCGAAGCATCGGGGCCCAGGGGTTGTTGGATTGTCACCATCAACCGGCCGTGAAGCCGGTCTTACTCTTCCGCAGCACGCCACGTGGAGGCCGTCGCTGCGGGGATCGCTGAATACGTAACCGAAGACCACCTTCCCATCCGATGGAACTACGGCACCCGCCCGGCGAACTACTGGCACTGGCGGGCGATCCGACGGTGTAATCCCCTTCCCTTCTCTCTCGAACAACAACTACCTACTACTGCTACCTCAACTGCTAACAGCGACTACAACTTCAACTACTTACTGCGACTACTGAAAACTGCGAACTGCAACAACTAACAACTAACAACTACTTTTCTCCGTCGGCCCCGGAAGCCCTCTTCGACCACTGGCTCCGGCGACCCTGATCGGATCGTGGCGGAAACCCGGGCCCCTTCACTGACCGGCCCGGCGGAGTCCGCCGTCTTGCCTACTACTTACTGCTGCACAGTCACGCTTGGACAGAACGGTAGCTGTCCACGTCAGCTTCACTGTTCTTCTCTGTTGACATGCGAAACACTACACACGCCAGCTCGCAATGTCTACTCCCGTGAGAAGAGATTTTATTCGACACCGATCGCCTTGGTCAGGACTCCTCGACGTCGGCGAAGACCACTCGGACTCCTCCGGTGGCTTGCTCGAGGGCGTAGGGGAACAGGGTGCCCATTTCGGGGGTGGTGACGGCCGCGTTGGCTGCGTCGTAGTCGGGGAAGTACAAGTCGATCAGGCGGTACGCCGGGGTGGGGGTGCCGTCTTCCTTCGGCCAGACCTTGGACGTCTCCAGCTTCAGCACCCCCGGGACCTTCCGGGCACGCTGGAGCAGATCGGCGTACGACGACTCGAACGCGGCCGGGTCGACGGGGTTGTCGAAGATGAAGGTGATCTTGGTGGTCATGGCTAACTCCTCAGATTGTTTGGTGAGTGTGGATGGGTCAGTGATCCCGGCCGTCGGTCTCGAGGAGGCGGAGCCAGATCTCGCTGACCGTCGGATAGGCGGGTACGGCGTGCCACAGCCGTTCCAGCGGTACTTCGCCGGCGATGGCGATCGTGGCGGCATGGAGCAGTTCGGCGACATCGGGACCGACCGCGGTGAACCCGATCACCGTGTTGCGGTCGGCGTCGATGACGAGGCGGGCCTGGCCGCGATAGCCGTCGGCATGTAGCGCGGCACCGGAGACCGCGGCGAGGTCGTAGTCGACGACCCGGGTCTTCTTCCCGGCTACCTCGGCCTCCTGTGCGGTGAGGCCGACGGTCGCGACCTCGGGATCGGTGAAGATCACCTGGGCGCGAGCCAGTTCGTCTGCGGTCGCGGCGTGCCGTCCCCACGGCTGCAGGTCGGCCGTTGCGCCGTTGGCTCGCGCAGCGATCGCATCGCCCAGAGCACGGGCCTGGTACTTGCCGTGGTGGGTCAGCGGCGCGCGGCGATTGACATCGCCGGCCGCAAAGAGCCAGCCGGTGCCGGGTTCGGCGCCGGTGTCGTCGCCGATCGGCTTCCCGTTGCCATCGAGTACGGCGAGGGCGTCGTCGACCGTCAGCCAACTGCCGGGCTCGAGACCGAGCCGATCGAGGCCGATGTCCTTCGTGTTGGCCGTCCGGCCGGTGGCAACGAGAACCTCGTCCGCCTCCACCGTGCTGCCGTCGGACAGGTCAATCTCGACGGCGCCGGAATCGTTGCGCTTGGCACCGATAGCGTCGACGTTCAGATGCAGCGCGACTCCCGCCGTACGGAGGGCGTCGGCCACCTGTTCGCCGGCGAACGGCTCGACCGCCGGCAGCAAACGCGTCTGGGAGATCAGCGATACCTGAGACCCGAGCGCACTGAAGGCGGTCGCGATCTCGGAGCCGACGACTCCGCCACCGATGATCGCCAACCGGACCGGAATGCTCTGCACGGCCGCCGCTTCCCGGTTCGTCCACGGCTTGACGTCGGCCAGCCCCTCGATCGGCGGCACGTGTGCGCTGCTTCCGGTCGCGATGACCACGGCATGACGTGCCCGCAGCGTGGTCGTCGTACCGGCGCCGTTGTGGTCGGTGACAGTCACGGTACGGGCGCCTGTGATGCGACCGTGTCCGCGGACCAGGGTGATGCCGGCGCTGGTCAGCCATTCGACCTGCCCGGAGTCGTTCCAGTCCGCGGCGAACCGATCCCGGCGAGCGAGGACCGCGGCCGGGTCCAGCGCACCCGTTACGGCCTGCCCGGCAGCGGGAAGCGCACGGGCGGCGCGCAGGGCAGCGGCGTCGCGAAGGAGCGCTTTGGTCGGCATGCAGGCCCAGTAGGAGCACTCCCCACCGACCAGTTCGCGTTCGACGACGGCCGCGGTCAGACCACCCTGGACGACCCGGTCGGCGACGTTCTCGCCGACCGGTCCCGCGCCGATGATGATCACGTCGACGACGGAATCCACGTCCGTCTCGGAGCTCGGGTTCAGCCCGGTCATAGTCACTTCGCCGCCTTCCGGATGACGACGTGCAACCGGATCGCGGAGATCAGGAAGAAGATGCCACCGAGGATCGCGTACCCGCCGACGCCGCTCAGCGAGGGGTTCGCGCCACCGGCCATCGCGAAGAACGCCGTACCGGCCAGGACGGAGATCCCGCCGCTGAGGACCATCGCCAGCTGGCCACCGAGGCGCCAGCGCAGGATCGCGACGATCAGCTGCACGATGCCGGCGGTGATCGCCCAGACACCCCACACCCGCAGCACATTCGGGATGCCGGAGGCAAGAGCGACGGCGAGGCCGATCGTGGTCAGCAGGCTCAGAGCGATGTTGACGTAGAGCGGCGCTTTCGGCCGGCTCGAACCGGACGAGCGGTAGTCGCTGATCGCTGCCGCGACGTCGAACAGCGGGTAGACGATGATCAGGGCGGCGGCGCCTGGGTTGATCGACTTCGCGATCGCCATCACCAGGATCGCCCAGACGATGGCGAACCCGAAGCGTACGAAGTACAGGTTGCGCAGGGCGGTGGTGGCCGTGGGGTCGGCGACAGCAGTCGCTCGCAGTGAATCGTGGGTTGAAGCGGACATGAAATCCTTCTTCGCAATGAGTAGATAGAACGATCGGTACACCTGAGCTTGCAGCAGGGTGCGGCGGATGTCAAGACCGATCGTTCTATCTACCTGCTACGATCGACAGCGAACACTCCACGAGGTCAGGAACGAGGAACACATGTCGGAGGCCCGCGCTCGACTGCTCAACACCGCCACTCGGCTCTTCTACGCCGACGGCCTGCACGCTGTGGGTGTCGACCGCGTCATCGCCGAAGCACAGGTGACCCGGGCGACGCTCTACCGGCACTTCCCCAGTAAGGACGACCTCCTCGTCGCCTACCTCACACAGGCCGACGACGCGATCCGTGCCCGGACCGACGCCACCCGTTCTTCAGGCGCCGACCCCGATGACATCATCCGTGCGGTCGCGCAGGCCATCGCCGACGACATCCGGGGCCCAGGCTTCCGGGGATGCGCGTTTCTGAACGCCGCGGCCGAGTACCCCGACCCCGCACATCCGGTCCACCAGGCGGTCCTCAAGCATCGGGAATGGTTCCTGACCACGATGATCGAGCTCTTCTCCACCACCGCGAAGACCGATGCGGAACCCGCGGCGCGGCACTTCGTGATGCTGCGGGACGGCGCCATGACCGCCGGCTGCCTCACCGACCCGGAACGGATCTGCACGACCTTCCTGCGCGGGGTCGAAGGGCTGCTGACGTACCGCAGCGGCCTGGACTCCGACCCCAGCTAAGGCGTCGGCCCCGCTAGTGTGGTTGAGATCATGACCTCCCTGGAAGAGGGTGCAACGGCTCGTTCGTTGGAGCCGGTTCCGGCGCGTGACTGGCGATCGCGTCGCGCTGCGGGTCGCGCGGGCAGAAAGCGCGCCCCTCGGCGTGACTTGGGTCGGTGGGACCCGATCGCCCGCGGGCATGATGCGATGGACATTCTGCTGGCTCAGAACACGATCCGCGCAGAAGAGCTGCTACCGATGCGCACTGGCCGGATGGCGGCCACCCCGTGGACCTACTACCGCGGAGCCGCCGCGGTCATGGCGGCGGACCTGGGTTCTCGTCCACACAGCGGGCTGATCGTGCAGCTCTGTGGCGACGCGCACCTGCTCAACTTCGGGCTGTGGGCGACGCCGGAACGGAATCTGTCGTTCGACCTGCGGGATTTCGACGAGACTCTGCCCGGTCCGTTCGAGTGGGACGTCGCTCGGCTGGTGGCCAGCATCGTGGTGTTGGCGCGCACGTACGACGTACCTGCGGACCGCGCGGAGAGCGCGGTTACGGCCTGCCTGCGCGCATACAGGCAGCGGATGGCGAGTTACAGCAACGCCCGCTGGCTCGACATCTGGTACGACCTGATCACCGTCGACCAGTTCCTCGACGTGTTCGCCGACCCGGACAAGATCCGCGCCGCCGCGCACATCGAGCGCAAGGCACGGAAGCGGACCCACCTGGGCGCGTTCAAGAAGCTCACCGAGCAGCGCGGAGGGCATCTGCGGATCACCGAGGACCCGCCGGTCCGGCAACATCGCGACGACGGCTTGGCGGAGGAGCTGTTTGGTTCGTACCGCGAATCCCTGCCCGACGAGCGCCGCCACCTGCTGGACCGGTTCGAGCTCGTCGACACCGTCCGCCAGGTGGTCGGGGTGGGCAGCGTCGGCATGCGGGTGCACCTAATCTTGCTCGAAGGCCGCGACCGGAAAGATCCGCTGTTCCTGCAGATCAAGCAGGCAGGCCCATCGGTGTACGAGTCCTGCTGCGGGCCGAGCCGCTACGACAATCACGGGCGGCGGGTCGTCGAGGGTAAGCGGTTGGTGCAAAGCGCCACGGACATCTTCGTCGGCTGGACCGAAGGTCGCGGCCACGACTACTACGTGCGCCAGTTCCGGGACATGAAGATCATCGCCAACGGCGAGCTGATCGCCCCGCGGCTCGCAGCCTTCGCGTTTGCCTGCGGCAAAGTGCTGGCCCGCTCCCACGCGCGCACCGGCGATCCGGTCGCGATCGCCGCGTACATCGGCAAAGGCCGGGCGTTCGACGAGGCCATGGGCGCGTTCGCGCACGCCTATGCTGACCAGACCGCACGCGATCACCGCCAATGGGTCGATGCCATCGCATCAGGACTGCTGCCCAGCGCACCCGGGTGGTGACCCTCGCCGCTCAGGGACACGATTGGATGATCGCCTGTGCCGCGCCGCGATCGGCGGCGGTGATCGGCAGTTTGTACTTGCGCGCGACCAGGAGGTATCGCAGAACGTACGTGCACCGGTAGCCGCGGTTGAGCGGCAACCACTCGCCGGGTCCATCGTCATTCTTGGAGGCATTGGCCGGGCCGTCGACAGCCAACAGGTTCGCTGCCTGGTCGTTTGCGAAGTCGACGCGCCGTTGGAGCGGCCAGCGCGCCGCGCCCATGTCCCACGCTCGGGCCAGTGGGTACACGTGATCGATCTGCACCCTGGACGCGGCTGCTTTCCGGAACTCGATCCTGCGACCTGTGTAAGGGTCGACGAGCAGGACGCCCGCGATCACGACGCATCTGGATCGACCGCGATACTCGACCGCGGTCAGCTGGGCAGCGAGTACGTCGTTGCGGGTATCGCAGCCGTTGTGGCCGCCACGCCCTGCGTGATCGTCGGTCCAGGTCTGCCCGAACTGATCCCGCTTGTAGCCAGGCGTGTCGGGCCGGGTAGCGATGACGCGGAGATCGCGGAGCTCGGCAGAGATCAGCTTGGCCGTTCCAGCCGCCGGCTGAACGGTCACGGGAGCGCTCGCGCGTGTGCTCCCGGGCGGCGGGCTCGACCCGGCCGGATCACCGCCGGCCTCTGGATAGGTGCACCCCGCGGCAACGCAGCCGACCACGGTCAGAACTACAAGGAGAGCGCGCATCACGCGACCCTAAGTCCACGGCCCGAGTCTCGCCCGCTCCACCCGAGGCGTGTCCGACGGTTTGCCGATCCTCGCTCTCCCCCTCGGAGGATGACGACGGGTACCGAGGCCGTCGGAAGACTGGCGGCAGCAGGGCGCGGCTGCCCGCGCCGGGCCGTCGCCGTCGTCGTCAGGCGTTCTCGAGGGGGTGGGTCGGTGTGAGCAAGCCGTTCCGAGGCAAGATCGACATCGACATCAAGGATTCTGTCCCGGATTGGGGACCGTACACGCAGCCGATCGCGCCGGCCGGCGCGCCGAACGTGTTGTACGTCGTACTGGACGATGTGGGTTTCTCGGCGATGGAGCCGTTCGGAGGGGTGATCGAGACTCCGAACGTCGGCCGGCTCGCTCAGCGTGGACTGACGTACACGAACTTCCACACGACGGCGCTCTGCTCGCCGACTCGCGCCTGCCTGGTGACAGGACGCAACCACACGACCAACGGCATGGGCTGCATCACCGAGGCGACGTCAGGCTTCCCGAACGCGAACGGTCATATCCCGTTCGAGTGTGCGAACGTCGCCGAGGTGCTGGGTGAGAACGGCTGGAACACGTTCATGGTCGGCAAGTGGCACCTGTGCGCCGAGGACGAGATGAACCTCGCCTCGTCCAAACGGCAGTGGCCGCTCGGCCGGGGTTTCGAGCGGTACTACGGGTTCCTCGGCGGCGAAACGAACCAGTGGTACCCCGACCTGATCTACGACAACCACCCGGTGCCGCAGCCGGCACTGCCGGAAGACGGCTACCACTTGACCGTCGACCTGACCGACAAGGCGATCGAGTTCGTTCAGGACTCGAAGGCGATCGCGCCAGACAAGCCGTTCTTCCTGTACTACTGCCCCGGCGCGGCGCACGCGCCGCATCATGTGTCGAAGGAGTGGGCCGACAAGTACAAGGGCCGCTTCGACAGGGGATACGAGGCGTACCGCGAAGGCGTGCTCGAGCGCCAGAAGGCCTTGGGCATCGCAGCACAGAGCGCCGAGCTGTCACCGATCAACCCGTACGTCGAGACGACGAGCCACGACGGCAAACCCTGGTCGGAAATCGACCGGGTGCGGCCGTGGACCTCGCTGTCCGAGGACGAACGGCGGCTGTTCGCCCGGATGGCGGAGGTGTACGCCGGTTTCCTCAGTCATGCGGACCACGAGCTAGGCAGGCTGCTCGACTACCTGGAGCACACCGACCAGCTCGACAACACCATCGTCGTCCTCGTCTCCGACAACGGCGCCTCGGGCGAGGGTGGCCCGAACGGCTCGGTCAACGAGAACAAGTTCTTCAACGGTCTTGCCGACACGATCGAGGAGAACCTGAATGCGCTGGACCAGCTCGGCGGGCCGCAGACGTACAACCACTATCCGACCGGTTGGGCCTGGGCGTTCAACACGCCGTACAAGATGTGGAAGCGCTACGCGAACTACGAGGGCGGCACCGCCGACCCGCTCATCGTGTCATGGCCGCGCGGGTTCGCGGCGACCGGCGAGATGCGCCGTCAGTACACGCACGCCGTCGACATCGTGCCCACGCTGTACGAATGCCTCGGAGTCGAGCTTCCCGACGTCGTCAACGGGTACACGCAGAAACCGCTGGAGGGCATCAGTTTCAAGTACACCTTCGACGACGCCTCCGCACGGACCCGGAAGGAAACGCAGTTCTACTCAATGCTCGGAACACGCGCGATATGGCACCAAGGCTGGAAGGCCGCTACCGCGGTCCCGGCCGCGCCCGAGTCCTGGGGCGACTTCCACCTCCAACGGTGGGAGCTGTTCGACACCGAGGCGGATCCGAGCGAATGCGTGGATCTCGCCGCCGAACACCCTGAGAAGCTGCAGCAGCTGGTCGCACTGTGGTGGGCCGAAGCCGGACGCCTCCAGGCCCTCCCGCTGGAGTCGCGCGACGCCGTGGAGATCCTCACCACCGAGCGCCCCCAGCTGTCCAAGCCGCGCACCCGCTCCGTCTACTACCCCGGTGGCGCGGAGATCCCCGAGTCGGTCGCACCGAACATCCGCAACCGCTCGTACACCATCGCGGCCGAACTCGAAGTCGCGACACCGGAGGCCGGTGGAGTGATCTTCTCGCAGGGTTCGAAATTCGGCGGCCACGCGCTCTATCTCGACGAAGGAAGACTCCGCTACGTCTACAACTTCGTCGGCGACCTTGTGCAGACGATCGAATCCGACGAACTGGTCCCGACCGGTCACGTCGTCGTGTCAGCCTCCTTCGACCGGGAAGGCGACACGATGCCCGCCGAAGGCGTTCTCAGTCTGCACATCCTCGACTGCAAGGTCGGCGAGGACCGGATCCGGACCCAGCCCGGAAAGTTCGGTCTCGGTGGCGGAGGACTCGTCGTGGGCCGGGCGGGAGCCGAGCCCGTCAGCGCGGACTTCCCCGGAGAGCGCCCCTGGACCTTGGCCGGCGCAACCGTGAAACGCGTCGTCATCGACGTCAGCGGAACACCTTTCGCAGACCTCGCCCTCGAGGCAAGAGCCGCCTTCGCCCGCCAGTAGCAGCCAACCACAGGGTGACTGGCCGGCCTTCGTACGATGGCGCGTGTGACGCTTGCTCTGGTTCGGCCTGCAGTGGAGTTGTACGACGCTTGGCTCGAGGCGCATGTGGAGTGGGGGCCGGGGGTTCATGAGGATGGGTTCGGGATCGGGCCGGACGACGAGGTCGGGTCGGTTGAGGGGTTTGCGGCTTGGGTTGCGCGGGTCAATGGCGCGGCGGATCGAAGTACCTGCCGGTGGATTGTCGAGGACGGACGGGTTCAGGGCGGAATTGCCTTGCGGCATCAGCTGAATGAGCGGACCGGGCACATCGGGTACGGCGTTCGCCCGTCCGCTCGTGGGCGGGGACTCGCGACGTGGGCCTTGACGCGGATGCTTCGCGAGGCGGGCGAGCTCGGGATCGGGCGGGTGTTGATCGTGTGCGCTGACGTGAATGTGGCGTCGGCGAAGGCGATTGAGCGGTGTGGCGGAGTGCTTGAGGAGATTCGGAGTACCGAGCACGGCGCCGTACGGCGGTATTGGGTCAGCGTTGGCCAGGAACGGTCAGCTGGTAGGCGTGGAGCTGACTCGTGAGCTGGAAGCCGTGTCGTAGGTAGAGGCGGTGGGCGCCGGTTGGGCTTTCGCCGTCTACGGTCAAGGTGATCGCGGTGGGGCGTGTCGCACTGCAACGAGTGAGGGTTGATGCGAGCAGGGCTGACGAGACACCGCGGCCGCGCCACGGTGGGATGGTGCCGATGGGGCCCAGCTCGATGCCCCCGTGCTGGTCGGTGAAGGCAAGGACGAAGCCGGCGACCGCGCCGTCCAGGGAGAGGGCTCGGAGTCCACGGTGATCTGCAGGATCCGCGCAGTCGCCAGCTGGATCAGCCGGGCGATGGCTTCGGAGTCCAACGAGCGGCGCGACCACCAGGCCCCGTACGCGCGGTGGTGACCGGTGGGTGGTGGCAGTACGGCGACAACGGCGCCGGCGGCCTCGGCGATTTCCACATGCCAGGTCTGCAGGAAGACAAGGGCTTCGGCTGGGGTGACCCGCGGGGATGCCAGCTCGGCCAGGAGGGGCGCGTCGGCGGGGACGGCTGGGCGCCAGTTCATTGGCGGCCGGGGTCCAGGCGGTCGGTTAGTTCGTGGAGCGTGGATTGCAGGCGCTGGACCTCGGCGTCGGTCATGCCCAGGGATTCGCCCACGTGGCAGTAGGCCTCGTGGAGGACGGGGCGGAGGGCGTCGCCGTCCTCGGTCAGCGAGACGGTGACCGAGCGGGCATCGGTGGTCGAGCGGTCGAGCGTGATGAGGCCGCGGTCTGCGAGGCGGCGGAGGAGCGGCGTGAGGGTGCCGTGGTCGAGCCGGGTGGCGCGGCCGATGTCTCCGATCGAGCAGGTGCCGAGCCGCGTCAGCGACGTCAGGACCAGGTACTGCGGGTAGGTCAGCCCATGCGGCTCGAGGACCGGGCGGTAGAGCGCGGTGACGAGACGGGACAACGAGTACAGGTCGAAGCAGAGCAGGTCGTGCAGGACCCGGTCCTCGGTCATTGGTGCTCCTGTGGTCGGCGTCGCAGGGCGGTGGACTTGACGAAAGGATATCTTGTGCACAAATATCTTGTACACAAGACAACCCCCAAGGAGAGCCGATATGCCGACTCGTACTGCGCGGACCGCCTGGAACGGGACCCTCGAGCAGGGTTCCGGGCAAGTGGAGCTGACCAGCTCGAAGGTGGGGACGTACGACGTCTCGTTCCCGAAGCGTGCCGCGGACGACGCGGACGGGACCACAAGCCCCGAGGAGCTGATCGCGGCGGCACACACCGCCTGTTACGCGATGGCGTTGAGCGCGGAGATCGCCGGGCGCGGCGGCGTACCGCAGGGTCACGAGGTGACCGCGGCGGTGACGCTCGGGCCGGACCAGGCGGCCGGCGGCTTCAAGCTGACCGGGATCAAGCTGACGGTGCGGGCCGAGGTGGACGGTCTGGACGAGGCCGGCTTCCTGGAGGCGGCGCAGGCCGCGAAGGCGAACTGCCCGATCAGCAAGGCCCTCGCCGGTGTCGACATCACGCTGGACGCCGCACTCGAGAGCTGACCAGACGTACCGCTCGATGAGCGGTGCAACCATCGGGGTCGCGCACTGCCCGGAGACCGGCGAGTCTCCGGGCAGTGCTCGTTGCGCGCGGAGGATCGAGCGTTGTCGGTAGCGTCCGGCATGCTGGGACACCGAAGGAGGCGACTTCATGGACTGGAGAGACCTGCCGCACACCCATTGCCCGCGCGGCGGCGAGGTGGAGACGCTGCGGTTTGCGCTGGATCGGGTGCGGCAGCAGTTCGCCTGGAAGACCGGTGGGCTGACAGCCGAGCAGCTGCGCCGGCAGCATCCGCCGTCGACGATGACGTTGGCCGGCCTGGTCAAACACATGGCATTCGTGGACGACGGGTTCACCGCGCGGGCGGCGGGTCAACCACTCGCAGCGCCGTGGGATACCCGCACCTGGGTCGAGAACGATCGGTGGGGCTGGGCGTCCGCGGTCACCGACGAGCCTGAGGAGCTTTACGAGCTCTGGTACGCCGCCGCCGCGCGCTCCCGCGCCAGCTGGGAGCAGCTCAGTGCGAACGGCGGCCTCGACGTGGCAGTCGAAGACCCGGATCCGGAGTGGACGACCAACCGGAGACGCGTCCTCATCGACCTCCTCGAGGAGTATCTGAAGCACACCGGCCATGCCGACGTACTGCGGGAGGCCGTCGACGGTGTGAGAGGCAACGATCCTGCCTGACACCCAACAGCTCGCCGACACCCTCGCGCAGGCGTACGGCGTGCACGCGGTCGAACTGACCCGGATCCACGCCGGCACGGCAACCATCAACTTCCGCGTCGTCGACGAGAGCGGACGACGATGGTTCGCGAAGATCTACCGTGGCGAGCTCGACCGGGAACGCGTGGCGATCGAGCTGACGGCGTACGCCGGACTCGGGAAGGTGCCGGTTCCAGCGGTACGCCGGACGCTCGCGGGCGACCTCATCGACGAGCGGATGCCGATGTCGTTGTGGGAGTTCGTCGACGGCGAGACGGCCGAAGGTGGACTCACGGGACGGCGGTGGGCAGCGGTCGGGACAGTGCTCGGCCGACTGCACAAGCGCTTGTCCGAGCATCCCGCGGCGACGCCGACGCTGCGGCCCGCCCGCGACGTCCGTGATGTCGAGCGATCGGCGCGGAACTTCGACCAACTGATCGCGAGCTTCCGATCACGTGCGTCCTTGAGCCCGTTCGAGGAATGGGCCTGCGAGGCGGCGCAGGAGCGACGGGCACTGCTCGACCGGGCCGGCGCGATCCTCACCGACCTGCCCGAGCTGACCGTGCAGGTGATTCACGGCGACCTCGCCTCGCCGAACCTGATGCTGCGGGGCGACACCGTGGCCGCGGTCATCGACTTCCAGCCGCCGATTCCGGGCTTCCTCGCCTGGGAGATCGCTCGGATCGGCTGCGACCCACGGACCGTGGTTCTCGGCGACCAGTGGATCGACGGGCTCGCCGTACTGATCGATGCCTACCGCAACGAATACCCGGAGGTCCGCCCCGACGACCTGCTGTCGGCGGTCGCCGTCGGCTGCGCCCACACCTTGGGCTCGACCTTCCCACTGGCCGAGCCGGCCCCGGTCCCGCCGTCACTCGAGCTCTACGCCCGAGCGCGGCACAAGGCGGCGATCATCATGCTGGAGCGGTTGACCGATGTGCGGGAGTTCCTGCGGAGATCGACACGTTGAACATCCGCTCGGCGTTCTGCAGCGACTCCGTCACCATCGCCTGTCCGTTGGCAACCATCTCGCGCTGATACGCCGCCGGCCCCTCCCCCGACACCAGCGCTTGCGTCAGCCGCGCCGCGTCCCACAGCGCGGTGTTGGCCCCGGCGCCCGCGGCCGGCGTCATCGGATGCACAGCGTCCCCGAGCATCGTCACCCGCTCCGACGACCAGGTCGGTACGTCGATGCAGGTCCGCAACGTGATCGGGAACGCCGCCTCGACCTCGGCCGCCGCGATCAACGCTCCGATGGCCGGATGCCAGCTGTCGACAAGACCCGCCACGTTCCCCCACAACTCGGACGGACTCATCGAGAACAGCTCGTCATCGGACACACCGAGCCGCTCGTTCGTCCCGGTGAGCACGGCCATCAGATAGTCGCCGTACTCCGCCGGCGGCTCGCGGAAGATGACGGGCGCGAATGCCGAGCCGATCCCCGCACCGTCGCTCGCGAAACAGAAGCCGCGCAGGAACGCGGGCGGGGCCAGCTCGCGCACGGCCGGCGTCAACGGCACCTTCCCGTAGATGCACCGCACGCCGATATCCACAACCTCCATCGACGGCACGAGCTGACCGCGCACCCGCGACCCCACACCATCCGCGCCGACCAGTACGTCGGCGAACACAGAAGTCCCGTCCGCGAAGGCGATCTCGACACCGTCCCGAGTCTCGGCGTACGACGTGAACTGCTTGCCGAACCGCAGTACGTCGTCCAGCCCGGTCATCAGTGCCCGCCGGAACGCGTACCGATCCACCGACGTCACCATGTCCGGCCCGGCGACCGGGTATACCTCCTCGAACTGCGGAGTCAGCTGATCGTCGAACCCCGCCACCAGATCCCCTGGCCGCGTCGCGGTCGCGATCACGCGGCGGCGTACCGCGTCCGGCAGGACGGCCGCCAGCGCCGCCTCCCCCACCTGGCTGATGTGGATCCGATAGCCCTGCTTGCGGTACTGCGGGGACGGGTCGCGCTCGTACACCGCCACCTCCACGCCCGCTGCCAGCAACCCCTGCGCCAGGGCCAGCCCACCGATCCCGGCCCCCATGATCGCGACCTTCATCACCGACTCCAATCATCCACACGTTGAACTTTATCATCCATCTGGATGATAAAGTTAGCACGGCGGATGGTAGTCCGCTAGGATGCGGATGTGCGGAGATCACCAGGACCGGACGAGCGGCAGCGGGACGCCGAGCGCAGCAAGCAGCAGCTGCTCGACGCGGCGGTCGTCGAGTTCGGCGCGCGCGGCTTCAGCGGTGCGCGGGTCAGCGAGATCGCAGCCCGGGCCGGCGTCAACAAGCAACTGATCTCGTACTACTTCGGCGGCAAGGAGGGCCTCTACCGCGCCGTCGCGGACGGTTGGCGGGCCGGCGAGCCGACCATCACGGCCGAGGCGGAAACACTCGGCGAGGTCGTCGGCGCCTACGCCCGGGCGACGATCGAGCAGCCCGACCTGCTCCGGCTGCTGATCCGCGAAGGCGTCGACCGCGACACCGGTGGCAACGACGAGGAAGCGCAGTACGCACGGTTCCAGAACATGCTCGCCGACTTCCGCCGCCGGCAGGCCGAGGGCGAGCTCGCCTCCGACCTGGACCCGGCCTACGCCGGTCTCGCCCTGTTCGGCCTCGCCGCGGCGCCGGTCGTCTTCCCGCAGATCGCCCGGGCCCTCGGTCTCGACCCGGACGACGAGGACTTCAGAGCGAAGTACGGCGAGCAGGTCGCTCGCTTGGTGTCACATTTGAAGGACTAGAGAGCACCCGAGATGGCCCGGTTGCGGAGCTCGGCCTTGTAGGCCTCGAGCGCGATCAGTTCGCCGAACATCCGGTTGTATTCGTCCGGGCGGTCGATCGGGTTGGTCCGCTGCAACTTCGACTTCAGGTCCGCGATCCGGCGCGCGCAGGTCAGCTCCTGCAACCGCGCCAACAACGCCTGCGCGTACTGCTCGTCGGGCTCCCGGCCGAGACGCAACGGGTCCACGGCCAGCGCGCCGACCACCGCGGCGGCCGGGTCGTTGCCGACGGCGTCGCGAACGGCGACCACCCACGCCTCACCGGGCGGCGCGGCGGCCGGGCCGCCGGCCTTCGCCATCGCACCCCGGACCGCGGCGAGCCACGGGTGGGTGAAGTCCTGGTCGTCGAGCTCGTCGAACGCGACCCCGACGAGCGCCGGGTACTGCATCGCGACCTTGAGCGCGTCCCACTCGATCACGAACCGCTGGTCGCGGGGCGACGGGACATCGGTACGACGGACCGGTTGCGCCGCATCGCCCGACGGCGTCGCGGGCTGCGCGTTCGCCCGGGACGCGGCGCGGTAGACCTCCGAGCGCACCTTGTCCTCGTCCATCCCGAGATGACCGGCGAGCTCACGCGTGAAGGCGTCGACCTTCGAGCGGTCCCGGATGCTGATCACCAGCTTCGCCGCCTCGCGGAGCGCGTCGACCCGGGTGTCCGCCCGGTCCAGGTCGTACTTCGACAGCACGTTGCCGAGCACGAACCGGTACAGCGGGACGCGCCGCCCGATCAGCTCGCGAACCGCCGCGTCACCCTTCTGCAACCGCAGGTCACACGGATCCAGACCGTCCGGCTCGACCGCGACGTACGTCTGCGAGGCGAACGCCTGATCCCCCGCGAACGCCTTCAACGCCGCCCGCTGACCCGCCTCGTCACCGTCGAAGGTGAAGATCACCTCGCCGCGGAACTGGTCGTGGTCGAGCAGCAGCTGCCGCAGGACGCGGGCGTGGTCGTCGCCGAACGACGTACCGCAGGTGGCGACCGCGGTCTGTACGCCGGCCAGATGACAGGCCATCACGTCGGTGTAGCCCTCGACGACGACCGCCTGGCGGCCCTTCGCGATCTCGCGGCGGGCGAGATCGACGCCGTACAGGACCTTGGACTTCTTGTAGATCGGCGTCTCGGGGGTGTTCAGGTACTTCGCTTCGATCCGGTCGTCGTCGAACAGCCGGCGCGCGCCGAACCCGATCACGTCCGAGGACGCGTCCCGGATCGGCCACATCAGCCGGCCGCGGAAACGGTCGTACAGCCCGCGCTGACCCTCGGCGGACAGGCCGGAGGCGACCAGCTCGGCGTTCGTGAAGCCGCGGCCGCGCAGGTGGTTGGTCAGCGCCTCGCCGCCGCGCGGCGCGAACCCGACGCCGAAGTGCACCGCCGCGTCCTTGTCGAAGCCGCGCTTGTCGAGGAACTGCCGTCCGATCGACGCCTCGGCGGCGCCGAACAGGTTGTCGACGTAGTACTCGGCGGCGACCCGGTGCGCCTCGACGAGCCGCGGGCGCTGGTTACCCGGGCCGCGCTGGACGGGCGCGCCTGAGTCGTCGTACCGGAGCTGGATGCCGACCTTCGAGGCCAGCGTCTCGACCGCCTCGGAGAAGCTGATCTGATCGACCTTCTGGATGAAGTCGATCACGTCGCCGCCCTCCTGGCAGCCGAAGCAGTAGAAGAACCCGCGCGACGGGGTGACGTTGAACGACGGTGACTTCTCGTCGTGGAACGGGCACAGCCCCTTCAGGTTGCCACCGCCGGCGTTCTTCAAGGTCACGTACGAACCGACGACGTCGTCGATCCGCGCACGCTCGCGCACCAGCGCGATGTCCTCTTCCTTGATCCGGCCTGCCACCCCGCGAGTCTAGCCTGCCACCCCGCGAGTCCAGCCGGGCCGATCACGTAGGTTAACGGGTATGCCACGTACCCTTCGCCCAGGTCAGCGCTCCGAGCTGTACGTCGTCGACGTCGCGACAGGTGACCGCCGCTCGGTGTTCGGCTCGGCGGAGGTCCTGTTCGAGGCGCCGAACTGGCTGCCCGACGGGACTTTGGTTGTCAACGGCAATGGATTGCTGTTCCGGGTCGGCGACGGTCTCGAGGAGATCAAGCTCGGCGGGGTGCCCGCGATCAACAACGATCACGTGGTCGGCCCGGACGGGCAGACGGTCTACGTGTCGGCCGAGGACGGTCACATCTACGCGGTGCCGATCGCGGGCGGGACCGGGCGGCGGGTGACCAACGATCGCGGGCCGCGGTTCCACCACTACCTGCACGGGGTGTCGCCGGACGGCTCGACCCTCGCCTACATCGGCCTCGAGTGGGTTGGTGAGCGGCGGGTCACCAACGTCTGGACGATCCCCAGCGGCGGCGGGGCCGACGTACAGGTGACGAACGACGAGTTCGCCGACGACGGTGCGGAGTACAGCCCGGACGGCGAGTGGATCTACTTCAACTCCGAGCGCGCCGCGCGGGTGCCTGGGCACGCGCAGCTGTTCCGCGTCCCGGTCCGGGGTGGTGCGGCCGAGCAACTGACGTTCGACGACCGCGTCAACTGGTTCCCGCACCCGGCTCCGGACGGGTCGGCGATCGCCTACGTGAGCTTCCCGCCGGGGGTCGAGGGGCATCCCGCCGACGTGGCCGACGTACGTCTGCGGCTGCTCACCGCGACCGGCGAGATCCGCGAGCTCACGGCGCTGTTCGGCGGCCAGGGCACGATGAACGTGCCGAGCTGGTCCCCGGACAGCACCGCGATCGCGTACGTCGCCTACCCGATCTAGACGCTTACTCGGTCTAGACCTCGCCGAGGTCCACCGAGGGGTCGCCGAGCCGGGCCGGGTCCACCTGCTTGCCGGACCGGATCAGGTCGCGGACCGCGTCGAGGCCGATGTCCCACTCGTTCACGTGCATGCCGGCGAGGACCCGATGCTCCGCGTCCAGCCAGAAGACGAAGTACGCGCCGGATTTCGGGTCGCCGCGGAAGACGACCTCGGCCGAGACACCGTGCGGGACCTCACCGACGTACTCCATGCCGAGGTCGAACTGATCGGTGAAGAAGTACGGGATCGCGTCGTGTGACACGTCCTGGCCGATCATCGCCTTCGCGGCCGACTTGCCGGTGTCGATCGCGTTCTGCCAGTGCTCGACCCGGACCGAGCGGTCGAACAGCGGGTGATCCCACCGCACGACGTCACCGGCGGCGTACACATCGGCGACCGAGGTGCGCAGATCCGCACCCGTGACGATGCCGGACCCGTTGTCCGGTGTGGCGACCTCGATCCCGGCCTCCTCGGCGATCTCGGTGTTCGGCCGTACGCCGACGCCGACGACCACCAGGTCAGCGGGAATCACCTCGCCGCCCGACAGCTTCACACCGGTGACCTTGCCGGTCCCCTCGAAGCCGTCGACGCCGACTCCGAACCGGAACTGGACCCCGTGCTGCCGGTGGAACTCGGCGAACACCTCGCCGACCTCCTCGCCCAGCACCGAGGCCAACGCCGTCGGCTGCGGCTCGACCACGGTCACTTCGCAGCCCCGCTCCTTCGCGGCGGAGGCAGTCTCGAGCCCGATCCAGCCGGCGCCCACCACGACCACCCGCGGCTTGGCGGCGTAGGCATCGGTCAGCGCCTGCGAGTCCTCGACCGTCCGCAGGTAGTGCACTCCCGGCAGGTCGTTCCCCGGTACGTCGAGTTTGCGCACCCGGCTGCCCGTCGCGATCAGGAGCTTGGCGTAGGACACCTGTGATCCGTCGTCCAGCGTGACCGTGTGCGCGGCCGGGTCGATCGCGGTTGCCGTCGTCCCGAGGCGGAGCTCGATGGAGTTGTCGTCGTACCACTGCTGGTCGTGGAGTTGCGCGGACCCGGTCTCCTTCTTGCCGAGCAGGACGTCCTTCGACAACGGAGGCCGCTCGTACGGCAGCGACTGCTCGCTGCCGATCAGCACGATGCCGCCGCTCCAGCCCTCCTTGCGCAGGGTCTCGGCCGCCTTCGCACCCGCGAGGCTCGCTCCGACGATCACGATCTGCTCTGCATCAGCCATGAAACGACCTTAGTACCCGGCGAACCCTTGCCGCGCACGGCACGGATGGCTATTTTTCGCTGGACATCATACGTCCTATGTCCTCCTGGGAGAGTCATGCGCGTACTCACGCCGGGCCGCCTCGCGGTGGCCGCCCTACTGGTGTCCGGAAGTCTCCTCACCCCCACTGCCCAGGCCGTCGGGACGGTCCCGGCCGATCGCGGCGATCCGGCTGCGCCGTTCGTAGCCGACAGCGTGTTGTTCCAGCAGAAGACCGGGGGCTACTCGTGCTTCCGGATCCCGGCCGTGGTCCGGGCCGCCGACGGCGAGGTGCTCGCGTTCGCCGAGGGCCGGGTCGCGGACTGCGGCGACGACGGCGACATCGACATCGTGCTGCGCCGGTCGGCGGACGGCGGCAAGACCTGGGGTCCGCTGCAGGTCGTCTCGGACGGCAACGGCGGCACCCACGGAAACCCCGTCCCGATCGTCGACCGGCGGACGGGCCGGATTGTCCTGGTGACGACCCACAACGGCCCGCAGCCGTGCACCAACGGCTGCGACCGGGATCCGTACGTCCAGACCAGCGACGACAACGGGACCACCTGGACCGCGCCGCGCGAACTGACCGACGCGAAACTGCCGAGCTGGAACTTCTGGTACGCGACCGGACCGATGCACGGCATCCAGCTCGAGCACGGCCCGCACGCCGGCCGCCTGATCGTCGGCGCCAGCTTCGAGACGTACGACGGAGTCGGCCCACACGTCTACGGCACCCACCTCCTGTACTCCGACGACTCCGGCGTCACCTGGCACATCGGCGCGACCACCTCCCGCGACGACGGCTCGGTGATCGCCGGCGAAGTCACCGTCGTCGAACTCACCGACGGCCGCATCTACGCACTGGCCCGTGAGCGCGGCACCGACCCGGGCAACCGCGCGTACGCGATCAGCAGCGACGGCGGCGCGACGTTCGACGCACCGTTCCGGACCATCCCGCAGCTGGTGATGCCCGACGTCCAGGGCTCGCTGCTCCGCTTCAGCGCCCGAAACCACGGCGATCAGCGCAACCGGATCCTGTTCTCGGCACCGGCCCACCCGGCCGCGCGCGAGGTGATGACAGTCAGGTCGTCGTACGACGAGGCGCGGTCGTTCGGCACCTGGCAGCAAGGGAAGGTCTTCTACTGGGGCCCGTCGGCGTACTCCGACATGGTCCGGCTGGCCGGTGATCAGGCCGGGCTGCTCTACGAAGCCGGGGTGGCGGGTCCGTACGAGACGATCCGCTGGGCACGGTTCAACGAGGCGTACCTGTCGACGCCGAACGGCACGCCACCCGGCATCCCCGGTCCGCCGGCGCCGGGTCCGGCAACGCCTGACACCGGTCCGGCGCACAATCCGGCGTACGTCCGCGGCGGCGCGACCGTTGCCGAAGGCAAGTTCGGGAACGGGCTGGTTTTGGACGGCGTAGACGACTACGTCGAGGTGCCGTTCGACCGGTCGATCGATCTCGGCGCCGGCGACTTCACGATGATGGCGTGGATCAAGTACGGCGCGACGACAGGATCACGCGCGATCCTGTGGGCCTATCGCACCGGCTCGGGCACGACACCACAGGTCTGGCTCCGGGCCGAGCCGGAGAGCAATCGCATCCGGGCGTTGCTCTCGGTCGACCGGTACAACGTGACGGTGCAGTCCACCTCGGCGTACAACGACAACCAGTGGCATCACGTCGTACTGCAACGGGCCAACGGCAAGCTGCGGCTGGTGATCGACGGCGCTGAGGCCGGCTCGGCGACTGCACCCGCCGGCTCGGTCACGGCCGGCAAGGAATTCGGCGTTCAGGGCATTCACGTCGGGCAGCGAGTGGATGGCGCCAACCGGTTCCAGGGCACGCTCGACGAGGTCCGGGTCTACCGGCGGGCGCTGTCGGACAGCGAACTGCAGCAGATCCGCGAGACCAACCGGCCCGTCCGGCCGCGGTTGGGGCTAGACCTGCCCTTCGACCAGGTTGGCATGCCAGGCCTGCGCTGACGGGTCGGTCAGGGACGCGACCTGATCGACGATCACGCGCAGGCGGGCATCGTCGTCGCTCGCCTCCGCGAAGTCGGAGCGGAACGGGACGTCGAGGTGCCGTGGCGCGGTCTTCCAGAGCGCCTCGACGAGCTCGGTGAGCAGCTCGCGCTGCGTCGCCCGGCGGGCCTGGCGCTCGGGTGAGTTGAGGACGTGGAACATCCCGACGCCTTTCAGCAGACCGATCTCGGTGCGAACACCGTCGGGGACCACCAGGTCGGCTTCGTACCGGATCAGGCGGGAGCGGCCGAAGACGGCATGCGTGGCCTGCTCGGCGGCGGTCGCGAACCGGCCGATCAACTGGCTGGTCAGATCCTTCAGGCCGCCGAGCGCCCGGCGGCTGTCGTCGAACGCGACCGCCGGCCAGTAGTTCAGCGCCTTCAGCCGCTCCCAGCTTTCGTCCAGCTCGGCATCGCTCGCCTCCGGCAAATACATCTGCCGGACGGTCTCCCAGTACGGCGCCCGTTCGGCGTCGACCCTGGCGAGGTCGATGTGATGCGCGACGATCCCGTCCTCGACATCGTGCACGGAGTACGCCACGTCGTCGGCGAAGTCCATCACCTGGGCCTCGAGACAGCGCCGCTCCCCCACCCCCGGACGCAACCAGGTGAACACCGCGAGGTCGTCGTCGTACACCCCGAACTTCCGCTCGCCGGCGCGCCGGGCCCACGGGTACTTCGTCGCGGCGTCGAGGGTCGCGCGGCTCAGGTTGAGGCCGACACTGCGCCCGTCGGCGTCGAACGTCTTGGACTCCAGCCGGGTCAGCAGCCGCAGGGTCTGCGCGTTCCCCTCGAAACCACCGATCCCGGCCGCGACCTGGTCGAGCGCGCGCTCGCCGTTGTGCCCGAACGGCGGATGACCGAGGTCGTGCGAGAGGCAGGCCGCGTCCACGATGTCCGGGTCGCAGCCGAGGGTCGCGGCCAGTTCGCGGCCGATCTGCGCGACCTCCAGACTGTGCGTCAGCCGGTTCCGGACGAAGTCGTCGCTGCCCGCCGTCACGACCTGCGTCTTGGCCGCCAGCCGTCGTAAGGCGGCGCTGTGCAGCACGCGGGCGCGATCCCGCGCGAACGCCGTCCGCCCCGGCCGCTTGACCGGCTCGGCGACCCACCGCTCGGCATCGTGCTCGTCGTAACCCTCATGCTGCTTCCTCATCACCACTCACAGTACTGACGAGGACCGACAATTCGGCGACGTTCAGATGTCTCTGCAGTTATCTGTGCAGTTGTCTCTGCAGTTATCTGTGCAGTTGTCTCTGCAGTTGTCTCTGCAGTTGTCTATGCAGTAGCGCATCCAGAGCACGCCGTCGGTGAACGCCTCGGTGCCGGCATGCCGCAGGTTGAGCCGGCGAGTGTCGTACCAGCGCTCGCCCCCGACCAGCACCGGATGCACCAGCAGCGCCAGCTCGTCGACCAGATCGAGCGCCAGACAAGCACGCAGCAACGCGCCGGCCGAGTCGACCCGGACGGTCCGCACACCCCGTCGGCCGAGCACATCGAGCACCTCACCGAGATCCACTTGGTCGTACCCGGTCACCAGCTCGCGAGTCGTGGCATCGAGTGGGCGAGCCGGCGTCTGATCGGCGTACAACGCCAGTACGTCGGACCAGTAACCGAGCTCGCGTAGCGACGCCCAGCTCCGCACTCGCGCCCGGCTGTCTACCACCGCGAGCAGCGGGCCGTCCGCGCGTGGTGCGCGCCGCGGCGCGGCGCGCACCGCGGACTCCTGAGCGAGGATCGTGTCCGCGCCGATCATGGTCACGTCCTCCTGCCACAGCGTCGCCAGCGCATAGAACCGCGCGAGGTCGACGTCGAACCCCGACGCCACCCCGTCCAGCGAGACCGCCAGCTGAGCCACCACATGAGGCCGCATGCCGCCCAACCTAGGGAAGCCCACCGACAAAACCGCTCCTCCCCCAGGCGCCTGCGATAGTTGCAGAGACTTCTCTGCAGAGATTACTCTGCAACTATGCGAAGGATCGACGCGCGGAGTCTGCGCGGGCTCGCCCACCCGCTCCGGATGCGCATCCTGGAGGCGATCGAGCTCGACGGACCGGCGACGTCCAGCACGCTGGCGGCGCGGCTCGGCGAGAACACCGGCACGATCAGCTGGCACCTCCGACTGCTCGCGGACCACGGGTACCTCGAGGAGGACCCCGACCGCGGTACGAAGCGCGAGCGCTGGTGGCGGCTCCCGCAGGGACCGACCGTGCTCGACCCGGCCGAGTTCCTCGACGACCCGGAGACTCGGCGCGCCCTCGACGTCTACCTGCGGGATCTCGTCGAGCGCTACTACGACCGTGTCCGCGCGTACGTCGACGAGGACTGGCCGGCGCAGTGGCAGCACGCGGCCGGACTCTCGGACTGGCGCGACCTCCGCCTGTCCCCCGAACAACTGCACAACCTCAACGAAGAGATCGCCGGCGTCATCAACCGCTACACCGACGCCGAGCCGGCGGACGGAGCCGAACGGGTGATCGTCCAGCTGCAGTCGTTCCCGCGCCGCTCATGAGCCTGCTGCGCACGCATCGCGACTTCAGACTGTTCTGGATCGGCGAGACGATCAATCGTTTCGGCAGTTCGGTCTCCGCGGTCGCGCTCCCGCTGGTTGCGATTTCGATGCTCGACGCAACAACTTTCGAGGTCGGTCTGCTGACCGCGGCGGCGTGGGCACCGTGGCTGCTGATCGGCCTGCCGACCGGCGCATGGATCGACCGGGTCCGTCGCCGTCCGGTGATGCTGGTGTCGTCGGCCGCCTCAGGCCTGCTGTTGCTGACCATCCCGCTGGCCGGAACTGTACTGACGATCGAGTTGCTGCTGGTGATCGCGGGACTCGTCGGTGCCGCCGCGGTCGTCTTCCAGACGGCGTACACCGCTTATCTCCCGACGCTTCTGGACCCGGCCGACCACGCCGAGGGGAACGCGAAGCTGCACGGAAGTGCCTCGGCCGCGCAGATCGCGGGACTCGGATGCGGCGGGCTGCTGGTCCAACTCGCCGGTGCGGCGAACGCGCTGATCGTCGACGCGGCGAGCTTCCTGATCGCCCTCGGCTGTCTCGCCGCGATCCGTTTCCGGGAACGCCGTACGACGAACCCCCGGCGGGCCGGCGCGATCCGGGAGGGCATCCGGCTCGTCGTCCACGACGTCTGGCTGCGGACGTTGACGATCTTCGGAGCCGTCTCGAACCTTGCGCTGATGGGATATCAGGCGATCGTCGTCGTCTTCCTGGTCCGCGAGGCCGGGCTCACCGCGGGCGCGGTCGGCACCCTGATCGCGGCGGCGTCGAGCGGCGGCGTCCTCGGAGCGATTGCCGGCCGGCAGACCATCCGATTCGGTACGGCGCGGGCGCTGCTGCTGTGCGAACTCGGACTGCCGACGCTGGCGTTGCTGATCCCGTTGAGCGACGCGAGCCCGTGGTTCTACCTGGCCGGCGCATTCGGAGTCAGCCTGGGCGTGGTCGGCGGCAACGTCGTGAAGGCGACCTTCCTGCAGTCGTACTGCCCACCGGATCTGTTCGGTCGCCTCACCGCGACCACCGCGTTCGTCAACTACGGGACGATCCCGCTCGGCGCGCTGCTCGGCGGGACACTCGGCCAGACGGTCGGCCTGACTCCGGCGCTCTGGATCACGACCGCCGGCGTACCGCTGGCCGGCCTGGTCCTCCTCGCGTCACCGATCAGCCGCTGCCGCGATCTGCCGACTCACCACGGCACCGGCGCGCCCGGAACCACAGCCGACTCCAGCCGGGTCCGCACAGCCTGACGCGCCTGCTCGTACGTCGCGTCGTCGTTGTGCAGGATCGACGCCAGATTCGCGGCCTCGTAGTACGCGTTCAGGTCGAACGCGAACTGCTTCGGGTCCCCCGCCAACTCCCCGCGCTCGACGGCCTCGCCGATCGTGGTCTCGATCAGGTCCATCCACTCGCGGTGCACGGCGGCGAGCATCTGCTGTACGGCGCCGTCGCGCCCGGAGTACTCGTGCGAGACCTTCTGGAAGAAGCAGCCGCCCGGGAACACGCGGCTCCGCGAATACTCGAGCCAGTGCCGGCTCAACGCCCACACCCGCCCGAGACCGGGCTCGACCTCGAACGCCGGGAGCACCACGTTGTCGGCATAGATCCGGCGCGCGGCGCGGATCGTCGACAACTGCAGCTCCTGCTTCGAGCCGAAATGCGCGAACAGCCCGCTCTTGCTGATCCCGAGCTCGGTCGCGAGCCGCCCGATCGACAGCCCCTCGAGCCCGTCCACCGACGCGATGTCCACCGACCGGCGCAGGACCGCGCGGCGGGTCTGATCACCGCGCACCAGCCGTCCGTCCACCTTCTCCACGAGTCCCGATCCTAGAGGCCGATTGACGCCACGTTCCTGACAAACTAATAATACGACCGTTCGTATAGTTTGCGGGAGGGGCGTCATGCAGAAGCAAGTAGTCGGTACCGGATTGCAGATCATCGGAAGGCTGTCACCGCGGCTTGCCGGACGGCTCGCGTTCGGGCTCTGGCGCCGGCCGCTCGCCCGCGGCCGGGTGCGCTCCGCGGAACAGGCCGTCCACGACGCTGCGCGGGCCGAAACCGTCGACGGCGTGGCCACGTACGCGTGGGGCGACGGCCGCCGGCCGGTCCTCCTCGTCCACGGCTGGCGCTCCCGAGCTTCGCGGTATGCCGGATTCGTGACCCGCCTGCTCGAGCTCGGGTACAGCCCGGTCTCGTACGACGCCCCCGCACACGGCGACTCCGAGGGCGACGTCGTGTCGATCCTCGGTCACCAGCGGATCATTCGCGCGCTCGAGGAGCGGCACGGCCCGTTCGAGGGCGTGATCGCGCATTCGCTCGGCGTACCGTTCGCGCTCTACGCGGTCCGCGAGGGCGTGGCGGCGAAGCGAATGGTGATGATCAGCGGGGTGGCCGACTTCGGGTACCTCGCCGACGCGTTCTGCGCCGAGCTCGGGCTGGGACCGAAGATCAACCGGGAGCTGCGGCGGTCGATCGAGCGCGGCTACTTCGACGGCGACGACCAGGTCTGGACGCGCTTCTCGGTCACCACCGGGGAGATCGAGCTGCTGGTGATCCACAACGACGAGGACGAGGTCGTGGATCCGGGGCAGGCGCGGGTGCTGCTGCGGAACTACGGTCCGCGGGCGCATTTCCTGCCGACCACCGGCCTCGGCCACCGCCGGATCCTCGCGGACCCGGCGGTGATCACCGAGGCGGTGGCGTTCCTACAAGACGCAGACGTCCCTTCAGATGTCCCTTCAGATATCCCTGAAGGTCTCGATCTGAGCGCCTAGCGAGTTCAGCCGGGCGGCGAGGTCCTCGTAGCCGCGGTTGATCACGTAGATGCTGCGCATCACCGAAGTACCCTTCGCGGCCAGCATCGCGATCAGTGTGACCACGGCCGGGCGGAGCGCCGGCGGGCACATGATCTCGGCGCCGGAGAAGTGCGTCGGCCCCTCGACCATCACCCGGTGCGGGTCGAGCAGCTTGACCCGGCCGCCGAGCTTGTTCAGGTCGGTCAGGTAGATCGCGCGGTTCTCGTACACCCAGTCGTGGATCAGCGTCTGCCCGGTCGCGGTCGCCGCGATCACCGCGAAGAACGGCAGGTTGTCGATGTTCAGGCCCGGGAACGGCATCGGGTGGATCTTGTCGATCGGCGCGTGCAGCTTCGACGGGCGGGTGGTCAGGTCGACCAGCCGGGTCCGGCCGTTCTCGGCCAGGTACTCCGCGCTGCGGTTGTAGTCGAGACCCATCTCCTCGAGCAGCGCGAGCTCGATCTCCAGGAACTCCACCGGCGCCCGGCGGATGGTGATCTCGGACTTGGTGACGATCGCCGCGGTGAGCAGGCTCATCGCCTCGATCGGGTCCTCGGACGGGGCATAGTCGACATCGACGTCGATATCCGCCTTGCCGTGCACGGTGAGCGTCGTCGTACCGATGCCGTCGATCTTCACGCCGAGCAGGTCGAGGTAGAAGCAGAGGTCCTGGACCATGTAGTTCGGGCTGGCGTTGCGGATCACGGTGACGCCGTCGAACCGGGCGGCGGCCATGATCGCGTTCTCGGTCACGGTGTCGCCGCGCTCGGTCAGCACGATCGGCTTGCCCGGCGCGATCGCCCGGTTCACCAGCGCGTGGTACTGCCCGCCGGTCGCCTTCACCTCGAGACCGAACGGGCGGAGCGCGGTCATGTGCGGCTCGACCGTCCGCGTACCGAGGTCGCAACCGCCGGCGTACGGGAGTTCGAAGGCGTCCTCGCGGTGCAGCAGCGGGCCGAGGAACATGATGATCGAGCGGGTCCGGCGAGCCGCCTCGGCGTCCATCGAGCCGAGGTCGAGCTGCGCCGGCGGCACGATCTCCAGGTCACCCGCGTCGTTCAGCCAGGTGGTCCGGACACCGATCGAGTTCAGGACCTCGAGTAGGCGGTTGACCTCTTCGATCCGCGCGACCTTGCGCAGCGTCGTACGGCCCTTGTTCAGCAGGCTCGCGCAGAGCAGCGCGACGCCGGCGTTCTTGCTCGACTTGACGTCGATGGCACCGGACAACCGGCGTCCACCGACGACGCGAAGGTGGACCGGGCCGCCGCCGAGAGAGACAATTTCGGAGTCGAGCGCCTCGCCGATCCGGGCGAGCATCTCGAGGGTGAGGTTCTGATGACCCTTCTCGATCCTGTTCACCGCACTCTGGCTGGTGTTCAGCACTTCCGCCAGCTGCGTCTGCGTCCAGCCGCGATGCTTACGGGCGTCCCGGATGAGGTTTCCGATCCGGCTCAGGTAGTCATCGGTCATGGGCCGGACCTTATCTCACATGTGAGATACCGCTGCACCGACCCGCCGGTGTCAGCGTAGCGAATGTCACGCAGCCGCCTCCGCCAGGGTCGCCCAGGACCCGTGTGACCTGGTGAAACACCCGCCGCCTACAGTTACTCCAACTCCCGCCGCCCTCCGGAGAGGACCCAGCAGATGCCCGATCAGAACTCCGCCGCGGTGGTCAACGAGTTCGAGGCGGAGTCGTGGCCGCTGGAAGCGGCTGCGGACAGCCTGCACCAGGTGATCGAGGGCTTCCACAACGGCGACACCCGGCCACTGGTGATCGGCGACGGCGACCAGCCGGTGCTCGTGGTGCTGGCGATCTCCGACCTGGCCGACTTCCGCGCCCGGATCGCCGAACTGCTCGGGAACCCGGTCGACGCCGGCTGGCTGCGGTATTACCTGCGGTCGAACTTCGACATGAGCTCGGAGCGGCTGGTCGAGCTGCTCGGAGTGGACGCCGACCACGGTCTGTCGTCGCTCGCGAGTCAGGTGAACGTCGAGCAGGCCGCGACGTTGATGCCCGACCACGTCCGCCGTACCGAGGCCGGCGGGAACCCGCTGATGCTGATCGGCGACGGCACGATGGCGACCGCCGCGCTGCTCGCGTTCCAGGCGTTCCAGGTACTGCTCGCGATGGAGAGCGAGGGGAAGACCGACGACGACTCGTGCGCGCACGACGACGAGGAGAAACCGACCACGCCGCTCGAGGTGCTCGCCGAGCGGATCGGTCCGGTGTCGACGCAGCTGGTCGCGCAGATCAACGCGGGCCGCGAGCCGGGCCTGCCACGGTACGAGCTGCATTTCGAGGACGACCTGATCGCACACCTCCGGGACCTCGAGACCCGCGCGCAGAAGACGCCGGGCGGCGGTGCGTACGACGAGTTGAACGGGCTGCTGCACCAGTTCGACCAGATGCGCAGCGGGCTGGTCGCGGCCGAGGTCGACGAGGAGCCGGACGAAGCGCCGTACCTGGAGGCGACGGATCTCCGGGCCGCGCTGCCGGACATCCGCGACGCGTTCCGCGACGGCGCCGACGACCCGTACCTGGTAGGTCTCGACGGTCGTCCGATCGCCGGACTGATCTCGTACGACCTCTACGAGGAGCTGCAGAAGGTCTCGGTCGAGCTGGACGGCACCGACGACGCCCCGGTCCTCCCCCTCCCCGCGCCGCGCTGGGAGAACGGCCCGCGACTGGTCTCCTTCGAGCTCGCGCTCGAGATGTGCGAGGCGGTCATCGAGGACCTCACCAACGGCGAGGCCTCGATGCTGTTCATCGCCGACGAGGACGAGGAACCAGAGCTCGTGCTGGCGCCACTCCAGTGGCTGTGGGCATACGTCGACCACCTCGACCTGGAAGGCGCCGAAGCCTGAACGACGCTCCGGCGCCGGTCGGCGGTATCAGCTGCTGAACGGGAAGAGGGACTGCCACTCGGCGAGGGTGGCGATCTCGTAGACGTCGGCCGGGGTGTACGGGTCCTTGGCGAGGATGTCGCGGAGCTCGGCCTCGTCGGCGACGTCGTAGACGAGCAGTGCGCCGGTCTGGTCGGCGAACGGTCCGGCGGCGACGAGCTTGCCCGCCTCCCGCAAGGACGCGAGGTACTCGCGGTGCGCCGGACGGACCTCCATCCGGCGGTCGGACTGGGTGACGTCGAAGCGCAACTGCACGACATATTGGGCCATGGCCAGAAGCCTACAACGGCCTTGGATACAAGGGGATTTGGTGCGGGAAAGGGAGTCACGAGCCGCCACAGCGGCTGGTTCAGGTCAGACCCGAAAGTCGACGAGTGATCTCCCTTCCCGCCCGGATATTCTCACCAGCTCACGCATCGCTACGCAAGGGGTTGGTTAAGGAAATTCCTACGGACAGTTGATTGAGGTAACGCTTCGTGATGGAACCCCCGGCGGCGTCGATCCGGGCGCCGATACAGTCGTACAGTCCGTCACGCCGGGGCGTTGTCAAGGCCCGATGACCCGAATACGACGACAGAAGTTCGAGGTACTCGGCCGTCGAGTAGTCCGCATCCCAGACGTACCTGCGGCACTCCACCGGCCCGAACACTCCCGCCGTCACGAGCCCGGCCGGATCCTCCGGTACATCGTCCACCGCAGGCAACCCACCCGCTGTGGCGTCGTCGGTAAACCGGTCGTAACAGTCCTGGACCTCGGCGAAGAACTGGTCGGAACCACCGGCCACGTGATGCGTCGACACGACCGCCAGCGCCCCGCCCGGCCGCAGCATCCGGGCGCAACGCTCGATCCGCGTCGCCGGGTCGAGCCAGTGAAAGGCAGTCGCGGACACGACCAGACCGAAGCCCGCCGCCGGCGGCTCCCAGGTGTCGAAGTCCGCGACGACAACCTCGACAGCTGGAAGCCTCCGCTGCAGGACCCGCGCGAGATCCGGACTGAGCTCGACCGCGGTGACCGACCACCCGCGCGCGACCATCGCGGCCGTCGCCTGGCCGGTCCCCGGGCCGATCTCGAGGACCTTCAGATCGTCCCCGACGATCCCGGCCAGGTCGTCGAACAGCTCGTCCGGGTACGTCGGCCGGACGCGGTCGTACAGCTCCGCGTCCTCGCCGAAGGTCTGCCGCAGTCGCTCCCTGGTCACGCCCCGCAGGCTAGCGGACCTGCAGCACTCATCAACGTCGCCGACCGGCCCGAATCCGATGCCGGCTGAGCGTGCGGCGCCTCCCCGACGCGCAGTTGATGAGTGCTGCGGATCCGCACCCGTCCGTCAGTCCAGCGCGGCGCGGCCGGCCTCGAGGCGGGCGACCGGGACCCGGAACGGCGAGCAGGACACGTAGTCGAGTCCGACCTCGTGGAAGAAGTGGATGCTGTCCGGGTCACCACCGTGTTCGCCGCAGACGCCGACCTTGAGGTCCGGCTTGGTCGCCCGCCCGCGCTCCACACCGGTGCGGACAAGCGCGCCGACGCCCTCGCGGTCGATCGACTCGAACGGCGACACCGCGAAGATCCCCTTCTCCAGGTACCGCGAGAAGAACGCGCCCTCGACGTCGTCCCGGCTGAAGCCCCACGTGGTCTGCGTCAGGTCGTTCGTGCCGAACGAGAAGAAGTCGGCCGCCTCGGCGATCTGGTCCGCGATCACCGCGGCCCGCGGCAGTTCGATCATCGTGCCGATCGGGATCTCCTGCTGGACGCCGACCTCCGCGAGCACCCGTTCCACCTCGTCGCGCGCCAGGTGCAGTTCCTGGACGGCGCCGACCAGGGGAATCATGATCTCCGGCCGCGGGTCCTTGCCCTGGGCCCGCAATTCCACGGCCGCCGACGCAATCGCCCGTACCTGCATCGCGAACAGTCCGGGGATCACCAGCCCGAGCCGTACGCCGCGCAGCCCGAGCATCGGGTTCTGCTCGTGCAACCGCTCGACCGCCGCGAGCAGCGCCGCCTCGTGCCCCGGGTCCTCGCCACGTTCGCGCGCGACGGCGACCTTCACCGCGAGCTCCTCCATCGACGGCAGGAACTCGTGCAGCGGCGGGTCGATCAGCCGGATCGTCACCGGCAGCCCGTCCTTCGCGGCCAGCAGTTCGAGGAAGTCACCGCGCTGCAGCGGCTCCAGCTCGGCCAGCGCCGCCTCGCGGTCGGTGTCGTTGTCCGCGAGGATCAACCGCTCGACGGACTCCCGCCGCTCCCCCAGGAACATGTGCTCGGTCCGGCACAGCCCGATCCCCTCGGCCCCGAACCGCCGCGCCCGCGCCGCGTCCTCCGCGGTATCCGCATTGGTCCGTACGCCGAGCCGCCGTACCTCGTCGGCATGCGTGATCAGGCGGTGCACCGACGCGACGAGCTCGTCCCCCGCGTCGGGAGCGAGCGAACCCTCGAAGTACCGCACGACCGGCGACGGGACGACCGGGACCTCGCCGCGGAACACCTCGCCGGTGGTGCCGTCGATCGAGATCAGCTCGCCGGCCTCGAGCACCGTGCCCTTCACCGTGATGGTGCCCTGGGCAACGTTCACGTCGAGTTCCTCGGCGCCGCAGACACAGGTCTTGCCCATGCCGCGCGCGACCACGGCCGCATGCGAGGTCTTGCCGCCGCGGCTGGTCAGGATGCCCTGCGCCGCGATCATGCCGTGCAGGTCGTCCGGGTTCGTCTCCTTGCGGACCAGGATCACCTGCTCGCCCCGCTCGGCCGCCTCGACCGCGGCCGCCGACGTGAACACGACCTTGCCCGACGCCGCCCCCGGCGACGCGCCGATAGCCTTGGTGATCAGGTCCGTCGACGCGTCCGCGTCGAACCGCGGGAACATCAACTGCGCGAGCTGCGCACCCTTCACCCGCTTCAACGCCTCGTCGGTGCCGATCACGCCTTCGTCGATCAGGCTGGTCGCGATCCGGAACGCCGCCGCCGCGGTCCGCTTGCCCACCCGCGTCTGAAGCATCCACAGCTTGCCGCGCTCGACCGTGAACTCGATGTCGCACAGGTCGCGGTAGTGCCCCTCGAGCGTGGCCATGATGTTCATCAGGTCGTCGTACGACGTCTTGTCGATCTGCTCGAGGTCGGCCAGCGGGACCGTGTTGCGGATCCCCGCGACGACGTCCTCGCCCTGCGCGTTCTGCAGGTAGTCGCCGTACACGCCGGGCTGGCCGGTCGACGGGTCGCGGGTGAACGCGACGCCGGTGCCGGAGTCCATGCCGAGGTTGCCGAACACCATCGAGCAGATGTTGACCGCCGTACCGAGGTCGGCCGGGATCCGCTCCTGGCGGCGGTAGAGGACCGCGCGGTCGGCGTTCCAGGACCGGAACACGGCCTCGGTCGCGAGGTCCATCTGGGTCCGCGGATCCTGCGGGAACTCGCGACCGGTGTGGTCGAGAACAGCCTGCTTGAACGTCCTGACAAGACCCTTCAGGTCGTCGGCGTCCAGGTCGAGGTCGTTGCGGGTGCCCTTGGCCTGCTTGGCGTTCTCGATCGCGTCCTCGAAGACGTCACCGTCCATGCCGAGCACGGTCTTGCCGAACATCTGGATCAGCCGGCGGTACGCGTCCCAGGCGAACCGCGGGTTCCCCGACTGGTGCACCAGCCCGTTCACCGAGTCGTCGTTGAGGCCGACGTTCAGCACCGTCTCCATCATCCCGGGCATCGACACGGCCGCGCCCGAACGCACCGAGACGAGCAGCGGATCGTCGGCCTGGCCGAGCTTCTTGCCCATCTTCTGCTGCAACAGCGCGACATGATGATCGATCTCGTCGGCGAGGTCCGTCGGCACCGCCCCGGTCGCCAGGTACGCGCGGCAGGCGTCGGCGGTGATCGTGAAGCCGGGTGGGACCGGCAGGCCGAGGTTGGTCATCTCGGCCAGGTTCGCCCCCTTCCCGCCGAGCAGCTGCTTCATGTCCTTGTTGCCTTCGGCGAAGTCGTAGACGAGTTTCGGCACGGTCACTCCCTGGGTTTCAGGTGGCGGCTGTCTTGCATTTGCACGCGGGACGGTGACCCGCTGGCCCATCGACTTCGGCGGCGGGGGCGTAATTTCAGAGTAAGCCCAGAAACCAGTCCAGTTGAACACTGGTCTCACCATGCCGACGTGACCCTGCCCACAGGTCGAAGGCCGGAAAACCCTTCCCCCATTGACAACGCGAGACAATCGCCACGCTGAACCACAATTCGCAAACCACCCACTCCAAGGCGTTTCCGCCAAGCCTCCTGTCCCCCGAAAACACCCCCTCCACCCCGCACAACAAGCCCCGCCCCGCCCTCCGAACGCCGCGCCACCGACACCGCCGACGAGCCCGCACAGCCCCGCTCGCGGGGCTTCAGACAAGAACTGGTGAGTCCGGACCTGCTATTACCTGTCCAAGGTCCCGACTCCAGGTCCCAGGTCTCAGCCACCGGCGCCCAAGTCGCGTCGAGGACCCGGCGACGAGCGCCCGCGGAGCTGCAACAGGCGAGTGCGGATACCAAACAGCACACGGACAGCTCGCGGACCTTCAGACAAGAACTGGTGAGTGCGGACCTGCTATTACCTGTCCAAGGTCCCGACTCCAGGTCACAGGTCCCAGCCGCCGGCGCCCAAGTCGCGTCGAGGACCCGGCGACGAGCGCCCGCGGAGCTGCAACAGGCGAGTGCGGATACCAAACAGCACACGGACAGCTCGCGGCACTTGAGACAAGAACTGGTGAGTGCGGACCTGTTATTACCTGTCCGAGGTCCCGACTCCAGGTCCCAGGTCCCGGCGACCGGCGACCGGCGACCGGCGACCAAGTCGCGTCGAGGACCCGGCGAGGAGCGCCCGCGGAGCTGCAACAGGCGAGTGCGGACACCCAACGCGCTGTGGCCTGCTCGGTAGCACCCGGTCACCACATGGTCTGCCCAACGCATCCTTCAGGCACACCGGACAGCTCGCGGAGCTTGAGACAGGAAGTGGTGAGTGCGGACCTGTTATTACCTGTCCGAGGTCCTGACTCCAGGTCCCAGGTCCCAGCCACCGGCGACCGGCGACCAAGTCGCGTCGAGGACCCGGCGACGAGTGCCCGCGGAGCTGCGACAGGCGAGTGCGGATACCCAACGCGCTGTGGCCTGCTCGGTGGTACCCGGTCACCACATGGTCTGCCCAACGCATCCTTCAGGCACGCCGGACAGCTCGCGGGACTTGAGACAGGAAGTGGTGAGTGCGGACCTGTTATTACCTGTGGGAGGTCCCCGTTGGGGGTCTCAGCATCCGGTGTGTGGCGGCCAAGGGCGGCGGGCGGTGAGGGTGGGGCTTGCTTGGGCGGGGGCAACCCGCGCCACATGCCCACCCGACCAACCCTCGCCACATGCCCACCCGACCGACCCTCGCCACAACTCGCTGCGCGTGATCACGGGACCGGCCCTCACCACAACCCGCGGCGCGTGATCACGGGACCGGCTCTCGTTGGAGTTTGCGGCGCGTGATCACGGGCCGGCTTGCGTTAGAGCTTGCGGCGGGTTCTTAGGTAGTCGCCGACGACGGCGGCGCCTAGGCCGTCGGCGTCGGGGGCCAGGACTCGGCCGCTGCTGCGGCGGGCCAGGAGGTCGACGAAGGCGTTCAGCCGCGGGTCGTCGCCCAAGCGGAAGACGGTCAGTGAGGCGCCGAGCTTGGCGAGCCGGTCGACCTCGAAGATCGTCTTGCGGAGGGTGGCGGGCTCTGGCGGATAGGAGAACTCGGCGGTTCCGTCGGGCTCCAGGTGCGCGGTCGGTTCGCCGTCCGTGACCATCAGGACGACCGGCTGCGCGTCCGGGTGGCGGCGGAGATGGCGGCCGGCGAGCAGCAGCGCGTGGTGCGCGTTGGTGCCCTGTTCCCAGGTGCCTTCCATGCCGATCAGCTGCGGTAGCTCGACAACTCCGGCGTACCGGCCGAAGGTGATGAGCTGGAGGGCGTCGTTGCGGTAGCGGGTCGAGATGAGTTGGTGCAGTGCGAGCGCCGTCCGCTTCATCGGGAGCCAGCGGCCCTCCTGGACCATCGACCACGACGTGTCGACGAGCAGCGCCACCGCGGCGCGCGCCCGGTGCTCGGTCTCGGCGATCTCCACGTCCGCGACGTCGAGCCGGACTCCGCCACCGCCGCGATGCGCGGTCCGCAGTACGGCGTTCCGCACCGTCCGCGGCACGTCCCACGGCTGGGTGTCGCCGAACTCCCACGGACGCGACGAGCCACTCAACTCACCGGCCGCACCCGCGTTCGCCGCATCCCGCTCACCGGAACCCCGGGCGGTCCGCAGTACGTCGGCCAACGCGGTCTGACCGAGTTGGCGAAGGGCCTTCGGCGACAGCTGCAACGAACCGTCCGGCGCCCGCTCGATCAGCCCCTGATCACGTAGCTGCCGTTCCAGCTCGCTCAACCGCCGCGCATCGACCGTTGCCTCGTCCCCCAATTGCCGGGTGAGCGCATCGAGATCGATGTCCTCCAGTCGGGCACCCGGATACGACTGCGCCAACTGCTCGGCGAGTGCGTCCAACTCGGCCAGATCCGACATCGCCCGCGCACCGTCGGCGAGTCCGAGCGGATCGTCACCACTCATCTGCTCCGACCCGTACCAGTCCTCCCCCGGCCGCAGGCCCTGCAACTGGGCATCCAGCTGTGCCAACTGCTGCGCGAGTTGCGGACTGCCGAACGCCTGCTGCGACAGCTCCATCAACTCGGCCCGCTGCTCGGGTGTCATCGAGTTCAGCATCCGTTGCGCGGCGGCTGCCCGCTGCGCGAGTACGTCGATCAGCTCATCGACGTTCTGTGGATTCTCCGGGAAGAACTCTCCGTGCGCGGCCATGAACTCGTCGAACAGCTGCGGTACGTCGGGACGTCCTTGCGCATGCGCCGCGAGCAACGCGTTGAGGTCCGTGAGCATCTCGTTGATCCGCTCGACGTCCTCCGGCGTGGTCTGCTGCAACGCCTCCTTCATGCCCTCGAACCGGGACCCGAGCAGCTCACGCCCGAGCAGCTCTCGGATCTCCTCGTACTTCGCCCGCGCCTCGGACGACTCCCACTGGTAGTTGGCGAGCTCGCGGACCGCTGCCGCCGTACCGGACGGGAGCGCGTCGAGCTCGGCCTCCTTGAAGCGGGCGTCGTCGGACGGGTTCGGGAAGAGCTCGCGCCGCTCGGCCGCCAGCGCCTCGTCGAGCAGCCGCTGGACGTCCTGCAACGTGCCGTCGAGGTTGTGCCGCCGCTGGATCTCGCGGCGGCGCTCCCACAGCCGGCGGGTCAGGTCGTCCAGGCCCTGGGTGTTCCGGGTCCCGCGCCGGAGCATCTCCTCCAGCGCGGACCGCGGCGACGACCCGTTCATCACGTCCCGGCCGATCTCGTCCAGTGCGTCCCGCAGGTCCACCGGTGGCTGCAACGGATCCGGCCCGTCGTGCCACGGCCCGTACGACCAGCCTTCAGGGATTGACGACATGGTCAGGCTCCGTAGACCGTCGTGTCGTCGTCGGCGTCCTTCGCGACCCGTTTGGACAGGTAGAGCATCTCCAGGGCGAGTTCGACGGCGGCCGCGATCCGGCCCGGCGAGTCGTCGGCGTCGACGCCGGCCCGAGCAGCGACGTCGTGCAGTACCGGCAGCTCGGGCAGCGCCGACAGCACCTCGCGACCGGGTACCCGCTCGCCGGTCGTCACGAGGTTGCCGTCGGCAACAGCGTGGGCCAGCGGGCTGAGGTCCAGACCGGCGAACCGTTCGCGCGCCGTGTCGGCCACCGAGCGACGCAGCAGGTACTCGAGCAGTTCGATCTCACGCCCCTCTTCACCGGGCTCGAACTCGAGCTTGCCGCGCAGTACGGCGGGCACCGCCTCGAGGTCGACCGGCCGCGCCACCGCCGGCTCCTCGCCGGTGATCGCGGACCGGCGCAGCGCGGCGGCGGCGATCGTCTCGGCCGCGGCGACCGCGAACCGGGCGGAGACACCCGACCGCTGGTCGATCGACGTCGACTCGCGCAGGTGCCGGACGAACCGGGCCAGCACCTCCAGCAACGGCTCGCCGACCTCGGCGGTGAACTCGGCCTCCTGCCGGATCACGTCGACCTCGGCGTCGATGTCGAGCGGGTAGTGGGTCCGGACCTCGGCGCCGAAGCGGTCCTTCAGCGGGGTGATGATCCGGCCGCGGTTGGTGTAGTCCTCCGGGTTGGCCGTTGCCACCAGCAACACGTCGAGCGGCAACCGCAGCGTGTAGCCGCGGACCTGGATGTCGCGCTCTTCCATCACGTTCAGCAACGCGACCTGGATGCGCTCGGCGAGGTCCGGCAGTTCGTTGATCGCGACGATGCCGCGGTGCGCCCGCGGGACGAGTCCGAAGTGGATGGTCTCGGGGTCGCCGAGACTGCGGCCCTCGGCGACCTTCACCGGGTCCACGTCGCCGATCAGGTCACCGACCGAGGTGTCGGGGGTCGCGAGCTTCTCGGCGTACCGCAACGAGCGGTGCAGCCAGGCGACCGGAAGCTCGTCCCCGAGCTCGGCGGCGCGGCGGCGCGAGGCCGGCGTGATCGGGTCGAGCGGGTGCTCGGGCAGCTCGGCGCCCTCGATCACCGGGGTCCACTCGTCGAGCAGACCGACCAGGGTGCGCAGCAGCCGGGTCTTGCCCTGGCCACGCTCACCGAGCAGTACGACGTCGTGCCCCGCGAGCAGGGCACGTTCGAGTTGCGGGATCACCGTCCGGGTGAAACCGACGATGCCCGGCCACGGGTCGCGCCCGGCACGGAGCTCTTTCAGCAGGTTGTCGCGAATTTCGGCCTTGATCGACCGGGGGAGGTATCCGGCGGCCCGGAGGTCACCGGCTTGACGAGGAAGATCAGCAGGTGCACTAGTCACCCTGACGACGTTAGCTCGGCCACCCCAACTCGCACCTCTGATATCTCAGATTCACCTCCTCGGAGTGAACCGTCCCGACGTGAACAGGTGCGAAGTCCGGAAGGTCAGCGGCACCCACGGATGCTCCGGGGAATACCGGGTGACGAAATGGTCGCCGTCCGCGGGTTCGGCCGGCCGCAGCTCGGACTCGTGCCCCGGTTCCTCGGCGAAGGCCAGCCGGTCCCCCGTCGCCTGCTCCACCAGGACCAGGCGGTCGTCCCGCCGTACGACGTCGAGGCGCACGCTCGTCCGTTCGTAGCGGCCGACGTGCCGGTCGTCGATCGGTGCGTCGATCGGCTGCGGCGGCGCCGGGTGACCGACGCCCACGTAGTGCTGGAAGACCTCGCTCGCCAGCGGCTCGAACAGACGGGTGCCGTTCCCGGAGTTCGTCAGCAGGCACATGATCAACCGGGCATCGGGATCGACCCGGAGGAACGCGAGCTGCGAGATCGTCGAGCCGTCGTGACCGAAGATCCGGCGGCCGTCCCAGTCGTAGATCCGCCAGGTCAGGCCCAGGTCGACGAACCCGCCGATCCCGCCGGCGGACGGGACCTGCGGCTCCTGCATCGCGGCGTACCGGTCGTCGGTCAGATGCATCCGGGCGAACTCGAGGAGATCGCCCGCACTCGCCGTGATCGTTCCGGCGGGTCCGATACTGCGCGGTAGCTGCCAGGTTTTCACCGGTGCGCCATCCGCCGCGACGTGACCGCGCGCGGCGCGGAACAGGATCGCTTCCTCGGGCAGCGTGACGGTGTGGGTGAGCCCGAGCGGTTCGACCAGGCGGGCTTTCAGGGACTCGTCCCAGGTCCGGCCGTCGAGTACCTCGATCAGCCGGCCGAGCAGCACGAATCCGGCGTTGCAATAGGAGTACGCCGTACCCGGTGCGAACAACTGGTCGACGCCGGTGAGCAGAGCGACGTACCGCTGCAGGCAGTCGTCGCCGCGGCCGGTGTCGGCGAACAGGTCGCCGTCGATCCCGCTGGTGTGCGTGAGCAGCTGACGGACCGTGATCCGGTCGTCGACAGGTGCCTCAGGCAACAGTTTGACCACCGGGTCGTCGAGCCGCAGCCGGCCCTCGGCGGCGAGCTGGACGATCATCGTCGCCGTCCACGGTTTGCTGATCGAGCCGATCTGGAACAGCGAGTCGGCAGTCGTCTCGACGCCAGTCGCGGTGTTCAGGACGCCGTACGGCGTGATCGTCGTCTCGCCGTCGTGCCAGACCCCGAGCACCGCGCCAGGGACCTCGGCCGCCACCGCCAAGTCGTTCAACCGCGCAGACCAGTCAGACCACTCACCCATGCGCCAAACCTACTTCGTGAACTCCTCCAACAGCACCCGGATGTCCTTCCAGGCAGCGGCTTCGTCGAGGCCCTGCTCGAGCAGGATCTTGGTCGCGACCCCGGCCGAGTCGCGGAAGAACGCCAGCAGCAGGTGCTCGGTGCCGACGTAGTTGTGCCCGAGGGTGAGCGCCTCGCCGACCGCACCTTGGAGGACATGCGCGGCACGCCGGGTGTACGGCGGGTTCTCGGCGTCGAGGTCCTTCGGTGCCGCCGCCGGATCGCCGGCCGGACTCTGCTCGTCGACGGCGCGCAGCGCCGACTCCTCGGTGATGCCGTGCTTGACCAGCACCTTCGTGGCGACGCTCTCCGGCTCCTTGTACAGACCGAGCAGGAGATGTTCGGTGCCGACGAAGCCGTGGTGGCGCGCGCGGGCGATGTCGGCCGCGGCCTGTACGACGACGCGAGCACGCCGCGTGTAGCGCTCGAAGGCCGGGCGGGCGGTCCAGGAGTCGGCGAAGCGCTTGTGCGCCGCCTGCTTGCTGACGCCGAGGACGCTGCTGATCTCGACCCACGACTTCCCCGCGCCGCGGGCCCGGTCGACGAAGAACCCGAGGGCGGCGTCGCCAGTGCTGGTCAGTTGACTGATCGTCGCCGCGGCGGTGGCGAGCTGCTCCAGCTCGTCGTCGCTGCCGGCGTCGGCCTTGATGGTGGTGATGAGCTGCTGTAGATCCGGTCCAGGAGTCATGCGTCAACCGTAGGTTGACGACGGGTCATCGTCAACCCTGGGTTGACAGATCGGGGAGATAGCCTGCTGCGCGTGCAGCCGCTCGGAGATGTGATCAAGCCTGGATTGAAGGTGCTGTTCTGCGGGATCAATCCGGGATTGATGTCGGCGGCGACCGGGGCACCACTTCGCCCGGCCCGGCAACCGGTTCTGGCCGGCCTTGCAGCTCAGCGGGTTCACGCCGCGACAGCTGCGGCCGGACGAGCAGCGGGAGTTGCTGGACTACGGACTGGGAATCACGAACGTGGTCGATCGACCGTCGGCGAAGGCGGCCGAATTGACCCGGGCGGAGCTCGTGGCGGGCGGCGAGAACCTGGTGCGGAAGGTCCTCGAATACGAGCCCGAGTGGCTGGCGGTACTCGGCGTCACGGCATACCGGGATGCCTTCACCGAACGTACGGCGGCAGTGGGCAAGCAGGACCGGACGATCGGCACGACCCGGGTGTGGGTGCTGCCGAATCCGAGCGGTCTGAATGCCCACTACACATTGCCGAAGCTCGGTGAGGCGTTCGCGGAGCTCCAGCGGGTCAGTTGAGCGCCTTACGCAGCGCCGAGATCGCGAGTTCGATCGCGGCGTTCGCGGCGTGGGTGTCGCGGAGCGCGTCCAGCATCACGAAGTCGTGGATGATCGCGGCGAACCGCACCGCGGTCGTCGGCACACCGGCCTCGATCAGCTTCGCGGCGTACGCCTCGCCCTCGTCACGCAGTACGTCGGCCTGCCCCGTGATGACCAGCGCCGGCGGCAGACCCTGGAGCTGCTCGGTCGTGGCGCGCAGCGGTGACGCGGTGATCTGGTTCCGCTCGTTCTCGTCGGTGGTGTATTGGTCCCAGAACCACTTCATCCCGTCGAGCTGCAGGAAATACCCCTCGGCGAACTCCCGGTACGACGCCGTGTCGAAGGACGCGTCCGTGACCGGGTAGAACAGCACCTGCTGGACGAACTTCACGTCGCCACGCTCCTTCGCGAGCAGCGTCACGGCGGCCGTCATGTTCCCGCCGACGGAGTCGCCGGCGATCGCGAGCCGCTCCGCGTCCAGACCATGGTCCTTGCCCGAGGCAATGATCCAGCGGGCGACCGCGTAGTTCTGCTCGAGCGCGTGCGGGTACCGCACCTCCGGCGAGAGGTCGTACTCCGGGAACACCACCGCGGCGCCGGCGCCGACCGCCAGCTCACGCACCAGCCGGTCGTGCGTGTGCGCGTTGCCGAACACCCACCCCGCGCCGTGGATGTAGAGGATCACCGGGAGTACGCCGGTGGCGCCCTGCGGCTTCACGATCCGGGCCTTGGTGCCGTCCGCGGCGGTCACCCACTCCTCGTCGACCGGCAGCTTCGGGTAGTCGGTGGTCTGCACCTCGTCGACGGCCTTGCGGCCCTCCTCCGGGGTCAGCTGGAACAGGAACGGCGGCTTGGCGGTCGCGTCGGCGAAGGCCTGCGCGGCGGGTTCGAGCACGGTCATCGGAATCACCTTCCGGGTCGCATCGGATCGGAGAACGGGCGTTCTCCGGATGTCGGGTACTCTAGAGAACGGTGGTTCTCCGCGCAAGCCGGCTGCGGTAGGGTGGCGCGGGTCACTTGGGAGGTGGGAGATGGCGCTGGACACGATGACGGCGCAGCAGCAGGTGCTCGACGCGGCCGACGCGCTGTTCTACGAGCGCGGCGTGCAGGCGGTCGGCATGGACGCGATCCGGGCGGCGTCCGGCGTGTCACTCAAGCGGCTGTACCAGCTCTTCACGTCCAAGGACGAGCTGATCGAGGCGTACCTGGACCGCCGCGAGATCCTCTGGCAGACGATGCTCGGCGACCACGTCGACGCGCAGACCGACCCGCGGCGCCGGATCCTCGCGGTCTTCGACTTCCTCTACTCCTGGTCCAGCCAGCGGGACTACCGGGGCTGCGCGTTCATCAACGCGTTCGGCGAGCTCGGCGCCGTGTCGCCGCGGGTCGCCGAGATGGCATCGCGGCACAAGGAAGGCTTCCGGCAGGTCCTCAGCCGGCTCGCCCGGGAGGCGGGTGCGGAGGACCCTGACCGGCTCGCCGACCACCTGATCCTGCTCAGCGAGGGCGCGATCACCCGCGCCGCGATCTCCGGCTCGGCGGACCCGGCGCTGCGGGCCCGGGAGGCCGCCACGCTGATCCTGGACGCGTCGCTGAAGAACTGACACCGATCGTTCGGCAGGATGGGCGCATGCGTCTGCCCGACCTGCTGCGTTCGATCGACGGCCTCTCGTACGGACAGCGCGTCCGCCTGCTCGCCGACCAGGCGCCAGAGCTCGCCGGACTGCTCGACGAGCTCGGCCGCGGCACCACCTTCGAACGCGTCCTCGGGCTCCAGATCGCCGAGGTCACGCGCGATCCGGCGTACGTCACCCGGATGCTGCGCGACCCCGACGCGGCCGTCCGGTCCCGCGCCCTCGCGGCCGTGGGGCGTGGGGTGCCGGTCACGGACGACGACCTGCGGATCCTGTACGACGACGCGCCGGCGACCCTGCGTTCGCGACTCGTCTCCTTGGTACGCCGGCAGCGGCGCGAGCATCTCGCCGTACGGCTGATCGACGAGCACCGCGCGCGATGGGGTGATGTCGCGGCGACCGGGCTGCTCGACGCGACGGACCACGCGACCGTGGCGCGGCTACTGCCCGAGCTGGCGTACTGCGTGTCGCCGAGCGGCTGGCGCGGACTCGCGAAGCATCACCCAGAGGTGGTGCTGGCGTTCGCGCGGGAGTCGTTGCCGGCCGATGACGAGTGGTGGCAGGGCGTCGGTCATGGGGTCACCGCGATGCTCGGCCACGACCCGGATGCGGTGCTCACGCTGATCAAGCAGGCGGTCCCGGCGCACGATCTGCCGGTCGCCGTACTCGACATCCTGGGGCCGCTGACCGATCGCGACCCGGGCGGCGTACTGGAACTGTTGCTCGCTCCCGACCGGCGCGGCGTGGTGCAGAAGGCGTTGACGCCGGCGCTCCGGCGTCGGCTGCACCGGTACTCCGACGACGAACTGATCGCACTCGGGCGGATCGTCTGGCCGGATCTCGCCGGACTGCTCCACGCGGTGGCGCCGGCGCGGCGGGCACGGATCTTCGCGGGCGTGACGACGGGCGTCGATCTGGGTCAGGCGCGGCTCGGTCACGCGTTGCTCGACGTACTGCCGCATGCTGTGCGCTTCGAGCAGACGCGCCGGATGCTTGCGCTGCCGGCGGTTCGGGAGGACGCGGCGTTGCGGCGCGGCATCGCCGGACACCTGCCGTACGACGAGGCATTCGCGGTGCTCGAACCGGACGCGGGCGACCCGGACGCGAGTGTTCGTACGGCGGTCCATCAGGCGATCGTCCGTTCGGCCGGGTCGGAGCGGCGCCCGGAGCAGGTTGCCCAGGCTGTGCGATGGGCCGCGGAGCGGGTTCGGAACGAGCAGGATCCGGTCCGTCTCAACGTCGTCAACGCGGTCGCGCGGCTGTCACCGACGCTGCTGACGAGTGATCTGGTGGCACCACTCGAGACCTTGCTCGACGATGCGCTGACCGCACGCGACACGTCCTGGTCGACACGGCGTGCTCTGGGCCGGCTCGCCGGACGCGCGGTCGTAGAAGGTGCTCTGAGCAACCGTCCTGGGGTGCTGGAGTGGGGTCTGCAGGCGCACGCGCGGCTCGCGGAGAACGTCGGGAGCCTCACGCTGGACGGACTCGTCGACAACCTCCCGCGGGGACGCGAGGCCGAGGTGTACGACGTCCTGCGGCCGGCGATCGAGGCGGCGGCGAAGCGGAACGAGTTCGGGCTGGCGCTCGCGGTGGCGGAGGCGTTCGGCCGGCGGGCATGGGGATTGGAACCGCTGCACGAAGTGCTCGAGCAGGCGGTCTGGTCGAACCAGGAGCACACCGTCCAGTCGGCCTGCCGGTACTGGCTGGACGCGCCCGCGACGCGCCGCGAACGGGTCGAACAGATCATCACGCGCGATGTCCGGATGGCGCGGTGGCATCCGGTCTGGTGGCTGGTCACCGAGTTGCGCACCGACCTGCTCGATCCGGTGTTCGCCGCGGCCGACCAGATCCGGCGGTTCGACCGGAACAGCCCGTCGTGGGAGGTGCCGAGCTACGCGCTGCGGCTGTGGCTGCCGCGCCAGCAGGCCCGGTATGCCGAGCTGCTGGTCGGCGTGGCCCGCGACGAGGAGATGCCGGACTGGTACCGGGCGTTCGCGGTGAAGACGCTCGGGCGGGTGCCGGGGGCGGGCCGACCCGCGCTGGACGAGTTCCTGGCGAGTGACGACGTACTGCTGCAGGAGGCTGCGCTGGCGGCGCTGGCGTGGACCGAGCGGCCGGATCTGGCGATGCCGTTGCTGCTCGCGCATGCGGGCGACGATCGGGCGCGGGTCGCCGTGTACGCCGCGGCGCGGGCGGCTCGGTTCGTTCGGCCGAGTTTGTTGCCGGGGCTGCTACAGCCGGTGCTCGCTCGTGAGGGCGTGAAGGTCACGTCGCGGAAGCAGGCGGTGCGGATGCTCGGCGAGCTGCGGGCTCCGGGCGCGGGCGCCGTACTGACCGAGACGTGGGCGGGTGCGCATCGGGACGTGCGGGCGGCGATTGCCCGGACGGTGTCGCAGTACCTGTTGTACGACGGCGCGGCGTGGGCTGTGTTGGAGCAGGCGGTGCACGATTCGCCGGCGACCGCGCTGGCGTTGACGGGGCGGCGAGCGTACGACGTACCGCTGGGGTATCGATCGCGGTACGCCGATCTGTTGATCGCGGTGACGACGCGGAGCGAGCCCGAGGTGGTGGGGCCGGCGTTGCTGGCGTTGCCCGGGTGGGCTCGGCACAATCCTGCCGCCGCACAGGTCTGCGCGGACTTCATCAGCGACTTGTCTCTGCGCAGCCGGATTTGGCGGGACGCGATCACCGCACTCGTCACCATTGCCGCGTCCCGTCCGCCGACGACCCCGGCGGGTTGGTCCGAGCTGGTCGAGGCTGTGCGTCTTCTGGTCCGTCTGGAAGCCGACCCGCTCCTTCCGAACGCCACCCCGGACCGCGACCACCCCGCCCGCCAGCGTCTGACCCAGCTGATCTCCGAGGTGACTGCTCAGTTCGGTGGCCGTTCGGCCGAGGACCGTCAGCTGCTGACCGAGGTCGCCGGCGAGCTGACCGCCGCGGAGTTCCTCGACCTCCGCCTGGAACTCCTGGTCCTGGCGTCCGTCGATCCCCTTGACCTGCGGGATTTGGTAGCCGACGACCCACTGGCCGCCACAACAGCAGCTGGTTTGCTGGCCGCCCGTCTCACCGCGACCCACGCCTCGTGGACACCCGACGATCTCTTCCCCGCCGCCGAGTCCCTGGCCAACTCCCCCGACCCGTCCGCAGCCCTCCTGGCCCACACCCTCGTCACCACCGCCGCCCCGCGCACCGGCTGGTCCCCCGAGTGGCGCACCCTACTAATTGCCCTCCGCAACCACCCCCACGCCCACATCCGCCGCTTGTCGCTGAACCTGACAACGGCTCAGGAATAGGCTCAGTCAGCCGATTTCTTCGCTTCCGCCTCGCGGGCGCGTTTGCGGCGTTTGCCTTCGTGCATCGCGGCGACTCGGGCGACCGGAATCGCGCGACCTTCCTCGAGCACGTCCGCGGGGACGGCCTGCGGCGCCGGCAACTGATCCGCCCACGGATCGCCGGAACCGAGGAGTTGAGCAGCATTGCGTACGGTGAAGTCGCGCGGGCTGACGTTCTCCAACTCGTCCCAGCCCACCGGGAACGAGACCGTCGTACCAGGCCGGACCCGCGGACTGTACGCCGCCACGACCGTCGCCCCACCACTGCGCGTGGAGTCGACGAACACCTTCCCGTGCCGGTCCTCCTTGATGTACGCCGTGGTCGCGACCGCCGGATCGATCTTCTCCGCCCGCGCCGCGATCGCCCGCGTCGCGGCCGCCGCGTCCTCGATCGACACCGTGTCGTCGATCGGCACGATCACGTGGACGCCCTTCGCGCCACTCGTCTTCACCGCGCCGGCCAGACCGGAGTCGCTCAGCGCCTGACGCACGAGCAACGCGGCCTGCACCGCCATCGCGAACGTCTGGCCCTCCGGCGGGTCGAGGTCGAGCACGAGATGCGTGACCCGATCCCACCGGTCGGCGCGCATCAGCGTCGGGTGGTACTCGACCGCGCGCTGGTTCGCGAACCACAGCAGCGTCCGCCGGTCGTTGCACAAGGCGTACGAGACCTGCCGCTTGGACGCCTCAGCCCAGACCTGCACGGTCTTCACCCAGTCCGGGGTGTATTTCGGAACGTTCTTCTGCATGAACTTCGGCTGCCCTGGCCGGATCCGCACCACCGAGAGCGGCCGGTCCCGCAATTCGGGAATCATCCGCTCGTGCACGGCGTCCAGGTAGTCGACCAGATCCCGCTTGGTCGCCTCAGCCCCGTCGAACAACGGCTGATCCAGGTTGGTCAGATCAACCCCGTCCCGCGTCTCATCCGGCTTGCTCGCCATCCCCCGAGAGTAGCCGCTGGCGGGTTGTTTGACCGCTGGCGCGATACAACCCGCCAGCGGTCAAACAACCCGCCGGTCCGGATCGGCTAGGACGTTGAGTAGTGCATCGAGGACGAGCTTGTCCTCGCCGGGTTGCAGGGTCTGCGGGTTCAGGGCGATCGCGTCGTCCGGCAGGCCGAAGGTTCCGACCGCGACTCGCGGCTCGCCGTCGAACAGTTGCCGAACCACTTCGTCGCGGTCCCTCGTCAACCGCAGTACGGCGCGGCTGTGCGGCTGGCCGGCCTCGCTCGGGTACCCACGCTCCACCACCACGCCCGGCAGACCTTGGAGCCCCGCGATCCAGCCGTCGACCACCCGCTCGTACCCGGCGAGCACCTCGGCCTCGTCCTGCTGCAGGGTCCACTCGACCGCCGCGAGCAGGCCCATCAGCTCCTCCTTCCCGACCTTCATCCCCCGCCCGATCTCGTGCAGGGGAGAACTGTGGGCCCGCACCCGCTCGATCAACCACGACTTCCCCAACACCAATCCGCTGGCTTGCGGCCCGCGCAACCCCTTCCCACCGCTCACGATCACCGCATCCGCGCCGATGTCCCGCGTGAACCGCCACAAGCTGGCCCTCGGCGGAATCTGCGCAGCCGCATCGACCAGCACGGGTACGCCGACCTCGCGCGCAACCCGCACCACGTCCTCGATCGGCAGCGCATCCTTGGCGTAATGCGCTCCCGCCATCCACAGAACGCAGGCGGGACGGCGAGCGAGCGCCGTACGCAACTCGTCCTCGGACGGGCCGACCTCGACGACCCGGGCGCCGATGAAGCGGGCCGAGTAGTCGTAGCCGTTGCGTTGGCTGGTGAACATGACGATCTCGGCGTCAACGGGAAACGCCTGCGACTCGGTCGTGACGCAGGCGGCAACTGTCAGCGTGATGGCGGCAGCTGCACCCGAGGTCACGTATCCCGCCTCGTTGTGCGTGAGCTCGGCCAACCGCTCACCAACCCGCCCGTTCAGCTCGGGCAGGTCGACGAACTGCGCCGCCGCGTCGGCCATCGCCTTCAGTACCGGCGGCGGCATCAGCGAGCCACCCAACACGGTGACCGTCGCGTTCGCGTTGATGACGGGCCGAACGCCCAGCGGACCAGTCATGCGACGAATTTCGACATTGCCGGTACGCCGGACCGCTCGGCCAGCCACGCGTCGAGGAAGTCGTTGTCGGTGCCATCCAAGTGAGTCACCTGGTAGAGCTCGCGATCCGGCAGCGCCGAGAGCAGGGCCGCGCCCCAGTCCTCGTCGTCCAGCGACACCAGCGTGCGACCCGCGACCGCCGGGGCGTGCCGCACAGGATCGAAGTACGAGAGGGTCGTCGACAGTGCCTCGATCGACGAGCCGGAGCGGAGATGGTCGTTCAGCTCCTCGAGCGGGTAGAGGCATGACTTCAGCCGCGCCTCCATCGCGCGATAGAACAGCAGGTCGGTGACCCGAACCGAGCCGAACCCGGGCCGCCGCGCCGCCGTCAGCACCGCCAGGTCGTCCCCGCTCACCGCGAGCCGTGCCGGATCCACCTCCGCCAGGCCCATCAGGAACTCCGCCGCGCGCAGACAGTCCGCCGCGATCCCGCGGTAGATGTACGTCGACGCGTCGTCGATGCCGATGGTCAACAACCCTGGGTACGCCGCCGAGAACCCTTCGTCCGCCAGCCGCTGACCGCGGTGCATCAGGCTCAGGACGATGTACCGGCTCCGGTCGTTCGGGTGCGGGATGTTGTTGACGCTGCCGTAGCGCGGGGTGATGAGCAGCCCGGGGAACGGGCCGTCCCCCTTCGGGATGCTGAGGTTGCCGTAAACGCGGTACGGGCCCGTGCTCGTCAGGCGGACGGTGTAGAAGGTCGCTTCGTCGGTCGTGCGCGCCGGCACCACGTCGAGGACCGGCCGAGCGGGGATCGCCGCGAGTTCGTCGTCCACCGCGGCCCAGTAGCTGTCGAAGGTCATGGGTTCACCGTCCCGGGGTCAGGTGCTCGGCAAGGAAGTTCTCGACGATCCGCATCACGTCCGGAAGTCCGGCGTGGTGCGCGCAGTGCGGGTACGTGTGCAACGTCGTCTCACACGTCAGCACCCGCTCCAACGCGAACCCCGTCTCGGGCGGGCACACGTCGTCCTCCATACCGAGATACAGCAGCGTCGGCGCCTGCACCTTCGGCGCGAAGTTCAGCCCGTCGTAGTAGGCGACCGTCTCCCGCACCCGATCGACGTCCTTCGGGTGAATCCGCAGGTACTCGTTGATCTCCTCGTACGGGTACGACCGGGTCAGCGTCGGCGCCGTCATGATCCCGCACAGGTACGGCGCTCCCGCCGCGACGCACCGAATCGCGTCTGGCATCAGCGCCGCCGTGGAGATCCCGAGTCCACCGCCTTGGCTCGACCCCTGCAGTCCGATCCGCTGATTGTCGACGTCTGGATGAGCCAGCAACACTTCGACCGCGCGGACCACGTCCAGGTAGAACCCGCGGTACCCGTAGGTGTTCGGGTCGACGATGTTGTGCGTCAGCAGGCCCGGATAGCCCGGGTTGAACACGTCGTTCGACCGCAGCTTGCCGCGCGGCGCGACCGCGAGCGCGACGTACCCGAGTTCCGACCACTCCTTCGGGATCGTCGGCTCGGAGATGTAGCCCGGGATCGTGACCAGCGCGGGGAACGGCGCGGGTCCCGAGCGCGGGACCGTCAACCAGCCGGCGATCCGCAGGCCGCCGTAGCTGGTGTAGCGCAGATCGTAGACAAGCACTGTCTCGGTGGAGAGGTTCGGCATCTCGGTGAGCACGGGGTCGAGCGGGTACGACGCGCAGTCGGCCAGGCCGGCCGCCCAGAAGTCGTCGAAATCGGCCGGGAGGTCGACCTCGACCGTCGCGTTCTCGGGGTCTCTCAAGAGCATTCCTTTCACTGGGCAGCAGGATCAGGCGGGTGCGTGCAGCGCGGTGCCGTCGGACGCCGTGAACAGGTGCAGGCGGTCCGGGTTGAAGCCGACGTACACCGAGCTGTCGTGGCCGAGCCGGAACGGGGTCGGGACGCGGGCCTTGATCAGCTCGCCTTCGATCCGCACCGTGACGAGGACGTCCGGGCCGAGCGGTTCGGAGACGAAGACCTTGCCGGGCCGGTAGCCGTCGACCGGGGTGGCCGACAACCGGATGTCCTCGGGCCGGACCCCGAGTACGACGGCACGGTCGTCCGGCGGTGTGAGGTCCGCCGTCGCCAGAGCGCCGGCCGCGAGGGGCTGGGTGAGGGCGGCGGAGCGGAAGCTGCGGACGCCGTGGACGTCCACGAGTTCGCCGGTCACGAAGTTCATCGGCGGTGAGCCCATGAACGACGCGACGAATCGGTTCGCGGGGCGCTCGTAGATCTCCTCGGGCGTCGCGCACTGCTGCACGACGCCGTCGCGCATCACCGCGATCCGGTCCGACATGGTCATCGCCTCGACCTGGTCGTGCGTGACGTAGATGAACGTCCGCGCCACGTCGACGTGCAGCCGTTTGATCTCGGCCCGCATCAGCACCCGCAGCTGGGCATCGAGGTTCGACAACGGTTCGTCGAGCAGGTAGGCACCGGCGTCCCGGACGATCGCCCGGCCGAGCGCGACCCGCTGCCGCTGCCCGCCGGACAGCTCCCGGGGTTTGCGGTCCAGGAGGTCCTCGATGTCCAGGGTCCGCGCGGCCCGCAGTACCTGCTCGTCGATCGTTGCCTTCGGCACGCGCATCATCTTGAGCGCGAATCCGATGTTCTGCCGGACCGTCTTGTGCGGGTAGAGCGCGTAGCTCTGGAACACCATCGACACGTCCCGCTTGTTCGCCGGCAGCCAGCTGACCGGCTTGCCGTCGAAGAAGATGTGCCCCTCGGTCGCGCGCTCGAGCCCGCAGATCATCCGTAGGGTTGTCGACTTCCCACAGCCGGACGGGCCGACCAGCGTGAGGAACTCCTGATCCTCCACGGTGAGGTTCAGATCGTCGACGGCGACCTTGCCGCCGAACGCCTTGCTGACACCTTCCAAACGCACTTCAGCCATCTCGTCAGCCCTTCACGGATCCGGCGGCCATACCCTGCACCAGCTTGCGCTGGAAGAGCAGGGCGAGCAGCAGCGGTGGGACGACCGCGAGCACACCGGCCGCGGCCATCACGGTGAACTGGGTGTTGAAGTCGGTGGCGAAGTTCGCGGCCACCACCGGGATCGTCTTCGCCGCCTTGGTACTGGTCAGGAACAGCGCGAACATGAACTCGTTCCAGGCCGTCATGAACGCGAACACCGCGGCCGCCACCAGCCCCGGCGCCGCGACCGGCAGGAACACCGTCCACATCGTCCGGAACCAGCCGCACCGGTCGACCCGCGCGGCCTCCTCGAGCTCCCGCGGTACGGACCGGAAGAAGTCCTTCAGGATCCAGATCGTGATCGGCAGCGCGAACGTCGTGTACGACAGGATCAGCGCCAGGTAGGTGTCCAGCAGCCCGAACGACCGCATCAGCAGGTAGAACGGGATGATGATCGCGATCCCGGGCACCATCCGGGTGAGCAGGTACAGCAACAGCAGCAGCTGACTCCCGCGGAACTTCAACCGCGAGAACGAGTACGCCGCGAACGTCGCCAGTACCAGGTTCAGGACGGCGGTCGACGATGCCACGATCAGGCTGTTCCGCAGCGAGTACGGTGTCTCCGACACGGCGCGTCCACCGACCAGCTGCTGCGCATCGTTCGGATCCACGAAGCCGAGGTAGTTCTGCAACGTCGGATGCACCGGCACCCAGTGCGGCGGCACCGAGATCGCGTCCACCTCGTGCATGAAACTCATCGCGACGATCCAGTAGAACGGCAACACCAGATACAACGCGAACGCGACCGCCAGCACGTAGAGGACGATCTTCTTCCAGGGAACCCGATACCTCAGGGGAACTTGTACGGTCATGTCTCGAAGTTCCCCTTCCGGTACAGGAGGCCGATGTAGGCCACCGAGATCAGCAGGGTGATGGCGGTGATCACCCACGCGTAGGCGCTGCCCAGACCGACGTCGGTGAGGGTGAGGACGGTCTGTACGTCGAGCAACGCGATCGTGGTCGTGGCATCACCCGGCCCGCCGCCGGTGAGGACGTAGATCGTGTCGAAGGCGCGGAACGCGTTCATCGTCTCGAGGATCAGGACGATCAGCAGCGGGTGCAGCAGCCAGGGCAGTGTGACCTGGGTGAAGCGGCGCCAGGCGCCGGCCCGGTCCACGGTCGCGGCGTCGTACAACTCCGAAGGGATCGTCGACAATCCGGCGAGCAGAATGATGACCGAGAACGGGAGGGTGTTCCAGACCTGCGCGAGCGCGGTGAAGAGGAACGCGCCGGTGCCGGACGTCAGCCAGGCGTGGTAGTTGTCGATCAGCCCGAGTTGCGAGAGCAGACCGTTCAGCGCACCGGTCTTCGCGTCGAAGATGGTGCGCCACATCAGGCCGTTCACCACGCCGGGCATTGCCCAGGGCAACAAAGCGAGACTGAGCAGCAGGCCGCGACCGCGGAACCGCTCGTTCAGCACCAGCGCCAGGATCAGCGCTAGGACGACGGTCAGCCCGAGCACCACGAGCACGAACAGCGCGGACACCTTCAGCGCGGACAGGAACGCGTGGTCCGTGAGCAGCGCCTTGTAGTTGTCGAAGCCGATGAACCTCTTGGCCCGTGGTCGTTTCAGGTTGTTCTTCTGCAGGCTGACATAGAAGGAGTACCCGATCGGATAGGCGACCAGCAGGGCGATCACGACCATCGCCGGGGCGTTCAGCGCCCAGGCTTTGGCGTTGTCGCCCAGCGGCCGGCGTTCGGCGAGGCTGTTGAGCGTCGCCATGCTCAGGAGTACTTCTTCTTCAGCGTGCCGACCGTCTGAGCGAGCGAGTCGACCGCCGCGCCCGGCTGGGTCTGGTTGCTCAGCACGCCCTGGACGACCTTGTGCATCTCGGTCTCGAACTCGGTGTACCAGGGCACACCGAGCACGTTGCGCGGCTTGGCGATCTCCGCGAGATGCGAGTACACGGCCGGGTCGGCGAACTTCTTCAGCGCCGCGGTGACGGCCGGATCGTCGACCATCGACTTGTAGGCGAAACCGAGCCCACGCTGCAGGAACCAGAACTTCGCGGTGTACGGCTGCTTCTTCGCGTCGTACCCGCCGAGGTACGTGAGCAGCTTGAACGCGTTGTCCTTCACCTCGGTGTCCTTGGCCAGGCCGTACATCCGGGTGTTGCTGACCGTGGCGTGCTCCTTGCCGTCCAGGCTCGGGACCAGCGCCATCCGGACCTTGCCCGCGGCCTTGGACTTCGCCGGGTCGTTGTAGTCCCGGCTCGCGTACCGCGCGCCGATCGTGTACGCGTACCGGTTCGCCTTCATCGCGTTGTCGACAGGCACCGGCAACAGTTGCAGTGACGCCGGATCGATCACCTTGGACTTGTTCGCAGCCTGCTGCAGCCAGGCGAACACGTCCTTCGTGACTGTGTCCGACGTGTTCATGATCGGGTTCTGCTGGTCGTCGAACAGGTTCCCGCCGCTGCCGAAGACGAGCGCCCACACCCAGGACCACCAGGTGTCGGACAGCTGCGCGGGCAGACCGATCGGGTACTCCAGCAGACCGGCGTTCTTGATCTTCAACGCCTGCGCCTCGAGCTCCTCGAGACTGGCCGGCGGTTTGGTGATGCCGGCCTTCGCGAGGATTCCGGAGTTGTACGTCAGGCAGTTCGCGTCGGTGTAGTACGGCAGTCCGTACCGCTTGCCGTCGTACGTCATCGCCTCGGCGTTGCCCGGGTAGATCGCGCTGTAGACCTCGTCGACGCCGGGCAGGCCGTCGAGCGGTTGGAGGTACTCGCCCTCGACCCAGGCGGCGAGCGAGTCGTCGTACACGTAGAGCGCGTCCGGTCCGCCGCCGCCGGTGAACTCGGCAACGACCTTCTGGACGTACTGCGCACTCGTGATCGGGGTGTAGTTGACCTTGATGCTGCTGGTCTTGGTGAAGTTGTCGAGATTCTGCTGAACCAGAGCGGCCTCGTAGTCCCAGCCTTCGAACTTCACACTGCCGTCGCCGGACCCTTGGGCGGAGTCGCCCTTCGAGCAGGCGGAAAGCAGCGCAGGCGGGACCAGTCCGAGACCGGTCAGCTTGAGGATGTGGCGGCGGGTGAGCTCCATGGTTGTGCCTCCAACGCTTGGGCGATGCGTAGTCGGTACAGACGCGTCGGGCGTCCTTTGGGATGGTGCTGGGCGGTGCCCTCGACGCTCACCAGGCCGCCTGCGTCGAGAGTGCGGATCAGCCGGCGTCCGCTCTGATCCGTGATGCCGAGATGACCGGCAAGCTCCCCAGGCGAGAGCGTGCGGCCTTGCAGTTCCTGGTCCAGCGCGGCCAGCCGCGAGACGGTGGTGGCGCTCAGACCGACGTACTTCGCGAGCTGTTCGACGCCGTCGCCGTGCTCGCGATACGAGAACCGGAGCGCCTCACCGGCCGGACCCATCGGGCCGATCACGACGCCGCTGTCCTCGAACAGGTACGCGCACGGTTCGTCGGAGAGCTCGGCCCGGGCCGCGGCCTGCTCCGCGAGCAGCACGCAGTTGCGCGCCGACACCCCGACCCCGAAACCCGCCGAGACCTGGGCACCGAGCGCCGCGGCAGCCTCGGCCAGCGCGGGTACGGCGACCCAGTTGCGGGTGATGCGTTCGAACAACGCCTTGTGGGCGAAGACGACCACACCGCGGCGCCCGCGGTTCTCGATCCAGGCGCCGGCGAACTCGGGGGTGTTCAGCAGGTGGTTCATCAGGCCGATCCGGGCGCGGTCGGAGTCCACGGTCTGCGAGATCAGGAACACGCCGGCGGCGAAGCGTTGCGCACTGGCCCGCTCGGACTCGATCCGGAGCGCGAGCTCGTGCAGCTCGGTGCGGATCGTGGCCGGCACCGGCATCCCGCTGATGATCGGGATCTGCCCGGCGAGCTGGTCCCGTACGGCGGCGCGCACGCTGATCACGTAGCTGCGCTCACCGAACCGCTGGAACGCCGCCCGGTGGAACTCGACGATCTCGTCGACACTCTGGGTCGGTGCGTAGGGCAAGCAGGCGATCTGGTCCTGATCGAGGTCCAGCGCGGTGGCTACCGCCTCGACCGCTTCGGCGGGGAACGTGTCGATGCTGACCGGCGTCCGGCCCCAGCCGCGTTCCTGGGCGCGGTAGAGCGCGAGCGTCAGGTCGAGCGCCGACGAGCGGATCACGCCGACCGGCAGCCCGGGCGGCAGCAGTTCGCGGCTCGCCGTGTACGGCACCGGACCGGCGAGGAAGCCGTCGAGCCGCGTCGTACTCAGGAACTCCGCGACCTTGTCGCGGACCTCGTCCTCGTGGTCGTAACTGACCCACTCGAGATCCACACCGCGGAGCGTCCGCGCGGCGTCGTGGAACAGCTCGTGGTGGGTCACGTGGGTGACGACCCCGATCACGATGTCCACGGGCACTCCTTTGACGAACCATGTTCGGCTGTATGCATTTACGAACTACGTTCGGAAGTGACGCGTAAATCCAATGCCGTCAAAGGTCCCCGAAAACAAGCGTTCGGGTCAAGGGATCGTGCGGGTTTTGTTCAAGAACCCGAGGGCCCGCCGCTCCTAGGGTCTGAGCCATGCCGGACAACGGAGCAGTTCTCGTCACCGGCGGCGTGGGTGCGATCGGCGCCCAGACCGCCAAGGCCCTCGCCGACCTCGGCCGCGCGGTCGTCGTCACCTCGCACCGCCGCGCCGACGTCCCGTCCTTCCTGGCCGGCCGCGTCACCGTCGAACCGCTCGACACCACCGACGCCGCCGCTTTCCTTGCGCTCGGCAATCGTCATCGGATCACCGACCTCGTGCACCTGGCCGGCAGCATCCCGGCCGACGACCCGGTCGCGTTCTTCCGCAACGACCTCGCCGGTCTCCTGAACGCGCTGGACGCCGCCCGAACGTGGGGCGTCCGCCGGTTCGCCGTCGCCAGCAGCATCGGCAACTACATCGGCCGGCCGGAGATCCCGTGGCACGAGGAGCTCGCGATCCCCGCCACCGACGTACCGATGGCGATCATCGCGCTGAATAAGGCTGTCGAACCGCTCACGACGCACAGCCTGCAGGGCACGGGCATCCAGCCGATCCTGCTGCGCATCGGCTCCGTGTGGGGCCCGCTGATGGACCCGGAATCCCCGTTCAACCAGATGCCGCCGTACATCAGCGCGGTACTGCGTGGTGAGACGCCGAAACCCTTGTACGCCGACGACGGTGGCGACTCGTGTTACGCGGCGGACGCAGGTCGCGCGATCGCGCTGCTGACCGTCGCGGAGGATCTCCCGCACACGATCTACAACGTGTCGAGCGGCCGCCCGGTCTACAACCACGAGTTGGTCGAGGCAGTCCGCGCACTCAGGCCCGACGCGCAGCTCGACCTCCTCCCTGGCCGCGCCGACGGCCCCGGCGAGGACCCGTACCTCGACATCACCCGCCTGACGAACGACACCGGCTTCACCCCGCAGTACGACCCGGCCAAGGCCGTCGCCGACTACGTCGCTTGGCGCGCAGACAACGCCCGCTGACGGTGTCGAAATTCGGGCAGCTCGTCCGACGCAGTGATGAGCAACCAACCCGAAGGAGACACACATCATGACCAGCACCGCCGACCGGTCCGGGCGCAAGGTGATCGCGGGGTACTTCGTCTCGCTCGACGGAGTCGCCGAGGCCGCCGACCATTTCATCACCGCGTGGGACGACGCGATGGATGCCGCCGGTGCCCGGCTGATCGCGAACCAGGACACGGTTATCCTCGGTCGCCGGACATACGACGAGTGGGCCGGCTACTGGCCGACGAGCGACGTCGAGCCGTTCGCGTCCTTCGTCAACGCCGCGCCGAAGTACGTCGCGACGTCGAAGCCGCTGGACGGCGCGTGGGCCAACTCGCACGTGATCGAGGGTGATCTCGTCGAGTTCGTCCGCGACCTCAAGGCCCGGCCGGGCGGCGACATCGGCGTCCACGGCAGCATCTCCATCACCCGCGCCCTGCTGACCGCCGGCCTCGTCGACGAACTGCACCTCGTCGTCGCGCCGACGATCGTCGGCAAGGGCAAACAACTCCTCGCCGACCTCCCCGCCATCCACCTCGAGTCCACCGGCGGCACCATCTCCCCCACCGGCCACCTCCTCGCCGCCTACCGCGTCTGTACTAGATAACGCGTCTCCGCTCCGGTTGGATGGTGGGGTGGAGCTTATTGTTCTGTGCGGGACGTCGTTCTCCGGCAAGAGCACGGTGGCGCGGGCACTGGCGCCGCTGGTGCCCGCGAGCATCGTCAGCCTCGATGAGATCAACGAACGCCGCGGTCTGTGGGGCGGCGACGGGATCCCGCTGGAGGAATGGCTGCGGACCCACCAGTTCGCGTCCGACGAGGTGCGCGCGCTGCTAGCCGGTGGTACGTCGGTGATCGTCGACGACACCAGCTCGCCGCGCTTCCTCCGCGATGGGTGGCGAGTGTTGGCTCAGCAGGCTGGGGCTCGGTTCACGCTCGTGTACGTCGACGTGGATCACGCGACTGTCCGTCGCCGACGCGCGGCCAATCAGGCGGATCCGCAGCGACGCGATGTCTCGGATGCCATCCTGAACCAGCATCTCGCCGACTTCGAAGCGCCTGCCCCGGACGAGTACGCCGTACGGATCGGGGCTGCTGACGACGTGCAGGATGCGCTCAGGGGTGCAGGGTGGGGCGGTAGGTGAGCTCTACGGTGTTGCCGTCGAGGATGTGGGACTCGAGGAGTTCCAGGTCGAAATCGGCGGCGTTGTGGAAGATCGGGTCGGCGCCGGTCTTCCCGCTGATCACCGGGAAGACGGTCACCTGGACGAGGTCGACCAGGCCGGCGGCCATCAGTGAGCGGTTGAGTGCGACGCTGCCGTGGGAGCGCAGCGGTACGTCGGACTCTTCCTTGAGCCGGGCAACGACCTCAACGGCGTCGCCGGGGACGAGGGTCGCGTTCTTCCACTGCAGCGGGCCTTCGAGCGTGTTCGACACCACGGTCGTGGGGACGGTGAACATCCGCCGGTTCACCGGATCGTCGACGGTGGACTCGTCCGCGTTCGGCCCGAGGATCTCGACGAACTGCCGGTAGGTGTTGGCGCCGAGCACGACCCGCTGCGCCGCGCTGACCTGCGCGAGCCGACGCTCCAGGAACTCGGGGCCTTGCTTGCCCCAGTACCCACCCCAGTCCCCGTTCTCGTCGTACGACCCGAAGCCGTCGAGCGTGCAGAAGATGTCGAACGTGTACGTCGCGGTCATGATGCTCTCCTCGGTACGTCGTGGTGTCCTAACACCCCTCCTACGAACGAGCCAAGCCCAATCCGACAAAGCCGAGCCGAGTACCCACCAGCTCTCCATCCCGCCACGATCGGCCGAGCGCACGCGCGACGGGTCATCCCCTGGCGTTAGGGGTTCTCTGCTCTCATATCAGCGAAGAACCCCCAACGCCGAGGGATAACCCCACCCGGCAGCCCAGGCAGCGCGACCCGACCCGACCCGACCCGAGCCGAGCCGAGCCGGCCGACCACCCCGGCGACGGAAGCCGGGCGGCGGAAGCGGCGGGGCGGCGACGGCCGGGGTGTGGACAGGTTGTGGTGGGTGGGGACCTGAAATAACAGGTGCCCAGGCACCGGTTGCTGTGCAAGGCCACGTGAACTGCACCGGCGGAGACCATCTGCGGTGCCGCGGCAGCCCGGGCCGGCCGACCACCCCGGCGACAGAAGCGGCGGGTCGATGGAAGCGGCGGGCAACGGAAGCGGCAGGGCGGCGGGGCGGCGGACGCGGCGGACGCGGCGGACGCGGCGGGGCGGGGACGGCCGGGGGCGTGGACAGGTTGTAGTGGGTGGGGACCTGAAATAGCAGGTGCCCGGGCACCGGTTGCTGTGCAAGGCCACGTGAACTGCACCGGCGGAGGCCATCTGCGGTGCCGCGGCAGCCCGGGCCGGCCGACCACCCCGGCGACCGAAGCGAAGGGTCGACGGAAGCGGCGGGCAACGGAAGCGGCGGAGCGGCGGACGCGGCGGGGCGACGGAAGCGGCGGGGCGACGGAAGCGGCGGGAGTGGCGGGAGTGGGGGCGGCGGGGTGGGTTAGCCGCCGGAGACGCCGATTTCGGCGTCGGCGAGGTCTGCGGTTAGGCCGTCGGTGTCGTCGAGCCAGCCGTGCGGCAGCACGATGTGATCGCGCGGGCTGCCCTGCCGGCCTCGCGGCGCGCCCAGCTCGGCGACCGGGAACGGCACCGACGGGTCGAGCTCGGACAGCAGCTCGTCCAAGCGGGCCAGCGAGTCGACCATGCCCAGCGCGGCGCGCAGCTCGCCACCGGCCGGGAAACCTTTCAGGTACCAAGGCACGTGCTTGCGGAAGTCGCGCAGCCCGCGCTGCTCCCCCATCAGGTCCGCGAGCAGCTCGCCGTGCCGCCGCATCACGACCGCGACCTCGCCCAGCGTCGGCAGGTTCAGCGCCTCGCCACCGGCGAACGCGACGGCCAGATCGCGGAACAGCCACGGCCGCCCGAGACACCCGCGGCCGACGATCACGCCCGCGCAGCCCGTCTCGGCGACCATCCGCAGCGCGTCGCCGGCCTCCCAGATGTCGCCGTTGCCGAGCACCGGGATGTTCACGTGCCGCACGAGTTCGGCGATCTTCGTCCAGTCTGCCTGACCCGAGTACGCCTGCGCCGCCGTACGCCCGTGCAAACCGATCGCGGCGGCACCGGACTCCTCCGCGATCCGGCCCGCGTCGAGGTACGTCTGGTGGTCGAGGTCGATCCCGATCCGGGTCTTCATCGTCACCGGGATGCCGTACGGCGTGGCCGCCTGCACCGCCGCGCGCAGGATCGCGCCGAGCAGGTTCCGCTTCCAGGGCAGTGCGGCGCCACCGCCCTTGCGGGTCACCTTCGGGACCGGGCAGCCGAAGTTCAGGTCGATGTGCGCGACGCCGTACTCGTCGCAGAGGATCTGCACCGCGCGCCCGATGTAGAAGGGATCAACGCCGTACAGCTGCACGGACCGCACGGTCTCGCGGGAGTCGAACGTCAGCATGTCGAGCGACTTCTGGTCACGCTCGACGATGCCTCGGGAGGTGATCATCTCGCAGACGTACAGCCCGGCGCCTTGCTCGGCGCAGAGCCGCCGGTACGCCGCGTTCGTGATGCCCGCCATCGGCGCCAGCACCACCGGCGTGTCGATCGTCAGGTTGCCGAGCTTCAGCATCGTCAGGCCTTCGCCACCAGGACCCGGCCGTCGCCGGAAACCTGTGCTTCGTAAGGCTGTACGGCGTTCCCGGTCGTCGTCACGTCACACGCGATCGGCTCGCCGGAATGCTTGACCACGGCAACATCGTCCATCGTGCACGTCACCTTCGCGGCGTCGTTGACGTTCCGCAGCACGGCGTCGACGACCTTCGCCTTCACGATCGCGACCGACTGCGAGGTGAACTTGTACGACGCCGAGTACTGCTTCGCGTCGACCGTCAGCGTGCCCGTGTAGGACTTCCCGGCGTACGTCACGGTGCAGGTCAGCTCGTGCTCGCCGGCAGTCTCGACCTTGTCCATACCCGGGCACTTCACGGTCGTGGTGGCCGCCTTGCCGGCCGCGATCTGCGCCTGCTTGGAGATCGCGAACGTGATCCGTTCGGCGAGCGGCGCGTCGTCGGCCGGCGCACCGGTGACCTTGGGCGTCGGCCACGGCGTGGACGGCGTCGGCAGCGCGGTGAGCGTCGGCGTGGACGCGGTCGGGATCGGCGCGCTCGACGGCGACGTGCTGGACGCCGGCGCCGAGGTGGCCGGCGAGGAACCGGCATCCGGCTTGGTGTCCGAGCAGGAGGACAACGCGAACACGGCCACGGCGGACAGCCCGAACACGACTGCCCCGAACCGGACCCGACCCCGCAGCAGCGTCATCGTCAGCAACCCACCAGGCGCTGGGCGAGATAGCCGGTGACCTCGGTCAGGGCGACCCGCTCCTGCTTCATCGAGTCCCGCTCCCGGATCGTCACGGCCTGGTCGTCGAGGCTGTCGAAGTCGACCGTGATGCAGTACGGCGTCCCGATCTCGTCCTGCCGGCGGTAGCGGCGGCCGATCGCACCGGCGTCGTCGAAGTCGACGTTCCAGCTCTGCCGCAGCTCGGCGGCGAGGTCACGGGCCTTGGGCGACAGGTCCGCGTTCCGCGACAACGGCAGTACGGCGGCCTTCACCGGCGCGAGCCGCGGGTCGAAGCGCAGTACCGTCCGCTTGTCGACACCGCCCTTCGCGTTCGGCGCCTCGTCCTCGGTGTACGCGTCCAACAGGAACGCGAGCACGTTGCGGGTCAGGCCGGCCGCGGGCTCGATGACGTACGGCGTCCAGCGCTCGCCCTTCTCCTGGTCGAAGTACGACAGGTCGGCGCCGGAGTGCTTGGAGTGCGTCGTCAGGTCGAAATCGGTGCGGTTCGCGATGCCCTCGAGCTCGTCGAACTCCTTGCCACCGAAGTTGAACCGGTACTCGATGTCGACGGTGCGCTTCGAATAGTGGCTGAGCTTCTCCTTCGGGTGCTCGTAGAAGCGCATGTTGTCGGGGTTCAGCCCGAGGCCGGTGTACCAGTCCCAGCGGGCCTTCAGCCAGTACTCGTGCCAGTCCTCGTCGGAGCCGGGCTCGACGAAGAACTCCATCTCCATCTGCTCGAACTCGCGGGTCCGGAAGATGAAGTTGCCCGGGGTGATCTCGTTGCGGAAGCTCTTGCCGACCTGGGCGATGCCGAACGGCGGCTTCTTCCGGGCGGTGCCCATCACGTTCGCGAAGTTGATGAAGATCCCCTGCGCGGTCTCCGGGCGGAGGTAGTGCAGACCCTCCTCGGACTCGACCGGGCCGAGGTAGGTCTTCAGCAGGCCGTTGAACATCTTCGGCTCGGTGAAGGTGCCCTTGTTACCGCAGTTCGGGCAGGCGATCTCGGCCAGCTTGACGTCGTCGGCGTCCTTGCCCTTGCGGCGCGCGAAGTCCTCGCGGAGGTGGTCGTCGCGGAACCGCTTGTGACAGGACTGGCACTCGGTCAGCGGGTCGACGAACTCGGCCAGGTGGCCGGAGGCCTCCCAGACCTGGGTCGGCAGGATCACCGAGGAGTCCAGGCCGACGATGTCGTCGCGACCGGTCACCATCGTCCGCCACCACTGGGTACGGACGTTGTTCTTCAGTTCGACACCGAGCGGTCCGTAGTCCCACGCCGACTTGGTACCGCCGTAGATCTCGCCGCACGGGTACACAAAGCCTCTCCGCTTACTGAGGCTGACGACGGCATCCACGGTTTCCACGGGCACTTTCGACTCCAGAACGGGCACAGTTGGCGTACAGAGAGGGTACGGACGGGATACGGACAGGTACGGAAGGGACCAGGCTATCGGTCCGGGGCTGCACCCATCGAATCCGTGCTAAGGAAGCAACTCTTCGTAGGCCGTCGGCTCGTCGAGCGCCTCCGACAGCAGCGGGACCGCCACCATCTTCACCTCGAACGGCGACAGCGCCCGCCGGTAGCTCCCGACGTTCTCGAACTCGAGGTTCAGCGCCAGCAACTCGGGGTCGTCGACGTTCCGGCCGACCCGCGCCGCCACGAACCCCTTCTGCTTCGCCAGTACCTCCACCGCGGCCCGGACCCGCTCCCCGAACTCACCTTGCCCGGCCACCCCGACACGAAACCTGATCACCACGAACACCCGGCTCACCTTACGGGACGCGCACGGCTCCCGATCAGCACTTCCCCCCGGAAGGACCGCCGCCGCACAGTGGCAGTAGGCCCGATCGGGGCGGGGCGTCTGGGGGTGCAGGGAATTCCGGCAAGGAGGGGCGAGATGACCACGACCGACATCGGCAAGGCCGACCCCGCGGCGGCAGAGGAACTGCTCGGACGGTTGTTCGGAGCGGCGCTCGGCGCGGCGGAGCTGTTCACGATCCACCTCGGCGACGCGCACGGGCTCTACCGCGCGATCGCCGAGAGCGGTCCGATCACGGCGAAGGACCTCGCGGAGCGGACCGGCGTCGATCATCGGTACCTCGTCGAATGGCTGCAGTCACAGGCGATCAGCGGCCTGCTGACGATCGACGGTACGGAGGTCTGGACGGACCGGTTCGACCTCGCGCCGGGTGTTCGCGAGGCGCTGCTCGAGCCCACGAGTCCGTTCTACGCGGGCGGTCTGGCGGCGATCGTCCCCGCGGTCGGCCGTGCGTTCCCCCAGATCGTCGACGCGTTCCGGACCGGCGCCGGCGTGGCGTATGCGGCGTACGGCGAGGAGGCGGTCGAGGCGCAGGAGGCCCTGAACCGGCCCGCCTACGTGAACTCGCTGGTGACCGAGTGGATCCCGAACGTGCCCGGACTGCACGAGCTGCTGAGCAAGGGCGCGCGGGTCGCTGACCTCGGTACCGGAGCGGGCTGGTCGGCGATCGAACTCGCCAAGGCGTACCAGGACGTGCGGGTGGACGGGTACGACAACGACGAGGACTCGATCAACAGGGCGCGGCGGAACGCAGCTGAACAAGGCGTCGCGGATCGGGTCGCCTTCGACGTCCGCGACATCACCGACGTCACGGCCGACGGGACGCGGTACGACCTGGTGACGTTCTTCGAGTGTCTGCACGACTTCGCGCACCCGGTCGAGGCACTGGTCGCCGCACGAACCGCACTGGCGCCAGGCGGTTCCGTGGTCGTGATGGACGAGCGCGCGGACGACGTACTCACCGCACCCGGTGACGAGGTGCAGCGGTTCCTCGGCGCGGCCAGTGCGATCTGGTGTACGCCGCAGGGCCGGGTGGACTCCGACTCGGACGTCGTCGGCGCGATCATGCGCCCGGACAAGCTCCGGCACCTGGCCGGTCACGCCGGGTTCGGACAGGTCGACGTACTGCCGATCGAGCATCCGTTCTGGCGCTTCTACCGGCTGGTCCCCTGACACCCCCTTGATCAGGGCGGCGCTGGGGGTTCGTGGCACCTGGAACAATGGGGCCATGAGTTCCCCCAGTGGTCAGCCGGTGAGTCCGTTGCGGCAGCGGATCACCAAGGTGAGTTACCCGTACGTCGCGAAGCTGCACGCCGCGCCGAAGCTGACGCTGCCGGGGATCACGTTGCTGCTGGCGCTGGTCGGGGCGTTCGCTCCGGTGACGGTCGGTGTGGTGGCGCTGGTGCTGCTCGCGCTGCTGCTCGGGTGGCTGGCGTTCCTGTCCTGGCCGGCGGTGACGACCGGTCCGCGGTTCCTGCGGATCTTCTCGATCGTGCTGATCCTGCTGTTCGCGGTGTCCCGGATCGCCAACGGCTGATCACGGCCGGCCGAGACTGTCGTACGCCGCTTCGACGGCGGCCTCGCGGAGTTCGGCGACCGGCTCGTGGTCGATCATCACAGCGCAGTCGGACAGCCCGCCGAGCGCAACCATGCACCGCACCACGTCGGACAGTGACGGCTGCGTGCCGATCAGCAGCGCGGCGAGCGTCCCGCGCCATTCCAGGAACCGGTCCGCGAGGTTCAGCTCGTGCAGCACCGAGAGGTCGCGGATCGCGAGCTGGATCAGCTTGCGGTGCCGGTAGGCGAGGTCGAAGTACGACCCGAGCAGGTCGCGTGCCTCGACCGGTGCGGCTGCCTGCTGCGCAGCGGCGTACGCCTCGAAATCGGTGATCATCGGCTCGACGAGGCTGTTCAGCAGGTCTTCGCGGGAGGCGAAGTGGTAGTACAGCGCGGGCTTCGTGACGCCGAGCCGGTCGGCGATGTCGCGCAGGCTGGTCTGTTGCAGGCCACGCTCCGCGAACAGCTCCAGCGCGGCCTGCTGGATCCGCGCCCGGGTGTCCCCGGTCCGTTGTCTCGGCATGCTCCGAAGATTAACTGACCTTCCGGTAAGTAAGCCATTGACAACGCCGCACCCGTTTACTTACCTTCCGATAAGTAAACAAATCTCAGGGGGTGTCATGAAGGTCCTGATCTCGGGCGCGAGCGTGGCCGGTCCGGTGCTCGCGCACTGGTTGCACCGCTACGGCTTCGAGCCGACCCTCGTCGAGCGCACGCCCGCCCTGCGGCACGGTCTCGGTGGGCATGCCGTCGACCTGTTCAGCTCAGCCGCCGACGTCACCCGCCGGATGGGCTGCTGGGAGGCGATCGCCGCGGCCCGCACGCGGCTCGACACGATGACCATCGAACGCTTCGGCAAGCCACCCGTCGAGGTCGACCTCAGCCGGATGTACGCCGGGATCTCCAGCCGGCACGTGGAGATCCTCCGCGGCGAACTGACCCGGATCCTGTACGACGCCACGCGCGGCACCGCCGAGTACCTGTTCGGCGACTCGATCGCGAGCCTGCACGACGACGGGAGCGGCGTCGACGTCACGTTCGACTCCGGCACCGAGCGGCGGTTCGACCTGGTCATCGGCGCCGACGGCCTGCACTCGAACGTCCGCCGGCTGACCTTCGGGCCGGAAGCTCCATTGCATCGGTCGCTCGGCGGCTACCTCGCGGTGTTCTCGATGCCGGACGTCTTCGACATCGGCAGCCACACGCTCACGCACTTCTCCGTCGACAAGCTGGTCGGGATCTACGGCGTACACCAGACCGGTCAGGTCCGTGGCGGTTTCCTGTTCCGGGCGCCGGAGCTGCAGTACGACTACCGCGACAAGGAGGAGCAAAAGGCCCTGCTGGTGAAGGAGTTCCGCGACTACGGCTGGCGGGTGCCGCAGCTGCTCGAGCACTTGGACGCTGCCGAGGACTTCTACTTCGACTCGATCGCACAGATCACGCTGGACACCTGGCATCGCGGCCGGATCGGCCTGGTCGGCGACGCGGGCTACTGCCCCGGTCCGGCAGTCGGCGGCGGTACGAGCCTCGCTGTCGTGGCGGCGTACATCCTGGCTGGCGAGCTGGCTGCGGCACGCAGCGATCTGCCGTCGGGACTGCGTAACTACGAGCGAATCATCCGTCCGCTGGTCAACCAGAGTCGACGGTTCGGTCCGAAGGTCATGGGCACGATCATCCCTGCCAGCCCACTCGCACTGCGGCTGATGCCGTTGGCCGCGGCGACGTTGCCGAAGCTGCCTACTGCGGTCCAGCGCTTCATCTGGTCGCAGAACGCGGTTGGCAAGGCTCTCAGCTCAGTCCGGCTTCCCGACTACTCCGACCTGACCAGAGTGGCCGTTTAGTGCACCTCGTCCAGCCCGAGGCCGGTCAGCCGATCACGCAGCCACGACAGCTCCTTGGTGAGCCGTTTCGCCAAGCCCTGCTGGCTTTTGGGTGCACGCGGCCACGCGTACACCTCTGACTCGAGGTGATGCGTCAGCGGATGACCGCCACCAACCAGTCTGGTCAAACAGTCGTCCAGTACGCCGATTGTCGCGCTCAGCGGATCTGGTGGCGCAGCGTGGGCCGGTAGATGCGCATGCATCCGCCACGCCGCGTGGCCAGACAGATCGTTGGCCCGGGCAACGTCGTCCACACCAGGCCCGCCCCACTCGCGCACTTGGCGGAGGTACTTCGCTGACCCGAGCTGGCTGAGCAGATAGCGGCCTGCGGCGTCGTACGGGTCCACCAGTGTCGGCGCGACCGACAATTGCGCTTTGACCACGTCCACACCCGCTCGCCACAACAGCTCGAAGGACTCAGCCGGCTCCTCGAACTGAACGGCGAGATGACACGTATCCAGTCCCACTCCGATCCGCGACGCCCCGCCGTACGGGCTGGCATAGCGGTCCAGCCAGCCGGCGGCTTGGCCGACCATCTCCAGCACGCAGCCCGGTTCGGTCTCGACAGCGATCCGGATCTTGCGGCCGGTCCTGGTCTCGGTCCGCGCGATGTGCTGCTCCACGCGGTCGAACGCCTCGCGCGCCGCCCGGTTGCGCACCTTCGACCATGGCACCCGCCAGGCGAGCGGCGTGGTCGAGATCGAGCCGTATGCCGCATCGGACGGCAGCAGGTCCGCGAGTACGTCGATCAGATCGAGGGTGTAGCGGAGCCGCTCAGGCTCGGTCCAGTCCGGGCAGTAGAGCTTGCTGCCGACAACCTTCTCGGTGAAGTACGCATGGGGTGTTCCGTTGAGCGTCACCACCTCCAGGTGATTGCGGTGCAGCGCCCGGCGCAGCTTGCTCAGCGACGCCGGCGAGTTCGCGAGCCGGTCAGCGAGCCGATGCGGGAACCACAGCCCGACCCCCAGCACGGGTACGCCGAGTGCGGACCGCACCGGACCGGCGCAGCGGTCGAGTCCCGCGATCAGCTCGTCCAGATCGGCCGCCGGATGGGCCGTCGCGCAGTACCCCAGATGGACGGTCGAACCATCCTGATGACGAAACCTCATCAGCACTCCTCACCCCGTGTAGCCACCGAAGGTAGTCGTAGGCGGACTCTCGGTGACCTACGAGCACTGTAAGAGGCTGACGGCCGGGGCGGAAGGGCTGATTTTCGCTTATCGGTTGTTACGTGGTCCTACGGGGTCTCCGGTGCGCCGACCAGATCACGGGAGCGGTCGGCGACCGCCATCGCCGCGAGCGCGGTGGTGAGCGGGACCGCGGCGATGATGCCGAGGCTGCCGACCAGGCCGCGGATGATCTCCATCGCGACCGCCTCGGTGGAGATCACCGACCGCACCGGAAGATCCTGGATCGCGAAGACGAGCAGCACCGGCATCGCCGCACCGGCGTACGCCAGCACCAGCGTGTTGACCACCGAGGCCACGTGCGTGCGGCCGATCCGCAGGCCGGCGGCCATGAGCTCGCGCCGGCTGGCCCCGGGATTCGCGGCGGACAGCTCCCAGACCGCGGCCGCCTGGGTGACCGTGACGTCGTCGAGCACTCCGAGCGCGCCGATCACCATGCCCGCGACGAGCAGTCCCGTCAGGTCGAGATCGGGGGCGAACGACTTGGCTGCCGACGCTCCTTCGGCCGCGAGTCCGCTGAGCTGCGAGAGCTTGGTGAAGAACCAGCCGAGCAGCACCGTCAGCCCGAGCGCGGCGATCGTGCCGGACAACGCGATCGACGACTCGGCGTTGATCCCATGGGTCAGGAACACCGCGATCGTCATGATCACCGCACCACCGACCACCGCGACGACCAGCGGGTTCGACCCGCTGAGGATGGCCGGCAGGATGAACCGGGTGAGCATCACCGCGGTCACCGCGAGCGCGATCAGCGCCGCGAACCCGCGCCACCGGGACAACGCCACGACGGCGATCGCGAAGACCACCGCGATGATCAGCAGCGGCTTGGTCCGGTCGTGGTCGACGTACTGGTACTTCTGATCCATCGGCGCCCCGTCCTGCACGCCCAGCATCACCGTCTGACCGGTCTTGACCGGGATCGAGGTCTGGCCGGCCTGCGGCACCTGGACCGGCACCACCGTGCCCTTGTCCGGCCCGTTGCCGAGCTTCACCGACGCGACGTCGCACTTGTCCTTCGGATCCGGGCACGCCTTGATCCCGAGCACCTCACCACGGGCAGTGCTCGTCTGGTACGACGTCACCTTCACGCCGCTCGGCCAGAGCACGATCATCAGCACGACGGCCGCGACGATCAGCGGGGCGAGGACGGCGGCGACCACGATCCGGACCCGGCGGGCGACGACGGCGTCGGAGTTCACCACCGAGGTGTCGACCACGTGGTCACCGTGACCGTGCCCATGACCGTGCCCATGCCCGTGCGGAATATCGAGCTTCCGGAGGCGGTTACCTCGACGGTCGGCACGTCGGCGCCCGACGTTGCGGCTGGCCATCCTGAACTCCCTGTTTTGACAATCAGTTCCATTTAAATGAAAATGATTGTCATGAGATCTGGTCTTCGAGCTGTCCTCGCCGGCGCCACCGCCCTGGCCGCCCTCACCCTGGCCGGGTGCGGCGGTTCCTCCTCGGGAGGCTCCGGGAACGGCAAGCTCGACGTCGTCGCATCGTTCTACCCGCTCGAGTTCATCGCCCGCACAGTGGGGGGCGACGCGGTGAACGTGACCACTCTGACAGCCCCCGGTGTGGAGCCGCACGATCTGGAGCTGACCCCCAAGCAGGTCGGCTCGATCGCCGAGGCGAAACTGGTCGTCTACGAGAAGGACCTGCAGCCGGCCGTCGACGAGGCCGTCGCGCAGAACGCGAAGGACGCCGGCTTCGACGTCGCCCCGGCCGCGCAACTGGAGGCCACCGGCGCCGACTTCGAGGAGCACGAGGACGGTGCCGCCGCGCCGGCCGCGCACAAGGACCAGGCGCTCGACCCGCACTTCTGGCTCGACCCGGTGCGGTATGCGCAGGTCGTCAAGGCCGTCGAGGAGAGGCTCGCGAGCGTCGACAGCGCGAACGCCGACGGGTACCACGCACGGGCCAAGACCCTGCTCGACCAGGTCGGCGCGCTCGACACCGAGTTCAGGACCGGTCTGGCGAACTGCAAGCTGACGACGTTCGTGACCAGCCACGAGGCGTTCGCCTACCTCGCGAAGCGATACGGTCTGACGATGGTCGGGATCGCCGGGTTCACCCCGGACGCCGAGCCGGCCCCGGCCCGGATCAAGGAGGTCCAGGACATCGTGAAGGCCCAGCACGTGACCACGATCTTCTACGAGGAGCTCGTCAGTCCGAAGGTGGCCGAGACGATCGCGAACGACGTCGGCGTCAAGACCGCCGTACTGAGCCCGATCGAGGGCCTGTCCGACGCGAACTCCAAGGAAACGTACCTGACCCTCATGCGGGAGAACCTGCAGGAGCTGAAGAAGGCGAACAGCTGCTCGTGACAGATCGCTCTACCCAGGCCGTCCAGGTCGACGATCTCTCCGTCGACCTGGGCGGTCGTCTCGTGCTTCGGGGGATCGACCTGGGGATCCGCCAGGGCGAGGTGCTGGCCGTGCTCGGCACGAACGGGTCCGGCAAGTCCACGCTGATCAAGACGATCGTCGGGCTGCTCCCCGCGGCCCGCGGCGGCGTCAAGCTGTTCGGCACCCCGGTCCCCCGGTTCCGCCAGTGGCGCCGGGTCGGGTATGTCCCGCAGCGCATCACCGCGGCCGGCGGCGTACCGGCGACCGTGTACGAGGTGGTCTCGTCCGGGCTGCTGTCGAAGCGGCGGCTGTTCACGCCGCTCGGTGCGGCCGGCAAGGAGGCGATCGAGGAGGCGCTCGCGGTCGTCGACATGGCGGACCGGCGCAAGGACGCGGTCGCCGAGCTGTCCGGCGGGCAGCAGCAGCGGGTGCTGATCGCCCGCGCGCTGGTGTCCGATCCGGAGCTGCTGATCCTCGACGAGCCGACGGCCGGGGTCGATCTGGCGAGCCAGCAGATCTTCGCCGACGCGATCCGCGAGCGGGTCGAGCGCGGCACCACGGTGGTGATGGTGAGCCACGACCTCGGTCCGATGGACGCCCTGATCGACCGCTCGGTGGTGCTCCGCCGCGGCCGGATCGTGTACGACGGCCCGCCACACGCCTCGCAGACCCATGCCCACGTCCACCACTCGCACAGCGAAGAAGAAGGCGGGTGGCTGACCTCATGACTGTGCTTTTGGCCGGGCCTTCGGCGCCGGTAGGCCGGGAGGCGCCGTGACCCTGTTCCAACTCGAATTTATGCAGCGGGCGCTGATTGCCGGGCTGCTGACCGGGCTGTCGGCGCCGGCCATCGGGACGTATCTGGTGCAGCGGCGGCTGTCGTTGATGGGTGACGGCATCGGCCACATCGCGATCACCGGTGTTGCGCTCGGTCTGCTCACCGGGAGCGCTCCGGTCCTGACCGCCATCATCGTGTCGATTGCCGGTGCGACCGCGATCGAGCTGGTCCGGGCCCGTGGCAAGGCCACTGGTGACGTAGCGCTCGCACTGCTCTTCTACGGCGGTATAGCGGGCGGCGTACTGCTCATCGGACTGGCAGGTCAGGGCGCAGCCACGCTGAACACCTATCTGTTCGGTTCACTCACCACCGTCTCGCAGAGCGACCTGTACGTCGTCGTCGGTCTGGCTGTCGCTGTCCTGGTCGTCGCGATCGGTCTGGGCCCCCAACTGTTCGCGGTGTGCCAGGACGAGGAGTTCGCCCGTACGACGGGCCTCCGCGTCCAACTGCTCAACCTGATGATCGCCGTGATGGCCGCGGTCACCGTCACAGTGGCGATGCGAACCGTCGGCTTGCTGCTGGTCAGTGCGCTGATGGTCGTCCCGGTGGCGACGGCGCAGCAGATCACCCGGTCGTTCCGCAGTACGTTCGTCACCGCCTGCATCATCGGTGTGGTCGCCTGCCTCGCGGGCATCATCACGTCGTACAACGCGAACGTGGCGCCGGGCGCGACCATCGTCGTCCTGGCGCTGGCCGGGTTCGTCGTGGCGGCAACGGTCGGGACGCTGCTGCGTCGGCGCGCCGGGCGGGCGCGTCCACTCGCGGACGAGGAGCCGGAGGTCGGCGTACCCGCGCCGGAACCGCATGTGGTCAGCGCCGGGCATCCGCATGCGCACAACCAGGCGTGCGGCCACCAGAAGGTCGAACACGGCGATCACGTCGACTACGTCCACGACGGCCACCTGCACGCGGCACACGGGGATCACTGGGATGAACACTGACTTGGAGAGTTCTGCGAGAATTGGGCGCGGTGAAGAAATGACAGGAGGAACGGTGGCTATCGGAACACGCTCGACCCGTCAGCGCGCGGCGGTCGCGCACGCGCTCGACAAGATCGACGACTTCCGGACCGCCCAGGAGATCCACCAGGAGCTCCGGTCCGCCGGAGAGGCCGTCGGCCTCACCACCGTCTACCGCACCCTGCAGGCGCTCGCGGACTCCCGCGAGGTCGACGTCCTGCGCACGGCCGATGGCGAGACGGCGTACCGGCGGTGTTCGCAGGGGCATCACCACCACCTGGTCTGCCGGGTCTGCGGCCGCACCGTCGAGGTCGAGGGCCCGGCCGTGGAGCGCTGGGCCGACAAGGTCGCTGCCGAGCACGGCTTCGCCGACATCAGCCACACGCTGGAGATCTTCGGCACCTGCCAGGAGTGCCAGAACGCCTCATGATTCAGGCAGTAGTTCAGGCCAGTGACCTAAGTCACCTTTGCCTTTGAGCGCGCTCTAAGGCGTACGGTCGGTGACATGAACGCGACCGACCTGCTCACCGCCCCGGACCGCCGCGCGGCCATCGCGGCCCACCACCCGGAGCTGGAGCCGGTCGATCCCGACCTGCTCTGCCTGCTGGAGCTGCCGGACGACCTCCCCGAGCGGCTGTCGATCGCCGAGGCCGCCGAGCTCACCGGCCTCACCGCGCACACTCTGCGGTACTACGAGCGGATCGGGCTGCTCGACGTACGCCGGGACTCCGCCGGGTACCGCAGCTACGACCCGCGGGCGATGGCGCGGATCGTGTTCATCAGCAGGCTGCGTGCCTCCGGGATGCCGATCGGCACGATCAGCCACTATCTGGAGCTGGTCCTCGCGGGCGACCACACCGCACCCGAGCGGCTCGCCCTGATGCAGGAGCACCGCGCGCGGATCCAGCAACAGCTACGCGACCTCCAGCTCGCCCTGGCGGTGACCGACTACAAGATCACCGTGTACGGCGGCACCGCCACTCCATAACGACCCGCCTCTGCTTCCGGCCGTGCACGCGGTCGGTGGGCGGAGCCATGCCTAGAACTGGGAGATTTCTGATGAAACTGGGTACTCAAGGCGCCGAGGTCAGCCGGCTCGGCCTCGGATGTATGGGAATGAGCTTCGCGTACGGCGAGGCCGACGACCACGAGTCGGTCGCGACCCTGCACCGCGCGCTCGACCTCGGTATCACGTTCCTCGACACCGCCGACATGTACGGGTTCGGCGCCAACGAGGAACTGGTCGGCCGGACCATCGCCGACCGCCGCGACGAGGTGTTCCTGGCGACGAAGTTCGGTATCACCGGCGATCCGCGGAAGTCGGAGCAGCGCGGCGTGAACGGTTCGCCGGAGTACGTCCGGTCCGCGATCGACGCGTCCCTCGGGCGGCTCGGCGTCGACCACGTGGACCTGTACTACCAGCACCGGATGGATCCCGACGTACCCGTCGAGGAGACCGTCGGGGCGATGGCGTCGCTGGTCGAGGCCGGGAAGGTGAAGTACCTCGGGCTGTCCGAGGCGTCGGCGGAGACGATCCGGCGGGCGCACGCCGTACACCCGATCACCGCGGTGCAGTCGGAGTGGTCGCTGTTCAGCCGGGACATCGAGGAGTCGGTGCTGCCGACCTGCCGCGAGCTCGGTATCGGGATCGTGCCGTACTCGCCGCTCGGTCGCGGGATGCTCACCGGCGCGCTGCCGACCGACCTCGCGGCCGACGACTTCCGCCGTACCCTGCCGCGCTTCTCCGGTGACAACCTGGACGCCAACCTGGCCCTGGTCGAGGAGATCCGCGCGGTGGCCGGCCGGTACGACGCGACGCCGGGGCAGGTCGCGATCGCCTGGGTGCTTGCACAGGGCAACGACGTGGCGCCGATCCCGGGCACCAAGCGGCGCAAGTACCTGGAGGAGAACTTCGGCGCGCTGTCGCTCGAGCTGTCCGCCGCCGACCTGGCCGGGCTGGCCAAGCTGGCGCCGGTCGGCGACCGCTACCCCGACATGAACTGGGTCGCCGGGCAGACCCCTGAGCAGGGTTGATAAACTGACCGCAGTAAGCCTTCCACCGGACTCTTCCGGCGGGAGGCTTTTCTGCGTTCTGATTCCGTCTGAGGAGACCCATGTCCGATCTCGCAGTACGCCGCGTCCAGCCGTCCGACCGACCGGTGATGGAGCGGTTGTGGTTGCTGTTCCGCCATGACATGTCCGAGTTCCAGGGCCAGCTGCCGCGCCCGGACGGCAGCTACCGCACCGAGTGGCTGGAGAAGGTCCTGACGGAGGACCCGGAGTGGGCCGGGTACCTGGTCTCGGTCGGCGAGAACCCGGTCGGTTTCTGCTTCATGCGCGCGCTGCAGCAGCCGGTCCACGTACTGAACGCGTTCTTCATGGTCCGTCCGGTACGCCGTAGCGGGCTCGGCCTTCGCGCCGTTCAGGAGGTGCTGGCGAACCACCCCGGGCCGTGCGAGGTCGCCTTCCAGGGCAACAACGAGAAGGCTGTCCGGTTCTGGCAGCGGGTCGCGACCGAGATCTCGGGTGACGTGTGGACCCAGGAGGCGCGCCCGGTCAAGGGCAAGCCCGAGGCGACGCCGGACCTGTGGATCTCATTCAAGGTGTAGCGGCAAGCCGAAGTAGCCGAACAGGCTCTGGTCGAAGAACGTGATGTTGTGCGTGATGCCGGTCTTGCCGACGGCGAACACCTGGAGGCTGTGGGCGCGGTACAGCCCGTCGTCGGCGCGTGCGTACGCGCCGACGGCCGGCTGGTCGTTCGCCCCGGTCACGAGCAGCCGCCAAGCAGGCCCGCGCATCGAGTAGACGCGTTCCATGAAGTCGCCGTACGTGTCCCGCCCGACCAGCCACAGCGGCGCCGGCGGCATCTCCAGCACCACCTGCTCGGCCAGCAGCCGCTTGAGCCCGTCGACGTCGGCCGCATCGAAGGCGCGCACGTAGTCGTCGATCAGCTGCCGGATCTCGCGATCGGTCGGCTCGTCGACGTCGTCCTCGGTGATCCCGATCTCGGCCAGCCGCGCCCGTGCCCGCTGCAACGCGCTGTTGACCGAGGCCGGCGTCGTCTCCAACGCCTCGGCGACGTCGGCCGCCGGCCAGTCCAGGACGTCGCGCAACACCAGCACCGCCCGCTGCCTGGCCGGTAGATACTGCATCGCGGCGACCAGCGCGAGCCGGAGACTCCCCCGCTCCGCGAGCGCGACCGCCGGGTCGTCCTTGGTCGGGAACGGTTGCAGCCACGGCACGTCCAGGGCGGGTTCGATCGCCGCGTACGCATCGTCGGCCGCGCCCACCAGCCCCGACGGCAGCGCGCGACGGGCCCGCCCCTTCATCGCGTTCAGGCAGGCGTTGGTGGCGATCCGGTACAGCCAGGTCCGCAGCGAGGCCCGCTCCGCGTCGTACGTGTCGATCGCCCGCCAGGCCCGGAGCAGCGTCTCCTGCACCAGGTCTTCCGCATCGTGCACGGACCCGAGCATCCGATAGCAATGCGCCAGCAGCTCCCGCCGGTACGGCGCCACGCGCTGCTCGAACTCGTCCCGCTCCATCGCGTCAGCCCTCCAACCGTCCACGCAGATACATACCGCGTGGCCCCCCGAGATTCATCGCTCCGGTCAGAAAACGACCACCGAACGCAGTACGTCGCCGTGGTGCATCTTCTCGAACGCGGCCTCGACCTCGTCCAGCGCGATGGTTTCCGAGACGAAGCGGTCCAGCGGCAGGCGGCCCTGGAGGTGCAGGTCGATGAGCATCGGGAAATCCCGGGTCGGCAGGCAGTCGCCGTACCAGCTGGACTTGAGCGAACCGCCGCGGCCGAAGAAGTCGAGGAGTGGCATGTCGAGGCGCATCTCCGGCGTGGGTACGCCGACGAGCACCACGGTCCCGGCCAGGTCGCGAGCATAGAACGCCTGCTTCCACGTCTCCGGCCGGCCGACCGCGTCGATGACGACGTCGGCGCCGAAGCCGCCGGTGAGGTCCTGGACGGCCGTCACCACGCCGTCGTGGTCGAGCGACTTCGAGTTGATCGTGTCCGTCGCCCCGAGCTCCGCCGCCGTGGTCAGCTTGCGCTCGTCGAGGTCGATCGCGATCACCTTCGCCGCACCCGCCAACCGGGCGCCGACGACTGCCGCCGTACCGACGCCGCCGGCTCCGATCACCGCGACGGAGTCCCCGCGGCCGACATTCCCGGTGTTGATCGCGGCGCCGAGACCGGCCATCACGCCGCATCCGAGCAGGCCGGCGACCTCGGGTTTCGCCGCCGGGTCCACCTTCGTGCACTGCCCCGCCGCGACCAGGGTCTTCTCCGCGAACGCACCGATCCCGAGCGCGGGGCTCAGCTCGGTCCCGTCCGCGAGCGTCATCTTCTGCTGCGCGTTGTGGGTGTTGAAGCAGCACCACGGCCGTCCGCGCCGGCAGGCGCGGCAGTTCCCGCAGACCGCCCGCCAGTTCAGTACGACGAAGTCGCCGGGGGCAACGTCCGTGACGCCCTCACCCACCGACTCGACCACGCCGGCCGCCTCGTGACCGAGCAGGAACGGGAACTCGTCGTTGATCCCGCCCTCCCGGTAGTGCAGGTCCGTGTGACAGACCCCGCAGGCCTGCACCTGCACGACCGCTTCACCAGGACCGGGGTCCGGGATCGTGATCTGCTCGATCGTCACCGGCGCACCCTTGCTCGCCGCCACCACACCACGCACCGTCTGAGCCATTCCCCGAACCTAACCGCCGTACCCCGGCCCCCGCCACCACCCGGCGCGCCGCCCCACCCCGCCGCGCCGCCCCGCGCCGCCCGCCGCCCCCTCGCGACTTTGTGCACCCGATCCGTGCCGCGACGCCCCGCCCGTACGGACCCCGTGCACAAAGTCGGCCTCCAGGGGTACGGCGGACTGCGGGTGTCCCCCGGTTGGGGGACAACCGGTCCGCCGAGTGGTGCTCCCGCGCCTCGCCACCCGGACGGGAAGGTTGAGGCATGGAGAACGACAACGCAGTGAGGGTGCGCGGCCTGGTCAAGCGGTACCCGGACAAGGTCGCGGTCGACGGTGTCGACCTGGACATCCATCGGGGCGAGGTCTTCGCCCTGCTCGGCCCGAACGGGGCCGGTAAGACGACGACCACGGAGATTCTGGAGGGGTATCGCCGGGCCGACGAGGGTGAGATCAGCGTGCTGGGCAGTGACCCGGCGCACGGCGACCGGGTCTGGCGGTCCCGGATCGGGATCGTCGCGCAGACGACCCGCGACGAGGCGGTGCTGTCCGTCTCCGAGATCGTGACGCACTTCGCCGGCTACTACCCGAACCCGCGCGACCCTGACCAGGTGATCGCCGCGGTCGGGCTGGAGGAGAAGCGCAAGACCCGGGTCCGCACTCTGTCCGGCGGTCAGCGCCGCCGGCTCGACGTCGCCCTCGGCGTGATCGGCAACCCCGAACTGCTGTTCCTGGACGAGCCGACGACCGGGTTCGACCCGGAGGCGCGCCGGCAGTTCTGGACCCTGATCGAGGAGCTCCGCACCGAGGGCACCACGATCCTGCTCACCACCCACTACCTCGACGAGGCCGAGCACCTGGCCGACCGGGTCGGCGTGATCGCCGACGGCCGGATGGTCGAGGTCGCGACCCCGGACACGCTCGGCGGCCGCGGCGCCCGCACCGCGCGGGTCTCCTGGCTGGCCGCCGACGGCATGCGCGAGCTGCGCACCGACCGGCCGACCGCCGAGGTCACCCGGCTGATGACCGAGTACGGCGGCGAGGTGCCCGAGCTGCAGGTCCGGCGGCCGAGCCTGGAAGACATCTACCTGGAACTCATCGGGTCGGTCACCGCCGCTCCCGAACTGGAAGGAGCCGCGCGATGAGCGCCGTACTGCCCTCGCCGCTGAAGGTCGGCCTGTCCCGGGCCGGGATCGAGGTCAAGGAGTTCTTCCGCGAACGCGAACAGCTGATCTTCACGTTCTTCTTCCCGATCATCTTCCTCGGCATCTTCTCCGCCGTGTTCAGCGGCACCGACTTCTCCGGCGGCGTCACCGCCGCGACCTACTTCACCCCCGGGATGATTGCCTCCGGCATCTTCCTGACCAGCTTCCAGTCACTGGCCATCGCGATCGCCATCGAGCGCGACCAGGACGTGCTGAAGCGGCTCCGCGGTACCCCGATGTCGCCGCAGTCGTACTTCATCGGCAAGATCGGCATGGTCCTGTTCACGTCGGTCCTGCAGTTCGCGCTGCTGCTCGCGATCGCCGGCCTGCTGCTCGGCGTCGCCATCCCGACGTCGCCGGGCAAGTGGCTGAACTTCCTGTGGATCTTCATCCTCGGTACGGCGTCCGGGTCGGTGCTGGGGATCGCCTTCTCGGTCGTCCCGAAGTCCGGCCGCGCCGCATCCGCGGTGGTCACCCCGGTCGTCCTGCTGCTCCAGTTCATCTCCGGCGTGTACTTCGTCTACTCCAGCCTCCCCGCGTGGATGCGGACCGTGGCCGAGTTCTTCCCGCTGAAGTGGCTCGCCCAGGGCATGCGGTCGGTGTTCCTGCCGGACGGGTTCCAGGTGAACGAGCCGGGCGGTTCCTGGCAGCTCGGCACCGGCGCGATCGTGCTCTCGATCTGGCTGATCGTCGGCCTGTTCCTGGCCCAGCGGGTGTTCCGCTGGACCCGCCGGGACGCGGGCTGATGAACGGGCTCCTCAGCCTTCCCGAGCGGCGTGGCGCCGAGGAGCCCGGGACACCCGCCTGGACCGGGCCGCGCTTGTGGATCCTGATGTGGAGGAAGATGGGGTCCGTGCAGAGTTCTCACGGTGCGGCCGGACAACCCGTCTGGACCCGGGCGTTGGTCGGATGGCACATCGTGTTCTGGGTGCTGCTCGGGATGACGCTGGCGTTGTCGTTCCTCGGGCACCTCGGCACGGTCCGGCAATCGGTGTTCGCCGGTACGGTCGTGGTGCTCGCAGCGGCGTACCAGTTCCTCGGGTTGCCCGCGATCCGGTCGCGGCGCGCGCTTCCGTCGTACCTCTATCGGCTGGTGCTGATCGCCAGCCTGATGGTGCTGATCGGGATCTATCCGCAGTCGGTGTTCCTGATGTTCATCGCGTCGGCGCAGATCTGGCTGCTCTGCGAGGACGTCCGCGAAGGGATCGGGCTCAGCCTGCTGCTGGTGCTCGGCGTCGGTACGGCGCAGTTGTGGAGCGCGGGGTGGGGCTGGACGGCGTTCTGGGACATCCTCCCGTGGATGCTGGTCAGCCTCGTGGTCAGTCTGCTGTTCGGGATCTGGATCGAGAAGGTGATCACGCAGAGCCAGCAGCGCGCCGAGCTGATCGAACAGCTCGAGTCCGCGCGGGACGAGCTCGCCGAGGCTCACCACAGCGCCGGCGTGATGGCCGAGCGGGAGCGGATGGCGCGGGAGATCCACGACACGCTCGCGCAGGGGATGACGAGCATCGTGATGCTGGCCCAGGCGGCGTCGGCCGAGCTCTCGCAGGGCGGGTCCTCCGGGGCGGCGGCCCGGCTGTCCGCGATCGAGGACACCGCGCGGGAGAACCTCGCCGAAGCGCGGGCGCTGGTCGCCGCCTTCACCCCGGTGGCGTTGTCGGAGGCAACACTGGCCGAGGTACTGCGTCGGCAGGCGGAACGTTTCGCCGCCGAGACGGGAGTCGACGTACAGGTCGAGCTGGACCTGCCCGACGAGGAGGTCGCGGCGTTGCCGCAGGCGCAGCAGGTGGTGCTGCTACGGTCCGCGCAGGAAGCGTTGGCGAATGTCCGCAAGCACGCCGCGGCGACGCAGGTGCTGATCACGCTCGGGCTGTCCGACGGCGGGGTGTGGATCGAGATCCGCGACGACGGGTCCGGGTTCACGCCGGGCTCGGTGTCCGGCGGGTTCGGGCTGAACGCGATGCGTGGGCGGGTCGAGGAATCCGGTGGCTCGGTCGAGGTCGAGAGCGCGCCGGGACGTGGTACGCGGGTGCAGGTGCTGATCCCGGCTGTGCAGGAGGGCGCGTGATTCGGGTTCTGGTGGTCGACGACCATCCGGTGGTGCGGTCCGGACTGACCGGGATGTTGTCGGTGACCGACGACATCTCCGTGGTCGGTGAGGCCGGCGACGGGGCGGAGGCCCTGGCAGTGGTGGAGTCGACGAGGCCCGACGTCGTACTGATGGATCTGCGGATGCCGCGGATGGACGGGGTGGCGGCGACCGGCGCGATCGTGTCCGGCTATCCGTCGACGCGGGTGCTGGTGCTGACGACGTACGACACCGACACCGACATCCTGCACGCGGTCGAGGCCGGTGCTGCCGGGTATCTGCTGAAGGACACGCCGCATGCCGAGCTGCTGAACGGCATCCGGGCCGCAGCTCGTGGTGAGACCGTTCTCGCTCCGCCGGTCGCGGCGCGGTTGATGTCCCGCCTGCGTACGCCGGCTCCCGCTGCTGCCGCGCAGCCCTCGCCCCGGGAACTCGAAGTACTCGCAGCTGTGGCTCGAGGACTGAGCAACGCCGAGATCGGCCGCGAACTGTTCATCGGCGAGGCCACCGTCAAGACCCACCTCCAGCGCCTGTTCGCCAAGCTAGACGTCGACGACCGCACCCGAGCCGTCACCGTCGCCATCGAACGCGGCCTGCTCCCCTCACCGGGGCGCTGACGCTACAGCTGTACGCCGGGGCTCTGCGACTGCCCGTCCGGGCGGTTGCGTACCTCGGGTTGGGCGCTTCCGGGCGCGTGTTGGGCCGACGTAGGCGTGGGGTTCGTGGCGGCCTCGGCGGTCTTCGCCAGGTCTCGCGCCTCGTTGGCCGTGGTGATCGCGAACTGCACCGAGACCCGAGCGGCGGCCATGCCTGGTCGCAGCCGGTCCCGGGTCTCGCGCAGAGCTGCCGGGTTCGCTGCAACTGCATCGACGCCCCGCTCGGTTTCCTTCGCCAGTCGCTCGACGCTCTCGACGTGGTGCTTCAGCTCGCCGTACGCCGGGATCTCGCGGAGCGCGTCGACGTGTCCGAGCGCGTCGCGGAGCTGCCGCCCGTTGCCCATGAGCCGGTCCCGCACTTCGATCAGCTCCGGGCGAGTCGGCGGCGAGTCCGCATCGAGCAGGCGCTCCGCCCGGCCGAGCTCCAGCCGCGTGTTGTGCATCGCCTGCGCGACCCGGCCGGTGCGGCCGGCGATCTCGCCCACGTCGAGAGTCAACGCTGGGCCCACCGACCGGTCGTCGGCCATTCGGGTTCGCCCGACTGGTCGTCCTGCACGGCCTGTTGATCCTGCGGCCATTCGGGTTTGTCCGACTGACCTGCCTGCGGCGCGGTCGGCGGCCACGCGGGGTTCTCCGACTGCGCTTCCTCGGGAGCGGGCGCCGGCTGTTCGTCGGTCGCCGTACGCTCGTCGGTCGCCGGACGCTCGTCCGCTTCCAGCCGGGCGCGCATCGTCTCGGCCATCTGCTGCACTTCCTCCCGCACAGCGAGCAGCTCCCGCTCGGCAACCTCGCGCGGCGTCTCGTTCATCGCCTGCTCCGGCACGCTTCTACTCCTGTCGTCGGGGTGTTCCTCCAACGACCGTAGACGCGACCAGGTCCTCCCCCGTTCCGCGACAGTTGCCCGCGGCCCGGTCATCCTTCGCTCAACACCTCGTTCGGTACCGCTCCGCCGTACCTCCGGTCACGCTGCGCATACATTTCGATGGCTCGCCACAGATCGCGGCGGTCGAAGTCCGGCCAGAGTGTGTCGAGGAACACCATCTCGGCGTACGCGAGCTGCCAGACCAGGAAGTTGCTCGTCCGCTGCTCACCCGACGACCGGACGAACAGGTCGACCTCGGGGATGTCCGGCGCGTACAGGTGCCGCGCGACCGTCTGCTCGGTGATCCGGTCCGGCCTGATCTTGCCGTCGGCAACGTCCCGCGCGATCGCCCGCATCGCGTCCGCGATCTCCGCGCGGCCGCCGTAGTTCACGCAGAACTGCAGCGTGATGGTGTCGTTGTCCTTGGTCCGCTCCTGCGCGTACTCGAGCTCGTCGATCACGCTCTTCCACAACCGCGGCCGGCGCCCCGACCACACCACCCGCACCCCCATAGCGTCCAGCTCGTCGCGGCGCCGGTGGATCACCTCCCGGTTGAACCCCATCAGGAACCGGACCTCCTCCGGCGACCGCGCCCAGTTCTCGGTCGAGAACGCGTACGCCGAGATGTACTTCACCCCGATCTCGATCCCTCCTTTGATCACGTCCAGCAGCGCCGCTTCCCCCGCCCGATGCCCCTCGGTCCGCGCCAGCCCCCGCTGCTTGGCCCACCGCCCGTTCCCGTCCATCACGATCGCCACATGCCTCGGCACCAGCTCCTTCGGCACCTCCGGCACCCGAGCCCCCGAAGGATGCCCCTCCGGCGCCACCACAACCTTCTTCTCCCCCGGGACCCCAGACCCCCGAATCCCAGCCCCCCGAGACTCCGACCCACGACCCCGACGACGACCAATAGGCGACATACCCGAAGTCTCCCACCCGCCCTTCCCGCGCCCCCGCACACCTACCGTCGAGCGCAGCCCACCCAAGCCGACCCGCTTCTCCTCCCTGCAGCAACCTGCAACCTGTGGATAACCCACCCCACGAACACCCTCCGTATGCAACCCTTACACCAAAAGCACCCAAGATCGGAGCCCCTCCCCATGCGCCGCCGACCCCTAGCAACCGCCGCAGCCACGCTCAGCGCCCTCACCGCCCTGACCGCCTGCAACGGCTCCCCAGAGGCCGGCCAACCCAACACCACCCCCACCACAACCTCAGCGACTCCCAAGTCCTCACCGACTCCGACTGCGCCGTCCACCCCAACCTGGAGCCCAGAGCAACAGACCGCCATCACCGCCGCCAAGGCGCGATACGTCACGGCGCGAGCCGGAGTCGAAGCCGCCCTCAGCCAGCCGACCAAGGCGACAAGCACCACATTGGCCGCCTCTGGAAACGGCGGCGCGTGGGCCAGGTCTGTTGGCGAAGAGATCAACTTTCGCGTCGAGAACGGTTGGTATCAGACAGGGGCCGCCAAGGTCGTGGCAATGACCGTTCGTTCGGTGAATCTCAAACTCGAGCAACCAGAGGTCAGGCTGACATCCTGCATCGACAGCGCAGGGGTCGTGCTGCGGTACCAGACAAACGGCGAGCCTATTCCGGTCGAGGGAGACAACGGCGACCGCCATCAGTTCCAGTCTCGCCTCGTCTTCGCACCTGGCGCGGGCACTGGGGCGAAAACATGGATCCTGGTTGACGAGAAGGATGGCGGTACATGTTGAACCGAATTTTTTCAACATTGGCTGCTGCCACGGCCGCGGCATTGATCGCGTGTTCGCTGTCCGGTACTGCACATGCCGATCCGCCAAAGCCCGTTCAGCCGACCGCGACCAAGACGATACCTCGCCTCGTGCGACATTGCAGTCCATCAGGACACTGTGTGTGGATTCCAGCCACGAAGATTGTTGCCCCGGGAAAGCCTGGAAAGCCCGGCACCAAGGGGACCGGGAAGCCACAGACCAAACAAATCTGCACCTTCAATGACGCACCACAGAAATGCACCAATGCGATGTACGGCAACTGGTCTAACACTGAACAGTGCTATATGCAGAAAGAGATGCCGCAGCCACCTCTAAGCGATCCTCGATGGCAAGGCCATACCGATGGGAGCATCTGGGCGTGCGTTCGAGAGCAAGGGTACGACGAAGGTAAACATCTCGTCACCAAGTGGGTCTGGCTACCCGGCAGGCCCGACACGGTGGTGGTCGATCCGGTGACTCTGGCCTATCAGGCCATCGCGGAAATGCAACTCGCGCCTCCGCTCATCAAGACGGCTCCGGATCAGGGGCAGATCGGACTGGTCAATATGCCGGTTTGGTTGTGGGTGGCCAAGACTGAGAACACTTGGGGTCCGATCGTGCGGAGCGCGAGTGTGCCCGGGTTGTCGGTTACGGCTACGGCGCAGGTTAAGGCGATCAACTGGTCGATGGGTGATGGCAAGACCGTTCGATGTGAGGGTCCGGGGACGCCGTACACCACAGCGATGGGCACGAAGGGCTCACCGACCTGTGGGCATCAGTACGCGAAGACCTCGAGCAAGCTGGCGAAGTGCAAGTACCCGGTGACGGCGACCGCGCAGTGGGACATCACCTGGCAGAGCACCCTTGGTGATACCGGACAGATCTCTATGACCCAGCAAGCGGCGACCCAACTGCGAATCGGTGAGGCTGTGCCGGTGCTGGTGGATCCTGAAGGTGGCGACGCGACGGTTGCACCAGCGGAGGCGGGCTGCTGAGGCCCGTTGAGCCGGATTTGCTGCGGGCGAGGTCGCCGGCATTGGCGGATCGGCAGGCAGTAGCTCGGGTTGCTTTCGAGATACGTCGTGCTGCCGGCCCCAAGCCTTGATGCAAGGAGGCTCGAGGGATCGAACAGGCCGACGCACGCTGCCCCCGCCGTCCGCGATTCTTCTCCGCTGCAGCCGTCGACCTGCTGACTCGCTACGACACCGTCGTACCACCAATTCGCGACGGCGCTGAAGATCGGAGCTCCACCAGATGCCGCGCCAACAACTCGCGACCGTCGCAGCAGCGGCCCTCGGTACCCTCGCCGCGCTGACTGCATGCGGAGGCTCTCCCGAAGCTAGTCAATCCAACTCCGGTCGAACGACCTCCGCAGTCGGCAGTATGCCGAGTCGCAGCACCCCGGCCGCCCCGAGCTGGACGCATGACCAGCAGGCCGCCATTACTGCGGCGAAGGCAAGGTACATAGCTGCGCTTGTGGCGATCGACAAGGCCATGAGCAACCCGACGCTGTCGAGTCGTACCGCGCTTGAAGCGGCAGGGCTGAGCGACAAGCGGATCCTCGACGCCCTTGGCGATGTCCGCGCCCTCCGCGACAGCCGCTGGTACCGGACAGGAGAAACTCGAGTCCGTTCGCTGACACCGACAGCAGTCGAACTCACTGCGACGCAGCCGAGAGTGATACTGCGCTCGTGCGTGGACTTCTCCGCGACCGTTCTGCATTTCCAGAAGGATCACCAAGTGGTCCCGATCGCAGCCAGCGGCAGCAAGCGCGTGGCTTTCTCTGCCGAACTCCGGTACACCGCGCGATCCGCGGATTCCACCAAGATGTGGTTTCTCACTGATGAGAAAGCAAATTCTTCATGCTGACAATGTGCCGAACCGTTTCAGCAAATCTCCCAGGACGGCCGGCGCGCCCAACAACACGTCCAACTCCCCCGCGTCGGTCACCCCCTCAGCCACTGCCACCTCGACCGCGATCGCGTCATCGACGCCAGTCTGGAGCCCCGCGGGAGCAGGTCGCAATCAGCGCAGCGAAAGCGCGCTCTTCAACCGCAAGAGCAGCTGCCAACGCGGCCTTCAAGCAACCTGTCAAGGCGACTATGGCGGATCTAGAGGCCGCCGGCAACGGAGGCTCCTGGGTTATATGGCTCGCAGGGTACCTCCAGTTCCAAGTGGACAACGGTTGGTACCAGACGGGCGATGCGACAATCACCTCGCTCGAAGTGCGGTCGGTGAATCTCAAAGTCGAGCAGCCAGAGGTCAGGCTCACGAGCTGCATCGACAGCTCGAAGGTCGTTTCGCGTTATCGGACAAATGGCAAGCCAGTCCCAGCGGAATCTGACAACGGCCCTCGCCATCGTTTCGAATCGCGCCTCATGTACGCGAAAAAGGAACGACGGGGCGACAGATGTGGATTCTCGTCCACGACAAACCGACGAGACATGCTGACTCGTCTCGCGTCGGGCGGTGAGGCTGGCGAGGTACGCCGTACCCCCTAGGTGCTCCCCAGGGCGACCTGTTGTGGAGGGCGGCGCCTTGTTTGGTGTGAGGGTTATTGGCGTTCGTTTCGGCTGGGGTTGCGGGTGGTGGGGTGGCGGTGTTGGGTGCGGTTGGGCGTTGCGGTGGCTTGGGGCGGGGTGGGGCTTGGTTTGGCGAGGCCTTCGGTGGTTAGGCGGAGGGAGTGTTCGGTGTCCTGCCTGGCCTCGGGGTCGGGGATGCGTTCGATGCACTCGGACAAAGCTTGACGGACAGGTTCGGGCCCGATGCCGAACGCCTCCGCCATCAGCTCGTTCTGGCGGTCGGCGATCCGGCTCCAGTCGATGCGATAACCGGCCGCTTCGGCAACGTGGTCGAGGAAGATCCGTTGCGTGCGGCCGTTTCCCTCGATGAACGGGTGGAGGACGTTCACGCCTGAGTAGGTTCGCGCCAATACGTCCACCACCTCGGACGTCGGGCGGTCGCGGAGCTCGGCCGGGTCGCCGAGTTGGGCGAAGACCATCGTGCCGAGGCGCTCGATGTCCTCCGGTTTGACGAACTCGTTGCCGGGCGCATCGGGGTTCTCGGACGGCCGAACCAGCTCGGTGACACGCAGCTCTCCGGCCCAGTCGTATACGTCCTGGAACAGATGGCGATGAATCGCGCGTAGGTGGTCGAGGTCGAAGGTTCGTGGAACGTCGGCCTCACCCGTGATGAATTCCGCGGCGCGCTCAGCTGACCGAATGCGCTCCTCGTTGTCCAGCCGAGTGGCGTCGTGGATGTTGAGTTTGTTGATCTTGCAGTCGTCGATCTGGCCGGGCCAGAAGTAGTCGCCCCAGTTGTCGAAGGCCGGCATCAGGAGAGTTCGTCCAGCAGGCGGCGGCGTTCGTCCGCGGTGATCTCGCCGTTGACGTAGCGAGCCAGGACGTCGATCTCCGGGGCAGTGAGGGGCATGTTCTCCATTTGCCAGGAGGCGATCAGGTTGTCGAGCTGGCGGCGCTTGTCCGGGCTCAGGCGGTCAATAGCGCGGTTCGACGGCATCAGGAACCCCCGGGGGTCAGGTCGAGGTGTGGGAGGGAGCGGAGTTGGTTTTCTTGGTGGTAGGTGAAGAAGGCGGCGGTTAGGCCGGTGGCTTCTCGGCGGGTTCTGGGGTCGGCTTGGAGGGCGATGGGCCAGTTGCCGGTGAGGAGGGCGGCCAGGTGGGCGACCGTGGCGGGGGACGGCATGGCTGAGGCGGGTGGGCGGCAGGTGGTGCAGACCATGCCGCCGGCGGCGGGGTTGAAGGCTCGGTGGGGACCTGGTTCGCCGCAGCGGGCACAGTCGTCGAAGGACGGGGCGTAGCCGGAGATCGCCAGTGAGCGGAGCAGGAAGGAATCCAGGACCAAGGAAGGTTCGCGTTCGCCGGTGGAGAGGACGCGGAGCGCGCCGGCCAGGAGCAGGTGCTGCTGGGTGGCGGGTTCCTTCTCCTCGACGACGAGGCGGTCGGCGGTCTCCAGCAGGACGGTGCCGGTGGTGTAGCGCGCGTAGTCGCCGACGATGCCCTCGCCGTACGCCGCGATCGACTCGGCCTGCGTGACGACGTCGAGCGTGCGGCCGGTGGCGAGCTGCAGGTCGACGTGGCTGAACGGCTCCAGGCGGGCGCCGAAGCGGGACGACGTACGCCGGACTCCCTTCGCGACCGCGCGGACCTTGCCGTTGGCGCGGGTCAGCAGCGTGGCGATCCGGTCCGCTTCACCCAGCTTCTGGGTGCGCAGCACGATCGCCTGATCCCGGTAGAGCGGCACGGCCTCAGTGTCTCACTCGCGACCGACAGATGCCTCGAGGCTGATCGGCTCGCGACCGGTGAGATCGGCGACGGCCGTGGAGACGTGACTGAGCTCGCCGCTCGCGATGGCGGCGTACGACGTGACCCAGCCGGCCACCTCCCACGCGGGAGCGCCGTAGCTCTCCCGCGAGCGGTACGCCTCGTCGAGCGTCTCCGGCTCGTACCGGATCTTCCGCCCCCACGCGTTGCTCAGCACCGCCGCGGCCTCGGCCAACGTGAACGCGGCGGGCCCGGTCAGGTCATAGGTGGCACCGGAATGATCGCCCGACGTCAGCACCCGCGTGGCGACCGCGGCCACGTCGTCCCGCGAGACCGCGGCGACCCTGCCGTCACCGGCCGGGCCGCGGATCACGCCGTCCTCGCCGACCCCGCCCGACACGAAATCGAGGTACAGGTTGTCGCGTAAGAAGGTGAAGTCGACACCCGACGCACGGATGTGTTCCTCGGTGTGCCAGTGGTCGCGCGCGAACGTGAACGTCGCCCCGGGCGAGGCCCCGACGAAGGACGTGTACACGATCCGCCGTACGCCGGCCGCGACCGCCGCGTCGACGGTTGCCTTGTGCAACTCCACGCGATCCGCCGACTCCGTTGCACTGAGCAACATCAGTACGTCGACCCCGTCCAGCGCGGACAGCAGCGCGGCGTGCTCGCCGTACGCCGCCTGCGCCACCGAGGCACCGGGGAACACGGGCGCCCGTCCCGGGTCGCGGACGATCAACCGCTGCGGTACGCCGTCCGCGGCCAACCGCGACGCGATCCGCGATCCGAGCTGCCCGGTCGACCCGGTGACGCCGATCACTTGCCCACCAGGTCCATTCCGCCCTGGGTGTACCGCTGCCCGGCCACCGCGTCCGCCGGGAACGCCGCGTCCAGCGAGGCGAGTTCCGCGGCCGACAGCGTCACGTCCAGCGCGCCGAGGTTCTCGGCCAGGTACTTGCGCCGCTTCGTGCCCGGGATCGGCGCCACGTCATTGCCCTGCGCAAGCAACCAGGCGAGCGCCAGCTGACCGGGCGTGACGCCCTTCGACGCAGCCATCGCCTGCACCTGCGCGACCAGGTCGAGGTTCCGCTGGAAGTTCTCGCCCTGGAACCGCGGCAGCCCGCGGCGCATGTCGTCCTCGCCGAAGTCGGCCTCGGACTTGATCTGCCCGGTCAGGAACCCGCGGCCGAGCGGGCTGAACGGCACGAACCCGACGCCGAGCTCCCGCAGCGTCGGCAGCACGACGGTCTCCGGGTCGCGGGTCCACAACGACCACTCGCTCTGCACGGCCGTGATCGGGTGTACGGCGTGTGCGGCGCGAACGGTCTCGCCGTTGACCTCGGACAGCCCGAGGTACCGCACCTTGCCGGCCTCGACCATCTCGGCCATCGCGCCGACCGTCTCCTCGATCGGCACCTGCGGGTCGCGACGGTGCAGGTACCACAGGTCGACGTGGTCGACCCCGAGCCGCCGCAGCGACGCGTCGAGCGCCTGCCGCGCGTACTCCGGGGATCCGTCGACGACTGTCGGCACCGCCGTGGCTCCGGCCGGCCGCTTGAAGCCGAACTTGGTCGCGAGCACGACCTGGTCGCGTCGGCCGGTCAGCGCCCGGCCGACGAGTTCCTCGTTCGCGCCGTCGCCGTACACGTCCGCTGTGTCGAGGAAGGTGCAGCCCGCGTCGATGGCCGCGTGCAGGGTTGCGATCGATTCGGTCTCGTCCGTGGTGTCGCCGTACGACTGGGACATGCCCATGCAGCCGAGGCCCAGGCTGGAAACGGTCAGGTCGCCGAGGTGGGATTCACGCATGCCCCGAACCTACCGCCGGGACCCGGTCGGCGGGACGAACGGGGTCCCGGACACCCGCAGGTTCCTGTCTGGACAACATTAATGTGACATTTTTCCGCCGCCCGGCCCGCTGTCCGCAACATTCCGTACATTCAGCGGGCGACACGACACTGGGGGTGGCATGTTCCTTCGACGGGCGCTGAGGTACCGCTGGGCACAGGCCCTGGTGCTGACCGGGATCAGCCTGCTGATCGGTACCTGTGCGGTGTTCGGGCCGTGGTTCGCCCGTGCGGTGGAACAGACCGTGATGACCGAGACACTCTCGGTGCAACAGCTGCCCGCGGCGTGGCGAATCGCGTCGACGGGAGGCGGCGATCTGGAGCCGGAGAAGCTCGACAAGCTTCTGCCGGACGACTTGCGCCCGCTGTTCACCCAGCCCGTGCACGGCATCTACAACGACGTCGCCTGGTCCAGCCCGAGAGCCGAGGCACCGCCGAGCGCGCGCCTGCGCTGGCGGGACGGGTACTGCGCCCAGCTCACCGTGACGGCGGGCCGCTGCCCGCAGGCCGCGAACGAGGTGATCGCGTCGGTCGTCGACCAGACGACGTGGGCCCTCAAACTCGGCACCACCTTCACGGCGACGCCGAGCGACGTCGGGAAAGGTGGCGGCCGCCTGACCGTCGTCGGCTTCTACAAGCCCATCGAGCCCCGCGGCGGCTATTGGTACGGCGACTACCCGACCGGCCACTCACATCAACCCGTCGACAAGGACCCCGGCAGCGCGGACCAGTTCTTCACCGACAGTACGACGTTCGGCGCCGGCGACTGGCAGCAGAAGCTCACGTCGGACGCTCGCCCACTGGCCGGAGTCGCGCGGCTCGACGACCTGCAGCGCCTGCAGGACGCCACCCAGACGGTCAACGGGAACGCCGGCGAGCTCGGCATCCCCGCGCAGAACACCTCGTCACTCGCCACGATCGTCGACCAGATCCAGGCGGAGCGGAAACAGGCCACCACGATCATCCCGCTGGTGATGGTGCAGGTCGCGCTGTTCGCGGTCGTCGTACTGGCGCTTGCGCTGGCGGCCGTGGTGGATCAACGCCGGCCGGAGATCGCACTGTCGCGGCTGCGTGGCGCGTCGGCTCGGCGTACCCATCGGGCACTCGCTGTCGAACTCGGTCTTCCCGTGCTGCTCGGAACGTTGCTCGGCGCAGTGGTGGGCTTCGGGGTGCTGCTCATCGTGCGCGCCACCTGGTTGCGTCACGGTGCGCCGGTCGAGTTCCCGTGGACGGTGCCCGCGGCGCTCGCCGTGGCAGCGGTCGTCGCGTTGGCCGTCGTGGTGCTGCAGGTTCGATCCGCGGTCCGGCAGCCGATCTCGAGCCTGCTGCGGCGGGTCGCGCCACGGCGCGGCGGGTGGCTGATCGGTGTCGCCGATCTCTGCATCATCGTGTTCGCGGTGGCCGGTCTGTTCGCGGCACTCACCGGCGACGGCCGCGGTCCGCTGCCGGTCCTCAGTCCCGCGCTGCTCGCACTCGCGGTTGGACTGACGTTTGCGCACCTGCTCCTGCCGGCCGCCGGCCTGATCAGCCGGCAGGCGCTTCGCCGCGGCCGCCTGGGTCTCGCGCTCGGCGCCCTGCAGATCTCCCGCCGCCCGGCGGTGACGCGGATCGTGGCGGCCGTCGCCGTCGCCGCCGCCCTGCTCACGTTCGCCGGCCAGGCCTCGTCCGTCGCTGCCCACAACCGCGAGACCCGCTCCGGCTACGAGACCGGCGCCGAGGGCGTCCTGCGGATGAATTCGCTGTACCTCGCCGACTTCCTGCGTACCGCCGATCAGATCGACCCGGACCGGCACTGGCTGACTCCCGTGGTGATCTCCCGCCCGGGCTCCCCCGACTCGTTGAAGTCGATGATGATCGAGCCGGACAGCTTCCGGCGGGTGGCGTTCCAGGGCGACCGGCTGACCGACGCCCAGGGCTGGCAGACGTTCCAGGCGCCGAGCGGCGTGGCGCCGATCGAGTTCCGCAGCTCGCAGCTGACCGCGACGGTCTCGGCCGCGGACGTCAAACGATTGATCGGCCACACCACGAACGGCGAGCAGATCGGCACGGATCCGCCGAAGTCCGTCGTACTGCGGGCGAATGTCGTCAGCCACCGGGACGGGTCGCGGTACCTGGTCTCGTTCCCACCGCTGAAGCTGCCGTCGGCCAAGCCTGTCGAGCTCCGTACCGCGGTGGAATGTCTGGGTGGCTGCGACCTGCTGCGGCTCGGCATCGGCCGCGAGACGCTCGATCCGGCCGGTCTGGAAGGCAATCTGGTGATCAGCAAGCTCGCAAGCGACGATCATCCGAGGATCGCGCTCGGGAAGCCGGGCGACTGGAAGCCGCTGGCGCAGAGCGAGTCCGACCAGGGCTCGGTCGCGGTCAAAACGAGCGGGCCGGGCGGCGCGCTGACGATCGCGATGAAGAGCTTCGGCAACGACGAGTTCCTGCAGTACGCGACGGTGCCGCCGGTGGTGCCGTCCTTCGTGACGCCCGATTACCGCTACGCCGACAACACCACGACCAGCCCGGCGGTCGACGGTACGCCGATCACACTGGCCCGGATCGACCGGCTCCGCGCGCCCGTGAACCGGTACGGCGACCGCACGGCCGTCGTCGATCTCGAGACGGTACGCCGGCTCGGCGGGGCCGTCGACGAGGGCGGGACCGATTTCGAGCTGTGGCTGAACAAGGACGGTCTCGCGAACGTCGACGCGATCACCGCGAAGCTGTCGAAGGCCGGATTCAGCGCCGACCTGGTGGACCGTCGCGACGACCGCATCGCGTCGTACGGGCGTTCCGCCAGCGCGCTCGCCCTGCAACTGACGCCGGTGGTCGGGATCGCGGCCTGGGTGCTCGCGATCGTCGTACTGCTGCTCACCGTGGTGACGTCCTGGCGCTCGCGGGCCCAGGACTACGCCAGCCTGAAGATCACCGGCGTACCGGCGAGCACCACCGGTCAGGCGGCGCGCTGGGAGCAGACCGGTCCGGTCGCGTTCGCGGTCCTGCTCGGGACCGTCTGCGGGTTGATCGGCGCCCAGGTCGCGCTGCCGCTGATCCCGCTGTTCGCCACCAACGACGGACCAGTGCCGCTCGACCTCGGCACCAGTTGGCTGGTCGCGATCGTGCTCTGGCTCGCGGGTACGGCGATCCTCGCCGCCGCGACCCTGCTCCTCGGCAGTGGGGTCAACAGACGCTCCAGCTACGGCCGGATCCGGGAGGAGCTGACATGAGCGGCCTCGCGATCAGTACGACGGGACTCGTGCACATCTACCGCGCGCACGGCCACGACGTCGCGGCGTTGTCCGGTATCGGCATCACCGTCCGCCCGGGCGAGCTCGTCGGACTGCTCGGGCCGTCCGGAGCGGGCAAGTCGACGCTGCTCCAGCTGTGCGGCGGTCTGCTCACCCCGAGCGCGGGCCGCCTGCAGATCGGCGAGCACAACGTCGCCACGATGACCGAGACCGAGCTGGACCGGATGCGATCCGGTGACGTCGGCATCGTGCTGCAGGGCGCCGGGCGCAACCTCGTCCCCTACCTGACACCGGCCGACAACATCCGGTACGCGCAACGGGCCGCCGTCCGCGGGCGCGATCTTCCGGCGCCGGCGGACATCCTCGATCTCGTTGGCCTGGGCAACCATTCCGATGCGCCGCTGACGCAGCTCACACCCGGTCAGGTCCAGCTCTGCGCCGTCGCCGTCGGCATCGCGACCATGCCCGGCCTGCTGCTGGCCGACGAACCGACCAGCCAGCTCGATCACCACGCCCGCGACGAGGTCCTCGCCGCGATCCGCACGGTCAATCGCGAGACCGGGATGACCGTGCTGCTGGTCACGCACGACCCCGAGGTCGCCGCGACCCTCCCCCGGACGATCACGATCCGGGACGGCCGGATCGCCTCCGAGGGACGGTCGGGCGAGGAGTACGCCGTGGTCGCGGTGGACGGATCGCTGCCACTGCCGCCGCACGTGGCCGAACTGCTGCCGGCCGGGACGCTCGTGCAGGTCACCACCGACAACGGCGAGATCCGGATCACCCCGGTGGAGCAGGAGACGAACCAGTGATCAACCTCAGCCAGGTGACGGTCCGGTACGGCGACCTGACCGCGGTGTCGGACGTGTCGTTCACGGTGCCGCCGGGATTCGTCCTCGCGGTCAGCGGACCGTCCGGGGCCGGCAAGAGCTCGTTGCTGTGGGCAATCGCCGGGGCGGTTCCGGTCGCCAAGGGGCAGGTCGAGGTCGACGGCCTGGTGATCACCGACCGGCCGGCCGCGGCGGCGCACGGCGTCGTACTGATCCCGCAGGGCAACGGGCTCGCCCGGGTGCTGACCGCGCGCGAGAACCTCTCCGTCCCGTTGCTGGCCACCCGTCACAAGGATGTCGAACGGACCGTCCAGCACGCGCTGGCGGGAGTCGGGCTCGAGGACAGCGGCGACCACCTGGTCGAGGAGCTGTCCGGTGGCGAGCAGCAGCGCGTCGCGGTGGCGCGCGGGATCGCCCAGCAGGGCCGGGTGATCCTCGCCGACGAGTCCACCAGCGAGCTAGACAGCACCAACCGCGAGCGGGTCCTCGGCCTGTTGCACGAGGAGGCCCGTCGCGGTGCCGCCGTCGTCATCGCCACCCACGACCCCAACGTCGCCGACAGCGCCGACGGCCACGCCGTGATGGACGAGGGCCACCTCAGCTGGCTACGGCGCCTCTGATCCCGCTCGTGTACGCCGCCGCAACCCCGTCAGCGTCCGGAACGCGAATCCCGCTCACAAACCCAGCTGAGTTGGTGTGCTTGGCGGGCCGGACTGCAGCGCTGAACGGACCAGCGCGGGTAGGTCGCGGGGGGCGAAGCGGCCGTCGTGGGTCTCCAGTTCGGCCTGCGACCACCAGCGCATGGCGTACACGTTCTCGGCGCGCATCTCTTCCGGGGTGAGGGTTCCGGCCGGCTCGAAGTGGTCAGTGCGGATCAGGAAGAAGTCGTGGAGTACGCCGTCGTAGCCGGTGGCGTGGTCCTCGGCAACGACTTCCTGGTGCCAGAGCTGCGGCGGGTCGGCGAAGTCCTTCAGGCCGACCTCCTCGACGAGTTCGCGGCGCAGGCCTTCGATCACCGTCTCGCCGGGCTCGAGGCCGCCGCCGGGCGTCGCCCACAACGGACCGTCGGCGAACTCGAAGCGGACCAGCAGGATGCGGTCCTCAGGATCGACGATCACCGCGCGGGCCGCGGGACGCAGACGCGGCAACCGCAGTTCGAGTTCGCGGTGCTGCTCGACGGCGCGGAAGCCGAAGCGCGCGTTGACCTTGCGCATCGGGACGTTCGAGAGCGCGGTCCAGGTGTGCAGGAAGCGTTGCGTCGTCCGGTGTTTCGCGAGCTGCTCGAGGTTCGCCAGCTTCAGGTGGGTGCCGACGTTGTGGCCGCGGTGCTCACGCAGTACCAGCGTGTCGTCCTGCTGAGCGTGTTCGGCGTCGGCCCGGGGCAGATAGATGAGCGTGTAGCCGGCCGGTTCGCCGGCGGCGGTGTGCGCCATCGTGACCAGCGCGAGGTAGTTGCGGTCGACCCGCGCCTCACTCGCCTCGAGCTTCTCGACCGTCCACGGCACGACCTCACGGGTCATCCCGCCGGTCGGCACGTCCTGATCCATGGCGGTGTGCAGGTCGGCGTACGCCTGCTGGTGCTCCGGCGGACACAGGCCGGCCCACGACGTCAGCCGGTACCCGTCGAGCCGCCCGGCCGCCTCCCGCAGCTCCTCGAGCCGCAGCTCGTCGTACGGCAGCGGTACGACGAGATGCTCCTCGACGTGCTCCGTCCGGAACCCGAGCCGCTCGGCGAACGCCGCGCCCGCCCAGGGCTCCCCCGGTACGCCGATCTCGGTCTGGACGATCGTCCGTCCGAGCTGCGCCGCCCGTGTCACCGCCCACTGCCACAGCGCCGTACCGATCCCACGCCGCCGGTGCCCCGGCGGTACGTCGATCTCGACCTCGACCGTGTCGAGATTGTCGGTCAGCCGGTACTCGAACAGCATGCCGCCGAGCACCCGGTCGTCCTCGAACGCGCCGACCGCGAGGCGCTGCTTCAACGGCCCCGGGTTCCGCAGCGAGTACCCGAGGGCTTCGCGCCCCACCACCAGCGCGGCCTCCCGGCCGGCCACCGCGCCGGCCCGGAAGGCGTCGTACCACTCGTCGAACAGGGCCAGGTCGGCCGGGTCGATCTCGCGAATGCTGATCACCCGGCCGACCCAACCAAACAAACGGGTCAGTCCGCCAGTTGTTAAACCGGTGCGACCGAGCCCTTGTACATGCCCATGATCACGAAGTTGTCCGCGTACGGAGCGTTCTTCAGGATCGGGTCGTCGTCGGCCGGGAACTTCGCGATCCGCTTGCCCTCGAGCGCCGGGTTGTTCCCGTAGCGCTCCCACAGCGGGATGATCGGCAGCAGTTCGTTGAAGGCCAGCGCCGCGGCGGTGACGTTCTTCTTCTGCTCGTCGAGGTTCAGGCCCTGCGCGGACTTGTCAACGACCGCCTTCAGGTCGATCGGACCGGCCGAGGTGGTCTGCTTGAGCGGGAAGTTCATCCCCTTGCCACCCTGGTTCGCGGCGACCACGTAGTTGAACGTGTACAGGTCCTGGACGAACGCGAAGTACGGGTGCGGGTGGTTCGACGCGCCCCAGGTCTGGATCGCGATGTCGAACTTGCCGGCCAGTACGTCGGGGTTCAGCTGGGTGAAGGTGATACCCCGCTTGGTGATGTTGAAGCCGAACTTGTTCAGCTGGTCGGCGGCGTTGGTGGCGGCCGGGTTCCAGTCCGCGAACTCGGTCGGGAACTTGATGTCGTACGCGGCCGGCTTGCCGTTCGGCAGCATCCACTTGCCCCCGGTCTTCTTCCAGCCGGCAGCCTGGAGGAGCGACGTCGCCTTCGCCTCGTCCTTCTCATACGCCTGCAGCTTCTTCTGGTCGGCGTCGGACACCCAGTCCGGCACCAGGATGTCGGAGAAGCCGGCCATGAACTTGCACGGCTTGCCGGAGTCGCCGAGCGCGACGGTTCCGTTCTCGGACCGGTCCAGAACGTACGCGATCGCCTGCCGGACGCGCGGGTCGGAGAGCTCCGGGTGCGCCGTGTAGTTGAACACCAGCGCGGGGCCCGAGTACACCGGCGGCCGCAGGATCCGGAAGCCGCTGCCGAGCAGGGTCTTCTCGGTGGCCACCGCGAAACCGTGGGTGGCGTAGTCGACGTCCTTGTTCAGCACGACCGGGGTGACATCCGAGGTCTCACCGTTGTAGAGGACGACCTTGTCGAAGCCGATCTTGTCGGCGAACAGGCCCTTGTCGTTCTTGACCAACGTCATCTGCGAGTTGGTCATGCTCTTCACGTCCCACTTGAAGGGACCCGAGACGACGGGGTTCTCCGGACGGAACTTCTGGAAGTCGGCGTTCAGCTGCTTGCCGTCGCCGCTGTCCAGGCTGCCCTTCGCCTTGCGGATCGCCTCGGCCTTGGTCGCCCATTCACCGTAGACCGAGTCCGGCAGGATCGGTGCCCGGAGGATGAAGCGCTCGAGCACAGTGGACGGCGTTGCGATGGCGAACACCACGGTGGTGTCGTCCTTCGCGGTGACGTCGGCCAGGAACGTCCACGGTGGCTGGCGCTGCAGCCACTGCAGGCTGAACGTCGACACGACGTCCTTCGCCGTCACCGGCTTGCCGTCGCTCCAGGTCAGACCGGAGCGGAGCTTCAGCGTGTAGGTCTTCGTCGCCTCGTCCATCGTCCCGGACTCGGCCATCATCCATTCCCACTTCTTGTCGGCCCAGTAGTACAGACCGGCGCTGGGATAGATCAGGTCGTTGTACGGGCTCGTCGCCATCTGGATGCCGTCAAGGACACCCGGGGCCAGGTTGAAGTGACCCTTGGGCGGCAGCTGGTACGGATACGCGCCGTGGAACTCCTTGCTTCCGCCGCCGTTGCTGCCGCCGCCGCTGGCGTTCGGCTTGCTCGGCGAGCACGCCTCCAGTGAGCCGATGCCGGCCACGCCGACACCGGCGATGCCGAAGATCTGGAGCACGTGCCGGCGGGAGATCGCGTTGCTGCGAGCGCTCGCGCCCATCCCGTTGGTGCCGGAATCGCCGGAATCGATGTTGCCGGTGGGACTCATCCTTCGTCCTTTCTGGACTGACCACACGCCCATGTGGGTCAGGTACTACTTACTGGTGGGGACTAACTACCGCCCTCGCGTTTCTCCCGCCGCCGGGTGATGACCACCCCGACGACGACCACCAGGCCCAGTAGCAGGCCCAAACACAAGGTGAACAGGGTGACGACGAACTCCGGGGTGCCCGGTGCCAGCGTGAGCAGCAGCACTCCGCTGGCCAGCACCAGGAACACCGCCCAACCGAGCGCCGCCCGGCCGATCTGGGGCCCCATCAGGCCCCCGGCTCATCCGGCCGTCCTTCGTCGGCGCCGTCGCGGGCCACGACGTGGCACGCGGCGGACTGGCCGGTTCGGATCTCGGTCAGTGCCGGCACCGCGCCGTCGCACAGCCCGTCCTCGAACTGCGGACAGCGCGGGTGGAACGAGCAGCCCGACGGCAGGTGCGCCAGGCTCGGAATCTCCAGGCTGCGCAGGGATTCCCGGCCCTTGGTCTTGGTCAGGTCCGGGTCCGGCTCGGGGATCGCGTCGATCAGCGCCCGGGTGTACGGGTGCGTCGGTGCGTTGATGATCTTCGGGGTCGGACCGAACTCGACGATCCGGCCCAGGTACATCACCGCGGTCTTGCCGTTCCAGCCGAAGTACTTCGCGATCGCCAGGTCGTGGGTGATGAACAGGAAACCGACGCCGAGGTCGTCGCGCAGCCGGCCGAGCATCGCCAGCACGCTGATCCGGATCGACACGTCCAGCATCGAGGTCGACTCGTCCGCGATGATCAGCTTCGGGTCCAGGGTCAGCGCCCGCGCGACCGCGACTCGTTGCCGCTGGCCACCGGACAGCTGGTGCGGATACTTCGGCAGGTAGTTCTCTGCCGGTGTGAGGTCGACCTTGGTGAGCAGCTCGGCGGCCTTCTCCGCGGCTTCCTTCTTGCTCTTCACGATGCCGTGTTTGAGCAGCGGCGCGGTGATCGTCTGCTGGATCGTCCGCGTCGGGTTGAGCGACGCGTAGGGGTCCTGGTGCACGTACTGCACGCTGCGCCGGAAGGTGGCGAAGTCGTTGCGCTTCATCGACCAGATGTCGGTCCCGTCGAACGCGACCTGCCCGCTGCTCGGGCGGGCCAGTCCGGCCGCCATCCGCGCCGCCGTGGTCTTGCCCGACCCGCTCTCGCCGACGAGGCAGAGCACCTCACCGGGGTTGACCGACAGGTCGACCCCGTCGACCGCCCGAATCGGCCCGGCCTTGGTGTCGAACACCTGGCTGACCCCACCGAGCGTGATCAGCGGCGCCGCGCTTGCGTTCGCCGACTCCGGAGCAGTCTCGATCGTGGTCATGCGGCCTCCCGGCCTGAACTGAGGAGCGCGGGGAGCGCAGCGACTGGAGCGACTGGAGCGACGGGGGAAGGCCGGGAGTCACCGCCGCATGACCCCGCCGGCGCCGGAGGCCCGGCCAGAAGCTTTGCGCTCATGATGCGTTCCCCAGGGTCTCGCTCGGCACCTCACGCTCGAGGCGTACGTCCTTCCAGTGGATACACGCCGCCTCGTGTGCGTCGCCTGGCTCGTCGGAGATCGGGACCAGCGGCGGATCGGCGGCGTTGCACTCCTCGGTCGCGTACTTGCAGCGCGGGCTGAACGTACAGCCCGCGGGCAGCGCCGCCAGGCTCGGCGGGCCGCCCGGGATCGACTCCATGTCCGGCAGGTCGCCGACGATCGGCGGTACCGCCTTGATCAGGCCGAGTGTGTACGGGTGCCGCGGCCGGTAGAACAGGTCCCGTACGCCGCCGGTCTCGATGATGCGCCCGGCGTACATGGTGGCGACCCGGTCCGCGAGCTCGGCGGCCAGCGACAGGTCGTGGGAGATGAAGATCATCGAGAACCCGAGCCGCTCGCGCACCTCGTGCAGGACGTCGACCACCGACCGCTGGGTGAGGATGTCGAGCGCGGTGGTCGGCTCGTCGAGGATCAGTACCTCGGGTTCGAGCAGCAGACTCATCGCGATCAGGACCCGCTGCCGCATACCGCCGGACAGTTCGTGTGGGTAGCTGTCCATCACCCGCGACGGCTCCAGCCGAACCAGCCGGAGCAGCTCGCCGGCGCGGTCCTCGATCTCCTGCCGGCTCGCCTTGGTGTGCGCGCGCATGGTGTCGTGCATGTGCGCGCGGATCTTCAGCACCGGGTTGAACGCGTTCATCGCGCCCTGGAAGACCATCGCCGCGTCCCGCCAGCGGAACTCCCGCAGGTCTCGGCCGTCCAGCCCGAGGACGTCGATCTCGGTGCCGTCGCCGCGGTTGAACAGCACCTTGCCGCTGGCGTGACCGAGCCGCGGCAGCAACCGCAGCAGGCCGAGGCCGAACGTCGTCTTGCCGCAGCCGCTCTCGCCGACCAGGGCCAGGCTCTCGCCCGGGTACAGGTCGAGGTCGACGCCGCGCACTGCCTGCACCGTCGCGCCGGCACCGGTCCGGTACTCGACCTTGAAGTCGCGGATCGACAGCAGCGGCTTGCCCTCGCCGCCGCGGGTGGCGCGCGGGCTCGAAGAGGTCGTCGTCGTCATCGCGCTCACCGGTCCCGGAGCCGCGGGTTGAGGATCTCTTCGAGGGTTCTCGTCATCATCACCAATCCGACCAGCAGCAGGACGATCGCGATGATCGGGCTGAGGATCCAGCCGAGGCTCGCGTCGTTGAAGATCGCGCCGGCAATCCAGGCGCGGTTGAGCATGATGCCCCAGTTCGAGCCGGTCAGCGGCGCGAGACCGAGCAGGTACAGGCCGACCAGCTGGTAGATCGCATTGGTCACGCCGATCATGAAGTTCATCAGGATGAAGCTGGCCATGTTCGGCAGGATCTCGACGAACACCACCCGGGCGGTGCCGAGGTCGAGCAGCCGGGCCGCCTCGACGAACTCGCGCTCCTTGAGCGAGAACACCTGGGCGCGGACCGCGCGGGTCAGCACCGGCCAGGACAGGCCGCCGACCAGCAACGCCAGCAGGAGCGGCGAGTCGAGCTTGAAGAACGCGCCGAGCACCGCGAGCAGCACGATCTGCGGCACGGTGAGCACGACGTCCGCGGCCGTCACGACCACCGAGTCGACCCATCCGCCCAGGTACGCGGCCAGCGAACCGAGGATGATCGCGAGGACGGTCGAGATCGCCGCCGCGACGAAGCCGACGAAGATCACCGTGCGGCCGCCGCCGATGATCTGGATCAGAACGTCCTTGCCCTCGTTGTCGGTGCCGAGCAGATGCCCCGGCGAACCCGCCGGGAGCAGGATCTCCTTGACGTTCGGGGACACGTCGGGGAGGAAGAACGGCACGATCGCGGTGATCAGCACCAGCAGCGCGACGATGACGAACCCGACGAACCCGGCGGGGCTGCGGCGCAGCGACTTCAGGATGCCGGCGAACCGGGAGACCCCCGGCGTACCGATCGAAGCGACGGGGATGGAAGCCTCGGTCATCTCGTCACCCCTTGCCCTTGCCCTGGACCCGGATCCGCGGATCCAGCTGGCTGTACAGCAGATCGGCCAGCAGGTTGGCCACCACCACCGAGATCGTCACGACCAGGAAGATGCCCTGCAGGACGGCGTAGTCGCGGCCGTTGACGGCGCCGTACAGGCTGAACCCGATGCCCTGGTAGCCGAAGATCCGCTCGACGAAGATCGAGCCGCCGACCACGAACCCGAGCGACACCGCGAGCTGGCTGAACAGCGGCAGTACGGCGTTCCGCCCGACGTACCCGGACCGGATCCGGTTGTCCGACAGGCCGCGCGCGCGGGCCACCGTCACGTAGTCCTCGCCGAGCGTCTCCACGGTCGACGACTTCATCACCAGCGCCCAGGAGCCGACCGTGGTCAGCGCATACGCCAGGATCGGCAGCGTCGCGTGGTAGAAGATGTCGTTCAGGAAGCTGAGGCTGAACGACGGCGTCACACCGGGCGTGTACGAACCCCGCGCCGCGGTCAGGTCGAACAGCTGCAGCTTCACGCCGAGGAAGACCACGATCAGGATCGCCAGGATGTAGTTCGGGATCGCGTGCAGGATCGAGCCGATCGACGTCAGCAGGTGGTCGATCCAGCTCTCCCGGCGGTAGGCCATCACCATGCCGGCGACGATGCCGATGACGAAGCTGAAGACCGTGGCGACACCGACCGAGAACAGCGTCCACGGCAGGTAGGTCTTGATCACCGAGACGACCGTGGTGCCCGGCGACAGCAGCGAGTTGCCGAAGTCGCCGTGCAGCATGTTGAGCATGTAGTGGAAGTACTGCGCGATCAACGGCTCGTTCGGGTCCAGCGAGAACAGGTTCTTCGCCTGCGCGGCCGCCGCCTCGTACGAGATACCGGTCTGGGCGATCTGCGTCTGGATGTAGGTGTCGACCGGGTTCCCCGGGAGCAGCCGGACCAGGAAAAAGGTCCCGGAGGTCACGATGAAGACCGTCAGGACCGCCTTGAACAGTCTTCGGACCAGCCAGGCGTTGAAAAACCGCCGGACAGCCGAGGGTCTCGGTTCGACAGCCGGTCCTTCGATCAGTTCAGACGCGGATGTCTCGACCGCACCGCTCACTGCTCACCTCCACGCGACTGCAGGGGAAAAGTCGGTGGCACAGACCCTTCAACAACAAGACTTAGTAACGCTGTCTTGCAAGGATCTGCGCATAGTGACGACAGTGTGCGCAACCTCGGTCACTGAGTCAACGACTTGAGGCAACGTTGAGACAACGTTGCAGCCTGTGACCCGACGGTACCGGGGAGTACAGGAATTGCCTGCCCCCGACACCGGGGACAGGCAATTCGACGTTAAGAATGCGGGTCCGTCAACGAGTGGCGCGGTTGACAGCCGAGACCACGGCCTTCAGCGAGGCAGTGAGAATGTTGGCGTCCCTCCCGACGCCCCAGAAGACCTCGTCGCCGACCTCGCACTCGACGTACGCCGCGGCCAGCGCGTCGCCACCGGCGGAGAGCGCGTGCTCGTGATAGTCCAGTACCCGGACGTCGTACTTCAGCGGCTGCAGCGCGTCGACGAAGGCCGACACCGGACCGTTGCCCTCACCAACCAACTCGTGGGGAACGCCATTGGCATAGACCTGTACCCGGAGCTGGTCGCCCTGCCCCTCGCCCGAGGTCGAGTTGACGCTCAGCAGCGACAAGGGGCCGGGGGCAAGGTACTCGCCCGCGAAGATGTCCCACATCACCTGCGGGCCGACCTCGCCGCCCTCGTCGTCGGTGTGCTGCTGGATCACCCGGCTGAACTCGATCTGCAGCCGGCGCGGCAGGTCGAGCCGGTGCTCGGACTTCATGATGTACGCGACGCCGCCCTTGCCGGACTGCGAGTTGACCCGGATCACGGCCTCGTAGCTGCGGCCGACGTCCTTCGGGTCGATCGGCAGGTACGGCGCCTCCCAGGCGATCTCGCCGACCGGCCGGCCCTCGGCCGCGGCCTGCTTGTCGAGCGCCTCCAGGCCCTTCTTGATCGCGTCCTGGTGGGATCCCGAGAAGGCGGTGTAGACCAGGTCACCGGCGTACGGCTGCCGCTCGGGAACGCGCATCTGCGTGCAGTACTCGACCGTGCGGCGGATCTCGTCGATGTCGGAGAAGTCGATCTGCGGGTCGATGCCCTGGCTGAACAGGTTCATCCCGAGCGTCACCAGGTCGACGTTGCCGGTGCGCTCGCCGTGCCCGAACAGGCAGCCCTCGACCCGGTCCGCGCCGGCCATCAGGGCCAGCTCGGTGGCGGCCACCGCCGTACCGCGGTCGTTGTGCGGGTGCAGGCTGATCGCGCTGTGCTCGCGGCGGGTCAGGTTCCGGCCGAACCACTCGATCTGGTCGGCGTACACGTTCGGGGTGCACATCTCGACGGTGGCCGGCAGGTTCAGGATGATCTCGCGGCCCTCGGCGGGCTGCCAGACGTCGCTGACCGCCTCGCACACCTCGAGCGCGAACTCCATCTCGGTGCCGGTGAAGATCTCCGGGCTGTACTGGTAGCCGAACTCGCAGTCGCCCAGCAGCTCGTCGGCGTACTTCATCACGGTCTCGGTGCCGCGGACGGCGATCGTGCGGCATTCGGCCTTGTCGACGTTGAACACGACCCGGCGGAACAGCGGCGCGGTCGCGTTGTACAGGTGGATGGTCGCCTTCGGCGAGCCCTGCAGCGACTGCACGGTGCGCTCGATCAGCTCCTCACGCGCCTGGGTCAGCACCGAGATCGTCACGTCGTCCGGGATCGCGTCGCCCTCGATCAGGCTGCGGACGAAGTCGAAGTCGTACTGGCTGGCGCTCGGGAAACCGACCTCGATCTCCTTGTAGCCCATCTTCACCAGCAGGTCGAACATCCGCCGTTTGCGGGCCGGCGACATCGGCTCGACCAGCGCCTGGTTGCCGTCGCGGAGGTCGGTGGACAGCCAGCGCGGGGTGTGGTCGACGGACTGCGCGGGCCAGGTGCGGTCCGGCAGGTCGATCGGCGGGAACGCGCGGTAGCGGTGGATCGGCATACCGGACGGCTGCTGGACGGGCTTGGGCTGGTTCTTCGGTGCCACGGGGGTTCTCCTCGGGATACGTCTTACTGCACAGGGTCGCTGGACGACCGGCGTACGACGAAACTCCGCGGCGAGGAAACCGGCCTTGTCAGGCCTCGCCGCGGCAGCGAAGGAGGAGAAGCTGGTGCCGCATAGTGCTTGGGAGTCTATGCACAACTCCCCCGGGGCGTCGAACCGGGGGTCTCACCGGGCGAGACACACAGAGTGACGGCGTCCTCGCTGAGGATGTGCTGAAGATTCCGTCCGGCTGTGACGGAGCCGCCTGATCGCGGTGCGAGGATGGCCGGCATGACGGCGCGGGTACTGGTGGTCGAGGACGCGGAACCGATCCGGACCGCCGTCGGGATCGCGCTGACCGAGGCGGGTCACGACGTGCGGACCCGGCCCGACGGCGACGGGTTCGAGCGCGAACTCGCGCAGTACCGGCCGGATCTGGTGCTGCTGGACGTGATGCTGCCGGGGCGGGACGGGTTCGAGCTGCTGACGGTCGCGCAGGAGACGTCGAACGCCGGCGTGATCCTGCTGACCGCGCGCGACGCGGTCGGCGACCGCCTGCACGGGCTACGGACCGGCGCGGACGACTACGTGGTCAAGCCGTTCGTGCTGGCCGAACTGATCGCCCGGGTGGAGGCGGTGCTACGCCGGATGGGCAGGCTCCGGACCGTGCTCGTGATCGGCGACCTCGAGGTGGACGTCGAGGCACGAGCGGTACGCCGGGGCGGTACGGAGATCGAACTGACGGCCACCGAGTTCAAGCTGCTCGCGTTCCTCGCCGGTCGCGCGGAGAAGGTCGTCGGCAAGACGCAGCTGCTGACCGCGGTCTGGGGGTACGACGACTACGCCGACAACCTCGTGGAGGTCTACGTCAGCGGTCTGCGCCGCAAACTCGAGGCCCACGGCCCGCGCCTGCTGCACACGGTGCGCGGCTCGGGATACGTGTTGCGCCCATGACCCGCTTGCGGACCGCGTCACTCCGGGTCCGGGTGACGCTGACTGCCATCGCCGTACTGCTGGTGGTGCTGCCGATCACCGGGCTGACGGTGAAGGCGGTGTTCGACGCGCAGGCCGAGCGCAGCCTCGACTCGCTGCTCACCGGGCGGGCTCAGCTGGCGCAACAGCTCGCGCGACAGAACGTTGCACCCGGCAACTTGGTACGGCGGGTCGACGCGGACGGGGTCCGGGTGACGCTGACGCTGCGGAACGGACGGCAGCTCGGCGCGCCTCCCGTCGACGCCGGTGGGACCGTCCGGCAGGTGCGAGCGACGTTGCAAGCCGGCCAACAGACGAAGGGCGCGACGCTCCTGCTGTCCGCGGACACCGGGTTGCTCGCCGATGCGAGTGCGCGGCTGCGGACCGTACTGCTGGTGTCCGGCGCGGCGGCGATCCTGATCACGGCACTCGCGCTGGTCATCGGTATGCGGTTCGCGCTGGCGCCGTTGGATGCGATGACCGGGCTGGCGCGATCGATCGCGGCCGGACGGCGAGGCGAGCGATTGCAGCCCGAGCGCGCCGACACCGAACTCGGCCGTACGGCGGCCGCGTTCGACGAGATGCTCGACGCGCTCGAGGGCGCGGAGAACGCCGCGCGACGGGCCGAGGGAACGGCACGACAGGCGGAAGGTACGGCGCGCCGCGCCGAGGGCGTAGCGCGGCGGTCCGAGGATCGGATGCGGGAGTTCGTGGCGGACGCGGCGCATGAGTTGCGTACGCCGGTGGCCGGCTTGCAGACCGCCGCGGAAACACTGATCCAGCTCGGGCCCGAGGCAACGGCCGAGCAGCGCGAAGAGCTGGAGTTGTTGCTGGTCCGCGAGTCCCGCCGAGCCGGGACGCTGGTCGGCGATCTGCTCGAACTGAGCCGCATCGACGCCGGCCTCCAGCTCCACCTGACGCAGGTCGATCTTCGCCATCTGGCTGATGCTCAGGTCGCTCGTCTTCGTCTGGTGGCCCCCGACGTGAAGGTCGAGGTCGACGGCACCGCGACTGTCAGCGCCGACCCCGAACGCCTCACCCAGGTCGTCGCCAACCTCGTCGACAACGCCCGCCAGGCGGGGGCCCACAGCATCCACATCACCGTCGCGCAGACCGGCGTACTGGTCGAGGACGACGGTCCTGGGGTCCCGCCCGAGGCCCGCGACCGCATCTTCGACCGCCTCGTCCACGGCCCGCACAGCAAAGGCGCCGGCCTCGGCCTCGCCATCGCCCGCGGCGTAGCTCGAGCCCACGGCGGCGACCTCACCGTAGAAGACCGAGACAACGGCGCCGCCTTCCACCTCCGCCTCCCCACCACCTAGGTTTGGGGAGTTCTGCGCACCGAAATCAGCCAGCAGAACTCCCCACATCGCTTCAGGTGTGGAGGAGGTTCGGGATGGTGGTGGTGTGGTTGGCGAGGATTCGGGCGGGGTCTGCGCCGAGGACGTGGTGGAGGACCGTGGCGTAGACGTCACGGAAGTCGGTGCCTGCCTTGAGATCTCCGTTGGAGAGGTCCGTCAGGCTCGGCTGTTCGCCGAAGAAGCCGCCCGACACCTTCTCGCCCAGCACGAACACCGGTCCGGCTGTTCCGTGGTCGGTACCGTCGCTGCCGTTCGCCTGCACGCGGCGACCGAACTCGGAGTACACCAGGACGACCGCGTTCTTCCCGCGGTCGGTCTTCCGCAGCCGCTGGACGAAAGGCGTCAGCCCACCGTCCAGCTCGGTCAGCAACCGCTGCTGCGTTCCGCGTTCATCGGCGTGGGTATCGAAGCCACCGAGCGAAGCGGAGTATGCGCGTGTCGGCACCCCGGCCTCGATCAGCCCGGCGATCAGCTCCAGTTGCGCGCCGAGCTGCGACGCACCGCCCGCAGACGCGTCCTTGGTCCGCTCCTCGTCATCCGGGTCCTCCTGCTCGTGACCACTCTTCACTGCCTTACCGAGTACGTCGGTCGCGTGCTGAAGATCCAGCACCGACTTCGCGGCCCGCGCCTGCCACGGCCCCTCCCCCGGACTCGGCTTGCCCAGCGCGGCGTACGCCGTACCCAAAGCCCCGCCCGGTAAGGCCAACCCCCGCAACGGCAACGACGCGGCGGCGGTGGTCGCGCCGGCGAGCAGCGGAGGAAGCGTCGGCTCGACCGACACCGCGCGCAGCGGGTCCGAGCCGGTCGAGTCCAGCCAGCGGCCGAGCCATCCAGTCGGGACCGGCGACTTCGGCGAGGCCGTCTGCCAGATCGCCATCGAGCGGAAGTGACTGCGATCCGGCTCCGGGTATCCGACCCCGCGCACGATCGCGAGCCTCTTGTCGTCCCACAGACCTTTGAGGCCCTTCAGCCCAGGGTTCAGCCCGAGGCCCTCGCCGAGATCCAGCACCTCGTCCTGCTGATACGCGAGGTCCGGCCGGGCCTTCTGGTACGCCGGGTCCGCCGCGGGCACGACCGTGTTGAGTCCGTCGTTGCCGCCGTACAAGGTGATGACGACGAGCACCGACTGGTCGCTCGGCAACGGATCGTCGACGGCCGCGGCCATCAGGTCCGACCAGTTCACCTGGGTCGCACCCGCCGCCAGCGCTCCGGCGGCGGTCACCCCGCTGAGCGTCAGGAACCGCCTTCTCGTCAAGTTGTCCATCGGTCCTCCACTCATCCGCTCACGACATATTCGGGGGCGCACGCGGCGACGGCCGTCAGCTGCGCCGGGTTCTTCACACCGGCCAACGCGTTCTTCGTTCGCTCCGACCAGCCATCCACACCAAGCAGGGCGGCGACCGCGGCCACCTTGTCGTGAGCGTCTTCAACCGCTGACAGATCGGCCTTCTTCGCCAACTGCTGCGCGAGCCGCAGCCGCGTCACTCCCGCCGACGTGGTCAGCCAACTCGCACCGGCCGGCCAACCACCCACACTGGGCGGCCGGTACGGCAGTTGCCCCATACCGCGCAGGCCGGCGAGCAACTTGGTCTGCTCCTTCTCCATCAGCTTCGCGGGCCGCAATCCCAGCGCCCGCATCAGGCCAACCGCCCACTCCACCGGCTGCTTCACGAGTCCCGACGCGGGATCCTTGAACCCCGGTTCGGCAACCATTGCCGTTAGCAACGACCGGATGTCGCGATCGGCGCCGTACGCCGCCGTCAGCCGGGCGACCGTGGCGGCATCAGGAGGAGTCGCCGACACCAGCCGGAACCACAACCGCCCGATCACGAATTCGGCCGAGGCGGGTTGCGCCAGCGCGAGCCCGGCGAAGCCCTTCGCGTCGAAGTCACCGGTCTTGCCGAGTACCGTCTTCGAGCCGGAGTCGAACCGCTTGCGCTGGAACGTCGCGGCCTTGCCGTCCTTGCGCAGCACCCACCCGGTCAGGCATCGGGCGCCCTGCGCGACGTCGGCCTCCTGGTAGTGGCCGATGCCGAGCGTGAACAGCTCCATGAACTCGCGGGCCAGGTTCTCGTTCGGCGCGCCCTTACGGTTCCGCTGACCGTCCAGCCAGCGGATCATCGCAGTGTCGACGATCATTGCCGGGGCGAGATCGCCGAACCGGCCGAGCGCGAGCCGGCGCTGGGTCTGGTTCTGCGCCAGCATCCAGGCCGCGTTCCGGACCTTCTGATTGCTGGTCGCGAAGTGGCCGTGCCAGAACCAGGTCAGCCGCTCCCCCGCGGTCCGGCTCACGACCATCCGGTCGAGCCACCAGATCGTCAGCTTGCGCTCCTGCGCGGCGCGCTGCCGGTTCGCGGCCTTCTTCGCGGCCTGGTCGTCCTTCTTCGGCTGCGCGGGCGGTTCGAGTCCGGTCGGCGGTGGTACCGCTGCGGCGGCCGCGTCCGTCGCCGGGCCGAGCAGGCGCCGTACGGTCGCGTCGATGGCGGCCTCCAGGTCACCCGGCGCCGGACCGAACCCCAACCGATCGTTCAGCCGCCGGAGCACGGCTCTCTCGCTGATCTCGGTCATGCTCCCGATGGTTTCCAGTGCGCGGCCGCCGGACCAGGATCCGGCGGCTTTCTTCAGGTGATCCACAGGTGTCGGGTAGACAGCGTCTATCTACATCCGGTAGACACTGTCTACGTGATTGCCCTGGGTCTGCTGATCGCCTCCGCCGGCTGCCACGCGGCATGGAACCTGCTGCTCAAACGAGGCAACTTGGGCGGCCCGGCGTTCGTCTGGCTGTGCGGTCTGCTGACCCTGCCGATCTCCGTCGTCCTGCTGCTCCGCGGATCCCTCGCCGCGACCTGGTGGGCCGCTCTCGTGAGCATGGCCCTGCACACGACGTACGCCGTTACGCTGCAGAAGGCGTACGGCGCGGGCGCGTTCTCGACCGTCTACTCGGTGAGTCGTGGCACCGGGCCGGCGTTGGTGGCGGTGGCGAGCGTGCCGTGGCTGGGCGGATCGGTCACGCGGGTGTTCGGTGGCGCGGCGTTGGTGCTGGCCGGGGTGATGGTCATGGACCGGCCGCACTCGCGAACTCCGGCGCGCGGGGTCGCCCTCGGATTGCTGGTCGGCGCGTGTACGGCGGCGTACACGCTCTGGGACGGGTACGCCGTCAGCTCGCTGCACGTCGACCTGTTGACCTATCTCGCGGTAGCGAACGTGGCGCAGGTTGCCGCATTGTCGGCGATCGTCCGCGATCACCGGGAGACAATGCGGAACTGGCGGCACGCGTTGCCGATCGCCGTACTCATGCCGGCCAGCTACGGGCTCGTGCTGCTCGCGCTGTCGGTCGCGTCCGTCGGAACCGTGGCGATCGGGCGGACGCTGAACGTCGTCCTCGGGGCGTTACTCGGAGCCGTCGTACTGGGTGAACGGCTGGACCGCGCACGAATCGTTGGCCTCGCCATCATCATCGGTGGCGTCCTGGTGGTGAGCGTTTGATGGGAGCGAGAGTGCGGAACCTGATCTGTCTGCATGCCGGTACCAGCGGGCCGTCGACGTGGGACCGCTTCGTGCCCTCGTTCGAGGAGCTCGGCTATCGGGTGTTTTGCCCGGCGCTGCTCGGCCACGGCACCGTGCCGCGCCGGCGTCCGTACCGTCTCGACGACTTCTGCGATCAAATACTGCGCGATCAGGTACTGCGTGAGCTCGACGGGCCGGTCACGTTCGTCGGGAACTCACTCGGGGCGTTCGTCGCGAGCGCGGTCGGCCACCGCATCCACAGCAGCCACCCGGACGAGTGGCTGGCGATTGTCCGGGAGTTCCTTGCCTTCAAGGGCGCTTGAATTCCTAGAGTTGTCGTATGACGGAAACCCTCCTCGACCGGATCGGGACGCACGGGCTCGGCGTCCTGGTCACCATCAAGCGCGACGGTCGCCCCCAGCTGTCGAATGTCACCTACGTCTTCGACGGCACCCGCCTGAACGTGTCGCTGACCGACGACCGGGCCAAGACCAAGAACCTCCGCCGCGACCCGCGCGCCAGCCTGTACGTCGACGGTCCCGGAGGACGCTCGTACGTAGTCCTCGAAGGCAAGGCCGAACTCAGCCCGGTCGCCACCGACCCGCATGACGCCACCGTCGAGAGCCTGGTCGACTACTACCGGACCGCATCCGGCGAGCACCCGGACTGGGACGAATACCGCGCGGTAATGGTGCAGGACAAGCGGTTGATGTTCACGATGACCGTCGACCACGCCTACGGAATGCCTAAGCCGTAGCGTCCACTACCCCGGAGTCCAGCCGCGCTGCCCGGGCCGCCTCGCGGTACCGGCGCGGCGCGACACCGTTCACGCGTTTGAAGGCGTTGCTGAACGCACTGTCCGACCTGTAGCCGAGCGAGCGAGCAAGCACCGACAGCGGCTGATCGTCGTCGCGCAACGCTCGCTCGGCAAGGCGCATCCGCCAGTTCAGCAGATACGTCAACGGCGGTACGCCGGCCGCCGAACGGAACCGTTCCGCGAACGTGGTCCGCGACATCGCGGCCGCCTCAGCCAACTCCTCGAGCTGCCAGACCCGACCGGGCTGGTCATGCATCAGGTGCAGCGCCGGCGCGATGCGGTCGTCGGCGATCGCGCGCAACCAACCGACCGGAAGCGCGTCCGCAGCGTCCAGGCAGGCCCGGAGCGCTTCGAGGAACAGCAGATGCGCGACGTCGTCCGCGGCCAGGCTCGCGCCGGGCTCGGTGCTCGATGCCTCGCGCAACAGCCGGTTGAGCAGCCAGCGGAACGTCGCGGCCCGCTCGTCCGTCGCGCGAAGGTGGATCATCGGCGGCAGGGCGCGGATCAGCAACTCCTCGCCGGTGCGGTTCAGCGAAACATGACCGCCGACGCCGACCACCCGGCGGCCGATCCCGGACCCGGCACCACTGCCGAAGCGCGCGATCGGACCATCAGTCGCACCGAAGGCAGCCACCGCGTCCTCGACCGGCACGGCGTCGGAGTTGCCCTTCACGAACTCGTGCCGCCCGTCGAACAGCACGACGTCCCCTGCCGCCAGCTCGATCCGCTCGCCGGTCAGCTCGTCGTCGAAGTCGATCCAGCACGTGCCCTCGACCGCGGCGGTGAATTTCAGCCGGTTCGTGGCCGGGTACCGCAGCCGCCACTCGCCGATCGCCTCGAACCCCCGCGAGACCTGGCAGTGCGCCTCGGTCAGGGTCAAGGTGTCAGTGAGCGGATCAGCCATACCTCGACTATATCCGTACTATCGCGCAAGTAATCAGCACTTTCACGCATTCAAAGTCCGAGCACGGCAACATACCGTCGAAGTATGCAAACACCAATGGGATCAGGATTCACCGCGGCATCGACGACGGACGACGTCCTCGAAGGGATCGACCTGCACGGGAAGGTCGCGATCGTCACCGGTGGGTACTCCGGCCTGGGCAAGGAGACCGTTCGCGCGTTCCGGTCGGCCGGCGCCGACGTCGTCGTACCTGCTCGTGATGTCGCCCGGGCGACCGCCGAGCTGGCCGATGTCGGCGAAGTCGCCGTGCAGGAGCTGGACCTGCTCGATCCGGCGAGTATCGACGCGTTCGCGGACCGCTTCCTCGCGAGCGGGCGGGCGCTGCACATCCTGGTGAACAGTGCCGGGATCATGGCGAACCCGCTGACCCGGGACGCCCGCGGGTACGAGTCGCAGTTCGCGACGAACCACCTCGGGCACTTCCAGCTCACGACGCGGTTGCTGCCCGCGCTGCGGATGGCCGGTGCGGCGCGGGTGGTGTCGGTGTCGTCGCGCGGGCACCGGTACAGCGACGTCGACTTCGACGACCCGAACTTCGAGCACCGCGAGTACGCGCCGTATGTGGGGTACGGGCAGTCGAAGACGGCGAACATCCTCTTCGCTGTCGAGCTGGACGAACGTGAGCGGGTCAACGGGATCCGGGCCTTCGCCGTCCACCCGGGGAGCATCATCACGAACCTCACGCGCTTCACCGATCGCGAGACGTTGCGGCAGGGCGGCTTCCTGGACGCGAACGACGAGCCGGTGATCGACCCCACCCGCGGCCTGAAGACGGTCGCGCAGGGCGCGGCGACGCAAGTCTGGTGCGCCGTCAGTCCCCAGCTCGAGGGGTACGGCGGGGTGTACTGCGAGGACGTCGACATCGCGAAGGTGCACACGTCGGACGAGCCGGACGCCGGCCTGCTCGCGGTGACTCCGGGCGCGTTCGGCGTACTGCCTTATGCGATCGGCCGGGAGCACGCACGGCGGCTGTGGAAGCTCAGCGGGGAACTTCTCGACCGCGGATAAACCGGTCGCGGTAAACCGGCGCTTCGTGGACGCTGAGGGCGTGGAGATCACGAAACTGTTGCCCGACAACGAAGCCGGGTGCGTCGAAGCCGTCGCGATCAGGAACGCCGCGTGGAAGCTGGACTGCCCGGAGATGGTCGAGACCACGCCCCGTGGGTTCGCGAACATGCTGCGCTACGGCTGGGACCTCGAGCCGCACGACGCCTATCTGGCGCGGGACGACGACGGAGTTGCCGTCGGACTGCTCGGGCTGTCGATGCCGACGTACGACAACACGAACCAGGCGTGGGTCGACGTCGACGTCCACCCGGCCCATCGCGGCCGGGGTGTCGGGTCGGCGCTCGTCGAGTACGCCGAGCAGGTGGCGCGCGACTTCGGCCGGGACACGGTCGGGTACGGCTGCATCGACCTGCCGAAGGCGGACGCGTTCGCCCGGCGGCACGGGTTCGAGCAGAAGGCGATCGAGGTGAACCGCCGGCAGGACCTGACGACGCTCGACTGGGACGCGGTGCGGAAGCTGTACGACGATGCGGTGGCCGTGTCCACGGAGTACGAGCTGACGATGCTGACCGGCGCGCTGCCGGAGGAGTTGCTGCCGGGGATGGTCGAGCTGACCGGCTCGATCAACGATGCGCCGAGGGACGACCTGGACATGGAGGACGACGTCTTCAGTCCGGAGCGGTTGCGCGCGTACGAGGAAGCGCAGGCGAAGAGCGACCACACGCTCTATCGCGTGATCGCCCGGGAGAAGAGCACCGGTGCGCTGGCCGGGCACACGATCATCGCGGTCGAGCGCGAGCGTCCGCACATCGGCGAACAGCACGACACCGCGGTCGACCGCGCCCACCGGGGCCATCGCCTGGGTGCCCTGGTCAAGTCCGCCATGCTTCTGTGGCTCCGCGACGCAGAGCCCGCCCTCACCCAGGTAGACACCTGGAACGCCGAGTCCAACAACCACATGATCGGCATCAACGAGCAACTCGACTACAAGATCGTCGCCAGAATCCTGGCCTACCAGAAGAAGCTCTGAAACGGACCGGGGGCGCCGCAACAGCGACGCCCCCGGCTTCTACTGCGGAAAGCTCACTCGCCCACGAGCTGGTTCCAGTGGCCGGTGATCGAGAAGATCCCGGTGCCCGGAATGGTCCCGCCGGTGACCCGGCCGTAGGACGTGACCGCCGTCGCCGAGCCGTTGAACTTGCTCATCGCGTACTGGTACGCCGAGTCGGTGTCGTTGTCGAAGCCGGTCACCAGCGTGCCACCCCTTTCACCACACTCCCGGGCGGCCAGCGACTCGTACGCCGCGAAGCCCGTGCTCCGGACCAGCTTCAGGATCGGCTTCGTCGAGGCGGCGGCCGGGATCCGGACGGTCCACAGCGCACCGGCCTTCGTGGTCATCAGCAGCGTGTCGTACGTCGGGGTCTCCGAGATCACGGTCATCGCCTTGAAACCCTGGAAACCCGGGAAGTGACCGAGCGCCCGGAAGGTGGCACCCGACGCCGCGTAGCGGTAGAGGCTGCCGTTGGTGCTCAGCCCGTACAGGTACGAGCGGTTCGGCGCGGTGATCGCGTAGTTCGACGTCACGAGCTGGGTGAAGCTGGTCCAGCCGGACCCGATCCGCGCGTACGTCGGCCGCGCGTTCGCCGTGTCGAAGTAGGTGACACCGCGGTACAGCGTGCCGTTCTGCACGAACAGGCTGTGGTAGTAGAAGTGCGCGTCGGTCTGCACGCCGTACCACGTCGTGTTGAGACGCGTGCCGACGTACCGGAACTCGCCGTAGAACTCACCGCGCGGCGGCTTGGCCGGCGTGATCAGGACGTCGTTGATGCCCGGCGTCGGGGTGTTGAAGCCGACATCCTGGAGGCAGCCCCCGGAGGCGAGCTTGGTGGTCGGCGTGGTCTTCAGGTTGCCCTTGGCCGGGCTGGCGATCGCGGGCGTCGGGTCGGACCGGACGGCGGCGGTGGCCGGAACAGCGGCGGCCGTGGCGGCGAGCATGCCGACCCCGGCCAGCGCGAGCGCGAAGCGCTGCAGTTTCATACTGGGACGTCCCCCTCAGGACATGAATGACCTCGATGAGCTCAAGATCGTGCGCGAGCATAACGCGCACGGGGGACGAAAGCTCCACAATTGCATCTTGCTGCAACGACTCCAGCCGCGCCGTCTCGTCGGCCAGCCGATCGGTGAACCCAGTCAGTAGACGTGAGCGAGGCGGTTCGCCTCCGTCATGCCGGCTCGATGAGTGTGACTTTCATGCGGTTGGAGATGGTGAAGCCCAGTGACGTGTAGAGGCTGATCGCGGTGGTGTTCGTGCCGCCGGTGTGCAGGAACGGGACCTTGCCGGACGCGGTGATGTGGGCGGCGACCGCCCGGATCAGGCGGGTCGCCAGGCCCTGGCCGCGCGCCGACTGGTGGGTGCAGACGGCACTGATCTCGGTGTGCCCGGGCAGGTTCATCCGGGTGCCGGCCATCGCGATCAGTTCGCCCTCGCGGCGGATACCCAGGTAGGTGCCGAGCTCGATCGTGCGGGTCCGGAACGGACCGGGATCGGTGAGCGCGACCAGCGCGAGCATGTCCGGTACGTCGTCCACGCCCAGCACCACCGCCTCGGGATCGTCGGTCGCGAGGTCCGCGGGCGCGGTGAACTGCACGAGGTCGAACACGCGGTCGAGCTTGAACCCGTCAGGCACTCCGAACTCGGGCCGCATCAACGCGCCGATCGTCCCCGGACCGAGGAGTTCGGCGGCGTCGGCCCAGTCCGCGGCCGTCGGCTGATCAGGAACACCGAGGAACGGCGCCACCGCCGACGGGTACCGGCGGGCGTTCCCACGGACCTCGGCGAACGATTCGTGCGGGCCGGTCAAGGCGCCGTACACGGGATTCTGCAGGCTCATCAGAAGCCCAGTTTGCGCAGGTGCTTGGCGTCCGTCTGCCAGTTCTTGGCGATCTTGACGTGCAGGTCGAGGTAGACCGGCGTACCGAGCAGGGCCTCGATCTGGCGGCGCGCGGCCGCGCCGACCTCGCGCAGCCGGGCGCCCTTGTGGCCGATCACGATGCCCTTCTGGCTCTCCCGCTCCAGGAAGATGTTCGCGTAGACGTCCAGCAGCGGCTTGTCCTCGGGCCGGTCCTCACGCAGGTTCATCTCGTCGATGGTGACCGCGATCGAGTGCGGCAGCTCGTCGCGCACACCCTCCAGCGCGGCCTCGCGGATCAGCTCCGCGACCAGCGTCTCCTCGGGCTCGTCGGTGATGTCGCCGTCCGGGTACAGCGGGAAGCCGTCCGGCAGCAGCTTCACCAGTTCGTCCGCGACCAGATCCACCTGGAAACCGGATGTCGCGGACACCGGGACGATCGACGCCCACTCGATCCCGGCCGACTCGCCGAGCGCCTGGATCTCGGCCAGGTGCTCGACCATCCGGTCCGGCTCGACCAGGTCGGCCTTCGTCGCCAGCGCGACCTTCGGGGTCTTCGCGACCTTCGCCGCCTCGCTCACCAGGAACCGGTCGCCAGGCCCGATCTTGTCGCTGGCCGGCAGGCAGACCGCGATCACGTCGACCTCGGCCCAGGTGGTCTTGACCAGGTCGTTCAGCCGCTCACCGAGCAGCGTCCGCGGCTTGTGCAGACCAGGGGTGTCGACCAGGATCAGCTGCGCGTCCGGCCGGTGCACGATGCCCCGGACGGCGTGCCGCGTGGTCTGCGGCTTCGACGAGGTGATCACGATCTTCTTCCCCACCAGGGCGTTGGTGAGGGTGGACTTGCCCGCGTTGGGCCGACCCACGAAGCAGGCGAACCCTGCCTTGAAGTTCTCAGGTGTGGACGACATCGCGAACCTCTCCACTTCCTTCGGCCAGCACGACCGGGACGTTCGCCCCGGCGAAGTGGCGTACGACGTTCACGTCGACGGAGTCCCCGTCGGCGACCCCATCAGCGACCACCGCGGCGGCCTCCAGGCCCTTCACGCCCGACGCCAGCGCCATCGCGACGGCCAGCTGCAACGCGGTCAGCTCGACCGTGTCGAGCGCGACGGTGCAGGCGGCGTACGTCCGCCCGTCGGAGTCCCGGACCGCGGCACCCTCGGCAGCGCGGGTCCGGGCCCGGGCAGCGCGGGCGAGCGTGACAAGTTTGGCGTCTTCCGCCGAAAGGTCCGACAACGAGTGCTCCTAGGCGTGCTGATGGTTCTGGTCCTGTGGCGCGGGCGCGGGCTCCTCGCGTCGTACCAGAACCGTACCTACCTGGTTGCGGCGACCGGACGGCCGCTCCGCCGTCAGCGACAGACCCTCGATCGACACCTCGGCACCGGGGATCGGTACCTTGCCGAGCAGCTTCGCCATCAGACCGCCGACCGTGTCGACGTCGTCGTCGTCCAGCGGTACGCCGAACAGCTCGCCCAGCTCGTCGATCGGCAGCCGGCTGGACACCCGGTAGCTCCCGTCCGACAGGTGCTGCACCGAGTCCGGGTCCTCGTCGTACTCGTCGGTGATCTCGCCGACGATCTCCTCGAGGATGTCCTCGATCGCCACCAGTCCCGCCGTACCGCCGTACTCGTCGACGACGATCGCCAGGTGCATCCGGGCCGCCTGCATCTCGCGCAGCAGCTGGTCGACCGGCTTCGAGTCCGGCACGTACATGCACGGGCGCATCACCGACTCGACCCGCTCGGTCGACTCGGCCTGGGCGTTGTCGTAGACGCGGCGCATCACGTCCTTGAGGTAGACGACGCCGAGGATGTCGTCCAGCGACTCGCCGATCACCGGGATCCGCGAGTAGCCCGAGCGCAGCGCCAGCGAGGTGAGCTGGCGGAGCTTCTTGTGCTTCTCGATGTAGACCATGTCGGTCCGCGGCACCATCACCTCGCGGACGATGGTGTCGCCGAGCTCGAACACCGAGTGGATCATCTGCCGCTCGCCGGACTCGATCACCGCGGACTTCTCCGCGTAGTCGACCAGCGCGCGCAACTCGGCCTCGGTCGCGAACGGGCCTTCGGCGAACCCCTTGCCCGGGGTCAGCGCGTTGCCGACCAGGATCAGCAGCTTCGGCACCGGACCGAGGATCCGAGTCACCGCCATCACCGGGCCGGCGGACAGGATCGCGAACCGGTCCGAGTGCTGCCGGCCGAGGGTCCGTGGCGCGACCCCGATGATCACGTACGAGACCAGCACCATCACCACGGCGGTGATCAGGATGTGCTCCCAGGTCACCTCGAAGACGCCGGACAGCGCCTGGGTGACCAGCACGATCGCGGTGATCTCGCAGATCAGCCGGAGCAGCAGCAGCGAGTTCAGGTACCGCGGGGCGTCGGAGAGCAGGTCGCGCAGCCGGACCGCGCGCAGGTTGCCCTGCTCGACCTGCTCGTTCGCCCGCACCTTCGAGTACGACGACAGCGCTGCCTCCGCGCCGGCGAACAACCCGGCCAGCAGCACGAGCACCGCAGCCACAACCAGCAGAACGAGGTCGTGGTAGGTCATGGGAACGTCACTCCTGACCGGTGGAGGAAGCCATCAGGCACCCTCCAGTCTGTTTCCAGGTGCGCGCCATGCTTCCAGCAGGCGGCCCTGGACGTCCCACATCTCCGCCTTCTCGGCGGGTTCCGCATGGTCGTACCCGAGCAGGTGCAGGATGCCGTGCACCGTCAGCAGCTCCAGCTCGGCCCAGGTGCCGTGGCCGGCCTTCGCGCCCTGCGCGGCCGCGACGGTCGGGCAGAGCGCGATGTCACCGAGGTGGCCGAGCGGCAGCTCGCCGTCGTCCTCCTCGGCCGGACCCGGCCGCAGCTCGTCCATCGGCCACGACATCACGTCGGTCGGACCCGGCAGGTCCAGGAACTCGACGTGGTACCGCGCCATGGTGTCCTCGTCGACCAGCTTGATCGACAGCTCACACTCCGGGTGCAGCCGCAGCGACGACATCACGAACCGGCTGAGCCGCATCAGTCCGTGGGCGTCGATCTCTACTCCGGACTCGTTGTTGACCTCGACGTTCATCGCTTGTGATCAACACTGCCTTCGTAGTTCTCGTACGCGGACACGATCCGGCCGACCAGCTTGTGCCGGACGACGTCGTGCGAGGTCAGCCGGCAGAACGCCAGGTCCTGCACACCGTCGAGGATGTTCTGCACGACCCGCAGGCCGGAGTTGGTACCGGTCGGCAGGTCGACCTGGGTGACGTCACCGGTGACCACCATCTTGGAGCCGAACCCGAGCCGGGTGAGGAACATCTTCATCTGCTCCGGCGAGGTGTTCTGCGCCTCGTCCAGGATGATGTAGGCGTCGTTCAGCGTCCGGCCGCGCATGTAGGCCAGCGGCGCGATCTCGATCGTGCCGGCGGTCATCAGCCGCGGGATCGACTCCGGGTCGAGCATGTCGTGCAAGGCGTCGTACAGCGGGCGCAGGTACGGGTCGATCTTCTCCGACAGGGTGCCGGGCAGGAACCCGAGCCGCTCGCCGGCCTCGACGGCCGGCCGGGTCAGGATGATCCGGTTGACCTCCTTGGCCTGCAGCGCCTGGACCGCCTTGGCGACCGCCAGGTAGGTCTTGCCGGTACCGGCCGGGCCGATGCCGAACACGATGGTGTTCTTGTCGATGGCGTCGACGTAGCGCTTCTGGTTCAGCGTCTTCGGCCGGATCGTCCGGCCGCGGCTGGACAGGATGTTCTGGGTGAGCACGTCGGCGGGGCTCTCGGCCGTGGCGGCCTTGATCATCGCGATGCTGCGCTCGACCGAGTCGGCGGTCAGCCCGTGCCCGGTACGGATCACCGCGATCAGCTCGTCGATCAGCCGCTCGGCCAGGGCCAGCTCGGCGGGCTCGCCGATCAGCGTGATCTCGTTGCCGCGGACCATGATGTCGGCGGCGAACTCCTTCTCGACGATGCGGAGGAACTCGTCCCGGGCTCCGAGCAGGGCCACCATGTCGATGCTGTTCGGCACGACGATCTTGTGCGACGCCTGCGTGCTGGTGGCAGCGTCACGAGCGGTGCCGTTCGCGCGCGCCTCCGGTTCGATACTGCGTGGCCTGGACAGGCTCTTCCTCCTGAGTACGGGTGATGTGACTTTCTCCATGCTAGCCGCCCCGTCCGACACCCTCACTCGCAATTCCCCGGGACACGCCTCGCCGGGGCTCCGGCCGGTCGTGACGGCCCGGCCACTCGCCGTCACCACGCTGCCTCATGACTTCGGAAATCGCACCTGACCGGGGCAAGCTTGTTGTCAACCTGGGACGCCATCTTCGCGTCGTCTTTTCGTGGCGCAACCGGCTGTGGTGTACGAAGAGTGCGTGACACCTGAGTCCTCGTGGAATGCCGACGAGGCGCTGACGGCTGTGTACACCGCGCACTACACCTCGCTCGTCCGCCTCGGCGCACTGCTGTTGCGCGACACCGGGTCGGCGGAGGAGATCGTCCAGGACGCGTTCGTCGCGATGCACGGCCGCTGGAACCGGCTCCGCGATCCCCACAAGGCGCTCGCGTACCTGCGAACGGCCGTCGTGAACCGCTGCCGGTCCCGGCAACGCCACCTGGTCGTGGTGGACAAACACACGCCGAAGTCGCTCCCCGACGAGCCCAGCGCCGAACAGGCGGTACTACGGAGCGCGGAGACGGACCGGGTGATCGAGGCGATGCGGACGCTGCCGGAGAAGCAGCGAACCGTGATGGTGCTGCGGTACTACGGTGACCTGTCGGAGGCCGAGATCGCCGACACGATGGGCATCAGCCGGGGGTCAGTGAAAAGCCATGCCGCGCGGGCGACCAAGTCGCTGCGCCAGCTCCTGGAGCAGAACGCATGAACGACCACGAGCGGAACGATCCGTTCGACGACCTGATGCGGCGGGCGTTGCACGACGAGGCCGACCGGATCGAGCCCGCCGACGCCCTGCCGGAGATCCGCGACCGCGCGCACGCCCAGCGCCGGTCCGGCGGCCGGCGGCCCTGGCTCCTGACCACCGGCGTGGCCGCGGTCGGCACCGCGGCGGCGATCGGAGCCTTCACCGTGTTCACCGGCGCCGGCCACACGGCCAACCCCGGCAACGACGGCGACGCGGTCGCCGGTTCCGGTACGACGGCCACCGCGACCGCCGTACCGCAGAGCCGGCCGCCGTCGGTCGCGCAACCCTCACCGGCCCCGTCGGTGGCGTCGACCGACGCGAGTACAGGTGCTACGAAGGCTTCCGGTGCGCCCGAACAGGCCGTCAGCAACGCGGTCGTCCCGGTGTACTGGATGGGTCAGCAGGTCGGCGCGCGGAAGAAGACCGCGACCCGCCTGTACCGCACCTGGGCCAAGGTCAGCGGCCGCCCGGCCGAGGAGGCGGTCCGGATCATGACCACGAAGCAGCCGGAGGACCCGGACTACTTCACGGTCTGGCGCGGCGCCGCGGTGAACACCGTGACCCGGTCGGACGGCGTGGTGACGGTCGACTTCAAGCAGCTGCCGAAGGCCAGGCTGGACGCTGACGTCGCGCAGGTCGCGACGCAGCAGCTGGTCTACACCGTGCAGGGCGCGTTGAAGGACGACCAGACGCCGATCCAGGTCACGCAGGGCGGCCGGTCGGTGCCGAAGCTCTTCGGTCAGGTCGACGCCACGACGCCGCTCGGGCGGGCGCAGGCGGCGGACGTGCAGGCGTTCGTCTGGATCGAGTCGCCCGCCGAGGCGCAGGTGCTCGGCGAGGACAAGGTCACCGTCGCCGGTGTGGCGAACACGTTCGAGGCGACGGTCAACTACCAGGCGACGAACCTGAAGACCCGCGAGACGAAGAAGAGCTTCACCAGCACGCAGGAAGGCATGAAGTTCTCGCCGTACGCGTTCCAGCTCACTCTCAGCCCGGGCCCGTGGCAGATCAGCGTCTACCTGGTGTCTCCCGCGGACGGCACGATCACCGACACGGACACCAAGTCGATCCTGGTGAAATAGCAGGGCGTGTCTCCCAATCCCGCGCAGTAGGCGGGGGATTGGGAGACACGCCCTAGTCCGCGCGGTCGATCGTCGCGGCGAGCAGGCCCGGGAACGCATCGTCGAACTCGGACCGGCGCAGGCGGTTCAGCCGGCGGGCACCCTCATCGCGCTGCTCGATGAGGCCGGCGGAGCGCAGTACGGCGAAGTGGTGGCTGGCGGTCGCCTTCTTCACGGGCAGGTCGAAGGTGCCGCAGGCGCGGGTCCAGTCCTCGTGGACGGCGAGGTCGCGCAGGATCGAGCGCCGCACCGGATCCGCGAGCGCGTCGAGAGCCGCTTGCAACGGCACGTCACCTGGTTCGACGTGCTGCAGGGTCCGCGCTCGTGCTGACTCGACCGCCATAGTGTTCGAAGTCTACCTAACAGCTCAACGCCAGCGGGAACGGGCGAGCAGCGCGGCCGCGGCGGCCACTCCGGCGGTCGAGGTGCGCAGCACGGTGTCGCCGAGGAGGACCGGGTCGACGTCGAACGCCTTCAGCTCGGCCGGGGCGATCCCGCCCTCGGGGCCGATCACGATCACCACGTCACCCGCGGCCGGAACCTCGAGGGACGCCAGCGCGACGGTCGCCTCCTCATGCAGTACGACGGGAAGCGCCGCGCCGGCCAGCAACTCGGCGACCTCGGCCGTCGATGCGAGCGGAGCGACCTCCGCGAACCAGGTACGTCGTGACTGCTTGCTCGCCTCGAACGCCCAGGCCCGCCATTTCGCGAGCATCTTCTCGACCCGCTCCGGGTTCGCCCGGAACTGACTGCGCTCCGCGTTCCACGGCACGATCACGTCGACGCCGACCTCGGTGAGCATCTCGACCGCGAGCTCGGCCCGCTCCCCCTTCGGCACCGCCTGCACCACGACCACCCGCGGCACGCCGGCCGGCACCGTCCCGCGCTCGTCCACGGCGACCGTCACACCGGCCTTCGACGCGGTCACCACAGGACCTTCGGCCCAGGCGCCGCGCCCGTCGGTCAACCGAAGGCGCTCGCCCGGCCCGATCCGCCGTACGACGGCCGCGTGCCGGCCCTCCGGTCCGTCGAGCGTCAGCTCCTCGCCGGCCAGATCGGCGCGGAAGAACACCGCCACACCCATCGTCCCAACACCTCCGCCATCCAAGGGTCACCGTCCGAGCGTCACCGTTTGAGGGGCCGGCCCCTCAACTGGTGGGTTCTCCCCCCGAAGTTCCAGGAGCCCACCCGCCGTTTGAGGAGCCGGCCCCACAAACGACACCGGGCACGGCACCGGGCCACGGCACCGGGCGACGGCACCGGGCGCGGCACCGGGCACGGAGCGGGGGGCGCCGGGGTGGGTGCCCGGGGGTGGGTCTAGTGCGCGCCGAAGGCGTCGCGGAGGCGGCCGAAGACGCCCTTGTGGGTGGCCTGGACCTGACCCTGCGGACGCTCCTCGTCGCGGGCGACGGCGAGCTGCCGGAGCAGCTCGGCCTGGGCGTCGTCGAGCTTGGTCGGCGTCTCCACGATCACCTGCACGATCAGGTCGCCGCGCCCCGCGTGCCGCAGCCGCGGTACGCCGCGGGCGGTCAGCGTGACCGCCATCCCGGACTGCGTACCCGGCCGGATCTCCAGCGGGGTCGTCTCGCCCTCGAGGGTCGGCAGGTCGATCGTCGTACCGAGCGCGGCCGCCGTCATCGGCAGCGTCACCGTGCAGTGCAGGTCGTCACCGTTGCGGGTGAAGATGTCGTGCGGCTCGACCTCGATCTCGACGTACAGGTCGCCGGCCGGACCGCCGCCGGGGCCGACCTCGCCCTGACCGGACAGCTGCACCCGGGTGCCGCTGTCGACGCCGCCGGGGATCTTGACCGTGACGGTACGCCGGGAGCGGACGCGACCGTCGCCGGAGCACTCGACGCACGGGTTCGGGATCGTGGTCCCGTAGCCGCGGCAGTTCGGGCACGGGCGCATCGTCCGGACCTCGCCGAGGAACGACCGCTGCGTATGCGTCACCTCGCCGCGCCCGTGACAGATCTCGCAGGTCACCGGCTCGGAGCCGGCCGCCGCGCCGGACCCGCTACAGGTCGGGCAGAGGACCGCGGTGTCGACCTTGAGCTCGCGGGTCGTCCCGAAGGCCGCCTCGGCGAGATCGATCCGGAGCGGGATCAGCGCGTCCTGGCCGCGCCGGGTCCGCGGCCGCGGCCCGCGGGTGGCCCCGCCGGTCTGGCCGAAGAACGCGTCCATGATGTCGGTGAACGTGAACGCCTGACCGAACCCCGCGCCGCCCGGCCCGCCGGCCCCGGCGGTCGCGAACGGATCGCCGCCGAGGTCGTGCATCTGCCGCTTCTGCGGGTCGCTGAGCACCTGGAAGGCGCGGCCGATCTCCTGGAACTTCTGGTGGGCGTCCTCGGAGTCGTTCACGTCCGGGTGGTACTGGCGTGCCAGTTTGCGGTACGCCTTCTTGATCTCGTCCGGTGAGGCGTCGCGGCTGACACCTAGGACGGCGTAGTAATCGGTGCTCATACTCCAGACCAGGGGTTGTGTTTAGGGGGTGTGTGATGGTCCATCGCCTACTCCCCCTCGATTAGGAGTCGGCCAGGATCTGGCTGACGTAGCGCGCGACGGCGCGCACGGCGCCCATCGTGCTCGGGTAGTCCATATGGGTCGGGCCGACGATGCCGAGGGTGGCCAGCGCCTCCGACTTCGACCCGTACCCGGTCGCGACCACCGAGGTGGTGGCCAGTTCCTCGAACGGGTTCTCGTGCCCGATCCGGACCGTCAGGGTCTGCGGGTTGGTGGCCTCGCCGAGCAGCTTCAGCAGGATGACGTGCTCTTCGAGCGCCTCCAGCACCGGCTTGACGTTCCGGTCGAAGTCGTCGCCGTACCGGGTCAGGTTGGCGGCGCCGCCGACCGCGATCCGCTGCTCGCCGACCTCGTCGGTGAACGCCTCGAGCAGCGTGGTGACGATCGACGCGACCAGCGACCGGTCGGCCGGCGCGAACAGCTCCGGGACACCGGCCAGGGACGTGGCCGCATCGGTCAGGCGCTGGCCGGCCAGCACTGTGTTCAGCCGGGATCGCAGGTCCGCGATCAGCTGTTCCTCGACGTCGTGCGGGTGCTCGACGAGCCGCTGCTCGACCCGGCCGTTGCTGGTGATCAGCACCAGCAGCAACCGGCGCGGGGTCATCGTGACGACCTCGATGTGCCGGACGCTCGACCGGTTCAGCGACGGGTACTGCACGACGGCGACCTGGCGGGTGATCTGCGCGAGCAGCCGGACCGTCCGCCGGACGACGTCGTCGAGGTCCACCGCGCCGGCCAGGAACGACGTGATCGCCCGCTTCTCGGCGGCCGACAGCGTCTTCACCGTACTCAGCTTGTCCACGAACAGCCGGTACCCGGCGTCGGTCGGGATCCGGCCCGCGCTGGTGTGTGGCTGGGTGATGTACCCCTCCTCCTCCAGCGCAGCCATGTCGTTACGCACGGTGGCCGGGGACACCCCGAGGTTGTGGCGATCCACGAGCGTCTTCGACCCGACCGGCTCGTGGGTCGCCACGTAGTCCTCGACGATGGCGCGGAGCACATCAAGCTTGCGTTCGTCCAGCACGCGCGCACACCCTCTCTCGATCGACACTGGCACTCGAAAGTTCCGAGTGCCAGTCTACCGAGCCGTAGGAGCTCGCACTGACGCGTGGCGGCGTGGGGCGGGTCTCAGGCGGTCTCGGGGGACGCTCCCAACGGTACGGCGGCCGGACGCTCGACCGTACTCGCGACGTCCACGGGCTGGTCCTGGACTGCCGCCTCGAGCAGCGACTCGAGGACGTCGAGCACGTGGTACGCCAACGCTCCGTCAGCGCGGTGTGGCTCGCCGCGACGCAGTGCGCGCGCCATGTCCGCGACGCCGACGCCGCGCCCCGCCCCGGCGTACCCACCGGCGACCGGGACCTCGGTCCACTCGCGCTGCGCGGCCGTCGCGATCTCGACGGTGCCGTCGAAGCCGTTCGGGTCCGGCACCGACAGGCTGCCTTCGGTCCCGTGGACCTCGATCCGCGGCAGCCGGGCCGCCCAGACGTCGAAGGACATCAGCACGGTCGTCAGCGCACCGGACTCGTGCTCCAGTACGCCGGTGACGTGCGTCGGCACCTCTACCGGGAACTTGGTACCCGCCCGCGGGCCCGAGTGGATCTCGCGTTCCTGCTTCGACTGGCCGGCGCGTGCGGTGACCCGACGTACCGGACCGAGCAGCGTGACCAGGCTGGTCACGTAGTACGGCCCCATGTCGAGCACCGGGCCACCACCGGGCTGGTAGTAGAACTCCGGCGCCGGGTGCCACAGCTCGTGACCCGGCGTGGTGAAGGCCGCGAAAGCAGCGTGCGGTACGCCGATGTCGCCACGGTCGATGACTGCTCGGGCGGTCTGGGTGCCCGTGCCGAGCACGGTGTCCGGTGCGCAGCCGACCCGGAGGTTGTTCGCGGCGGCGTACTTGAGCAACGGCTCGGCCTCGCTGCGGTCGACGGCGAGCGGCTTCTCGCCGTACACGTGCTTGCCGGCTTCCATCGCTGCCTGGTGCACGGGGGCGTGCGCGGCCGGGATGGTCAGGTTGAGGACGATCTCGACGTCGTCGGCGGCGTACAACTCGGCCGGGGACAACGCGCGGATGCTCGGGTGCTTCTCGGCGATCGCCTGCGCGCGGGAAACGTCCAGGTCGGCGACCGCGACCACGTCGACACCGGGGAGCTTGCCCAGGTGGTCGAGGTACGTGCCGGAGATGACGCCGGTGCCGACGATGCCGATGTTGGTCACTTGCTCGCCCACAGCAGCCCCCGTTCGATGATGGTGCGGACCTCGGGCGTCTCCAGGTCGTCCAGCTTGTGGCCGACGGTGCAGACGAAGACCTTGCCCTCGCCCCAGGTGCGGGTCCAGACGGCCGGCATCACGGCGCCCTCGATCCACGGGTAGTCCGGGTGCGACTCGAACGTCGTGGTGGCCAGCACCGTGTTGGTCGGGTCGTAGTGGATGTAGTACTGCTCGGTGTGCACGTCGAAGTGCTTGATGCCCTCGACGATCGGATGGTCGGCGACGATGTCGACCCGGTAGTCCGTGAAACCGTGCGGGTGCGAGATGAACTGCCCGCCGGTGATGAAGCTGTAGTCCACGTTCTTCCGGAACGAGTCGGCGATCCCGCCGTGCCAGCCCGCGAACCCGGTGCCGCGCCGGATCGCGGCCTCCAGACCCTTGAAATGCTCGGGCTCGATGTCGCTCATCGTCACGCACTGCAGCACCAGGTCGACGCCGTCCAGCTCCAGGTACGCCGCGGTGCTGTCGGAAACGGTCACCTCGTAACCGTTCTCCTTCAGGAAGGGGATGAACAGGTCGGTCGCCTCGACCGGGGAGTGACCTTCCCAGCCACCCCTGACCACCACCGCACGTCGTGTCGTCACACCGGCCACCCTTCGAAAGTTTCGGAATTCCGTTCGGAACACTTGCGACTCTAGGTCCGCCGAAGAGGCCTTGCCAAGAACTACTCTCAAGGGATGGGCTGGAAGTTCTGGAAGCGGTCGAATTCGATGGATCCGCAGGAGATGCTGGCCCGCGGGCACGCGCAGCCTGGGGCGTTCCCGCAGCCGCCGCGGCCGCAGGACACCTTGCCGGTGGGGTCGTTCGGGATGGCGGTCGAGGACGTGTTCTCGATCACCGGGCGCGGCACCGTAGTGACCGGGCGGGTGCAGGCCGGCACCGTGTCGGTCGGCGAGCAGGTGATGATCAGCCGGGCCGGGCAGCCGCTGCTGCAGGTCGAGGTGAGCGGCGTCGAGATGTTGCGCAAGACCGCGCGGACCGCGACGGCCGGCGACAACGTCGGGCTGCTGCTCCGCGGTGTCAAGCGGGACCAGGTCACGAGGGGCGACGTACTCAGCAAGTAGCGCCCAAGTAGTGTCGGGGGCATGAGTACGTGGACCGAGATCGGTGACCGCACGTGGGTCCGCCGGTACGACGAGTGGGACCTGAACATCGGCCTGGTCGCCGGATCCGACGGTGCCGTGGTGATCGACACCCGGGCCACCACCGAGGAGGCCGAGCAGCTCCGCGAGCACATCCGCGAGCTGACCGACGTACCGGTGAAGTGGGTCGTCAACACGCATGCCCATTTCGACCACGTGGCCGGCAACAGCGTGTTCATCGACGCCGAGGTCTACCTGCACGAGAACGCGGCCGCCGAGGAGAACCTCGCGGGTACGACGTTCGCGGCGGCGAAGGTGATCGACCTCGGCGACCGCCGCGTCGAGCTGCTGTACGTCGGTAACGCGCACACCTCCGGCGACGCCGTCGTCGCCGTGCCGGATGTGGACGTGTTCTTCGTCGGCGACCTGCTCGAGGAGTCGGCGCCCCCGTCGTACGGCGCGGACTCGTTCCCGCTGGAATGGCCGGACACCATCCAGGCCGTGGTCGGGATGATGCCGCAGGGCGCGCAGATCGTCCCCGGGCACGGCGCGGTCGTGGATGTCGAGTTCGCCACCGACCAGGCGATCGACCTCGGGAAGGTCGCGAACACGATCTCGACCCTGCACCACGCCGGCACCTCGCTCGACGACGCGCTCAAGCACACCGAGGACTGGCCCTGGCCGGTCGAGAAGCTCCAGGACGCGATCCGTCGCGGCTACCAGGCCCTCGGTACGCCGCAACGCCCGAGCCTCCCGCTCCTCGGCCCGAGCTGAGCCTGCCATTGCCTAGTTGTCCGTTGACACGGACAACTGTCGTCGCGCAACTTGTTCGGAACGGACTTCGCCCAACCGGATGAGGTGGGACCTGTGGTCACGACCGAGCAGACCGTGCACTCCGACGGACGCGTTGAGCTAACCGATCCCGAGGCCCTCGCCGGCAGTCCGTACGCCAACGCCGAGCTCGCGCCGACGCGGTTGCCGGAGCGGACCTGGACGACGTACAACTACGCGGCGCTGTGGATGGGGATGGCGCACAACATCCCCAGCTACCTGCTCGCGTCCGGGCTGGTCGCGCTCGGGATGAACTGGCTGCAGGCGTTCCTGACCATCACGCTCGGGAACCTGATCGTGCTGGTCCCGCTGCTGCTGAACAGTCACGCGGGGACGAAGTACGGCATCCCGTTCCCGGTGTTCGCGCGCGCCTTCTACGGCGTCCGCGGCGCGAACTTCCCGGCGTTGCTGAGGGCATTCATCGCCTGCGGCTGGTTCGGGATCCAGACCTGGATCGGCGGACAGGCGATCTACGTGATCGTCGGCGAGCTGTTCGGCAAGGGCTGGACCGACGCGGCCGCGATCGGCGGTCACCCGTGGACGATGTGGCTCAGCTTCTTGTTCTTCTGGGCGCTGCAGATGGTGCTGATCTTCCGCGGCATCGAGGGTCTGCGCCGGTTCGAGAACTGGGCGGCGCCGCTGGTGACGGTCGCGTTCGTGGCGCTGATGGTCGCGATCCTGGTGAAGGCCGGCGGGTTCGGGCCGATCCTGTCGCAGCCGTCCAAGCTCGGCTGGGACGCCGACTTCTGGAAGATCTTCGCGCCGTCGCTGATGGGCATGATCGCGTTCTGGGCGACGCTGTCGCTGAACATGCCGGACTTCACCCGGTTCGGGAAGGGCCAGCGCGCGCAGGTCTGGGGCCAGGTGATCGGCCTGCCGACCACGATGTCGTTCATCGCGCTGGTCTCGATCATCACCACCTCCGGGACCGTCGTGCTGTACGGCTCGGCGATCTGGGACCCGGTCGAGCTCACCCGCCGGTTCGAGAACCCGGTGGTGGTCACGATCGGGCTGGTGATGGCGATCCTCGCGACGATGTCCTGCAACGTGGCGGCCAACGTCGTGAGTCCGTCGTACGACTTCGCGAACGCGTTGCCGCGCTGGCTGAACTTCAAGACCGCGGGGCTGCTGACCGGCGTGATCGGCATCGTGATCCAGCCCTGGCGGTTGATCTCGGACCCGTCGATCTACATCTTCGTCTGGCTGTCGTTCTACGGCGGTCTGCTCGCGTCCGTGGCCGGCGTGCTGATCGCGGGCTACTGGCTGATCGACCGGACCAACCTGTTCCTGGCCGACCTGTACCAACCGAACGGCCGCTACTGGTACGCCGCCGGCTGGAACTGGCGCGGTGTCGTCGCGACCCTGTTGGGCTCGCTGCTCGCCGTCGGTGGCGCGTACTCGAACCCGGGCGCCGGCCCGTTCCCGCAGGACGGCCTGATCCCGTTCCTCAAGCCGCTGTACGACTACTCGTGGGCGGTCGGCCTGGTCGTCGGTTGCCTGGCGTACCTCGCGCTCACACTCACCGCGCCGAGCCGACAGTCAACGGCCACGCATGCGGCTCCCACTTATTAACATTGCCGGGTGGCTGACAGGTATGGGAACGACGTACTGGCGGGCGACTGGCGGAAGCCGAAGAACGGGCGCACCGTCGAGGTCGAGATCGAGAAGGGCATGGTCATCGAGGAACCCAGCTCCGGGTTCGTCGGCGCGATCGTGCGCTGGGAGCACGGCGTGGTCGATCTCGAGGACCGGCACGGCAAGATCCGCACCTACCCACTCGGACCCGGGTTCTGGCTGGACGGCAAACCGGTCAGCCTGAAGCCGCCGAAGAAGGCCGGTCCGGCGAAGAAGACCCGGACGGCGTCCGGCTCGGTCGCCGTCGACAACGTCCGCGCGAAGGTCGCCCGCGCCAGCCGGATCTACGTCGAGGGCCGGCACGACGCCGAACTGGTCGAGAAGGTCTGGGGCGACGACCTGCGGATCGAGGGCGTCGTGGTCGAGTACCTCGAAGGCGTCGACGACCTGGTCCCGATCGTGAACCGGTTCCAGCCCGGTCCCGGGCGGCGGCTCGGCGTCCTCGTGGACCACCTGGTCGAGGGCTCGAAGGAATCCAAGATCGCGGCACAGGTGAGCAACCCGTACGTGCTGGTGGTCGGCCACCCGTTCATCGACATCTGGGAAGCCGTCAAACCGTCGGCGGTCGGGATCAAGGCCTGGCCGCGGGTGCCGCACGGGCAGGACTGGAAGAAGGGGGTGCTGCAGGCGTTCGGCTGGCCGGCCACCGACCAGGCCGACGTGGCCGCGGCCTGGAAACACATCCTGTCCAAGGTGAACAGCTTCGCCGACCTCGACCCGGCGCTGCTCGGCCGGGTCGAGGAACTCATCGACTTCGTGACTCTGGACTGATCTCCGGCATCCGCGTCTCCAGCCACGCGCGGATCCGCCGGCGCGCCCGCCGTACGTACCAGGTGACCACGCCGAGTACGGCGCTCAGCGCGAGCACGGCCCCGGCGAGTACGGCGGCCAGGACGCGGACCGAGTCGACCAGACCGGACACGATCAGCAGCACCACGCCCACCGCAGCTGTTGCCGCAGGCAACCACGGCTCGAAGATCGGCGGCCGGTGCGCCGGACTCAGCTTCGCGTCGCGCACCAACCGCCCCCACAGCGTCTGCCGGGCCGGCTCGGTGAACCAGCGCGCGGTCCGCAGCAGCCACGACTTCGGCTGCTCCTTGCGGCCCGCGGTCGCCCTCACCCAGTTGCCGACCTGCGGACCGAGACCGCCGGAGACGTCGACCATCCGGTCCGCGATGCCCTTGGTGATCGCCCGGCCTTCCGGCGACGCGTTCAGTTCGTCCCGCATCGTCACCAGCGCGCCCATCCCGGCCTCGATCGGGAAGTCACGGGCCAGCCGTTCGATCCGCTCGGCGACCGCGCGCAGCTCCCAGCCCTCGGCCTGCAGCACGTGTCGCTGCGTGTCACGGATCCAGTCCACGTCCGCGCCGAGCATCGAGCCGAGGTGTGCGACGCAGTGCAGCCGGCCCATCAGCCAGTCCCACCGCCGCCAGTCGGCCGCGCCGAATGCGCCGAAGTGCCCGACCTGGCTGCCGTACAGGATCCGTTCGCTGAGCTGGTTCGCGATCGAGCCTTCCTGCAGTTCGTCGAGGACGGCGAGCGGGATGTCCGGCCCGAGCCGAAGGAACTGGAACGGTGCGCTGCGCTGCTGCGGCGTCCGGGCCGACGTACAGCGGGACACGATCTCCACCTCGAGCGCGATGTCGACGAGCTGCCGATCGATCACCGCGATCAGCTCGGTGAACGCGTCACCGAGGGCGCGCTGGATCTGCAACTGCTCGAAGATGTCGTTCAGTCCGACCGCGACCGCTTCAGCGCCACCGGCCGGCCGCAGATCGAGATGCGCCGCAGCCAGCTGTACGTCGAGAGCGTCGCGGACCGCCTGCACCTTCAGCAGGCAGTCACTCGCCGCGGACAGCTGTTTGTCCAGCTCGGCGCGATCTTCCGACGCGGCCGCGCTGATCCGGAACCGCAGCGAGCGCAGGATCAACCGCACGGTCCGCTCAGCCGCACCGGTCCCCCACAGCCAGCTCGGATTGCCGTCGGCATCATCGCGCACCGCGGCCGTCGAACCGTCCGGGTCCGGCACCCAGGGATGCTCGGTCGCGAGGATCTCGTCGATCTCCGGCTCCGACAACGCGGTCGCCGCGTCCAGCACCGTCGACTGGTCGTGGCTGGCGATGGTCACCGCCTCCCACACTCCACCCACCGCCCGGCCACGCGAGTAGGCCGGCTGCAGCGCCGTCGCAGCGGCCTGCAGCCGGGCCCGCTCATCAGGTTGCTTTAGGCAACGATCGAAGAGCCGCTGGGTGTCCGACCAGGATGCGTCCGCCTCGAGGAGCAACCGCTCCAGTTGCTCGACGTCGGAACGGAAGTCCACCTCGCGCGGGAACTGCACCGCGGACAACGCCGCGACCCGCCAGCTCGGCTCCTTCGCCCCCGCCAGCGCCGTCGACGCGCGACCGATTCCGGCCGACGGGACGACGTACAGCACGTAGCGGCTCGCCTTGCCGTTCACCGGCCGCCGGGCGACCACGTCGAGGACCGGGCCGAACGGCGCGTTGTCGAGCACGCCGCCGTCGACCAGCCAGGAGCCGGACTCCGCCGGACCCGGCTGGATCCGCGGCGGCTGCGCGGCGAGCTCCGGTGTCTCCAGCACCGGCCCGAACGCGGCCGGGAACGACGCCGACGCCCGCGCCGCGCGGGCGAGCAACTCGGTGTCCTTCAACCCGTTCTTGTCCTCGACGGTGAACGTCCGCGCCGCACCGTCGTACGTCGGCGCGTCCTCACTCGTGAAGCCGTACAGATACCGATGGTCGGGTACGACGAACGCCTGGCCCGCCGCGTCCTTCGCCTCGAACTGCTGCACCCCGAGACCGGACGCCGTCACGAACAGCGTCACCGGCTCCTCGGCCTTGCTCTCGCCCGCGTCGGCGACACCTTTGAGCAACTCCTCGAGCTGCCGCAGGAAGTACTTGCCGTCCAGCACCGACGTCGACTTCGCGCCCGCGGACGGCACCAGCTTGCCGACGTCGAGCGAGCCGAGGGCGACCCATTTCCGTCGCAGCCACGGGCCGTCGGCCTCCTCGCTCTTGCCGGCGCCGTCCGGGTCGAGGGTCGAGCCGTTCGCGATCGCGGTGGCCAGGAGCGAGCCGTTCAGACCGCCCGCGCTGGTGCCGGCGATCACGTCGACCACCACGCGCCGGCGCTCGTCACCGCGCCGGCACAATTCCCGCCAGCGGTCCGCGAGAACAGCGTCGTACGGCTGTGGGCCGGGCGCGTCCGAGTCACCGGAAGCCCGGCGGATCAGGTCCAGCTCGTGTGTCACTCCGCCCATCCAGACCGCCAGGCTGACGCCACCGTTCAGAACCAGCGCGATCCGGATCTCGTGGTCGGTCATGAAGCCCCCCTTTCCTTCAGAAATACCACGCGTGTGACCTGAATCGACAGTTGTCGCAGCGGAGCGTGAACAAAAGGTTGTCGCGGTCTGCGCGCGGGGCCATGCTGATCCTGGGGGTGGTCGTCATGCGCGCCTGGGCTGTGACGGTTTCCGTGCTCGTCCTGCTGGTCTCGGGATGCTCCGGCACGTCCGGTGGCTCGTCACCGCCCGACGCGACGAGCGCGCCGGACAGCACCAGCTCGGCCGACAACACCAGCGAGCCGGCGCCGGAGCCGACCGCCGCCGAGTCGACCCAGCAACAGCAGAACAAACCGTCGATCGAGATCGCGTCGCTCCCGATCGGCGGCGTCCCGGACGGCGGATCGAACTGCAACCCGATCAGCTGGCTCGCCGGCGACATTCCCGACGGCGTGACGATCACCCTCGGTACGCCGTCCTTCCAGCCCGAAGGCGTCTTCGAGGTCGACCAGTCCGGGTGCACCGGCAACGAGCAGTCCTGCGAAGGTGTGGAGTGGACGGCGCAGAACCTGCCGCAATGCTGGGTCGGCTTCAGGCAGGTCGCCGACGAAGGCAGCGTCACGCTCGTGATCCCGGCGGACGCGACCTGCCAGACCCAGCAGCAATGCGACGATCTGAAAGGCCTCGGCGGCAGCCAGATCGGCCTGACCGCGCAACCTCGTGAATCGCCCACACCGTCCGGCGAATCACCCACACCGTCCAGCGAATCACCCACCCCGTCCGGTGGATGACCGATGGCGGACGAGCGGTCGCAAGCCGAGCGCTGGGTCAGTTTCGCCGCGGGCATCATCACGCCGGTGACTCTGCTCAGCGCGCTCCTGTTCTACTTCGGCTACGTGTCCGCGCGTTCGCAGTACGAGTACTTCGGGATCGACGTCGACACGATCGGCCTGAGTACGCAGGACTACGTGATGCGCAGTCCACAACCGCTGCTCGTCCCGCTCCTCGCGATCACACTGCTCGCGGTGGCTGCCCTTCTGCTGCACAACGCGATCCACCCGACAGCAGTCGCCGTACGTCGTGCCGCGCGCGCCACCGTCGTCGTACTCGTCCTCGGCGTGGCCGCTCTGCTCGCGTTCCCGCTGCTACGGCACCTGCCGTACTACGCGCTGGTCGTTCCCGCCGTCATCGGCCTGTCCGCGGCGGTGCTCGCGTACCTCACCTACCTCCGCCGCAAGACCGACCCGGCAGCCGGCCCGCAACGGATTCTGATCGCACTGCTGGCGGTCGTCACCGTCACGTGCGCCTTCTGGGCGACCGCGACCACCGCCCAGTACTCCGGCCGCGGCCTCGCGAAGGCCGACGCCCGCGACCTGAACCAGTTCCCGGTCGTCATCCTCGACACCAAGGAGCGACTCGCACTCCGCTCCCCCGGCATCGAGGAAACCATGCTCCGCCCCGGCGCCGGCCAGTCCTTCAACTACCGCTACCGGGGCCTCCGCCTGCTGGTAGTGGGTCAGAACCGTCTGTTCCTCGTCCCCCAACACTGGAACGCCTCCGACACCACCCTCGTCCTCCCCCTGAACGACACCGTCCGAGTCCAGTTCCAATTCCAGAACGACCCGCCCTAGACGAGCTGTTATGCGCTGTCGCGGATGATCAGTTCGGTGGCGTAGATCTCGGGGCTGGTGAGGTGGGCGCCGGCGATCTTGGCGAGCAGGATCTCGGCGAGGCGGGCGCCCAGTTGTTCGACCGGCTGGCGGACCGTGGTGAGTTTCGGAGTGGTCGTGGTGGCCAGCACCGAGTCGTCGAAGCCGACGACCGCGACATCGGCGGGGACGCGGCGGCCGCGTTGGGACAGGACGCGGAGCGCGGCGGTCGCCATCAGGTCCGAGGCGACGAACAGTCCGTCGAGATCCGGGTTGTCGTCCAGCAACCGCAGGGTCGCCTGCTCACCACCGTCCGCCGTGAAGTCGCCGTACGCGACCAGCTCCGGCAGGCCGGCCTCCTTCATCACTTCCTGGTACCCGGTCAGCCGGTCGATGCCCGCCGTCATGTCGAGCGGCCCCGCGACCGTGCCGATCTTCCGCCGCCCGATGTCCAGCAGGTGCTGTACGCCGGTCCGCGCCCCGGCCACGTTGTCGACGTCCACGCTCGCCACCGCGACGTCGACCCCGAGCGGCCGCGCGCTGAACACGATCGGCAGTGGCAACTGCGCGAGCTCCTGCAGGATGTTGTCCCGCCCGTGGTGGCTGATGATGATCGCGCCGTCGACGTGCCCACCGCGCAGGTACCGCAGCAGCCGTTGGTCGTCGGCTCCGGTGGGCTCCGAGGCCGGCTCGATCAGCAGCACCAGCTGCGACGAGGTCTGCGCGAGCGTCCGGCTGACACCGCTTAGCATGCCCGCGAAGAACGGGTCGGAGAACACCCGGCTGTCCGGCTCCGGCACCACGATCGCGATCGAGTCCGTACGCCGGGTGACCAGCGCGCGGGCCGCGCGGTTCGGGACGTAGCCGAGCTCGCGGATCGCCTGTTCGACCGCGGCGACCGTGTCCGGAAGCACCTTCGGCGAACCGTTCACGACCCTGGAGACGGTGGCCCGCGACACCCCCGCGACGGCGGCGACCTGTTCCAGCGTCGGAGAACCAGACTCGTTCATCGGCCCTCCTCAGTTCTCGATTGGCTCGCGTTCACACCGTAGTACGTCCCCGGTCGATCGCGCGTCAGTCATTGGCCGCCTGGACGGGCGTGTTGGCAGTTTTCTTCGGCACGCCCAGGCTTCGGCGCACTCAGCTTCCGGCGCGGGTGTTGGCGACCTTGTCCGCCTGGTCGAGCGCCTGCTCCCACGCGGCGTCCGCGGACTGCTTGCCGTTGTCGACCCGGGCGAGCGCCGCGCTGAAGATCTGGTTGATCTCGCCGTCGCGCGGACCCTTGTGCTGCTTGAGGATCACGTTCCGGGCCCGGTCGATGAAGATCTTCCCGACCGGCGCGTTGTTGAAGTACGCGTTGACCTGCGCCTTGACCTGCGGGTCGTCGTACGCGTCCAGCGTGGACGGGAACGAGCCGACCTTCTTGAACACCTTGACCTGCTGCTCCGGCGCGGTCAGCCAGGCGGCGAGCTTCGCGGCCTCCTCGGGCTCGGGCGACTGCACCGGCACGGTCAGGTACGAGCCGCCCCAGTTCCCGCCGCCGCCGGGGAACACGTCCGCGACGTCCCACTTGCCCTTGCCGTAGTTGCCCGCGTTGTCCTGGATGACACCGAGCAGCCAGCCCGGGCAGGCCATGGTCGCGAACTTGTCGGTCCGGAAGGCGGCGTTCCAGGCGTCGCTCCAGGCCGGCAGCCGCGCCGACAGGCCGTCCTTGCTGCCCGCCACCACCTGGTCCCAGGTCTTCCTGAGCAGCGGGTTCTCGTCGCCGAGGAAGCGGTCCTGGTTCGAGTAGTACGCCTGGATCAGCTGGTTGCGCATCGCTTCCCAGGTCAGCACCGCGGAGTCGTACCACGCCGAGCCGGGCACCTTCTGCTTGAACTTCCGCCCGGCGGCGAAGTAGGACGGCCAGTCCTGGAAGAGCTTCGCCACCGCGGCCCGGTCGGTCGGCAGCCCGGCCTTCGCGAACAGGTCGCGCCGGTAGCAGATCGCTTCCGGCCCGATGTCCGTCCCGTAGCCGATGATCTTTCCGTCCGCCGTGGTCGCGCCGGCGACCTTCCAGTCCAGCCAGCGGCTCTGCAGGTCGTCCCCGCCGTACTGACGCAGGTCGACGAACTTGTCGGCCTTGGCCAGGTACTTGTAGATCCAGCTGACCTCCATCGCCTCGATGTCGGCCAGACCGGCCCCGGACGCGAGGTTTGCGTCCAGGTTCTTGACGTGGTCGTCGACGGTGTTGGCGTGGTGCTCCACGATCTTGATGTTCGGGTGCTGGGCCTCGTACTCCGCGTACAGGTCGTCGTACCCGAACTCGTTGAAGGTGGCGATGGTCAGCTCGATCTGCGGCTGGTCGCCGGCTCTACCGGCACCGCTGGCACCGTCGGCGCCGGAACCGCCGCAGGCAGTGGCGAGCAGGATCGCGGCACAGCCGAGCAGTCCGGCTACGGGGCGATAGCGGACGCTGGGCCGCATGGTTCAGGCTCCCTGGAGACGTGAGGGGTTGAGAGCGCTCTCGGATCGCGAAAGTGAGCTGAGTCTCAGACGTCCCCACTGGGTATGTCAAGCACTCTGCCGTCACGCTGAGACACCAGACCCAGATGGTCCTGACATAGTGTCACCGCTGATCACGCTGTGAATCGCCCCGATCACCGAGGGCGGTAGATCCTGGGAGTTAGCTGTGAGTGATCACCGCGAGGCCGGCGGCCCGACGGAGTCCCGGACCACGACGACGGTCCCGAGCGTCGTCATCGGCTGCTGGTGCGCGAACGGGTCCGCGCTCGGCTCCTGCCCGGCCAGCCCGGCCCGTACGGCGGCCCGCCCGAGCTCCTCGAGCGGTACCCGGACGGTGGTCAGCGCCGGCTGCAGTTCGGTCGCCACGGGTACGTCGTCGTACCCGGCGACCGAGATGTCCTCGGGGATCCGCAGGCCGCGCTCGCGCAGGGCGACGTACGCGCCGGCGGCGACGATGTCGTTGGCGGCGAAGATGGCGGTGAAGTCGAGCCCGTCGTCGAGCGCCCGCAGCGTCTGCTCGTACCCCCACTGGCGACCGAACGCGCCGGTGCGGACCAGGGCCGGGTCGTGCTCGAGCTTGCGGGCGGCGAAGGCCTGCCGGAACCCCTGCAACCGGGCGGTCGTGGTGGAGAGCAAGGTCGGGCCGCCGAGGTACAGGATCTTGGTGTGCCCGGCGCTCAGCAGCAGATCGGTGATCGCCGCGGCACCGCCGATGTTGTCGTACTCCACCGCGTACGCCGGGACGCCGGTCTCCAGCCCCGGCCGGCCGCAGAGGACCAGGCTCGAACCGCTGCTCGCGAGCTGGCGGGCACGCTGGCCGACCGCGGCGAAGTACTCCTTGTCCTCGACCGCGCCGCCGACCAGGATCACCGCGTCGGCGCGCTGCTCGAGCAGCAGGTCGACGAACCGCAGCTCGGCGGACTCGCCGCCCTGGGTCGAGCAGACCAGGCAGAGCCGGCCGGAGGCGAGTGCCTCGGCCTGCACGCCGCGCGCGATGTAGGCGAAGAACGGGTCGACGATCTCGCTGACCACGATGCCGACCACGCGGGTGGTGGAGCCGGCCAGCGCGCGGGCGTGCGCGTTGGCGACGTACCCGAGGTCCCGCATGGCGCGTTCGACCGCCGCACGGGTCGAGGCGGCGACCGGATAGTTGCCGTTGACAACGCGGGAGACGGTCGCGGTGGAGACACCGGCCCGGGCGGCGACGTCGCGGATCGTCCGCGCGGCCTCGGGATCACGCCGGCGCGCTCGCGACCGGGGCGGATCCGCCATCACCCACCTCCTCACCCAGCTGTACGTCGGCCGTCGTACCGTCGGCGAACCGGAGGGTGACGCGCGGCCCGTCCACCGTCACGACGATGCTCTCGGCCAGCGCCTTCGGCCAGACCGTGTCGCCGGACAGTACCACCGCGGAGACCAGCACCTGCGGACCTTCTCCGTGGTGCTGAGCCTCGAGGTACGGCGTGGCGGAGTGCGGACCGAACGCGTTCGTGTCGAGCCCACGGCGTACGTCGGCCCGGTGATACCCGTGCAGGCCGACCATCACACTCGTCAGGCGATCGACGCGGGTCGCCTGCGCCCAGACGTCGTCCACCACCGCTTCCGGCAGGTCCTCACCCGCCACCGCATACCCGCCGTGCCGCACGATTCCTTCCGCACCGTCGACGAGCACACACCGGACCTCGATCCTGCCGTGCACGACACCAGCCACCTCGATCCGCGCATCCCCCGCCTCCCACCACGAGGCCGCCGACCGGTCCGTGACGGCAATCCGCTGGATACTCCTTCGCTCGCCGGTCGTGATGGTGTTGTCGATTGCGTCGTCGGTGAGTTCAGGGCCGGTGCGGGTCGAGTACGCCAGGCGGCTGTAGTGGGCGTCGCCTTCGGCGTTGTGGTCGCTTCCGTGGTTGAGGAGGCGAACCAGACCGTCGTGCTGGGTGGATTGGATGAGGAAACCCGGCGCCGGCATCGGGCGGACCTGGTCGTGGTCGTCCAGCGGGAGCGCCGCCTCGCGATCGGTCCAGATCGCGTGATCGGCGGGGAGGAGCAGTCCGAGGAAACCTTTCGAGGCCCAGTACGGCGAACCCGGGCCGGAGTACGGCTGCGTCGTCGGCAGGAAATGGTGATGCCAGCCGAGTGTCAGCAGACCACGCTCGTCGGGGACGCCGTGGTCGATGAAGTGGCGGAGAGTGCCGGAGCACAGCCGTCGGGTCTGCCCCGGGGTCAGCGGGGTGGCGTCGAGGAGCGCGCCCATCCAGTACGGCGCCGCGGTGGCCATCCGGTAGCAGAGTGAACGACCGAAGTGGATCGGCGCGCCATCCGTACCGGTGAGGTGGACCGCGTCTTCGAGGAATCGGTGCAGGCGCTCGCGATAGATCGCGAGCCGTCCGTCGGCCGACGGACCGGCCATGCGGGTCCACAGGCCCGGGTAGAGGTGCATCGCCCAACCGATGTAGTGGTCGAAGTTCTGGCCGGGGCCGTCGGAGTACCACCCGTCGCCGACATACCAGTCCTCGATGCGGTCGAGACCGGCGTCGATGTCATCTTGGGAGTACGGCGCTCCGACCGACGCGAGGAACTGCTCGCCGACCACCTGGAACAGCCGCCAGTTGTTGTCCCACGTCCGCGATCCGACGAACCCGCTCAGCCAGTCGACCACGTGCGTCTGCTCGCGATCGTCCAACCGGTCCCACAGCCACGCGCGGGACTCGTGCAGCCCGACCGCGATCGCCGCCGCCTCGACCATCTGCTGCGAGCACGGCGTCAACCGCGGCCAGTCCCCCGCCGCACCGGCCACGAGTCCCCGCGCGTACCGCTCGATCAATCGCTCCTCGGCATCGCCGGCAGCGATCCGGAACGCAGCCAGCAGGAACGACCGCGCGAACCCCTCCAACCCGTCACAGTCCGCGCCCGACCAACTCCCGCGCCCCGGCAAGCGCACCTGCGCGCCGTTGTCGGTGAACCAGGGCACCAACGAGCCGAGCAGCTGATCAGCCACCGCCAGCCAGGTCTCCCGCGTGTACCCCGTCCGCGAAGACAACACCCGATCCGGCGCCGGCAACCGCAACCCGCCACTCATACGTCCCCCCTCCACACCCAAACCACCCAAACCACCCAAACCACCCAAACCACCCGATCCACCCGATCCCCCAGGCCACCCTGCCTTCCCGCCTGCGCCGCGCGAGGGGTTATCCCCTCCAATTGGGGGTTGTCCGCTGGTATACGACGGCAGAACCCCCGACACGAGGGGATAACCCCTCCTCGTGCGGCGACGAACCGCGCGCCACACGGACGGTGAGCGCCACACGGACGACCAGCGCCACACGGACGACCAGCGCCACACGGACGACCAGCGCCACACGGACGACCAGCGCCACACGGACGGCCAGCGCCGCGCGGGTGATGAGTGCCGCGCGGGTGGTGGGTGCGGGCCGGGGCAGGCGGGTGCTCGGTCGGCGGACGGTTCATGTGATGCGGGTGGTTCGTGCTCCGCGGGCGGTTCGTGCACCGCGGGCGATTCGTGCACCGCGGGCGGTTCGTGCACCGCGGGCGGTTCGTGCACCGCGGGTGGTTCGTGCACCGCGGGTGGTTGGTGCGACGTCGGCGGTTCACGACGTGCAGGCGGCTCACTCCATGCAGGCGGGTCACGCCATGTAGGTGGGTCACGCCATGTAGGTGGGTCACGCCGTGCAGGTGGGTCACGCCATGCAAGTGGTTCACGCCATGCAGGTGGGTCATGCGATGCGGCCGAGGTCGTCGCGGGTGATGCCGTGGGACAGCGGGTGGCCGGCGGCGAGGCGCTCGACCTCGGCGACGGCGGCATCGCCGAGGCGCGTGGTTTCGTTGCCCATGGCACCTGCTATGTGCGGGGTGACGAAGACGTTCGGCGCGTGCAGCAACGGCGAGTCCAGCGGCAGCGGCTCCGGATCGGTGACATCGAGTACGGCGTCCAGCCGGCCGGACACGCATTCACGCTCCAGCGCGACGTGATCCACCAACCCACCCCGGGCCGTGTTGATCAGCACGCCACCGTCGGGCATCGACGCGAGCAACTCCGCCGACACCAAACCTTCGGTCTCGGGCAGCAACGGCGCGTGCACAGTGACGACGTTGCTCGAGGCGAAGAGAGTCGGCAGATCGCACCACTCGGCGCCGAGGGCGGCCGCCTCCGAGGGGCTCAGGTACGGGTCACTCACCAGCACCGTGACGTCGAGGTCCCGCAACCGCTCGAGCACCAGGCGGCCGATCCGCGATGCGCCGAGCACGCCGACCGTCGTACCGAGTGATCCGAGGATCGGGGCTCCGGGCAACGGCCGTTTCGCGCCGGACGTCCGGAACCAGTCGCGGTGCCGGAAGGCGCGCTTGCCCGCCAGCACGATCGCCGCCAGCGTGAACTCGGCGACCGGGATCGCGTTCGCCGCGGCCGCCGACGAGACCTCGATCCCGCGGTCGAACACGGTGGGGTCGACGAACGTCTTGATCGTCCCGGCCGCGTGCACGATCGCCCGCAGCTTCGGGGCCGCGTCGAGTACGTCGGGGGTGATCCGCGGGCAGCCCCACCCGGTCAGCAACACCTCGGCCGCGGCCAACTCGCCGGCCACGTCCGCGAACGACGACACCAACCGCGGCCGACCGCCGCCGCGCCTGTCGCCGACCGCATCGCCATCCGCCCCACCCCCACCGGTCGCATCCCCGCCGGTCGCATCCCCGCCGCTCGCGTCCCCACCGCTCGCGTCCCCACCGGTCGCGTCCCCGCCGCTCGCGTCCCCGCCGGTCCCGTCCCCGCCGCTCGCGTCCCTGTCAGCCACGTCGCCGTCGGCCGGGTCGCCGCCTGTCCTGTCGCTGTCGAGGCCGAGCAGGTCTGCGACTGCCGCCAGGCGATCCCGGGCTGCCGGGGTGAACACCTCCGACCAGGTCTCCGCGGGCATCGCCACGAGCGTGCGCAACCGCGGACTGCTGCCCGGGTCGGTGTCAGGATTCGGCACGGATCACTCCTAGTAAACGGTTACTAGAAACCGTAGGCAGCTCGACGGCCAACGGTCAAGACATCTTCCCCAAGTCCTTGACAGCAAGGCAGTGAACGTTTCATGGTTACTGCCACCCGGGATAGCAACCGTTTACTATCAGGAGGTGCACCATGCACCGCGTCAGCCGCCCCGCCGGCCGCGCACCGAACCGCGCCGCGAGCCGCTCCGGCCGCCGAGCCGCCCGTCCGGCCAAGCCCGGCGGCGGGCTGTTGGCGAGGCTGCGGCGGGACCGCGTGATGCTGCTGCTGGTGCTGCCCGGCTTCCTGTTCTTCGTGGTGTTCCACTACGTGCCACTGCTGGGCAACGTGATCGTCTTCCAGGACTACCAGCCGTACCTCGGGTTCAAGGAGAGTCCGTGGGTCGGCTTCGGCAACTTCTCCGTGTTCGCCGAGCCGGACTTCTACCGCGCACTGCTCAACACGTTGAAGTTCGCCGTACTCCAGCTCGTGCTGTTCTTTCCCGCGCCGATCGGACTGGCCCTGTTGCTGAACAGCATCGTCAGCCCGAAGATCAGGCGGTTCGTGCAGAGCGTCGTCTACCTCCCGCACTTCATCGGCTGGGTGATCCTGATCTCGATCAGCCAGCAGCTGATCGGCGGCACCGGCCTCCTCCCCCAACTCCTCGGCGACCTCGGCCTGCCCCGCGTCGACCTGATGACGAGCTCGGGTTTCTTCCCGTGGCTGGTCACGTTGCAGCTGATCTGGAAGGACGCCGGCTGGGGCACGATCATCTATCTCGCCGCGCTCCTGAACATCGAGACCGAGCACTACGAAGCAGCGGCGATCGACGGCGCGGACCGCTGGCGGCGCCTGTGGCACGTCACCCTGCCGGGCATCGTGCCGGTCACCTTGCTGCTGCTCATTCTCAACCTGGGCAGCATTCTCTCGGTCGGCTTCGAGCAGATCCTGCTGCAGCGCGACGCCGTCGGCGCCGACGCGGCCGAGGTCCTCGACACCTATGTCTACTTCCACGGCGTCCTCGACGGCCAGTGGGGTCCGGCGGCCGCGGTCGGTCTGGTCAAGGGCGTGATCGGCCTGGTGCTCATCCTCGGCGCGAACAAGCTCGCCCACCGCTTCGGCCACGAAGGGATCTACAGCAGATGAAGTCCTCGCAGCGGCCGCCGTGGATGGAGGCGCCGACCAAGGCCGGACTCGCACTCAAGGGTGTGGTGATCGCGGTCGTCTGCCTGCTGGTGCTCTATCCGTTCGTCAACATCCTGGCGACCAGCCTGGCCGGCGAGTCCGAGATCACCCGGCGCGGCGGCATCATCCCCCTGTTCCCGAGCGAGCCGACGCTGGCGGCGTACCGGACGATCTTCGCCGGTGGTGTGGTCAGTCACGCGCTGCTGGTCAGCGCGGTCATCACCGTCGTCGGTACGGCGCTCAACCTGGTCGTCACGATCGCGCTCGCGTACGGGCTGAGCCGCCCGATCGTCGGCGGACGCTTCGTGCTGACGGCGGTCCTGTTCACCATGTTGTTCGGCGCCGGGATCATCCCGAACTTCCTGCTGGTCAAGGCGCTCGGGATGTACAACTCGTACGCGTCGCTGATCGTCCCGGGCCTGGTCAGCGCCTTCAACTTCCTGGTCCTGCGCAACTTCTTCCAGAACATCCCGGCGGAACTGCTGGACAGCGCCCGGATCGACGGCGCCGGCGACTTCGCGATCCTGATCCGGGTCGTGCTGCCGCTGTCGAAGGCAGTGCTCGCGGTCGTCGCACTGTTCTACGCCGTCAGCCACTGGAACGCGTTCTTCAACGCACTGCTCTACCTGAGCGACACCGGCAAGTGGCCGCTGCCGCTCGTCCTTCGCCTCTACGTCCTGCAGGGCCAGCCGGTCGGCGGCGGCACCGAGTCGCCCGGCGAGGCGGTGGCGTCGATCCAGGCCGTGCAGATGGCGGTCGTCGTCGTGGCGCTCGTGCCGATCCTCTGCGTCTACCCGTTCCTGCAGCGCTACTTCACCAAGGGCGTACTCACCGGCGCCATCAAGGGTTAGGAGAAAGACCGTGACCACCCCACCACTCAGTCGCCGCAGCTTCCTGCGGAGCGCCGTAGGTGTCGCCGTGATGAGCGCCACCGGTGTCCCGGCGCTGGTTGCCTGCAGCAACGGCAGTACGGCGTCCGGCCCCGCGCGCGCCTCTTCGGTGACGCTGCCGACGTACGTCGCCTTCGAGGGCCCGAAACCGGATCTGGCCGGCACCGCGGACGGCGTACCGCCGGGGTACCGGACGTACCCGAAGGATCTCGTCACCACGGTGAAGTCGCCGCCACTGTCCGGCGGCACGGTGAGCGTGATGACCGACATCTTCGACCCGCTGCCGCCGGCCAAGGAGAAGAACGCTGCCTGGCAGGCGGTCGAGAAGCAGCTCGGCGGCACGCTGAACCTGACGATCGTGCCGGACAGCGACTGGGCGACGAAGTTCCAGACGGTGCTGGCCGCCAACGAGCTGCCGGACCTCGTCCTGTTGTCCGATTCGAGCCTTGTCAACAATCTCCCGGCCTTCTTGTCGGCGAAGTGCACCGACCTGACGCCGTACCTGTCCGGTGACAAGGTGAAGGACTACCCGAACCTGGCGAACATCCCGCAGGTGATCTGGCAGGCCTGCGTGGTCCAGGACAAGATCTACGGGCTGCCGATCCCGCGCAGCATCACCGGCGGCGCCGGCTTCTACAACAAGCGGCTGTTCGATGCCGCCGGTATCGAGTACCCGGCCACCGCGGAGGATTTCCTGGCAGCCTGCAAGGAGCTGACCAAGCCGCAGCAGGGCCAGTGGGCGATCGTGAACTCCAAGGGCAACACGTTCTTCACGATGGTCCAGCAGATGTTCGGCGTCCCGTACGGCTGGAAGCAGGACAACGGCAAGCTGGTGAAGAGCTTCGAGACCGAGGAGTACAAGGCCGCCCTCGAGTACGCCGTGAACCTGGTCAAGGCCGGCGTACTCGTTCCCGGCTCGGACGGCATCGACGGCACCGCCCGGAAGAACGCGTTCCGCTCCGGCAAGGGCGCTCTCGTGTACGACGGCTTCCCGGCGTACTCCGGCTACGTCAAGGACATGTCCCGCCTGGACCCGAAGAACGACCCGCGGGCGTTCGTGCCGATGGCGCCGAAGGGTGGCAAGGCGAACACCTGGTCGGACAACATCCTGTTCGCCTACACGCTGATGAAGAAGTCCGGCGACGCACGGGCGAAGGAACTGCTCAACGTCGCGAACTTCTTCGCCGCCCCGTTCGGCAGCACCGAGAACCTGCTGCTCAGCTACGGCGTCGAAGGCGTCGACTTCACCCGCGACGCGCAGGGCAACCCGACGCTGACCAGCAAGGGCGAGGCCGAGATGACCGTGCCGTGGAAGTACATCACCGCCCCGCCGCAGGCGCTCTACAACGCCCAGTCCCCGACGTACGTCGACCGCGCGCACGAGGATCTCACCAAGCTGATCGGTATGGTCGTGAAGGACCCGACCGCCTCGCTGATCTCGCCGACGAACGACAAGTCCGGGAGTGACATCGGGCAGGCGCTGAGCGACGTACGTAACGATGTGATCGCCGGGCGGAAGCCGATCAGCGCCTTCGACGCGGCGCTGGCGAAGTGGAAGAAGGACGGCGGCGACAAGATCCGTGGCGAGTTCGAGTCGGCGCTGGGTGGTGCGACGCCGCGATGAGCTGGCTGACCGAGGCGCGGTTCGGGCTGTTCGTGCACTGGGGCATCTACGCGGCCGCGGCGCGGCACGAGTGGGTGAAGTCGTACGAGCAGCTCACCGACGCCGACTACCAGCCGTACTTCGACCACTTCTCGCCGGACCTGTACGACCCGGTGCGCTGGGCCGACGACGCCTGGAACGCCGGGATGCGCTACCTGGTGATCACCACGAAGCACCACGACGGGTTCTGCCTGTGGGACACCAAGCTGACCGACTACTCCGCGCCGCACACACCGTGGGGCAAGGACCTGCTCGCGCCGATGGTCGACGCGTTCCGGGAGCGTGGTTTCCGGATCGGGCTCTATCACTCGCTGCTCGACTGGCACCATCCGGAGTTCCCGGTCGACCTGTACCACCCGCAGCGCAAGGACGTCGACTTCATCGACCGTACGGCGGACCGCGACGTCTCGAAGTACGCGGACTACCTGCACGGACAGGTCCGTGAGCTGCTCACGGAGTACGGGAAGATCGACGTGATGTGGTTCGACTTCTCGTACGCCGACCGCGGGTTCAACGCGAAGGGTCCGGACGAGTGGCGGTCGGCCGAGCTGCTGGCCATGGTCCGCGAGCTGCAGCCGGGGATCCTGGTCAACAATCGACTGGGGCTCGGCTCGGGCGACTTCACCACGCCCGAGCAGGTGCAGCCGCCGGGGAACGAAGTTGCGGCCGGCAACGGTACGCAGGTGCCGTGGGAAGCCTGCCACACGCTCAACGGCAGCTGGGGCTACCACCGTGACAACCACGACTGGAAGTCGCCGGCGCTGCTGATCCGGATGCTCGTCGACGCGGTCTCGAAGGGCGGCAACATGCTGCTGAACGTCGGCCCGAACGGCCGCGGTGCCTGGGAGCCGAGGGCCCTCGACGTGCTCGCCGGCATCGGCGACTGGATGCGCCTGCACGAACGGTCGGTGCGCGAGTGCGGCCCCAGTTCCTACGTTCCGCCGGCCGACTGCCGCTACACGCAGAACGGACGGCGGCTGTACCTGCACATCTTCGCCTGGCCGATGGGACATCTGCATCTGCCGGGGCTCGGTGACCGGGTCGAGTACGCGCAGTTCCTGCATGACGCGTCGGAGGTCAAGCGGGTCACCGTCGATCCGTCGGCGCCTGGGCACACCTACCTGGCGGGCCTGCCGGACAACACGCTGACCCTCAAGCTGCCGAACCGCGCGCCCGAGGTCGACAGCTGCGTGATCGAGCTCTTCCTTCGCGACTGAGCTCACCCCGTACGACGAAGGCACCCACCTCGACCCGGTGGGTGCCTTCGTCTTGTTGTCCTACTCGCGGATTGTCGACGGGTCGACAGTCGGCGGCGTCAGCTGCAACGCCGCGAGCTCAGCGATCGCCTCGGCGTCGACGGGCACACCCCAGGCGCGGAAGAAGTCGCTCAGGTCGTGCCCGGCTGTCCGGCTGCACAGTACGACGAGGTTGCGTAGCCGGAGTACCTCGTCGGTGTAGTCGCTCGCGTACGGGCGTTCGACGCGGACGAGCTTGTGCAGGTTCGGCCAGAAGGAATCGCCGAACGCCAGCCGGAGCTGCTCGAACATCACCAGCTTCTCGTACGCGTCGAACGACGTACCGTAGGTGACGCCCGGCGAGCGCAGCTTGCCGGGCGCGCTCTGCCACGGGGTGAGACCGGTCTTCGCGTCCGGCGCGTGCAGCCGCGGCTGCTGGCCGTACTTCGTCGCGAAGACGGCGTTGACCGCGAGCGAGTAGATGTTGACCGTCACCTCGGTCAACGAGCTGGGTTTGTAGGTGATCTGCTGATGCTGGTGCCCAAGCTCGTGGTAGACACCCCAGCCGCGCATCCGCAGCCCTTCGACGGTGAGCAACCGGTCCTGGATCGGCGGCGGGAACGACATGTGGCCGTGGGTCGCGTACGCACCGACCCCGGTGATCGCGGACGGGTACCCGACGAAGTGGTACCGGTGCACCAACCGGGCATGCTCCGGCGCCGACCCGTCGTACCCGCTGGTGGCGTCCTCGATCCGGATGACGTCCTCGTAGGTGGACAGCAGGTCGGTGTGGTTCTCGTTCCGGTACGCCAGGGCCGACGCCCGCTCGACGGTGATCATCGCGTGCGGCGAGACGAACTCGACGTACGGCGTGGTGCGCTCGTCGAGCTGGCGCTGGAAATCGGCGTCACCGGTGTAACCGAGGACGAAGTACGGCATCGGCTGTGCCTGCTCGCCGATTGTCACCTTCGCCTGGCCGGAATCGCCGATCAGCTTGAGGTAGACGACGCCACCGCCGGCGTCCGTGATCGTGTTGCGGCCGAGTTGGAGCGGGTACTCGCGGGACGACTTGAACTCCGCGCGCGCGTCGGCGTCCGGTGCGCCGATCACGAGCGTCGGGAGCAGACTGCCCTGGTGAACGACGACGGTGAGCGCCGTCGCGGCGGGTAGGTAGAAGCCGGTCGACCGCAGCTCGCTGGCGCTCAGCGAGTTCTGCGTGCGATCGAGCTCGGTTGTGCGCGCGGACGGTAGCGCGGGAATCGTGAGGGTGTTGGCCCCGAGTGCCTGTGTACTGGCCATCGCGGGTACGGCGGGTACGGCGGCCAGCGCGAGACCGGCACCGGTGATCTGAAGGACACTGCGTCGGGTGAACCGCCTTGGGAACTCTGTGGGGCGGGCGTGCGGCATCATCGAACAACCTCCTGGTTGAACTGCCAGCACCCGGCGACCCGGCCGGCGCTGCTCGCCGGCCCCGGTTGCTTGCGGAAATCTATGGGCGGAACTCAGTGGAAAGACGCGGTGTGCGTCGCTCCTCGAGTACCACCGACGGCGAAGTCGAGCACCAACTGCTTGCCGGTGGCGACCACCGTCACGCTGTCGTCCTTGGAGACAACCTCACGGATCGGATTGTCGACGACCAGCCTCAGCGTCTGGACCGTGCGGCTCGGATCCGACACCGCGACAGTCGTCGTTCGGCCGTCCCTGCCCACCACGACGGACGCCGGGCCGTCGACGGTGAGCTCTCCGACCTGTCCCGCGGTCCAGAAGTTCGCCAGCGTCAGCTGGTCGCGATGCGAGCGAATCGCCTGCACAGCCGCGGTATTCGCGAGGATGCTCATCCCCGGGTCCGCAGCGCGCTCGGCGGTCTCCCGACTGGTTGCTCCAGGCAACAGGACGTAGGCGTAGCCGCCGGTCGCGGTGCCATGCTCGACGATCAGCTTCGCGTATCGCCGCGTGTACGGCGTCGTCGAACCGGCCGTGTCGTTACCGATGTTGATCTCCGACCAGGACCCGGTGCGGTCTTCCCTCTCGGTCCGAACGCGCCCGCCCTGCGGGAACACGTAGCCCGCGACACCCTCCAGATGGGCCCACCGCGGATCGTCGTACGTCCCACTCGCCGTCCGGCCGTCGACGAGCAGTGCCGCGGCGCCGTTCTCGTGCAGGTTCCGGTTGTCGACAATTGTCTCCACCGGATAGCCGTCGGTGCCGACGATCCCGGCGCCGAGGGCAACGACCGAGTCACGCAAGCAGAACCAGGACTTCCGCGCCTGCAAGGTCTTGTCGTAGTTGATCAGGTGCATGCCGACGGCACCGGCGATCGTGTTGTACGACGCTCCGCCGACCCACTCGGCGTACGCCGCGACGGTGCCGGTGCCCGCGCCATTGCCACCGGGGTCGCGTGGTTTCGTGCTCACCGTCGTACCAGGCAGGCGTTGGGCGTCGACCGTCGGCCAGTACGCGTCGTAGAACTGGTCCTGGTCGTCCGAGTACAGGTAGGTCATGCCGTCGCCGACGTACCAGCCGCGCAGGTTCTCGCCGTTGCCCCACTCGTACCGCGCCATCCGCTTCGACGACATCGCGATCGCGAACGTCCAGCCCGGGCGGCGGTGCACGACGCGGTCCTGGTTGTAGAACTGGAAGTGCTGCGGCGTCGCGGGCGCCGGGCTGACGGCCGCGTCGGCGAGGAGCGCCTTCGCACGCGAGATCTCCGGAATCGACGCGCCGGGCAGGTAGTCGTTCAGACGGTCGCGCGTGATCCAGCCCTTGGCCAGCGCCTTGTACCACGAGGCGTACGGCTCGGCGACTCCGCCGGCGAGCAACAGTACGGTCGAGGTAGTGCCGTGCCCGTTGCGGTGGTCGCCCGCCTTCTCGCGGGAGATCGCCCGGCCGGAGACGCAGTCCATCATCAGACCGTCGGTCATGAACGGCGCGAAGCTCGCCTCGACCGCATCCAGCAGTACGGCGCGTCTCGGGTCGGTGATCTCCCAGGTCGAGCCACCGAGCAGCGCGATCAGGTTCGCGACCCCGCCGAGCGCGACGTTGCCGTACGTCCCGACGTACGCGAGGTTGCCGTGCTGGATGAAGGAGCCGTCCCGGTAGAAGCCGTCGCCGCTCGTGACATAGGTGAAGACGCTGTTCTTGCCGGCCTCGGCGACATCACTGAGCGCGTCGCGGGCGGTGGCGAGTCTGTCGGCGGACTTTCCGACGATCCCGCGGAGCGCGACGATCAGGGCCTTGTCGACCCGGTTCGCTCCGGTCTCGCGCAGCGACGGCGAGTTGGTCCGGCGGTTCGGGTTCGGCACGAAGTGGTCGACGGCCTTCAGGTACGCCGTGATCTGATCGGCGGAGAGTACGTCGTACGCGAGGATGCACGTATCGAGGAGGGCGCGCGGTGCGCCGATCTCCCAGAACCACCAGTTCCCGGTCTCCTTGAGCGTCTCGTTGAAGCTCTTGGCATTCAGGAAGTCGAGCGCGCTGCCCAGCTCGTCGCCGACGTCGGTCAGCGTGGTACCGCTGGTCGCGCGGGCCAGCGCGATCGTCTTCAACCGCGTGTAGCTGATCGAGAAGTTGCCGCTCGCCGCGCTGAGTGGGAGATCCGGCCAGAGCGCGGTCCGGTCCGCCGCCGTGATCAGCGTGTCGGCGAAGCCCTGCGCCTGCTCACTGAGCGCGCTGAGCGCAGCGGCGTACGCGCTGTCCGTGGCGTCGATCGCGCCGCCGGTGTTCAGCTCGGCCCAGCGCGCCCGGAGGACGTCGAACTCGTCCTCGGCGAAGGCTCTGGCCGGCAGGCCGATCGCACTGAGCGCACCGGCGGCGAGCCCGGCCTGAAGCACCAGTCGACGACGAATGAAGGGCGGCATCGCGACTCCTCGAGAAGGATAGTAAACGCTTACCGCACAGCCTGCCGTCTGCTCGCAACCGTCGTCAACAGGTCACTGTGATCAGTTCTGATCAATTACGGCAGCAGGTCGCGGACTACCGCATCCGCCAGCAAGCGCCCGCGATCGGTCAGCACCAACCGCTCCCCGACCAGCACCGCCAACCCCTGCGCCACGACCTCGGCGACCGCCGCTCGACCCGCCTCGTCCAGCACCTCGAGCGGGAGGCCGGCTGACAGTCGCACCTCGAGCAGCACTCGCTCGATCCGGCGCGTCTCCTCGTCGAGGGTCTCGCGGGCGTACGCCGGACTCTCGCCGGCGCCGATGCGCTCGGCGTACGCGCTCGGGTGCTTCACGTTCCACCAGCGGATCCCGCCGACGTGGCTGTGCGCGCCCGGCCCGATCCCCCACCAGGTGTCGCCGCGCCAGTACAGCTCGTTGTGCCGGCAGCGCGCCGCGTCGGTCCGCGCCCAGTTGGACACCTCGTACCACCGCAGCCCCTCGGCCGTCAGCAGTTCGTCGGCCAGCACGTACTTGTCCGCGAGATCGTCGTCGTCCGGCATCGGCAGCTCGCCACGCCGGATCCGCCGCGCGAGCTGCGTCCCGTCCTCGACGATCAGTGCGTACGCGCTGACGTGATCCGGCTGCACCGACAACGCCGACTCGAGCGACGCCCGCCAGTCGTCGAGCGTCTCGCCCGGGGTTCCGTAGATCAGGTCGAGGTTCACGTGCTCGAAGCCGGCCGCGGCCGCCTCCTTCACCGCCTGCAACGCGCGCCCCGGAGTGTGCTGCCGATCGAGGATCTTCAGTACGTGCGACGACGCGCTCTGCATCCCGAAACTCACCCGTGTGAACCCCGCCGCCAGCAACGCCTCGAGGTACGCCGGGTCCACCGACTCGGGATTCGCCTCGGTCGTCACCTCCGCGCCGGGCGCGAGACCGAACTCGTCGCGCACGGCGGCGAGCATCTTCCCGAGATCCGCCGCCGGCAGGAGGGTCGGCGTACCGCCACCGAAGAACACCGTGTCGACCGGCCGATCCAGATCTCCGAGCACACGGCGCGCCTGACGGACCTCGGCGACCGCGGTGTCGGCGTACGACGCCTGCGAACCGCCGCCGCCCAGCTCCTTGGCGGTGTAAGTGTTGAAGTCGCAGTACCCGCACCGCGACGCGCAGAACGGGACATGCAGATAGAAGCCCAACGGCCGCGACCCGGCCTCGCGAACAGCGGTCTCCGGCAACGCCCCGTCCCGGGGCGCAACCTCCCCCTCGGGCAATGTCGACGGCACCCACCCATCCTACGGACCCCCACCACCGCCGCGCCCCAAGCGCACCTTGTGCACCCAGTCCGTACGTCGGCGCGGTCCGCGCACGGATCTCGTGCACAAGGTCGGGCAGAGCGGGTCTGGCCCGGGCGGTTGGGGGTTCTTGATCGGATTGGCGGGGTTTTGGGGTGGCGGAACGTGGCCGGACGATTACATTCGGCTCATGGACACCGAGGCTCAGCCAGTCGGACGCGGCACCCGGAACGCGGTCGTCGTCGCGATCATGCTCGGAATGCTGCTCGCGGCCCTCGACCAGACCATCGTCGCGACCGCGCTGCCGACCATCGTCAGCGACCTGGGTGGCGCCAACCACCTGTCCTGGGTGGTCACGTCATATCTGCTCGCCGAGACGATCATGACCGCGCTGATCGGGAAGTTCGGCGACCTGTACGGGCGCAAGCCGATGTTCCTGCTCAGTGTCGTGCTGTTCCTGGCCGGCTCCGCGCTCTGCGGAATGGCCGACTCGATGCTGTGGCTGGTCGGTTCCCGCGCGATCCAGGGTCTCGGCGCCGGCGGTCTGATGGTGACCGCGATGGCGGTGATCGCGGACGTCGTACCGCTGGCCGAACGCGGCCGGTACCAGGGCGTGATGGGGTCCGTGTTCGGGGTGTCGACGGTCGCCGGCCCGCTGCTCGGTGGGCTGTTCGTCGACCACCTGAGCTGGCGGTGGGCGTTCTACGTCAACCTGCCGCTCGGCATCCTGGTCCTGATCGTTGCCTCGATCACCCTTCCGTCGGTGAAGGCCGCGGTCGGACCGAAAATCGACTATCTCGGGATCCTGTTCATCGGTCTCGCGGCGACCGGATTGACGCTGGTGACCACGTGGGGCGGGAACGAGTACGCCTGGACGTCCACGGTGATCATCGCGATGGCGGTCGGGTCGATCGTCGCACTGGTCGCCTTCGTGCTCGTCGAGCAACGCGCCGCCGAGCCGTTGCTGCCGCTGCGGTTGTTCCGGTCCGGGGTGTTCACGGTGTGCTCGGTGATGAGCTTCATCATCGGGTTCGCGATGCTCGGCGGGGTCACGTATCTGCCGACGTACCTGCAATTCGTGCACGGCGCGTCGGCGACCGAGTCCGGGTTGCAGATGCTGCCGCTGGTGTGTGGATTGCTGGTCGCGTCCGTGGTGGTCGGCCAGATCATCAGCAAGACGGGCCGGTACCGGCTGTTCCCGATCGTCGGCACCGTGTTGATCGGGGTCGGGCTGTTCTTGCTCTCGCTCCTCGACAACTCCACGCCGTACGTCGTGACCGCGGCGTACATGATCGTCCTGGGTCTGGGCGTCGGGCTCTGCATGCCGGTCCCGACCGTCGTCGTCCAGAGCACCGTCGACTACGCCGACCTCGGGGTCGCGACCTCCGGGGTGAGCTTCCTGCGCACAATGGGCAGTTCGTTCGGCGTGGCGGTCTTCGGCTCGATCTACGCTCACCAGTTGCCGGAGAAGCTTGGCGTCGCGGTCCAGACCGCCCAGGTCGATCCGAAAGTGGCGTCGACCGTCGCGGGTGTGCGCTCGCTCCCCGACGCGGCACGGTCCGTCGTCACCGCGGCGTACGCCGACTCTCTGCACGTCGTGTTCCTCTGGGCAGTGCCGGTCGCGGCCCTGGGTTTCCTGACCGCGTTGCTGCTGAAAGAGGTCCCGCTGCGCGACACCGCCCGGATGGCGGCCGCCGACGTCGGCGAGAACTTCGCGGCGCCGTCGTCGTTCGACTCCGAGCACGAACTGCAGAAGCTCGCGGCTCTCGTTGTCCGGCATCACAAGCGGAACCCCGCTCCCGAAGTACTGGCGGAATCCGGGCTCCCGCTCAGCGCCGCCGAGGCGTGGATGATCATGCGCGTCTTCCGCGGCGGCGCCGAGTCCGGCTCCGCCACCCTCGCCGAGATCACCGGCGACCTGCGCGTCCCACCCGGCGCCTTCGAACCGCTCGCCACCCAGTTGGTTGCCGACGGCTACCTCTCCGAGACGCTCGGCCATTACCGCTTCACCACCCTCGGCCTCGAGATGTTCCAGCGCTTCGTCGGCGCCTTCCGCGTCTGGATCCTCAACCACCTGTCCGACTGGGACCCCGAGAACTCCGACTCCTTCTCCCAAGCCGTAGACCGCCTCGCCGAACAAATGATCGACCAAGGCCAGTCCCTGACCACCGGCAAACACGCCGCCCTCGTGAACAGCTGAGGTCGCCCCCGCACGAGTGAGCCCGCGAGCAAACGTCGCACGCGCAACGGACCTCGCGAACGTGCGCGCGGGACGGGGCGAGCGCGGGTTGGTTGCACAGGAAGTGGTGGCTGGGGACCCCTTATTACCTGTTCAACGTCACGCCTTCCCCTGCTCGGCCCCGGACTCGGGCGCGGACTGGGCTGGCGTGCTGGGGGTCGAGTCGTGGCGGGTGGTTGTGGGGGTGGACCGCGAATCGTGGGGTGTGGTTGGGGAGCGGCAGCCGCGGTTCACGACTCGGCGACAGACTGCCGGGCCATCGACAGGACGACGGGGTCAGCGAGGGCCGGTGAGGCCTCCCGGTAGTTGAGAGGGGGTGGGTGGGGGTTGTGGATGGCTGCGCGGGGGTGCGCAGAGTGAGCTTCGGGTGGGTGCGGGGCGAGCGAGTTGCGCACGGCGTGGTGAGAAGTTGCGCGAGATGAGCAGGAATTGGGATTCTGGCTGCGCGGAACGCTAGACAGCGCGCGGTTCGCGCAGTAGCGTGCTCCGCACAGTCTTCAGCGAGCTGCAGGTGATCGGGGTACGGCAGGAATGCCGTCGGGTGCCGGGGTCGGGTGACCTCCGCCGCCGCGTGCCCGCCTGCCTTTGAAACGTTCCCAGCGTGTTCCCAGCATGAAGGAGTACCCACATGAGGAAGATCCGGTTCGCCCGTGTTCTCGCCTCGGTCGCAGCCATCGGTCTGGTCGCCGGCGCCTGTTCCGGTCAGAGTGACGAGGGGTCGGGCGGCGGCTCCGACACCCAGTTCAGCTATCGGCTGCCGGACCGCTTCAAGGCCTGGCTCGACGACCTGAACTGGCTGCCGGAGCTGGAGAAACAGTCCGGTGTGAAGGTCGAGACGATCGACGGCGGGCCGGAGGACGGCTACTACCAGCAGCTCGACCTGGCGCTCAGTTCGGGCAAGATGCAGGACGCGGTGATCGCGAACATCTCGCAGACCGAGGTGTACGGCGAGCAGGGCGCGTTCCAGGACCTCGCGCCGCTGATCTCCAAGGAAGCGCCGAACCTGCAGAAGTACATCGACGCGCACCCGAAGTACAAGCAGCTGATCACCGCCAAGGACGGGAAGATCTACGGGCTGCCGGCCGAGTCGCCGCGGATCTCGCCGGTGACGTTCTACCGGTCCGACATGCTGAAGGCCGCCGGGATCGCCACGGCGCCGACCACGACCGCGGAGCTCACCGACGCGCTGCGGGCGCTGAAGAAGAAGTACGCGAGCACCAAGAACTACTTCCCGCTGACCGGCCGGGACGCCTTCCTGCGCTGGGCGTACGCGTACGACGCGACGTTCCACTCCGACGAGAGCGGCACGATCCACGGCATCTACGACGACAAGCTCGGCAACACCGACCTGCTGGCGCCGGGCTTCAAGGACATGATCACCTGGTACCACCAGCTGTACGCCGAGGGCCTGGTGGACCCCGAGTGGATCGCCGGCGCGAACACCGAGGACAGCTGGCAGACCAAGATGCTGACCGGTCGCGGCACCGTGTCGGACGACTTCTTCACCCGGCCGAGCTGGTTCCTGGAGAACGGCGGCCCGAAGAACGACCCGAAGTACGCGATCGACGTGATGCCGGCCTTCAAGACCCAGACCGGTGCCCAGGGCAAGGTCCCGGCGAACCAGCAGTGGAACCTGAACCGCGTCTTCGCGATCAGCTCGTCGGCCAAGAACGCCGACGCGATCATGAAGTTCGTCGACAACCTGTACTCCGAGAAGGGCGAGACCGCGATGCACTTCGGCGTCGAGGGTACGTCGTACAAGGTGGTCGGCGGGAAGCCGCAATACACGCTGGACTTCGCGGTCGAGGGCAACAAGCCGGCCGGCACCAAGGCGTGGAACTTCCTGCAGGACCGGCTCACGTTCCCGGCGCCGGTGGACAACCAGGCGTACTACCAGTGGATGGACAAGAAGACGAAGTCCTTCGCCGGTGACTACTTCAACACCTCTCTGACCGACACTCCGGTGATCAAGTACGACTCCGATCAGCTGAAGAAGCGGACCGACCTGCTGGCCGCGGTGGAGCCGTACGTGCTCGCCGAGCTGACGAAGTTCGTCAACGGCAAGCGCCCGATGAGCGAGTGGGACCAGTTCGTCGCCGACGCGAAGGCGAAGGGCTACCAGCAGCTGAACGACATCGAGAACGCCGCCTGGTCCGCGACGAGCAAGTGAGTCGATGATGGCGACGACTGAACTGACCCGCCCGTCCACCCGGCCGGCCGCTTCCCGGCGGCCGGCCGGTGGCCGCGGCCGACTCGCCCGGCTCGGGCGGTCGCTGCGCCGCGACAAATTGCTGTACCTGATCCTGGTTCCGGGCCTGATCCACCTGGTGGTGTTCAAGTTCGCGCCGGTCGGTGCACTGGTGATCGCGTTCCAGCAGTACAGCCCGTTCCAGGGAATCAGTGGGAGCACCTGGGTCGGGTTCGACCAGTTCCACCGGTTCCTCACCGATCCCGCCGTCCTCAAGCTGGTGAAGAACACGGTGCTGTTGGCCTTCGGCACCTTGCTGTTCGCGTTCCCGATCCCGATCGTGTTCGCGCTGTTCCTGAACGAAGTCCGCAACAAGTGGCTGAAGAAGTCGGTGCAGACGCTCAGCTTCGTGCCGTACTTCATCTCGTCCGCGGTGCTGGTGAGCATCCTCTACACCTTGCTGTCGCCGCAGGGCGGCCTGGTGAACAAGGTGATCGAGGGGTTCGGCGGGCATCCGATCTTCTTCTTCGCCGAACCCGGCTGGTTCCGGCCGCTGTACATCGGGATGAACGTCTGGCAGACCTTCGGCTACGGGACGATCATCTACATCGCGGCGATGGCCTCGATCTCGCCGGCGCTGTACGAGGCGGCCGAGATCGACGGCGCCGGCCGCTGGAAGCAGATGTGGCACGTCACGCTGCCGTCGATCCGGCCGATGATGATCGTGATGCTGATCCTGGCGATCGGGCAGGTACTGACGGTCGACCTGGACAAGATCCTGCTGATGTACAACCCGAGCGTGTACGAGACCGCGGACGTGATCCAGACCTACGTCTACCGGCAGGCGTTCGCGTCCCGCGGCTTCCCCAACTACAGCTACGGCGCGGCGGTCGGACTGATCCAGGGCGTGATCGCGCTCGTGATGGTCGTGACGGCCAACCGGGCCGCCAAAAAGGTCAACGATTCGGGGTTGTTCTGATGGCTGTCTCTTCCCAGCGATCCCGATTCAGCGCGTTCGGCGCGGTCAACACGACGATCCTGGTCGTCATCGCGCTGCTGTGCATCTACCCGTTCCTCTACATCATCTCGGTGTCGCTGTCCGACGGCCGGTTCGTTGCCGCCGGCCATGTGTTCGGCTGGCCGAAGGGCCTGAACATCGAGACCTACCGCTACGTCCTGAGTACGCCGCGGCTCGGCATCCTGCGCGGCGTGCTCAACTCCGCCTGGTACACGGCCGCGGGTACGGCGTTCTCGGTCGTGATCACGTTCCTCACCGGGTACGCGCTGTCGAAGAAGCGGCTGGCCGGTGCCGGTGTGATCCTGATGGGGTTCATCGTCACGTGGATCTTCGACGCGGGCATCGTCCCGGCGTACATCGTCAACCAGAAGCTCGGTTTCGTCGACAACTGGCTGGTGATGGTGATCCCGTGGGGGTTCAGCACGTTCCTGCTGATCGTCACGATCTCGTTCCTGCGTACCATCCCGGACGAGCTGGAGGAGTCGGCATTCGTTGACGGCGCCAACGACCTGCAGGTGATGTGGCGGATCTACGTGCCACTGTCCCGGCCGGTGATCGCCACCATCGCGATCTTCTACGCGGTGCAGATCTGGAACTCGTTCCTTGTCCCGCTGATCTACTTCCGGGACCGGTCGCTGGCCCCGATCCAGCTGGTGCTGTACAACCTGCTGATCGCCGGCGACGCGGACTCGGCCTCGTTCCAGCAGATCCAGTCGCACGGACACCAGATCTACCCGGTGAACATCCAGGCGGCCACGATGGTGTTCGCGATCGTGCCGATCCTGTGCTTCTACCCGTGGGCCCAGCGCTACTTCAGCAAGGGCATCCTGACCGGTGCGGTGAAGGGGTGACTCGATGATCCGGGTGAACTCGAGTGTCGCGGTGGCCTGTGACTGGGTCGCGCGGCTGGCCTGGCTGAACCTGCTCTGGCTCGTCACGACGCTGGCCGGCGGCATAGTCCTCGGCGCCTTCCCGGCCACGGCCGCGATGTACGCCGTACTGCGCCGCTGGCAGACCGATCCGGTGAGCCGGGAACAGCGCACCGCCCGCCTGTTCTGGGCCGAGGTCCGCGCCGACCTGCTGCGCGCGAACCTCCTCGGGTACGCCGTGGTGCTGGTCGGGCTGCTCCTGGTCGCGGACGCGATGATCGCCCGCGGTCAGGGCGGCCCGCTCGGGCAGGTGCTGTTCGCGCTCGCGGTGGCCGCCGGGGCGATGGTGGTCGTCACCGTCGTCCACCTCCCCTACTTCTACGTGCGCGACCGCGGACCAGCCCGGGATACGATCCGGACGGCGTGGTGGTACGCGCTGTCGCACCCGGCGGCGACGTTCCTGATCGTCGCGGTCGCGGTGGTGCTGTCGTTCGTGATGGGCCGCTACCCCGCGCTGGCCGTATTCTTCGGTGTCAGCGTGGTGGGTGGATTGACGGTGTTCCTCGACGAACGGGGGTTCAGGTCCGCGTGAGGAGACTGCCTGGAGACGAACGCCGGGCGGACATCGTCCGGCGGGCGAAGAGTGTCGGCATCGGGACCGTTGCCGAGTTGGCCGCTGCCTACCAGGTGGCGGCCTCGACGATTCGCCGGGACCTGGCCGAGCTGACCCGCGCGGGCGAACTGGCCCGCACGTACGGCGGCGCGATCCCCGTCCTCACCTCGCACGAGGCGTCGATGAAGCAGCGGCTCGGCGAGGCCTTCGAAGCCAAGCGTGCGATCGCGCACCGGGCCGCGGCCGACATTCAGCCCGGCGAGACCGTGCTCCTCGACGCCGGCTCGACGGTCAGCGCGCTCGCGCACGAGCTGCGGTCGACCGAGGGCGTCACGGTGGTGACCGCCAGCCTCGACGCGATGATGATCCTGGCGGACGCCCCGCAGGTGCACGTGGAGTGTCTGGGTGGGACGCTGCGGCATCTCAGCCACGGACTGGTCGGTCCGTTGACCGAGATCGCGCTCGAGCGGATGACGTTCGACCGGGTGTTCCTGGGCGGAGACGGTGTCTCGGCCGCTGACGGGATCAACGAGGCCGATCTGCGGCAGACCCGGGTCAAGGAAGTGATGGCCGCGCAGTCGGCGAAGACCTACGTGCTGGCGCATGCCGCGAAGCTCGGACATCGCCCGTTCCACGCCTGGGCGCCGCTTCCGAACGGCTGGACCTTGATCACGGACGAGGCTGCCGACCCCGTGGCCGTTGCGGAGTTCCGCAGCCACGGGGTCGACGTACAGATCGCCTCGGCGTCACGCGACTGAGTCGCTGACCACAGCTCGGGACATCTCGGCCGCCTGGCGAAGGGCCTCGATCATGCTGTCCACCGTGACCGTTCCGGTGCCGGCGATGTCGAAGGCCGTGCCGTGGTCGACCGACGTCCGGATCACCGGCAGGCCGACCGTGATGTTCACGCCGGTCTCGATGCCGAGCACCTTCACCGGGCCGTGGCCCTGGTCGTGGTACATCGCGACGATCAGGTCGTAGTCACCCCGGCCGGCCAGGAAGAACGCGGTGTCGGCAGGCAGCGGTCCGCGGGCGTCGATCCCGTCGGCGCGGACCGCGGTGATGGCGGGCTCGATCTTCTCCGCCTCCTCGCCGTACCCGAACAGGCCGTTCTCGCCGGCGTGCGGGTTGATCGCGCAGACGCCGATCTTCGGTTCGGGGATCCCGGCGCTCTGCATCGCGGCGTACCCACGGCGGATCGTCCGCTCGACCAGACCCGGCTCGATCCGCGCGACGGCGTCGATCAGGCCGATATGCGTGGTCACGTGGATCACCTTCACCTTTGGCGTCGACAGCATCATCGACACCTCCTCGGTGCCGGTGAGGTCGGCAAGCAGCTCTGTGTGACCCGGGTACAGGTGGCCGCCGGCGTGCAGGGCTTCCTTGTTCAACGGCGCCGTACAGATCGCCGAGACCTCGTGCTGCTGAGCGAGCTCGGCCGCGACCCGGACATAGTGGTACGCCGCGTCGCCGGCGACCGCGCTGACCTCGCCCCACGGGAGATCGGCGGGCAGCAGCGCGAGGTCGAGCACGTTGACCCGGCCGGGGGCGAACCGCGCGTCCTCGACCTTCTCAACGGTGACGACCTCGGCGGTGACGCCAAGGATCTTCGCGGCCTGGCGGAGGCGCTCCGCGTCGCCGATCACGACCGGGCGGCAGAACTCGGCGACGTCGGGCGCGACCAGCGCGCCGACGCAGACTTCCGGACCGACACCGGAGCCGTCGCCCATGGTGACGGCGATCCGGGGCAGTTCCTGAGGGGCTGGAGTTGTCACGATGTGGTGGCCTTCCGGACGGAGTACGGGCGGAGTACGGCGTGGATGGCGGCGAACGAGTCGCGTTCGCCGAAGCTCCCGGGACGGGTGACCACTGGCCGTCCGTCCCGGGTGTGGGACAGGACCGCGCCGTGGTGGATCTCGTCGACGACTGTGAGGTGGTCGATGCCGAGGGCGTCCAGGACGGTGCGGGCGGTGTGCCCGCCGGTCAGCACGAGGGCCGGCTGACCGTTGCTGTGGGCAAGCAGCTCGTAGGTGGCGGCGGCGAGGGTGTTGGCGACGACCGCGGCGTCGGACAGCTCGACCGGGGCCTTCAGGATCACACCGGCGCCGGAGTTCAGCCCTTCGGCGAGTCGCTCCATGGGGAGCAGTTCGTCGAGTGTGACGGTTGCGCAGTCGATGCCGGCGTACTCGTGCAGCGCCCGGATCTGGTCGTGAACGACGGGTTCGGCGGTGCCGACGACGTACAGGACGCCGGTCGCAGCGGTGGGCGACGGCTTCGGTGGAGCGCCGGTCGCCAAGCGGCGGGCGAGCGCGGCAGCCAGCCCGCCGGCGCCGACGTACCGGATGCCGGGGACCTGCCAGGTGGCGTCGACCAGACGGTCGAGGTCCTCGTCAGTCGTGGCGTCGGCGACCGCGATCCCGCTGCTCGCGAGCTCGTAGGACGGGCCGATCGCGGAGCTAGGGAGGTCTTTCAGTACGCCGAACACGTCGATCGGCTCGCGGTCCGGAAGGAGGAGGCGACCGTCCACGACGCGACGCCCGGCGACCGGGAGCGCCGGCGCCAGGACGACGGGATGCTCGGTCGGGTCGAGGGCGCGCAGATGGGCCGCGTAGTTGCCGCGGAGCATCGAGTCGAGCTTGGTGAAGACGGGTGTGCCGTCGGTGAGCGCCCGACGGGCAGCTCGCTCGGCCTCGTCGGACGACAGGTTCCGGGTGTCCAGGTCGATCACGGTCAGCCCGGGACCCCGTGCCCCGGAGCGCAGTTGCAGGGACGTGCCGTGCGGGCTGACGTGGCGGAACAGCGCGGCGGTCTCGGCGGCCCCGGTCAGGTCGTCGGCATGAATGACCAGGGCTGTCATCGGGAGGACTCGCGAGGCACGACGACCAGCTCCCGCCCGGCGCGGCGGAACTCGGCGACCACGTCGGCGGGCGCCTCGTCGTCGGTGACGATGGTGAACGGACCGTCCAGCCGCGCCCAGGAGCGGAACGGGCGGTGGTTCAGTTTGGAGGCGTGCACCAGCACGTACACCGTGTTGGCCCGGCGGGCCATCAGTTCCTTCAGCCGGGTCTGCTCGAGCTCAGCCTCGCAGATCCCGCCGTCGCTGGTCACTCCGTCGGCGCCGAGGAACGCGGCGTCGAAGCTCATCCGGTCCAGCGCGGCTTCGGTCAGGGGGCCGACGAACGCGTCGCTCATCGCACGCAACCGGCCACCGAGACAATGCGTGGTGATGTCGTCACGCCCTTGCACGTGACCGAGCACCGGGATGCTCGCCGTGGTGACCGTCAGGTTCGCATCGGTCGGCAGCTCGCGGGCGACCAGCGCGACGGTCGTCCCGGCGTCCAGCAAGACAGAGCTTCCCGGCTCGATCTGCGCGGCGGCCCAGCGGGCGATCGCACGCTTCGCCGCATGCGCCTCGGTGTCCCGCTGCGACAGCGACAGCTCGGTCCAGCTCGGGACGGCGATGGCGCCGCCGTACGTCCGCGCCAGCCGGCCGCTCTCGCTGAGTCGCGCGAGATCCCGCCGGATCGTCGAGGCGGTCACACCGAACCACTCGGCCAGCTGCTCGACACTGGCCAGCCCGCTCTCGGTCGCCAGCCGGAGGATCTCCTCCCGCCGGTCCCGGGAACGCAGCGGCCGGACGACCTCTGTCGCGGTGTGGTCTGTCGTGGCGTCGACCATGGGTGACTCCTCTCCTGCGGTCAAGGTCCAGCGTACCAAAGACTTGCGCGAAAGACGCTGCTAGAGTTGCGCGAAGAGCGCGACTTTCCGCCGATTCGAGGAGCTGACGTGACCACTCCGAGTGTCCGGGCCGACGGTGCCGTCCGGCCGAACGCCACCGATCCCGACCTGTCCGAAGCCCTGATCCCGACCCCGTGCGCCGAGAACCACGCCTCGTTCCTGGCTTGGCTTCCCGACGGATCACTGGGCTGTGCCTGGTTCGGCGGATCCACCGAGGGCCGGCCGGACATCTACATCTACTTCTCGCGGCTGCCGGCCGGTGCGGACACCTGGACGGAGCCGGTGCGCGTTTCGCGCGACGATGCGCGTTCCGAGCAGAACCCGGTCCTCGCCACCCTGCCGAACGGCGACCTCTGGGCGCTCTACACCGCACAGGAGTACGGCGCACAGGACACCGCCGTCGTGCTGCACCAGCGGTCCACCGATCTCGGTGCGACCTGGAGTGAGCCGGAGACCCTGTTCGCCACGGTGGGGACCTTCATCCGGCAGGGCGTCGTGCAGCTCGGTGACAAGCACTGGCTGCTGCCGATCTTCCACTGCCACCAGCTGCCCGGGCGGCAGTGGCGAGGTGACGCGGACACCAGCGCCGTTGCGATCACCGAGAACGGAGGCGCCTCCTGGTCCGAGGTCGAGGTCCCGAACAGTACTGGCGCCGTACATATGTGCATCGTTGCTCTGGACAACGGTGAGCTGGCCGGGTTCTTCCGCAGCCGGTGGGCGGACGCGGTCTATCGGTCGACGTCCGCGGACGAGGGCAAGACCTGGACGGTGCCCGCGGCTCTCGACGTACCGAACAACAACTCGTCGATCCAAGTCGCGAACGCCGGCGGCGGGGTGCTGCTGATGGTCGCGAACCCGGTGTCTGCGCCGGCCGAGGCTCCGCTCGGAGACGGTCCGGTCGTCGGCGACAAGCACAAGATCACCGCGCCCGGTGAGGCGGTGCCGTTGCAGAAGCATGCGGTCTGGGGGCAGCCGCGGATTCCGCTCAGTCTGTTCAGCTCGCGCGACGCAGGCCTGACCTGGACGAAGGTGCTCGACCTGGAGAACGAGGGCACCCTCGGCCAGGAGAAGGACCTGCCCCGCAAGCGCCCGGGCGCCGAGATGTCCTACCCGACGGTCGTGGTCGACACCGCCGGTGACGCGCACATCTCGTACTCCTACTACCGGGACGCGATCAAGTACGTCCGTGTTCCGCGCGGGAAGTTCGCATGACGCTGCCGCCGATCGTGCTCGGCACGATGACCTTCGGCGACACCGTGGACGAGCGAGTCGCGGGCGAGATGCTCGACATCGCGTTCGAGCTCGGCGTCACCGCGATCGACACCGCGAACGGGTACGCCGGTGGCGCCAGCGAATCGATGCTCGGTGAGCTGCTGCGGACGCGCCGCGACCAGGTCGTGCTCGCGACCAAGGCCGGCATCCCGCATCCCGACGCCGGCGATGCGGCACCGCTGTCGAAGGACGGGGTACGACGGTGTGTCGAGGCGAGCCTGCGACGCCTGCAGACGTCGTACGTCGACCTGTTCTACCTGCATCAGCCGGATCGGGCGACGCCGATGGTGGAGACGGTCGGCGTGGTCGGCGAACTGCTTGCTGAGGGCAAGATCGCGGCCTGGGGGGTGTCGAACTTCGCTGCCTGGCAGATCGTCGAACTGCGCAGGCTCGCCGCCGAGGCCGGCGTCCCCGACCCGGTAGTCGCGCAGCAGCTGTACAACCTGCTGGCTCGGCGGATCGAGGAGGAGTACGTCGAGTCCGCGCTCGTCGGTGGACTGGAGACAGTGGTCTACAACCCCCTCGGCGGCGGACTGCTGACCGGCCGGCACCGGTTCGAGCAGCGGCCCGAGCACGGTCGGTTCGGGGATTCCCGGCTGGCCTCGATGTACACCGATCGCTATTGGAACGCGGAACTCTTCGAAGCCGTCGACGAACTCGGCAAGCTCGCGGAATCCGAGGGGCTCACGCTCGCCGAACTGTCACTGCGTTGGGTGGCCCAACGACCGGGTGTCAACACGGTGCTGATCGGTGGTTCGCGGACCGAGCACCTGCGCAGCAACATCGCCGCCCTGCGCGCCGGTGCCCTGTCCCCCGCCGCGATCGAGGTCTGCAAGGCGGTCGGAGTCCGGCTGCGCGGTCCGATGCCGTCGTACAACCGATGAAGGAGAAGCCATGAACGCCAACAACTTCGCCGAGCGACTGCGGGCCCGCGAGCAGCTGATCGGGTACTGGGTAGTGCTCGACGCGCCGGTCGCGACCGAACGGATCGCGCGGATCGGGTACGACTACGTGGCGCTCGACGGGCAGCACGGCCTGCTCGGGTACCAAGGTTTACTGTCGGGACTGATGGCCGTCGACGCAGGCGCCACCCTGAGCACCCGAGCGGCCGGCACGGGCGCGGTCGGCCTGGTCCGCGTGGAAGCCAACGACGCGACCCCGATCGGCCGGGCGCTGGATGCCGGCGCCGCCGGTGTCATCGTGCCGCTGGTCGACACCGCGGAGGACGCCGCTCGCGCCGTGGCGGCCGCGAGGTATCCGGGAGCGAGTGGGGGCATCCGGTCGTACGGTCCGATGCGGTCCGGGCTGCGGTTCGGTCCGGTTCCGGCGGAGGCCGACGCGGCAACCGTCGTCCTCGCGATGATCGAGACACCGCAGGGCCTGGCCAACGTCGCCGAGATCTGCGCGACCCCCGGCCTCGACGGCATCTACGTCGGCCCGTCGGACCTGTGCCTCGCCGTCGGCGGACGCTACCCCAACGACCCCGAGGTCGCGGACGAGTTCGACAACGCCCTGGAAATCATCGCCAAGACCGCCGCCGAGGCGGGCGTCGCCGCCGGCATCCACACCCCTGACGGCCAAACCGCCAACCTCCGCCTCACCCAGGGCTACACCTTCGCGACCGTGGCCTCCGACCTGACCCACCTCGAAGCCATTGCCACCGACCATCTGAAGGCCGCCCGGCAATGAGCTAGCCGATCGGGCGGTTCGACAGTTCGGCCAGCTCGGCGAAGAACGCGCGGAACAGCGGCTCGTCGGTTACCGGGATCTCGATGGTGGCCAACGAGCTCACGCTGCTCATCAGGTGCGCGTAGATGGGTTCGTCGAGATCCACGACGTACGAGAAGTGCAGCATGACCGTGCCGCGTTTGCGCAGCTGGGCCCGGACGCGGACCCAGCTCAGCGGTGTCCGGTAGGTCCTGATCACGTTGGAGCGCTCGAACAGCTCGAAGATCCCGTGAGCGACGCGCAGTTGCACGCGATCGTGCTCGAAGACCAGGGGCTCGGTCATTTGAGCCCCGAGTGGGCCAGGCCCTCGACGAAGTGCCGTTGAGCGACGACGAACACGATCAGGACCGGGAGCACGGTCATCGTGGCGGCGGCGAGTTGCGTGTTCCACATCTCGCCGCCGTAGGCGTCGGTGAAGCGGGTCAAGGCTTGCGGCAGCGTGAACAGCTCCGGCGAGGTCAAGTACACGGTCGGCTCCAGGTAGAGGTTCCACGAAGCGAGGAAGGTCAGGATCGCGACCGCCGACAGCGCCGGCCGGGCCAGCGGCAGGCAGATCCGCCACCACAGGCCCGGACGGCCGAGGCCGTCCAGGCGCCCGGCTTCCTCCAGCTCGACCGGCAGCGCGATGAAGAACTGCCGCATGATGAACGTCGCGAGCACACACGGCGCGGCGAGTGCGGTCACCAGGATCAGCGGCCAATGGGTGTTGATCATCCCGGCCTGCTTGAAGAGCTGGAACAGCGGCACGATCGTCACCTCGCTCGGCACCAGCAGCCCGGTCAGCACCACCAGGAACAGGGCGTTCGCGCCAGGGAACCTGATCCGGGCGAAGGCGTAGCCGGCGAGACTCGACACCAGCAACGTGATCAGCGTGACGAGGACGGCGATGTACAGGCTGTTCACGTACTGCCGCGCGAACGGCTGGAAGCTGAACGCCTCGCCGTACGCGGACAGCGTCGGGTGATCGGTCCACAGCGACGGTGGCGACCTGAAGATCTCCGGCAACGGCTTCACCGACGCGGCCACCATCCAGACGGTGGGCACCACGAACGGAATCGCGAGTACGGCGAGTGCTGTCACCAGGAGCGCCCGCCGGAGCACCGATGATCTACTGCTCATGGAACACCCATCTCTTGCGCAGCTGCCATTGCAGCAGGGTCAGCACCATCACGAAGCTCAGCAGCATCAGGGCGAGAGTGGACCCGTACCCGATGTCGTTGAACTTGAAGGCCTGCTGGAAGACGTAGTACACGAGCACCGTGGTGCTCAGCTCCGGTCCACCAGCCGTCAGTACGGCGATCTGCGCGAACGACTGCAGCGCCCCGACCACCGTGATGATCGCGGTCAGCAGCAGCGTCGGTGAGATCATCGGAAGCGTGATCCGGGCGAACACCGCCCGGCCGCGCGCACCATCGATCCGCGCGGCCTCGTACAGCTCGGACGGCACGCCTTGGAGGGCCGCCAGGAACAGCACCATGTTCACTCCGACACTGCGGACCACCTGGCTGACGATCACCGACACCATCGCGGTGTCACCGTGCTGCAACCAGTTCGGCCCGTCGAGCCCGATCGCGCCGAGCAGCCCGTTGATCCCGCCGTTGTCCTGGAGCAGGAATCCCCAGACCAACGTCCAGGCCACCACCGAGACCACGACCGGGGAGAAGAACAGCGTGCGGAAGAAGGTCGCGCCGCGGAACCTCCGGTTCAGCAGGACCGCGATCAGCAACCCGAGACCGATGTTCAGGCCGACGACACCGGCGGAGAACAGGACCGTTGCCAGCAGCACCGAAGGCAGCTGTGGGTCCGACGCCAACGCGGCCCAGTTGCCGCCGCCGGCGAACGTCTGACGGCCGGTGAAGACGTTCCACTTGTGCAGGCTGTACCAGATCGCCATCGCGACCGGCACCAGCACGAACACCGTCACACCGAGCAGCTGCGGCGCGATGAACACGTACCCGGTCAGGACGTCCCGGCGGCGCGTCGTCCAGTACGCCATCACTTCGCCAGGGTCGGTTCAATGGCGGCGCAGACCGAGTTCAGCACGGCAGGAATGTCGGCGTCCGGTTTCCACAGGGCGTCCAGCGCCGTCTTTCCCTTCTGGGCGATCTCGGCCGGCTTGGTGTGGTTGGGCAGGGTGACCGCGTTCGGCAGCTGGTCGACCACGACCGCCTGGAGCTGCGCCGCGGACAGCACCTTGTTGTTCGCGGCCAGCTTGGCGCCGGTCAGCAGCGACTTGCGGGGCGGCGGGAAGAACTGCGCCAGCTTCGCCGCGTTCTCAGGATTCGTCAGATAGGCGAGGAAGTCCGTGGCCTGCTCAGCATGCTTGCTTGCCGCAAGAACGCCAACACCGGCTTGGCCGAGTACGGCGTACCGTCCCGCCGGACCGGCCGGCAGCGGAGACAGACCGAACTTGAACGATCCGGTGAGCAGCGACGCCCGGGACACCTGGGCCACCGTGAAGGCCGCGTCACCGGCGAAGAAGTCCGCCTTCGCGCCGGGACCGGGCATCGCCTTGGTCTTGAACGCGGCGTCGTGCAGGAAGGTGAAGGCCTGCTGCATCTGCGGGCTGCCGAACGTGCAGGTCTTGCCGTCCGCGCTCCAGGCCGCCGCGCCGAAGCCCGTCCAGACTGTGGCCAGCATGTTCCAGGCGTTGTAGTCGAAGTCGCGGATCACGAATCCGGCCTTGCCGGTCTTGGCGTGGACGGCGGCGCCCGCAGCGGCGACCTGGTCCCAGGTCAGCGTCTTCGGGTCGATCTTCTGGCCGGCCTTGGCGAGCAGGTCGGTGTTCACGTAGAGGGCGAACGGCGAGTTCGAGAACGGGTACGCGTACAGCGTGCCGTCGCGGCTGAACTCCTTGGTCGCACTGTCCTCCAGGTCGTCGTACTTCCAGCCGTCGGTGGCCTTCAGCTTGCCGGTCAGACCGACCAGGGCGTCGGCCGCGATCAGGTCCTTCGACAGGTCGCCCATCCAGGCCAGGTCGGGCGCGTTACCGCCCGCGATCTGGGTGGTGAGGGTGGTGTTGTAGTCCGCGAACGGGAGACTCTCGAACGTGATCGAGGAGACCTCCGGGTGTTCCGCACGGTAAGCGTCGCCGATGGCGTCGAAGAGCTTGAGCTGATCCTCGTTCGAGGTCCACACCGTCATTCGGAGCTTGACGTCCGTACTACTGCCCGCCGACGAGCTGGCGTCGGACGCACCGCACGCAGCCGTGACCGCTAGTGCCGTCGTCAGCGCCAGGACGCCGAGCGCCTTCCTTGCTGTGATCATGAGCTGGTCCTTCGTACTCGCGGCGCGACAGCGCCTCGGGGCTAGTAGCCGGCGATCTCGGGCCAGTGGAGCTCGACCCCGGCCTCGGTCAGCCGGCTCTGGAATCGCTCGACCAGGCCGTCGTCGGTCGCGATTTGCTGCGGGCTCAGGCCACGCTCGAGGCAGAACGCCACGAGTTCGCCGGCCGACTCGCCGATGTTCCACTCGACCGGATGCAGCCGGTAGGCGCCGTTCGTGATGTGGGTGGTGCCAATGTTCTTGGCGGCCGGCACCAGGTTCTGGGTGGCCACCGGAACCAGTGCGCCGAGCGGGATCTCGAACGGCGCGCACTCGACGTCGATGTAGTTGTCGCCGCCGGTCGACGGATGCAGGTCGATCCGGTACATCCCCACGCCGACCGAGCCGTCGAACCGGGCCGGGCCGTCGTACCCCCGCGCCTTGATGGACACGTCCTGCTCGCGCACCGTCGTGAGTGCCTTGATCCGGCGCGATTCCCGGATGTACGGCGCTTGCGCGAACCCGTCGGCAGTACCGACCAGGTCCCCCCGCAGCCGCAGCCCGGGCCAGCCGCGACCGCCGTCCGGGCGTGGTGCCTCGGTCTGCAGCCAGTACACGTACGCCCGGGACTGCGCCTTGGCGGCCTGGAGGTGCAGCTCCCGGTCGTCGGTGTCGATGATCGAGCCGCCCACGTAATCGAGCTGCGGCCAGTTCGCCAGCACGATGTCGCTGTCGTAGAAGCCGTCGGCGAAGTTCTGCCGGGCGGCGATCCGCCGGAACTGCCACAAGTCACGGTCGCCCGCGTCGAAGCGCGGATCCCCGGTGACATCACTGACCGGGTTGACGTTCATGGTCCGCTCTTCGGGCACGAGTGTCCGCGGGTTCGGAGCGGTGAAGGACAACATCGGCGCGCCCCAGAACGGCAGTTCGAACGAGCGCCAGTACTCGTAGTCGTCCGGCCGCGGGATGGTGTGGTTGCCGGCGACGTGGTCGAAGACGAAACACCACGCGATCGACTGCACGTTGGCCGGATCCGCAACCGAGGCCGCGCTCGGCTCGCCGGTGTCCGCGGCCGCTTCCGCGCCGACGACGTACGCCGTCCCCGTGAGCGGAAGCAGGTCGCCGGTCTCGGTCCCGTCCAGGACGAACTCGGCGGCGATCTCGGTCTCGTCACCGGTCCGCGGATCCGCCACGGTCACGCTGCGCACGACGCCGTCCTGCACCTCGGCCGCAATCGGCACCCGTGGCTGCAGGACGGTCAGCCGCCCGGTCGACCGGTACGGCGCCAGCAGCGCGGTGATGACCGCGTCGGCCACCCGCGGCTCGTGGCACAGCCGGCTGACCCGGCCACGCCCAGGATTGAGCTCCCGGTCGGCGCGGGCCGCGGTGGTCAGCGGGTAGTGGTCGCGGTAGTAGCCGCGAATCCGGTCCCGCAGCGCGCGGTACCGGGCGGTGACGCCGAACTGCTCGACCCAGATGTGCTCGTCGGGTGGCACTGCCTGCGAGGTCAGCTGCCCACCGAGCCACGCGTACTCCTCGGTCAGGACCACGCGCCGGCCACGCTGCAGCAACGCCAGCGCGGCAGCGACGGAACCCAGACCGCCTCCGATGATCGCCACGTCGGTCCTGATCACGGCCCGGCCCGCCATCACGCTTCCGCCGTCCGCGCGACGATCGTGTCACCAGGCTCGACGTCAGCGACCAGGAACCGCTGGGTGTCCAGACCGGGCCACTCCTGCGGATCGGTCGTGATCAGCAACTGCAGAAGCTCGAGCGCTTCGGCCGCCAACTGCTCCCGGGGAACGTGGAAACCGGCCAGCCGGCGCCCGTCGATGCGGTGGCCACGCACCTCACCGAGCGCGGCCACCGAGATCTCCTCCGGTACGGCGACCTCCGCGGCCGTCAGCGCATGCACGACATCCTCGGTGAGGAACGCGTCCTCCGCGAGGATCAGCGTGGCACCGGTCGCGCGGGCCAGCCGCGGCAGCTCGGCAATCCGCTCCTCACCGACCAGCAGGAAGGCCAGGCGGCCGTCGGCAGAGGCCGCCTCGACGGCGCCGCGACGGTCGCGGGCAGTCGGACTGTCCCGGCCGCGATGCACGTACAGCGCCTGCTGATGCCCAGCAGCCGCTGCCTGATCGATGAGAGCGGTGGTCGGAGTGACGTAGTCGATCGCGACATACGGCACCGCGGCGGCCGTCTCGTCCCGGCGGCCGATCGCGACGAACGGGAACTGCTCGGCGACCAGACGCTCCAGCTCGGACGCGACCATCTGCTGACCGAGCAGGACGCAGCCGTCGGTCAGCCGCAGCCGGGTCTTGCGGTGGAAGAGACTCCGGGTGCCCTCCTCGACCGGGGAGGAGGTGAAGAAGAGCAGGTCCCAGCCGATCCGCTCGGCGGCACGCTCGATCCCGTTCAGCAGCGGGCCGTAGAAGTCCATACTCTCGGGCGACAGCGCAGCCTCGTAGGTGAAGACACCGATGATCTCGTTGTCCAGGCCGGCCAGCCGGCGCGCGGCGGGATCAGCGACGTATGTCAGCTTCTCGATGGCCTGCTTGACCCGCGCCCGGGTCGCGTCCGGGATCCGCACGTTCGTGCCGTCGCGGTCGTTCAGCACCACCGACACGGTGGTCTGGCTGACGCCGGCGAGCTCGGCGATCTCGCGCTGGGTGACCCGGCGAGGTTTCGGTGCCATCGTTCCTCCGTGGTGATAATGCCTATCTTCAACGATTGCCGGAGACCTTAGTACAGTCAACCTCGTTAACGCAATGAGCTCTTGACGCCCGAGGTTGGCTCTGACAACGTTCCGCTCATCCCGCTGAAGATAGGCATTATCAACTCGGACGAGGAGCACGCCGATGACACTCCCCCACCCCGACGGCCCCCGGCTCGGCAGGCGCGGCTTCCTCGGCGCGGCGCTGGCCGCGGGCGTCGTCCTGGCCGCCGAGGCGACCCCGATCGGCGCGTTCGCCGCGGCCGGTGAGGTCACGCTGACCGCCGGTGGTCTCAGCCTGCTGGCCGGGCCTGGCGGCCGGCTGGCGATCCGTGACGCCGGCGGCGTCACCCGATCGGCCGGTTCGAAGTTCCAGGTCAAGGACAGCGTCACCGGCACCCACCTGTCGACCGGCGGTACGCCGACGCTGAGCGCACTCGCGGACGGGACGCCGGCGATCCGGATGGACTACACGTTCGACGCCGCGGCCGGCGCGACGACCGTCACCGGCTGGTTCAGCGTCAGCACCAACCACGCGCGGCTGGAGTGGCGAATCACCGGAGCCGGCACACTCGTTCCGGACGGGTTCCTGTTCAGCCGCGCGATCCAGGCGCCGACCGCGCCCGACGACTACATCCCGGTCACCGAATGGGTCCGCGACGCGGGCGGTGGCATCCCGTACGAGGACACTGCCGGCGTCGCGCACACGTCCACGTGGGGCAGCCTGCACGGTCTGTTCCTGCTGGAACGGTCGAGGCAGTCCTGGACCAACGCGACCTGGGTGCACGCCCCCGGCGTACCGGAACCGAGCGGTGGCTGGATCAGCGAGGCCGACTTCTACTTCTCGGGCACGCGTCCGTCGGCCACTGCCACGATCGGCCGGGGCCAGGAGCTCGGCCTCGAACTCAGCACCGACCGGGATTTCAATCTGTACGAGTCAGCCGGCGAGACGATGCGGCTGACCGCGTTGGTGGCGAACGGCGGTGCGGCGAAGACGGTGCAACTCGAGGCAGTGCTGCGGAGCTTCGACGGCGTACAACTCGCCGCTTCGACAGTCACGGGCAGCGTCGGGGCAGGCGGCACGTGGCAGTACACCTTCGACCTGACGGCCCCGCAGAGTGGGATCGCGCTGGCCGAGGTCACCGCTCGATCTGGAGCTGACGAGGCCTTCGCGCGCACCAATCTCGCCGTACTCCCGCCGTACGGCTACCAGGCCGGTGCCGAGAGCATGTTCGGCATCGCGAACTACCCGTGGTTGCAACGCCCGAGCGCTGGTGCCGTGCTGGATCTGTGGCAGCGGGTCGGCATCAGCCTGGTCCGGATCGCGTACGACGGTGGTCCGGGGCTGCCGCCCGCCGACTTCGACGCCCGCGGGATGCGCCACAACGTCGAGCTGCAGCCGTCGCTCGACGCAACCGCGGCGGAGGCAGCCGCTTGGGCCGCGGACAAGCTCGCGGTGGCGGCGACCGCCGGGGCCGGGTACTTCGAGGTGGGCAACGAACTGAACCGGCCGTTCAACACCGGCACCGCGGCGCAGGCCTACCTCGACAAGGCGCTGCGACCGGTGTTCGACCGCAGGGCCGCCACCGGCGATACCGTCAAACTGATGAACAACGGATTGGCCGGGATGGACAGGCCGTGGGTCGAGAACTTCATCGCGGCCGGCGGCTGGGACCTGATCGACGCCTTCGCCTACCACCCGGGGCGTGGCAACTTCACCCCTGACTACGTACCGCCGGGCGACGACTGGACCACCGACGGGGCCGGCACGTACTGGAACTTCTACGGCGGTCTGCAGCAGCTCAAGGCCCTGATGGCCGTGCACGGCGAGAAGGAGATCTGGCTGACCGAAGCGTACGCGCCGACCAAGCCGAACAGCTGGTGGCACGATACGTATCGGCATGCGGCCGAGAACGTCGTACTCACGCTGGCACTGGCCAAGGCGGAGGGCGTGAAGTGCGTCTGCTGGTATCAGTTCCACGACAGTGTGCTGGGCATGCCGCAGGTCGCCGATCCGGACAACGTCGAGTACCACTACGGGCTGATGAACCGGGACCTCAGCCCGAAGCCCTCGCTGCTCGCGTACGCGACCGCCGCTCGGGTGTTCGACCAGGCAACCTTCAGGGGCCGGCTGACGTTCGCTGACCCACTCACTTTCGGCCTCTGGTTCGACACACCGGCCGGTCCGCAGATCGTGCTGTGGAACCGGGCCGACGGGTACCTGCTGAACACCGACGGTCCGCGCACCGACTGGCACTTCCCGGCGCCCGAGGCCTGGGTCGATCCGTGGCCGACGAAGACCGCGATCACGGTCGCCGCGGGTGCCGCCGTACAAGAGCTGGATGTGGTGGGGCAGGTCCGCGAACTGCCGGTTGCCAACGGCACCGTGACGCTCACTCTCGACGGCGCGCCGCGGATCTACTCCGGTCTGATCCCCCACCCGACCGGCCAGGGCACCCAAACGCTGGCAGGCTGCCGCCCTGCCCGGCGCCGCGGATGAATCCGAGACGGGGCGGCGTATCCTCGCACGCATGCTGAGCGACGGAGTGCGGACGGTTTCCCTTGGTGGGGTGGAGCACTGGGTGCGGGTGGCCGGGGCCGGGAACGGCGGGGTGCCGTTGGTGTTGTTGCACGGTGGGCCGGGTGAGAGCTCGTACTCGATCGAGCAGTCCGTTGGTGACGCGATGGCGAAGGCCGCGACGGTGGTGTTCTACGACCAGCGTGGGTGCGGCCGGTCCGCGCGGCCGACGGACACGGGGACGTACACGATGCCGCAGCTCGTCGCGGACCTCGAGGAGTTACGAACGGCATTGGGCCTGGAGCGGATCGTCCCGTGGGGCGTGTCGTTCGGGTGCCTGCTCGCCGCGGAGTACGCCGTTGCTCATCGCAACCAGGTCGATCGGCTGATCCTGCACGCGCCGCCGATCGTCGATCCGCTCCACCCCGGCCTGTGGACGATGCGCCCGGGTGCCGTCGACCCGTTCCTCACGACGGCTGAGCGGGTCGCCCTGCGTGGTCAGTTGGACGAGCTCACCGACCCGATCGAGCGGACGATCGCCGCCATCGGCGCGATCGCGCAGAGCGAGAACGCCGCGCAGTTCTTCTACTACGACCCGGCGAACATCCCGGCCGCCCTCGACGACGCGCCGGAGTCGAACCTCGAGGTGGCGATGGCACTGGTCGGCAAGGAACGCCGCGGCCTTGCCGACGACCTCGCCGCCGCGGATCTCCCCACCCTGATCCTCGCCGGCCTCTGGGACCGCCACATCGGCTTCGACATCCCCCGCGACCTGGCCGCCCGCCTCCCCCGCGCGGAACTCGAGATCTTCCCGCGCGCCGCCCACTCCATCGACGAGGAACAACCCGCGGAGTACGTCGCCGCGGTCCACGCCTTCCTGGGCCGGTAGACGATGCGCGACCTTCAGGAGACCGTCGGCGAGTACCCCGGTCGTGGACTCGAACGGCTGGCCCGAGTCGGTCGCTGTCTCGCTGTCGTTCGCGGCCATCAGCCAGGCGTTGTGGGACGACCTCGCGCCGACCCTCCGCGTCGCGATCGTGACAGTCCGGCTCGACGAGGACACCTTCGCGAACGCGGATGTCCGGTCGCGGTGAGTGGTGTCGGTCGGGCTACTCGTACATCTTGTCGAGTACGTCGGCGTACTGCGTCTCGACGTACTTGCGTTTGAGTTTGAGGCTCGGGGTCATCTCGCCGGACTCGATGGTGAGGTCGCGGTCGAGGATGGTGAACTTCTTGATCGTCTCCCAGCGGTTCAGGCCGGCGTTGAGCTCGTCGACGTACCCCTGGACCATCGCGCGCGCGGCGTCGGAGGTGACGATCTCCGCGTAGGGCCTGCCGGCCAGGCCGTTGGCGGCCGCCCAGCCCTCGATCGCGTCCGGGTCCAGCGTGACGAGGGCGGAGACGAAGTTGCGCAGGTTGCCGTGCACGATGAACTGGCTCGCGTACGGGCAGATCGTCTTGAAACGGCCCTCGATCACCTGCGGCGCGACGTACTTGCCGCCGGAGGTCTTGAACAGGTCCTTCTTCCGGTCGGTGATGAAGAGGAACTCGTCCTCGAAGTGCCCGATGTCGCCGGTGTGGAACCACCCGTCGGCGTCCAGCACCTCGGCGGTCTGCTCCGGCTGGTTGTGGTACCCGCTCATCACACCGTCGCCCTTGATCAGGATCTCCCCGTCCTCGGCGATCTTGAACTGGGTGCCGGGGAAGGCCGGACCGACACTGCCGAGCCGGTAGTGCGTCGGCCGGTTGAGCGTCGACCCCGCCGCCGTCTCGGACAACCCGTACCCCTCGAGGATCAGCAACCCGGCCGCGTGGAACCACTCGGCCAGCGTCTTGTCCAGCGCCGCCGACCCGGACACGAAGAACCGGATCCGCCCGCCGAACCGCGCCCGGATCTTCGACAGCACCAGCCGATCCGCCGCCGCGAACTGCGCACCCAGCAAGCCACTCGGCTCCCGGCCCTGCTGCCGTACCGCGGACACCTTCGCGCCCACGCCGAACGCCCAGTCGAACAGTCGCGCCTTCGCCCCGCCCTCGGACTGGATCATCGTCCGGATCCGCGCGTGCGCCTTCTCGAAGATCCGCGGTGCGGCCGCCATGAAGGTCGGCTGGACGACCGCCGCGTTGTCGACGATCTTGTCGATCCGCCCGTCGACCGCGGTCGCGAACCCGATCTGGAACTGGACCGCGAGCAGCACCTGCCCGAACACGTGCGACAACGGCAACCAGAGGAACTGCAGGTCGTCGGGCGACAGCACCCGCATGCCTTCGACGGCGGCGCCCTCGTACGTCCACACCGGGTGCGGCAACCGCACGCCCTTCGGGCGTCCCGTCGTACCGGAGGTGTAGATCAGCGTGCAGAGATCGTCCGGCTTGATCGCGGCCAGGCGGTCGTCGACCGCGGCCTCGTGCTCGGCCAGATACGTGTCGCCCAGGATGTCGAGGTCGCCGAGCCCGATCACCCAGTCGCCGTCGCTCTCCTCCGGCAGCCCGTCGATCAGCACGACCTTGCGCAGCGACGGCGTCTCGGACCGGTGCGCGCGGAGCTTGTCCACCTGCTCGGCGTCCTCGGCGAACACCACCTGTACGTCGGCATCCGCGACGATGAACGCCACGTCGGACGAGATCGTCGACGGGTAGATCGTGGTGGTCGCGGCAGCCGCGAGGACGACCGCCAGGTAGCACTCGATCCACTCGATCCGGGTACCGGCCGCGATCGCGACCCGCTGCTCGGGTTCGACCCCGAGCGCGATCAGTCCCGCGGCGCGCCGCCGGGTCAGTTCCTCGGTCTCCCGCCAGGTCACCGACTTCCACTGCTCCCCGCGCGGGAACCGGAACGCCTCCCGCGCAGGCGTCGCCGCCACCCGGTCCAGGAACATCTGGGCCATGGTGTCCTTGCGGTTGCTGAGGAGCGCGAGCTGGCCGGAATCGGCGACAGACTTCATAACTGGCCTCCATCGGGGGTCAAGTGACTGGAGGGTAATCGCTGGCGCACGGTCCTGACCATGGCACTCGCTTACCCAGCTGCACCTTCTCCATTACGTTTCCGCAACATGCGCGCACGGTCGGTGTCCCATGTCTCACTGTCCGTCCAGCGCACGACGGGCCACCTCGGCGTCGGGATGGTCCAACTCGTCAAGGATCTCGAGCGCCGCTGCCCAACTGTCACGCGCCGCTTCGGCCTGTCCGGCCCGCTCCTGCGTCTCGGCCAGTGACATCAGGCAGTCCGCCGTATCGCCGCGCCGGCCGAGACCGCGCATGATGTCGGCCGCGGCCGCATAGCTGGCGATCGCCTCCTCGAGACGTCCCAGTCCGGCGAGCGCATAGCCGGCGGTGTCGCTGACGACGCCGCGCCCGAAGTCGGAGTCCTGCTCCGAGTACAGTTTCAACGCCTGCTGCGCATAATCCAGGCCCGTCTGGTACTCGCCCAGCTTCGCGTGGTACCAGCCGAGGTTGTTCAGCGCGTTCGCCCGCGCCGAGCCGTGCCCTGTGCGCTCGTAGATGCGCAACGCTCGCGAGGTCTTCTCGATCGCCTGCCGGTGATCACCGGTCCGGGTCAGCACCCTGGCCAGACTGAGCGAGCCGTGTGCGATCGCCGCCTCGTCGCCGATCTCCTCCGCGATCCCGAGCGCGAGCTCGTGCTGCCGGATCGCCTCGTCCCACTCGCGTAACGCCATGTGCCCCCGCGCGAGGTCGCGTCGCGTCTGCGCCTGCTTCGACAGGTCGCCGATCCGCACCGCCGCCTCGAGCGCGAGCCGCTGCGACTGCATGTACCCGGACCGCCCGCGGAAATCGAGATAGTCCGCGATCGTCCACACATAAAGCCACAGCAGTACGTCGTCCCGCCCAGCGGCCGCCCGCAGTACGGCGAGACTGTTCGCCTGCTCGGCATCGAACCAGGCGAACGCCTCGTCCCGCGTCGTCGGCGCGGCGAGATCGACCCCGTCAGTACGCTCCGGCAACTCCACCGGCACCCGCCCGGGCGCCAGCAACATCGCCGCCGCATGACCGGTGTGGACCAGGTACCCGAGCAACCGCTCGAAGGCCGCGCCCGCCTCCTCGGCCGCACACAGCTCCTGCCCGTAGGCGCGCAGCAGATCGTGCAGAACCCAACAGTCCGGTGCGATCTCGATCAACTGGTGATTCGCCACCAGGACCGTGATCATCCGGCGAGCCTCAGGCAGCGGTACGCCGGCCAGCGCGGCCGCCGCTCCGAGGGTGATCTCCGCGCCGGGGTGCTGTGACAGCAGGCGGAACATCCGCGCGAGTTCCGGCCGCAACTGCCGATACGACCAGGAGAAGATCGTCCGGACGTCGACACCGTCGCTGGTCGCGAGCGCGTCGAGCGGACCGTCGCCGAGCGCTGTGACGAAGGACTGCAGCGAACGCCGCGGCCGGAGCGCGATCTGCGCGGCGAGCAGGGAGAGCGCCAGCGGCAACCCGGCGCAGCGTTCGACGAGGGCCTCGATACTCGCCGGGTCCGAGTCGCAGCGCTCCGCGCCGATTCTTGCCATCAGCAACTGCTTCGACTGCGCCGCATCGAGGACGTCGAGCCGGACGGGTTCGGCCTGCTCGGTGGCGACCAGACCGGCGAGCTCGTTGCGGCTGGTGACGACTGTGCAGCACCGGACCCCGGTGGTCGCGAGCGGGCGGACCTGCTCGACGGTGCGCGCGTTGTCGAGGACGACCAGCACGGATCGGTCGGCGAGCACACTGCGGTACAGCGCGATCTGTTCGTCGACGGTGGACGGTAGTCGTTCGGGCGGGGTGCCGAGTGCACCGAGGAAGCGGGTCAGGACGGCGTGCGGATCGGCGGTCTCCGCCGCGGGCGAGAAGCCGAGCAGGTCGGCGTACAGGATGCCGTCGGGGAAGCGGTCCGCGACGCGTCGGGCCCAGTGCAGCGCGAGGGAGGTCTTGCCGACGCCGGCCGGGCCGATGAGGAGGGCCAGACTCGCGGTCGGTAGCAGTTCGTCGAGGCGGCGCAGGTGTTCGGTCCGGCCGGTGAAGGAGCGGACGCCGGACGGCAGTTGCCGGGGTACGACGCCTGCCTCGGTGTCGGCGGCGGTGAGGAGCTCCGCGTGCAGGCGCTGGAGTTCACGACCGGGGTCGGCGCCCAGGAGATCACGCAAGCGGTCGGCGACGACGCCGTACGTCGACAACGCGAGCGCCGGGCGACCGGAGGCTCGGTGGGCGCGGATGAGCTGTGCCCAGAAGCGTTCTCGGGTCGGGTGGCGCTCGGTGAGCTCGGTGAGTTCGGGAACGAGTTCGCTGGACTCGCCGACGGCCAGGCGCGCGTCGAAGGACAACTCACGAGCCTGGAGGTGCTCCTCGTCGAGGCGCGGGATCACCTCGCGGGTAAGCGTGGTGTCGAGCCCTGCGAGCGGTTGACCTCGCCAGAGGGCCAGCGCGCGGGTCAGCGGCTCGATCCGAGCAGCCGGTTCGTCGAGGTCGGTCGCGCGCCGGACGAGCGACCGGAACACCTCGAGATCGACCTGCGCCGGATCGACATGCAACGAATAGCCGCCGGAGTCGGTCCGGATGACCGTGCGCTCGGTGTCGCCGAGGGCGGTCCGCAGGCGGGAGACGTAGATCTGCAGCGCCGCCCGCGGGTTGCTCGGCAGGTCGTCGGCAGCCCAGATCAGGTCGACCAGTTCGTCGATCCACACGGTCCGATTGACCCGCAGGACGAGCGCGGCCAGCAAGACGACGGCCCGATGCGACGGCAGCGGTACGACGTCACCGTCGGCGGACCGCACCTCCACAGCCCCCAACACCCGAAACTCCAGCCCGGCCACCTCCCTCGCCAGAGCGCATCACACTACCGGCAAGGCAGGCCGGGAGGTCAGCGGTTTGCGAGGAGTTCGGCGATCTGGACCGCGTTCAGCGCGGCGCCCTTGCGGAGGTTGTCGTTGGATACGAACAGCACCAGGCCGCGGTTGCCCGGGACCGACTGGTCCTGGCGGATCCGGCCGACGTACGACGGGTCCTGGCCGGCCGCGAGCAGCGGGGTCGGGAGGTCCGTGACGGCGACCCCCGGCGCGGAGCCGAGGATCTCGGTGGCCTGTTCGGGGGTGATGTCCTCGGCGAACTCCGCGTGGATGCTCAGCGAGTGGCCGGTGAAGACCGGGACGCGGACGCAGGTACCGGCCACCGGCAGGTCCGGGATGTGCAGGATCTTCCGGCTCTCGTTCCGCAGCTTCTGCTCCTCGTCGGTCTCACCGGTGCCGTCGGCAACGATCGAGCCGGCCAGTGCGAGCACGTTGAAGGCGATCGGCCCGGCGTACACCTTGGGCTCGGGGAGGGTGATGCCGTCGGTCCCCCGGGCGAGCTTGCCGCCCACCGGGGCCAGCTCGCGCGCCTGGTCCTCGAGCTCGCTCACGCCGACGCCGCCGGAACCCGAGACGGCCTGGTACGTCGAGACCACCAGCCGGGTCAGCGTGGCCGCCCGGTGCAGCGGGGCGAGGACCGGCATCGCGGCCATCGTGGTGCAGTTCGGGTTGGCGACGATGCCCTTCGGGATCGTGTCGAGATCCTCGGGGTTCACCTCGGAGACGACCAGCGGTACGTCGGGGTCCATCCGCCAGCCGGACGAGTTGTCGACGACGACCGCGCCGGCCGCGGCGACCTTCGGGGCGAGCTCCTTGGAGGCCGTCTTCCCGTTGGAGAACAGCGCCAGCTCGAGCCCGGAGAAGTCAGCCGTCGCGGAGTCCTCGACGACGATCTCCCGGTCCCCGAACGGCAGCTTCGTTCCCGCGGAGCGCGCCGAGGCGAAGAACCGTACCTCGTCGACCGGGAAGGAGCGCTCGACGAGCAACTCCCGCATGACCCCACCGACCTGACCCGTGGCACCGAAAACACCTACTCGCATGCGCCCGAGGGTAGTGGGTGGGCACGCCCGGTGCCCGCAAGTTTCAGGGAGCGGACCGCCAGCACTCACCAATGGGCCCCGACCGAGCTGTCGCACGCTCAGGATCGCCCGACGGGCGGGTTTGATGAGTGCTGGAGATCCGGCTCCTCCGGCGGGAACTGCCGGCGGCGCGGGTCAGGCGTCGGCGACGAGGGTGCCGCCGTTGGCCACGTCGGTGGTCTCGATCTCGGTGAAGACGATCCGGACGGCTTCGCGCTTGGCGCCGAGGATGGCGATCGCTGACTCGGTGACGGCGGCGACGAACTCGCGGCGCTGGTCGAGGGTCCGGCCGGAGAGGAGTTCGACGGTGATGTTCGGCATGAGGCGGTTCTCCTGTGGTAGTCGGTTCCGTGACGTGGGACAGTGTTTCATCCGCGGCCGGTGTCGCGGCCGACGTTTCAACTGACGGCCGCAGCCCATCGCGTGCTCCCGCCGGCGTTCAGCGAGTCGACCAGCTCATCGACGTCGTCCTCCCAGAGGCGTGGGGGTGAGTGCTTGAGAGGTTCCATTGAACAGAACGAGGTGTCAAGAAACGGAACTGGAACCTTCGCCGGATGTGTTCTCGCGTTGACAGCGTGTTCTGCTGAGTAGAACCTAGTTCCGTGACTCTGCAGATCAGGCATGCCACCCATCCCGAGCAGCTGCCCGGCCTCGACACCGCCGCGCTGCGCCGCCACTACCTGGTGGACGACCTCTTCGTCCCGGACACCATCACCGCGGTGCTCACCCACCACGACCGGATCGTGCTCGCCGGCGCCCGCCCGGTGAACGGCCCGCTGACGCTGGACACCTACCCCGAGCTGCGCAGCGAGTACTTCCTCGAGCGCCGCGAGGCCGGCATCGTCAACGTCGGCGGACCCGGCACGGTCACGGCCGACGGCACGAAGTACGAACTCACCACGGGAGCCTGCCTGTACGTCGGACGCGGTGTTCGCGAGGTCGTTTTCGAGGGTCCTGAGTCGGCGTTCTACCTGTTCTCGGCGCCCGCGCACACGACGTACCCGACGGCGCAGGTCAACCCGGGTGAGGGCAACCGGCTCGAGCTCGGCGACCAAAGGACCGCGAACCGGCGGACCATCGACCAGTTCATCCACGCGGACGGAGTGCAGAGCTGTCAGGTCGTGCTCGGGGTCACCACGCTGCACGCGGGCAGCACCTGGAACACCATGCCCGCCCACACCCACGATCGCCGCACCGAGTGCTATCTGTACTTCGGCCTCCCGGAGACCGAGCGCATCGTGCACCTGCTCGGCGAGCCCGAGGAGACGCGGCACCTGATCGTCGCGGACCGGCAGGCGATCATCTCCCCCAGCTGGTCGATCCACTCCGGCTGCGGTACGTCGTCGTACAGCTTCGTCTGGGCGATGGCCGGCGAGAACCAGGCGTTCGGCGACATGGACGGTGTCGACGTACAGGATCTGCGGTGACGTCCTTCAGCCTCGAAGGACGCACGGCACTGGTCACCGGACCCCGGCGCGGCATCGGCGCGGCGATCGCGGCGGGGTACGCCGCGGCCGGTGCCGAGCTGATCCTGATGGCCCGGGACGCGGCGCTCGACGACACGCTCGAAGCGATCAAGCGGAACGGGGGCGGCGACGTGACGGTGGTGATCGCCGACTTCGCCGATCCGGCCGCGGTCGGGGCGGCGGCCACCGAGCTCGTGCGGTCCCGGCGGATCGACATCCTGGTCAACAACGCCGGCACGATCCGGCGCGCGCCCGCGGCAGAGACGACGACCGCGGACTGGCAGCACGTCGTCGACGTGAACCTCAACTCGACGTGGGCGGTGACCCAACCGGTCGGCGCCGCGATGGCGGAGCGCGGTTCCGGGAAGATCGTCACGATCGCGTCGCTGCTCAGCTTCCAGGGCGGGATCAACGTCCCCGCTTACACTGCGAGCAAGCATGCGGTGGCGGGACTGACCCGGGCGCTGGCCAACGAGTGGGGCCCTGCCGGTGTGCAGGTGAACGCGATCGCGCCCGGATACATCAGCACCGACAACACCACCGAACTGCGCGCGGACCCGGTCCGCGAGGCCGCGATCCGGCAGCGGATCCCGGCCGGCCGCTGGGGGCGCGCCGAGGATGTGGTCGGCGCGGCGGTCTTCCTGGCGTCGACGGCGGCGGACTACGTGAACGGGCATGTGCTGGCGGTCGACGGTGGCTGGCTGGCGAGATAAGGAGTGGCAGGATGTCCGACATGAGTTCGCCCTCGGCCATCGACAAGACGTTGATGGTGTTGGACGCCGTACTGGAGCATTCGCGGTTCACCGACGTGGTGAACGCGACCGGCCTGGCCAAGTCGACCGTGCACCGGATCATGGCGTCGCTGGTCGAGCACGAGTTCGTCACCCAGGCCGAGGACGGGTCGTACCACCCAGGCCCGAAGGCGCTGCGGCTGGCTGGTCACGCGCTCACCAACGTCGACCTCGCCACGGTCGCGCGCCCGGTGCTCGCGGACCTGGTCGCCCAGACCCGCTGCACGGTGCACGTCGGTCTGCTGAACGGTGACGAGGCGATCTACGTCGCACGTCTCGACGGCCCCAAGCCGTACCGGATGCCGTCACGGGTCGGTAAGGCCATCTGGTTGCATTGCACGGGCATCGGCAAGGCGCTGCTCGCGGAGAAGGACGAAGAGGCCCTCGACGTCCACATCACCCGGACCGGCCTGCCTGCCCGTACGCCGCTCACACATACGACGGCCGCCGCGCTCAAGACCGATCTCGCGCAGGTCCGTGCCCGTGGGTACGCGCTCGACGACGAGGAGAACGAGCCCGGCATCCGCTGTGTCGCCGCGGTCATCCACGACCACACCGGCGCGGCGATCGCCGCCGTCAGTATCTCCACGTTGTCGCTCGAGCAGTCGATCGCGCAGGTCGCGCTGATGGCGCCGGCCGCGATCGAGGCGGCCCGCAAGATCTCAGCTGCTCTGGGCTACCGCGAGCCGGTCGGCTGACCGAGCCGCCGCCCAGCGCACGACCGGGACGAACAGGAGGCCGATCACCGCGAACCAGACGCCGAGGATGATCCACCCGGGAACGCCGAGCCCGAGCGGCAGGAGGGCGAGGACGGTCGGCGCGAGCATGGTGCTGATCGACATGCTGGTGTTCCACACGCCCTGGTACTGACCCTGCGCATGATCCGCGGCCAGGTCGAAGCTCAGCAGGAACGAGCCCGACGACTGCAGGAGCTCACCGATCACCTGGACGAACGCCCCCACCGCGAGCAGCCCGATGGCGATCGCCGCGTTGCCCCAGGTGGCGCCGGCCATCAAGACCATTGCGGCGAGCAACAACAACCCCGCCGTCCGCGTGGCGCGCGCCGCCGTCGCCGGGTCGGCGATGCCGCGGGACGAGCGGACCTGGAAGAGCGAGACGACCACGGTGTTGATGATCAGCAACAGCGCGACCGTCCAGCGCGGGGCGTCGGTGTGGTCGACGACCCAGAGCGGGATCGCCACGTCGAGGACGGCGTAGTGGATGCTCATCCCCGCATTGAGCGCCGCCACCGCGAGGTACCCGCGATCGCGCAGCGCGACCCAGACCGGTCCCTCGTCGTCGTGCGGCTGCGGCGCCACCCGCGGGATCGCCAGGACGACGAACGCCGCGATGCTGCTCAGCAGCGCGTCGAGCACGAACATCGAGCGGTACGCCGTACCGGTGTCGAAATGCAGCGCGAACGCACCGACGGCCGCGCCGACCGTGATGCCGATGTTCGTGATCGCCCGGAGATAGGCCCGCGCCGCGACCCGGCCCGCACCGGTCGTGAGGGCCGCGATCAGCGCGGCCCGGACCGCACCCGCGCCGCGGTCGATCATCGTCAGCACGATGCTCACGACGAGGAACTGCCAGAAGTTCTGCACGAACAGGTAGACCAGCGACAGGGCGCACACCGTCAGGCTCAGGACGACGAACAGGCCCCGCGGCCCGCGCCGGTCCGCCAAATGGCCGAGCGGCACCGCGGACAGCAGCCCGAACAGACCGGCGATGGTCAGACCGAGCCCGACCTGGGCGATCGACAGTCCGACGATGCGGTTGAAGTACAAGACGCTGACCGTCATCAGCAGGCCGTTGCCGATCCGGCTCAGCAGGGTCGCCAGGGCAAGCGGGCGCAACGGTCCCGGGGCCGGCAGAATCCCCTTGCCGGCAGGGGCCTGCGCCGGTGCGGGCGCGCTCACCCGCGCGCCACGACGCGCTGCGCGATCTCGCGGAGCTCCTCCATCAGGTCGACCTCCGAGTCGAGCATCCGTTGCAGTTTGACCGGGTCCTGCGCACCGAACATCTCCGCGATCGTCACCTCGTGATCGGGGCGGCTGACGATCTCGATCGGGTCGCCGGCGCCGATCGCTCCCGCCCGGAGCACCTTCAGGTAGGCGCCGGGGCGGCCGGCCTGGTGGAAGCGCTTGACCCAGCGCGGTTCCTGCATGCGGTGCTGGAACGTGATGCACGGGATGCGCGGCGCACGCACCATCACCTCGACCTCGTCGCCGATCCGCCAGACCTCACCGAGCAACGCGCCGTTCAGGTCGAGTCCTTCGGTCCGGAGGTTCTCGCCGAACAGTCCGGTCGGGATGTCACGGCCGAGCTCGCTGGACCACCAGCTCGCGTCCTCGTCGGCGTACGCGTAGAGAGCCTGGTCGGGGCCGCCGTGGTTCTCGGTGTCGCAGACCCGGTCACCGGCGAGTCCGAGTTCGCCGACCTGGACGCGGCCGGGCCGCGGACGCTTGTCGATGGAGGTGAACCCCGTCTCCTTCGGGCCCGGGATCAGCTCCTCCACCACATTGACCGTCAGCAACCGCATAGCGGCATCCTCTCCCCGCGCACCCCGGCGGTTCCACCGGTTTATCGGTGCTTGAGCGGCAGTATGGCGATGATCACCAGGGTCATGGCCGTCGCCACCACGCCGATCCAGGCCGCAGCGGCGTACCCGGACTCGCTGGGAAAGACGCCGGTCGTGTGCGCGGCGAGGATCAGGCCGCCGAGGGCGCTTCCGGTGGAGAAGCCGACGCTGCGGACGACCGCGTTCACACTCATCGCGCTGGCGGTCTCGGCGGCCGGCGTCACCGCGAGGATGACGGCGGGCATCGCGGCGGAGAACGCACCGACGCCGAAGCCCAGAACACCGATCGCGATAATTGGTAGCACCAAGGGTGAGCGGGCGACCGCGAAGAGTACGAACGCGGCGAGCACCACCGCTGTACTTGCCCCGAGCAACAACCGCGCGCCGAGCCGTTCGCGCCAGGCCGGGACGAGTCGGCCGGCGACGAAGCCGAGCACCGAGAACGGAACCAGGACGAGCCCCGACTCGAAGGTGTTCAGACCGAAGCCGTATCCGGCGGTCGCGGGCGTCTGCACGTAGCGGGTGATCAGGCTGAACAGCAGGTACATGCCGACGCCACCGGTCAGCATCACCAGGTTGGCCGCCGCAACGGCCGGGTGCTTGAGGAGGCGTACGTCGACCAGCGGCTGTTCGGTGTGCGCCTCCAGGTAGATCCAGCCGATGAGGACCAGGACGGCGGCCGCGAGGATCGTGATCGCGAGCGGAGCCTGGTGGCGCCAGAGGCTGGTTTCGCCGATGACGAGGAGGAGCGACGGGAGAGCGATCGCGAGCAGGACGGCGCCGCGGAGGTCCAGACGGGTCGACGGGCGGTCCGGCGCGTGCGGGAGGGCGAAGACGGCGGCGAGGAAGGCGGCCATGGTGATGGCGAGGCCGAATCCGTAGGCAGCGCGGACACCGGCCAGATCCGTGAGCAGGCCGGACAGCGGGTACCCGATCCCGATGCCGGCGGTCGACGCGACCGACAGCAAGGCGATCGTCCGCGCCGCGCGCTGCTCGTCGAGGTGATCCCGCGCGACCGCCATCATCAGCACAACGAGGCCGATCCCCATCCCCTGCAGCGCCCGGCCGACGAGCAGCAGCGCGAATGGCAACGGAAGCACGGTCAGCAGACTGCCGACGACCTCCACACCCAGCATCACGAGTACGACGGTCCGCCGGCGCGGGCCCGATCCGAGCCGGCCGAGTACCGGCGTCGCCACGGCACCCGCGAGGAGCGCGATCGTGAGCGTCCACTGCGAGGCGGCGAGCGAGACGTCGTACGCCTCGGCGACCGCGGTGATGAGCGGGGCGCCGAGGCTCCCGATGACCGCGGTGATCAACCCGACGAAGACCAGGAACCCGACGAGCAGGCGGGGCGACCGGACGGCGTTCCTTTCCTTACTCACCTTCATTGGTTGGTCTCGGTGGTGATGTGGTTGAAGAGGCCGGGCTTGATCCGGGTCCGGACCTGATGGGACCACGGCTCGTCGACCTGCGGCAGGTCGAGGGCGGCGTTGGTGTTCAACAGCATGCCGAAGGCAAGGAACGACTTGATCGTCACCGGGTCCAGGTCCGCGGTCTCGGCGACTGCCTGCCAGAGCCGCGCGAAGCTGCCCCGGACGGCGTCGCGGACCTCGCCGTCACCGGCGGCGGCCGCGGCGACGCCCTGCAGCTGGAGCAGCAGCGTGGTGCGATCGGCCAGCATGTCGTTGTACTCCTGCCCCATCGCGGTCAGCGCCTCGACCCCGCGCGCCCCGCCGGCGGCCGCGAGCATCGCGATCCGCATCCGCTCGAACGCCGCGTCGACACACTCCAGGAACAGCTGCTTCTTGGTCCCGAACAGGCGGAAGACGTACGCCTGCGTGATCTCCGCGCGACGGGCGATCGTCTCCGTCGAGGCGCCGTACAGCCCCGCCGTGGCGAACTCCTGCTCGGCGATCCCGAGAATCTGCGCCCGCCGCTGCTCCTGCGTCATCCTCATGGCATCGAAGTTAGTAGGTAGTAACTACTAACTACAACAGGTTGTCCGCCACCTCACACCACCCCAAGGCGCGGCTCAGCGAGCGTCATTCCAGGGCCCGAAGACAGGAACCGAGGGGTGGAGACCTGTTATTGCCTGTGCTCACCCACGAGAACCTGTGTTCACTCACCACGCCGGCCCCGGGCCAATTGGCCTGTTGGCGGCGGCGATGCAATGGCGGAGTGCGGTCAGTCCTGAATGGCTTTGACGATGGCGATGTTGCGGGTGAGCCAGTCCTGGGGCAGGGACTCGTCGGTGGTGGCGCTCTCCAGGGTCCACAGGACGTTCAGCATCTGGCGGACGATCACCCAGTCGCGGGCGCGGTCCTCGTCGAAGCCGGCGGCGTCGACGGCGGTGTAGAAGCGCTGCCGGACGCCGAATCGCAGGTCGCCGGTGATCTCGTCCCAGCGGTTCCACACCAGTGGCGCGACCTCGAAGTGCGGATCACCGGACAGCGGCTTCGGGTCGATCACCAGCCACGGTTCGCGGTCGGCGGCGAGCATGTTCTCGTAGTGCAGGTCGGTGTGGATCAGCGTGCCGTCGGTGGCCGGGTCGGCGATGAAGTCCTCGGACAGCGAGATCGCCTGCTCGACGTACCGATGCGGGACCGGGGCGGACGCCGGCAGTTGGCGCATCCGATCGGTCCAGCGCTGGAGTTCGCCGGACAGGGTGCGGAACTGCGGTCCCGCCGGGACGTGCAGTCGTTTGTAGGTGTTGCCAACGAGCTCACAAGCGTCCAGCGCGTCGATCGTGGTCGCGTCGCGCGGGTGCAGCCGCTCGAGCAGCATCGCGAACCGGCGCGGATCCGCCCGCAGCAGCTGGACCGCACCGTTGCCGGCCCAGGTCCGGAGCGCGAGGTGCTCGGTCTCCGCCTCCCAGTGCGGGAACTGCACCTTGAGCACCGCCCGCTCGCCGTCCCGCGTCAGCACCGGCACGACCAGCGCACAGTTCCCGTACGCCGACGCGCCGTCGACCCGCAGCTCCCACTCGCCGAGCAGGTCACGCGTCACCCGCGGCAACCGGTCCAGCCAGTCTGCCCAGTCCTGGCCGCGGAACCCGACGACCAGCAGGCCCTCGGGGATGTCGACGGCGGACACCTATTTCTTGCCGGCCTTCTCGGGCGAGTCGGACGTCCGGAGGGCAGCGATGAAGGCCTCCTGCGGGACCTCGACGCGGCCGACCATCTTCATCCGCTTCTTGCCTTCCTTCTGCTTCTCGAGCAGCTTGCGCTTCCGGGTGATGTCACCGCCGTAGCACTTGGCCAGCACGTCCTTGCGGATCGCGCGGATCGTCTCGCGGGCGATCACCCGGGACCCGATCGCGGCCTGGATCGGCACCTCGAACTGCTGCCGCGGGATCAGTTCCTTCAGCTTGCCGGCCAGCGCCACGCCGTAGGAGTAGGCGCTGTCGCGGTGCACGATCGCGGAGAAGGCGTCGACGGTCTCGCCGTGCAGCAGGATGTCGACCTTCACCAGCTGCGCGGACTGCTCGCCGGTCGGCTCGTAATCGAGCGACGCATAGCCCTTGGTCTTCGACTTCAGCTGGTCGAAGAAGTCGAACACGATCTCGGCGAGCGGCAGCGTGTACCGCAGCTCGACCCGGTCCTCGGACAGGTAGTCCATGCCGTTCAGCGCGCCGCGCTTCTGCTGGCAGAGCTCCATGATCGCGCCGATGTAGTCGCTCGGGCTCAGGATGGTCGCCTTCACCACCGGCTCGTAGACCTCGTCGACCTTGCCCTCGGGGAACTCGCTCGGGTTGGTGACGACGTGCTCGGTACCGTCTTCCATCACCACCCGGTAGACCACGTTCGGCGCGGTCGAGATCAGGTCCAGGTTGAACTCGCGCTCGAGCCGCTCGCGGACGATCTCCATGTGCAGCAGACCGAGGAAGCCACAGCGGAAGCCGAAGCCGAGCGCACCGGAGGTCTCCGGCTCGTACTGCAGGGCGGCGTCGTTCAGCTGGAGCTTGTCGAGCGCGTCGCGCAGCGTGGGATAGTCGTCGCCGTCGATCGGGTACAGACCGGCGTACACCATCGGCTGCGGGTGCTTGTAGCCGCCGAGCGCCTCGGTCGCGCCGTTCACGTTCGAGGTGACGGTGTCACCGACGCGGGACTGGCGGACGTCCTTCACGCCGGTGATCAGGTAACCGACCTCACCCACGCCGATACTCTGCGTCTTCAGCGGCTCCGGGGAGATCACGCCGACCTCGAGCATCTCGTGCACCGCGCCGGTCGACATCATCTTGATCCGGTCCCGGTGGTTCAGCTCGCCGTCGACCACCCGGACGTAGGTCACGACGCCGCGGTAGGTGTCGTAGACCGAGTCGAAGATCAGCGCCCGCGGCGGAGCGTCCTTGACGCCCTTCGGTGGCTCGATCTGGGCGACGATCTCGCTGAGCAGGTCCTCGACGCCCTCGCCGGTCTTCGCCGAGACCTTCAGTACGTCGGACGGGCTGCAGCCGATGATGTTCGCGAGCTCCTCGGAGTACTTCTCCGGTTGCGCGCTCGGCAGGTCGATCTTGTTCAGCACCGGGATGATGTGCAGGTCCGCGTTCAGCGCGAGGTACAGGTTCGCCAGCGTCTGCGCCTCGATCCCCTGCGCGGCGTCCACCAGCAGGACGGCACCCTCACACGCCTCCAGCGACCGCGAGACCTCGTACGTGAAGTCCACGTGCCCCGGCGTGTCGATCATGTTCAGGATGTACGTCGTACCGTCCGGGGCGAGCAGGCCGCCCGGGGTGTCGGGCCTGGGCGTGAACGGGAGCCGGACCGCCTGCGACTTGATCGTGATCCCGCGCTCACGCTCGATGTCCATCCGGTCCAGGTACTGCGCCCGCATCGAGCGGTCGTCGACCACACCGGTGATCTGCAGCATCCGGTCGGCCAGCGTCGACTTGCCGTGGTCGATGTGGGCGATGATGCAGAAGTTCCGGATCAGCGACGGGTCGGTACGACCCGGCTGCGGCACTTTCGTGGGGCCAACGGGCACGGAGGGATCCAAATCTGGTCTGGTACGTGGGTATCTGACCAATCATCCCATGGGGGTCCAGCGGATTCGAAAATCAGTGGCGGGAGGCCGCTAGCGTGGTGACGCATGGCGCATGCTGCTGGGGTCCGGTTGCCCTACGGGGAGTTGCCCGCCGCTGTGCGGGCCTGGGTGGAACGCACGCTCGGTTCGGTCGTGATCTCGGCCGACACCCAGCAAGGCGGCTTCTCCCCCGGCACCGCCGCCCGCCTGGTCACCGCCTCCGGCCGCCGGGCCTTCGTGAAAGCGGTCGGTACGTCGCTGAACCCGAAGACGCCGGTGTTGTTCCGCCAGGAGATCACCGCGACGCGCGCGATCGGACCGCTCCCGATGGTCCCGCTGATGTACGACGTGTACGACGACGGCGACTGGGTCGGGATGCTGTTCGAGGACATCTCCGGCCAGCTGCCCCGCCACCCGTGGACGCAGGAGGAGGCGGACCGGGTACTCGGCGCGCTGGACGAGCTCACCGACGCGCTGGACCCGTCGCCGTGGCCGGAGGCGCCGGTGATCGCCGTACGGAGTCGGGACTTCCTCAGCCGGTGGGAGAACGTCCTGGCCGACGGTCTCGCCGTACCGTCCTGGGTGGATCCCGAGGAGTTCGCCGAGATGGCCCGGACGGGACTGCGGGCACTGGCTGAGGGCAAGGCACTCGCGCACTACGACCTGCGGGCGGACAACATCATCCTGACCGACGACCGGGTGGTGTTCATCGACTGGGCGCACCCGGGGCTGGCACCACGCTGGACGGACTCGGTGATCCTGCAGGCGGAGATGCGGGGGTCGGTGACGCTGCCGGAACTGCCCGACGATTCCGGGATCACTGGACTGATCGCGGCGATCGCAGGCGGGATGTGGTGGGGCTCGGCGCAGCCGTCTCCGCCTGGGCTGCCGACGGTCCGGCAGTGGCAGCGGCAGAATGCGCTGGCCCACCTGGACTGGGTGCGCGAGCGGATGCAGCGTTTCTGAACGCCGCGCGTCTGTAGAGGTGTGACGAATCCCTTGGTGAGCATCAGACCCCCTGCGCAAGTGGATGCACATGCGGCGGTGTCGGCGCTGTACCAGCAGCACTGGGTCGGGCTGGTTCGGCTGGCGGTGCTGATGGTGGACGACCGGCAGGCGGCAGAGGACGTCGTACAGGAGGCCTTTGCCGAGTTGTACCGGCGCTGGCCGTTGCGGGGGTCCGATGCGGCGCTGGCCTACCTGCGGACCGCCGTGGTGAACCGGGGCCGGTCGGTACTGCGCCGGCGCAAGGTGGCGCGGCTGTACATCCCACCGCATCAGGCGCCGAACGACTCCGCCGAGAGCGACGTCGTGCTCGGCGAGGCGCGGTCCGAGGTCCAGCAGGCGCTCCAGACGCTCCCCCGGCGGACCCGCGAGGTGCTCGTGCTCCGGTACTACCTCGATCTCGCCTACGCCGAGATCGCCCAGATTCTCGGGATCAGCGAATCCTCCGCGCGTGCCACCTCGTCACGCGGTATCGCGGTCCTGACCGAACGCCTGAAGGAACTGCGATGACCGACACCGAGACGCGTCTGCGCGACTACCTGACCTCCCAGGCCGCCACCGTTCCCGACGACGCCCAGGGGCCGGGCCTCGACTCGACCCGCCGGCGCCGGCACTGGCCGGTCGTCGCGGCCGCCGCCGCGATCGCCGTGGTCGCCGTCCTCGCCGCTTCGTTCCTGAGCCGGTCGTCCGGCAACGACACCGCTCCGGCCCGCACGCCTGCCCCGCCGGTGTCCGGGGCCGCGCCCGAGCTCCCGTACATGAACCCCGAGACCTCGACGCTGCACGACGGCAAGCAGACGGTGAAGCTGCCGAAGGGTTTCGCCAACTCGTACTTCGAGCGCGTGGCCGGTGGCTGGATGGGGATCCGGATGGCCAAGCCCGGCGAGTTCCGGACCGGCGTCCTGCAGCCGAACGGCACCTTCCGGCCGCTCGGGCCGGAGCGTTCCGACCAGAGCACCCTGTCCCCCGACCGCAAGCTGGTCGCCCTGTGGCACTACCTGTCCAACACCAAGGGTCAGGTCATCGTCGTCGACGTCCGGTCCGGGCGGCAGGTCGCTCAGCTGCCCGCCGGGTCCTTGCACCCCGACATCGTCGGCTGGAACCAGGACGGGCTCTGGATGACCACCGGCAAGGCCGAGCTGATCGTCTGGAAGCCGTCGACCGGCGCGAAGCGCACGGTGTCGATTCCAGGCTTCGACGGCAGCGCATCGGTTCCCAAGGCCGCCGCGACCATCGCCGTGTCGGCCAAGGCCGGCGGCAAGCAGTGCGTCAGGGCCGGCGTCCTGCGGGAGGACGGCTTCAAGGTGCTCCGGGAGTATTGCGCCGAGGGGCAACCGCATCTGTACCCGGTGCTGTCCCCCGACGGCCGGACGATGGTCCAGAGCTTTGCTGGTGTGGCGATCGACGTGAACACCGGTCAGGTCACGAAACTCCAAGTGCCGAACCACATGCTCGACGTGCTGCCGGAGCCCGCTTTCGAGAACGGGACACAGCTCCTGACGCTCAACGAGAGCCAGGACGGCAACAGACTCAGCTACGACCTCTGGCGCTGCGACGTCACGTCCGGGGCGTGCAAGCAGCTGATCAAGAAGGCTGATGGCTTCTCGTTCGTCCAGCACTGATTGACGATGAGGGCGGCCCGGTGGTGTGCCGGGCCGCCCTCGCCGTTCAGCTGTCTACCCGGATGACAGTCGAGCCGGAGCCGTCCGCGCCGTCGGAGAAGTGCAGCTGGCCCAGGTACTTGGTGCCTGCGGTCAGACCGGTCCAGGAGGCAGTCACGCCGGCCTGTCCGGCGACCGTCACCGGCTGGCTGGCCGGTGTGACGGTCAGGTTGCCCTCAGCCTTCTGCAGCTCCCAGTGGTCGAGCTTGACCGCCTGCTCGCTCGCTCCGGCGTACAGGTCGACGTACACGTCCACTTGGCCGCCTGCGGGCTGGGCGAGGTTCACCTCTTCCTCTGCCGAGCCGCCGGTGCTGCTGCCGAGCAGAGTCGTCGTACCGGCCTTGTAGACGAAGACGTCCAGGTCGGTGCCGGTCGGGTAGTCCGTGTCGAACGTGGAGAACCGGGCGTACGTCGTCCCGGCCGGGACGTTCACGGTGAACTTCGCGACGTGGTCGTTGGCCTTCGGGCTGGTCGTCGGGAACGAGACACCGCCCGGGTTCTTCAGCGTGGCCTCGCCGACGGTGGCGGGCGTCAGGCCGAGTGCGGTGGTGGTGAGCGTCCCGGCGTACCCGGAGGTGATCGGGACGTCGACGGAGCCGGCCGTTCCGGTGCCGTTGACCTGGACCGGGGCCTTCACCGTCAGCGGCTTGATCGCGAGCGTGCTGGCGACCGAATGCTGCGCCGACTTCCAGACCAGGCGACCGAACGAGTACTGCTCGAGCGGGGCGCCGTTGTTCTCGACGGTGACCTTGTACGTCGTGCTGTGGCCCGGCAGCGTGATCAGGATCCGCGGCGAGACCGTCACCTTGAGGCCCTTCAGGCCCTCGACCTTCGGGAAGTAGACCTCGGGGGTCTTGCCCACATTCGTCACGGTCCGGGTCACGGTCTGCTTGCCGGCCAGGTCACCGATCGCGATCGTCGGGTAGTTCAGGTCGCTCAGGTCGATCTTGCCGTTGGCGCACAGCTCGTGCGTGCTCGGCACCTGACCGGAGCCGCAGACGAACTTCGTCCAGTCCGTGTACGTCGAGTCGTAGACCAGGCCCGGGTCCATCCCGAGCTTCGGCTGCACCAGGCCGGCGCCGTACCCGAACGGGTTGGCGGGCGAACCGGAGTCGTTCTGGATCGGCTTGCCGCTGGTGTCCTTGTCGGTGGCGGTCGTCATCATCGCGGACTTGATCGCCATCGGGGACCACGTCGGGTGCTTGCTCTTCAGGACCGCCGCGATCCCGGAGATGTGCGGCGTGGACATCGACGTACCGCTCATGAACGCGTACTCACCGCCGGCCGCGCTGAACGCGGTCGTCGCGGCCAGCACGTTCGTGCCCGGCGCCATGATGTCCGGCTTCAGCAGGTCGCCGTTGCCGGCCGGGGACGGCCCACGGCTCGACGAGGCCGCGACCTTCGGCGCGGTGACGCGGACCGGCGTACCGGGGCTGATGGTCGCGGTCGGCTTCGCGGTGCCGCCGACATACGCCTTGACCTCCGGCGCGGCCTTCTCGTCGAGGTGGACGGTCGGGACCGAGTGCAGGTCGGAGTCGAGGGTGCCCGGCGTGATGTTGAGCAGGATCATGCCGACGCCGCCGGCGTTCTTCACCTGCAGGCTCTTGTCGACGCGGGCGTTGACGCCGCGGTCGCAGACCACGATCTTGCCCTTGACCTTCGCCGGGTCCAGCGTGTTCGCCTGACAGAGCACCAGGTTGGCCGGGTCGGCTCCGGCGAGCCCCGCGTCCTTGGCGAGGATCACCGGCGCCTCCGGCGTACCGGCGCCGATGCCCGCGCCCGTGTAGGACTTGCCGTTGCCGAGTGTGACCGTGGTCTGGATGTCGCGGTCATGAGTGCCGTTGGCAACCGACGTGACCCAGGGGTACGTCTTGCCGACCGTGGCATCGCCCGGGCCGGTGTTGCCGGCGCTGGTCGCGACGAACACACCCGCCTTCGCCGCCCGCAGGAACGCGAGACCGGTGGCGTTCACGTACGTCGACCCGCTGCCGGAGATCGAGTAGTTGATGACATCGACACCATCGGAGACCGCGGCGTCGATCGCGGCCACGATGTCGGCGTCGGTCCCGCTGCCGCCGCCCGTCGCGTCGACCGCCCACAGCGCCTTGTAGATCGCGAGGCGGGCGTGCGGCGCCATCCCGGAGCCCTTGCCGTAGTCGCGGCCCATGACGCTCATGTCGACGCCGTAGTTGCCGGCCGCGGTGCTCGCGGTGTGCGTGCCGTGGCCGCCGTAGTCGCGCGGCGACTTGAACTCCTCCGGGATCGGGCGGGTGCCGATGCCCTTGTCGAAGTACCGGGCGCCGATCACCTTGTTGTTGCAGGTGACGGGCGCCTCCTCGCCGGCCTGGCAGGTGCCCTTCCACTTCTTCGCGATCAGCGCGTCGGACTGCTTGGTGGTCTTCATCGGCGCGAAGCTCGCCCGCTCCGGGACGTACCCGGAGTCGATCATCCCGATGATCACGCCGTCACCGGCCTTGTCGACGCCACCCGCCTGCTGCCAGGCGCCACCCTTGCCGGACAGACCGAGGAAGCGCGGCGTGTCGACGGTGTCGGCGTGCTCGATCTCGCTCGGCTCGACGCTCTTCACTCCCGAGGACTTGGCGAGCTTGACCGCGTCGTCGTACGACATCTCGGCGGAGAAGCCGGCGTACGTGTAGTTGTAGTCGTACAGCTTCTTGACGGCCGGGACCTTGGCGAGGACGTCGTCGCGCTCGGTGGCGAGGTGCTTGACGTAGTCGACGACCGGCGCGGCGGTCTTCAGCAGCTTGCCGCCGGGCAGGACCTTGGTGGCGGCCAGGCCGGCGATGTCACCGTCGTACTCCGCGACCGGGGAGTCGTCGAGCTGGACGATGTACGAACCGGTCTCGGAGCGCTTCACCGCCGGGTCGGCCGGCGTCGGCTGGTCGGCATGGGCGGCATTGACCATGACCGGGACGCCGGCCATGGCGGCGATCAGCGCGGCGACGACGATCGCCTGACGTTTGCGGGTCAACGGAGGTCCTCCAGGGCTTGGACGGAGCGATGGTGGAGCTTGGCTCGCGGACATCCCGGCACCGTGGTGATCGGCGTCACGGGGCCCCGAGTATGCCGTCAGCGGGTGCCGGTGTCACGCTCGGCATCCACAGGCTCACGCCGAACAAGGGAAAACCCGATGCCCGATCTGACCGAGACCATCTCCGTCGAGGCACCGGCCGAGACGCTCTATGTCCTGGTGAGCGACCTGCCCCGCATGGGCGAGTGGAGCCCGGAGTGCACCCGCGTCACCTGGTCGTCGGCCGGCGGACCGGAGGTGGGCGCGCGGTTCGTCGGTCACAACCGGGCCGGCGCTGTGCGCTGGTTCACGTTCGGCCGGGTGGTCGCCGCGGAGCCGGGGCGGCGGTTCGCGTTCACGATCCACTTCGGACCGGTGCCGATCTCACTGTGGGACTACCGCTTCGAGCCGACCGACGCCGGATGCGCGGTCACCGAGTCGTGGACCGACCACCGGCCCGCGGCGTTGAGACTGCTGTTCCGGCCGATCTTCGGCAACCGGGTCCCACGCAACGCGCACGGCATCCGCACTACGCTGACGCGGCTGAAGTCCGCCGCAGAGACCCCTGCGCCCGCGTGATCCGGCAGCTTCCGGCGGGAGCTGGTTTGGTGATGGCTGACGGTTGTTGGTAATCTGGCTCTTCGCGCGCCCACGGGTGGTGTTCAGCCGTGCGCGCAACACCATCCTGTATTGACCGTACAAACCTGATCGAGGCACTGCTCCGTGGCGAACATCAAGTCCCAGATCAAGCGCAACCGCCAGAACGAGGCTGCGCGACTTCGCAACAAGTCGGTGAAGTCGACCCTCAAGACGGCGGTTCGTCGCTTCCACGAGGCCGTCGAGGCCGGTGAGGCCGACAAGGCTCAGGAGACCGCGCGTACTGCCGGCCGCCTGCTCGACAAGGCCGTCAGCAAGGGCGTCATCCACGCCAACCAGGCTGCCAACCGGAAGTCGGCCCTCTTCAAGAAGGCCGCCTCTCTCTGACGCCTGGGGCGCGTCTCTGACGCGACCCACAACGATCGGCCCGTCCGCAGGACGCGGCCGATCGTCTTGCGTAATGCAACGGTTCACTCCGCCGATGCACCGTTCCCCGGCCCCGCCGGCCAACCGAGGTGCTGGGCCGGGCTGCTGGGCCGGGCTGCTGGGCCGAGGTGCTGGGCCGAGGTGCTGGACCGAGGTCCTGGGCACCGCGCCGCTGGCCGCTGAGCCGACAGCCGGGCTGGCAGCTGGACTCGAGAGGCTGGACTTCGGGTGCTGGACCGCGAGCCAGCCGCTGAGCTGACGCCTCGAGCTCATCCGGGTCACCCGGGTGGCCTTCGCCCGAGCACCCTGACATCCACGGCGCCCTCACCCGAAAGGCTGCCCGCTGATCCCGAGGGTTGCCCCCTCGAATTTCCACGGGGCAACCCTCCAGCTCGATGGGCAACCCTTCAAACGGCGCCAGTCAGCCGGCGGCCGGGCTCGAAGGGCGGGCCTGCGGCCGGGCTCCGGTGGCGCGGCGGGCGTGAGGGGTGGGGATCGGGCTTGAGGCTGGGGTTAGCGGCGGCCGTGGGCTCGGGTGACGGTGAGGACCATGCGTTCCAGGGCGTAGCCGGCGTCGCCTGAGGCGCCTTTGACGTCGGCGTCGGCCTGGGCGACTGCTTTGATCGCCGTCGCCAGTCCGCCCGGGGTCCAGCCGCGGACCTGCTGCTTGAGCTGCTTCAGCTTCCACGGTGGCACCCCGACCTCCCGCGCCAGGTCCGCGTCCCGCATCCCACTCGAAGCACTCGCGTACTTCGCCAGCCCGCGCAACCCACCCGCCATCGCGCTCGTCACCAGCACCGGTGCGACGCCGCAGTCCAGCGCCCAGCGCAGCTGCTCCAGCGCCGGCTCGGTCCGGCCGGCGATCGCCGCGTCCGCGACCGCGAAACTCGTGACCTCCGCGCGGCCACCGAAGTACTGCCCGATCAGGTCGGTCGTCACCGCCTGACCGCCGGAGTCGGACACCAGCTGCGAGCACGCGCCGGCCAGCGCCCGGAGATCGTGACCGACCGCGTCCACCAGCGCGGACGCCGCTCCTTCGTCGACGGTCCCGCCGTGCAGCCGGATCTCCCCGGCCACGAACTGCGGCAGCTCCCACGTCTTCGGCGCCGTCGCGACGACCTCGTTGACCGATGCCTTCCGCAACTTGTCGAGGACGCCCTTGCCCTTCTGCCCACCCGAGTGCACCAGCACGACCAGTACGTCGTCGGCCGGGGACCCGGCGTACTCGATCAGGTGCGGGGCCATCTCGCTCGGGAGGTTCTCCAGGGCGCGCAGCACCAGGACCCGCTCGCTCGCGAACAGCGACGGGCCGGTCAGCTCCGCGAAGACGCCGACGTCCAGCGTGACCGCTTCGAGGTCGGTCACCTCGACCTCGGAACTGTTCTTCGACACCGCCGCGATCGCCGACCGCACCGCTCGATCCGCGAGGAACGACTCGGATCCGGTCACCAGCAGTACGTCACCGAGCTTCGGTGCAGAACCCCTACGAGCAGCCACCCGGTCAGCATCCCACGCCGGACGGACAATCCCGGTGCGGGCCCTCGGCAAACCCGCGAGGATGGCGCCATGACGTCATCCCCTGCGCCGACCGACGCACTGATCGTGGTGGACATGCAGACTGCCTTCGTCGCGGGCACCGACGCGGTTCCGGGCGCGGCTCAGCTTCTGGACCGGGTCGGTCTCCTGCTGGACCGAGCGCGGGAGGCGGGCGCGGTGGTCGTACACCTGCAGAACGACGGCCCTCCCGCCGCGGACGACGAGCCGGAGACACCGGGCTGGGAGCTGTACCTGCCCGTGAAGCCCGGGCCGCGTGAGCACGTGATCCGGAAGCCTCGGGACGACGGTTTCGACGCGACTCCACTCGGCGAGGTCCTGGTGTCGGCGGGCGTGCGGTCGCTGGCGATCTGCGGTGTGATGTCGGAGATGTGCGTGCACGCGACAGCGAAGACTGCCCTCGCACGGGGCTACCGCGTCGTCCTCCCGTACGACGCGCACGGCACCTACGACGCACCCGCTGTCGAGGGCGTCGCCGCCGGCATTCCGGCTCATGTGGTCTCGCGGGTCGCCGCGTGGTCGCTCGGTGATCAGCCCGAGAACACGGTCCCGGCCGAGGTCGTGCGGTTCGCCTCGTCACGGTGACGGGTCGGTGGTGAGCGCCAGGTGGTTGCGCTCGTTGGTGACGACGAGCGGGCCGCTGACGTTGGTAGTGGCAGTACGGATCGCGTCGTGGGACAGCAGCTCCAGGGTTCTCGGGGCCGGGTGGCCGTAGTCGTTGTCGCGACCGGCCGAGATCAAGGCCAGCCGCGCGTTGGTCGCCGCGATGAAGCCGGGGTCCTGCTGCGCCGACCCGTGGTGCGGGACCTTCAGTACGTCGGCGCGCAGGTCGGCGCCGGTGGCGAGGACGGCTCGCTGCGACTCGGGTTCGAGATCGCCGGTGAGCAGGATCCGGAGACCGGCGAGCTCGACCATCATCGCGATGCTGGCGTTGTTCTCCGGCGAGCCCTCGTCGGACGAGGTCGCGGACGACGTACCGGGTGGTGGCAGCGCCGGGACCTTGGCGGGCCAAAGCGTTGTCCAGGTCACCGCGCCGACCGTTCGCGTCTCTCGGAACGCGACCGTCCGGACCGGAACCTGATGGTGAGCCGCGAGGTCCGTCACCCGGTCGTACTCGGCTCGTGGCGAGAAGTACGGCGTCACCTCGATCTCGTCGACCCGGCGACCGTCCAGCACTCCGGCCAGGCCACCGACGTGGTCGGCGTGGAAATGGCTGAGCACGACGACCGGGACGTGCTTGACGCCGAGGTCCTTCAGACAGCGGTCCATCGGCGCCGGGTCCGGGCCTGTGTCGACGACTACCGCCGTACCCTCGCCGGCTCGCAGGACCAGGCCGTCTCCTTGCCCGACGTCGCAGACCACGAAGAGCCAGTCGTCCGGTGGCCAGCCCAAGCGGCCGACCGGCCGCAGAATCACGACGGCCAGCACGACCACCGCGAGGACCATCGCGATCGGCCGGGCGAGGATCCGGTGCAGGCCGAGAACGAGTGCGGCGCAGAGCAGGGTCAGGACCACGATGCCGACGACGGTCGCCGGCCAGGTGCTCGCGGCACCCGGTAGGTCGGCGCCCTGCTCGGCGACCAGGATGATCCAGCGTGCCGGCCAGCCGGCTGCCCAGCCGACGAGGTGCGCTGCTCCGCTGCTGATCAAGGCGACCGCGGCCGCGACGAATCCGATGATCGTCGTCGGCCCGACTGCAGGGCCCGCCAGCAGGTTGGCCGCGACGGCCACCAGCGAGACCTGACCGGAAAGCCACGCGACGACCGGCGTACACGCAATCTGCGCGGCGAGCGGACACGAGATCGCCTCCGCCAACCACCTGGGCAGCCACTTCGCCAGCGCTTCCCGCCATCCCGGCCCGAGTAGGACGATGCCGGCGGTCGCGAGCACCGACAGCGCGAACCCGGCCGAGCGCGCGAGCGACGTGTCCAGCAGAAGCAGCACGATCACGGCCGCCGAGAGACTCCGTACCGCGCGGCGCTGTGCTCCCCCGCCAGTCATCGCCGCGAGGGCGATCAGTCCCATGGCGGCCGCGCGGAGAACGCTCGGTTGTGGTCTCGCAAGGACGATGAACACGACGACCGTCAGCACGCCGACCACGGTCAGCCCGCGCGCTCGCACGCCCGACACCCGGGCCAGTGGGAGGAGGAAGGCGAGCAGCAGCGTCAGGTTGGTGCCGGAGACAGCGGACAGGTGGGTGAGCCCGGTTGTGCGGAAGTCGGCGTCCAGGTCGGGTGACACCCGGGAGACGTCGCCCATCACGAGGGCAGGCACGAGCCCACGGACGTCCTCCGGCTCGCCGGCTACCGCGTCGCGCAGCCCGGCGCGTACTTTCTCCGCTGCTCGTAGCCACCACGGTGGCGCGTCGACGACCCGAGGCGGTGATCGGGTCGAGAGCATCGCGGCTACGTCGGATCCGTTGTCGACGGCTTCGAGTCTGCCGGTCGCGTCGACGTGTTCGCCGTACCTGATCGTCTGCCATTTGGTGCTCCCTACGACGAGGACTGGGGTGCGGACTCGAAGGGTCCGCAGGTGGTCGGAGCCAGCTCGGGTGCGGATCTCCTCGATGGTTGCTTTGAGCACGACATACGGCGGGCGGCGGCTCGTGGTGCTCTGACGGACGGATGGATCGCTGTCGATCTTCAGGCGGACGGTGACGGTGGCCGAGTCATCTGCCAGGTCGTGCACTGGACCGGCGCGAAGGGTCGCTGCTTGCAGGCCGGCGGCGAGAGCCAGGCCGCCGACGACCACCAGAACTCCTGTTGTGGTCCACCCGAGGCTTTGCGGGAGGTGCCGCCGTCGGACGAGCAGTCCGAGGGTGATTGCCGCAGCCAGCGCGAGCGTTCCGACGAGTATTCCGGCCAGTGGCGGTCGTCCGATCAGCAGCACCGCAGCCTGCCACCCAGCAGCAGCCGGAACGAGCAGCCGAGCATCCAAACCCCGCACGGCAGCCCCATCCAGAGCGGGTGATTCGGGGTCAGAGGTGGACATGGGGTTTGAGGGAGTCGAACTTCTTGGGGCCTACGCCGGGGACCTCCTGGAGTTGATCGACAGTGGTGAAGGGGCCGTTCTGGGTGCGGAAGTCGAGGATTCGTTGGGCCAGGACGGGACCGACTCCGGGGAGGGCGTCCAACTGGTCGAGGGTCGCGGTGTTGAGGTTGACGGAGACGTTCGCGGCTGCGGATGGCGTGGATGAGGTCGCGGCTGACGGGTTGCTGGGTGGGGGTTGGTTGGGTTGGCCGACGAGGATTTGTTCGCCGTCGGTGACCTGGCGGGCGAGGTTGAGCGTGGTCAGGTCGACGCCGCGGAGTGCGCCGCCTGCGAGAGTCAGTACGTCGGCGACGCGCGAGCCTGCGGGAGCGCGGATCAGGCCGGGGTGACGCACCTTGCCGGCGACGTGCACGACGACGAGCGCTTGACCCGGAGTGGCGGCGGCACCAGGCGACTGGTTGGTGCCCGACGGGCCACCAGGTGATTGGTTGGCGCCCGCGGTCTGGCCGGGTTCAGGTGAGTTGCCCTCCTGAGGGTTGACGGGTGAGCCGGTGATCGCGATGCTCGGGCGGGTGTCGGGCAGGGTTTCAGGGCGGGCTCGGAACAAGGACCAGCCGGCCCAGGTGAGACCGGCTGCCAGGATGACGACGAGAACGACGACATGTCGTGGGGTGATGGTCCAGCGCGCGTCGCGTAGTCGCTCGGGCCGGACCTGTTCGGGAATCCATCCGCCTCGCACCTGTTCATCACGCTCCTCCAGTTCGTCCTCCTGATGTCGGGCGTGAAGGTAGTCGTCGGCGGCAGGCGGGCCCGGCCGCACGCCGAGGCGGGACAGAGCACGTGCCCGGGCGTCATCGGGGCTGGGGTCGGGGTCGCGACGGAGAACCTTCACGCCCGGAGAAGGTACGAGTCCGCGGGCCTCGCGAACCGGCGAATCGAAATCTGTGGAGAACTACCTACCGCGGGCTGACCACGACGGCCAGCAAACCGGGACCGACATGGGCACCGATGACGGCGCCGACCTCGCGGAGGACGATCTCGTCGGCCGCGGGCAGGCGGTTGGACAGGTCGTCGGCGAGGATCTGGGCCTTCTCCAGGTTGGCCAGGTGATGGACGGCCAACTGGACAGCGGTGTCACCGGCCCGCTGGACCGCGATGTCGGCCAGTCGGGCGATCGCCCGGCTCGAAGTGCGGACCTTCTCGAGCGGGACGATCCGGCCGCCGCTGATCGTCAGCAGTGGTTTGACCGCGAGCGCCGTACCGAGGAGGGCCTGGGCGGCGCCGATGCGGCCGCCGCGGCGGAGGTACTCGAGGGTGTCGACGTAGAAGTACGCCGAGGTGGACTTCATCCGGGCCCGGGCGGCGGCCTCGACGCCGGCCGCGTCGGCACCGGCGGCGGCCGCGGTCGCCGCCGCGAGCACCGGGAAGCCCAGGCCCATTCCGAGGGACCGTGAGTCGACCACGCGAACCGGGATCGGGGACTCCTTGGCGCCGATCATCGCGGCCTCGAACGTGCCCGACATGTCGCCGGAGAGGTGGATCGAGACCACCGCTTCCGCCCCGCCCGCGGCGCAGGCGGCGTACGTGTCGGCGAACGTCTGCGGCGCGGGCCGGCTGGTCGAGACCGGGGTGAATGTCTTCAGCGCCTCCGCGACCGCATCGGCCGACGTGGCGCCGTCGTCGTACGACGTTCCGCCGATCACGACCTGCAGCGGCACGACGGTCAGCGGGTGGCGGAGCACCTCGTGCGTGGACAGACCGGCCGTGGAGTCGGTGACGACCTGCACGCGGGCTGACATGCAGCGAGGTTACCGGACAGTCATATGTCGGCGCTCGGTGCCAGAGTGCTGAAGATGAGGGAAACAGCAGCGGAAGTCACCGAGTTGCAGGCGCTCATGGACGCCGTCTATCCGCGGACGACCTCGCATCTGCGCAGCATCATCAAGGACCAGCGGCAGCTCAGCGCCGAGGTGCTGGTCCAGGTCCTGACCGGGATGTGCACGCTGACACTGGCGACGGTCACCGCGCACGGCGAGCCGCGGATCAGCGCGGTCGACGGCCACTTCCTGCACGCGAGATGGGTGTTCACCACGTCGGGATCGGCGGCGAAGGCGCGGCACCTGAGAGCGCGACCGGCGGCGAGCGCGGCGTACGTCGACGGCGAGCGGATCGGCGTGTTCACCCATGGGCAGGTCGAGTTCCTCGCGCCCGAGCACCCGGACTTCGCGGAGATCGAGGAGTACATGGTGGGTCATTACGGCAACTCGCCGTCGACCTGGGGCCCCGACATCGTCTACTGCCGTCTCCAACCGACCTGGGTCGTCGGGTACGGCGACGCGCGCCAACTGCTCGCCCCGTGAAGGAGGACCGCGCGGCGGGGGCGGTGGGAGGGGGGCGCCGCGCGGTGGCTTCTGAAACACCGTCGACAAAGTCAGCGAGGTGAAGGCCACCCCTCCCGGGACCTTCACCTCGCTTCGGACCTCGGCCAGGCCAGTGGCGTCCCCTCGTGCGCCAGTGACCCGGCTAGGTCGTGTCTGGCAATTCCGCGCCGAGTGCCGCGCAGTAGGCGGGGAATTGCCAGACACGACCTAGTCCCGCTGACTCCCCCTGGCTGTCAGCTGAAGTAGGTGGGTCCTCGGCGAGCTACTCCCCGTATCCGGTTCCGTGGGAACCGGCCTGACCGCGAGCTCGACGAGGTCCCGGGAGGTCCCAGCGGCCGGACCGCCGGTGAGTGACCAAACCCACCGGTTGATCGGCGCCAGCCGGGTCGTGACACTCGTCCCCTGTGTCGTGTGCCTGACCCTGTGCTGGGACCCCGCCCCGGAAGCAGTGCCCTGACGGCGCACCGCGTCCGGTTCAGGCAGGACAGCTCCGCACTGCACAGCACTCCGGAGCTCTCGGCAGCCGCTCGGCGCCCCCACCAACCAGCCGCCGGATGCCCTCCGCGTCGCCGCCACCGCGCTCGCCGGCAGGTCGACGGTGTGCCATGGCCTCTTCATGGTCACCGCTCCTTTCGCTGCCGCTGCCGCCCGGTGCCGGGCTCTGCTTCGTGGAACCTGCCCTACGGCTGTAATTCTTCGTCCGGCGCGTATGTCCGGACGAGGCAGAACAACCGGCAGTTACCCGGCAGCTTCAGCGGACCTGCGTCACGAAAGCGCGGTGAGGACGTCGTTGGCCAGCCGCTGCACCGCGGCCGCCGGATCCGGCTCGGGCCACCCGTCGGCGACCGAGGCGCTCGCGCAGGACTCCTGCAGCACCGCCCACGCGGTCGGCAGCATCGGCGGGTCCATCGACTGTTGCCACGCCAGCAGCTCACCGCACAGCCGGTCGCCCGCCTCGGAGCGACCCAGCGCATGCAGCACCGCCACGGCCTCCGGCAGTACTTCGAGCAGGTATACGACCCGCCCCTCGAGCAGCAGCCGGTTCAGCGCGTCCAGCACCGCTGTGCGGGCCTGCTCGACCTCACCAGCAGCCCGAGCCAGCCGGGACCGGTACAGCATCACCAGGTAGTCGAAGTACCCGCGGTGACCGCGGATGTCCGCGTCGGCCTGGTCGAGCAGTGTCCGAGCTTCTTCGTACCGGCCGTCGTGGTATTCGACCATCGCCAGACAGCCGGCCACCTTGGTCCGCTCCGGGTCGTCCGATGCCTGACTGTCGCGGGCGAGCAACGCCCAATGACGTGCGCCGGCGAGGTTGCCCAGCTCAAGGTCGACGCGGCTGAGTGCCATGTACGCGATCTCGTCCGGGTAGACGCCCGGATTGACCAGCGCGGCCTCCCAGGCGAGCAGGAGCTCCTTTGCCTCCACCAACCGGCCCCACCGCAGCAGAGCGAGCCCGCAGGTCGCCTGCACCGTCGCAGACCGCTGTACGTCGCCATGCTTGCGCGCATCCTCCACCAGAGCCGGCACCTCGGCCAGGCTCTGGGTGTCGAGCAAGTGCGACCCTGAGGAGACCCAGCCGCCACGCGCGACCAGGCCCATCTCGGTCTCTCCCGGGATCAGCGTGCGCGCTTCTTCGTAGTGGCGACGCGCACCGCGGATGTCACCGGTCAGACTGGACAGCCGCCCCGCGATGGCGAGCAGCCGGCCGCTGGTCTCCTTGTTCGCCACGTTCGCGGCGCACAACGTCGCCCAACGGATCCCGCTCTCGGCCACGCTCGCCTGGTATTGCCAGGCGATCCGGAACCCCAGAACGATCCGCGACGCGATGTCCCACTCCCCCAGCTCGGCCGCCCGCTCCAGCGCGACCTCGAAGAGCGCCGAGTTCGCATGCGCCGCCCGGTACCGCCGGTCGCGGTCCGGCGACGACCACGCGCCTTCGAGCCCCGAGACGTACGTCGAGCACCACGCGACCGCTCGATCCCGGAACTCGGTCAGATCGTCCCCCTGCGACGACAGACCGGCGTACGCGTGCTCCCGGATCGTCTCCAGCAGCTTGTACCGCGCGCCGTACAGCTGCTCGAACTCGTGCACCGGCTGCAGCAGTGACTTCTCCACCAGCTCGGCGAGCAGCATCGGTACGTCGATCTCGTCGATCGGCGTACCTGTGCAGACTCCGGCCACCGCTTCGAGCGTGAACGGCGAGCCGAGCACCGATGCGCGGTACAGCAACTGCCGCGCCGCGTCCGACAGCGCGTCGACGCTCCACGTGATCGTGTCGGCCAGCGTCCGCTGATGCGGTGCGCCGAACCGCCGCGGCCCGGACAGCAACCGGAACCGGTCGTCCAGCGCGGCCAGGATCGCGTCCACCGTCAGCGACCCGGCCCGCGCGGCCGCCAGCTCCAGAGCGAGCGGCAGACCGTCCAGCCGACGGCACAGCCGGGCGACGGTGGGCGCGTTCTCGGGCGTCAGCGCGAAACCCGGGCGGACCCGCGCCACGCGCCGGGTGAACATCTCGACCGCCGGGCTCGCCGCGATCTCCTCGAAGTTCTCGTCGTTCGCCGGTACGCCGAGCACCTGCACTCGACGTACCACTTCGTCCGGCAGACCCAGCGGGATCCGCGACGTGACCAGCACGCCGACGCCCGGGAAGCTCCGGACCATCCGGTTCGCCACCGTCGCCACCCCGTCGAGCACATGCTCGGCGTTGTCCTCGACGATGACCAGATCACCGGGTCGCCGACCGGACAGTACGGCGTCGAGGTCCGACGTACCCGGTGCGGTGCCGAAGGCGTCGAGGATGGCCGACGGTACGGCGGCGTCGCGCTGCACCGTGGTGAGGTCGACGACCACGACGGTCGTGTCGGCGCCGGAGAACCGGTCCGCCGCGGCCAGAGCCAGCTCGGTCTTGCCGACGCCACCGGGACCGACAAGCGTGACGAGCCGGTTCTGCCGGAGCAGCCCTTCGAGCTCGAACAGTTCCTGCTCGCGGCCGACCAGGCCGTCCGGGATCGGCCGGGTGCCTCGCCAGCGCAGACCGGTCGGCGCGGGGTCCGCGACCGAGACGACCTCCGGCGCGGCGGCAACCGTACGCACGACCGGACGCGCGGAGCCGTGGCCCGCGGTCGCGAGGAAGTGCTCGGTGTCGCCGTCCCGCAGCCCGAGCGCGGACGCGAGCAGCCGGACGGAGTCCTTCCGCGGCCGCGCGACCCGCCCGGCCTCCATCTCCCGGATCGACCGGACGCTGAGCCCGGCGCGATCCGCCAGCTCTTCCTGGGACAGGCCGGCCTGGACCCTCAAGTCGAGCAACAGGTCGGCGAAACCTCGCCGGCCGCCGGCCCGCCCATCCGTGTCCGACACTGCCCGTCACCCCTCTGGAGGCCCCACGTTCCTGTCACAACATAGCGTGACGAGCGTGTCCGTGCCGCGCCGATCCGGCGCGCGGGATGCGGCCTGGGTCACACAATTCGCCGGCCACGGCAATGGTTTTCCGGCTCGAGGGAAATGCTGCGAGATCAGAAATGCGCGTTTCAAGCAGTTGCGCGAACCGAGCGGGATTCATTGTCGACGGCGTACAGAGAAAGGACTCCGTGCCAGTCGTCGATCCGGGCCCGGGTGTCCGCGCGGCCGGAATCGGCATTCAGCAGGCTGCCGTCGGAAATCCCCCGGGTCGCACGAACCAGGAGCTCAACGGTGACGTCGCGGAGCGTGTCCAGGGCAGCCATGTGGCAATTCAAGCGGAGTCGTGTTTCGCGAACGTAACGCAGTCGGCAACATCACGATAAGTCACCAAGAAACGCTCGGCGACAGTTACCCGGTAGTCCGCTAACCGGCCAGGAACGACAATCTGACATGCCGGTCGGGATTGTCGCGATTGGTGTCGACCAGGCAGATCGATTGCCAGGTGCCGAGCGTCAACCGGCCACCCAGGACCGGCACCGTCGCGAACGGCGGAACCAGCGCCGGCAGCACGTGGTCCCGGCCGTGGCCGGGCGAACCGTGCCGGTGCCGCCAGCCGAAGTCCCTGGGCAGCAGGTCCTCGAGCACGCTGAGCAGATCGTCGTCGCTGCCGGCACCGGTCTCCAGGACCGCGATACCGGCGGTCGCATGCGGCACGAACACGTGCAGCAGACCGTCGCCACGCCCCGAGACGAACTGCTCGCACCGGCCCGTGAGGTCGAGGACGACCTCACGGGCACCGGTATGAATATCGAGGAGGACCGAGTCCATCAGGCGGGGACGATGTTGACCAGCTTGGGCGCCCGGACGATCACCTTCCGGGTACCGCGGCCGTCCAGCGCCTTCTCGATCGCCTCGGACGACAGCGCCAGCTTCTCCAGGTCGGCGTCGGAGATGTCCGGCGAGACCTCCAGCCGGTCCTTCACCTTGCCGGCCACCTGGACCACACACGTCACGGTCTCCTGCACCAGCAGCGCCGCGTCGACCTTCGGCCAGCCGGCCTTGGCGACGGTCGGCTGGTGGCCCAGCTCCTCCCACATCTCCTCGGCCGTGTACGGCGCGACCAGGCTCAGCAGGATCGCCACCGTCTCGACCGCTTCCCGGACCGCCGGGTCGGCCGCGCCGGGACCGGAGTCGATCGCCTTCCGGGTGGCGTTCACCAGCTCCATGATCCGGGCGACCATGACGTTGAACCGGTGCGAGTCGATCAGCTCGGCCGCGTCGGCCACCGTCCGGTGGGTCAGCTTGCGCAGCTCGACGTCACCGGCGGCCGGGTCCGCGCCGACCGGCGCCTCGACCGCTCCGGCCAGCCGCCACGCGCGCTGCAGGAACTTCAGCGAACCACCCGGCGACATGTCGGCCCAGTCGATGTCGTCCGCGGGCGGACCGGCGAAGACCATGGTCAGCCGGACCGCGTCCACGCCGTACTCGTCGATCTGGTCGCCCAGGTTCACGCCGTTGCCCAGGGACTTGCTCATCGCCTTGCCCTGGTTGATGACCTGACCCTGGTTCAGCAGCCGGGTGAACGGCTCGACCGCGTTCAGCAGGCCCATGTCGTGCAGCGCCTTGACGAAGAACCGCGCGTACAGCAGGTGCAGTACGGCGTGCTCCTTGCCGCCGACGTACTGGTACACCGACATCCAGCGGTCCGCGGTCTCCCGGTCGAACGGGCCGTCGGTGTACTCCGGCGACAGGTAGCGCAGGAAGTACCAGGACGAGTCCACGAAGGTGTCCATCGTGTCGGTGTCCCGCTCGGCCTTGCCGCCGCACTTCGGGCAGTCGACCTCGACCCACTCGCGGGCGGCCGCCAGCGGCGAGACACCCTTCGGCTGCAGGTCGGCGCCGCGCAGGTCCGGCAGCTCCATCGGCAGCTGGTCGTCCGGGACCGGCACCTCGCCACACGACGGGCAGTGGATGATCGGGATCGGGCAGCCCCAGTAGCGCTGACGGCTCAGCAGCCAGTCGCGCAGCCGGTAGTTGATCGTCCGCTCGCCCAGGCCCTTGTCCTGCAGCCAGTCGATGATCCGCGACTTCGCCTCGGCGACGTCCAGCCCGTCCAGGCTGATCTCGTCGTTGGCGCTGTTGATCGCCGGTCCGTCACCGGTGAACGCCTTGCCGTCGAAGTCCGGCGTCGGCTGCACGGTGCGGACGATCGGCAGGCCGAACTTCTCCGCGAACTCCCAGTCCCGGGTGTCCTGGCCGGGGACCGCCATGATCGCGCCGGTGCCGTAGTCGGCCAGCACGTAGTCGGCGGCCCAGATCGGGATCCGCTGCCCGGTCACCGGGTTGACGGCGTACGAGCCCAGGAAGACACCGGTCTTCTCCCGCTCGGTGCTCTGCCGCTCGATCTCGGTGGTCGCCTTCACCTTCGTCAGGTACTCGTCGAAGGCGGCCTGTTGCTCCGGCGTGACCAGCTCGGCGGCCAGCTTCGCGTCCGGCGCGACCACCATGAAGGTGGCGCCGAACAGCGTGTCCGGACGGGTGGTGAAGACCCGGATCGGCTCCTCGCGACCCTCCACCTGGAAGTCCGCGAACGCACCCTCGGAGCGGCCGATCCAGTTGCGCTGCATCAGCAGGATCTCTTCGGGCCACTGCAGCAGTTCCATGTCGTCCAGCAGCCGCTGGGCGTACTCCGTGGTCTTGAAGTACCACTGCGTCAGCTCGCGCTTGGTGACCTCGTGGCCGCAGCGCTCACAGCGGCCCTGGATCACCTGCTCGTTCGCCAGCACGGTCTGGTCGTGCGGGCACCAGTTCACGTACGACGCCTTGCGGTACGCCAGACCGCGCTCGTACAGCCGCAGGAACAGCCACTGCGTCCACCGGTAGTACTCCGGGTCCGACGTGTGCAGGCGACGGGACCAGTCGAAGCTGATCGCGTACCGGCGGATCGACTCCGCCTGCGTCTCGATGTTGGCGTAGGTGAACGTCGCCGGGTGCTCGTTGCGCTTGATCGCGGCGTTCTCGGCCGGCAGCCCGAACGAGTCCCAGCCGATCGGGTTCAGGACGTCGTACCCCTGCTGGAACCAGTAGCGGGCCAGGACGTCGTGCAGCGCGAACACCTCGGCGTGGCCCATGTGCAGGTCGCCGGAGGGGTAGGAGAACATCGTGAGCGCGTAGCGCCGCTCGGCCGAGCCGTCGTCCTTGGCCTTGAAGGGGTCCAGCTTCTCCCACACCGGACGCCACTTGGCCTGCATGGCGTTGAAGTCGTAGCCACCCCGGTCGATGGGGGTGTCCTCCACCTGCTCGCTCACGGTCCTACTCCATACTTCGTGTCTTTGGTTGAGCCTAAATGTGCCAGACGGCACTCCCTGGACATAAAAAAGCCCCTCACACAGGAGGGGTCGCCGTACTGACCGGCGCTCGGCGCCTGGATGCCAGTACGGCTAACTAAGGAGCAGGCTCACTCGCATACGTCAAGACTACCACTGCCCGTCACTAGAGGAACTCGGTGCCGCCGGTGCGGCGGTGGTCGCCTGGGGTTCGGCCGTACTTGCGTTTGAAGGCGGTCGAGAACGGGCGTACGTCGGAGTACCCGCAAGCTCGTGCCACCTCGGTGACGGAGAGCGTGTGATCCAGGAGCAACTGTGCGGCCAGCTCGAGACGCAGGCGCCACAGCGTCGACATGATCGACGCCCCGGTCTGCTGCGTGAACAGTCGCTCCGCGTGCCGTTCCGACAGGTGTACGACGGCCGCGACGTCCCTGACGGTGATCGGCCGGGAGAGGTTGTCGCGCAGGTGACGCTGCATCGCCTCGACCACCACCGGACCGCGGTCCCGGCGTACCGGGTCCACCGCGAGGTCGTCGTCGAGGGCGAACGCACGCGCCGTTTCGACGACGAGTGTGCCGCCGAGCGCCGCGAGGGTCGTGGTGTAGCCCGAGACCGGCGCCGCGGCTTCGGCTGCGAGTGCGCTGATCAGTGCGGGCAGCGAGCCGACCCGGTCGGACAGAACCGGTCCGCTGCTCCGCGTGAGACCGGACCACCAGCCCAGCTCGTCAGGCGCGGGCGAGCCGCCCGGGCGGAAGGTGAAGCCCCAGAAAGCGATGCCCAGCGGAGACGTCTCGCTGGACTCGATCTCGTGGATGTCCCCCGGCCGCGCGAGGAACACCGACCCCGGTACGACGTCGTACTGCACGGAACCGTTGTTGAAACGGCCCTCGCCCGAGTACGCGAGGCAGACCTCGTGGAAGGAGTGGGTGTGCCAGTAGTTCCGCCAGTACTCCGGCCGGTAGTGCCCCCAGCTGAGGAAGTCCGCGTGGAAGCCGTCGACCTCGCAGGACTCGAGCAGTCCCGCGAGGTCGACGAACCGATCCGCCGTGGCGACGGACTCCAGGCTCAAACAGCGCTCCTGCCGGTGGGGTCGACTCCTCGCAGCATCATGCCCTGGCCGAGCGACCACTCGTGCGTCTTCACCGTCGGCGGGTCCGACGGGTCGCGGTACTGGATCAGCCAGGTCGTCCGCGCCTCGTCGCTGACGTTCACGCCCGACCCGTGCACCGTCAGGTAGGTGAAGAACAGCACGTCACCGGCCTCGGCCGGCTGCGGGGTCGCCGCGTCGAAGGACGGCTCGAGCAGGTGGTACGAGCCCTCCGGGCTGTGCTCGCGCGGCCCCTCCTTGTGGCTGCCCGGGATGACCCGCACGCAGCCCTTCTCCTCGGGCGCGTCGTCGAAGTGGAAGATCGCCGCGCCGACCCGGTGGTAGGTGTGCGGGAAGAACGGGTGGTCCTGGTGCAGCGGGAACGGCGAACCGTTCTCCGGCGGCTTCACGAACAGCTTGGTGTGGTGCAGCTGGACGTCCTCGACACCCATCACCGCGGCGGCCACGTCGGTGAACCGCGGGTCCACCAGCAGCTTCGAGAACGCGGCGTCGTAGAACTGCGCGTCGTGCAGGTGCTGCAGCTTGGTCGGCGCCTCGGTCATGCCCCGGGCGGCGCCCCAGGTCGGGTCGTCGGAGCGGTTCAGCCGCGCCAGCAGGTCGTGGCTGCGCTGCCGGTAGTACGCCGCTTCTTCCTTGCTGAGCAGGCCTTTCACCAGGACGAAGCCGTCCTCGGCGTACTGCTGCGCGAGCGTCGAGAGCTCGGGCTTGTCAGAGGTGATCGTCATCTCGGAGTTCCTCCTGATCGGGTACTTCGAGACTACGAACGCCGGCGCCCGGACGGGAGGACCCGACCGGACGCCGATGTTCGTCAGACGGACATGCCTAGAACCCCGGCGGTCCAGTCACGCACCTTCCGACGGCCCTGGTAGTAGCCGATGAAGTCGTCCCGGCCCCCGGCCGTTCGCGAGACCTGGTCGTAGACCGCCGACTCGCCGTACGCACCGAACGTGGCGAACTCGATCAACGCGCCGCCGACGAACCTGAGCAGCCCGGACACCGGCTCCTTCAGCGGCTTCGGGAACTGCACCTCGAGCAGCGCGACCAGGTCGGCGTCGGTCCGCTCGATGAGTTCGAACGCGCGCGCCTTCTCGGCGTACGACAGCCGGGCGAACGGCGACAGGTGCGGGCCGTTCACCGCGAGCGGGTTCACCTGGGTCGCCATCAGGTTCAGCAGGCCGGCGATCGGGAACGACAGCGGCAGCGCTTCGGCACCGCGCAGGTACGCCGCGAGCGCCCCGTCGAGCGCGCGCAGGCGGACCGGGGGCACGTCGAGACCGGGCAGCTCGATCCCCGAGTCGGCGAGGCCGGTCACCAGGGCGGCCCCGATCGGCTGGGCGAGCTCGTCCGGGAACGGGACGAAGTTGTCGAGCGAGTTGATGATGAGGTCGGTCGCGCCGGCCTCGATCGCGCCGGGCGTCGAACTCGGCGTGCCCTGGGTCCGCGAGTACGCGTCCGGGCCGGGCATCGCGAACACCGTGAGCCCGTTCAGCGTGTCCCGCGCGAGCTCGGCGAGCAGCGGCCGGACGACGTCCACCGCGGGCGTCGGCACCGGCTTGGTGGCGGCGCCGACGGGGGCGAGCAGGCTGCGCGCAAGGAACCCACCGCCCCCGGCCGCCGCGCCCAGGATGCCGACCCGAGCCAGGAAGGCCCGTCTGGAAAGCATTCCCGGTCTGACCATGCGACGTCCTTCGTTGTGGGACCAGTAGGGCGTGGCCGGCGGTCCCTATGTCTATTGGTCCCACAACGAAGTGTGCACGGTCTGGGTTACTGCTCGTCCTCGGCGGGGACGGCGATCGGGCGCAGCCGGGTCCACGCGACGAACAGGGCGGCGAACACCAGCATCCCGATGCCGCCCCAGAGGTTGATGTTGATCCCGGCGGCCTTGTCGATCTCGGCCTGCTTCTCGACGATGCCGAGGATCGTCAGCACCAGGCCGTAGATGCCGACCAGGGCCGCGATCACGATCCGGATGTCGAACGCTCCGGCCTTCTTGTTCTCTGCCATCTCGAATACTCCCTCAGCCGAAGATGATGTTGAGGACGACGGTCAGCGCCAGCGAGATCCCGGCCAGCAGCACCGGTTTGCGGTACCAGCCCCCGTCGCCGGCGACGGCCACCTCGGTGCGCTGCTCCTTCGGCGTCAGCGACCACACCAACCCGACCAGCTCGGTGTCCCGTTTCGGGATCGTCACCAGGCTGACCAGCACACTCACCAGGATGTCGACCACGAACGCGGCGCCGGCGCCGACGAAGCTCGCGCCCTGACCCGGCAGGTTGATGGCGCCGTTCTCGGACAGGATGAAGACCAGAATCGCGGTCGCCGTACCGCTGACCAGGCCGATCCAGCCGGCCGTCGCGGTCATCCGCTTCCAGAACATACCGAGGATGAACGTGGCGAACAGCGGTGCGTTGAAGAACGAGAACAGCTGCTGCAGGTAGTCCATCAGGTTGCTGTAGCCGGACGCGATCGCCGCGGTGCCGATCGCGATCAGCGTGCCGGCCACGGTCACCCAGCGCCCGGTCCGCAGGTAGAAGTCGTCCGGCCGGTCCTTGATGATGTACCGCTCGATGACGTCGTACGACATGACCGTGTTGAACGAGCTCAGGTTCGCCGCCATACCGGCCATGAACGACGCCAGCAGACCGGTGATCGCCAGGCCCAGCATGCCGTTCGGCAGCAGGTCGCGCATCAGCAGCAGCAGCGCGTCGTTGTAGTCGACCTCACCGGTCCCGTTGGCCTTGAACTGCGCCAGCTCCGGTACGACGACCGCGGCGATGATGCCCGGGATGATCACGATGAACGGGATGAACATCTTCGGGAACGACCCGATGATCGGCGTCCGCCGGGCCGCGGACATGTTCTTCGACGCCATCGCCCGCTGGACCTCGACGAAGTTCGTCGTCCAGTACCCGAACGAGAGCACGAAACCGAGACCGAAGACCAGACCGATCACCGACAGGAAGCTGTTGTTGAAGCCGCTCAGCGCGTTGCCCGGCCAGGCCGACATCTGCTCGCCGCCGCCCGGCGACGCGGTCACCTTGTCGACCAGGCCCTGCCAGCCGCCGACCTTGTGCAGGCCGACCAGGGTCAGCGGCAGCAGCGCGGCGACGATCACGAAGAACTGCAGCACCTCGTTGTAGATGGCCGCGGACAGGCCGCCGAGCGTGATGTAGCTGAGCACGATGGCCGCGGCGACGATCACCGACACCCAGATCGGCCAGCCGAGCAGCACGTTCACGATGGTGGCCAGCAGGAACAGGTTCACGCCGGCGATCAGCACCTGGGCGAGCGCGAAGCTGACCGCGTTCACCAGGTGCGCGGGCTTCCCGAACCGGCGCAGCATGAATTCCGGCACGCTGCGGACCTTGGAGCCGTAGTAGAACGGCATCATCACGACGCCGAGGAACAGCATCGCCGGGATCGCGCCGATCCAGAAGTAGTGCACGGTCGGCATGCCGTACTGCGCGCCGTTCGCCGACATGCCCATGATCTCGATCGCGCCGAGGTTGGCCGAGATGAACGCCAGCCCGGTGACCCAGGCCGGCAGCGACCGGCCGGACAGGAAGAAGTCCAGGCTGCTCGACACCGCTCGTCTGGCCAGGTACCCGATGCCGAGGACGAAGACGAAGTACAAGGCGATGATGATGTAGTCGATCGCCGTCGCATCCAGTCTGAGGATGGATTCTTGCGGAAGCATGCGCCCTCCGGATCGCCCGATCACTGTGACAGGTCGTGTTGTTACCGGTCAGGAACGTTACTCCTACTTTCAACCAGACGAGCGGCGACCCGGCGGACGCCCCGTCTCCACCCCGATCTCCACCCGTGGTCGGTCCTCACCGAGGGTGCGCCGGACCTACCGTCCGTGACATGAGCTTCGGAACCGTACCCAACGCACTCGTCGTGATCGCCGTCGTGGTCGTGGTCCTCGCCCGGCGGCTGTCCTGGTCCGAGCTGGAGAACTCCGACACCGACGTCTGGCGCGGCCCGGTCGTGCTGATCGGCGTCGGGGTCTACCAGCTGTACGACCGGCACACCGGCCTCGGCGTGGTCGACGTGACCCTGCTGGTGATCGGCGCCGCGCTCGCCCTGGTCGCCGGGGTCGCCTCCGGCCGGGTCGCCCAGGTCGAGCGGCGCGCCGGGAAGGTGTTCTTCCGGCTCGGGATGCCCGGACTCGGCATCATGGTGGCCTACCTGGTCGTCCGGCTCGGACTGGCCGGCGTCGGCCACCTGCTCGGGGCCTCGGTCTCCGGCGGCGGCGCACTGCTGGTCTCGATGGGTGCGAACCTGTTGACGCAGTCACTGATCATCCAGAGCAAGGCGCATCGCGACGCAGAGGAGTACAGCACCCAGTGAGCCTGCTGACGAGGCTGGCGGCGGTTCTCCCCTCCCGGCCGCACGGAGAGAGCGGTTGGGTCGGCCGGGTGCTGACGGCTGGTGTGGCGGTCGCGGTCCTGGCGACCGCCCGGCCGGCCGACGCCTGGGTGTGGGTCGCGCTGTGCACCGGGTTCGTGGTCTTCGCCATTGGGTCGGTACTGATGGCGGAGCGCCCGTACCTCGCGCTGGTGCTGCTCACGGCCGTCGCGACCGGCAGCGCGGTGATCGCCGGGTACCCGCAGTCGAACGCATTGGTGCTGGTGCTGGTCGCGATCACCGATGTCGCCGTCCTGGACCTCCGGCGGCACGGCAATCGGCCGATCATCGCGGCCGGCGTGTGCGTGGCAGCTGCTTATGCGGTGTCAGCCTGGCTGTTCGACCAGTCCGACACCTGGTACTTCACCCAGCTGTTGTGGACCGCAGTCCTGGTTGCTTTCGGGTTGAACCGGCGGCAGTACGAGGTGCAGGCGCGGCAGACCGAGCAGTTGCTGGAGCAGACCAGACTGGCGCAAAGCGAGCATGCCCGAGCCGCGGCGCTGGAAGAGCGTGGCCGGATCGCGCGCGACCTCCACGACGTACTGGCGCACTCGCTGGGCGCACTGAGCGTTCAGCTCGAAGTAGCCGAGGCGCTGCTGGAGGAGCGTGCTGACAAGGCAGGTGCGCTCGAGCGGGTACGCCGTTCGCGCAAACTCGCCGTACAGGGTCTGGCGGAGGCGCGGAACGCCGTCGCCGCGCTGCGGGCGGATGTGGTGCCGGACTTGCCCGAGGCGATCGCTGCGCTCGCGGAGCAGCACGAGACGGACCACAGCACGCCTGTCCGGCTGACCGTCACCGGTGCGGCCGTGAAGCTCGAGTCCGGTGTCACAGTCGCGCTACTCGGCGCAGCGCGAGAGGCGCTGACCAATGCGGCCAAGCACGCGCCCGGTCAGGCAGTGGAGATGCAGTTGGCATATCAGAACGGAGTACGAGTGTCGGTCCGGAACAAGGGTGTGACCGATGGAGCCGGGTTCGGGCTGGCCGGGATGCGGGAGCGACTGGCTCTCGTCGACGGGACATTGACGGCCGGGCCGGACGGGGACGACTGGCTGGTGGTGGCGGAGGTGCGTGATGAGTGAAGCGATCCGGGTGATCGTGGCGGACGACCAGCAGGTCGTCCGCGAGGGACTGGTCGCGCTGCTCGAACTGATCGACGGCGTCCAGGTCACCGGCGCGGCCGCGAACGGTGTCGAGGCCGTCGACCTGGTGGCCCGGGGCAACGTGGATGTCGTCCTGATGGACCTGCGGATGCCGGTCCTCGACGGCACCCAGGCGACCGCGAAGATCACCGCCGACTTCCCCGAGGTCGCGGTGCTGGTGCTGACGACGTACGCCGACGACGCCTCGATCGCGAACGCGCTCCGTGCCGGGGCCCGCGGTTACCTCACCAAGGACGCCGGCCGCGCCGAGATCGGCGCTGCGCTGCGGTCCACCGCGGCCGGGCAGTCAACGTTCGATCTCGAGGTGTCAAGACGGCTGGTGGCGGGTCTGACCACGCCCGAGCAGGAGACCGCCGGCCTGACCGCCCGGGAGACCGAGGTACTGCGCCTGATCGCGCGCGGACTGAGCAACCAGGAGATCGCCGAGCAGCTGTTCATCGGGGAGGCGACCGTCAAGACGCACATCAACAACACGTTCGCGAAGATCGGCGCCCGGCACCGCGCGGAGGCGGTCCGGTACGCCTACCGCAAGGGGATCGCGTCAGATCCGTAGCTCGGCGACGACCGGGCGATGGTCGCTGCCGGTCGGGCTCATCACCCACGCCTTCGTCGGGGTGACGCCGCGCACCAGGATGTGGTCGATCCGAGCCATCGGGAACTTCGCCGGCCAGGTGAACCCGAACCCGGTGCCGGCCGCGCCCTGCGCCGACCGGAGGCCGGCGGTCAGCGGGGCGAGACTGCGGTCGTTCGCCGTCCCGTTGAAGTCGCCCATCACGATCACGCCGGCCAGCCGCTCGTCCGCGATCTGCCGGCCGAGCGCCTTGATCGTGTCGTTGCGCTGGTCCGAGGTGAAGCCGCTGGTGCCGACCCGGACCGAGGCGAGATGCGCGACGTACACGGCCACCTTGCCTTCCGGCGTACTGACCTCGGCGCGCAGCGCCCGGGTCCACTTGAACCCGACGTCGACCGACTTCGTCTCCACCACCGGGTACTTCGACCACAGAGCGACCGTGTCGCGGGACACCTCGTACGGGTACTTCTTCGCGAAGGCGGTCTTGTAGATCTTCAGATCGCCGGTGGTGAGTTCCTCCAGCGCCATCACATCCGCGTTCGCGGCGAGCAGGTCCTGCGCGGTGGCCTTCGGGTCCGGGTTGGCGGCGTCGACGTTGTGGGTCAGCACCCGCAGGTCGTACGCGCCACCGCCGCCCTTGCCCGGGATCAGGAGGTCGCCGAACATCAGGCCCCAGACCAGCAACGGGACCAGCAGCGCGACGCCGGCGATCGCGGACCGCCGTACCAGCGCTGCGATGCCGAGGACCGGCACCGCGAGACCGACCCAGGGCAGGAACGTGTCCAGCAGGCTGCCCAGGTTGCCGACCGAGTTCGGAACGTGACGATGGAAGATCAGCGGCAGCACCGACAGGATCGCCAGCACCGCGATCACCCGCCCGCGCCGCCACGCACCGCCCTTCTTGCGGCGTCGCGAATCCGTCCGCGACGGCGCGGCTCTACGGGTGGCGACAGCGGTCTGGCGGTCCGGCATGCAGCGATTGTTGCGGACACCGGGCTCGGACCAAAGTCCATGCCGGGTCGGGTTCGGTGATTTCATCCGTACGGACGACCGGGCCGGACCGGAATGATGAGGATGGCGTGAGAGGGCTGGTGCCTTCGGTGGACACCAACCACAATGCGGGTATGGCGTCCGCGCGGATCACCGAGCCCTTCGTCGTCAAGCGCCACGGCCTCGGCACGACGAGGACCGCACTCGCGCTCGGCACGGTGATCTTCGCGCTGATGGTGGCGCTCACGCTCGGCATCGTGATCGTTCAGACAGTGCGCGGCGCATCGATCCGGCAACCGCTCGAAGCGGTCTGGCTGGCCTGGGGCGGTACGCCGCTGATCTTCGCCGTCGGGTTGCCGATCCTGCTCCTGGTCGGGGCGATCACGGCACTCGAGGAGCGGCGTGAGGAGGACACTGACGACGTACTGCTGACTGTCGACGACGACGGGATCTATCTGGGCGGCGAGCAACCGCGCACGATCCCCTGGGGCGAGATCCGCGGTGTCTGCCGGCTGGAGCGCCAGGCGGTCAACGGCGAGGGCGAGGAGACGTGGGAGCCGCGTCTGGTGGTGATGCTGCTCGACGAGGAGGCGCTGCCCCGCAGTACCAAGGCCTGGGGCCCGTCCTGTCCGTGGCCCGGCACCCACGAGGTCCTCGGCCGCACCCTTCCGTACGACGACCTCGTCACCGCCGTCACGCAGCACGCCCCGCACGTCCCCGTCACCAACCGCGGCCGGGTCGCAGACTGATCACTGGCTGATCGCTGGCTAGCCTCGGGGCATGACGGCTCCCGATATCAACAGCCCCGAAGAACAGGCCCGCTACCGGCGCGGGCACGAGGTCCTGTCGAGCATCGACGGCGGCGGCGCGCCGGCCGTGATGGCCGGCCTCGCCGACATCGCCCCGGCCCTCGCCCACCACATCGTGGCCTTCGGCTTCGGCGACCTGTACTCCCGCCCGGCCCTCGAACCGAGGCAACGCCAGCTCGTCACCCTCGGCATCCTCGCCACCCTCGGCGGCTGCGAACCCGAACTCGAAGTACACGTCCGGACCTCCCTCAACGTCGGCCTGACGCCACAGGAGATCGTCGAGACCTTCATCCACACCGCGGGGTACGCCGGTTTCCCGCGCGCGATCAACGCCATCACGGTCGCCAAGAAGGTCTTCGCCGAGCGCGGGCTGCTCCCGGTGGCCGACCTCTAGCCCTTGGCCGTGAGCAGCTTCTCCAGGTCGTCGAGCACCGCCATCGCGCCGATCGGCCCGAGTCCGAGGAACCAGACCTCGTCGTCCACGCGGGCGGACTTGCCGGCCTTCACAGCGGGCAGCGTCTTCCACAGGTTGCCGTTGACGACCTTGTTCTCGTCGGTGGTGTCCGGCTTGCCGTAGCTGGAGTAGAAGATCCAGTCGCCGACAGCCTGGCCGATGTTCTCCTGCGAGACCTCGACGGCGAGGTCCTGGACGTCCTGGACCTTCGGCCGCGGCAGCCCGATGTCCTTCAGGATCACGCCGATGAAGGACAGGTTGCCGTACAGCCGGATCTCGCCCGGACGGAACCGGACCAGCGAGATCGTCGGCGATCCCTGGACCTTCGACTTCACCTCGTCGGCGCGCTTCTGGTAGTCGTTCAGCAGCCCGGTGGCCTTGTCCTCCTCGCCCACCGAGTCCGCGACCAGCAGGAAGTTCTCCTTCCACGGGAACCCGGGCCGGATGCTGAACACCGTCGGCGCGATCGCGCTGAGCTTGTCGTACAGGTCGTTGGCACGCAGCTTGCTGCCGAGGATCAGGTCCGGCTTCAGCGCCGCGATCGCCTCGAGGTTCAGCTCACTGATCCCGCCGACGGTCTTGATCCCCTGCGCCTTGTCCGCGAGGTACGACGGCACGCCGCTCTGTCCCGCGGTCGTCGCCATCCCGACCGGCGTGATGCCGAGCGCGAGCACGTCGTCCAGCTCGCCGCTGTCCAGCACGACCACCCGGGACGGCTTCTTCTCCAGCTTGGTCTCGCCGAGCGCGTGCTTCACGGTCCGCGGGAACGCGCCCGCGGCGGCGTCCGAGCCGAGTTTCGCGGTCGCCGTGTCGGCGGTGGAGAACAGCCGCCCGCCGGTCGCGACCTCCTTGTCCCCCACTCCGGTGTCCGCGCTCTTGGCGTCTCCGCCACCACACCCGGCCAGCGCCAGGACGGCGGCCGAGACGACGATCCCGATCAGCTTCTTCACGGAGGTTGACCCTACAACAACTTTGGTTAGGCAGGCCTAACCAGGTCCAGTTGCCGGCCGGGCGTGAGCTCGACGGTCCGCTCCCCGGACGGCAGCGCGATCCGGTACGTCCCCGCGACCGACGCCCGTACGGCGGCCTCCGTCACGACACCGTCACGCCAGGACACGTCGAACTCCAGCCCGCCACGGGCCCGCAACCCGCGGAACGAGCCGGCCGGCCATTCCGCCGGCAGCGCGGGGAGCACCCGGATCACGTCAGTGTGGCTTTGGAGGAGCAGCTCCGGGATGCACCCGGTGATCCCGAAGTTCGCGTCGATCTGGAAGATGTCGCCGTCGCGCGACATCAGGTTGTCCGACACCAGCCGGCTCAGGTAGTCCTGGATCACCGCGACCGCGCGCGAAGGCTCGAACAGCCGCGCCCACAACGCGACCAACCACGCGGCAGTCCACCCGCCGTTCACGGCGCCGTCGGTGCGCACTTCCAGCGATCGACGAGCAGCCGCGGCCAACTCCGGCGTACGGAACGGGTCGATCTCCGCGCCCGGGTACAGACCGTACAGATGCGACTGGTGACGATGGTGAATCTCGGACGGCTCCCAGTCCGTCGGCCACTCGTGCAGCCGCCCGTCCGAGGTCACGCGAATCTCCGGCAGCCGAGCTGCCGCCGTACGCTCGGCCAGCGACGACGAGAGCCCCAACACCCGCTCGGCCTCCGCCAGGTTCGCGAACAGCTCGCGGATCAACCAGATGTCGTACGTCGACGTGAGATCGACCGATGCCTCCTCGCCGGAAGGTAGTACGAAGTGATGCTCCGGCGCGGTTGACGGGATGAACTGCAGGACGCCGTCCTCGTCCGCCACCAGCATCGCCAGCACGAACTCGGCCGCACCCACGATCACCGGATAGGCCCGCTCCCGCAGGAAATCCGCGTCCAGCGTGAAGCGGTAGTGCTCCATCAGATGCGCCGTCAGCCACACCCCACACGTCGCACACATCGACCACACCGGATCGTCGCCGCCGTCACCGACCGGCCACGTCGCCATCCAGAGGTCCGAGTTGTGGTGCGAGACCCAGCCCGGTGCGTCGTACAGGATCCGTGCCGTCTCGGTGCCCGACTCGGCCAGGCCCTCGAGCAGGTCGGTCAGCGGTTCGAAGCATTCGCTCAACCCGGTCAGGTCGGCGAGCCAGTAGTTCATCTGGGTATTGATGTTGTTCGTCCAGTCGCTGGCCCACATCGGCCGGCGGTCCTGGTTCCAGATGCCCTGCAGGTTGGCCGCCTGCGTCCCCGAGCGGGAGGACGCGATCAACAGATAGCGACCGAGGTTGAACGCCAGCGCGACGAGATCCGGATCGTTGCCACCGGCAGCGACCGCCTTGATCCGCTCGCCGGTCGGAAGATCCACGGGTACGCCGAGTTCGAGCGTGGCGCGCCCGTACAACGAGGCGTGGTCCTCGATGTGCCGCTCACGAAGCTTGTCCACGGCAACCGCATCCAGGATCGCGACCGCCTCGCCGAGCGCCACCAGCGGGTCCCGGCCGGGCGGCACGGACCACCCGGCGAAGGTGCTCGCCGCCGCCAGCGTCACGGTGACCCGCGAAGCCCCGCGGACCGCGACACCGGCGGCGGACGTCGTGACCGACCCGCCGTCGGCGACCGCTCGGAGCGCGACACCGAAGCCGATGCCGTGTCCCTGTTCGTACCGAATCGGATCCGGACTCTCCCGGTACTCGATCGTCAGGCCGGACGGTGCGTGCCCGACGACCCCATAGATGCCATCGGCAACTTCTGTGCTGATCGGGTGCTGACTCTCCAGCCCGAGATCGAGGTCGATCGCACCGGGCCGGTCGGCAGTGATCGTCCACACCAGCACCTGGTCCGGCGCGGACACGAAGGTCTCGCGCCGGAACCGGGTGCCGTCCACTGTGTATTCCACACCGGCGATGCCGGTCGTCAGGTCGAGCCCGCGACGGTACGCCGTCGCCGTACCCGCCGACCGGATCACCAGATCCGCCAGCGGTTGGTACGACTCGACCAGCGGCCCCTGCAACGCCCGGGTCCGGTCGGTCGCCGCCAGCTGATCCCGGTCCGTCAGCAGCAACCGGCGTACGTCGGCCAGCACCGCCGGACCATCTGGCACGGTCAGCTGACGCGGACCGTCACCCGACCAGACGTCGTCGAGGTTGAGCGCGATCCGCTCGTCGGCGACCCGGCCGTACACCTTCGCGCCGAGGTGCCCGTTGCCCAGCGGCAACGCCTCGAACCAGTCCGGTGCCGGAGTGCGGAACCACAACTCGTCGGTCATGGGGCCTCCCGGCCTGGACTGAGGAGCGGAGGCAGCGCAGCGACTGGAGCGACGAGGGAAGGCCGGGAGTTACGGCCCCATGACCCGCCGCGCCGGAGGCGTGGCATCGGTACAGACATGGAGAGTTACTTGCTCCCGCTCTTGTACTTGTCGTAGGCCTGCTGGTTGATCTCCAGGTACCGCGGCATACCCGTGCTCTCCAGACCCTTCACGTACGCGTCCCACTCGGTGTCGATGTTCTTCGACCCGGTGATGAACGCCAACTGGTTCTGGTTCACGTAGGTGCTCAGGTTGGTCTGCAGCGTGGCGAGCTCACCGCTCAGGGCCGGGTCCGGCCAGACCGAGGTCTGCGGGAACCACTGCGCCTTGTCCTCGTGGCCCTCGTACTGCTTGGTGGCCTCGAACAGCCGCCGCTCCAGGCCGGCGCCGGTGTAGATGTCCTTCGGCACGACCTGCGCGTTCCGGTACGCCAGCGTGTTGTTGTACTGACCGAGAGCGCCCCAGCTGATGTTCTTCGGCGCGTCCTGCTTCGGCTTGTACAGCGGCTTGGTGTTCGCGTCCAGCGCGATGTCACCGGACGCGGGCTTGGTCCAGCCGACGTTCTCCGGGCCCATGTTGGTGATCATCTGGCCCTCGTCGCTGAAGATCCAGTCCAGCATCTTGATCGCCGCGACCTGGGCCTCCTTGCTGGCCTTGTTGGTCAGCATGAACGTGTACCCGGTCGAGGTCGGGTGGTTGTACCCGGTGTAGCTCTTGCCCTCCGGACCGGTCAGCGGCGGCACCGAGTCGTACTGCTTGTCCCGGCCGTCCTTCGAGTCCAGCTGGACGAAGATGCCCGGCCACAGCACCGGCACCGAGCCCAGTACGACGGCCTTCGGGTTGTTGCCCTGGGCCTGCAACGCCTGCGCGTTCTGGGTGAACGCCGCCTGGTCGATCAGCCCGTCCTTGTACAGGCCGTGGATGTACTTCAGGCCTTCCTTCCACGCCTCCGAGGTGACCGGCGTGACGACCTTGTCGCCGTTCAGCGTGATCAGCGACCGGACGCCGTTGTTCGCACCGACCGGGTCATAGGCGAACGCGTTCATCAGGTACGCGATCAGGCTGCTGTCCTGGACGTCGGTGGTCATCGGGATCTCGTCGGCCTTGCCGTTCCCGTTCGGGTCCTTGGTCTTGAACGCCTCGAGCACCTTGCGCAGGTCGTCGGTGGTCTTCGGCACCTGCAGGCCAAGCTTCTTCAGCCAGGTGCTGTTGATCCACAGCTTGTCCGGGTAGGTGCAGTGGAAGCAGTCCGCCCACTGCGGCAGCGCGTAGATGTGACCGTCGGGCGCGGTCGACATCTCCTTGTACTCCTTGTTGGAGTCCAGCGCCTTCTGGATGTTCGGCGCGTTCTCCTTGATCAGGTCCTCGAGCGGCACCGCGACGCCCTGCTGACCGAGTTTCAGCACCTCCGCCTGGGTGAACGCGTCCACCCACGGGATCAGGAAGAACAGGTCCGGATAGTCGCCACTGGCCAGCGAGATCTGCCGCTTCTCCTTGGCCGGACCCGCGTCGTACGTCGTGGTCTGCCAGCGGAACTGGATCTTGAACTTGTCGCTGATGATCTTGGTCACCTGGTTGGTGTCCATGTTCGTGCTCTGGTCGGACGGCGTGAAGGTGTCGATGACGACCTTGCCGTCGGCCGAGGTCTCGTTCGCCGCTCCCTTGGACGATTTGTCCGAGCTGCACGCCGCCAGGGCGAGCGCACCGGCGGCCGCCAGCGCGACGACCTTGCTCACGGATGAGCGCATTGCTGTGTTCCTCTCTGAAGTGGGCCGAGTTCAGCCCTTGACCGCGCCGACCATCACGCCCTTGGTGAAGTGGCGGGCGACGAACGGGTAGATGACCAGTACGGGCAGGCTCGAGATCACGATCAGCGCGTACTTGAGGACGTTGGCCAGCTGTTGCTGTTCGAGCTGCTGCGCCAGGCTCGTCGTGGTGGTGGACCCGGTGAGGGTGTTCAGGATCAGCACGTTCCGCAGCACGATCTGCAGCGGGTACAGACCCGGGTCCTTGAGGTAGATGAGGGCGTCGAAGTAGCTGTTCCACTGGAAGATCGCGTACATCAGCGCGATCACCGCGATCACCGGCTTGGACAACGGCAGCACGATCGACCACAGGAACCGCAGGTCGCTCGCACCGTCGATGGTCGCGGCCTCGTAGAGCTCGTCCGGGATCGTCGAGCGGAAGAACGTCCGCGCGATGATCACCTGCCAGACCCCGATCGCGCTCGGGATCACCATCGCCCAGCGGGTGTTCAGCATCCCCAGGTCCTGGACCACCAGGTAGGTCGGGATCAGGCCGCCGGAGAACAGCATCGTGAAGATCAGGACGCTCATGATCACGTTCCGGCCGAAGAACGTCCGGCGCGACAACGGGTACGCGATCGCGATCGTCAGCGTGACGCTGATCAGGGTCCCGCCGATCGCGTAGATGAACGAGTTCAGGTAGCCCTTCATGATCAGCGGATCGCTGAAGGCCTCTTTGTACGCGCGGACACTCGGCTCGATCGGCCAGAGCAGCACCCGTCCGGCGCTCACCGCGGACGGGCTGCTGAACGAGTTCGCGACGATGTAGATCAGTGGGACGGCGACCACGATCAGCGCCAGCCAGAGCATGATCTTCACGCCGACGAGGAAGATCTTGTCGGCCCGCGTCTCCTCGATCGTCGTGCGCTGCGACTCGTGCCGGCGCGCCGACGTACGCCGGAATCCTTGCAACGTGATGCTCATGACCAGAGTCCGTTTCCGGTGATGCGCTTGGCGGCGAAGTTCACGCCCAGCAGCAGGAAGAGGTTGATCACCGAGTTGAAGAGCCCGATAGCGGTCGCCATGCTGAAGTCGGCGTTCAGCAGACCGGTCTTGTAGACGTAGGTGGCGATGATCTCGGACTGCGCGGTGTTCAGCGGGTTCTGCAGCAGGAACGCCTTCTCGAACCCGATCGACATGATGTTGCCGACGCCGAGCACCAAGATGATCACCGCGGTCGGCATGATGCCGGGCAGGTCGACGTGCCGGATCCGCTGCAGCCGGCTGGCGCCGTCGATCCGCGCCGACTCGTGCAGCGCCGGGTCGATCCCGGCCAGCGCGGCGAGATAGATCACCGCGGAGTACCCGGTGGTCTGCCAGACGTCGGACCAGACGTAGATGTGCCGGAAGTAGTCCGGCCGGCCGAGAAAGTCGATCTGCGGTACGCCGAACAGCCCGATCGCGTCGTTGACGAACCCGAGCCGCGGCGACAGCACCAGGATCGTCATCGACACCACGACCACGGTGGAGATGAAGTACGGCGCGTACGTCACCAGCTGGACGATCTTCTTGAACCGCCCGTTCCGGATCTCGTTCAGCGCGATCGCCAGGATGATCGGGATCGGGAAGCTCGCCAGCACGGTGTAGACCGACAACAGGAAGGTGTTCTTCACCAGGGTCCAGAACACCGGGTTGGCGAAGAACAGCTCGAAGTTGCGGAACCCGACCCACTCACTGCCCCACGGGCCCTTGACCGGGCTGTAGTTCTTGAACGCGATCACCGCGTTCGCGATCGGGATGTACTTGAAGATCACGAAGTACGCGAGCGGCACGACGACCAGCAGGTAGAGCTGCCAGTGCCGTCGCAGACTGCGCCGGGCCTGGGTCCGGCGACTCGTTCGCGGTGGTTTCCGGACGGCCTTGTCCGCCGCCCGCGGCGCCGGTGCCGACGGCGCTTGTTTCACCTCGAAGGTTGCGCTCACTCCGCATCCTTTCCCTCACGCGCTGGAGTGGAACCGATATCCGATAGGATCTCGGGTTTCGCTATCCCGGAGAATGACACAGATCCCAGGACAGCGGAAGAGTTACCGGGCCGGTCGATACCGGACGGTGACCGAGACGCCCAGATCCCTTGCAGACAAGGGTTTTCCGGAGTTGCCAAGAGCAACTAAAGGCTCTGCGAACGCCGAATGATCCGATGGCGAACCACCGGATCCGGGCATACCTCGACCAAGCCCGGAGTCGCTCTGAGCCACCGGCACCGGACCGATCCACAATTTATTTCTGCCGTTAACTATATGGCAGTCAACCCGCCCACAACGCCTCATGTCAAGACCTGAACCCGGCCGGGCGAATCACGTGACGGCCCCCGAACGCCCGCCGTACGACACCGGCCCGGCAACCTTCGCCGGCACCCACCCAGGCCCCGTCAGATGCTCCAGCACCCGCGTCTCGAACGGTCGGCGTCGCAGATCGCGCGGACCGGAGGCGGTGTGGGTCAGAGAAGAACCTGACCCGACCATCACGGGGGAACGGCCGGGCCAGGCATTCTCGATACTACCCCTGATCAGCAAGGACAGGGGTGTAATTCGGGGGCGGACGCGCCGGGGTCTCACCTAGTCTGAGCGCCATGCGAACTCGCTCCTGAATGCGCACCCCGCGGCACCGGCACCGCCGTGCACCGGCCCGTGCGCCACGTCAAGCGTTTGACCGCGCTCGTACACCTGGTCACGCTTCGTCATGCCCGCACACCCTTTCGGGAGCACCCCACGATGCCTGCCTTCCGGTCCGCCGAGCCCGTCCGGACGTACTACGTCTACAACGCGGCCTGGTCGTACCTCTTCGCCCTGTCCTTCACGCTCAGCGCGGTGTACTACGTCCGCGACGCCGGCCTGAACCCGCTCCAGATGGTCCTGGTCGGGACCACGCTCGAGCTCGCCTGCTTCGTGTTCGAGATCCCGACGGGGATCGTCGCCGACCTGTACAGCCGCCGGCTGTCCATCGTGATCGGCTTCGTGCTGATCGGTGCCGGGCTCCTGCTCCAGGGGCTGGCGCCGGCGTTCGCCGCGATCCTCGCCGCCCAGGTGCTGTGGGGTGTCGGATTCACGTTCACCTCCGGCGCCGACCAGGCCTGGATCACCGACGAGATCGGCACCGAACGGGCCGGCCCCGTCTTCGTCCGGGCGCAGCAGTTCGAGCTCGGCGGGACGATCGCCGGAACGGTCACGGCCGGCGCTCTCGGCCTGATCAGCCTGCCGCTGCCGATGGTGCTGTCGGGCGCCGGCATGATCGTGCTCGGACTGCTGCTCGCGGTGTTCATGCGCGAGCAGAACTTCCACCGGACACCGCGCGAGGAGCGCGAGACGTTCCGGCACCTCGCCGAGACGTTCCGGAGCGGTCTCGACGCGGCCCGGCGGCGACCGGTGGTCCGTAGCCTGGTGATCATCAGCCTGATCGCCGGCCTGTCGAGCGAGGCATTCGACCGGCTGTGGTCGGTGAAGATCCTGACCTTCTCGTTCCCGACCGTGTTCGGCACGTCGGACCCGGCGTTCTGGTTCACCGTCCTGGCGCTGGCAGGCACGATCCTCTCGCTCGCCACGTCGGTCGTGCTCAACCGGTTCTCCCCCGAGCGGCTGCAGGCGACCCATCCGACCGGGATCCTCGCCGCGCTCGCGCTCGTGCAGGTGGTCGGGGTGATCACGTTCGCGCTCGTCGGCAACCTCTGGCTCGCCCTGGCGGCGATGTGGCTGCGGACCATCGGCGACACGCTCACACACCCGATCCAGTCCGCCTGGCTGAACCGCCACGTCGACTCCCGCTCGCGGGCGACGGTGATCTCGATGGTGTCCCAGGCGAACGCGATCGGTCAGGTCGCCGGCGGCCTGCCTCTGGGCGCACTCGGCCGTACGTCGCTGCGCGGCGCGCTGCTCGCGTCCGGCCTGATCCTGACCCCGATCCCCGCGCTGTTCCTGCGCCTCACGTCCGCGCGCGCGGCGAGGGCGGACCGCCAGCACTCACCAACCGCGTCCGGCGTCGACTCGACCGACTAGGCGCAGCCTCAGCCGCGGCGGATCGGCGGGGTTGGTGAGTGGTGCAGGTCCGGGTCAGTCGTCGACCTCGACCCGGACCTCGGCGCGGCGGTTGTCGTACGACGACTTGATCAGGCTCGCGACCGTGGTGACGAACAGCGTGCCGATGATGAATCCGAGCGAGGTCAGGATCCCGATGTGCGGCAGGTGGATCGCGCCGATGTCGTCGATGTGCGAGCCGTGCAGTGCCTCGATGATCAGCTTCACGCCGATGAAGGCGAGGATCACCGACAGGCCGACGTTCAGGTAGACGATCCGCTCCAGCAGACCGCCGATCAGGAAGTACAGCTGACGCAGGCCCATCAGCGCGAACGCGTTCGCGGTCAGCACGATGTAGGCGTCCTGGGTGAGCCCGAAGATCGCCGGGATCGAGTCGAGGGCGAAGATCACGTTCGCCATCCCGATCGCGGAGATCACGATCACCAGCGGGGTCAGCATCCGTTTCCCGTTGTCCCCGCGCGTCGTCAGGTTGGCGCCGTCGTAGTCGTGCGAGAGCGGCAGCAGCTTGCGGAGCCCGCGCAGTACGGCGTTCTCCTGGAAGTCGGCCTCGTCGTTGTCGCCCTCCAGCGCCAGCCGGATCGCGGTGTACACGAGAAACGCGCCGAAGATGTAGAACACCCAGCTCGCCGCCGAGATCGCCGCCGCGCCGGCCAGGATGAAGATCGCCCGGAGCAGCATCGAGACCACGATGCCGATGTACAGCACCTTGTCCTGGGCCAGGCTCGGCACCGCGAACCGCGCCATGATGATCACGAACACGAAGAGGTTGTCGACGCTCAGGCTGTACTCCGTGATGTAGCCGGCGACGAACTCGCTGCCCGACTGTCCCGGGCTGAACAGGAACAGCCCGAGCGCGAACAGCCCGGCCAGGCCGACGTAGAACAGCACCCAGCGGGTCGCGTCCTTGATCGTCACGGTGTGGTTCCGGCGTGCGATGACGACCAGGTCGAACGCCACGATCGCGAGCAACCCGACGATCGTCAGCACCCAGACAACGGGTGGCATGACTGAGACCATGACGAACCTCCGGACGTCGGCGTACCGCTAGCGTGGTCCGGAGGTCTCTCCCACCCGATCGGTCTTTCGACCGGATTGGGCCGGCAGCACCGGTTCGGCCGTCCAGGCCTCCCGTGATGACGACACTGCCGTGTCGGACCCGCGCCGCTGGGGCGGGGTCCGAGAGGAATACTCCCCTCCTCAAACGCGCCAAGTGTATCCGGTGCCGATCGATACCACCGTTCAGCAGGTCACATCCCGGAGCGTTCTCCAGATCGTATACCGCATACTGCCTTCACGGCTAGCCCGCAGTCGCGCGCAGACGGTTGTGGAGATAAAGGTCGCGGAGCAGGCAGATTTCCGCGCCATGATGAACGATCTCGACGTTGCAGTACAGGATCTTCTTCGCCATCGGCGCGTCGGCGAACGCGGGCGGATACCCCTGCGGTTCGCCGAGTCCCGCCGTACCGAGCCGGCGGACGCCGTCGACGAAGGCGGCGTACTCGGTGTCGAACTGCTGCAGCGCCTCCCCCGCGGTCCCGGCATACCGGTAGTTGTCGATGATCGTCTCCTCACCCCCGAAGTACCGCCCGTTCAACGCAGCCAGCCCGCCGGTCAGATGAGCCATCCGCCAGGCGATCGTCGTCACCGGCTCCGGGTCGTGCGGCGGTTCGGCGTAATCCATCGTGAAGTCGCCCGACCCGAAGGAGATCGGCGCCGCACTCTCGCCGCACCGACTGAGCGTCCAGCACCCGGGCACCGGCTGCCAGAAGTACTCGTCGTCGGTCAGCCCCTCCAACCGCGGACGGAGGCGCTCCCGCCAGTGCGTGTCGAGTTGGTCGGCCACCTCTGCGCCCCAGTCCACGTCCATCCGCAGGCCGTAGCTGTCGCGAAGATCATGAGACATGAGTGTCTCAAGTGAGGTATAGTTGACTCATGGCTGTTGATCGAGATCAGGTACTGCGCTCCGCCGCGAGCCTGCTGATGCGCAAGGCGACCGCGACCATGGACGAGGTCGCACGGTCCGCCGGCATCAGCCGCGCCACGCTGAACCGGCAGTTCGCCGGGCGGGACGCGCTGGTGCGCGCGCTCGAAGGGCTCGCGATCACCGAGTGTGAGGACGCGCTGACCCAGGCCGCGATCGACGACGGACCGGTCACCGACGCCGTACGGCGCCTGGTGCGCGCGCTCGAGCCCGCCGCCGGACTGCTCGCGTTCCTGTACTCCGAGAACCAGCTCTTCGAGGGCGACGAGCAGAACGAGGGCTGGGCCCGGATCGACGCCCGCCTCGTCGCACTGTTCCGCCGCGGCCAGGAAACCGGCGAGTTCCGGATCGACCTCAGCCCGGTCTGGCTCACCGAGGCGCTGTACGGCCTGCTGGTCTCCGGCGCCTGGGCGGTCGTCGAGGGCCGGGTCGCCCGCAACGACTTCACACCGAATATCGCCGAGCTGCTGCTCGGCGGCGCTGTCCGGAGAAACGAATGACGCAACAACTCTCACCCAAGCTTTCCTCTGGAGCCGACACGCTGTCGCGCTCAGGGCGCTGGATGGCGCTCTCGGTGCTCGTGCTCGCCGTGCTCCTGGTCGCCGTGGACGCGACCGTGCTCGGCCTGGCGACGCCGTTCCTGACCGAGGATCTGCAACCGTCGGGCACCCAACTGCTGTGGATCGGCGACGCGTACTCGTTCGTGCTCGCCGGACTGCTCGTCTCGATGGGCAGCCTCGGCGACCGGATCGGCCGCAAGCGCATCCTGCTGATCGGCGCGACGGCGTTCGGCGCCCTGTCCGTGCTGAACGCGTACGCCGGCTCGGCGGAGCTGATGATCGTCGCTCGCGCCCTGCTCGGTGTCGCGGGCGCGACGCTGATGCCCGCCACGCTCGCCCTGATCCGCAACCTGTTCATCGACGCTCGCGAGCGCAGTTTCGCGATCGGCATCTGGGGCGCCGCCGCCTCGGCGGGGATGGCCGTCGGACCGATCGTCGGCGGGGTCCTGCTGGAGCATTTCTGGTGGGGTTCGGTGTTCCTCATCAATCTGCCGGTGATGGCTGTCCTGGTCGTCATCGGCGCCAACCTGCTGCCCGAATCGCGGAATCCCGAGCCGGGACCGTGGGACCTGATCAGTGTCGTGCTGTCGATGGCCGGAATGATCGGCGTCGTCTATGCGATCAAGGAATTCGCGGCGCACGGATTTGCCTGGACCCCGGTCGGTTCCGCGCTGATCGGCCTGCTCGCGTTGTACGGATTTGTCCGGCGTCAGCGCCGGTTGCCGATTCCGCTGCTGGATCTGCGATTGTTCCGCAGCCGTGGATTCAGCAGTGCGGTGCTGGCCGATCTGCTGACCATTCTCGGACTGTCGGGTCTGATTTTCTTCCTCTCGCAGTACCTGCAGCTCGTGCGGGATTTGCGGCCGATCGAGGCCGGGCTCGCGGAGCTGCCGGCCGCGATCGGATCGGTGGTCGCCGGTCTGCTCGCCGGCCGCGCGGCCCGGCGCTTCTCGGTGCGTGCTGTCGTGGCCGGTGGCCTGGCAGCGATCGGGCTGGCGCTCGCCTCGCTGACGACAATCAGTCACACGACCGGGTACCCCTTGCTCGGTACGGCGTTGCTCGTGGTCGGCGCCGGTGCCGGGTTCTCGTTCACCGTTACGTCCGACGTGATCCTCGCCGCCGTACCGAAGGAGGAGGCGGGCGCCGCGGGCGCGGTGTCCGAGACGGCGTACGAGCTCGGTACGGCGCTCGGGATCGCGCTGCTGGGATCGATTGTCACCGGCATCTACCGCAACTTCCCGAGCCCGGCGGGCACGCCCGAGGCCGCGCACGAGTCGCTGGGCGGAGCGGTCGAGGCCGCCGCACACCTTCCGCCGGGTGCCGCGGCTGCCCTGCTCGACGCTGCCCGGCAGTCGTTCGCGGCCGGTGTGGCGACCGCTGCGGGGGTCGGCGCTGTGGTCCTGCTGGCCACCGCGGTCGCCGCCTGGTTCCTGCTCCGCGGCCAAACGCTGGGCACCGGACAAGCGACCGACTGAGGCGCATCGCAGGCAAAAAGTTTCCGTTTCTTTGCTAACCACTGGGAGATAGCGCCGAATCGGAGTACAAAGAACTTCTGTAGGTCTTGTCCGCCCCTAGGCCTAGGAGGATTTGTCATGGCCGGATTCAACGGCGCAGCATCATGGTTCTGTTGCGGAAACGCGTGGGGACCCTGTGGGAGCGCGGGCCACGGCGCCTGCGGAACCTGTAACTCGGGAAGTCTCCAGCACGCCTGGCCGAACACGTCCGACGCGTGTTACGCCATTACCCGTCCGGACTCGTGCGGGTTCACCGGGATGTCCCGGCGGACCTGCGGTTACCGGCACGCCATCACCAATTTGTGCACCGGAAAGCGGGTCACGTCGTCGATCGCGGACTGCGGTCCGCAGACCGACCTGTTCTGCGGGCAGCGCGGCTGCTGCGGCGGGACCTGCGCGACCAACCGGCTCGTCGACCTCACCCCGGCCGCGTTCACCGCGATCGGCGGGAATCTCGACGCCGGCCTGCTCCCTGCCAACATCAACGTCGGATGAGGGGGGAACCGAGATGACCACCACCATGGATCGCCGCTCGCTCCTCACCCGCGCCGCCCTCGGCGCGACCGGGCTGGTCGCCGCCAGTGCCATGGGTTCACTCGCCCCGGAGGCCGCGTTCGCCACCAGCGCGCAGTCCTTCGAAGCGGGCCAGCCGGACCCGAACTTCGCCGAAGGCCTGGTCACCGGCCGGAACCAGGATCTCCTGCAGGTACAGGGCTCCGACGGCCGGCTGCACCGGATCCAGTTGACCAATGCGACCAGTGTCTGGAAGGTCCGTCCGACCACGATCGACCAGGCCAAGATCGGCGACGGCCTGTATGCCCGCGGCGTACTGCTCCCGACCGGGATCCTGGCCGCGGAAGCGGTCTGGGTGAACATCGTCAACCTGACCGTCGCGATCACGTCGCTCAGCCGTACCTCCATGCAGCTCGATCACCACGGCCAGAAGGTCGTCGGGCACGTCCAGCCGGGTACCACCGCGGCGGCGTACAACGGCACGCCGGCGGTGTCCGACCTGTCGATGCTCAAGGTCGGGCGGCACGCGCAGGTGATCGGCGCCTGGCGACCGGGCACCAACGAGATCGACGTCGCGACCATCTACACGTCGAACTGACATGGGTAGCGCACAGATAGCGGCCGCACAGCCGCTCCTGATCGGGCTGCTCCTGCTCTGGTCGTCGTACGGCAAGTTCGCCGATCCGAAGCAGGCTGAGCGTACGGCGCTACCGCGCCTGGTCGGCGAGGCGCGCGCGATCACGGCGTACCGGACCGTCGCCGGGGTCGAGGCTTTGGTTGCCTTGGCCCTCCTGCTGCCACCGGTGTGGACCGTCGAGGCGATCGCCGCGGTGGTCCTCGCGGCGGGCTTCACCGGCTTCCTGATCTACTCGAAGGTCGTCGTCCCCGAAGCCTCGTGCGGCTGCATGAAGGCGTCGGCGAAACCCGTCGGCGGTCGGGCGGTCGCGCGTGCGGTGTTGCTACTGGCAACCGCCGTACTCGCGACGACCGCGTCGACCGGGTGGTGGTCGGCGGGCGCCGGCGTGCTGGTGCTCGTTGCCGAGGCGGTGGCGTTCGCCGTGTTGTCCGCCGAGCTCGACCAGTACTGGTTGCTACCGATCCGCCGCTTCCGGATCCGTCTCAGTCACCCGTACGCCGGTACGGCGTCCAGCACCGCTCCACTCGCCGCGACCCAGCAACGGGTGATGCTCAGCCCGGCGTACCGCGCGGTCGACGGGCTGCTGCGTTCGGGGATCCACGACTACTGGGACGACGAGGACTGGCGTTTCGTGAGTTACAGCGCCAGGTACGACGGCCGCCAGGCGACCGCCGTCTTCGCCGTACCGCACCACGACGACAGCCCGGAGTCCATCCGGGTCGCCGTCGTCGACGAGGAATCGGGGGCAACAGTCTACCGTCCGACGATGCTCGCCACCTCGGGCTGAATCTGCACGCCATCACCATCGCCCCTCAGCCGCTCCCGTCACGCGCAGCGCGACGGGAGCGGTCACGTTGTGATGGCCCACAGGTCCGCGCTGTTCACAGCCGACACGACGACCTGATCGTGCGCCTGAAGTTCTCCTGATCCTGCCTGGCGATCAGCGGAGCTCGAGGCGGTCGAGCCAGCCGGAGATCTCGGTCGCGATCTCCTTCGGCCGGTCCTCGGCCGCGTGGTGGCCGGCCGGGCCGAGGTGCGCGACCTCCAGCGCGGCGAAGGCGGCCGCGCACCACGCCTCGAGCTCCGGCCCGATCAGCAACGTCGGCGACCCTTCGAAGGTGAGCAACAACTTGGGTACGTCGGGACTCGCAGCGAGCCACGCGTCGTACGCCTCGATGCGCGCCACCAGCTCGGCCGGATCGCCACCGAGCGGCAACTGCCGCGCCCAGGCAAGGACCGGCTTGCGGGACTCGGGGGTCGGGTAGGGCGCGAGGTACGTCTGCAGGTCTTCGTCGGCGACGGGAGTCAGGACGCCGCCGGTGAAGGCCTGCCGGACGAAAAGGTTCTGTTCCAGGACCATCTCCTCGCCGCGTCCCGGCGTACGGATCAGGCGGGAGCGGTCGGCGGCCTGTGGCGAGAGGTCCTCCCAGGCCATCGGCTTCACGATGGTCTCGAAGAACGCCAGGCCGCGGACGCGTTCAGGGTGTCGCGTGGCCCAGTCGAAGGCGAGAGCGCCACCCCAGTCGTGACCGACGAGGATCACGTCACCGAGATCGAGGGCGTCGAACCAGGCGTCCAGGTAACGGGCGTGGTCGGCGAAGGTGTAGTCGAGATCGGGTTTGCCGGAGCGGCCCATGCCGATCAGGTCGGGGGCGAGCAGCCGGCCGCCGCCGACGTACGGCAGGACGTTCCGCCAGACGTGCGAGGAGGCGGGGTTGCCGTGCAGGAAGACGATCGGCGTACCTGAACCGGTGTCTTCGTAGTGGATCGTGGAGTCGAGGATGTCGATCTCGGGCATGCGGAGTACCTCACAGTGGGGTGTTGAGAAGGTCGGTGAGATCGCGGACGAAATCCTTTGTCCGCGATCCGCGGGGCCCGCCGAGCGGCGCCAGCAGTTTGTCGAGCAGGGCGGCGACGTCCCCGATCGCGGGCTCGATCGTGTCGCGGCCCTTCGCGGTCAGCTCCAGTCGCATCGTGCGGGTGTCGACGGCGTCGCGGGTCCGCTGGATCAGGCCGTCCGCGTCCAGGCTGCGGGCCAGCTTGGAGACGTACAGCGCCTCCAGACCGGTGTGATCGGCCAGCTCCCGCTGACTCGGCGCCTGCCCGTCACGCTCCAGCCCGTACAGGGAAGCCAGCATCACGTACTGCGCGTGCGTCAGCCCCCGCGGCTCCAGCGCCCGATCGACCGCCACCCGCCACTTCATCGACAACCGCCACACCAAATGCCCAGGAGTCGCACTCATGAAAAATACTGTACATGGCTACTATGTACATGGCTACTACCTCACCTGAACTGCTCGCACTCGCTGCCGTCAGCGGCGGCTCATCGGGATCATCGGGGGCGGCCGAAGTCGGCGTACGTCGGGATTCCGGTGGTGAGGGAGTGCTGGGCCAGGGACAGGCGGCGGGTCATGGAGGGGCGTAGGCGGGAGGCCGCGGCGTCGAGGGAAAGGAAGTGGTGGGCGCGGACCTCGGTCGGGTCGAGGGTGAGTGGCGCGTCGTCGAGGACGCCGCCGTCGAAGACGAACGCGAGCGAGTCGGACCACGGGCCGTGCGCGGGAACCCAGTCGACGACCAGCAGCCGGCCGATCGCGAGGTCGAGCCCGATCTCCTCCTGGACCTCGCGCCGACAGGCGTCGTACGGCGACTCGTTCGGCTCGACGATGCCGCCCGGGATGTCGAGGGTCGGTTTGTAGGTGGGCTCGAGAAAGAGAATCCGACCGCCCCGATCGCGGATCAGCGCCCCGCCGGCGGCAGTCTTTCGCGGCATCCGAGCAGCGATCCCCGGATTGAACTCCTTCTCCGGAGCACCTTCAGCCGCAAGATCATCCTGTCGGTTCACCCCTCTAGTGTCGTCCACCAAGGAGGTACTGCGATGTTACGAGGACGATCCACGAAGGGGCACTGGTTCGGGACGGTGATCGACGCGCCGGACCCGCAGGCGCTCGGGCTCTTCTACCACGAGGTGCTCGGCTGGGAGATCACCAAGAACGAGCCCAACGAGTTCACCCTCGGCGTGCCGGGCAATTCCGAGACGTATCTGACGTTCCAGCCGCAGACGTCCGCGCCCTGGGCCCGTCCGGTCTGGCCGGCGGCTGAAGGCCACCAGCAGATGATGATGCATCTCGACATCGAGGTCGGCGACCTCGAAGCAGCCGTCGAACACGCCATCGAGCTCGGCGCCACCCTCGCCGGCTTCCAGCCACAGGCCGACGTCCGAGTCCTCCTGGACCCAGCCGGCCACCCGTTCTGTCTCTACACCGACGGCTGAGTGAGGGTTCGGGTCATCCAGACGGCGTCGCCACGTTCTGGGTCCTTGTCGACCCGGCCGCTGTTCTCGAAGCCGAGTTTCCCGAGGACGCGGAACGACGGCGCGTTCCACTCCCGAACGGTTGCCCACAACCGCTTCCGCCCGGTTCGCGCCGCCGCGTCGACCACGGCGCGACCCGCCTCGGTCGCGTACCCGTGCCCGTGCGCCCGGCGCGCCAACTCGTACGCGATCTCCGGCTCGTCGTACGTCGCCTGCCCGACCGTCAGCCCGCAGTACCCGAGGAACTCCCCCGTGGACCGCAGCTCGATCACCAGCAGCCCGAGCCCGGGATCGGAGCCGAGTGGGTTCGCGACCTGCCGCGCGCGGAACTCGTCCACCGTCGGGTGCCCGTCGGCGTCGATCCGGCGCAGTGCGCGGTGGTCGCGCTCGAGCCACAACCCGCGCTGCGCCTCGGCGTCCGACACCCGCCAGCACCGCAGCTCGAGACGTTCGGTGGACAGCTCGCTCGGGAAGTCGTCGTACACGTCGTCAACCTAGTTGACCGCGCAGGTGAGCGAGCTTGTCGGGGTTGAGTACGGCGCGGATCGTGGTGATCGCTCCGTCGTGGATCTCCGGGACGAGTACGCCGGTGAGTTCGCCGGACTCGTGGACGAGGATCGCCGGAGCGTTGTTGACCTCGGCAACGGACAGCCGGGCGGTCAGCGCGCGCGGGCCGGCCGCCAGGCCGGCCAGGTACTGCGCGGCGCTGGAGCGGCCGAAGATCGGTTCGCGGGCCGCGATCGCCTTGCCGCCGCCGTCCGCCCAGATCGCGGCGTCCTCGTGCAGGATCGCCTCCAGGCCCTCCACGTCCCCGTCGACGGCGGCCGCGATGAACCGCTCCACCAGTCTGGTGCCGTCGATGGGCTCCGCCGCGAACCGCCGATGCGCCTCGCCGACCCGGGCGAGCGCGCGGTGGTACAGCTGCCGCGCGTTCCCCTCGTCAACACCGAGCACCTCGGCGCTGTCCCGATGCGAGTAGCCGAACGCCTCCCGCAGTACGAAGACCGCGCGCTCCGGCGGGGTGAGCTTCTCGAGCAGCACCAGGAAGCCCATCGACACCGAGTCCTTCAGCTCCACGGCGTCCTGCGGGTCGTTGCCGGTGGCAATCGGCTCCGGGAGCCACGGGCCGACGTACCGCTCGCGGCGGGCGCGGGCCGACGTCAGCCGGTTGATGCACAGGTTGGTGACGACCGTGGTCAGCCAGGCGGCCGGTGTCTGCACCGGGTCGTGCCCGGACCGCCACCGCAGGTACGCGTCCTGGACCACGTCCTCCGCCTCGGTCGCCTCACCGAGCATCCGGTACGCGACCGCGAACATTCGGGTTCGCTGCTGCTCGAACTCGGCAACGTCGTCCACCACCCCGATTGTGCCCGCCGCCATCAGAGCTCGGGCAGCGGGACCATCTGCTTCCGCTCCCCCACCCGTACGGCGAGTTCCGCCCGCCAGACCGGGTTGTCGACGAAGTGGTTGTCGAACCGCTCCGCCGTCGCCAGTACCTCGGCCGGTGCGGCGGCACCGCGGCGGATCCGGTCACCGAGCCGGAAGTACTCGAAGCGGTTGTTGCCGGGCGCCTTCACGATCAGCACGTCCGCGCCGGTGTCCATCGGCGTACCCCAGGCGTGGTGCATGAGCGGCGGGACCAGCAGGTAGTCGCCCTTGCCGACGGTCAGCACCTGGTCGCCGGCGAGGATCCGGAGCGCGCCGTCGAGCAGGTAGAACATCTCCGGCGACTCCTTGTGGAAGTGCGGCGGCGGGCCGTCGACGCCGGGGCCGAGCGTCGTCCGGACGACGTTCATGATCCCGTCGGTGTGCTCGGCGTCGGCGAGCAACCAGGTCTGGTTCGGCGCCTCGCCGAGCCGTTCGGCGTCGGCGCCGCGGGTCAGGACCGATTCCATGTCTGCCTCCTTGGTGTCGACCCCCTGACCGGGCAGCACCCTCACTTCGTGACGTGACCGTCGTCACATCGCAGGGTGTCCGCGGTATCGATCAGTTTTCGAGAAGCGGGCGGCTCGGTGTGGCTCCTAATGTTTGGGGTGTTCAGGGCAGACCGACACAGACAGCCGCAGACAGACCGAGAGGACCCTCCGATGGCCACCACGAAGAAGACCGCCGCCACGAAGACCGCTGCGAAGAAGACCACCGCGAAGAAGGCGTCGTACGACGGTTTCACCGACGCCGAGCGGGACGCGATGAAGGAGCACGCGAAGGAGCTGAAGAGCACCGACGACCCGGCGGACGTGCAGGCGGCGAAGATCGCGTCGATGGCGGATCCGGACCGGGTGATGGCGGAGCGGCTGAACGAGCTGATCCCGCAGATCGCGCCGGAGCTGACGCCGAAGACCTGGTACGGGATGCCGGGCTGGGCGAAGGACGGGAAGATCGTCTGCTACTTCCAGGACGCGGCCAAGTTCAAGGCGCCGTACGCCACGTTCGGGTTCAACCCGCCGGCCAACCTGACCGACGGCGATTTCTGGCCGGTCGCGTTCGCCCTCCTCGACCTCACTCCGGCGGTCGAGAAGCAGATCATCGCCCTGGTGAAGAAGGCCGTGAGCTGACCGCGCTCGTGACTGACCGAGTACTCCGCGCGTTCGACGCGCTCGCCGGCGGTGGGGTCACCAGACAGGAACTCGACCGCGGCGGGCGGAAGCTCCGGTGGATCGAAGGCGGCAGCGGTACGCCGGTGGTTCTCGAGGCCGGCGCGATGTCGCCGGTGGCCGGCTTCGCGGCGGTGTTCCAGGGCCTGGTCCGCGATCATCGCGTGATCGCCTACGACCGGGCCGGGTACGGCATGAGCGATCCGGCTCCGCTCACGCTGGATCTCCAAGTCGGCGACTTGGTCGCCGTACTGGAGGAGGTCGGACCGGCGGCGGTTGTAGGGCACAGCTGGGGCGGCCCGCGGAGTTCACGCCGTTGGTGCTCGCGGTGCAGGGTCAGGTGGCCACCGAAAGTGGTGGGCGGCATCAGGTGGTGCCGGATTCGGGGCACTATCTGCACATCGACCGGCCCGACCTGGTGATTGCCTGCGTTGGCGAAGTCTGCGGGTGAAGCGGGCCGCTCCCGTGCGCGTGGCAAAATCTGGCGGGTGCAGATTGGGATGCTGGGGCCATTCGAGGTTCGTGCGGACGACGGCAGCATCGTTGACGTACCGGGCGCGCGGTTGCGCGGGTTGCTGATCGCGCTCGCGCTCGAAGCTGGTCGCGTGGTCCCGAAGGCCACGCTGGTCGACTGGATCTGGGGCGAGCAGCCGCCCGCTGACGCCGCGAACGCCCTGCAACGGCTGGTCTCGCGGCTCCGGAAGGTGCTCCCCGAAGGCTCCGTTGAGGGCCACACGGACGGTTACCGGCTGCGCGTGGATCCCGACGCGGTGGACGCCGTACGGTTCGAGAGCCTGTTGACCCGCGCCCGCACCGACCAGGACCCGCAGAGCGTCCGGCTGCTGCGTGAGGCGCTCGCGTTGTGGCGGGGTCCGGCGATGCAGGACGTCGGCCTGACCGAGAGCGGCGCGTTCGACGCGGCGGTGACCCGGCTCGACGGGCTCCGGCTGGCCGCCATGGAGGACCGGTACGACGCCGAGATCACCCTCGGCCACGGCGCGGACGTCGTCACCGAACTGACCGACCTGGTCGCCGCGCACCCGGTTCGGGAACGTCTCGTGGCCGCCCTGATGCGCGCCCTGGTCGCTTCCGGCCGGGACACCGAGGCGCTCCGGGTCTACGAGCGCACGCGGGAGACGCTCGCCGACGAGCTGGGCGTCGACCCGTCGCCCGAACTCTCCGCGCTGCATGTCGCCCTGCTCCGCGGCGAGCTGTCCCGCAAGGAGGAGAAGCGCAACACCAACCTCCGCGAGGAACTCACGACGTACGTCGGGAAGGACGCGGACGTTGCCGCCGTTCGCGACCTGATCGCCGGACACCGGCTGACGACCCTGATCGGCCCGGGCGGCTCGGGAAAGACGAGACTCTCCGCGGAGACCGCGCGAACCCTGCTCGGCGATCTGCCGGACGGCGCGTGGATGGTCGAGCTCGCGGCGATCGGCCCGGACGGCGACGTGGCGCAGGCGACGCTCGGTGCCCTGGCGCTGCGGGACGCGCTGCTCGGCGACATCCCGGACGCGGATCAGACCGATCGGGTGATCGCCGCGATCCGGGAGCGGGCGATGCTGCTGATCCTGGACAACTGCGAGCACGTGATCGAGTCGGCGGCGACCTTCGCGCACCGGGTGCTCGGCGAGTGCAAGCGGGTACGCATCCTCGCGACCAGCCGGGAGCCGCTCGGCATCACCGGCGAGGCGCTGTGGCCGGTCGCACCACTCGCGCTGCCCGCGGAGTCAGCCGACTCCAACGAGATCGGGGCATCGCCTGCCGTCCGTCTGCTGCAGGACCGGGCCAGCGCGGTCGGCAAGGACATGTCGGCGGACCTGCAGACGATCGCGCGGATCTGCCGGGCGCTCGACGGCATGCCGCTGGCGATCGAGCTGGCCGCGGCCAGGCTGCGCACCATGTCGCTGGAACAGCTCGCCACCCGGCTCGACGACCGCTTCCGCATCCTGACCGGCGGCAGCCGTACGGCGCTCCCCCGGCACCGCACGCTGCGCGCTGTCGTCGACTGGAGCTGGGAGCTGCTTTCGGACGCCGAGAAGTCGGTACTGCGCAGGCTCGCGGTGTTCGCCGGTGGCGCGAGCCTCGAAGCAGCCGAACAGGTCTGCGCCGGTGGTGAGGTCGAGTCCTGGGAGGTACTCGACCTGCTGACCTCGCTGACCGAGAAGTCGCTGGTCGTCACCAAGGACGACGCGCGCTACCGGTTGCTCGGGACGATCAAGGAGTACGCCGAGCAGCGGCTCGCGGAAGCGGGCGAGTCCGAGCTGACCCGGCGTACCCACCTCGCGTACTTCACCGAGTTGGTCGAGACGGCGGACCCGCATCTGCGGCGCGTCGAGCAGCTGGAGTGGCTGGCGAAGCTCGAAGCGGAGCACGACAACATCGCCGCGGCGATGCGCGGGGCGCTCGCGGCCGGCGAGGCCGAAGGGTCGATGCGGCTCGCCGCGGCCGCCGGGTGGTACTGGTGGTTCGCGGGACACAAGGTCGAAGGCAACGACTTCTTGATGGCCGCACCAACGGTTCCGGGCGAGGTGCCGGACGAGACGCTGGCCGTCGTGTACGCGTTCGTCACCGGGTTCATGACGTCGGGGCGCGGGCGCGACCAGTACAACGCGGAGGAGTGGATCCGGAAGGCCGCCGAGATCAGCCGCCGGATCGACGACCTGCACCCCGCCGTGACGATGTCGTCCGCGCTGGAACGCCTGCTGGACGGACCGTCCGCGTTCGTCACCGCGTTCGAGCCGCTGCTGGACGCCGACGATCCGTGGGTACGGGCGTTGGCGCGGTTGCAGGTCGGCAAGATGCGGATCATGCTCGGCGACGGCGACGAGGAAGCGGACGACCTGCTCGCCACGGCGCTGTCCGAGTTCCGCGCGATCGGCGAACGCTGGGGTATCTCGTTCGCGCTCACCGAGCTGGCCGACCGGCTCGCGGTCCGAGGCGATTTCGCCGCCGCGTGCGAGTACTACGAGCAGGCGATCGCGGTCGCCGAGGAGGTCGGAGCCACCGAGGACGTCGTACGGATGCGGTCGCGGCAGGCGCAGCTGTACTACCTGGTGGGTGACCAGGACGCCAGCGCCACGGCGTTGACCGAGGCGCAGCGGCGCGCGGAGCGGGTCGCCTGGCCGGAGGCGCTCGTCGAACTGGCGCTGAGCAAGGCCGAACTCGCACGCTGGCGAGGCGACAACGCGGAATCGCGCCGGCAACTCGACGCCGCCACGGCCATGCTGGGCCACGAGGCCGAGAACGCCAACCTGCGCACGACGATCGAGGACCTCCTCGGTTATCTGGCCGAGGATCTCGACGAAGTCTGGCAGCACCGGAGCGCGGCGGTGCAGGCAGCGACCGAAGGAGGGCATGTCCCCGGCATCGCGCAGGTGCTGGTCGGCATCGCGGACCTGGCGTTGCGGACCGATCAGGACGAGCAGGCCGCGCGCTTGCTGGCTGCGAGCGCCGCCGTACGGGGACTGCCGGACAAGTCCAATCCGGACCTGAGCCGGATCGAGGACGAAACGCGTCGCCGCCTCGGTGACACGAGGTTCACCGAGGCGACGGACGAGGGACGAACGGCCGGCTGGCAGGAACTGGTCGCGGTCACGCTCGCTTCTTGAACGTCGAGGTCGCCCAGATGTAGCCGACCACGGCGATCCCGACCAGCCAGGCCAGCGCGGCGACCAGGTCACCGGTGGCGGCCGATCCGTTGAGCAGCCCGCGCAGGCTCTCGATGATCGGCGTGAACGGCTGGTACTCCGCGAACTGCTTCACGCCCGGACCCATCTTGTCCGCCGGCACGATCGCGCTGCTGAAGAACGGCAGCATCACCAGCGGAACGGAGGCCAGACCGGCGGTCTCCGGCGTCTTCGCCGACAGCCCGAGGGCGACGGTCAGCCAGCCACAGGCGAGCCCGAGCAGGACGACGAGACCGATCACCCCGAGCCACTCGGTGAAGCTCGCCGACGGGTTGAACCCGAGCGCGAACGCGACACCGATGATCGCCGCGATCGCGATCAGGTTGGTCAGCAGGCTGGCGATCACGTGCCCGGTGAGGACCGCACCACGCGGTACGTCCATCACCTTGAAGCGGTTGATGATGCCCTTGGTCATGTCGGAGTTCACCGAGGTCGCCACCGAGCCGAGGCCGTAGCAGACCGCGAGGAGGAGCATGCCGGGCGTCGCGTAGTCGACGTACGGGACACCGACGCTGAAGGCGTCGCCGAGCATGTAGACGAACATCAGCATCACCACGACCGGCATCAGGACGGCATTGAAGACCGAGGTGGGGTTGCGGGCGATGTGCTTGAAGTTGCGGCGCAGCATCACCATCGAGGGATTCTTCATTGCGCGACTACCTCCGCGGTGTCAGTGGTGCCGTGGCCCGTGAGGGTCAGGAAAACGTCATCGAGATCAGGGGTGTGCACGGAGAACTCCTCGGCCTCGAGGGAGGCCTCGTCGAGCCGGTCGAGCAACGCACGGACCGACTTGGTGCCGGCGTCGCTGGGGACACGCAGGGACAGCGCGTCGTCGTCCTTGGTGGCGTTGGGGAACAACCGCGCAGCCTCGTCGAGGTCCGCGGCGGAGCCGAACCGGAACCGGACGTGTGTGCCGGGGATCAGCCGTTTCAGCTCGTCCGGGGCGCCGTGGGCAACCAACCGGCCCTTGTCCAGGACGGCGATCTGGTCGGCCAGCTCGTCGGCCTCGTCGAGGTACTGCGTGGTGAGGAAGATCGTCACGCCGCCGGCCACCAGTTCGCGGACGATCGTCCACATCGTGCGCCGGCTGCGCGGGTCCAGACCCGTGGTCGGCTCGTCGAGGAAGATGATCCGCGGGTCGCCGACCAGCGTCATCGCCAGGTCGAGCTTGCGGCGCATGCCGCCGGAGTACGTCGACGCCGCCTTGTCCGCCGCCTCGACCAGATCGAAACGCTCCAGCAGCTCGGCGACGGCCCCCTTACTCGCGGCCGGGGTCAGGTCGACCATCAGCTGCAGGTTCTCGCGGCCGGTGAGCAGCTCGTCGACGGCCGCGAACTGACCGGTGACCCCGATCGCCGAGCGGACCGCCTTGGCCTGGGTCGCGATGTCGTGCCCGGCCACCTGGACCGTGCCGCCGTCCGCCTTCGTCAGCGTGGTGAGCACGTTGACGGTCGTCGTCTTGCCGGCCCCGTTCGGGCCGAGCAGTGAGAAGACGGTGCCCGCGGGGACCTCGAGGTCGATTCCGTCGAGCACGGTCTTGTCGCCGAATGCCTTGCGCAGTCCGTGGACCGCGATCGCCGAAGTTGTCATGGGAACACTGTCGGCAGCAGCCCTGACACGCACCTGACACGCCGCCTACACGGTGTCAGGCGATGTCAGGGGTGGTGTCCGGACCGCGTGGCGGTGCGGTGTCAGGGCGTCGTACCAGAGTTGGCGGCATCAACCAGACGCACCGTCAGGAGCACACGATGTCCACCTTCAGCACCCCCGCACCGATCTCCGCGACCATCGACATCATCTTCGGCAACATCACCGTCCGGGCCGCCGAGCGCGCCGACACGGTCGTCGCCATCCGCCCGACCGACCCGGCCTGGGACCTGGACGTGAAGGCCGCCGAGCAGGTCGTCGTCGAGTTCACCGACGGGAAACTGCAGGTCAGGCACCCGAAGCTGCGGTCGATCTTCAGCAAGCGGTACGGCTCGGTCGAGATCGAGATCGACCTGCCGACCGGGTCGGACCTCCAGGGCTACACCGCCAAGGGCGAGTACGTCGTCACCGGCGAGGCCGGCGCCTGTGAGCTGAAGACCGCGAACGGCGACATCCGCGTCGACCGGGTCGGCACGCTCCGGGCCAAGTCGGCCACCGGCAACATCTCGGTACAGGCGGCAGTCGCCGAGGTGCACGCGCGGACCGCGAACGGCGACATCCGGGTCGGCACCTTCGGCACCGGCACCGTGGACGTCTACACCGCCACCGGCGAGGTCACCCTCGGCGTCCCCGAAGGCACCGCCACCGCCCTCGACGCCCACACCTCGATCGGCCGCGTCTTCAACACCGTCGAGCCCCCGGCCGCCCCCACCCACACCGTCGCCGTCCGCGCCCGCACCCACGGCGGCAACATCACCCTCACCCCCGCGTGACGCGGGGGAGCTCCGGGCTCCCGGGTGCACCGGCATCATCACGACGACGGCCGGCTCCGGAGAATCAGGGCTGCAACAGCCACGCTCAGGATCAGGCAGACGGCGCTGATGCCGAGCTGTGTCACCTGCCAGGACCAGGTGAAGGCATCCAGTTCAGCTGCTGCCTGTTCGCTGAGGCGGCCGGAGCTGACGGCTGCCGCCTGGGTACGGCCGGCGTCGAGCTTCGTACCGAGCAGGCCGAGAAGGGAGGCGCTGAAACCCGCGATGACCAGGGCTTCCGCGGCACCGCGGAGAGTGTTGAGAAAGCCTGCCGCCGTCCCCACGGCCGCGGCCGGCACCAGGCTCATCGCCTGCCCATCGGTGATGCCGAACGATGCGCCCATGCCGATGCCGATCAGGAGCAGCGGCACCGCCACGACAGCGACGGTGTTGCCGGGCCGCAACACGGTCAGCGACAAGTTGCCGCAGACAACTGATGCCAGCGCGATCAGGATCACTGTACGGGCCGGGATCCCCCTGTTCACCAGGCCGACAGCGATCATCGGTACCAAGAGGACCGGCGCGGTCAGGAGCAGCATCGCCAGGCCCGCGGCAGCTGGACTCAGACCGGCGGCGGCCTGGAGGTAGGTCGGCAGGAACACCAGGACCCCGAGGAACCCGATCGAGGTCGTCAACGTGGCGAGGCTCCACCCCAGGAAGCGGCGGTTCGCCATCAACGCGGGAGCCAGGACCGGCGACTTGCTGCGCCGCTGGACGATCGCGAAGGCCGACAGCGCCAGCAGGGCGACGACGAAGGCGGAGACGATCCGGGGCGATCCCCAGCCGGCGCCGGGTGCTTCGAGGACGGCGTACATCAGGACCGACAACGCCGCGACGAACAGCAGACTGCCGAGCCAGTCGGTGGAGCCATCGGGCGAGCGCGACTCGTGCCCGCGGATCGCGGTGCCTGCGATGAGCAGGCCGGCGGCCGCGAAGACGGCGAAGCTGCCGCGCCAGCCGACGGCCGTGACCAGCAGACCGGACAGCGTCGGCCCGATCGCGATCCCGACGCCGGCCATGGTGCCCATCAGAGCGAAGGCACGATGACGCGCGACGCCTTCGTACGCCGAGGCGAGCAGCGCTCCGCCCGCAGCCATGATGCCCGCACCCCCCGCGCCCGAGACGATCCGTGCCGCATCGACCACCACGATGGACCGGCCGACCGCGGTGAGCAGGAAGCCGACCGCGAAGACGGTCGCGGCGACGACGAACACCCGGCGGCGACCGATCCGGTCCGCGGCCGACCCCGCCACCAGGGTCATCGCGGCGAAGGCCAGGTTGTAGCCCGCGACCACCCAGTTCAACGGCGATCCCGCGGTGCCTAGATCGTTCCCGATACTCGAAAGGGCCACCGCTGTGCCGGAAATCGACATCGCGACCAGCACGACGCCGGCCAGCACCACACACAGGGTCAGCGCCGCGGCTCTGACGGTCGGACCGGGGCTCGTAGTCGTTGTGCTCATGGCGCCAGCTCAATGCCTCAACCTGGGTTGAGGGCAAGTCATTGACCTCAACCATGGTTGAGGCCATACCGTCGTGCCACGATGGACAAGCGCGTGGACACCAACGTTCCCTTGGCGATCGGCGAAGTGATCCGGCGAACCGGCGTACCGGCGTCCACGCTGCACTTCTACGAGCGCAAAGGCTTGATCCACTCCTCGCGCAACGCCTGCAACCAGCGCATCTACGCCCGCCACATGCTGCGCCGGATCTCGCTGATCATCGTCGCCAGGCGCCTCGGCGTACCCCTGTCCGACCTGAGCGTCGTCTTCGCCGGCCTCCCGCAGGATCACGCGCCGACCCACGCCGACTGGCAGCGCATGTCCCGCGCCTGGAAACGCCAACTCGAGGCGCGTCGCCGAATCCTCGAAGACCTGGAGCACGAACTGACCGGCTGCATCGGCTGCGGCTGCCTGTCGATGAGAGCCTGCGCGCTCCTGAATCCTGATGACACGTTGCGGGTGCAGGGCCCGGGCCCCGTGCGCTTGCAGCAATCGCCGCGGCGCGAGGGCTGATCCCCAGCCTCTCCGGACCCAGGCCTGTCCTCGGACTACGGGAACAGGAGCAGCTTGCCGGTGGTACGGCGGGATTCGAGGTCGCGGTGCGCCTGTGCGGCGTCCGCGAGGCGATACCGGCCACCGATCCGCGGCGTCAGCCGGCCCGACCGGACGAAGTCGAAGACCTCGTTCGTCCGGCGGACCAGCGCCGCGCGGGTCGGCACGTGGTCCGCGACCGCCGGATACGACAGCAGGATGCTGTTCGGCAGCTCGGCCGGATTGAACGTCGGGTTGCCGATCAGTACGCCGTAGTACACATGGACGCCGTGACGCCGCAGCGCGAGCTGCGACGAGTGGAAGGTCGACGCACCCGCACCGTCGTACACGACCTCGGCTCCCGCTCCCCCGGTCAGCTCCCGGACGCGATCCTCGAAGCCACCACCGCTCGACACCAGTACCTGATCGGCGCCCGCCTGCTTCGCCGCCGCGACCTTCTCCGCGCGCGACACCAGGCCGATCACGGTGCCGCCACGCGCCTTGATCATCTGGGTCAGCATCGATCCGACGCCACCCGCGGCAGCGTGCACGACGGCAGTGTCACCAGGCCGGATCGCATACGTCTCGGTGGTGAAGTGGTTGGCGGTCAGGCCCTGCATCAGCACCGCCGCAGCCGTCTCGTCGTCGATCTCGTCGGGCACCCGCACCAGCGAGTCCGCCGGAATCGCGACCTGTTCGGCGTAGCTGCCACGGTGGTAGTACCAGGCCACCCGATCGCCGACGGTCAACCCGTCCACCCCGGCACCCAGCGCGGTGACGACGCCCATGCCCTCCACGCCGAGCACAGCCGGAATCGACCAGGTGCGCACCGGCATCCTCCGGACACCGGTGTCCATGTAGTTCACCCCGGCCACCCGCACCCCCACCACGACCTCACCAGGTCCCGGCACCGGATCAGGCAACTCCGTCCAGGCCATCACTTCCGGACCGCCGTACTCGCGGACGAACATCCCGTGCATCAAAGCCTTCTCTCGTTCGGATCTCCGCGATCGAACGTAGGCCGCAGAAAATGGACCGGCAAGTACAGAACGGTCGTCGGGTCAGAACCACGGAGTCGTCTCCTTCGCTCCGCGCTCCAGCACGAGGACGGAGGCGCCGGCGAGCCCCACCTCACACGCGAGGAACACCCCGACAGGTCCGGCACCGGATTGCGTCAGGGTTCGGCAGAATCCCGAAAGTTTTTTGTCGGACTGTTGACGGAAAAATTCCGGGTTCTTAGCGTCACGGGCGTGCAGACGCAGCCAGGAGTTCAGGCACTCGTGCGGAGGACCCACGAAGAACGGGTCCTCCAGGTGCTGCGTGCGCAAGGCGCGCTCAGCCGGAACCAGATCGCCCGCGCGGTCGGCCTGTCCCGTACGACGCTGTCCGAGATCACCGGGAGCCTGCTGCAGCGCGGCGCGATCGTCGTGATCGACACCGACGCCGCGGATCGGGAGGGCAGTGGCCGCCCGGCGGAACGGCTCGCACTGGACCCGGCGTCCGGCCAGTTCATGGGCGTGGACTTCGGTCACCGCCGGGTCCACGTCGTCGTCGCGGACGCCTCGCACGAGATCGTCGCGTCTGGATCGGACCGGTACGAGGATCGCGTCGACTGGCCCACCCGGCTCGAGGTCGCGTTCGAGCTGCTCGAACGACTCAGCACGCAGTACGGCGTCCACTACGGCGCACTGCAAGGTGTCGGCATCGGGATCCCGGGACCGTACTCGGGCAAGCCGGACGTCCGCGGCTTCCCGTCGCACCGCGCGGCGGCGGACGGGTTCCACGAGGCCTCGGTCGACGAGGCGTTCTGCGAGCGGTTCGGTGCGGCCGTGATCGTGGACAACAACACCCGGCTGGCGGCGTTGGCCGAGGCGATCTTCGGCGAGAAGGCGATCGAGAACCTGCTGTACGTGCGGCTGTCCGACGGCGTCGGCGGCGGACTGGTGGTGGGCGGCCGCCTGGTCTCCGGTTCTGCCGGTCTCGCGGGCGAACTCGGGCACGTGACCGTGCACGCCGACGGCGAGCGGTGCCGGTGTGGCAAGACCGGCTGTCTCGAAACCGTCGCGTCGGCCCCGGCGATCCTCGCCGCCTGCCGAACCGCGGGCCTCGCCGTCGACACCCTCGACGACCTGGCGACCGCCGTGGCCCGCTCGCACCCGATCGCCGACCGCGTACTGCGTGACGCCGCCACCGCGGTCGGCAAGGTGCTGGCTGCGGTCGGGATGGCGCTGAACCCGTCCGAGATCGTCATCGGCGGCGAGATCACCCGGATCGCGCCGGTGATCGTCCAGCAGGCCGCGGCGACCGTCACCTACGAACTCTTCCCGGGCGCCCCCTCCCCCGGCGTCCGGGCGGCGTACCTCTCCGACGACGACGGCGCCCTCGGTGCGCTGGCCGCCGTCTTCCACAGCTCGCCGCTGCTGGCGGGCTACCCCGAAACGCCGGCACCGGCCGGCACAGGTTCGCGGACGGTGGTCCGTCCGCGCACCGCGACCCAAGGAGTGGCCGATGGCCGTCGTCAGTGATCAGACAGCCCGCGGCGCCAAGCCGCGCGACCGGGCCGGCGGCAGAGCCCGGGCCCGAGCCGGCGGCCTTCCGCTGCTGCTGAACGCGATCTCCATCGGCCTCGGCATCGCGGTCTGGTGGATCCTCGCGCTCGCCGGGCTGAAGCTGCCGACACCGCCCGAGGTGGTCTCGCAGGCCGCGACCCTGATCGGCAACGGCACCCTGGGCAAGGACGTCCTGGCCAGCCTGACCCGCGTCCTGATCGGCTTCGCGCTCGGCACCGCGGTCGCCGTACCCGTCGGCTTCCTGATGGGCTGGTACGCCGTCCTGCGCGGGCTGGTCGAGCCGTGGATCCAGTTCTTCCGGACCGTCCCGCCGCTGGCGATCATCCCGCTGGCCATCGTGCTGATGGGGATCGGCGAGGCACCGAAGATCTTCGTGATCTTCCTGGCCGCGTTCCTCGCCTGCGTGATCTCGACGTTCCAAGGGGTCGTCAACGTCGACAAGACGCTGATCAACGCGGCCCGGGTCCTCGGTTCGAGGGACGCCGGCATCTTCGCCCGGGTGGTGGTCCCGGCGTCCACGCCGTTCATCCTGGTCGGCATGCGGGTCGGGCTCGGGTCGGCCTGGGCCACCCTGGTCGCCGCCGAACTGATCGCCGCCCAGCAGGGCCTCGGGTTCCGGATGCAGAACGCGCAGCTGTACTACGACCTGCCGACGATCTTCGTCGGCCTGATCTCGATCGGCATCCTCGGCCTGCTGATGGACCGGCTGCTGCTGATGGCCGAACGCCGACTCACCGGATGGCAGGAGCGCCGATGAAGATCTCTGTGCAGTCGGTCACCAAGACCTTTGCCCTTGGCAAAGACACCTTCACCGCGCTCGACCAGGTCTCGCTGGACATCGCCGGCAACGAGTTCATCACCGTGGTCGGCCCGTCGGGCTGTGGCAAGAGCACGCTGATGAACATCCTCGCCGGGCTCGAGGAACCGACCGCGGGACGCGCGCTCGTGGACGGCGTACCGGTGTCCGGGCCGGGTCCGGAGCGCGGCGTGATCTTCCAGCAATACGCGCTCTTCCCGTGGCTGACGGTCCGCAAGAACGTCGAGTTCGGGCTCAAGACCGCCGGTGTCCGCAAGAACGAGCGGCGGGAGCGGGCGCAACACTTCATCGACATGGTCGGGCTCAGCGACTTCGCCGACGCACTCCCGAAGATGCTGTCCGGCGGGATGCGGCAGCGGTGCGCGATCGCCCGCGCGTACGCCGTGAACCCGTCGATCCTGTTGATGGACGAACCGTTCGGGGCGCTGGACGCCCTGACCCGCGTCACGTTGCAGGAGCAGCTGCTGCAGACGTGGAGCCAGGAGCAGCGCACGGTCATGTTCATCACCCATGACGTCGACGAGGCGGTCTTCCTGGCGAACCGCGTCGTCGTGATGGCCGCGCGGCCGGGGCGGATCTACGACGTGATCGACGTCGACCTGCCCTATCCCCGGTCGGAGGAGTTCCGGCTCAGTCCCGAGTTCGCCGATCTGCGCAACCGCGTCTGGCACTCCGTCTATCACCAGGACGGCCGCACCGCGGCCGACTCCGCAACGATCCAAAGGACCCCCTGATGACCTTCTCGCACAAGCTGACGGCGCTCGCCGCCGGAGCAGTTGCCCTCACGCTCGCTCTCGCCGGTTGCGGCGGATCCGATGACAAAGCGGCGGACGGCGGACCGCTGCAGGAGGTGAACTTCGGCTACATCGCGGACTACAACGGCACCAGCCTGCTGGCGATCGCGAACGACCAGAAGCTCTGGCAGAAACACGGCCTGAAGGCGAGCACCAAGGTGTTCACCAACGGCCCGCTGCAGATCCAGGCGCTCGGCACCGGCGACCTCGACTTCGGCTACATCGGTCCGGGCGCGTTCTGGCTGCCCGCGTCCGGCCAGGCGAAGGTGATCGCGATCAACACCCTCGGCAACGCGGATCGGGTGATCGCCCGCTCCGGCACCGACTCGATCGACCAGCTCCGCGGCAAGACCGTCGGCGTGCCGGAGGGAACGTCGGGTGACATGATCCTGACGCTCGCGCTGAAGAAGGCCGGGATGACCAAGCAGGACGTCAAGGTGGTCAACATGGACGCCTCGACGATCGTGTCGGCGTTCGCGTCCAAGAAGATCGACGCGGCCGGCTTCTGGTACCCGGCGATCGGCACCATCAAGAAGCAGGTCCCGGACCTGACCGAGCTCGCGAAGAACTCCGACTTCGAGTCCCAGGTCTCCTTCCCGACCGCGTTCGTGGCCGGCAACAAGGTGGTCACCGACCAGAAGGACAAGACCGAGAAGACGATCGCCGTACTCCGGGAGGCGATGGCCTACCGTTCCGCGAACATGGACAAGTCGATCGAGCTGACCGCGAAGATGCTGAACGTGCCGGTGGACCAGGTGAAGGCCGACGCGGGCAACGTCAAGGTGCTGTCGGTCGACGAACTGGACGCCAAGACCAAGGACGGTACGATCGACAAGTGGCTGAACGGCATGGCCGACTACTTCGTCCAGGCCGGCAAACTGAAGACCAAGGTCGACCCGAAGACGTACTACACCGGCGACCTGTTCACCGCGGCGGGGGCCAAGTGACCGACCGGAAGAACATCCTGTTCCTGATGACCGACCAGCACCGGGCGGACACGCTCGGTGCCTACGGCAACAACCTCGGCACCACCCCGCACCTGGACGAACTCGCCCGCACCGGGACCCGCTTCGACCGCTGGTACACCCCGACGGCGATCTGTACGCCGGCCCGTGCCAGCCTGCTCACCGGGCAGGCCCCGTTCCGGCACAAACTGCTGGCGAACTACGAGCGCAACGTCGGCTACCTGGAGGACCTGGGCGAGGGGACGTTCACGTTCTCGCAGGCGTTGCGCGACGCCGGCTACAACTGCGGCCTGATCGGCAAGTGGCATGTCGGGACCAACAAGTCGGCCGGTGACTTCGGCTTCGACGGTCCCGACCTGCCAGGCTGGCACAACCCAGTCGATCATCCGGACTACCTCGCGTATCTCGAGGAGCGGGGACTCCCGCCGTACGAGATCTCGGACCGGATCCGCGGGACGCTGCCGAACGGCGGGCCGGGCAACCTGCTCGCCGCCCGGCTGCACCAGCCCGTGGAGGCGACGTTCGAGCATTACCTCGCGACGCGGGCGATCGAGACGCTCGAGCGGTACGCCGCCGACGGTGCGCAGCCGTTCTTCCTGGCACTGCACTTCTTCGGCCCGCACCTGCCGTACATCCTGCCCGACGAGTACTTCGACCTGATCGACCCCGCGCAGGTCGAGCTGCCGCGGTCGGTGGCCGAGACGTTCCAGGGCAAGCCGCCGGTGCAGAAGAACTACAGCGCGCACTGGACATTCGACACGATGCCGATCGAGACCACCCGCAAGCTGATCGCGATCTACCAGGGGTACGTCGCGCTGATCGACTTCGAGATCGGCCGCGTGCTGGCGAAGATGCAGGAGCTCGGTCTCGTCGACGACACCGCCGTGTTCTTCACCTGCGACCACGGGGAGTTCACCGGTTCGCACCGGCTGCACGACAAGGGCCCGGCGATGTACGAGGACATCTACCGGACGCCCGGTCTGCTGCGCGTCCCGGGTCAGCCGGAGGGCGTCGTACGGGACGAGTTCGTCAGCCTGCTCGACTGTACGGCGACGATTCTCGAGCTGGCCGGGGTCGACCCGAAGCCCGCGACGGACTCGCGCAGCCTGCTCCCGCTGATGGGTGACGAGCCGGCCGAGTGGGACGACGACATCGTGTGCGAGTTCCACGGGCACCACTTCCCGTATCCCCAGCGGATGCTGCGCACGGACCGGTACAAGCTGGTGGTGAACCCGGACTCGGTGAACGAGCTCTACGATCTCGAGCTCGATCCGGACGAGTTGCTGAACGTGTACGAGCACCCGGAGCAGACGGCGGTCCGGTCACGGATGATGCGTCGGCTCTACACGGTACTGCGGGATCGTGGCGACAACTTCTACCACTGGATGACGTCGATGTACGACGTGGGCGAGGTAGGTTACGACCCGACCATGAGCGGGCTGGACGAGACGACGTACAACGCCTGAAGTACCCGTGGGCCCCTGCACAGGGGCCCACGGGTTCGTTCACTGCAGGGCGCGGAAGTCGTTGATCCAGGCGTAGCCCGGCGCCAGCCCGTTGCCGCCCGGTTGCACGGTCAGCGGCGCGTAGACGCAGTTCAGCAGCCACGGCACCTTGGTGGCGCTCCAGTTCGCCGTCATCGACGGGATCTGCCGGAAGCCGTACGTCGCCACCGCGAGCCGGCCCGTCGCGCGGAAGAGTTGCATCTCGTCGCGCAGGAAGTGCTTCTTGGACTCGAACCACGGGCTGCTCGAGAGGAACTCGTTCCACTTGTGTGACGGGAACGGGTTCTTGATCGCGTCACCGATCACCTGCCAGACCTGCGTATCGGCGGCGTACCCGTAGCGCTTGGCGAAGGTCGCGGGAATGGTGTCCTTCAGGTGCTGCTGCCAGTACCAGACCAGGGAGAACTCGGTGACGAGGAACGTCTGCTCCGGCCGGAGCTTGGGCAGGACGTAGTCGAGGAAGGCCTGCGTGGCGGCCTCGTCGGGGATGTGCGGGTGCAGGTCGACGCCCTCGAGTTCGGGCGTCTCGCGGACGAACCGCAGGTACCGCTCGGCGGCCGGCGTCTGGTTCTGCGGCAGGTCGAGGCGGTTCATCGCGCCCATGTACAGATGGGTTTTCGTCGCCTTGTTCTTCTCGATGACGTGGCGAGCGACGGTTTCGTAGAACTCGTTCAGCCGGGCGTCGCGCTCGGCCGGCAGGCTCTCGATGAAGGGTTCGTTGCCGATCGTGACGACGTCGGCGACCCCCAGGACGAACGGCAGGACCCGGTCCAGGCGAGCCAGCTCGGCGGCCATCTCCGGGCTGCCAGGCGCCGGGAAGGAGGCATTGTTCTTCGGGAACTTCAGACTGAGCACGGTCTTGTAGCCGCGGTCGTGGGCGTCGCGGATCGCCGTGAGGGTCTTGCTGTTCTCGGGCGGCGTGGTGTCGGCCTCGGGGAGCGCATAGAAGCCGCGGATCCAGGTGGCGTGCGCCGACTTCAGCTCGCGGTAGTTCACCTGGTCCAGGTTCTCGTTGAAGTTGGCGCCCAGGGCACCTAGTGCGGGCAGTGAGGGCGCCGGAGCGGCGGCCGCTTGGCCGCCGCTCACCAGGATCAGCGCAGCGATAATGGCTACGAGCCTCACGCAGGCCTCCGACGCTGGACGTACAGCCGGTTGCTCTGCGGCCCGGTCCATTCCATCCGGACCACCCCGGGTACGGCGGCGTCACCGCTGCGGGACGGATCCGCCCAGTACCCGAAGGCCGGGTTGCGGAAGAACGTGGCCCACAGCTGGCCGGAGACGTCCTGGAACACGTTGTTGTGACCGGCGCCGACGCCGGCCGTCCAGCGGTGCGAGTACGGGCCCTCGAAGTGGTCCGAGACCGCCATGACCAGGTCGTACTGGTACTGCGTGCGTCCAGTTCCGGGCGGGTCGTAGGCGTTGCGGGTACTTCCGTCCGGGTTGGTCGACGCGCGGTCCCAGGCGGCGTGCATGAGGTAGTACTTCCCGCCGTACTTGAAGACGTAGGCGCCCTCGAGGTACGGCTCCGGGCTGTACGGACTCTGCTGGAACAGCGGCAGGTTGGTGGTCGGGACGATGTCCTCCATGTCGTCCCGGAACGGCGCGTACAGATTGTTGTGCAGGACGAGCCACGCCTGGTCGCCCTCGGAGTACAGGCCGCCGTCGATGTGGTGGTACGCACCGGGCTTGATGAACGCCGGGCCGCCGATGAACGAGTCGCCGAACGGCTTGTCGTAGTTGCCCTCGGCAACGCGGTACGGACCCTCGACGCCGCCTTCGCTGATCAGCAGGAACGAGCCGACCTTCTGTGAGTGGTCGCCCATACAGGCGACGATGTACCAGGTGCCGCGGAAGTAGTGGATCTCGGGCGCCCAGACGTTCCCGCGCTTGCCGAACTGGCCGTGGTCGTCCCAGTACTCCTGCCAGGGCGCGACCACGGTACGGCCCGGCGTGTTCTCGCCGGCGAACTCGGGTGACCAGACCTTGCCCTTCTCGGCATCGCGGATCCCCGTGGTGTCCGCGAGCCGCCACGGGCCGCGCAGGGAGTGCGCGGTCCAGACGAAGATGCCGTCGTTCCACGGTCCGGCGGCGGGGAGGCCTGGTGCGCGCGTCGTACCGGTCGCGACGTACAGGGGCTGCCCGTCGACGATGAAGCAGTTGACGTAGGTGTCGCGCATCCACACTCGTTGTTCGTCACGAGGGCGCTGCTCGAGTGGTAGCACGAAGGAGTTGTCGTCCCGCGGCCACAGATCGAGCCGGGTGTCCGCGACGCCGTACGGCTCGCCGTCGGGCCAGGCCGCCGGGTAACGCCCGGGCGCCGCGTACGCCGTACCTCCGGACAAGGCCGCGGCGCCCGCGACCCCCGCCATGCCGGTCAGGACCGCTCTCCGCCTGAGGTGCGGACTGTCGTTCATCCTCGCGTCCTCCTTCGCCGGGACACCCTGCCCCGCCCGGGGCCACGGTAATGAGACTCATTTCGACACTGAACCCGCGACAAAAAGGTTCTTCGCCGGTGCGGTGTCAAGATGGCCGTGGTGGCTCCGACCTGCTCGTGACAACACCTTCGAGTCGCTAGGAGTGCTCAGATGTCCAAGGTCCGTATCCACAACTTCGCGATCTCCCTCGACGGGTTCGGCACCGGCGAGGGCCTGTCACTGGAGGCACCGTTCGGGCACGCCGGCGAACGCCTGCACGACTGGTACGTCGGCACTCGCACGTTCCACGCCATGGACGGCCTCGAGGGCGGCACGCTCGGCGCCGACGACGCGTTCGCCAGTCAGCACGGGCAGGGCATCGGCGCCGAGATCATGGGCGCCGGCAAGTTCGGCCCGCCGGGCTGGCAGGACGACCCCGACTGGAAGGGCTGGTGGGGCCTGAACCCGGTCTTCCACTCGCCGGTCTTCGTGCTCACGCACCGCCCGCGGCCGCCGATCGAGATGGCGGGTGGAACGACGTTCCACTTCCTCGACGCCGCCCCCGCCGACGCCCTGGCCGAGGCGCGCAAGGCCGCGGACGGGGCCGACATCCGGCTCGGCGGCGGCGCGACGGTGATCCGCGAGTTCCTCGCCGAGGGCCTCGTCGACTACATGCACGTGGCCCAGGTCCCGATCCTGCTCGGCCGCGGCGTCCGCCTCTGGGACGGCCTCGAGGGCCTGGAGTCCCGCTACGACATCGAGCCCGTCTCCACCCCGACCGGCATCACCCACCTGACCTTCACGCGCAAGACGGGCGCGGCCTAGCGGCCGCCGCTACAAACGGTCGTAGTGGGACGGCGGGAACGGGTGGCGGTCGGTCAGCGGGTAGATCTCGCCCTCGGCCTCCTCGTGGCGGAGTTCCGCCTCGGCCTCCTGGTACTCCTCGGTGTCGCGGAGGTCGGTCGGGACCGGGTCGTCGGTCGCCGGAGGTACGTCGTCCGGGTCGTAGGCGTCGATGCCGGCCTCCACCCGTTCCTGCTCGGTACGGCGGGCCAGCTCGTCGTCGTTCGGGCTCGTCGGCGCACCACCGTGCTCACGCCGGTCGCGACGGGCATCCTCGGACGTCTCGAAGGGTTCGTCGGTCATCGTTCCTCCTCAATCACACCCAGCCCACGGTACGCACGGACGGCCCTCGCGAACAGCACCCGCCGTACGATCGTCGCTGTGACCGACGACGTCATCAGCAAGACGGCACCCGGAACCGTGGCTCAGGCGGTCTGAGCCGGGTCGTCGAGGAACTCGCGGAGGTCCTGCGCGCACCGGCAGGCGACCGCGTTCTTCGAGGCCCACACCAGGGCCGTCTCCCGGTCCGGTACGTCGACGATCATGAAGCCGCCGATGAGCTCCTTACTCTCCGGGTACGGACCGTCGACGACCATCCCGTCGCCTGCCACCACGACATGGTCCACGTCGTCCCCGTAGTCGAGCCCGCCGCTGAACACGTACACGCCGGCGTCCTTCGCCTCCTGGACCACCGCATGGGAGTCCCTGCCCACGACCGGCCAGTCCTCCTCGGTGAAGTGGTTCATCGCGCCGTTCTCGAACGAGATCAGGTACTTCGGCATCACGTCGCTCCTTGTCCCGGCAACCGCCCTCCGGCCACCTCTCACCCCCGCCACGAACGCGTCGCCCGGAATCCGACAGCGGCTGGTGATGAGTTCTCGCGCCCGTACCCGTCATACCTACAACGGCACATGATCGGACGGAAGGACGAGGTTATGGTTACGGACACGCGGCTGAAGGGGCACACCGTGAACAGTGCAGGCGGGAGCAGCCTGAGCGGCGGGCGTCTCGGGGCGGTTGACGAGGCGGCGTTCTCCGGCTTGGCGGAGCGGCACGGGCGGGAGCTGCATGTGCACTGCTACCGGATGCTCGGGTCGTTCCAGGACGCCGAGGACACCGTGCAGGAGACGTTCCTGCGCGCCTGGCGCCGGCGGGAGACCTTCGAGGGCCGCTCGACGTTCCGCGCCTGGCTGTACCGGATCGCCACCAACGCCTGCCTCGACCTGCTCGCCGCACGCCGCCCGGAGCCCGCAACCGACGGCGAGGTGCCGTGGCTGCAGCCGTACCCGGACCAACTCCTCGACGAGCTACCCGCGGACCACGCCGACGAGCCGGAAACCGCCGCCCTCGCCCGCGAGACGATCGAGCTGGCGTACCTGGTAGCGGTACAGCACCTCGCGCCGCGCCCCCGCGCCGTACTGATCCTGCGCGACGTACTTGGCTGGCCGGCGAAGGACGTCGCAGACCTCCTCGGCGACTCCGTCAACTCCGTGAACAGCGCACTCCAGCGAGCCCGCGCCGGCTTGCGGGAGCACCTGCCCGCCGAGCGACAGGACTGGACCGGCACCGACGAGGACACCAGCACCCGCGACCTGGTACGCCGCTACACCGAAGCCAGCGTGACCACGAACATCGACGTACTCGCCGCCATGCTGCGCGACGACGTCCGCTGCTCGATGCCACCCACACCCGGGCTGTATGTCGGCCGCGACGCTGTCGTGAGTGACTGGCGCGAGAGCGGCTTCGAGGGGATGAAGGGCCTGCGCGCCGTCCCGACATCGGTGAACCGGCAGCCCGCCGTCGCGTTCTATCTCCTGCAGGACGACACCTACCTGCCGCTGACGATCGACGTCCTGCGCATCACGGGCGGGGCGATCGCGGAGATCACCACGTTCCACGCGGACCAGTTCCCACGACTCGGACTCCCGGCGCGCCTCACGCCAGATGCCGAATGAACGCCACCGGGGTCGTCGCAGGCCGTGGTGTCCGTGGGCTCGTCCGGACCGGCGTCATCGCCGCCCTCGCCACAATGCTGGCCGTCACGCTCGTCGCTGCGCTTGCCCAAGCCGTCGGGGTCGACTTCGAGATCCCCGACGGTGGCGAATCCATCCCGGTGGCCGGGTTCGCCGTGGTAACGGGCTTCTTCTCACTCGTGGGCGTCGTCATCGCCGTCGCGCTACGCCGCTGGACCGCGCGCCCCGCCGTACCGTTCCTGCGGACGACCGCGGCACTGACCGCCGTCTCGTTGGTTCCGCCCACCATCTCCGGGGCCAACGCCACGACCGTTACCGCTCTGCTGGCACTGCACCTCGTCGCCGCGGGCGTGATGATCCCCGCGCTGACGAGCAGCCTCCGACGGCCTAGTTGACGCGGCGGGCGAGGTGCACGGCGATCTCGGCGTCGACCTCCACGGTCTCGGGGAGGACCTCGAGAGTGCGGCGGAAGACCTCGGCCCGGTCGGCCGGCGCGAGCATCACGTACGCCGAGACCGTCGAAAGCTGCCCGATGTAGTTCTCAGCACTCATCGTCAACCGCCGATCGATCACCGCCTGCCGAACATCGGTGAACCACTCGGTCTGCTGGAGCTCCGTGCCGGGCCATTGCATCGGGCGATCCGCGGGCGTGCCGTCCGGCGACGGTACGCCGTCCTCCCCCAGGTACGGCGCCCGCGCAACCCGCGCCGCCTCGCGCAGGTCCGGGTCGGCCAGCCCGATCGGCACACCGAACGACGCGAACACGCCACCCGGCCGAACGAGCCTGGCCATCCGCTCCCACCGCCCTGCGGGATTGGTCCAATGCAGCGCAGCGGCCGAGTACACCAGGTCGTACGACGAATCCAGCGGCAGGTCCTCGAACGCGGACTGCACCGGCGTGACGTTCGCCGGCAGGCGCTTGCGCAGCTCCGCGAGCATCGCCCCGTCCGGCTCGGTCGCCGTGACCGCGATCCCACCCCGCGCGAACAGCCGCGTCGCCTTACCCGTCCCCGCACCGATCTCGAGCGCGGTCGCGACCGGCGTACCGGCGTACCCCGTCACCAACTCGAGCAGCTCCACCGGATACCCCGGCCGAAACCGCTCATAAGCCTCCGCCACAGCCCCGAAACTCAACGCCCGCACAACCATCCCAGCATCCTGACATCCCCCACCCCGGCACCGCCCACCATTTTCCACTTCAGGCGAGGGTCGGATCGAGGTCTCGTACGCCGAACCATTGCTCGGCCTCGAACTCCGTGAACCGTTCGACTTCAACAAAGCCCAGACGACCTGCGAGTCGCACCGACCGCTCGTTGGCGGACTGAGTACAAAGCACGACGGGCTCCCCTGGAAGAACCTCCGCCACCCACTGCAGGACGGCACTCACCGCCTCTGTCGCGTACCCACGACCCCAGAACTCCGGCAGAAAGGTGTAGCTGACTTCAAGTTCTTCACCCTCGGGCCGCACATGACCAGGCCTGCTTCGGTCACGTCGGTTCACGCTGACAGCACCGATGAACCCGTTCTCGGCCTCAACCGCAAACACTCCGGTCCGCCTCCCCGGCACGTCCGGCACAGCCTCCTCAATCTCGGCCCGAGGACGCGCCCCACCCAAGTACCGCCGCACCTTCCCCGACGCGAGCAACTCGACAAACCCATCCCGATCCCGCGCCTCGGCCTCCCGCACCACCAGCCGCGCCGTCCGAACCATCTCCGGCGGCCAAGCCGCAATCACCAAGTCAGCCACCCACCCATCCTGCCAACAACCGGTACCACGACTCGGACCATGGCGACGCGGTTCAGCGGGATTGCTGCGGCCCTGTGTCCTTCGCTGAAGCGGTGCGCGAACGACAGACGTGCCGCCGTACCGGCGTTAAACTCGCCGGGCATGGGACTCCTCACCTTCAGCCTCAACCTGACCCTGGATGGTTGCGTCGATCACCGGGAAGGGATCGCCGACGACGAGACGCATGCCTACTTCACCCGTCTGATGGACGAGGGCGGTGCGATGCTCTGGGGTCGCGTCACCTACGAGCTGATGGAGGATTACTGGCCGGCCGTCGCCCGCGGTGACATTGAGGCGCCGCCGGCCCTGTACGAGTGGGCGGTCAAGCTCGACGCCAAACCGAAGTACGTGGTCTCGTCGACGCGCACGGACTTCCCGTGGACCAACAGCCACCACATCGCCGGCGACCTGCGTGCGGGCGTCCAGAAGCTCAAGGACGCGACGCCGGCCGGAGTCCTCCTCGGCAGCGGCAAACTCGCGACCGAACTCGACCGGCTGGACCTGATCGACGAGTACCAGCTGCTCGTGCATCCCCGGATCGCCGGCCACGGCCCGACCCTGTACGAGGGCGGTCTGCCCAGCACACGCCGGCTCGAACTGCTCTCAGCGCAACCACTCCGCAACGGCGCGGTAGCTATGCACTACCGCCGCGCCGCCTGAGGGCCGGACTCAGCAGGTGCCGTTCTGCACCGCATAGTCGAAGACGACGACACCACCGGTGGCGTAGTTGGCGACATCGGCAGACACCCGCAGGCCCTGCGGGGACGACCTCGCGGCAGTCATTGCCGCAGCGTCAGCGAACTCGGCCTCGAAGACCGCGAAGTACGGCGTCTCGCCCTGCGCCGCCGCCACCTCGAAGCTGTAGCGCCACGCGAGCAGGCCCGGCATCCGCGCCACCAGCGGCAGGTGTTTGCTCACGTAGTACTCGCGGAAGTGGTCGGGATCGACCGGTTCGGGATACAGGACCATCAGCTTGTGCACAACAACCTCCGTCAAGTGCCAACCGACTCGGGAAGCGCTTCGAAAATCGAATCACTCCAACTCACGATAGTGTGTCTGATATCGAAGCAGCAAGAGGGGACGGTACGACGGATGGCGGCACCCAGACCCGGACGCGCGGTCCGAGGCTCGAGCACCGGCCGGCCACTGATGGCCGCCCTCGACCTGTTCGGTCGTAGGTGGAACCTACGGATCATCTGGGAACTGCACCACGGGCCGGTCGGTTTCCGCGCACTGCGGGAACGCTGCGACAACATGTCCTCCAGCGTCCTGCGCCAACGCCTGACCGAACTACTCGACGCCGCCCTGGTCGAGCAACATCCAGACACCACCTACGCCCTCACCGACCTAGGCCACGGCGCCTTCCGCGCCCTACGCCCCCTCACCCGCTGGTCCACCAACTGGGCCGCCACCCTCAACCCCGAGGACCCCCACTAGCGCGCGCCGTCAAAGCACCAGTGCCCTTCGGAGCCTGTTATCAGCCACATCGCCGGCAAGGCAGCGTGACGTCAGTGGATCGCGATGACTAGTGCCTACCTCAGCCCCGACGTTCGCGCTCATGGGGTCCAGGCGCCGCGTCGATCGGTAAGTTGATGCGGTGATTGACGCCATCCGAGTGCGCGCAGCCGAGGCTGCCGATGCTGTGACCGTCGCGCGGCTTCAGCAGGCAATGGATCGCGAGCTGGGCGCCGTTGAGGAGGCGGGGTTCATCGACCGCTTTGCAGCGGTGTGGCTCGCGGATCTGGACCGCCGTCCCACGTGGCTCGCTGAGCGTGATGGGCATGCGATCGGAGTCCTTGTGCTGATCGTGGTCGACAATCTGCCCCGGCCCGGTCAGCCTCGCAGACGCTGGGCGCACGTCTCACTGGTCTTCGTTGACAGTGCAGCTCGAAACGCCGGTGTAGGACGTCTGCTGTTGAACGAGATGCTGGCCTGGGCCGCTGCCAACGGAGTTGGCCGAGTCCAGCTCAACGCGAACAGGAACTCGGCCCGCCTGTACCGAAGGGTGGGCTTCGACCGCGCTCCTGACCGACTCATGGAGCTGAGGCTGTGAGGCGGTGGCCGGCGCTGACCGAGTGGGGCAAGCGATGGACAGCATCCTGCCCCGAAACCGTCAGTCACTCAGCCCATGCAAAAGGCCGGTGTCCCAAAGAGAGCAGCGTCGATTTCTGCACGCGCGACCACTTATGACCACTGACTGAGAGCGGCGCGAAGGAAAGCGTCGCGCCTTTCGGTGACGGCAGCGGCGTCCAGGACGCTACCGTCGTCGGCGAATCCCGTCCAACCGTCCATCACTGTCGGCGTGTTCAGCGCGGCCACGGCATCCCAGTAGGGCACGCCGACCGCCTCCCGGCCCGCCTGCCGCTCCCAGCCCTCCAACACATGGGACGCCGCGTCCTGGCCGTACTGAAGGGTCATCTGCATCCGCAGGCTGCCGAGATCGACGCCCGGATCACCAGCCCCGGCTGTATTCCAGTCGATCAGCGCAACGCAACGGTCACCCTCCCACAGCATGTTGCCGCCCCAGGCGTCACCATGCACGAACACCGACGCGCCTGCCGGCATCTCGTGCGACCTGACCCGCTCGTCGGCCTGCTGCAGCAAAGGTGTGGTCGGCATCAGGCCCCGCCGGCGTTCATCGGCCCGATCGTCGACGGCGCACGGCCGCGGCCGGTATGGCAAGTGGGCTTGCGGAACCAGCTTGAAGGCGTGGACCCTGGCAAGGGCCGCTCCCGCTTCGCGGAGCCGGGCGACCGAAACCGTCGGCGAGAGACCGGCGCTGCCGGGCAGGAAGGTCTCCAGGGTGGCGACGGTTCCGCTCGCCTTCCCGTCGAGATCCGCAGCGACCAGCCGCGGCGCGGCCAGGCCATGAGTCTCGGCCAACTGAAGCGCGCGTGCGTTCGTCATCACCCACGCGGCAGCGATCCATCCCCGGACAGGGACCTTCAAGATCACGTCCCTGGGCCGGGCCGCCGGTCCTTCGATTCCCAGGCGGAACGTGCCCGAAGGGCGGTGCCCGCCGCGGGTCAGGCCCTCGGACGAAACGACGCTCGTCCCGCCAACCGCCTCGGCCGCCCAGCGCAGAACCTGGTCATTCGGCATCTTGCCTGTGTGTGCTCTTGCCATTTCATTACGTTATGACGCAGCAGTGGCTTTCCCAACACACAGTTAGAGACGCTGATTCGTCTCATACAAGAAATAGAACTGGTCGGCCCCGATCCTGCCCTTCTCGGCGCGCTTCACGTGCATGGCCCTCAGCAGGGAAGTTCGCGCCGGCTGCGCTGTACGTCGGCTACACCGCAGCCGGGAAGCGGAGGCGCATCACCACTAGCGCCAAGACGAAGACCGAGGCGAAGGGCAAACTCAAGGAGAAGCTGAAGGAGTTGAGAATCGGGCCGCGCTCGACTCGAAGGGGTACACCCTTGCGCAGGCGGTCAAGGACTGGTTTGCCTACGGCCTGCACTCCAAAGGACCCACGACCGTCAAGAACCTTAGGAGCCTCGCGGACAATCACGTCATTCCAGCGGTGGGCGCACGCAAACTCCGTGAGCTGTCGGCCGATGATGTAGACGAATGGCTCGCGGACAAAGCCGAACGCTTGAGCACGGACACCTTGCGACGCCTGCATTCGATCCTCCGGCGATCACCCGTGCGCAGGCCCGGAAGAAGGTTGAGTACAACGTCGTGTTGCTGTGCGAGATCCTGACGGGCACCGGTGGCCGACCGTCGAAATCGCCTACTTCTGGAGCAGGCGCGAGCCCTGAGCGCAGCCGCCGAACACTCACCGATGCGGGCGTACATCGTGGTCTCGCTGCTGACCGGCGCGAGAACCGAGGAGATGCGCGCCCTGACCTGGACACACATCGATCTCGACGGGAGTCCGACAGCCGATCCACCAGCACCACCGTCCCTTGAAGTGTGGCGATCCGTCAGGGAGGACGGCGACACGAAGACAAGGAAGTCCCGCCGAACATTGGAGCTGCCGAACCGACGCGTGCACACGCTGCGGGACCACCAGGAGCGCCAGGAGGTACGGCGGAAGGCGGCCGGGAAGCGGTGGCGTGAGCACAACCTCGTGTTCGCATCGGAGGTCGGCACTCAGCTTGACGCGGCCAACGTACGTCGGGCATTCCGCAAGGTAGCCAAGGCAGCCGGTCTTCCGAGGTGGGAAACCGGCCTCTGACCTGCGGTGGAGCTTAGGGGATCGAACCCCTGACCTCTTCCATGCCATCACACCGGACCACCGGACGGCGGCTGAGATGCCTCGGACTCCCGTCTCAAGGTCCGTGGTTGTCCGGCGCTGTATCACTCTGTTGTCACTCAGTTAGTCACTCACGACGACCGCTGCCGCAGGCTCTGGACCCGACTTCGGTCAGGCTAGTGCGCTCTGAGGCTCAGGTGATGAGGGCGAGCGCGGGCGCGCTCAGTGAAATTCTTCCCACCCCTGTGGCAAGCAGTCGGCCGAACGTCGAGCGTCTGCGGCTCGGATCGCCCGCGGCGGGTGATGTGTGGCGGCGGCAGGGCGGAAACCCTCAAGGGCATGACTAGTGTGCGGGTTGGTGTGGACAACTTTGTCCGGGCTGAGACGGATCGGATGTTTGGCGATCTGCAGCGGGACTCGGGTGGGATCAACAGGTTCAGCCACAATCGGGAGCCGGCGCCGGTCGACCGGCAGACGGTTATCCGGATGAATCGCGACACCCTTTACAGCTTTGCGATTGTGGACATCTCGGCCGGGGCCACAATGACGGTTCCGGACAGTGGGGAGAGGTATCTGTCGATGATGGTGGTGAACCAGGACCACTACATCAACCGAATCTTCCACGATCCGGGCGATTACGAGTTGACGGTCGCGGCGTACGACACCCCGTACGTGGCAATCGCGGCCCGGGTACTGGTCGATCCCGCAGACCCCGGCGACCTCGCCGCGGTCTCGGCACTGCAGGACCAGTTCGGGCTGAAGGCCGGGTCGGCGCGACCGTTCGTGGCTCCCGACTACGACAAGGCGAGCTTCGACGCGACCCGGGGCGCGGTGCTCACCCTGGCCAAGGGTATGTCGCGATTCGACCACGCGTTCGGCTCGAAGGATGAAGTCGACCCGATTCGGCATCTGCTGGCTACCGCCGCCGGGTGGGGAGGCCTGCCCGATCGCGAGGCGTCGTACGTCGGAGTCGAACCGGGTCTGCCCGTGGGCGAGTACACCTTGACGGTGCGCGATGTACCCGTCGATGCGTTCTGGTCGGTGTCGGTGTACAACGCTGACGGGTTCTTCGAGCCCAACGATCTCGGCGTGTACAGCGTCAACAGCGTCACCGCGCAGCCCGAGGCGGACGGCTCGGTCGTCATCCATTTCGGTGGCTGTGGCGATGGTGTGCGCAACTGTGTGCCGATCACCGACGGCTGGAACTATGTCGTTCGCCTCTACCGCCCCCGCGCCGAGATCCTCAACGGAACCTGGACCGTCCCGGCAATCGACTAGCGGCAGGCGTCTCCGCGAGCCGCGCCGCGCGGACCCACACGATCTTGACCGGCGACCCCTCCGAAGACCTCTTCACCGTCTGCACAGAAGCCAGAGAGTCCCTACGGCTCCCACTTGTGCGCACATCCAGCGACTCCGCCGAACAAGCCCCCAGGTCAGCGGCCCACGGCCGCACCCGGCAAGACAACATGACCGAAGTCAGGGACTCACGACGACCGCTGCCGCAGGCTCTGGACAGCGATCATCCGGGATGCCGTCAGCCGCAAGGGCGCCGCCCCAGCCGTCCACTGCAGGTCACGCCGGGGACGGCTTCCCCCCCAACAACCTGGACAAGCCGTCCGCATTCGTTGCCGACAGCCCATGTCACACGACGACGGAACCCACACCCACCCACCTGCGAGACCGCATGGGGAGCGATTCGATGACGGCCGATATGGCGACGTTGACCGAACTCCCGCCCCGGTTCCGTACCGGGTCGAAGACGTGGTGACCATCCTCAACCTGAGCAGGATGTCGTCGGCTCGTACCTCATCAGCTCTTTCGATTTCGTATGTGGTCTGCAGTACGTGACTGCTCCTGACCACGGACTCACGTTCTCGTCTGCCTCTCTTGCCCGGTCAGCGGCCGAGTACGCGAACAAAGCGTCTTGGGTTGCAGCCGATGACCTCAGCACAGGTCAGCGAGCGCACGGGCTCTCTTCAAGGACGTGAACCCGGAGCAAGGAGCGAGGGACTACAGGCGCCTGTCCAACGCTGCCCACGGGAGCCTCCTCTCGACGATCGTCAGCCGTCGATCGGTGACCATCGGCTCGCCTCAACATGTTGCAAAGGGATGATGGCGCGTATTGGCGGCTTGCATGTACGGATACCGCGCCGCCGTCCGGGTGTACGCCCTTCAGGGTCAGCTCCAGCCCGAGAACATGCTCAAGACCGGCGAAGTGCTCGATCATTACCTCGGGATCTACAACCGGTCCCGGGCGGCCGCCTGAGGCAACCGCATCCCTCGGCGGACGCTAGTCACTCAGGTCATGCAAGAGGCCGGTCTCCCGAGTGGGAAACCGGCCTCTGACCTGCGGTGGAGCTTAGGGGATTCGAACCCCTGACCTCTTCCATGCCATGGAAGCGCGCTACCAACTGCGCCAAAGCCCCGCGGTGTCTTGCGGACTCGGAAAGCTTAGCGGATGAGTGCCTGCAAAGAAAAATCGGTTCCCTCGTGGGGCTGATGTGGTCCGCACCACGTGTAGCCGGCGGGTCCGGGGCTGCCGATGATGGGGGCTGAGGACAGGAAATGGTGACTGGACACAGGTTATTGCCTGTCTCCAGTCGCCACTCCCTGTCGCCAGGCACCACCGCCGACCATGCCGCCACCAACGACCGCCGGCAAAGTGGCGCGCCGCTTGGGCGGGACCCGCCGCAGTTGATCGCAGAGCGCGAGACGCCGCGAAGCAATCCGCGCGCCGGCCGGAGGCGGCTAGAAGAACCGCAGCCGCGCAGCGGTGTCGTTGGGGCGGGAGTCGGCGCGGTGGAGAGCCGCGTGCGCGGGCCGTGGAGCGCCGCGTGCGCGGGCCGTGGAGCGCTGCGCGCGCGCCGTGGAGCGGTGGAGCGCTGCGCGCGCGCCGTGGAGCGGTGGAGCGCCGCGCGCGGGCCGTGGAGCGGTGGAGCGCCGCGCGCGCCGTGGAGCGGTGGGCGTGGCGGCGGGCGGGCGGACGGGCGGACGGGGGGACTGTCGCCGTGGAGCGGTGTTGTTTGGGGGGCGGGGTGGGTCAGCGTTGGGGGTCGTCGCTCATTACTGGTTCGGGGAGGGAGCCGGCGTTCCATTCTTCGATGCGCCAGCCGCTGCGACCGGGGAGGAGGGAGACCCAGTTGCAGTTGGAGAGGCCGCCGAAGGCCGGCCAGTTCGCCTTCGGGATGCCGAGGAAGAGGCAGATGCCGACGCGGGCGGCGAGGCCGTGGGTGGCGACGACGGTGGTGTCTTCGGGCGAGCCCTGTTCGGCGATGCGTTCCAGCGCCTTCGAGAAGCGGGAGGCGACTTCTTCGACGGTTTCGCCGTTGGTACCGCGTCGTTGGGGTTCACCGCTCCGGATCCGGGCGGCTGCCTCGGGGTTGATCGCGGCGAGTTCGGACATGGTGAGTCCGGCCCAGTCGTCGACGTCGATCTCGCGGAGTGCCTCGTCGTACTCGATCTTGAGGCCGGTCAGCGCGGACAGTTCACCGGCGGTGGACGCGGCGCGCTGGAGGTCGCTCGCGAACAGTCGCGTCGGCGCGAGTGCGGCGAGCCGGGCAGCTGCGGCGCGGGCCTGGCCGATGCCGACCGAGTCGAGCGGGATGTCGGCCTGGCCCTGGATCTTGTCCTGCAGGTTCCACTCCGTCCGGCCGTGCCGCCAGACGATCAACCGGCCCGCGGTCATTCAGCGGACGCCGGAGCCGAGCCCGAAGCGGACGCAGACGCGGACGCCGAGCCGGAAGCGTCCGGGACGGCGGACGGCAGCGGGATGACCGGGCAGTCGCGCCACAGGCGCTCGAGGGAGTAGAACGCGCGCTCCTCGTCGTGCTGCACGTGGATGACGATCTCGAGGTAGTCGAGCAGTACCCAGCGGCCTTCCCGGGCGCCTTCGCGGCGGACCGGCTTGGCGTCGAAGTCGACCCGGAGCTTGTCCTCGATCGCGTCGACGATCGCGCGGACCTGACGGTCGTTGGAGGCGGACGCGACCAGGAACGCGTCGGTGATCGCGAGCTGCTCGGACACGTCGAAGGCGAGGACGTTCTCGGCCTTCTTGTCGTGCGCCGCCTCCGCGGCCGCGGTCAGCAGCTCGATGGCGCGTTCACTGGCAGGCATAAAACGTCCTAACGGTTGGTGTAGAGCTCACGCTTGGCGATGTACTGGACGATGCCGTCGGGCACCAGGTACCAGGTCGGGTTGCCCTTGGCGACCCGGGCCCGGCATTCGGTCGACGAGATCGCCAGCGCCGGCACCTCGAGCAGCGTGATCCGGTCCATCGGCAGCTGGTCCAGCGGCAGCTCGAGCCCTTCGGTCCCGGGGCGGGTGCAGCCGACGAACTGGGCGAGCTTGAACATCTCGTCCACGTCCCGCCAGGTAAGGATCTGGGCGAGCGCGTCGGCGCCGGTGATGAAGAACAGTTCGGCGTCCGGGTACAGCTTGGACAGGTCGCGCAGGGTGTCGATGGTGTACGTCGGCCCGGGCCGGTCGATGTCCACTCGGCTGACCGAGAACCGTGGGTTCGACGCGGTCGCGATGACGGTCATCAGGTACCGGTCCTCGGGCGGGGAGACCTTCCGGTCCGACTTCTGCCAGGGTTGGCCGGTCGGGACGAAGATCACCTCGTCGAGGTCGAAGTACGCCTGCACCTCGCTGGCGGCGACCAGGTGTCCGTGATGGATCGGGTCGAACGTTCCGCCCATCACACCGATACGTCGTACCCGCTCCACCGCAGCCATGCCCATCGCGCCGCTCAGCTGTGCGGCCGGCCCTTGCCCATGATGACGGTGACGGCCAGCAGCAGGACGAGCACGAACAGGGCGAACCCGCCGTACCACCACTTGGAGATGTGCGAAGCCTCGACCGTGGCTTCGGTGATGGCCGCCACCTGCGGCACGAGGATCGAGAACATGGTGCAGAGCCTATCTCGTACCGCCCGGAACGACAGCGACCGGTGGCCCCGGGACACACACCGAGGAACACCGGTCGCGGAAATGAGGTCAGCTGTGGCGGACGTGACGGGTCAGCAGCCGGCGCCACGCGGACGGTACGGCGTGCGCGCGGCGGGCCTGTGCCGCGACTCGGTGCCGCTCGTCGATGTGGGCACGGGCAACGTCGGGGGTGATCATGATTCCTTCACTGGGTTGGTACGGCGGAGCCGGGGTGGACTGACCCCGGTACTTCAAATTATACGAGATCAACTACGCTCTCACAAACGAATTAAAGGCTGAAGACATTCCCAGCCTTAGAATCTGCGGTGAACAGGAGGAGTCATGGACGCAATCGATCGGCAGCTGATCGAAGCGCTCCGGCTGAACGGCCGCTCCAGCTGGGCCGAGCTCGGCCGGGTGGTCGGCCTGTCCGGCCCGAGTGTCCAGGAGCGGGTCCGCCGGCTCGAGGAGCGCGGCGTTCTCCTCGGGTACCGCGCGGTCGTCGCGCCGGACCAGGTCGGGCTCGGCACCAGTGCGCTGATCGGGCTCTTCCAGCGCGACGACGTGGAGACCGACGACATCGTCGAGCAGGTCCGCGAGATCGAGGCGGTCGAGGACTGCTGGTTCGTGGCCGGCGACCAGGAGCTGGTGGTAAAGGTGCGGGTCGCCGACGTGACCCAGCTCGAGGCGGTTGTCGGCTCGCTGCGCCGCGTGAACGGCGTGGTCAGGACGCGGACGACGGTTGTGCTGTCGACTCGCTGGGAAGGCCGTCCCGCGCCGCTGCCTGAGTGAGCAGGAGTACGGCGCCCGCGGCGAGCGCGAGCGCTGCGGCGACGGGGTACAGCAGGCGTGGCGCGTGCTGGTACGTCGCACCGCCGATCGCCGGTGCGAGGAACATCCCGCTGATCGACGCGGCGGCATACAGGCTGGAGTAGCGCCCGACCATCCCCTCGGGCGCGGCGTCGGCCACGTGGGCGGTAGCGGTCGGCTTGTAGAGCATCTCCCCCGCCGTCATCACGACGATCGCCAGCGCGGCCCCGGCGAGCGCCGGCCAGACCCCGACGATCGCGAGTCCGACGCCGATCAGGGCGAAGCCGGTCGCGATCACCCGGGTCGCGCGATGGCCGCCGAGGCGTACGGCGAGTGGCGCCTCGAACAGCACGATGACGACGGAACTGGCCCCGAGCAGTACGCCGTACGAGACGGCCGGCGTCCCCGCGTCGCGCAGGAGGAGCGGCATGGTCGCGAAGATCTGCCGGTACACGGTGTCGACCACGACGATCGTCACCAGCACCATCACGACCGCGCGGTCGCGGAGGACGGCTGTCCACAGACCGGCCGTCGAGGCGGTTGGCGTACGGCGGGCGCTCGGGACCCACCGCCAGACGATCGCGGCCATCACCAGGCTGGTGACCGCGTCGACGGCGAAGACCAGCGCGAAGTCGTAGGTCGCGAGCAGACCGCCGAGCGGCGGGCCGATCGTGAAGCTGGCATTGGTCGCGGTGCGGGACAGCGCGATGCCCTCGCGGCGCCGCTCGGGCGGGAGCGTGCTGGTGACGAGGGCGCTGAGGTTAGGGCGTCCCGCTCCGCCGAAGAGGCCGGACAACGCGGCGACCACAGCGATCGCCGGCCCGGGCACGAACGGCATCGCCAGACACGAGAACGCCCACAGCAGTTGACTCGCGACCGCCGCCGTACGCAGGCCGAAGCGGTCGCCGAACCACCCACCGCCAAGGTTGCCGCCGAGCAGACCGACGCCGTACGCCGCCGCCGCGAAACCGGCCTGCTGCGCCGACATCCCGCGGTCCTCGACGAGGTAGAGCGTCAGGTAGACCCAGGCGAGCGCGCCGGCGCCGTTGACCAGTTGGCCGACCATCACGGCCCTCAGCCAGGTGGGCAGTTCCGCGATCCGGCGCCAGTACATGTCTGCCCTTCGGTAGAGTGAGTTCCTGTTGGGAACTTACTGGCCCAGCTAGCGTGGTGGCAATCGGATTCGAAGGAGCGCGGACGTGCGGCGGAGCAGCTTCTCCCCGGAGCCGGACTGTGCGATCGCCCAGTCCCTCGCGGTGGTCGGCGACGGCTGGGAACTGCTGATCGTCCGCGATCTGGCCCGTGGGGTCTCACGGTTCGACGAGCTCGCGGGGTCTCTGCAGATCTCGCGGAAGGTGCTGACCGAGCGCCTGACCGGCCTGCTGGACAGCGGGATCGTCGAGCGGTCGGCGTACCAGGAACGGCCGACTCGGTATGCGTACCAACTGACGCCCCGTGGGCGAGCCCTCCTCCCGGTGCTCGTCGCACTCCAGGACTGGGGCGATCGCTGGTTGCTCGGCGACGGCTCACTCACCGGGACGAACGCCGCGGACGAACCGCCCGCACACCGCCTCCACGAACTTGTCGGTCAGAGAGTCCCGTACGTCGCCTTGCCGTCGACCGCGGGTACGACGGTTGACGTGGTGGATGCAGACGCCCGCGCGACCGTCCTGTTCGGGTACCCAGCGACAGGGCGGCCGTCACCACTGCCGGCGGGATGGGACGAGATCGCGGGGACGGCCGGCTGCACGCTGGAGAACCGGCTGTTCGCCGGGCGACGGTCCGAATTTGCCCAGCAGGAGGTCGCGGTGCGCGGGGTCAGCACGCAGCGGACCGACGAGCAGCAGGCGTTCGCGAAGGCGGAGGACATCCCACACCTGCTGCTGTCCGACCTCGACCTGGAACTGGCGGCGGCCTTGCGGCTGCCGACGTTCCGGGCCGGAGGGTACGAGCGGTTGAAGCGGGTCGTGCTGGTGATCGGCGCCGATCGCCTGGTACAGGCCGTGCGGTATCCGGTGACCGACATCGCGGATGCTGTCGACTGGGCGCTCACGACTGCTTCTTGAAGAAGGACTTCACCTCGGCGGCAATGCGGCGTACCGCTTCGGGCTTGCCGGTCGGGTTGACGCCGCCCGGATCCGAGGACGAGCCGTGGTCGAAGCCGTCGAACTCGATCCGGCGGCAGTGCGGGAGCACCTTCTCCAGCGTGGCGCGGCCCGGCTCGAGACCGCGCAGGCCCTTGGTGCCGCCGAGCAGCAGGACCTCGGCGTCGACGGTACGGAAGTTGTCGAAGGTGCCGGCCAACTCGGCGACGATGATGCCTTCGCCATGGATCGTCGGAGCCAGTTGGCGCATGGTGATCGCATCCGCACCGGCCTGGCGTGCCTCCTTCGCCATCATCCTCTCGGTCATCCTGCGGAGCAGACCGCGCGGCATCACCTTGAGGAAGGCCGGTGCCATCTCGAAGCCGAACATGCTCGTGACCATCGCGCCGGCGACGTCGCCGCGGGCGATCTCCTGGTCGAAGCGGGCCAGCCACTCACGGTGCGGTTCGCCCTCGGCGACGATCGCGGGCTCGTAGAGGGCGACCTGCTCGAGTCCGGGAAGCACCCGGGCGGCCTCCAGCACCACCGCTCCCCCGGCGCTGACGCCGAACGCACGGTCGGCGCCGGCCACGGTGAGGACGGCCTCCAGGTCTTCCAACTCGGCGTGGACGCCGTGGTCCGGTCGTTGCGGGCCGGAGCGGCCGCGACCGCAGCGGTCCGGGAGATAGACGGTGAACTCGTCGGCGAGGGCCTCGGCCAGGAGCGTGTGACTGCGGGCGGACTCCATGCTGCCGTGCAGCACGACGACGGCCGGCCCCTGGCCGGTCTTGTAGTACGCGATCTCGGTCCCGTCGCGAGAGGTGACGACGCCCTGGGTCAGTTCTGCTGTTCTCATGGATCGATAGTTACATGGGATCTAGTTACATTGCAACTAGTGTCTTTGTACCGTTAAGCTGGGGATGTGACTTTTAGACGCTCACCCCTCGCCCTGGCGATCCTCGGTCTCCTGGAGAACGGGCCGCTGCATCCGTACGGGCTGCAGCGGTTGATCAAGCAGTGGGGCAAGGACCAGGTCGTCAACGTCGGACAGCGGACGAGTCTGTACCGGATGATCGTGCGGCTCGAGGAGGCCGGACTGATCACCGTCGGCGCGACCGAGCGCGACGAGCGGTACCCGGAGCGCACCGTGTACCACCTGACCGACGAAGGCCGGCGGATCTGCCGGGAGTGGCTGGCGGAGATCATCACGACGCCGCGGAACGAGTTTCCGGAGTTTCCGGCGGCGTTGTCGTTCGTGATGCTGGTGACACCGGAGGTCGCGGGTGAGCTGCTGGGGCAGCGGCGGGAGTCGCTGACGAAACGGATCGCCGAGCTGCAACTGGAGCTCAGGAGCCAGGTCGACGGGGAGCCGATACCGCGGTACGCCTTGCTGGAGACGGAGTACCAGGTCGCGGTCGCGGTCGCCGAGGCCAAGTGGATCGACGGCGTACTTCACGACCTGCGCGCGGGGAAGCTGACCTGGACGCCGGGGCCGGTGTGACCGAGCAACCTCGTGCCGCCGACCAGGCCGGTGTGACCGAGCAACCTCGTGCCGCTGACCAGGCCGGTGTGACCGAGCAACCTGGTGCCGCCGACCGGGCCGGGGGGACCAAACGGGCTGGTGCCGCCGACCGGGCCGAGCGGGTTGGGGAGGCTGTTGGCGACCGAGTGGGGGTTGAGGTTTGGTGGGCTGAGGTCGGGCTTGCTCGGCAGGAGTTCGTTGCGGATCTCAACGACGTCGAGCGCGGGCGGTTGGACGCATACCTCCGGGACGTGGACAAGGCGCGGTTCCTGCTGGGGGTGACGATCGTGCGACGAGTGCTGGCCGCTCGGATGTCGTTGCCAGCGGCAAAGGTTGCGCTGGATCGGACCTGCCCGGACTGCGGCAAACCCCACGGGAAGGTGCGAAGCACCGGAGTCGAGCTGTCGGTGACGCACTCGGGGGACCTCGTGGGCGTGGCGTTCGCGGATCGGCCGGTCGGGCTCGATGTCGAGCGGGTTGACCCGTCGCTGGACGTCGACGCCCTGGCCCGGGTCGCGTTGAGCGAGGCGGAAACGCAAGAACTCCGTGGGTACGACGGACTCGCGAAGGCGCGGGCGTTCACGGAGTACTGGACCCGGAAAGAGGCCGTGCTGAAGGCAACCGGGGAGGGTCTGCGCGGCGACCTACGCGCGGGCGTCCCGGCCGGGATTCACGTGGTCGAGCTCGAGGTGGGCGCCGACCACCGGGCAGCGCTCGCGGTCATCTCCCCCACTCCACCGGTCATCACCCAACAGACCGCGGCCCAGCTCCTCCGCTGACCGCCGGCGGCCTGTTGGATCGATGGCCTGCTGCAACCCGCCAGCGGTGCAACAACCCGTCAGTCTCAGGTGCGGAGTTGGCCTTCACCGGTGACGACGTACTTCGTCGACGTCATCTCGGGGAGGCCCATCGGGCCGCGGGCGTGGAGTTTCTGGGTGGAAATGCCGATCTCGGCACCGAAGCCGAATTCGCCGCCGTCGGTGAAGCGGGTGCTGGCGTTCACCACGACCGCGGCCGAGTCGACCGCCTGCGTGAAGCGGCGGGCCGCGGACTGGGACCGGGTGATGATCGCCTCGGTGTGACCCGAGCTGTACCGCCGGATGTGCTGCACCGCCGCCTCGAGCGAGTCGACCACGGCAGCGGACAGATCGAGCGAGTTGTACTCCGTGCCGAAGTCCTCGTCGGTCGCGTCCACAACCGCTCCGCGAACCACCACGTCCTGGTCGGCAACGCCGCTCTTGCCCGCCACCATGTGCTGGTCGGGGGCGAGATTCTTGCTGGCAGCAACTACCGTGGGGTCGCCGTGGACGGTGACGCCGGCATCGGTCAGTGCGGGGAGCGCGCGCGCCAGGAACTCGTCGGCGACCGCGGCGTGCACGAGCAGCGACTCGGCTGCGTTGCACACGCTCGGGCGCTGCGTCTTCGCGTTCAGCAGGATCCCGAGGGCGAGATCGAGGTCCGCGTCCGCGTCGACGTACACGTGGCAGTTGCCGACCCCGGTCTCGATGACCGGCACCGAGGACTCCCCGACCACCGTCTGGATCAGGCCGGCGCCACCGCGCGGGATCAGTACGTCGACCAGCCCGCGGGCCTGCATCAGTTCCTTCACCGCGGCGCGATCCGTCGGCACGCCTTGTACGACGTCCGCGGGCAGTCCGGCCGACTCGGCGGCGTCCCGCAGTACGGCGATGATCGCCTCGTTGGACGACTTGGCGGAGGAGGAACCGCGAAGCAGGACGGCGTTGCCGGACTTCAGGCAGATGCCTGCCGCGTCGGCGGTGACGTTCGGGCGGGCCTCGTAGATGATCCCGACCACGCCGAACGGGACGCGGACCTGGCGGAGTTCGAGACCGTTCGGCAGCGTGTATCCACGCACCACCTCGCCGACCGGGTCGGTGAGCCCGGCGAGCTGCTCGAGCCCGGCCGCCATCCCGTCGACGCGCGCCGGGTCGAGCGCCAGCCGGTCGACCGTGGACTCCGGCGTACCGGCTTCACGCGCGGCCGCGACGTCCTTCGCGTTGGCCGCGACGATCGCGTCCGTGTGCTCCCGCAACGCCGCCGCCATCGCGTGCAGCGCGCCGTCCTTCGTCGCCCGCGACGCATCGGCCAAGGCATATGACGCCTCACGAGCCCGCCGCGCCAACTCGATGATCTCACTCACCCCGCCATCGTAGTGCGCCCCCACCACGCCCCGTCCGGTCGTCTCAGCCCACTTTGTGCACCCACCGCGCACGCCGGCCACAACCTCGTACGCACTGGGTGCACAAAGTGGGCTACCGAGGGGCTGTCTGTTCACGCTCGCGGAGGACGGCTGCGACGTACCGCGTGAGATGTTCGACTGATCAGGCGGGTGAGCACGTGGGCAACGATGCCTGGGAGAACTTGCTCCGGCCACCGGTCGCCGCCCCCGCCGCGGAGGAGGCGGCCATCGCGACGCCGGTGAGGCCGACCTTCACTCGCCCGTCGTAGGTTGCGCCTGCGCGGCGGCCGCGGCCCGCTTGGACCGGCGGTCGCGGAGCAGTTTGACCAACGTTCGAAGGGTCAACAGGGCGACCAGTCCGACCAGTTGGCCGCCGAGGATGACCTTGGTGGCGTCGACGGCCGGCGACCAGGTGACTTCGCGGTCGCCGATCACGTAGACGCCGACCGGTCTGGCGGACAACCCGAAGCCGCCGCCGGACCCGGACCCGTCCGTGCCCGGCCCGGTGATGCCTTCGCCGCGCCCGCTTCCCCCGCCGCCGGTGATCCGGGCGACCGGCAGGATCGTGAAACCGTTGTGACTGACCGGAGCACCGAAGACAGTTCCGGCCTTGGCGGTCTCCATCACTCCCCGCAGTACGTCGACCACATCCTGCTGCTTGTCTGGCTTGCCCATGGATCCCCTCCCAGATTCAGGCGCCGAGGAACTTCAACAGGTCGTAGGTGACGAAGGCCGGCCACACCACGGCTTTGAGGATGCCGAGGATGACTGACCAGAAGCCGTCGGCGCGCTGGATGTAGTACACCAAAGCCCCGATCAGCCCGAGCCCGTACACAGCGTTTCCGGCGCCACCGGGCGCACCCCGTTTCCCGCTCATGGCCGCCGTCAATCGGTCGTCGACGGTACGACGGTCCCGAGATGCTTCGCGATCGTGTGGGACCAGTCAGCGATGCGTCCCGGGTTGCGGAAGTCACCGCCTTTGCCGCCGCGGACCATCGCCTTCGCCATGAACCCCTTGGCGTCCTCGGTGAGCCGCCCGCCGAATGTCACGTGCTCGACCGCGCCGAGGCGATCGGACAGCTTCGCGACCTGCGCCACCGGGCGGATCTCACGCCGGTCGGCGGAATCGTCCAACGGCCCGCTGCTGAACAGCCAGACCGGACGGTTCCGTAACGCGTCGGCGTGCCGGCGCGCGAACGTGCGCGCGTCCCGATTCCACCGTCCCGCGTAGAGAGCGCCGCCCAGTACGACGGCGTCGTACCCCTCGATCGACGGGACGTCCGCGGCGGGACGAGCCTCCGCCGTCAGACCGTCCGCCCGCAGCGCGCTGACGATCATCTCGGCGATCCCTGCCGTCGACCCGTTCTTCGTGCCGTACGCGACCAGCACACTCGTTGTACTCATGGCGCCTCCCCAACGTCGGTTCCAGCGTCACAACCACGCCAGGAAGCAGACAGGGGCCACCGTCCCGACCGTGCGGGACCTTCGGACCGGGTCAGAGCAGCACGAGGTCGTCGCGGTGGACGACTTCGCGTTCGTACGCCGATCCGAGTTCGCGGGCCAGGTCGCGGGTCGAACGGCCGAGAAGCTCGGGCAGCTCGGAGGCGTCGTAGTTGACCAGCCCGCGGGCGATCGTCACCCCGGACGGCGAGACCAGGTCGACGGGATCGCCGGCCGAGAACGTGCCCTCGACCGCCGAGATCCCAGCGGGCAGCAGGGATGCGCGGCGTTGCGTCAACGCGCGCACCGCGCCCTCGTCGAGATGCAGCATCCCCTGACCGGACGTCGCGTGCGCCAGCCACAGGAGCCGGGTCTTACGACGCCGGCCGGTCGGGTGGAAGAGGGTCCCGACCGGCTCGCCGCTGAGCGCCTCGCCGACCCGGCCGGCCGAGGTCAGGACGACCGGAATCCCTGCCTCAGTAGCGATTGCGGCCGCTTCGACCTTCGTCTGCATGCCGCCGGTGCCGACGCCGGACGTGCCGGTCTTGCCGATCGCGAGCGGCTCCAGGTCCGCGGCACCACGGATCTCGGTCACCATCGACGTACCGGGTTTGCGCGGATCCCCGTCGTACAGGCCGTCGACGTCGGATAGCAGCAGCAACAGATCCGCGTGCACCAGGTGGCTCGTCAGCGCCGCCAGGCGATCGTTGTCACCGAAGCGGATCTCGGTCGTCGCGACCGTGTCGTTCTCGTTCACGATCGGTACGACGCCCAGCTCGAGCAGCCGTGCGAACGTGCGGAACGCGTTGCGGTAGTGGCTCCGCCGGGTCACGTCGTCGACCGTCAGCAGGACCTGCCCGACCCGCAAGCCGTGCGCCGCGAACGCGTCGCTGTAGCGGGACATCAACAGACCCTGGCCGACCGACGCGGCCGCCTGCTGCGTGGCCAGGTCGCGCGGTCGGGACCGCAGCCCCATCGGCGCCAGCCCGGCGGCGATCGCGCCGGAGGAGACGAGCACGACCTCGGTCCCCGCCACCCGCCGCGCCGCGATGGCGTCGACGAGCAGCCGGACCCGTTCGAGGTCGATCCTGCCGCGTTGGGTCAGCGACGACGAGCCGACCTTCACGACGATTCGCGTGGCGTTGGTCGCCTCCGCGCGCTGGTTCATGAAATCAACCGTTCTGGTCGAGATCCTCCTGCGACGCCAGCTCGCGCGCTTCCTTGCGTGCGAGCTTGGCCGCAGCCGCTGCTGCTCGTTTCGCCTCCGCCGGGGACAGGTCCACCTCGTCGGTGTCCCAGTTGCCGCCGTACTCCGACCAGTCCTCGGACCGCTCGCCCTCCCGGAAGGCGTGGTACTCCGAATCCTTCGCCCGCCGCCGCTGCGCCGCGGGACGCTCCTCCTCGAGCCGGTGGTCCTCACCGCGCCGGGCCAGGATCTCCGCGCCGGCCGCGACGTCGGGCGCGAAGTCGAACACGATCGCGTTCGGACCGTCACCGATCACCACGGCGTCACCGGGCTGTGCGCCGAGCTTGAGCAGCTCCTCCTCGACGCCGAGCCGGTTCAGCCGGTCGGCCAGGTAGCCGGTCGCCTCCGCGTTCGCGAAGTCGGTCTGCTTCACCCAGCGCTCGGGCTTCGCGCCCTGCACCAGCCAGCCCTCGCCGTCCGGCAGCTGCTTCACCTTGAACTCGGGCCCGCCCTGCACCTGCGGCCGGATCACGATCCGCGTGGTGTCGGGCTTCTCCTGCTCCGCGCGCCGGCGTACGACGATGTCCGCCATCGCGAACTTGAGCGCCTCCAGGCCCTCGTGCGACGCGGTCGAGATCGGGAACACCCGCAGCCCGCGCTGCTCCAGCTCGGCCTGCACCATCTCCGCGATCTCCCGCGCATCCGGTACGTCGATCTTGTTCAGGGCAACGAGTCGCGGCCGGTCCTCCAGACCACCGTGCGCCTCGAGCTCGGCCTCGATCGTGTCCAGGTCACTCAACGGATCGCGGCCCGGCTCGTACGTCGCGCAGTCGATGACGTGCACCAGCGCCGCACACCGCTCCACGTGCCGCAGGAAGTCGTGCCCGAGTCCGCGGCCCTCGCTCGCACCCTCGATCAGACCGGGCACGTCGGCAACGGTGTACGTGACGTCACCCGCGACGACGACACCGAGGTTCGGAACCAGGGTGGTGAACGGGTAGTCGGCGATCTTCGGCCGGGCCCGGCTGATAGCGGCGACCAGCGACGACTTGCCCGCGCTCGGGAAACCGACCAGACCGATGTCCGCGACGACCTTCAGCTCCAGGACCAGCGAGCGCTCCTCGCCGTCCTCACCGAGCAGAGCGAATCCGGGCGCCTTCCGCGTGCTGCTCGCCAGCGCCGCGTTCCCCAGACCGCCCTTGCCGCCCTGCGCCGCGATGAACTCCGCTCCCGGTCCGACGAGATCGGCGAGTACTTCGCCGTTCGCCGTACTGACGACCGTGCCGTCCGGGACGCCGAGGATCACGTCGGCGCCGTTGCCGCCGGCCTGGTGATCACCCTTGCCCTGGGCACCGTTCGTCGCGGTGCGGTGGCTCGAGCGGTGGTAGTCGACGAGCGTGGTGACGTCCGGGTCGACGCGCAGGATCACGCTGCCGCCGTCACCGCCGTTCCCGCCGTCGGGGCCGCCGAGCGGCTTGAACTTCTCCCGGTGCACCGAGGCGCAGCCGTTTCCGCCGCGACCCGCGGCGACCTGCACCGTGACCCGGTCGACAAAGCTGGGAATCGCCATCGGTCTTCTCTACTTCCTGTGGTTGATGCTCCACCGCATTTGAGTGGTTCACCCCTGAAGTCGTCCGTTCGCCCCCCGCATGCGAGCGGTGAACGGACGACTTCAGCGGTTAACCACTCAAATTGCTGGGTGGTGGGGTGGGGCCGGGGCCGGGTGGGTGGGGCCGGGGCCGGGGCCGGGTGGGTGGGTGGGGCCGGGGTGGGGTGGGTGGGGGTTTGGGGGTGCAACGCGAAGGGCGGGGGGCGGGCATGCGCGCCCCCCCCCTCCTCACTTGTTTTTAAACTACGGGGGGGGGGGGTAATTCCCCCGGGGCGGGGGCGTGTTGTAGGAGCCGCCACCCGCCCCGGGGGCGCACAACAACGTGGCCACCG
>NZ_JBIALI010000009.1:0-234187 GCF_042873375.1 Kribbella sp. NPDC004875
CTGAGCGTGCTCCAGCAGCCGCGCGTCGGCCCGGTTGGCGATCGCGCGGTGCGCGGCGGCCGACTCCAGCAGGTCGGCCGTCGCGAGCTCACTCAGATCATCCTCGAACATGTGTTCGATTCTATGCCATCGGGATCGCTCAGCCAAACCCGGACATCCACAAAACCCTTACCTGTAAGGGATTTCGCGGGACTCACGCGCCGCTCGTGCATGGCCTGCAATCACGGGCAACGAGACTCTGCAGCGGCTGGCGCGTCGGCGCGTTGCGGATTCTGGCCTGCCACCTCCCCCGTCACCTTCAATCGCCGCATTCAGCCCCAACTCGACTACGCATGGGCGACGGCGGCTGCGGGTGACCGAGGGGCGATCATGCAGTCCCCCTGCTCGACGTGCGGCGGCCGTGGTCGCGGGCAAGCTCCACGCAAGGTAGGTGGGCGCGGCGCCTCACCGTCATGGTCGGCTTCACGGGCATTGTCTGGGGCGCGCATGGTCGCCATCTTGCGGTCGTAAGTGGCGGTTGAAGAAGGTTGCGGCTTCGCTCGCGACGTAGTCCCAGACCTGCCCGCCGTACCGACGATGTGGATCGCGTTGGAGGTTGTGATGTCCGTGAGCGATCGGGAGCAGTTGGGTTTCCGTACCTGACGTGAGCAGGGCGCTCCACAGAAGTTCGGCTTGCTCGTACGGGACCGTTTCGTCGGAAGTGCCGTGGATGATGAGGAATGGCGGCGCAGCAGCACTGACGTGAGTAATCGGGCTGGCTGCACGCAACTCATCCCGATGAGTGCTGATGTCGCCGCCCACCACACGCAGTAACCGGCGAGGGTCGATCGATCCGCATGGCCCCGCCCGAGCGCGCGAGGTCGCTCGGCCCGCTGATCGTGACGACTGCCTGGACGTCGTCGCGGAGTGTGGCGGTTCGGTGTCCGCGACCCGCAGTACTCGGCTTGAGTCCGGCCATCGCAGCCAGGTGGCCGCCGGCCGAGTGCCCCCAGACACCGACGCTGTCCGGATTTACCGGCAGGCCGAGAGGATTGCGGCGCAGCCATCTCAGCGCAGCCTGTACGTCGTGCAACTGCGCGGGAAAGCGTGCCTGCCTGCTGTGGCGAACCGAAACAGCGATGGTCAGGAACCCAGCTCGAGCGAGTGCGGGATTGGCGAAGGGCAGCAGTGCAGACGAGCGGTCGCCAGGGCCCCAACCCGGACAGCCATCGATCCGCACGACGGCCGGAAGCGGATCTGTGGGTAACGGCGCCGGCGCCACAATATCCAGGCGGAGATCGACACCATCTGGCCTGTCGTAGCGAATATCCGGGACGTACGTGAGCTCGGCCAACGTTCGCGCATCAGACATCAGCGTTGCCCTTCCGACGAGATTCGACGAACGGACCGTCGCACTCTGGCAGGTGCGAAGCCAGAGCGCACCGCGTAGTCGGCATCTGTCGCTGCCTGTCGAAGGTCCTCAGGTGGGTGCTGGGTTGGGGTACGACAGGTGGACGGCGGCCGGTTGAGGGGGGCACGGGGTCAGAGAAGGCGCGGTGGTTGGGTTAGGTGGAGTCGGCGGGCTTGGATGGGGAGGGATTGTGAAGCTTCTTCTTACTTCTGGAGGGGTTAGTAACGGGAGCATTCGGGAGGCGCTGGTTGAGCTGCTGGGTCGGGCGGTCTCCGAGGCTTGTGCGCTCTACGTACCGACGGCGCAGTGGGGGCATCCGATGCTTGGGCCGGGGTCGGTGCGGCGGTCTGTTGCAGGTGAGGCTCCGTTTCATAGGTTGACCGGGCTGGGCTGGGGGTCGTTGGGGGTTCTGGAGCTGGCGGCGTTGCCCAGCGTTGGCGAAGAGCGGTGGGTGGCGTGGGTGCGTGAGGCTGATGCGCTGCTGGTGGACGGTGGCGACGCGGCGTACCTGTGTCACTGGATGCGGACGTCTGGGCTGGCAGAGGTGCTGCCTTCGCTGGACGACAAGGTCTGGGTGGGGATGAGTGCCGGCAGCATGGTGCTGACGCCGCGGATCGGTGACGACTTCGTCAACTGGCCTGCCGCGCCGGACGATCGCACCCTCGGGGTCGTCGACTTCTCGATCTACCCGCACCTGGACCACGAGCAGATGCCGGGGAACACGCTGGCCGATGCGGAGCGGTGGGCCGCGGAGATCGAAGGTCCGGCGTACGCGATCGACGACGAGACCGCCATCAAGGTGGTCGGCGGCACCGTCGAGGTCATCTCCGAAGGACAGTGGAAGGCCTTTCCCGGCTAGCCGCCGGCATCAACCTGGAACCCAGGGGAACATATGTTCGAGTTTCGGGTATGGTGGACATATGGGTGCTGATCTTCAGGGCTCGTTGCTGGATGCTTTCGAGGATCCGGCGCTGGGGTCCTTGGACGGGCTGGCGCGGACCGAGTTGGGCCGCGGGGCCTGGGTGGATGTGCTGCCGGGGTGGTTGACCGGGGCTGATCAGGTATACGAGCGGTTGGCTCGGGATGTGCCGTGGCAGGCGGAGCGGCGGCAGATGTACGACCGGGTGGTCGACGTGCCGCGGTTGTTGTGCTTCTACGGGGAGAACGCCGAGCTGCCGCTGCCGATCCTGGACGAGGCGCGGGATGCACTGAGCACGCGGTACGCCGAGGAGCTCGGTGAGCCGTTCCGGACAGCGGGATTGTGCTTCTACCGCGACGGCCGGGACAGCGTCGCGTGGCATGGCGATCGCATCGGTCGTGGCGACCGTGAGGACACGATGGTCGCGATCCTCTCCGTGGGCGAGCCGCGTGTGCTCGCGTTGCGCCCGCGGCCGGGCGGGTCGAGTGGTCCGGTCAGCTCGACCATCCGCTATCCCCTCGGCCATGGCGACCTGATCGTCATGGGCGGCTCCTGCCAACGGACCTGGGAACACGCCATCCCCAAGTCGTCCGGCCACATCGGCCCCCGGATCAGCATCCAGTTCCGCCCCCGCGGAGTCCGCTGACCGGCCGGCGAAACGGGGCGACCACCGACGATCATGCTGCCTGCCGATGCGTGATCGCCGGCTGATGGACGCCCTCGCTCGTGGCGATGTAGAAGCCCAGCAGACGGATGTCGGCCGCCTGGCAGATGGCAGTGGCCGCTCGCGACCACTGATCGTCCAACTCGCAGACCCCGCCCGGCCCAGGTCTCCCCAAGGCGAGGATCATGCCAGTGCCAGGCGCTGTGCGGACCGCGGTAACGATCGGAGACAGCGCGGACGAGCACAGGCCGGCGGTATCGAGGCCGGGACTGAGGTGTTCGAACTCGGTCGGTAGGTCGATGGTCACGGTGGCTCGGTAGTAGTCGTCGGGATCGCAGAGGAGCACGGCGAACGTGCCGCGCTGCCGATCGCCGAGACTGACCATCAGGTCGACGACATCGGCGGCGAAGCCGGGCGTGGTGAGGGGCTGATCGACCCAGGCAGGAGTCAGGTTGTGGAAGCTCATGCCTAGAAAGATGCCGCGATTCGACTCCCCTGTCCGAGTTGTCCACAGGCCAAAGTGGCCCATGTTTTGACGCCGAGAATGGATCTCCACCCTGGGCCGCTGAATCCCTAGGCTCAAGGCATGAGCAGCAGACTCGGACAGATGCTTCCCCCGGCCGGAGCGCCGCGGGACCTCGCGATGGCGCAGTTGGCCAACTCGGTCGGCGACGGTGCGTTCGTCGTCACGTCGGCGTTGTTCTTCACCCGGGTCGTCGGCCTCTCGACGGCCGAGGTCGGGCTCGGACTGACCGTCGCCTGGCTGGCCGGCTTCCTCGCGGGCGTTCCGCTCGGCAACCTCGCCGACCGGCGTGGCGCCCGCGGTACGGCGGTCCTGCTCGCGCTCACCACAGCGTCCGCCGTGGCAGCGTTCCTGGTCGTCCGGAGCTTCGCGGGCTTCCTGATCGCGGCAATCGTCTACGCGTGCAGCCAGACCGGCCTGACCGCCGCGCGGCAGGCGTTGCTCGCGGGTCTCGTCCAGCCGGCCGAGCGCACCAGGATCCGTGCCTTCCTGCAGTCCACGGTGAACGCCGGTCTCGCGGTCGGCGCGCTCCTCGGCGGCGTGGCGCTCCGCTTCGACACACAGGCGGCGTACCTGGTCGTGTTCGGGATCGACGCGGTGAGCTTCCTGGTCGCGGCCGGGCTCATCCACCGCGTGCCGCCGATCGCGGTCAGGGTCCGCAGCGCCGGTGAACCAAGGCTGGCCGTGCTGCACGACCGTCCGTACGCCGTCCTCGCTCTGATCAACGCGATCATGCTGCTCTTCATGCCACTGATCAGCCTGGTCGGCCCACTCTGGATCGTCACCCGGACGAACGCCCCGAGCTGGGTCGTCGCCTCGCTGATGATCGTGAACACGATCGGCGTCACGCTCTTCCAGGTACGGGTCGCCAGGGCCGTGAAGGATCTCCGCACCGCCACCCGCTCGGTCCGGTACGCCGGACTCGCGATGCTGGCCGCCTGCGGGGTATTCGCAACCACCGCCGCCAATCTGAGCGCCACCGTCACGGCCGGAGTGCTTGTCGTGGCCGCCGCGCTCCTCACCCTCGGCGAGATGAAGCTCGCCTCGGGCGCCTGGGAGATCAGCTTCGGACTGGCCCCCGCCGACAAGCAGGGTCAGTACCAAGGTTTCTTCGGCACCGGCCCCGCGGTCGCCCGGATGCTCGGCCCGGCGCTGCTCACCACGGTGATCCTCGGATGGGGTCCGATCGGCTGGCTGATCGTCGGTGCACTGTTCCTGGGGACCAGTTGCACAACTGGTCCCGCCGTACGATGGGCGGTGCGGACGAGGGCCGTCAACGAGGACGCCACGCCGTCGTTGGTAGAGGAGAACGCCGCCTGATGGAGATTCCCGGACTGGTCGAGATCACGACGTACGACGAGTTGCGCGACCTCGTGCCGCAGCCGCTGGCAGCCGCCGCCGGCAAGGAGCGCAAGGAGCTCCACGACCTCGACCTCGACTGGCTGGCCGCATCACCGTTCTGCCTGATCGCCACCTCCGCCGACGACGGGACCTGCGACGTCTCGCCGAAGGGCGACCCGGCCGGGTTCACGAAGGTCCTGGACCGATCGACGATCGCGATCCCGGACCGGGCCGGCAACCGCCGCGTCGACGGTTTCGCCAACATCCTCAGCAACCCGCACGTCGGCCTGATCTACTTCGTCCCCGGCCGCGGCGACACGCTGCGGATCAACGGCCGGGCCCGGATCGTCAAGGAAGCGCCGTTCTTCGACGACATGGTCGTGAAGGGCAACCGCCCGCAGCTGGCCCTGCTGGTGGAGATCGAGCAGGTCTTCCATCACTGCTCGAAGGCCTTCCTGCGCTCGAAGCTGTGGAAGCCCGAGACCTGGAACCCGGACGCCGTCCCGACCCGCCCGCGGATCGCGCAGGCGCTCGAGCGCCCCGACGAGGATCTCGCGGCGCTCGAGGAGTACTACGGCCAGGCGTACGAAGAGAAGATCTACAAGGTCAAATACTGAACTACCACGCCGGGCGCAGTCCGAAGTACTCCATGGCGACGATGACACCGGCTCCGCCCGACCTCTACGGTTGCGTACTGTGAGCACGACCGAGCCGATCGCCGCGGCGCGCCTGGGAACCAGGGCACGCCGCATCGCGCTGCCGTTGGTGATCTCGGTGATCGGCGTGGTCGGCTCGCTCGGTGCCTCCCGCGGCGAGGTGGACCGGCGGCCGGCGGACTGGTTCATGATCGTGCTGATCCTGATCGGATCGGTGTCGCTGTACTGGCTCCGCACCAACCCTGTGCCGGTGCTGTGGGCAACAGTCGTCTCGACGCTCGTCTACATGTTGATGCAGTACGCGTACGGCCCGGTCATCTTCCCGTTCGTGATCGCCGTGTTCACCACGATCCGGTTAGGCCACCGGTCAGCCGGCTGGGCCGGTCTGGCCGCGCTGTACGTCGGCCACGTCGGCGGCCGCATGGTGCTCGGGATCAACGAACAAGGCGTGTACCAGGTCCTCCTGGTCGGCACGTGTTTCGTCGTACTCGGATTCCTCGCCGAGCTCTTCCGCGCGCACCGCGACCGGGTCAGCGCCGCGGCACGTACCAGGAAAGAGGAGGAGCTGCGCAGGGCCGGCGAGGAGCGACTCCGGATCGCGCAGGAGCTGCACGACGTCGTGGCGCACCACATCTCGCTGATCAACGTGCAGGCGTCCACAGCACTGCACCTGGTCGATCGGCAACCCGAGCAGGCCGCTCCGGCGCTGGCCGCGATCAAGGACGCCAGCAAGGAGGCGCTGGTCGAGCTCCGCTCGATCGTCGGGGTACTGCGCCAGTCGGACGAGTCGGCGCCCCGCCAGCCGTTCGCCGGACTCGATCTCCTCGACCACCTGGTCAGCCGCACGGCCCGAGCCGGCCTGGAGGTGCACAAGATCATCCACGGCGACCCGCGCCCACTGCCGAGCGGCCTCGACCGCGCCGCGTTCCGGATCGTCCAGGAGTCCCTGACGAACGTCGTACGGCATGCGAAGGCGACGTCGGCAACGGTCCGGATCCAGTACGGCGAGCAGTCGCTGGTGCTGCAGATCGACGACAACGGCGAGACGCTGACCGCTCCCCCGACCGAAGGCAACGGGATCTCCGGCATGCGGGAACGCGCCACCGCGCTCGGTGGCACGCTCACAGCCACCCGCACGCCGACCGGCGGTCTGCGGATCATCGCGACCCTGCCGCTGTAGATGTCAGGGCAGGCGGACGTGGGACGGGTTGAGCTCGGCCACGCTGGAGACGCCGAGTAGCGCCATCGTGCGGCGGACCTCCTTGGTGAGGATGTCCGCGGCGCGGGCGACACCACGCTGGCCACCGGCCATCAGGCCGTACAGGTACGCGCGGCCGACGAGGCAGGCGTCGGCGCCGAGCGCGATCGCCGCGACGATGTCCGCGCCGGACATGATGCCGGTGTCGAGGTAGACCTCGGCGTCGCTGCCGACCGCCTTGCGGACCTCCGGGAGGATCCGCAGCGGTGTCGGCGCCCGGTCCAGCTGACGGCCGCCGTGGTTGGACAGCACGACCGCGTCCGCACCGGCGTCGACCACACGCCGCGCGTCCTCGACCGTCTGGATGCCCTTGACGATCAGCGGCCCGTCCCAGATCGAGCGCAGCCAGTTCAGGTCGTCGATCGTCATCGTCGGGTCGAAGAGCTTGTCGAGCAGCTCGGCGACGGTGCCGTCCCAGGTGGACAGCGACGCGAACGTCAGCGGCCGCGTGGTCAGCAGGTTCGCCCACCAGGCCGGGTGCATCGACGCGTCCAGGACGGTCTTCGCGGTCAGCGACGGCGGGATCGTGAAGCCGTTGCGTACGTCGCGAAGCCGGGCGCCCGCGACGGGTACGTCGACCGTCAGCATCAGCGCCTCGAACCCGGCGGCCGCCGAGCGCTTCACCAGGTCCTCGCCGGCGTCGCGGTCCTTCCACACGTACAACTGGAACCACTTGCGCGCGCTCGGCGCGGCCGCGGCGACGTCCTCGATCGAGGTGGTGCCCATCGTGGACAGCGCGTACGGGATCCCGATCTGCTCGGCGACCTTGACCACCGCGCTCTCGCCCTCGTGGTTCATCATCCGGGTGAAACCGGTCGGCGCGAACGCGAACGGCAGCTCCGAGCGGCCGCCGAGGATCGACGTCCCGAGGTCGATCTCCGAGACGTCCCGCAGGATCGACGGCTGCAGCTCCATCTCGGCGAACAGCCGGCGGGCCCGGCGCAGGCTGATCTCGGCCTCGGCGGCGCCGTCGGTGTAGTCGAAGACCGAGCGCGGCGTCCGCCGTCGCGCGATCGCCCGCAGGTCCGCGATCGTCAGCGCCTTGTCCAGCCGCCGGTCGGTGGGATTCACCGTGATCGGCTTCGGCCGCAGCCACGGCTTCAGCTCGGACCATTTGGGCATCTGTCGATCGGTCATCACAACTCCCGGCTGATTCTGTGGTCGGACCACACCCTACCCTGTGGTCCGACCACACAGATAGAGTCGTCCACATGAAGAACTACGAGCTGGTCCTGCACCGGGTCGAGGCGGACCTCGCGGCCGGGCGGCTGCGGATCGGCGGCCGGCTGCCGGGTGAGCGGGCGCTGGCCGAGCAGCTCGGGATCAGCCGGCCGTCGGTGCGGGAGGCCGTCCGGGTGCTGGAGGCGATGGGCGTCGTCCGGACCGCGACCGGGTCCGGTCCGGAGGCGGGTGCGGTGATCGTCGCGGAGCCGGTGTCCCCGCTGACCGCCGTACTGCGGTTGCACCTGGCAACGAATCACCTGCCGATGGGCGACGTGGTGCAGACGCGGCTGCTGCTCGAGTCGTGGGCGGCTCGGGAGGCCGCGGGGCGGGCGCTCGAGACGGGCGAGCTGAAGGTCGCCGAGGAGTTGCTCGACCGGATGGACGACAGCGAGCTGTCCCCGGAGCAGTTCCATGTGCTCGACGCGGAGTTCCACGTTGCACTGTCCGGGCTCGCCGGGAACGTGCTGATTGCCGCGGTGATGACCTCGTTGCGGTCGGCGATCCACGGGTACGTGCTGGCCGCGGTGCCGAATCTGCCGGATTGGGAAGGGACGGCGGTCGGGTTGCGGGCCGAGCACCGGGCGATCCTGGCCGCGGTGCGCGGCGGGGAGCCGGAGCGCGCGGCCGAGTTGCTGACCGCGCACATCCAGGGGTTCTACCAGGCCGCCCAGTTAGCACCGTTCGGCGGAGCTGGTCCGGCGGAGGCCGAAGATCACCGTCGCTCCGACGATCAGGTGGAGTGAGGCCAGGCCGAGTTTCGCGCCGAGGCCGATGCCGTTGGTGAGCGGGCTGCCGAGCGACGTGAGGCAGACGATGGTGGCGACGACGGTCCAGATCTCGCGCGCTCGCGCCGTACGGCGCTCGAGGATCGCGAGCAAGCCCCAGCCGGCGAAGCTGACGGCGACCGAGGAGAGCAGGACGGCGACGACGCCGATGTGCTGGACGCCGCCCTGACGGGCGGTCAGCGTGAGGCCGGCCAGCGGGGCGAGGACCGCCCAGCCGGCGACGGCCGCGGCGGCGGTGACGCCGACGACCGTGAGCCGACTCCGGCCAGGGACCCGGCGTGAGGCAGGCTTGGTGCTCTCGGTCGCGGTGTTGTGCTCGATGGGGTACGTGTTCGAGCTCGGGGTTCGCATTGTGGCTCCTTCATGGCGAGGTGTTGGCAGCACAGTGCCGGAGCGCGGGTATTCGCGGCATCGGCCGCGAAGCTGGGCCAGGCTGGTCCGAAGTCGGTGCGGCTTCGACTTTGGTCGGTGGTGGGGAACGGGGCCTCCGCCTAGTCTCGGCGGCATGGAGGAGACCTGTGTGCCACCGAAGGCACCTCGCTGGACTGTCGCCGCCGCGACCGGACTGATCGCCGTGATGGTGGCCGCGACGATCGTCGGGCGGTTGCCGGATCCTGAGCACCGCAAGTTCCTGGTGCTCGACATCGTGGTCGGTGTCGTGTCGGTCGCGCTGATTCCGCTCGTGATCCGCCGGCCGGTGCACGGGGCGATCGCGGTCGCGATCCTCGCGATCTTCTCCCCCGCCGCCACGCCGCCATCCACCGTCGGCACCCTCACCGTTGCCCTCCGCCGCCCGTTCCGGACCGCGCTTCTGGTCGCCCTGGCCGGCACCGTCGCGCACCTGATCCAGGGTGCGTGGCAACCGATCCACGGCCTGCCGTTCCTCTGGTTCGCCGTACTCGACGTCGTCGTCCACGCCGCGCTCCTCGGCTGGGGCCAAGGCACCCAGGCCCGTCAGCAGCTTCTCCAGTCGCTGCGTGAACGCGCCCGCCGCGCCGAGGACGAGCAGGGTCGTCGGGTCGCCGAGGCGCGCACACTGGAACGTACGAAGATGGCCCGCGAGATGCACGACGTACTCGCGCACCGCTTGTCCCTGCTGGCCACGTACGCCGGTGCGCTCGAGTACCGCCCCGACTCGTCACCGGAGAAGCTCGCGAAGGCCGCCGGCGTGATCCGCACCGGCGTACACCAGGCGCTCGACGAGCTGCGGGAGGTGATCAACGTCCTGCGCGACGAGGACGTCTACGAGGGCCGGCCGCAGCCGACGTTCGACGATCTGCGGGCGCTCGTCGACGAGTCCCGTGAGGCGGGAGCGACGATCGCGTACGACGATCACGTGGCGGATCCGGCTTCGTTGCCACCGGCAACCGGGAGGACGGCGTACCGGGTCGTGCAGGAAGGGCTGACGAACGCACGCAAGCACGCCGCCGGTCACCCGGTGAACCTGACGGTGGACGGCGGACCTGGTGACGGCCTGCGGATCGAGCTGACGAACGCGGCCTCCAACGGTACGTCGCTCGCGCCCGGCAGCGGGACCGGCCTGGTCGGGCTCACCGAGCGGGTGCAACTGGCGGGCGGCACGCTGGACCACGGGCGGGTCCCCGGTGGCGGGTTCCGGCTCGAGGCCTCGCTACCGTGGCCCTCATGAACATCCGGGTCCTGGTGGTGGACGACGACGCGTTGGTCCGGGCCAGCCTGGAGATGATGCTGGACGGCGCGAACGGAATCGCGGTCGTCGGGCAGGCCGCGGACGGCGACGAGGTCCCCGCCGCGGTGGACGCGCACTTCCCGGACATCGTGCTGATGGATCTCCGGATGCCGCGCGTCGACGGCATCGTCGCGACCCGCCGGCTGCGTGCCCGGACGAACCCGCCCGAGGTCGTCGTACTGACCACGTTCGACACCGACGAGAACGTCCTGCACGCGTTGCGCGCCGGCGCCAGCGGGTTCCTGCTCAAGGACACCCCGCCGGCCCAGATCGTCGACGCCGTACGTCGGGTCGCGGCCGGTGACCCGATCCTCTCCCCCGCGATCACCCGCCGCCTGATGGACCGCGCCGCCACGCAGGCCGACGCGCACACGATCGCGCGGCAGAAACTCGAGCGCCTGTCGCCCCGGGAGTACGACGTGATGCTCGCCGTCGCCCAGGGCCAGGCGAACGCGCAGATCGCCACCGAGCTGTTCATGAGCCTCGCGACCGTGAAGGCGCACATCTCGCACATCCTCACCAAGCTCGAGCTCGGGAACCGGACCCAGATCGCCCTGCTCGCCCACGACGCTGGGCTCGCATAAGCTCCAGCGCATGATCAGGGTGCTGCTGGCGGATGATCAGGCGTTGGTGCGGGCCGGGTTCCGGTCGTTGCTGAACGCCGAGGACGACATCACGGTGATCGGCGAGGTGCCGGACGGCGCCGCGGCGGTCACGGCCGCGCGAGCGGAGAAGCCCGACGTCGTGTTGATGGACATCCGGATGCCCGGCACCGACGGGCTGGAGGCCACCCGGCAGATCGGGGCGGATCCCGAGCTGACCGACGTCCACGTGGTGATCCTGACGACCTTCGATCTGGACGAGTACGTGTTCGAGGCGCTCCGGGTCGGGGCGAGCGGGTTCCTGGTGAAGGACACCGAGCCGGTCGAGCTGCTGCAGGCGGTCCGCGTGGTGGCGCGCGGGGACGCGTTGCTCTCCCCCGGCGTCACGCGGCGGCTGGTCGCGGAGTTCGCGTCGCGCAGCCGGCAGCCGCACGCGAGCACGGAGCTCGACGTACTCACGGATCGCGAGAAGGAGATCGTCGCGCTGGTCGGCGAAGGGCTGTCGAACGACGAGATCGCCGAGCGGCTGGTGCTCAGCCCGGCGACCGCGAAGACACATGTCAGTCGCGCGATGATCAAACTCGGCGTCCGCGACCGCGCCCAGCTCGTCGTCGTCGCCTACCAGACCGGCCTCGTCCGCCCCGGCTGGCTGGGTTGACCTTCCAGCCGCTTGAAGCCCGAGGGTGCCCGTATGACGCACCTCGAGGAAATCATGGCTGCCGTCGAGCTCGGACGCTCCGGTGATCGCGGCGCCGCCCGTTCGCAACTGACCGCGCTGTGGGACGCGGTCGGCGACCGGCAGACCCGTTGCGCGATCGCGCACTACCTGGCCGATGTCCAGGACGAGACCGCGGACGAGCTCGCCTGGGATCTGCGGGCGCTGGAGGTCGTGGAGGACGACGGCTGGCTGCCGTCGCTGCATCTCAACCTCGCCGATGACTATCGCAGGCTGGCGGACCGGGAGAAGTCGGCGGAACACCTGCGGCTGGCCCGTGAGCATCTCCCGAAGCTCCCCGACGGTGGTTACGGTGACCTGATTCGCAGCGGCGTACAGCATGTTGCGGATGCGCTTTCGGCGGGGAGTGTGCAACGTCTGGAGACCAGCCCGAGCACCTGAGTACTCCGTCCGGGGTAGCCGTGGTCACTCCCCCGAGGCGACGCGGGCGAGGGGGCGCGGGCGGCAACCTCGAGGTATGGATGCGCTTGTCGAGGTCAGTGGGCTGACGAAGAGGTACGGCGACACCCTCGCGGTCGATGGTGTCGATCTGACGGTGCTGCCGGGTGAGGTGTACGGGTTCCTCGGGCCCAACGGAGCGGGTAAGACGACCACGCTCCGGATCCTCACCGGGTTGATCGCACCGACGAGCGGGAAGGTCCGGGTGCTCGGCGGCCGCCCGGGCGAGGCCGGCGTATTGGGGCGCACCGGGTCGATGATCGAGTCGCCGGCGTTCTACCCGTACCTGTCCGGGCTGGACAACCTGCGGCTGCTCGCCGAGTACGCCGGGGTGTCGCGGCCGCGGATCGACGACGTACTGGAGCTCGTCGACCTCGCCGATCGCGCGCGGGACCGGTTCTCGACGTACTCCCTGGGGATGAAGCAGCGGCTCGGGGTCGCGGCCGCGCTGCTCAAGGACCCGGAGCTGGTGATCCTCGACGAGCCGACCAACGGGCTGGATCCGGCCGGGATGCGCGACATGCGCCGGCTGATCCGCGAGCTCGGGACCGGCGGCCGGACGGTGCTGCTGTCCAGTCACCTGCTCGGCGAGGTCCAGCAGATCTGCGACCGGGTCGGGATCATCAACGCCGGACACATGGTTGCCGAACGCAACGTCACCGAGCTGCGCGGCGAGCAGGAGCTGGTCATCCAGGCCGCTCCGAGGGACCGGGCCCAGAAGCTGCTCGCCCGGTTCGGCACGGTGCACCGGTACGACGACACGCTGCGGGTGAAGGTCGCGCCGGACCGGGCCGCCGAGGTCAACCGGGTGCTGGTCGAGGCCGGGATCGCCGTGTCCGCGCTGCACAGCACCGAACGAGCTCTCGAGGACATCTTCTTCGAGCTCACCACGACGGAGGAGAAGGCCGATGTTGGGTAGCTACCGGGCGGAGATCCTCAAGCTCCGCAAGCGCGCCGCGGTCTGGGTGCTGTTCGCCGCCGGTCTGGTGCTGAGCCTGATCTTCGGCTACCTGCTGCCGTACGTCGCCTACGCGACGGGCGACGACACCCCGAGCACGACGGGCGTACCGCGGGCCGAGGTCCTCCGCGGAATGCTGCCGGCGCGCGTCATCGACAACACGATCGGCGGGTACCCGATCTTCGCCGGTGCGCTCGCGCTGGTGCTGGGCGCGATCGTGCTCGGCGGCGAGTACAGCTGGGGAACACTGAAGACCGTGCTCACCCAGCGCCCGCGGCGCGGCACGATCCTCGGCGCCCAGTTCCTGGCGCTCGGCACGATGATCGCGCTCTGGGTGCTCGGCATCTTCGCCGCCTGCGCCGCGTGCAGCGTCGCCGTCGCCGCCGCGGAGAACGGCGCGACGAACTGGCCGAGCATCGGCGATGTCCTGCAAGGGCTCGGCGGCGGTTGGCTGGTCCTGATGACGTGGTGCCTGGCCGGCGCCGTCCTGGCCGTTGCCTTCCGCAACGTCGCGCTGCCGATCGGCCTCGGTGTCGTTTGGATCCTCGGCATCGAGACCCTCCTGGCCGGCGTTGTCAGCACCCTGCTCCCCAGCCTGAAGTGGCTCGCCAACGCCCTCCCCGGAACCAACGCCGGTTCCCTCGTGTTCAGCGTGACAGGCATGGCAGCCGCCGACGCCCCACCCGGCGTACGAGACGCAGTCGGCGGCGGCCGAGCCCTCCTGACGCTACTCGGCTACTGCCTACTCTTCGGCGTCCTCGCCGCCTGGACAGTGCGGCGCCGCGACGTCAGTTGATGCCTGCGTGGACCAGGGCCAGTTCGCAGAACATGGCGTTGGCCCAGGAGAACCATTCGCGGGTGTACTTGGTGGGGTCGTCCACGTCGAAGCCTTCGTGCATCTGGCCGGTGCCGCCGGTGGTGTCGCGGAGGAGTTCCAGGAGCTGCTGGCGCTCCTCCGCCGATGTGCTGGAGATGCCCTGTACGGCGAGGGCGATGTGCCAGATGTAGCGCGGGGGCGTGTGCGGGCTGCCGATGCCGGAGGCCGCCGTGCCGCTGTAGTAGTACGGGTTCTCCGGGCTCAGCAGCAGCTCGCGCGTCGCGAGGTACGTCGGGTCGTCCGGGGCGGCGTACCCGGTCAGCGGGATCCCGAGCAGGCTCGGCATGTTGGCGTCGTCCATCACCAGCGACCCGCCCAGACCGTCGACCTCGTACGCGTAGACGCGGCCGTGCGTGGCGTGATCGATCGTCCCGTGCTGCGCGATGCCCTCGTCGATCTCGGCCTTCAGCGTCTTCGCGCGATCGGCCAGCGGCTCGTCCCGCAGTACCTCGGTCGCGATCTCCTCCAGGTAGCCGAGCACCACCGACGCGAACATGTTGCCCGGCACGTTGAAGCCCAGCTCGGTCGCGTCGTCACTCGGCCGGAACGCGCTCCAGGACATCCCGGTCGGCTTCGTCAGCCGGCCACGGCCCTCGCGCACCAGCGTGTCCGACGGCCGGTCGTCGAGCCGCTGGAACCGGTACGGCGAGTTCGCCTCGTGGTCCTGCTCCACGGTCCACAGCTCGATGATCGCCTCCGCCGCGGCGCGGTACCGGTCGTCGATCACGTCGGCGCGGCCGGTGATCCGCCACAGCCGGTACGCGAGCTCCAGCGGGAAGCAGAGCGAGTCGATCTCGTACTTGCGCTCCCACACCCACGGCGACATCTCGGTCTCGTCGGTGACGTGACCGGCGCCGTTCGCCTCCTTGTTGAAGGCGTTCGCGTACGGGTCCAGGACGACGTACTCGAGCTGGCGGTGCAGGACGCCGATCAGGACGTCCTGCAGGCCCGGATCGTCCTTGCACAGCAGCAGGTACGGGCGCAGTTGCGCGGCCGAGTCGCGCAGCCACATCGCCGGGATGTCGCCGGTGAGCACGAACGTCGTCCCGTCCGGCAGCCGCTCGGCGACCGCGGGCAGGTTCTCGGCCATCGAGCGCCGGAACATCTCCGCGATCGCGGCGTCACCGGTGGCCTGCTGAACAGCCGCCGTGGCGCGGGTCAGGACCTCGGGGTCGATCATCAACACATCTACCTTTCACCGACGAGTGAGGGGTTGGGCGAGAAGGTCTGGTCGAGGACCAGACTGGCGGCGCCGATCGCGCCGACCTCGGCGCCGAGCGCCGTACCGGCGACCTCGAACGGGTGCACCGCGCGGACCAGGAACCGGTCCGTCAGCGCGTCCCGCACCGCGTCGCCGAAGACCGGCGCGAGCTGTTCCCAGTGCGGACCGCCGAAGACGACGCGCTCGAGGTCGAGCAGGTTCGCGATGTCCTCGACGACCTTGGCGATCCGGGTCGCGAGCGCGGCGACGATGGCCCGCGCGGGACCGTCGACGGCCAGCTCGCAGAGTCGCGCGAACGCCGCGTCCACCGCCGACCGGTCGTCGAGGTCGATGCCTGGGGCAAGTACTCCGGTTTCGACCGCCTGCTGCACCAGGTACCGCGGCTGGCTGGACTCACCGACGCACCCGCGGCGGCCGCAGTAGCAGAGCGGACCTTCGGGATCGACGATCACGTGACCGATCTCGCCGACGTTGCTCGACGATCCACGGACCAGCTCGTCCTCGACGACCAGGCCGGCGCCGACCCCGGTACCGAGGTAGAAGAACAGGAAGCTGCCGCCCTGCCCGGCCCAGCGCTCTGCGGACGCGGCGGCGGTGACGTCCTTGTCCAGGACGACCGGGAGCCCGGTGCGCTCCCGCAGCTCGTCCCGGAGCGGAACGAGATGCCAGGTCGACAGGTTCGGTGGGTCGACGACCACGCCGCGCTCGACGTCGATCGGACCGGGCGCGGCGATCCCGACCCCGGTCACGCGGTCACGCGGAGCGCCGGATTCCGCGATCACGTCCTCGATCGTCTTCGCGATGCCGTCGATGAGTACGCCGGGGTCGTCGGCGCCCTGGTCGACGGGGCGGCGCGCGACGACCCCGCCGGTGAGATCCAGCAGGACGACGGTCACGACCGACGGATCCAGGTGGACGCCGGCGGCGTACCGGCCGGTGGGCTCGAGCTCGAGCAGCGTCCGCGGCTTGCCGAGGCCCGCGCCGCGCAACCGGCCGGCCTCGCGGACCAGGCCGGCGTCGAGCAGCCGGCGCGCGATGTTCGAGATCGCCTGACCGGACAGCCCGGTCGCTTCGGCGAGCTCGACACGGCTGAGCTGCTCGCTGCGGCGGATCGCGTCCAGGACGACAGCATCGTTGAAGTCGCCGACGCGATCGAAGTTCGTGCCCCGTCTAACCATTCGGGTCCGCACCCCAGGGAAGGGACCAGTCGTAGCGAACGGTTTCGGCGCCCGACCGCCACTCGGTCGGTGTGGTGTTCACCAGCCAGTCGGCCGGTTCGATCCCGGACTCGTCACCACCGTCGAGCGCGAGCCGGATAGCAGCCCGCAACGCCCGGTCCGTCCGCTCGCTCCGGGCCGCCGGGTCGATCGAAAGGAACAGCGCCGTCCCTGATCGCGCCACCAGGTCCAGGAAGCGCTCGTTGAGCTCCCACGGCGTCTGCGGCGTGCACGGGACACAGTCCGCGTCGACGGCGAAGAACCGGTTGTGCTGCGGGAGCCGGAACGCGAGCGTGTTCACACCCATCTTCCGGGTCCGCTCCCAGTCCCGGCCGGACGTGTCGTCGCCGGTCCGCTGGATGTCGACCAGGCCGGCGGCGAGATGACCGACGGTGTTGCAGCCGATCAGTACGACGTCTTCCGCAGCGGCCCGGATCTCGCGGTAGAACGCGAGTACGATCTCGGCCGTCGTCCGCGACCGGTCGTGGAACTGCCAGCCGTCCCGCGTCAGCCGGGACCCCATCGCGGGACCGAACCCACCGAACACGTCGTACGTGCTGAAGTCGTGCTTGACCAGCTCGAAACCCCAGTCCTTGAACCGTCGCAGATCCGCCCGGATCCCGTCGAGCACCTCGGGGTACGTCGGGTCGAGCGCGCGCCCGGGTTTGTCGTGCGGGGCCGTCGACGTCAGCGGAGAAGGCTCGCGGACCAGCAGCGGGCGGAACCACAGGCCCGGCCGCGCACCGATCGCCTTGATCGCGGCCGCCGTACCGGCCATGTCGTCGAAGACGCCGGGGATGCCGCGGTCCCAGGGGCCGCCGGAGCAGATGCCGCCCGGGTACCAGCCGTCGTCGACGACGCTGAACGGCTTCACCCGGTGACCGTCGGCGAGCTCGACAAGCGTGGACGCGTCCTGCAGGACTGCCTTCTCGTCGAAGTTGGCGCCGTAGGCGTAGTACCAGTTGTTGGCCCCGACGAAAGGCCCAGACAAAGGCCCGGCCACCGGCGCGGGCTCAGGTCGCGCCGGTAGCCGGGTGCTCATGGTGGCGACGGCTGCGTGCAGCGTCTGCCACGGTGTCCCCGCGTCCTCGAATCGTCGCACGGTCGCGGCGGAGACGGTTCGGCCCCCCAAGTGTGCCGCGCCGCCGCCGTTGCGGAGGTCGAGCCAGAGGGTGAAGCCGTCGCCGTCGACCGTCCACGAGCAGAACGCGTTCGGCTGCACGTCCACCCCGGCGCCGCTGGTGGCGCCCGTCGAGGGGTCGTGGGCGAGGAAGTACCACGGGAGGAACCGCTCGGGCTGCTGGTGACGCCACTGCAGATCGCCGTACGAGCGCTCCCACGCGTCACCGAGGATCAGGGCGCCAGTCGGCAGCCGGTCCGCCCAGCGGAGGGCGACCCGGGACACCGCGGCCGCGGTCACGTCGACCGTGCCGTCGTCCCAGCCGACCTCGACGCCGGCCGCTGACCAGGTCGTGCCGGAGCGGATCGCTGTGGTCAGTCCGTCCGAGGGATCCGCCTGGACGAAGACAGCGCTTGGTTCTCTCACCTGACTCCCTCGGGTTAATTTCCCCAGGGACTTTAATTAGTGCTTGATCGGACGGTCAAGGCGGAGACCGCGGCCACGAGACGGTCGACGTCCGACTGGTCCGTGTACGGCGCGAGCCCGGCGCGGACCGCGCCGGCCGGACCGAGACCGAGGTGCCGCGCCGGCTCGTAGGCGTAGAACGATCCTGCCGGGGCATTCACGCCGGCTGCCGCCAGCCGCTCGGCGACCTCGGACGGAGCGTGGCCCTCGACGCTGAAGAGCAGGGTCGGCGTGCGGTGCGCGGCGTGCCCGTGGAGAGTGACGCCCGGGATCGCCCGGAGGCGCGCTTCGAGGTCGTCGCGGAGGGCGTCCTCGTGCTGCTCGACGGCCTGCAGGGAGCTGGCGAGGCGCTCGCGGCGAGTGCTGCCGGTGCCGGCGAGACCCGCGATGAAGTCGACCGCCGCAGTGGTACCGGCGAGGAGCTCGTACGGCAGCGTCCCGAGCTCGAAGCGCTCCGGTACGGCGTCCGTCGACGGGACCAGCTTGTCGGGCTTCAGCGTCTCGAGCAGCTCGGGCGCGGCAGTGAGCACCCCGAGATGCGGACCGAAGAACTTGTACGGCGAGCACGCGTAGAAGTCGGCGTACCGCGCGTCGACCGGGGCGTGGGCGGTCAGGTGCACGCCGTCGACGTAGATCAGGGCGCCGGCCTCGTGGACCTGCGCGGCGATCCGCTCGGTGTCGGGGCGGGTGCCGAGGAGGTTCGACGCCGCGGTGACCGCGACCAGGCGGGTGCGGTCGGACAGCAGCGGGGCGATGTCGTCGAGTTCGGACGTCTCCGGGTCGAAGCTCAGCCACTTGACAGTGGCCCGGGCCGCCTCGGCCGCCTGCACCCACGGACGGACATTCGCGTCGTGGTCGAGGCGCGTGACGATCACCTCGTCGCCCGGGGACCACGTCTTCGCGAGGGTGCGCGAGAAGTCGTAGGTGAGTTGCGTCATGCTGCGGCCGAACACGATGCCCTGCGCGCTCGTGCCGAGCAGATCGGCCATCGCCTGACGGGCGTTCACGACGATCTCGTCGGCGCGCCGCTCGGCGGCGGTCAGCTGGCCGCGGTTGGCGAGCGCGGACGTCATGGTCCGCGCGACCGCGTCCGCGACGGCCTGCGGGGTCTGCGACCCGCCCGGACCGTCGAAGTGCGCCGCGCCCTCGTCGAGCGCGGGGAACTGCTTGCGGACCGCCACCACATCGAAGGCACCCATGAGCGTCATCCTTTCACCCCACCTGTCACACAACCCGGGATCTGCCCGAATGCGGATAAAAATGCGCGAACTGTCGGAACTGTAGTGCAGGATGTCAGGAGTGAGCACGGTGACGACTCCTGACAAGGCCCCGGTGCGGGCCTGGCTTCCGATCATGGTGGCGCTGGCCGCGATCTGGGGCTGCAGCTTCCTGTTCATCTCGGTCGGCGTCCGCGAACTGCCGCCGCTCTACCTGGCGCTCGGCCGGGTGATCGCCGGCTCCGCCGTACTCCTCGCGATCCTGGCGGTGAAGCGCGAGCCGCTGCCCCGGGATCCGCGGCTGTGGGGACATTCGTTCGTCGTCGGCGCGATCGGCTCCGCGATCCCGTGGACCCTGTTCGGGTACGGCGAGCAACGGATCCCCTCGCTGCTCGCGGGTATCTGGAACGGCATCACCCCACTGATCGTGCTGCCGATCGCGGTCCTGATCTTCCGGACGGAGACGTTCTCGCTGCAGCGCGGGCTCGGTCTGCTGATCGGGTTCGCCGGGATGCTCGTCGTGCTCGGCGCCTGGCGGGTGCAGGGCGGCGCGGACCTGCTCGGGCAGGGGCTGTGCATGCTCGCGGCCGGGTTCTACGGACTGGCCATCCCGTACCAGAAACGGTTCCTGGCCGGTACGACGCTGTCCGGGACGGCCCTGTCCGCGAGTTTGTTGCTCTGCGCAACCGTGCAGCTCGCGATCGTCGCGCCGCTCGTCACCGGACAGGCACCGCCGGCGCCGTGGTCCCTGTCACCCGAGGTGGTGTTGAGCGTCGTCGCCCTCGGAGCGCTCGGGAGCGGTCTCGCCTTCGTGCTCAGCATGCGCAACATCCGCCTGATCGGCGCGAGCCGGTCGTCGATGGTCACCTACCTGATGCCGATCTTCTCGATCGCCGTCGGCGTGATCGTCCTGCACGAGCACATCACCTGGTACCAGCCGGTCGGCGGCCTGGTGGTCCTGCTCGGCGTGGCTGTCTCCCAGGGCGTCCTGACCTCGCGACGCCGCAAGCCGGTCGTCGCCACCCAGGCGCCGGCCACCACCTGAACCCGGACCTCCACCACTCACCAACCCGCACCGATGGGCGAACCGGCGCGCAGGCGAGTCTGAGGTGCCCGGGTTCGGCTCGGTTGCTGAGTGGTGGAGATCCGCGTCAGCGGCTGCGCAGGTTGGGGATCGCCGCGACGATCACGGCGACCAGGGCGAGGAGGGTGCCGGCGACGACCGTCGTGGTGATCGGCTTGTCGGCGACCGGCAGGAACATGTCGATGACCAGGCTGGCGATCAGTTGGCCGGCGATCGTGCCGAGGCCGAGAACGAACACCCCGACGACGCGGACCACTGCGGCGGCAGCGCTGATGAAGATGACGCCGCAGGCACCGCCGAGGTAGAGCCAGGGCTCGCTCGGCAGGTGCCGCGGCGCGCCGCGGAGCGCGAGGTCGACGAGGAAGACGATCAGCAGCGCGGCGAATCCCACCAGGAAGTTCACCACGCCGGCCGCGACCGCGCCGTACGCGTCGGTCGACGCGGTCCGCGCGACCCGCCCGTTGATCGCCTGCTGTACGGCGGTGCCGACGCCGGCGAGCGCGGGCAGGACCGCCAGCAACAGACCATCGGGATGGCTCAACTGCTCCGACACCGCGAGCCCCACGGCGACGAGCGCGATCAAGGCACCGAGGACCCGGACAGCGGTGAGCGGCTGCGGACCGGCCGGACCGAAGCCGAGACGGTCCACGACCAGGCTGCTGATCGCCTGCCCGGCCACGCCCGCGACCAGGAACACCGCGACACCGATGACGGACACGGTGATCGACTGCGTCGCGACGAGGAACGCGCCCGCGACTCCGCCGAGGCACTGCCACCAGCGCAGACCGCCGTACCCCCGCATCGGCGTCCGGATGGCGTGCCAGACCCGGCCGAGCCCGCGGCGAACCGGCGGTACTACCGCGGTCGCGATCAGCAGGATGAGCAGGCCGGAGCCGAACGAGATCAGCGCCGCCGGGATCCCGTCGCCGAGCAGGCCGCCGAGTTCGCCGTTCAGGCGGGACTGGATCGCGACCAGCATGCCGATCCCGAACGCCGCCGCCAGGCCGATGACCTGATGGTTCCGGGTGGACGCTGCCGGACGCGTCGCGGTTGTTGTCACGTCACAATCATGACCGTTCGGACGGTAGCGCCTGACAGCAGGTCCGGATTATGACCGCCGGATCAGCGCCAGGTACATCGCGTCCGTCCCGTGCAGGTGCGGCCACAGCTGCACGTCCGGCCCGTCGGCCAGCTCCGGTACGCCGGGGAACAGCGGCCGCGCATCCTCCAGCGCAGCGTCGGTACGCCGACCCAGGACCGCATCGACGACCGCACGCGTCTCGTCGGGATGCGGCGAGCAGGTCACGTACGCGACGACCCCGCCCGGGCGAACCGACTTGATCGCCGAGTCGAGCAGTGCCTCCTGGAGCGGGCGAAGCTCCTCGACGTCGGCCGGCGTGCGGCGCCAGCGGGCCTCCGGACGGCGACGCAGCGCACCCAGGCCGCTGCACGGTACGTCGGCCAGCACGCGATCGAACGAACCCGCCGGCCACGTCGGCTTCGTCCCGTCCCCGACCAGCACCTTGTGATTGCCCGGAATCGCCCGCAAGTTCTGCCGCACGAGATCCGCCCGGTGCTTGAGCGGCTCGACAGCGGTCAGTTGCCCGTCACGCTCTTGCACCAACGCCGCGAGCAACGCCGACTTGCCACCCGGCCCCGCGCACAGGTCGAGCCAGTTGGAATCGTCACCGTCGACCTTGGCCGCGGCCAGCGCGAGCGCGACGAGCTGCGAGCCTTCGTCCTGTACGCCGGCCCGCCCGGTGGCGACCGCTTCGATCCGACCCGGATCACCACCACCGTCGAGAACCGCGCCGTACGGCGACCACCGTGCCGGCGCCGCACCGGCGGCCACCAACTCGTCCACGTCGGCCAGCCCCGGCCTCGCCACCAGCGTCACCCGTGGCGGCTCGTTGTCGGCCACGAGCAGATCTTCCAGACCGTCGTCGAGCACCCGGTCGAACGCCTCGATCACCCACCGGGGGTGCGCCTCCGCGATCGCGAGATGACCGAGCGGGTCCTCCGCCATCGTCGGAGCCACGGTGGCGATCCACTGGTCGAGCGAGCGTTGGCTGATCTTCCGCAGTACGGCGTTCACCAGACCGGTGCGCTTCTGACCGAGCTCGGAGCGGGTGAGCGTAACCATCTCGTCCACCGCGGCGTACGAGTCGACGCGCATGTTCAACAGCTGGTGGGACCCGAGTCGCAGCAGGTCGAGGAGCTCCGGGTCGAGATCCTCCAGTGGACGGGAGACGCTGCGCGCGAGGAACGCGTCGTACGTGCCCTGCCAGCGGAGCGTGCCGTGCACCAGCTCGGTGCAGAACGCGGCGTCCCGGCCCGAGAGGCGGGCCTCGCGGAGCGCCTTGTTGAGCTCGAGGTTCGCGTAGGCCCCCGCCGCGGTCACCTGGCGGATGACCCGGTACGCGACCCCGCGGACCCGATCCGGCCGGCGCTGCGGACCCCGGTTGCGGGGCGAACGGTCGCTCACCCCAGCCGGTCCTCGTCGGTCAGCCGGATGCCGCGGGCCCAGTCGGCGGCCGCCATCGGCTTCTTGCCCTGCGGCTGGACCGTCACGAGCTCGACCGCCTTGCTGCCGGTGCCGGCCGTCACGCTCGACTTCGTCGCCCGCAGCTCGCCGGGCTTCAGCTCCTCGTCGGTCAACCGGACCTTGAGCACCTTCAGCCGCTCGCCGCGGAACGTCGTCCATGCGCCGGGCGCCGGGTTGCACCCACGCACCAGCCGGTCCACCCGCTGCGCCGGCGCGCTCAGATCCAGCTCCGCGTCCTCGACCGTGATCTTCGGCGCCAGAGACACCCCGTCGCTCGGCTGCTCCCGCGCTTCGAGGACGCCGGCCTCGATGCCGTCCAGCGTGTCGACCAGGAGCTTCGCGCCGGAGACCGCCAGTCGATGCAGCAGATCACCCGCCGTGTCCTCCGGACCGATCGGCTCGGTCAGTACGCCGAACACCGGGCCGGCGTCGAGCGCCTTCACGATCCGGAACGTGCTCGCGCCCGTCACGTCGTCACCCGCGATGATCGCGTGCTGCACCGGCGCCGCCCCACGCCACGCGGGCAGCACCGAGAAGTGCAGGTTGACCCACCCGTGCCGCGGGATGTCGAGCGCCGCCTGCGGCAGCAGACCGCCGTACGCGACGACCGGGCAGCAGTCCGGCGCGATCTCCCGCATCCGGGCCAGGAACTCGGGGTCACTCGGCTTCACCGGCTTCAGGATCTCGATCCCGCCGAGCTCCTCGGCGTACTGCGCGACCGGCGAGGCGACCAGCTTGCGGCCGCGGCCGGCGGGGGCGTCCGGCCGCGTCACCACCCCGACCAGTTCGTGGCGGCTGGCAACGATCGCCTCGAGGGCGGTGAGCGCGGGTTCCGGCGTACCGGCGAAGACGACTCTCACAGACCGAATCCGTTCATCGGGTGGGGCGAGACCTTGACCTGCGGCGGACCGGCGAGGCCGGACCATTCGGCTTCGCGGATCGCCTTCATCGCCTGCTTGCGGGTCTCGCGGTCGAGCCGGTCGACGAACAGGACGCCGTCCAGGTGGTCGGTCTCGTGCTGGATACAGCGGGCGAGCAGGTCCGAGCCCTCGATCACCACCGGGTCGCCGTACATGTTGAAGCCCTTGGCGATCACCGACAGGGCGCGGCGGCAGTCGAAGGTCAGGCCGGGGATCGACAGGCAGCCCTCGGGACCGAACTGGTCCTCGGTGGACAGTGTCAACTCGGGGTTGATCAGGTGCCCGAGCTCGCCCTCGACGTGGTACGTGAACACCCGCAGGCCGACGCCGATCTGCGGCGCGGCCAGACCGGAACCAGGCGCGTCCTGCATGGTGTCGGTGAGATCGGCGACCAGGCGGCGCAGCTCGGCGTCGAAGTCGACGACCGGCTCGGCCTTGGTGATCAGTACGGGGTCGCCGAACAGGCGGATGGGTTGGACCGACACAGACTCTCCACACGGGTTCCACGGACCGGGACCGAGCAAGTCTAGTGCGCGGCCGCGCGGGATTCAGGCCCCAGGCCCCCTCCCCATCGTTGCCTCAAGCACGTACTGTGGTCCCAGGCGTACCCTCAGTCACTGCCGTCACACGCCGCACGGGAGACCCAATGCTCACTGCAGCACGGGGGGCAACTCTGATCCTCCTGGGCGCACTGCTTGCGCAGGCGCCCCTCACCGCCCAGGCCTACCAGCCGCGCCAGCCGGAGTTCCGCGCGAACCCGACGCCGGCGACACCTACAGGCACACCTACAGACACACCTGCTGGCACACCTGCTGGCACACCTGCTGGCACACCCACGGAACCGTCCACGACGCCCACCCCCACGTCGTCGCCCACCGTGTTGCCCAGCCGCGTGACCCCGTCCCCGTCCACGACGCCCAGTGCGACGGACGAGCCGGTCGCGCGGACCTGGAGTGACGTGGTGAAACAGGTCACGGAGACGTCGCCGGGTGATGTCCAGCTACGGTCCGCGGACCAGTCGGCGCAGGCCGCGTCGATGCTGCGGTGCTTCAAGCTCGATACCGAGAACTACTGCCTCGGGCTCGGGTTCGTCGAGCAGGTGCCGACGGGTGCCCAGCGGCACGCCCTGATGAGCGAGCCGACGACCGAGCCGAGCCTGCGCGCGTCGGACGAGGCCGGGACCGAGCAGGACATCCCGACCGGTGACCTGACGCCGGCCACGTTCGTCGAGCAGCGCGCGGCACTGCCGAAGAGCCAGCGGGTCACGGCCGAGCTCGACGAGATGCAAGCCGCGTGGAGCGGCCGCGAGAAGGCCCGCGAACTCCGCGAGATCGCGCAGGCGAACACACCGCCACCGAACCCGGAAGCCCCCGCCGCGACACCGCAGCCGAGCGACACGACGCCGGCGCAGGCACCGACCGCGACTCCGACGACGACACCGGCGGTTGCGCCGACGCGGACTGCTCCGACGGTCGGGCCGTCCACTCCGGTGCCGTCGCAGACTCCCGCGGCTCCGGTGGCCGCGCCCGCGTCGGCGTACATCATGAAGGGCTTCCAGACCTCGCAGGAGAAGGGGTACTGGTGTGGTCCGGCGACGTTCCAGTCGATCGACTGGGCCGACGACAAGCAGAAGGACACCCAGGCGTCCTGGGCCAAGGACCTCGGCTCGACCACCGGCGGGACCGCGATCTCCGCGATGGTGAAGCAGACGAACGCGAAGACCGCCTGGCCGAAGGCCGCCGGCCCGTACATCGTGCAGAACGTGAAGGGCTGGAACTCGCAGACCTTCTTCGAGGTGCACCAGAAGCATCTCGGCGTCTACAAGGCCCCGGTGATCGAGCACGTCCAGCTGCTCAAGCGGTACTTCCCGTACCTCGCCTTCAACCACAGCGGTCACTACCAGGTGGGCCGCGGCTACAACAAGGCGAACGGGACGATCGCGATCTTCGAGGTCTTCAACGAGCGCCGCTTCAACAGCCGCGGCAACGTCACCGACGGCCCGCGGAACATCCCGGCGAGCGCCCTATTCAACGCCACGCTGGCCAACTCGTTCCAGAACATCGGCCTGTGATGCGTCGCCGTACCGTTGCTCTAGGCACTCTTCTCGTCCTGGCCGTGGCCGGCTGCTCGTCCACCAAGGAGGCGGGCCCGGCCACGACGCCGTCACCAACGCCTACGCCGACGCCGTCACCGTCACCAACGCGGCCGAGCGACACGGGGACGGCGGTGCCTGGCTGGACCGCCGTCCTCAAGCAACCCGTCGACGGCCAGCACCTCGTCACCCAACAGACCAGGTACGTCGTCACGCGCGGCAGCGACGAGGCGGGGACGACCACAATCACCGCCCGCGCCGGCAAGAAGGTTGTCGTCCGGCACGTCCCAGCGGCAGGTTTCGTGGCCCAGTCCCCCGTCGTCATCGACGACCACTGGGCCCTGATCCAGGACATCCGATCCGACGGCCCGGACCCCCAGATCAAGATCGTCCGCTACGACCTCACCACCGGCAAGGCGACCACCCCGACCGGACTCCCGCCCGTCTCCGAACCCGAGATCGGCGCGTACAACGGAACCTTCGCGTACAGCTCGACCGACGCGAAGAACCGTTCGTGCCTGATCGTCGCCGACCTGGCGACTCTCAAGGCACGCCCGGTGACCTGCGTCGCCGCACCCGGGTACGTCGCCGACCCTGTGGTGTCGGCCGACGCGGTCACCTTCAGCGAGATCACCGCACCCGAGACGGCCCGCCGCTGCAAGCGGATCCTCACCGCGCCGCTGACCGGCGGCGCGGCCCGTCCGGTGCCGGCGGCGACCGATTGCAACCAGTGGAGCGGCGCGACGGTCGCCGGCGCCACCGTGTGGTCGGAGGTCGGCGCCACGGACCCCGACCAGTACCAGAGCAAGGCGTACCTGCGGGAGTCCGGAGACTCCCCCGCCCGCGCGCTCGGCACCATCGTCACCGACACGATTCTTGCCTGCGGCAACTGGATCCTCTGGGAGACCCGCACGGTCAGCGCCGCGGGCGAGGAGACCTACCAGATCAATCGCTGGCGCCACGGTCTCGCCGCACCCCAACGGATGTACGCCGCCAAGTCCGGCGTGGCACTGACCCCGATGACCTGTCAGGCCAACACGGTGTACGTCGAGGCGGCGTACCTCGCGAGCACACCGACATACACCGAAACGATCTCGGCAGCAGTCTGACTACCAGCGGGCGTGCCGGATCCGCACCCGGCCGAACCCGACCGCACCGGTGATCCGGATCCGCGGACCGGTGCCGGCGGACCCACGCGGCGGCTTGTACTGCGAGTCCTTCCAGGTCGTGTGCAGGCCCTCGAGCTCGACGACCGCGTTCCGCGGCACCCGGATCTTCGCGCCCCCGGTGCCGAGCCGGAGCTCGATGTCGACCTCGTGGTGCTCGAAGATCGCCCGGGACAGATCGAGCCGGACCCGGCCGAACGCGGAGTGCACCTTCAGCGTGCGCGGGACCCGCCAGACCCCGGCGCGCGAGATCCGCCCGGACGCCGCGCCGATCGTCGCCGAACGCCCGGGGTCCGGGGCCGGAAGTGACCGCAGCGCCCGCTCGATCTCCCGCTTGGTCCGGGCGCTCAGCACCTCGTGCAGCCGGGCGTCCATCTCCTCGTGGGTGAGGATCCCGTCGGTGTAGGCCTCCTGCACACGACGCACAGCGGTGTCGCGATCCGCATCCCCGACAGCGGGCGAGCGGTCTCCAGGCACAGGGCTCACAAATCCACTGTAGTACCGCTACACGGCCAGGCCGCGGGCCCGGAGTTGCGCGCGAAGATCGGCCGCGCCGGTGAAGACCTCGGCGTCGATGCCGACCGCGCGAGCGCCGTCGACGTTGTAGGCCATGTCGTCGGTGTAGAAGGTGTGCGCGGGGTCCAGTCCGAAGCGGTCGAGGAGGATCCGGTAGATCTTCTCGTCCGGCTTCGCCGTCTGCTCGACACCTGACACGACCTCACCGTCGAAGTGCGTGAGGATCGGGAACGCGTCCTTCGCCACGCCCCACTTCTCGCCGGAGAAGTTGGTCAGCGCGTACGTCGGCACTCCGAGCGCCTTGAGCTCGGTGAGGACCGCGGCGGTGTCCTCGAACACGCCCTTCACCATCTTCAGCCAGCCCGTGTCGTACGCCTCGATCCACTCGGCGTGCTCCGGGTGCAGACCCTTCAGCTCCGCAACCGCCTCGGCCCATGTGCGGCCCTCGTCCTGCTTGTGGTTCCAGGCCGGCGTGGCCACGTTGGTCAGGAAGTGCGAACGCTGCTCCGCGTCGGGAATCAGCTCGGTGTAGAGGTAGTCGGGGCTCCAGTCGAGCAGCACCCCGCCGATGTCGAAAACCACCGCGTCGATCGTCATGTCCGCAACCCTAGTGGGGCACGAGACATGGGTTGCGGTCGCCGTCGTCGTGGTGACGGCGACGACCGCTCACCTCAGGCGGTCGCCGAGTTTGCTGCAGCGCGGGCGTGCAGCGCCGGCGCCAGCGAGTACTGCCCGATGAAGATGACGACACCGAGGACGGCGCAGCCGAGCCAGGTCGCCGTAGGCCCGAGGTACTCGAGGGCGTTCGTGCCCGCGAGCGGACCGATCACCGTGCCGACGCCGAACGCCATCCCGGACAGGCCCAGGTAGCGCCCGCGCAGGTCGATCGGCGCGAGGTCGGCGAACACCGCGCCGATCACGGCGGCGAACCCGATCTCGCCGATCGTCCACACGACCACCGACAGCGCGTACCCCCACCAACTGTGCACGACCGCGCCGATGCCGAAGCCGAGCCCGACGACGAGCATCGAGGCCGCCAGCAGCTTCGGCCGGTCGAGCTTGACCATCCACTTGCCGAGGAAGGGCTGGATCAGCACGATCACGACGCCGTTCAGCGCGATCACGAGACCGTACGTCCGGGACGACAGGCCGTCTCCCGACATGGCGAGCGGCAGGGTCGAATAGCCCTGCATGTAGATGGTCGCGTAGCCGATCTGGATCAGGATCATCAGCAGGAACACTGTGTCGCGCGCGACGACCGGCAGGAGTGCCCGGCGTACCGCGTCTTCTTCCAGGGCCGGGCGACTCTCCGGCACCATCGTCCAGATCACCAGACCGGCGATCACCGACGTGGCGGCGTTGACCCAGAACAGCAGGCCATAGCCGAAGGACGCGAGAACGCCGGCGCTGACGGTCGAGACCGAGAAGCCGAGGTTGATCGCCCAGAACAGCAGACCGTACGCGCGGACCCGCTCCGTCGGCTGCAGCAGGTCCGCGACCGTCGCCTGGACCGCGGGCCGGAACAGGTCGCTGAGCAGACCGACCAGGAAGGCGGTCACCCAGATCAGCGCCATCGAACGGGCGGACCCGAGCAGGATCAGCGCGGCGCCGGTGCCGAAAAAGCAGATCAGCATCGTCACCCGGCGGCCCACCCGGTCGGCCAGCCAACCGCCGACGAGCTGCGCGCACACGGACCCGGCGCCGACGGCAGCCGCGACCGCTCCCGCCGTACCGGCGGAGAGGTGACGGTCGTGGGTCAGGTAGAGGACGAGGAACGGTTGCACGAAACTGCCGAGCCGGTTGACCAGCTGGCACACCCACAGCGCCCAGAAGGCCCGCGGCAGGGCGGTGGCTCCAGGGGTCGTGACTGCGGTGGCTGCGCTCATGGAGACAACTCTCCGTGGCCCGCCGGCGGTTGTCGACGATTAGGGTCAGGACTAATCTGGTCCGGTGATCACGATCAGGCTGAGCGCCGGCGACGTCGGGCGGATCCGGTTCGCGCTGTCACCGGTCTGGGAGGCGGTGACCAGCGTGCGGGCGCTGAGCAACAACACCGCGCGCAGCGTGCACGGGCCGTGGCTGCAGAAGGTCCGGCCGACCATCGAGGGCGACGACCTGACGTTGCTCAGGGCCCTCATTCCGTCGTCCGGGTACATCCCCGACTTCCTGACCCCGGCGCCGCCGCGGCGCTCGACGAGCCTGGAGTCGGGTCTCGCCGCGATCGCCGCGACGCCGCACGAGCTCGTGGTCGACGAGCTCGGGAAGCTGCACACCGATACCCCGCACCCGGTGCTGCCCGAACTGATCGCGCACCCGGCGAAGGCCCTGGAGCGGATCACGTCGGCGCTCGAGTCGTACTGGCGGCGTGCGATCGACCCCGACTGGCGGCGGATGCGGTCGCTGCTGCAGGAGGACCTCGCGTTCCGGATGGAGGAGCTCGCCAGCGGTGGGATCGAGCGGCTGTTCCGCAACCTGCACCCGTCGATCCGCTACAGCAGCGACCGGATCGAGATCGACCGTCCGTTCTGCTGTGACGGCGAGCCGATGGCCGGGCAGGGCGTGCTGCTGGTGCCGTGCGTCTTCACCTGGCCCGCCGGACTGGCGGTGACGGGAGCCCCGCACGTACCGACGATCACCTACCCGCCACGCGGCCTCGGCCGGTTGTGGGAGGACCGCCAGGACACCACGGACTCCCCGCTCGCGGACCTCGTCGGTCGCACCCGAGCCGCGATCGTCAGCCACCTGGACCTGCCGATGTCCACTACGCACCTGGCCAACCAGCTAGGCGTCTCGGCCCCGACCCTCAGCGTTCACCTGAGCATCCTGCGCAACGCCGGCATCGTCGACTCCCGGCGCGACGGCCGAGCTGTTCTCTACCACCGCACGTCTCTGGGCCATCAGTTGCTGACCGCGGCAACTCCCCTCACCGCTTCCGCTTGATCAGCCGAAGCTCGGCGGATCGATCTGGGTGCGGACCGTGCCGGGATTCTTCTTGGTGGCGCGTGCCGACTGGGCCTCTTTGAGAGAACGGACCAGGGTGGTGCCGTGGGCGCGCGGGGTGCGGACGACCGCACGGACGGACTCGTCGTCGACATCGACCGGGCCGAGGACCTCCAGACCGGTGGATGGAGGCATCAGGTCGCGCAAGCGGGCGATGAGGTCGTTGACGGACTCACTCGGGCCGGTCAGCTCCGCAAGCTTCGCCGCGGGCGCCAGCCGAGCGGTACGGCGTTCCTCGATCTCACGCGTCGCGTACCCCTCGGGACTCCACCGGACGATCGCCTGCAGCGGAAGCGCGGACGGGTCGCCGACGAGGATCACGGTGCCGCCCTCACGGGCCGGCTTGACCAGTGCGGCCGCGTTGAACCACCGGCGTACCGCTTCCTCGGGGGCGCGGAGGTCGGGGCGGGCGAGCATCAGCCACGTGTCGAGGAGCAGCGCGGCGCTGTAACCATCCGCGGCGACGGGCTCCGCGCCGGGGGTACTGACGATCAGCGCCGGCGCGTCCGACACGGCGTCGAGCATGTTGTCGCCACCCGACGTCCGCACCACGACTCCCGGGAACGCGCGCCCCAACTCCTCCGCCGTACGACGTGCTCCGATGACCGCCGCGCGCATCCGGGTGTCACCACACTCCGGGCACCGGTGATCGGCCGCCGGGCGCCCGCAGACACTGCAACTCGCCGGCCCCGATCCCCCGGTACGGCGCAACGTCCCACCGCACGTCGCGCATCGCGACGGCGCCCGGCACGTCTGGCACACCAGACTCGGCAGATAACCGGCCCGCGGCACCTGGACGAGCACCGGCCCCGAGCGCAGCCCGTCCCGCGCGATCTCGAAGGCCCGGTGCGGCAACCGCGCCGCCCGCGCGCTCGGATCGCGCGCCAGGTCGATGTCCGACTCCCCCGCGATGTGCACCGCCGGCGCCGCCGCGCGGATCACCGACCGGTCCGCGATCAGCTCGTGCGCGAACCCGGACTCGATCAGCGCCGCCGCCTCCGCGGACCGCGCGAACCCGCCGAGCAACGCCGCGCACTTCTGCCGGAACGCCCGCAGCAGCAGGACCTCGCGCGCATGCGGGTACGGCGCGCGCGGCTCGGCGTACGACTCGTCGCCGTCGTCCCAGATCGCGACCAGCCCGAGATCGGAGACCGGCGCGAACGCGGCCGCCCGCGTCCCGATCACGACCCGCGCGCAGCCTCGCAGCGCGGCCAGGAACGACCGGTACCGCGCCGTCGGGCCGAGATCCGCCGACAGCGTGACGAAGCCGGATTCGCCCAGTACTTCGGTGCAGGCCGCCGCGAGCCGCTCGAGGTCCCGCGCGTCCGGTGCCAGCAACAGCGCGCCCCGCCCGGACGCCGCGCACACCGCCGCGGCCTGAGCGAAGGCGAGCGCCCAGTCGGCACCGGGCACGGCGGTCCAGACGGCGCGTGGCGCTTCACCGCGCTCGACCGCATCCAGGAAGCCGGCCGGGTACGGCGTCCACTCCGAACGTGACGTCGACACCGGCGGGCGCGGCGGCTGATCGCAGCGCAGCGGCTCGGCCTCGACCTTCGCGTGGCGTGGCGGCACCGCCAACCGGGTGACGTCCGCGAGGACTCCGGCGTACCGATCCGCGACCGCTCGGCAGAGGTCCGCGACCTCCGGGGTCAGCACGCGCTCCGGGGAGACGACCTTGCGGATCCGGACGAGCTTGCCGTCGTGGTCGGACTCGTCGAGCCGCTCCAGCACGAACCCGTCGAGATCCTTACCGGCGAAGCGGACCTTCACCCGGGCACCGGGCTGCGCCGCCGTGGCCATGTCCTCGGGCACGAGATAGTCGAACGGCCGATCCAGATGCGGCAGCGAGACATCCACCGCGATCCGCGCCACCGGCAAGGTCGCGGTGATCTCGGCCGGTTCTTTCGTCCGCGACCTGCGAACGGTGTCCCGCAACAGCGTCAGCTGCTCCGGCGCGTCTCCGTTCGATGTCACCGGGAAACTCTAGTCGGCCGCGAGGACAGGACGGCGGAAGCCGGCGCCGGCCTGTGGACAACTCAGGACGTGCAGCGGCCCGGCCGCCGGAGCAGCAGGGCCGTGCGGGACTTACTTGTTGACCGCGGCCTTGAGGGCCTCGACGCGGTCGGTGCGCTCCCAGGTGAAGTCTTCGCCGGTGCGGCCGAAGTGGCCGTTCTTGGCGGTCTGGGCGTAGATCGGCCGGAGCAGCTCGAGGTCGCGGATGATCGCGGCCGGGCGCAGGTCGAAGACCTCGCGGACGGCGTCGGCGATCTTGCCGACCTCGACCTTCTCGGTGCCGAACGTGTCGACGTAGAAGCCGACCGGCGCGGCCTTGCCGATCGCGTACGCGACCTGGCACTCGACCCGGTCCGCGAGGCCGGCGGCGACGATGTTCTTCGCCACCCAGCGCATCGCGTACGCCGCCGACCGGTCCACCTTGGACGGGTCCTTGCCGGAGAACGCGCCACCACCGTGCCGCGCCATCCCGCCGTACGTGTCGATGATGATCTTCCGCCCGGTCAGCCCGGCGTCGCCCATCGGGCCGCCGATCTCGAACCGGCCGGTCGGGTTCACCAGCAGCTTGTAGTCGGTCGAATCGATGTCGAACTGCTCGAGCACCGGGTCGACGACATGCTTCTTGATGTCCGGCGTCAGCATCGAGTCCAGGCTGATGTCCGCCGCGTGCTGGCTGGACACCACCACCGTGTCGATCCGGACCGCCTTGTCACCGTCGTACTCGACCGTGACCTGGGTCTTGCCGTCCGGCCGCAGGTACGCCAGGGTGCCGTTCTTGCGCACCTCGGCGAGCCGCTCGGACAGCCGGTGCGCGATCGTGATCGGCAGCGGCATCAGCTCCGGCGTCTCGTTCGACGCGTAGCCGAACATCAGGCCCTGGTCTCCCGCCCCCTGCAGGTCCAGAGCGTCCTGGGACGCGGCCGAGCGCGTCTCGTACGCCGTGTCGACACCCTGTGCGATGTCCGCCGACTGGCTCCCGATGGCGACCTGCACCCCACAGGACGCACCGTCGAAGCCCTTCAGCGACGAGTCGTAGCCGATCTCGAGGATGCGCGACCGCACGATCCCCGGGATATCGACGTACGCCGTCGTGGTGACCTCACCCGCGACGACGACCAGACCCGTGGTGATCAGGGTCTCGACCGCGACCCGGCTCTTCGGGTCCTCGGCCAGCAACGCGTCGAGGATGGAGTCGCTGATCTGGTCAGCGATCTTGTCCGGGTGACCTTCGGTCACGGACTCGGACGTGAAAAGGCGCCTCGCCACAGTTCTCCCTCGGATTCCTCTCGTGCCGCCCGGCTGAGCGTTGACACGGCCGCGCGATCCCCCCATGCACCGGCGGTTGGCGATGCATCTTGGGAAGTATGCCAGCAGTTTCCCGCGAGGTCCCGGCGACGCTCCGAAATCATCCGGAATACGAGACCCTTCTCCACATTCTGGACAATCCGCCCGATTTCACGCGTGTGGGCCGACGGCCACGTCGCCGAGTGTGAGCGACGGCGTACCGCCGAGGATCGCTGCCAAGCGGTCCACCTCGACGTCCAGGAGCGCGCGCCGGCGCCGGTCGAGCGGGGTCAGCGCCTCGACCGTGACCCGCACAGTCCGGCCGGACTTCTTCTGGTGCCAAACCCCGGCGACGACACCGTCGACGAGCAGCAGCGGGTAGTTGCCGGCCTGGCCACGGGCGGTCGCGCGCTCGAACGCGCGACCGGGGAACAGCAGTTCGCGTGGATAGCTGCCGACGCCGTACGCGTCGAAGTACGGCAGCAAGCGGACGCCGCTCGCGCGTTCATCCGGGAAGTCGTTGTCGCCGGGCGCGACGTACGCGATCTCGCCGTTGAGGACGACCTGCGGCAGGTCGTCGAAGTACGGCTTGACCTGTGCCGGGGTCGTCTTGAGCCAGCGAGCGAACTGCTGCGGTGTCGCGGGACCGTAGGAGTAGAGGTAGCGGTGCAGGAGTTCGGTGAGCGCCTTCTCGGCGGGCATCGGGTCGAACGGCCTTAGCCGATGCGGGTTCGAGTACGTCGTGAGCCGCCCGCGCATCGGCCCGTGACAGAGCACGCCGGCGTTCGCGGCGACCGAGATCGCCTGCCGCCAGCGCGACCACTCGCCCTGGAACGCGGGCAGCGTCGGTGCGTGCGCCCACGGCCCGGTCCGGCGTACGACTTCCTCGGACAGCTCGTCGACGGTCAGGTCCTCGTGCGCGAGCGCCTCGCCGATCGCGACGATCACCTGGTCGATCTCGTCGGCTGTCATCCGGATCGGCACCGGCTGCTGCGACGCCGGCGGAAGGGCGGACAACGCGCCGGTCCACATCGGCAGGTCCTCCAGCGGCAGCAGATGCACGGTCCCGCGCGGCCCGAACGTCTTCACGAGCCCCTCGTCCTGCTGGACGGTCGCCCGCGTCGCCCCGTCCACCCGCAACGCCACCGAGGCCTCCCCCGCCGCCGCGATCTGCGCATGCGCCCCACACATCGCCCGGACGACGTCCACCGCCGTACCAGCAGGCTCCACCAGCCAATGCCGCCGCATCCGCCGAGCAACCACGGCCCCCCAGGTGATCTCCACCCCCACGACGCTAACCCCAGAAGCGGCCACCCCCCGACCTCTTCCACCGGCCTCTTCCACCGGCCTCTTCCCCCACTCCACGCCCACCCCACCCGCGCCCCGCGCAACCCCACGCCCACCCCACCCACGCCCCGCGCCCGGCGCACCCCCGCCCCGCCCGCGCCCGGCGCACCCCGCCCCACCCGCGCCCGCGCCCGGCCCACCCCACCCACGCCCATCGTGCATTTGATGGGTGAACCCTTCCAGGTGCCCGTTTCCCTCGGGTATGCGGAGGGGGAACGGACAAGCCGAGGGGTTAACCCCGGCGCGGATCAGCCGGCCTCGCGCGGATCGGGCGGCGTGGCGGGAGCGGGAGAAAGCGGAGGGGGAACGGACAAGCCGAGGGGTTAACCGCGGCGCGGATCAGCCGGCCTCGCGCGGATCGGGCGGCGTGGCGGGAGCGGGAGAAAGCGGAGGGGGAACGGACAAGCCGAGGGGTTAACCGCGGCGCGGATCAGCCGGCCTCGCGCGGATCAGGCGGTCTCGCGCGGATCAGGCGGTCTCGCGCGGATCAGGCGGCGTGGCGGGAGCGGGAGAAAGCGGCGTGGATGTCGGTCAGGAGCCGCTCGGGGTTGTTGAAGTCCGTCCAGTAGGCGCGGACGACCTGGAGAGCCAGCGCGCGCAGCCGATCCTCACGGATCTTCTCCCGCATCACTACCTCGCTCGGCGCATCCGCGTACTTCAACTGACCGTCGAACTCCACCACCGTGTTGAACTCGCGGAAGAAGAAGTCGACCCGGGCGACGATCCCCCGACCGTCGCGGAACACGACCTGCAGCTCAGGAGCAGGCAGGCCAAGGTCCGCCATCAGGACCCGAAGGCGAGACTCCCCGACCGACTCCGAGCGTGCGTCGCTGAAGTTCAAGGCAGCCCGCGCCGTCGCGCTTCCGGGCCAGTACTGCGTGACGTCGAACAGCCGGCGTACCTCGTCCGCGCGGATCGGATGATCGCGGAGCGCAGCGTCGAAGGCCACGACGGCCGCCTCGAAGGACGTCGTACACGCGGTTTCGAACACCGCGCGAGCGACAGTCGTGACCGCCAGACCTTCAACTGTCGTGAGGTCCGCGTCGGCCAGGTCGCCGGCATGATGATTGACGCCCGCGATCGTCCCGCTCGTCGTCCCGTCCAGTGGAGTGACGTGGACCCGTCGCAGGTCGAGGTCCCAGAGTGGCAATCCGTGGAGCGCGAGCGCGGATTGATGACTGATCGCGATTCTGCTGCTGCGCCGTGAGTTCACCACCGCATGAACCATCCGCAGATGTTCCTCCCGTGCGCGGATCCACGGCTCGAGTGCGGACAGGTCAAGCCGCTCGGCGTACTGCCCGTGCCGGATGCGGACCCACCGGCCGTCCGTGAGCCGTAAGCGAATCTGCTTCGGGGTGTAGCCGCTTGCGAGTGCCTGGTGCCGGCCGAACACACCGCGCTGTCGCTCCGCCACCAGTCTGAGCTTCGAATTCACCCCAACAGCATCCCCGCCCCAAGCCCTCCCCGGAGCCCCAACCGTCCCGCCTGTGGAAAAACCGTTTCAGAGGTTCACCTGTGAAAGTGCCGGTTGGCCCACCGCACACAAGGCAGGAACGGACCAGACCACAGGTTCACCCCTCAAATGGCCCGTTGTGCGGGGCGGGGTTGCGCGCGCGGGGCGGAGCGGGGTTGCGCGGGGCGGGGCCGGGATTGCGCGGGGCCGGGATTGCGCGGGGAGAGGCCGGGATTGCGCGGGGAGAGGCCGGGATTGCGCGAGGAGAGGCCGGGATTGCGCGGGGCGGGGCGGGTCAGGGCCAGTGGGTGGCGACCAGGTTCCAGATGACGCCGGCGAGGGCGTCTTTGCTGCCGGAGGGGACCGGGAGGGCGGTGCCGGAGCGGTCGAGGATGACGGCCTCGTTGACGTCGCTGCCGAAGACCTTGCCGCCGGAGACGTCGTTGACGACGAGCAGGTCGCAGCCCTTGCGTTCGAGCTTGGCGCGGCCGAGCTCGAGGACCGTGTGATCGGCGTCGCCGGTCTCCGCGGCGAAGCCGACGATCACCTGGCCCGCGCGGGCGCGGTCGTGCGAGACGGTCTGCAGGATGTCCGGGTTCTGCACCAGGTTCACCGCGGGCACCGAGCCGTCGGCGGTCTTCTTGATCTTGTGCTCGGCCACGTCGGCGGGGCGGAAGTCGGCCGGGGCCGCCGCCATCACGATCGCGTCCGCGTCGCCCGCGCGCCCGGTGATCTCGTCGTACAGATCGCGGGTGCTGGTCACCGGGACGACCTGGACGCCGGCCGGATCGGGCAGCTCGGAGTTGGCCGCCACCAGCGTGACCTTGGCGCCGCGGGCGGCGGCGATCCGGGCCAGCGCGTAGCCCTGCTTGCCGGACGACGAGTTGCCGAGGTACCGCACCGGATCGAGATGCTCACGGGTGCCGCCGGCGCTGATCAGGACCTGCTTGCCGGTCAGGTCGGCGACCGCCTGGCCGGCCGCGCGGGCCGCCTCGTCGGCGAGCATCAACTGGCTGATCGCGAAGATCTCCGACGGCTCCGGCAGCCGGCCACGGCCCGTGTCGGCGCCGGTCAGCCGCCCGACGGCCGGCTCCAGGACGGTGATGCCGCGGGAACGCAGCGTCGCCACGTTCGCCTGGGTGGCCGGGTGTTCCCACATCTCGGTGTGCATCGCGGCCGCGAACAGGATCGGGCAGCGCGCGGTCAGCAGGGTGTTCGTCAGCAGGTCGTCGGCCAGCCCGTGGGCCGCCTTGGCGATCAGGTTCGCGGTCGCGGGCGCGACGACGACCAGCTCGGCGGCCTTGCCGATCCGGACGTGCCGCACCTCTTCGACGTTGTCGAACGGGTCGGCCGTCACCGGCTGCCCGGACAGCGCGGCCCAGGTTGCGGCGCCGACGAACTCCAGCGCGGCCGCGGTCGGCACCACCCGCACGCTGTGCCCCGACTCGGTCAGCCGCCGCAGCAGGTCACAGACCTTGTACGCCGCGATGCCGCCGCCGACCCCGAGGACGACGTTCGGCTTGTGCTTGGGCACGACGACAGCCCCCGGGTCGCTGGGGACACCGGGGGTCTCACCGGTTGCGGACATCTGCGTCGACTCCGTTCCCGGTCGTCAGCTGGGTCTTACTCGGACTTCTCCGCTGCCGCGGCTTCCGCCTCGGCCTCGGGGTCGATGTCGGTACAGGTCAGCACGCCGTCGTTGATCTCGCGCATCGCGATCGACAGCGGCTTCTCCTGGACGTGCGTCTCGACCAGCGGTCCGACGTACTCCAGCAGGCCCTCGCCGAGCTGCGAGTAGTAGGCGTTGATCTGCCGCGCCCGCTTGGCCGAGTACAGCACCAGCTTGTACTTGGAGTCGGTGTGGGTGAGCAGGTCGTCGATCGGCGGAGAGGTGATGCCGATGGCGACGGGCTGGTTGCCAGACAAGTTCAGCTCTTTCCAGAGATGGAGGGTGATCGAATCAACTTTACCAACTGATCGGCGGCCTCCCGAACCGAGGCGTTCACGATCGTGACGTCGAACTCCTTCTCGGCCGCGAGCTCCAGCACCGCGGTCTCGAGCCGGCGCTCGCGCTCCTCCTGCGTCTCGGTCCCGCGACCCACCAGGCGGCGTACCAGCTCGTCCCAGCTCGGCGGGGCCAGGAACACGAACTGGGCCTCCGGCATCGTGTCGCGGACCTGGCGGGCGCCCTGCAGGTCGATCTCCAGCAGTGCCGGCCGGCCCGCGGCGAGCTTGTCGAGCACCGGCTGCTTCGGCGTGCCGTAGCGGGCCGCCTTGTGCACCACCGCCCACTCGAGCAGCTCGCCGTCGGCGATCATCCGGTCGAACTCGGCGTCGGACACGAACAGGTAGTGCACGCCGTGCACCTCGTTCGGCCGGGGCTTGCGGGTAGTCGCCGAGACCGAGATCCAGACATCCGGGAACCGCTCGCGGATGTCCGCCGCGACGGTCCCCTTGCCCACCGCCGTCGGCCCGGCCAGCACGGTCAGCCGGGCCGGGGTCTCACCTGGGTGCGTGGTCATGGTCACACCAGTGTCCAACGAACCGGGCAGCATTTCGGTCTGGCTCACCCTGGATCACTCAGCTTCACTCAGCGAATTCGCGCTCGAGCGCGGCGATCTGGTTCGAGCCGAGGCCGCGCACCCGCCGCGTCTCCGAGATCCCCGCCCGCTCCATGATCTGCTGGGCGCGGACCTTGCCGACGCCCGGGATGCACTGCAGCAGCTGGCTGACCCGCATCTTGCCGATGACCTCGTTGGTCTGCCCCTCGTGGAGCACCTCCGTCGGAGACGCTCCCGAATGCCGGATCCGGTTCTTGATCTCGGCTCGTTCACGCCGCGCCGCCGCGGCCTTGTCCAGAGCTGCCGCACGCTGCTCTGGGGTCAAAGTAGGAAGTGGCACCGTTTCACCTGTCCCGTTGTATGGCTTCGCATGGGAACCTAACACGGGTACAGCCCTCGGCCGGGTCGCGGTGCAGGGAGTCGCGCGGCAAGCCTGCGTTTGGAACGATCAGTTGATCAGTTCAGCGCCGGGAGGTCGACCTTGCAGCTGTCCTTCGCCTGGCTGGAGATGTTCTTGTACGCCGTCATCACCGCGCCCGTCTCCTTGCTCAGCTTCGCCAGCTCGACCCGGTCCGAACCGGCCTGCTTCGCCTTCTCCGCGAAGCCGGCGACGACACCCCAGTCGTCCTTCACATCCGTCGGCGCGGACTGCTGGAGCTTCTTCGCGTCGTCCAGGATCTTCACGTAGTCGACCGGCTTCTGCGGGTCGACGTCGACCGCCTTGGCGGCGTACTTGGCGAGGTCCACACAGTAGGCCTGCTCGTCGGTGCAGGCGGTCAGGACACCGGCTCCGGCGGCCAGGGTGGCGACAAGGGCGAGAGAACGCTTCACGGCTTCATCCTCGGGGGTCGGGAGGTCGTGTCCGGCCGACGCTACCGGGAGTCACCAAACCATCCGAAACGAATACGTTCCGCCGTCCACCGGATGCGAACAGGACCGGCATCTGCAGCAAGGTGCAATCTGTGAGCAACCGCTTGCCCACCGGAACCGGCCCCTGAACCACTTCGACCATCAGGGCGAACGCATCCGGCCAGCGCCCGATCCGTGAGGCAAAGGGGTGGTGACCGGTGACACGTCTGCGCACAGCAACTCTGGCCGGCGTCTTGGCAACGCTGTCGACGGCAATGGGCGTGGTCGGCGTGACGGACGCCGACGCGAAAAGTCCGGAGCCGATCCGCCGGAACGCGATCGCGAGGCATTCGTTCGACATCCCGACCGCTGCGGACAAGGTCCGCCAACTGTCGCGAACGACTTCGACCTGGGCGGGCGACTACGCCGGGGACATTACGTTCATCCATCCGGGCGATCACAGCCTGGTGGTCCTTGTCAGCGATCACGTCAACGAGATCTACGACCGTGTACCTGCCGCCTTCAAACCGTTCGTGACCGTCAGCCTTGGCGGTGTCGCCGACATGGCTGGGTCGCCTGCCGACGACAGAGGGGGCTGGACCGGTGGGAACTGGATCGATGGCTGGAACAGCGGTAGCAGTTCCTCGGGCTGCACGGAAGGCTTCACCTGGCGGACCTGGGGCGGCGCAGTGCTCGGGAGTACGGCGAAGCATTGCGTCGCGCCGACCTCGTCCGACCCGTACAACGACTGGTCCAACAACGGCAGATGGCTCGGAAAGCGCAGTCAGGACGGGACCGGGACGCTTGACGTCACGCTCATGAACGCCGTACCCAGGTACGTCGTTCAATGCGAGCATCTGGGTTCGGCTGTCTGCCGGCGCGGTCGAAGAGCGGATCGTTACCACCGCCACCGTCAACGCGGAGGGGCAGGCCATCGCGTTCTACGGAAGGACGTCCGGAGGCGGCAGCGGGACGATCCTGATGCACGGCGCACCGCTGTACAACTCGTGGATTTACACCGACGCGAAGGCGGTCCGGCCCGGTGACTCCGGCGGACCGGTCTACCGAACGACCAGCACCGGGACCGTCGACGCCCGCGGGACTCTGTCCGGCGCCACTTGGGAGGACAAGGACGGTGACCGGAAGTACGACCCCGACGAGACGACCGGGATGATCTTCATCGACGCCGGACTGACCTCATCCGACTTGCGCGCTTCGATCTACACTCCGTGATCGCAGTGGGACGGCGCGCCGCGCCGTCCCACTGCCCGGATCAGTTGTTGCCGGCGCCCGGGAGGTCCATCTTGCAAGTGTCCTTGGCCTGCTTGGTGATGGCCTCCATCGAGGTCTGGATCTTGGGGCCGTCAGACTTCGCGAGTTCCAGCAGCTTGTTCGTGTCGCCCTTGGCGTCCTGGGCCTTCTCCGCGTAGTCGATGACGACCTTCCAGTCGTCCTTCAGGTCGTCCGGCGCGGACTTCGACACCTTCTTCATCGAGTCCAGCATCTTGCCGACCTGGTCGGAGTCCTTGATGTCGACGCCCTTCGCCGAGTCGACGTAGCCCTTGAGGTTGTCGCAGTAGTTGCCGCCCGAGCAGGCCGTCAGGGTGCCAACACTCATCGTCACAACGGCCGCGAGGGCTGCGAGCTTCCGCATCGTGTTCCTTACTGTGTCGCGCGGGAAGACCGTTGCTCCCCGTCCGCGGACACCTTTCCGAACGCCGGGGTCATCGCGAGCTCCGGCACGCCGTGAAGAACATCGCACGGCGTGACTGGAACCGGGTTGTGATCTGCCGCGTCGCGCCCGAACGAGACCGCCACCGCGTTCGCCGCGACGATCACCAGGATCGCCACCCAGTCGAGGACCGCCGGCCGCTGGTGCAGCACCACCAGCCCGACCATTGCCGCCAGCACCGGGTTCACGCTCATGAACACCCCGAAGAACTGCGCGGGAACCCTGCGCAACGTCAACAGGTCAACGAGAAACGGCACCGCGGACGACATCACCCCGGCCACCAGCGCGTACGACGCCGCGGCGGCCGTCGGCGGATGATGCCAGAGCACGACGGCACCGATCGGCACGTACGCGAGCCCGGACAGCCCGGCGGCCACGGCCGAACCCGTTGCGCCCGGCAACTCTCTCCCGACGACACGGTTCAGCAGGATGTAGAACGCCCAGCACATCGCGGCCAGCAGTCCCAGCCCGATCCCGAGGTAGTCCGTCGTCGCCTGCGGCCGCATCAGCAGCAGCACCGCCGGCGCCGCGACCAGCGCACACACCAGGTCGAGTACTCGCCGCGACCCGAGCAACGCGACGGCCAGTGGACCGAGGAACTCCAGCGTCACGCCGAGCCCGAGCCCGACCCGGTCGATGGCCGTGTACAGCGACAGGTTCATCACCGCGAACACCGCCGCCAGACCCACCACTGGCCGCCACTGCCGGGCCGTGATCGACCGCAACCGCGGCCGGCCGACCGCGAGCAGCACGATCGCCGCCACCCATTGCCGGATCGCCACCACACCTGCCGGACCGATCACCGGGAACGCCAGCGCCGCCACGGACGCACCGATCTGCGTCGAGAGTCCACTCCCGAGCATCATCGCCACACCGACCAACCGATTTCGCCTCACGCTGACGAGAGTCGGTCCCCGGGTGAGATGCGCAAAATGCATCGCGTCGCGAATCTATACGCTGGAGTCATGGATATCCGGCAGCTGCGATGTCTCGTCGAGATCGTGGACTCCGGCACGTTCACCGACGCGGCCATCGAGCTGGGTATTTCGCAGGCCGCGGTGTCGCGGAACCTCCTCGCCCTGGAGCGCGAGCTCGGCGTACGGCTCCTGCATCGCACGAGCCGTTCCCTGACGCCGACCACCGCCGGCGTGCGGGTGCTCGCTCGCGCGCGCCACATCCTCGCCGAGCTCGACGAGTTGGTCGCCGAGGCGACCAGTGGTCACACCCGCCTTCGGGTCGGACACGCGTGGTCGGCGTTCGGCAGCCACACGCGCGAGTTCCAGCGCCGGTGGGCCGCCAACCACCCCGGCGTCGAGCTCCAGCTGATCCGCACCAACACCACGACCGGCGGCCTCGCGGAGGGCCTCTGCGACCTCGCGGTCGTCCGCAGCCACCTCGACCTGCGCCGCTTCGCCCACGTGCTCCTCACCCAGGAGCAGCGGTACTGCGCTCTGCCGGCCGACGACCCGTTGACGCGCAAGCGGTCGGTGACCCTCGACCAGCTCCGCGACCGCACCCTCGTCATCGATCGCCGTACCGGCAGCACCACGGCCGATCTCTGGCCGGAGGACGCCCGACCGGCGCTGGAGTACACCCAGGACGTCGACGACTGGCTGGCGGCCATCGCCTCGGGTCGATGCGTCGGGATGACCCCGCAGGCGACCACGACGCAGTACCGCCGGGACGGGGTGACCTATCGTCCGGTGCGGGATGCGCCGCCGGTCGACGTACACCTGATCTGGAATCGGGAAGATCCCCACCCGGCGACCGAGGCGGCGGTCGGCCTGCTGAGGAAGCTCTATCAGGAGTCCAGCAGCTCGACCAGGTGACGCCGATCCGACGGTTTCCACAACACGTTCCGGATCTGCTCGATCCCGCCGACCGGCCAGCGTTCGGCAAGGCGTCGTACCTCGGGGTCCTTGATCCCGGCGTCGAGGGCGCCCAGGAAGTCTCCCCACAGGACCTTGAACGGCCGGCCGCACATCTGCTCCACGCTCATCTCGACGGGAGCCGTGACGCCGAGCCGATTGTGCAGCTCCCCGACCGCGCGGTACGCCGCCATCAGCGCTTCCTCGCGCCGCTGCCACGTCTCCGCCCGCAAGACCTCGCGCAGCACCGGCGTCATCGCCGGCCCACAGGACAGCCGACCGAACGCCGTACCGAACCACTTGCGGTACGGCGCGTACCGGCGCTCGATCAGGAAGCACAACCGCATCAGATCCTGGACCAGCTGAGCGCCGATCAACGCCGACCCGAGTTCGTCCCCCACCGATCCGGAACGGCCGACCAGGTTCATCTCCGGATGGACGCACCACCAGGCGGTGATCATCAGATAACGCCAGACGTCGTCCGGGTAATACGCGAGCCGGTCACGCACCGCCGCCAACCCGAGGTCGTCGTGGAAAACAGCGCCTGCGGTGAGTTGGCCCAGAATCGACTCGGGAAACGTCAACCAATCCCGCGGCGTCAACGGCAGATCGATGTCGATCACCAGTTGGTCGCGGAAATAGCCGCGCAGCGTGTGGATCTCGACCAACGCCGGGAAACCCTCGAAGGTCTCCGGAATCTCGGGCTGGATCTCCGCACCCTCAGGGACGAACAATAACGCGCGGGACTCGCAGTTGTGGTCGGTCGACATCGCGTCGTCGTACCCGAGGACTTCCGAGCCGCGGCCCAGCAGCGCCGCGCTGTACGGCCCGTCCACTTGCGGCCGCAGGACTTCTGTGTAGAAACGCTCGCACCTGCGCAGAACCGACATACGCAGGAAGATCGCACGCCGGCAGGCGGTAATTCAAGAGAAATCAGCAAATCCCGCGAAAATGGCTCGCGGGATTTGCTGATTCATATTCTACCGGTTTTTCCGGCGTTTTTCAGTAGCCGAGCGCCGTCCGGTACGCCGTGTTCGCGCGGTCGGCCGCATCCTGCAGGGCGGTCGCGGTCGGGCCGGCGCCGAGGATCTCCCGCGAGCTCGCCGCGACGACGTTGCGTACGGCGGACCCGAACACCTTCTTCAGGCCCTCGGCGGTCCCGCCCTGCGCACCCAGCCCGGGCGCGAGCAGGGGGCCGTTGATATCGAGGTTCTCCGTGGTCGGATTGATGGTCGCACCAACCACCGCACCGAACGAGCCGAGCCCGTCGGCGTCCGCGTTCAGCTCGCGCAGACCGTCCAGCACGGCACCTCCGACGGTCGAGCCGTCCGCCGTCCGCGCGGACTGGAACTGCGGGCCCTCGGGGTTCGAGGTGAGGGCCAGCACGAACAGGCCGGCACCGGACTCGCGGGCCTCGTCGATGGCCGGCTGCAGCGAGCCGAATCCGAGGTACGGGCTGACCGTCAGCGCGTCACACGCCAGCGGCCCCTTCTCCGAGAGGTACGCCGACGCGTAGCCGGCCATCGTGGTACCGATGTCACCGCGCTTGGCGTCGATGATCACCAGCGCACCGGCCTCCCGCAGCCGGATCGTGGCCTGCTCGAGAACGGCGATCCCCGCCGACCCGAAGCGCTCGAAGAACGCGGACTGCGGCTTGAACACCGCGACCCGGTCGGCGAGCGCGTCGACGACGCCGTACGTGAACGACGCCAGCCCTTCCGGGGTGTCCGGCAGGCCCCAGGCGTCCAGCAGGTGCGCGTGCGGGTCGATGCCGACACACAGCGGACCACGGGTGTCCATGGCGGCGCGCAGGCGGGCGCCGAACGGTTTGTTCCGCATGTCGCTCTCCAAGGTCTCGTTGCTCAAGGCAAGCTCCTGTTGATCTTCCGGATCAGTCCGGGGCCGCGGTAGATCAGGCCCGAGTACACCTGGACGAGGCTCGCGCCCGCGTCGAACAGGCGGGTGGCGTCGGCAGGTTCGAGGATGCCGCCGACGCCGATGATCGGCAGCGCTCCCCCGGTCTGTGCGTGGATGTGCGCGACGATCTTGGCCGAGGTCTCGGTCAGCGGGCGCCCGGACAGACCGCCGGTCTCGCCGGCCAGCGGGTGTGACTCGACACCGGGGCGGCCGATCGTGGTGTTGGTGGCGATGATGCCGGCGACGCCGACGTCGGTGCAGACCTGCAGCAGTTCGTCGATCGCTGACGTCGTCAGGTCGGGGGCGATCTTCACCAGGATCGGTTTCGGCGCCAGCCCGGTCACACTCAGCGAAGCGGCCTCGGTGCGCAGCGCCGTCAGCAGTTCGCGGAGGTGCCCGGCGTCCTGCAGTGCACGCAGTCCCGGGGTGTTCGGCGACGACACGTTGACCGCGAAGTAGTCGCCGTACCGGTAGAGCCGGCGCAGCGAGGTCACGTAGTCCTCGACCGCCTCCTCGAGCGGCGTGATCTTCGACTTCCCGATCGAGATCCCGAGCGGGTACCCGAGATCGCCGTACGCCGCCAGTCGCGCGGCCAGCGCCTCGCTGCCGAGGTTGTTGAAGCCCATCCGGTTGATGACCGCCTCGTGGTCGACGAGGCGGAACAACCGCGGCTTCTCGTTGCCCGGTTGTGGGTGGGCCGTGACGGTCCCGACCTCGACGAAGCCGAAGCCGATCGCGGGCCACGCGCGCAGGGCGATCCCGTTCTTGTCCATGCCGGCCGCCAGCCCGACCGGTGACGGGAAGCGGACGCCGAAGACGGTCCGGGGCGCGGGGGTGCCGGACAGCCGCGCCCCGGCGCGCGCGGCGCCGGGGATGCGGCCGAGCAGGCGGAGGCCGGCGAGCGTCTGCTCGTGCGCGACCTCCGCGTCACCGCGACCCAGCCGATACAGCACCGGCCGGACCACCCGCTCGTACGCCGACCTCCGGCCACGCTGCCGCGCCGGGAGCGCTGGATCGTACAGCTCAGACACCGTGGATCCTCGGCACCCAGTCCTGCAGCGAGCGGACGCCGATATCGCCGGCCCGCTGCGCCTCGATGCCCTGGACCGCCGCCGCGAGCCCCTGCACGGTGGTGATGCACGGGATGTTCCGCGCCACCGCCGCGCTCCGGATCTCGTACCCGTCGAGCCGCGGCGAACCGCCCTGGGTGATCCCGATCGGGGTGTTGACGATCAGGTTCAGCTCACCGTCCTGGACCATCTGGACGATCGTCGGCTCACCGTTGGGGCCCGGGCCCTGGCTGCTCTTGCGGACCGTGACCGCCTCGACCCCGTTGCGCCGCAGCACGTCCGCGGTGCCCTCGGTGGCGTAGATCTGGAAGCCGAGATCCGCGAGCCGCTTGACCGGGAAGATCATGTGCCGCTTGTCCCGGTTCGCGACCGACACGAACACCTTGCCGTCACCCGGCAGCGGCTGCGACGCCCCCGCCTGCGACTTCGCGAACGCCGTGCCGAAGGTGTCGTCGATCCCCATCACCTCGCCGGTCGACTTCATCTCCGGCCCGAGCACCGTGTCGACGGACGAACCGTCGATGGTCCGGAACCGGTTGAACGGCATCACGGCCTCCTTCACCGCGATCGGCGTGGTCGGCGGCAGCGTGCCGCCGTCGCCCTCGGCCGGCAGCATGCCCTCGCCGCGCAGGTCGGCGATGGTCGCCCCGAGCATCACGCGGGCCGCGGCCTTCGCCAGCGGCGTCGCGGTCGCCTTCGACACGAACGGCACCGTCCGGGACGCCCGCGGGTTCGCCTCCAGCACGTACAGCACGTCGCCGGCGAGCGCGTACTGGACGTTCAGCAGACCCCGCACGCCGACGCCGCGGGCGATCGCCTCGGTGGACCGGCGGATGTTCTCGATGTCCGCGTTCCCGAGCGTGATCGGCGGCAGCGCGCAGGACGAGTCGCCCGAGTGCACCCCGGCCTCCTCGATGTGCTCCATCACGCCACCGAGGAACAGCTCGTTGCCGTCGTACAGGCCGTCGACGTCGATCTCGACCGCGTCGTCGAGGAACCGGTCGATCAGCACCGGGTGCTCCCACGAGACCGATCCGGCGCTCAGCCGGCCCAGCGCCGCGCTCAGCTCGGCCGAGCTGTAGACGATCTCCATCCCGCGACCACCAAGCACGTACGACGGCCGGACGAGCACCGGGAACCCGATCTCCTCCGCCACCGCGTGCGCCTCGTCGGCGGACATCGCCGTGCCGTGCTTCGGCGCCGGCAGCTGCGCGTCCGCGAGCACCTTGCCGAACGCGCCCCGCTCCTCGGCCAGGTGGATCGCCTCCGGCGACGTCCCGACGATCGGTACGCCGGCATCCGCGAGTCGCTGCGCCAGCCCGAGCGGCGTCTGGCCGCCGAGCTGGACGATCACGCCGGCCACCGGGCCCGCCTGCATCTCGGCGTACACGATCTCGAGCACGTCCTCGCAGGTGAGCGGCTCGAAGTACAGCCGGTCGGAGGTGTCGTAGTCGGTCGAGACCGTCTCCGGGTTGCAGTTCACCATGATCGTGCAGTAACCGGCCTCGCGCAGCGCCATCGACGCGTGCACGCAGGAGTAGTCGAACTCGATACCCTGCCCGATCCGGTTCGGCCCGGAGCCGAGGATCAGCACGGCCGGCTCGGTCCGCGGCGCGACCTCGGACTCCTCGTCGTACGACGAGTAGTGGTACGGCGTCTCGGCCTTGAACTCGGCCGCGCAGGTGTCGACCGTCTTGTAGACCGGCCGGATCCCGAGCGCCTGCCGGACGCCGCGGACCACGTCCTCGGTGAGCCCGCGGATCTCGGCCAGCTGCAGGTCGGAGAACCCGTGCCGCTTGGCGAGCTTGATCACCTCGGGCGTCAGCCGCGGCGCGGCCGCGACCTGCAGCGCGGTCTCGTGGATCAGGTACAGCTGGTCGACGAACCACGGGTCGATCTTCGTCGCGTCGAAGATCTGCTCCGGCGTCGCGCCGGCCCGGATCGCGTCCATCACGATCCGCAGCCGTCCGTCCTGCGGGGTCTTGATCGCCTCCAGCAACGGCTCCAGGTCCGTCGCCGGCTGGCCCTTCCAGGAGAACCGGGCCTCCGGCTTCTCCAGCGAGCGCAGCGCCTTCTGCAGCGCCTCGGTGTAGTTGCGGCCGATCGCCATCGCCTCGCCGACGCTCTTCATGTGCGTGGTCAGCGTCGCGTCCGCGGCCGGGAACTTCTCGAACGCGAACCGCGGCACCTTCACCACGACGTAGTCCAGCGTCGGCTCGAAGCTGGCCGGGGTCTGCTTGGTGATGTCGTTCGGAATCTCGTCCAGGGTGTAGCCGATCGCCACCTTGGCGGCGATCTTCGCGATCGGGAAGCCGGTCGCCTTCGACGCCAGCGCCGAGGACCGCGACACCCGCGGGTTCATCTCGATCACGATCAGCCGGCCGTCGGCCGGGTTCACCGCGAACTGGATGTTGCAGCCGCCGGTGTCGACCCCGACCTCGCGGATGATGCCGATCGCGAGGTCCCGCATCACCTGGTACTCGCGGTCGGTCAGCGTCATCGCCGGCGCGACCGTGATCGAGTCACCGGTGTGCACCCCCATCGGGTCGACGTTCTCGATCGAGCAGATGATCACGACGTTGTCGGCCTTGTCGCGCATCACCTCCAGCTCGTACTCCTTCCACCCGAGGATCGATTCCTCGATCAGCACCTCGGTGGTCGGCGAGGCGTGCAGGCCGGCGCCGGCGATCCGGCGCAGGTCGGCCTCGTCGTACGCCATCCCGCTGCCGACGCCGCCCATCGTGAACGACGGCCGGACGACCAGCGGGTACCCGAGCTGGTCCGCGGCGCCCATCACGTCGTCCAGCGTGTGGCAGATCACCGAGCGGGCGACCTCCGCGCCGAGCTTCTCGACGATCTGCTTGAACGACTCCCGGTTCTCACCGCGCTGGATCGCGTCGACCGACGCGCCGATCAGCTCGACGCCGTACTTCTCCAGGACCCCGTTGTCGTGCAGCGCGATCGCCGCGTTCAGCGCGGTCTGGCCGCCCAGCGTCGCGAGCAGCGCGTTCGGGCGCTCCTTCTCGATCACCTTCTCGACGTACTCCGGGGTGATCGGCTCGACGTACGTGGCGTCGGCGAACTCCGGGTCGGTCATGATCGTGGCCGGGTTGGAGTTCACCAGGACGACGCGGAAGCCCTCCTCCCGCAGCACCCGGCAGGCCTGGGTCCCGGAGTAGTCGAACTCACAGGCTTGGCCGATCACGATCGGGCCGGAGCCGATCACGAGGACCGACTCGATGTCTGTACGGCGCGGCATCAGTTCCGCCCCCCTTCGTTCTCCGAATGAACAGTCATCAGCTCGACGAACCGGTCGAACAGGTAGGCCGAGTCGTGAGGCCCTGCTGCCGCTTCGGGGTGGTACTGCACGGAGAACGCGAGCACCCGGCCGTCCTTGCCGGTGAGCTTGAGTCCTTCGACGACGCTGTCGTTGAGCGAGACGTGGCTGACCTCAGCCGTTCCGTACGGCGTCTCGACGGTCTGATCGATCGGCGCGTCGACCGCGAACCCGTGGTTCTGCGCGGTGATCTCGACCTTGCCGGTGGCCCGGTCGAGCACCGGCTGGTTGATCCCGCGGTGCCCGTACTTGAGCTTGAACGTGCCGAGTCCGAGGGCCCGGCCGAACACCTGGTTGCCGAAGCAGATCCCGAAGTACGGCTTGTCCTGCTCGAGCAGCCGCTTGAGCAGCGTGGTCGGGTGCTCGGTGGTCTCCGGGTCGCCGGGGCCGTTGCTCATGAAGATGCCGTCCGGGTTCACCGCGAGGACTTCCTCGAGTGCGGCCGTGGCCGGCAGCACGTGTACCTCGATACCGCGTTCGGCCATCCGCTTCGGCGTCATCGACTTGATCCCGAGGTCGAGCGCGACCACGGTGAACCGCTTCTCGCCCTCGGCCGGGACGACGTAGGGCTCGAAGGTCGTCACCTCGGTGGCGAGGTCGGCACCGACCATCGGCGGCTGCTCGAGCACCTTCGCGAGCAGCTCCGCCGGGTCCAGGATCTCGGTGGAGATCCCGGCCCGCATCGCGCCGCGCTCACGCAGGTGGCGGGTCAGGGCGCGGGTGTCGATCCCGGAGATGCCGACGATGTCCTGCGCCTTCAGCTGGTCGTCGAGCGACCGCTTGGCGCGCCAGTTCGACGGGACCCGGGCGGGGTCGCGGACGACGTACCCGGAGACCCAGATCTTCTGCGACTCGTCGTCCTCGTCGTTGATCCCGGTGTTGCCGATGTGCGGCGCGGTCTGGGTGACGATCTGGCGGTGGTACGACGGGTCGGTCAGTGTCTCCTGGTATCCGGTCATCCCGGTGGTGAACACCGCCTCGCCGAAGGTCTCTCCAGTTGCCCCGTACGACGTACCGGCGAACGACCGGCCGTCCTCGAGGACCAGCAAAGCGGGCTGGCTCATTGTGCTCCGATCAGGGTCGAGATGGATGCGGTCAGGGCGGCGGTGTCGGCCTTGCGACGCGGGCGGAAGCCGGTGTCGAGCTGGTGGCCGTCGTGAGTCCAGGTGACCACGACCAGGCCGGACTTCTCCGCGGTCACCTTGCCGGCGATCCCACGGTCGGTCCGGACGCCGGTCACCTGGTCCGCGGGGATGAACACATCCGCCGCGCCCTGCCGGTGGAAGATCAGGCCGTCCGCACTGACGGCCAGGTCCGCGATGCTGCGGACGCCCAGTTCGTGCACGGCGATCCGGTCCATCCAGTCGCCGGCCGTGGTGGTCGCGACGTAGACGCCCTCGACGCCGCGCGTCTTCTCCTCAGGCACCGCGGGCAACGGCGCGAGGTCGGCCTGCCGGGTCTGGCGGTTGCGCCAGCCCCGGTACATACCGAAGTAGCCCGCTGCCAGGACCAGCAGCGTGCCCAGAACGCCCAGGAAGGCCTTCACCGGGTCAATTCACCGTCCAGGACGGCCGGCGTCCCGCGGAGGAACGTCGCGACGACCTTGCCCGGCAGCGTCATCCCCTCGAACGGCGTGTTCCGCGACAGCGACACCGATGCGTCCGGTACGACGGTCTGCTCGATGCGCGGGTCGTAGAGCACGACGTTCGCCGGCGCGCCGGCTTCCAGCGGACGCCCCTGCTCGGCCGCCTGGCCGATCGCGGCCGGGCGGTAGCTCATCCGGTCCGCGACATCGGCCCAGGTGAGCAGGTTGGTGTCGACCATCGCCTGCTGTACGACGCTCAGCGCGGTCTCCAGCCCGGTCATACCGAACGCGGCGGCGCTCCACTCGCAGTCCTTGTCCTCGACCGGGTGCGGCGCGTGGTCGGTGGCGACGATGTCGATGGTGCCGTCGGCCAGGCCCTCGCGGACCGCCTCGACGTCCGCCTTGGTGCGCAGCGGCGGGTTCACCTTGTACACCGGGTTGTAGGAGGCGGCCAGGTCCTCGGTCAGCAGCAGGTGGTGCGGCGTGACCTCGGCGGTCACCTCGAGGCCGCGGCGCTTGGCGGCGCGGACGATCTCCACCGAGCCCTTGGTCGACAGGTGGCAGATGTGCAGCTTCGAGCCGACGTGCGCGTTCAGCAGGATGTCGCGCGCGATGATCGCCTCCTCGGCGACACTCGGCCAGCCGGTCAGGCCGAGGACGCCGGACAGCGCGCCCTCGTTCATCTGCGCGCCCTGGGTGAGCCGCGGCTCCTGCGCGTGCTGCGCGATCACGCCGTCGAACGCCTTCACGTACTCCAGCGCGCGACGCATCAGCGCGGCGTCCCAGACACAGTCGCCGTCGTCGGAGAAGACCCGGACGCGGGCCGCCGAGTCCGCCATCGCGCCGAGCTCGGCGAGCTGCGTGCCCTTCCGGCCGACCGTCACCGCGCCGATCGGGTACACATCGGCGTACCCGGCGTCGCGGCCGAGGCGCCAGACCTGCTCGACGACGCCCGCGGTGTCCGCGACCGGGTCGGTGTTGGCCATCGCGAAGACCGCGGTGAACCCGCCCTTGGCCGCGGCCCGCGTGCCGGTGAACACCGTCTCGGCGTCCTCGCGCCCGGGCTCGCGCAGGTGGGTGTGCAGGTCGACCAGGCCGGGCAGCGCGATCAGCCCGGTGGCGTCGATCGTCGTCGCGTCCGGGGCTGCGTCCAGGTTGGTGCCGACAGCAACGATCTCGCCGTTGTCGATCAGCAGATCCGCCACCTCACCGCCCACGATCTTGGCTCCGGTGATCAGGTGTGCGGTCATGCGTTCTGCTCCTCTTCGTTACTACCTGACAACAGCAGATAAAGGACGGCCATCCGGATCGCCACGCCGTTCGTGACCTGCTCGACGATCACCGAGCGGGTGGAGTCGGCGACCTCGGCGCTGATCTCCATCCCGCGGTTCATCGGGCCCGGGTGCAGCACGATCGCCTCGTCCGGCAGCTGCGCCATCCGGGGCTTGTCCAGGCCGTAGCGGCGGGTGTACTCGCGGGCGCTCGGGAAGAACGCGTCGTTCATCCGCTCCCGCTGCACTCGCAGCATCATCACCGCGTCGCTCTTCGGCAGCACCGCGTCGAAGTCGTACGACGTGACGCACGGCCAGCTCGTCATGTCCACCGGCAGCAGCGTCGGCGGGGCGACCACGGTGACCTCGGCGCCCAGCGTCGACAGCAGCAACACGTTCGACCGGGCGACCCGGGAGTGCAGGACGTCGCCGACGATCGTGATCCGCCGGCCCTCCAGCGACCCGAGGTGGCGGCGCATCGTGAACGCGTCCAGCAGCGCCTGCGTGGGGTGCTCGTGGGTGCCGTCGCCGGCGTTCACCACCGAGCCGGTCATCCAGCCCGACTTCGCCAGCAGGTGCGGCGCGCCGGACGAGCCGTGCCGGCAGACGACGCCGTCGGCGCCCATCGCCTGCAGGGTCAGCGCGGTGTCCTTGAGGCTCTCCCCCTTGCTCACGCTCGAACCCTTGGCGGAGAAGTTGATCACATCCGCCGACAGCCGCTTGGCGGCCGCCTCGAACGAGATCCGGGTCCGGGTGGAGTCCTCGAAGAACAGGTTCACCACGGTGCGCCCGCGCAGCGCGGGCAGCTTCTTGATCGGGCGGTCGGCCAGCGACCGCATCTCCTCGGCGGTGTCGAGGATCAGCTGCGCCTCGTCGCGACTCAGGTCGCCGGCGCTCAGCAGGTGCTTCATCAGCCCTTCGCTCCCTTGTCCGCGATCAGCACGGCGTCCTCGCCGTCGAACTCCTCGAGGTGCACGGTGACGCGCTCCACGAGCGAGGTGGGCAGGTTCTTGCCCACGTAGTCGGCACGGATCGGCAGTTCGCGGTGGCCGCGGTCGACCAGGACCGCCAGCTGCACGGCCCGCGGCCGGCCGATGTCGCCGAGCGCGTCGAGCGCCGCGCGGATGGTGCGGCCGGAGAACAGCACGTCGTCGACCAGTACGACGACCTTGCCGTCGATCCCGTCCGCCGGGATGTCGGTGTGCTCCAGGCCACGGGGCGGTTTGAGACCGATGTCGTCGCGGTACATCGTCACATCGAGTGACCCTGTGGGCACACTCTGCCCCTCGACGGCCTGGATCCGGGCGGACACCCGCTGCGCCAGCGGGACGCCGCGGGTCGGGATGCCGAGCAGGACGACCGGGTCGGCGCCGCGGTTCCGCTCGAGGATCTCGTGGGCGATCCGGGTCAGTGCCCGGGAAATATCGGAAGCGTCGAGAACCTCGCGGCCGCTGTGTTTCGGCGGCTGCGCGAGCTCGGGTTGCTCTGCGCTCTGGGCAGGGCTCATCGCTACCGTTCCTCCTTTCCCGCCTCTCGGGACGGGTCTTTAAAGGACGTTCGGACCGCTTGACATGGTATCGGAAGTGACACGCCGTCTTGACGCTGGCCTCCCGCCCGGCCTAATGTTACTCTGTGTAATCGAGGGGGGTTTCACCTACCCGGCCCGTTCCGGCGGGCCGGACATGACGAAACTAGTCGGAGGGAAGAACCAGCGTGCCTAGCGAATACGCGAAGACACTGGGTGGCAAGCTACGTGCCATCCGCCAGCAGCAAGGACTGTCGCTGCATGGCGTAGAAGAGAAGTCCAAGGGTCGCTGGAAGGCGGTCGTCGTCGGCTCGTACGAGCGCGGCGATCGAGCCGTCACGGTCCAGAAGCTCGCGGAGCTCGCCGATTTCTACGGCGTTCCGATCCGTGAACTGCTTCCTGGGTCCGCCAGCGCAGCGGCTGCGGCCGCGGCTCCGCCCCGGTTGATTCTCGACCTGGAGGCTCTGCAACACCTCGACGCGAGCGAGGCCGGTCCGCTGACGCGGTACGCGGCCACGATCCAGGCTCAGCGTGGGGACTACAACGGCAAGGTGCTGTCGATCCGTCAGGACGACATGCGGACGCTCGCGGTCATCTACGACGAGTCGCCGACGACGCTGACCGAGCGCTTCATCTCCTGGGGTGTGCTGAACCCGGAGGCGAAGGGTGAGGTCGAGGAACCGTCCGAGGCCGCCGGCGCCTGATGCTGTGCTGACTGACTGAAGGCACCAGACGGTCGGGGCTTGTAGCAGCTGGCCCGCGGCCGCCCGCCTTCCTCAGTTGACCGAACAGAGCGGTACCAGCAACAAACGCAGTAAAAACTGAAGGTCCAAGTGGCGGGTATCCACCTCACCCACCCGCCCGGACCCGGGGACGCACCAGCGGCCCGGGACCGTACCGAGACGGTCACCGGGCCATGACAGCGGACCGAGACAGAGGATGGAGAGGGCTCGCCCCCCTCGCACTCTCAGACGCCCAGGGTGGGCTTCAACTGCAGCAGCCTGGCCAGCAGGCCGTTCACGAACGTCGGCGACTCGTCCGTCGACAGATCGCGCGCCAGCGCGACCGCCTCGCTCACCGCGACCACGTCCGGGACCTGGTCGTCGAACAGCAGCTCGTAGGCACCGATCCGGAGGATGTTCCGGTCGACCGCCGGCATCCGGTCCAGCGTCCAGCCGACCGAGTGCGTCTCCAGCAGGTCGTCGATCTGCTCAGCGTGCTTCGCGACTCCCTCGACCAGCGCCACGGTGAACTCGTTCACCGGCGGGTCGTTGTCGGCCACCCGGTCGGCCAGGGTGCCACCGACCGGCAGCCCCCTGACCTCCGACTCGAACAACACGTCGAGCGCGCGCTTGCGCGCCTTGCTCCGGGCAGACATCTGCTGTTGTCCTGTCTTTTCCTAGTACTGCGCGGTCAGGAGGTGACGCGGCCGAGGTAGTCCCCGGTCCGGGTGTCCACCTTGACCTTCTCGCCGGTCGTCAGGAACAGCGGCACCTGGATGTCGTACCCGGTCTCCAGGCGGGCCGGCTTGGTGCCGCCGCTGGACCGGTCGCCCTGCAGGCCCGGCTCGGTGTACTCGACGACGAGCTCGACCGAGGCCGGCAGCTCGACGTACAGCGGCAGGTCGTCGTGGACCGCGACGATCGCGTCCTGGTTCTCCAGCAGGAAGTGCGAGGCGTCGCCGACGACCTCGGGCTGGATCTGGAGCTGGTCATAGGTCGACTTGTCCATGAAGACGTAGGCCGTACCGTCGTTGTACAGGTAGGTCATGTCACGCTTGTCGACCGTGGCGATCTCGACCTTCACGTCGGCGTTGAAGGTCTTGTCCACCACCTTGCCGGACAGCACGTTCTTCAGCTTGGTCCGGACGACGGCGCCGCCCTTGCCCGGCTTGTGATGCTGGAACCACACGACGGACCAGAGCTGGCCGTCCAGGTCGAGCACCATGCCGTTCTTGAGGTCGTTCGTCGTTGCCACGCGGGTATACCCTTCGGGATCGATCAGCGGTAACACGTGATTGTAGCGGTCACTGTCGTTTCCTCCGATTCCCGCATCGGCCCAGGAGCCCGGCCCTAGACCTCGGTGGCCTTAGGCTGGACATCCAGATCGCCCACCGAGGTGCCAGGAGGCCGGCGATGACGCAGTTCGTGATCTTCGTCGTGGTGATGATCGTGGTCAGCCTGATCACCAAGGCCAGGCAGCAGTCCACCCGCCGCGACGGCAAGCCGAACCCGCGGATGCAGGCGCTGATCGAGAAGATCCAGGCCCAGCAGGGCGGCAACCAGCCGGTCCAGTTCCAGGGCCAGTTCACCCAGGCCGCCGGCCAGGGCGGGCCCCCGGCGGTCCCCTACCAACCGGCCCCGTACAACTACCAGCCGCAATACAACCCGCAGTACAGCCAACCGCAGTACAGCCAACCGCAGTACAACCAGCCGCCGGCGCATCGGCCGCAGCAGAACAACCTGCCGACGCCGACCCCGGACCTGGACGCCAAGGTGCGCGAGCTGATGAACGCGAACAACGAGGTCGCCGCGATCCGGCTGCTCGGCGAGCAGCGGGAGCTGGGGATCCTCGAAGCGCAGGCGTACGCCCGCGGTCTGATGCCGTCGAAGGCGCCACAGGCCGGCGCTCCCGAGCAGTCCGACGACGCGGTCGAGTCCGGCGAGGACGACGAGCGGTACGTCGGTTCGGCCGCCTTCGCGGAGTCGATCTTCAACCTCGACGACCGCGAGGAGAACGTCTGGGCCAGTGGCTGGGTGGACACGCCCGAGCCGGACGACCGGTCCGACATCGACGAACTCTGGCAGACGGTCAGCAACCCGCCGCGGCCTGGGACTACTCCGCCCACGTCACAGTGATGTAGCTGTCTCTCCGGACGATGTGGAAGCCCGCCGGGAGCTCATCGGCCCGCGCATGAACCTGGAACGACGGCCCGGGCCCGTTCCGGTGCCGCGCATCCCACGTCCGCAGTTGGTCGAGCATGCGGTCGATCAGCTCAGGTGCTCTCGGTCCGTGCCCGGCGCACCCCAGTTCGACATATGACCCGTCCGACGCGGGCCGCGTCGACAGGTAGGCCAGACTGTCCGCGGTCGCGACCGCTGCGACCCACGACCACTCCCCGCTCGACATCACGCAGTACCCGGGCAAGGTCCCGGCCAGCCACAGGTAGAGGTCGAGCAACGGTTCCTCGCGATCCACCTGCACTCCGGACCACATCTGCAGTCGCGGCAACGCCAGTACGTCGGCCCGCGGGTGCGGCTCGCCCGCCTGGTCCTCGTCGAACGTCAACTCCAGCTCGCCGAGCGGGACAAGACGCTCGTAGTTCGCCCCGGCCCCTTGCATGCTGACGAACCCACACAGCGTGGTGGACCGGCTCTCCAGATGATCTCCGACCCGATCGAACGCGACGGACCGCGTCTGCCCCCGCATCCGCAGTGGTACGACGATCCGCCCGCGCGGCCGCAGTTGCCGCAGCCAAGCACTCGCGATCTCCCATGCGGTGACTGTCACCACGATCCGGTCGTACGGCGCCCGCTCCGGAGCACCGAACGCGCCGTCCGCCTGCACGACGGCGACATCGCCGTACCCGGACTCGTCCAGCAACAGCCGTGCCCGGTCGGTCACCTCCGGGTCGATGTCGACCGTGGTCACCGAGCCGGTCGGTCCAGCCAGCTCTCGCATCAGTGCGGCGTTGTAGCCGCCCGAACCGATCTCGAGCACCCGGTCCCCCGGCTGGATCGCCGCCTGCTCCAGCATCAACGCGATGATGCTCGGCTGCGACACCGAGCTCGTCACCACACCGGACCCGTCGCGTTTCATCAGTACGACGTCATCGGCGTACGCGACGTCGAGCGGCGCCTGCGGGACGAACACGTGCCGCGGCACCGCCTGGAACGCGGCGGCGACGCGCTGGTCGTGGATCGTCCCTTCGGTGACCAGATGCCTGATGAGGGCCGCGCGCAACGACTCCGTCTCCACCGAGTCGTTCCCGAGGTCCGCCATAGGGCTTCAGTCTCGCTTGTCCCCGAGGGATTCCAACAGGGCTCGTAGCAGACCGGCCAACCGGTCACGATCGGCGGGCGGGAGACCGGCGAGCAGACGCTCCTCGGTGTCGACGTGGGTCGGCAGCACCTTGTCGATCAGGTCCAGGCCGTCCTGCGTCAGCGTCACCTGGACCCCACGCCGGTCGGTCTCGCTGGGCGTGCGGGTCACCAGACCGCGGGCCTCCAGCCGGTCCAGCCGCTGGCTGATCGCTCCCGAGGTGACCATCGACGAGTGCATCAGCCCGGCCGGGGTGAGGCTGTGCTCGTCGTTGCTGCGCCGCAGCGTCGCCAGCACGTCGAACGACGCGCGGTCCAGGTCGTGCTTGCTGAAGTTCCGCCGGAGCTCGGCGTCGAACATCGCTCCGAGCCGGCTCATCCGCCCGATGATCCCCATCGGCGACGTGTCCAGGTCGGGCCGCCGCTCCCGCCACTGCTCGAGCACCAGGTCGACGTGATCTGCCATCTGCCCAGCCTACCGCCGGATTGCTTAGCGGTGAGAGATTTGCATATTGCTTAGCGCTGAGATACTTTGTCTTAGTGCTAAGCAATCGACGGTTCTCACTCCTCTTGGTCACGGCGATCGCGCCGATGCTCTGGGGCACCACCTACCTGGTGACCACCGAGCTCCTCCCGGCGCACCGTCCGTTGCTGGCCGCGCTCCTGCGCGCATTGCCGGCGGGCCTGCTGCTGATCGCGATCACCCGGGTGCTGCCACGCGGCAGCTGGTGGTGGCGCTCACTCGTTCTCGGCACGCTCAACATCGGCGCCTTCAACGCATTGCTGTTCGTCGGCGCGTACCGGCTGCCCGGTGGCGTCGCGGCGACCGTCGGCGCGATCCAGCCGCTGCTGGTCGCGTTGCTGTCAGCCGGTCTGCTCCGCCAGCGCCTGTCCCTTCGCACTGTCCTCACAGCGATGGCAGGCGTCTTCGGCGTCGGCCTGCTGGTACTGCGAGCCACCGCACACCTGGACGCAGTGGGTGTTCTCGCAGCCGTCGGCGGCGCGGTCGTGATGGCGTTCGGCGTCGTCCTCAGCAAGCGCTGGACATCGCCGGCTCCCCTGCTGGCGACCACCGGTTGGCAGCTGGCCGCTGGTGGGCTGGTACTGCTCCCTGTCGCCTTCCTCGTCGAGGGTGCACTCCCCGCTCTGACGCTGCGGAACCTCGCGGGCTATTCGTACCTGTCCCTCTTCGGCTCGGCAGTCGCCTACGCACTCTGGTTCCGTGGGCTCCGGGCACTCGCTCCGACCGAGGTGACGTTCCTGGGACTGCTGAGCCCAGTTGTCGCCACCACACTCGGATGGTTGGTCCTCGACCAGCATCTGACCGTGCTGCAAGCGATCGGTGGCTTCATCGTGCTGGCAGCGCTGGTCAGCGCACAGGTCCGCTGGTCAACATGGTCAACGTGGTCGGCGCCACGCAGGCGCTCACGGACCGTCTTGGTGCAGCCGTCAGATCAGGCCTTCGCGGAGTGCGTACGCGACGGCGTGTGAGCGGTTCCGCAACTGCAGCCGGCTGGTCACGTCGTGCAGAACGTTCTTCACGGTCCGCTCCGAGTAGGACAGCTCCCGCGCGATCTCCTGCGTATCCTTGCCGTCGGCCACCAAACGCAGTACTTGCGTCTCGCGGTCGGACAGGCCGGTGTGCGACAGCCCGCGCGCCGCGAGCACGGGCCGCTGCGTCCGCGACACCTGACCGAGCAGGCGGCCGAGAAGGTCCGGAGGCAGGTTGCCGTCACCCACGGCGGCAGCCTGCACCAGGTGCACGATCCGATCGGCGGTCGCTTCGGTACGCCGCAGTACGCCGGAAACTCCCAGCTCGACCGCGGTCATCAGCGCATCGTCGTCGATGGCACTGCCGATCACCACGATCCGGCGGCAGCCTCGTTGCGTCGCGGCGCGCATTACCTGGACCGCTGCTGGGTCCAGTGAGTCGACGGCAACCAGTGCGATCACTGACGACTCGGAGCGCTGATCGAACGACCGCGCGGCCAGATCGGCGTCGCTGATCAGGCAGATCTCGGATCGCTGCCCGAGCGCGTACATCAGCCCGAACTGCGACAGCGGGTCCAGCGCCTTCACCCACACCGGAATGCACTGCTGCGTCGTCATCCTCGCCACTCCCCTGAGCATCGTCGAACGGACCGCTGACTGGCCCGACAACTACTCGATGCCCGAAAGGGCAGGTTGGTTACGAGTCGAGGCCGGTGAGTGCGCGGAGGGCGAGCCGGTACGAGTCGAGGCCGAAACCGGCGATGGTCCCGGTCGCCACACCGGCGACCACGCTGGTGTGCCGGAAGTCCTCGCGGGTGGCCGGATTGGTCAGGTGGATCTCGATCAACGGGGCGGTCCGCTGGGCGATCGCGTCGCGCAGCGCGTAGGAGTAGTGGGTGAACGCGGCCGGGTTCAGCACGACCGGGATGCGGCCGTCGGCCGCCTCGTGCAGCCAGCCGACCAGTTCGGCCTCGTCGTCGGTCTGCCGCACCTCGACCGCGAACCCGAGCTCGGTGCCGGCCTTCTCGCAGACGCCGACGAGCTCGGCGAAGGTCGTCGTACCGTATTTCTCCGGTTCGCGGGACCCGAGGCGCCCGAGGTTCGGTCCGTTCAGCACCAGCACTCGCTCTGTCACAGCACTCACCCTAGTGGTCGCGCCCGGGCGAACGCGGCGTCGACCGGCTCGAACTGCCTGCGGAACTAGGCTGACCAGGGTGCGCCGGGGCCGCCCATGCGTTCGGCGTACGGCGAGCCGTGGGCCAGCTCGCCGCGGCGGATCGGCTTGTCGGTGAAGGCGGACGCGTAGATCGCGGCGGCGAGCTCGATCGTGTTGCGGGCCTCGGTCAACGGGACCGGAACCGGTCGGCCGGCATCCTTCGCGTCGAGGATCGCGGTGAGCTGGGCGGTGTGGCCGCTCGCGACATCGGGCAGATCGGTCGACCACGCCTCCGCGACCGCTTCGTGGCCGGGCGCCGGGGTGACGGTCCAGTCCGGGTTCTTGTAGCCGTACAGGTGTTCCAGCTCGACGGTCGCGTTCTCGCAGTCGAAGCGGAGCTGGGAGGTCTGGCGGGCCGACACCAGCGAGTTCACGACCGACGCGACCGCGCCGTTCTCGAACGTCACCAGCGCCATCGACACGTCCTCGGTCTGCGTCGGGCGAGCCTGCCGGGCCGCGAGCGCGGTCACCTTCTCCCACGGGCCGAGGACCGAGAGCAGCAGGTCGTACTGATGGATGCCGTGCCCCATCGTCGGGCCGCCGCCCTCGACGTCGAACGTGCCGCGCCACGGCACCGCGAAGTACGCGTCGTCGCGATACCAGACGGTGTTGCACAGGGCAACCAACGGCCGGCCGAGGACACCGTCAGCGAGCAGTTCGCGCAGCCGCACCGCGCCGGACCCGAAGCGGTGCTGGAACACGCACGCGACCTGCGCCGAGGACTTGTCCTCCGCGGCCAGCAGCGTGTCGAACTCGTCCAGCGACAGCGTCGGCGGCTTCTCCATGTAGACGTCGACATTCGCCGCGAGACATTCGGCGGCCAACGGCACGTGCGAGTTCGGCGGGGTGCACAGGTGGACCAGGTCCAGCTGCTCGGTCGCCAGCAGGTCAGTCAGGCTCGGGTAGGTCGCCGGGATGTCCCACTTGGCGGCGAACCCCTTGGCCCGGTCCAGATCGACGTCGACGGCGGCGACCAGCTCGGCCCGCTCCGCCAGCGCCGTCACGGCCCGGGCGTGCGAGCCGGCGATCCCACCGGTTCCGACGATCGCGATCCGGTGCTTGCGCTCAGTCATACGGAAAGCCCTTTCCGAGGCGTTTCCAGAACCCTAACCGATCGCGCCGTACGCCGCGACCCGACCAACTCCCGGGTCTGTGCACAGGAACTGGTGCGATTGCCCAGCAATAACCTGTGCTACGCCTCGACAAGCTGTGCAAAGCCACGCCTGCGGGCTGATTGCGAGGGGTGGGTCAGGAAATTTCGCCGTACGCCGCGACCAGGAGACTCGGGTCGGGCGCTTCCAGGATCGTCGGCTTGGCGAGCGCGTCGAGGATGACGAACCGCAGGCGGTCGGCGCGGGTCTTCTTGTCGAGCTTCATCGCGTCCTGCAGGTGCGGCCAGGCGTCGGCGCGGTAGCTGACCGGCAGACCGAGCGACTCCAGGACCGCGCGGTGCCGGTCGGCGGTCGCGTCGTCGAGGCGGCCGGCGGCGCGGGCGAGCTCGGCGACGAACACCATCCCGATGCTGATCGCCGCGCCGTGCCGCCACTTGTACCGCTCGACGCGCTCGATCGCGTGGCCGAGCGTGTGCCCGTAGTTCAGCGCCTCGCGGCCGATCCGCCCGCCGGCGGTCGTGGTCCGCTCCCGCAGGTCCGCGCCGACGGTGTCCGCCTTCACCTGGATGGACCGTGCGATCAGTTCCCCGGTCGCGCCGTACGACGGGCTGGTGGCGCCGGCCGGATCCTTCTCGACCAGGTCGAGGATCACCGGGTCGGCGATGAAACCGCACTTCACGACCTCGGCGAGACCGCTCACGTAGTCGTTCGTCGGCAGGCTCTCCAGCGCGGCCAGGTCGCAGAGCACGCCGGCCGGCTCCCAGAAGGCGCCGACCAGGTTCTTGCCCTCGGCGGTGTTGATGCCGGTCTTGCCACCGACCGCCGCGTCGACCATGCCGAGCAGGGTGGTCGGGATGTGCACGACCTTCACCCCGCGCAGCCAGGTCGCCGCGACGAACCCGGCGAGATCGGTCGTCGTCCCGCCGCCCACGCTGACGATCGCGTCCGAGCGGGTGAAACCGGCCTGGCCGAGGACCGACCAGCAGTACGCCAGCACCTCGGCGGTCTTCGCGTCCTCGGCGTCCGGGATCTCGATCGCGTGCGCGGTGAACCCGGACGCGGTCAGGTCGTCGCGGATCGCGTCACCGGTCTCCCGCAGCGCCCGCGGGTGCACGACCGCGACCCGCTGCACACCGTCGCCGAGCAGCGCCGGCAGCTCCCCGAGCAGGTTGTTGCCGATGACAACGTCGTACGGCGCGGCCGCCTCGACCCGGATCCTGGTCACGCGAGCTGCTCCTGGATCTCGTCGGCGATCTGGTCCGGCGTCTTGTCGTCGGTCACCACAGTCTGTTTGGCGACCTCGGCGTACAGCGGGCGGCGGGCCTCCATCAGGTTCCGCAGCTGGGTGCGGACGTTGCCGAGCAGCAGCGGGCGGGCGACGCCGAGACCGACGCGCTTCACCGCCTCCCCCAGGCTCACGTCCAGGAAGACCACGTGCTGACCGGCGAGGTCGGCGCGGGTGCCGGCGTCGAGGATCGCGCCGCCGCCGAGCGACAGCACCTCGCCGTCGGCCTGCAGCGCGGTCACGATCGCGGACCGCTCGAGCTTACGGAAGTGCGGCTCGCCCTCGTCGACGAAGATGTCCGAGATCGGCTTGCCCGCCTCGGCCTCGATGTCGGTGTCGGTGTCGCGGTGCCGTACCCCGAGCCGCTCGGACAGCAGCGCAGCGACGGTGGACTTACCCGATCCGGGCGGGCCGACCAGGACGACGACCGGGCTCACTCCCACTCCCGCGGCGTGATCGTCGTCGGCAGGTTCGCCAGGTAGGACTGGTGGTTGCGCGCGGTCTCGGTGACCGAGTCGCCGCCGAACTTCTCCAGCGACACCTCGGCCAGTACCAGCGCGACCATCGCCTCGGCGACGATCCCGGCCGCCGGTACGGCGCAGACGTCCGAGCGCTGGTGATGCGCGGACGCGGCCTCGCCGGTCGCGGTGTCGATCGTGCGGAGCGCCCGCGGCACGGTCGCGATCGGCTTCATCGCGGCGCGCACCCGGAGCGTCTCGCCGGTGCTCATGCCGCCCTCGGTGCCGCCCGAGCGACCGCTGGTGCGACGGACCGAACCGTCCTCGGCCACGATCTCGTCGTGCGCCTGCGAACCCGGTGTCCGGGCCAGCTCGAAGCCGTCACCGAGCTCGACGCCCTTGATCGCCTGGATGCCCATCAGGGCGCCGGCCAGCTTGGAGTCCAGACGCCGGTCCCAGTGCACGTAGCTGCCGAGGCCCGGCGGGAGCCCGTCGACGACGACCTCGACGACACCGCCGAGGGTGTCGCCGGCCTTCTGCGCGGCGTCGATCTCCGCGACCATCTGCTTGCTCGCGTCGGCGTCCAGGCAGCGCACCGGGTCCGCGTCCAGCTTCGCGACGTCGGAGGACGCCGGGATCACGCCGTACGGCGCCTTGACGGTGCCGAGCTCGACGACGTGGCTGACGATCGTCACGCCGTACGCCTGGCGGAGGAAGCGGGCCGCGACCTCGCCGAGCGCGACCCGGGCCGCGGTCTCCCGGGCACTGGCGCGCTCGAGCACCGGGCGGGCCTCGTCGAAGCCGTACTTCTGCATGCCGGCCAGGTCGGCGTGACCGGGGCGTGGGCGAGTCAGCGGCGCGTTCCGGGCCAGGCCGGCGAGCGTGTCGGCGTCGACCGGGTCGGCGCTCATCACCTGCTCCCACTTCGGCCACTCGGTGTTCCCGACCTGGATCGCGACCGGGCTGCCGAGGGTGAGCCCGTGGCGGAAGCCGCCGAGGAACGTCACCTCGTCCCGCTCGAACTTCATCCGGGCGCCTCGGCCGTAGCCGAGCCGCCGACGGGCCAGGGCGTCGGCCACGTCGTCAGTGGTGACCTGAACCCCGGCAGGGAGACCTTCGAGTACGGCGACGAGCGCTTGTCCGTGCGACTCGCCGGCGGTGAGCCAGCGCAGCATGCCAGGATTCTTTCACGGGCGGCCTGTCCCGCGGACAGCGGTCTCAGCTACCGAAGGGATTGAAGACTCGTACGCCGGTCCGCTCGACATCGGGGCAGTTCCGGGTGACGAAGGTCCAGTCGTGCACCAGCGCGGTGGCAGCCATCAAGCCATCGACCAGTGGGAGCGGACCTGCCGCATTCAGGCGGCCCCAGGTTTGGGCAACCTCCAACGACACCGGGACGATGCGGTCCGCGTACCCGCGCACGAGCCGCTGCATCCAGTCCTCGATCGCGGCCGCCTGTTTCGGGTCTCGGGCCGCAAGCCGGTCGACACCCTGCCTGAGCTCTCCGACCACCAGAACACTCAGATACAACTGGCTCGACCGGACGGAGTCGAGCCAGTTCGACGCATCGGCATCGGGCGCCTTCTTGCGGAACTCCGACACGACGTTCGTGTCGAGGAGAAAGCTCATTCGAAGTCGACCTGCCGCACCGGTTCGGTCGAGCGCTCGATCTCGAGACCGCTCAGGTCCGGGGCCGAGGCCAGGAAGCTCTTGAAGTCCACCAGCTCCACTCCCGTCATCCGTCGGTAGTCAACGATGTCCAGCACGACAGCGACCTGCTGCCCGTGCTTCGTCACGAACTGCGGCCCGTCGGTTTGGACGGCCCGAATCAACTCGCTGAAATGCTGTTTCGCTTCCTGCAACTGCCACTGCCCCGCCGTAACCGTCATCGCCATCACCTCGAAGATCAGTCTAGACAGACTGGACAGAACAGCCAACTCAGCGGCAGGTCTGGCTCTCCTGGGTGTTCAGGCCGTGACGGACCGAGAGGACCATGTCGAAGGTCTTGATGATCGGCGAGTCGGCGCAGCTGGTGCTGGCACTGGCCGCCTGACCGCCGGCGATCGCGGCGCCCGTGAGCGCGGTGGTGGCGAGGGCCGCCATGGCCAGGCGCCCTGCGGTACGACGGAATCGGGTGGTCATCGTGCACTCCTCCGGGGAACTGGTTGCCTTGTACCAACGACACTAGAAGCCGGAAGCTCCGCGCGAACTGGCCTCAGATCCCGTCCTGGGGTAGCGCTGGCACCACCACCGATAGGGTCCTGGGGTGAACCGTGAGGCGGAGGAGACGTGGCGCGGGCGCGTGCGCGGGTGCCTGCTGGGTGGGGCGATCGGGGACGCGCTGGGTGGACCGGTGGAGTTCCAGGACGGTCGCGCGATCGTCGCGAAGTACCCGGACGGAGTGCGGGAGTTCGTCGACGGTGGGCCGGGGTGGCCGCCGGGGACGATCACCGACGACACCCAGATGACGCTGTTCACGGTCGAGGGGCTGATCCGCGCGAGCGTGCGGAGCGACCGCGGCACCGGGTTCACGGTGGCGGTCGTCCAGCACGCGTACGACCGATGGCTGGACACGCAGACGCTGCCCGGCCCGAGCGGCGAGCGGGACGGCTGGTTGCAGGGAGAGCAGTGGTTGTACGCACGGCGCGCACCGGGCAACACCTGCCTGACCGCACTCACCGAGGCCCGCAAGGGCGAGTCGCGGATCCCCCAGTTCGGTGAGTTGGCGGTGAACGACTCGAAGGGCTGCGGCGGGGTGATGCGGGTCGCCCCGTTCGGGCTGCTCCCCCGGTTCCCGGCCGCCTGGTTGTTCGACTCGGCCGTGGACGCGGCCGGGTACACGCACGGCCACCCGAGCGGCCGGCTCGCGTCCGGCGCCCTCGCCGCGATCATCCACGAACTGTGCCAGAACGCCACGCTGGACGAGGCGCTCGACAGAGCCACCGCCCTGCTGGTCCAGCACGAAGGGCATGGGGAGACGAGTACGGCGCTCGCACTCGCCCGGGATCTCGCCGCGACCGCACCGGCCGGGCCGGTCACCGTCGAACGGCTCGGCGGTGGCTGGGTCGCCGAGGAAGCGCTCGCGATCGCCGTCTTCGCCGCGCTCGCGTACCCCGAGCCGGATCAGGTCCTCGACGCGCTCGCGCTGGCCGTCACGCATTCGGGCGACAGCGACTCCACCGGCGCGATCTGCGGGAACATCCTCGGCGCGCTGCACGGCGAGACGGCTCTCCCCGCGGAGCTCGTCTTCGCCGTCGAGGGCCGCTCGGTCATCACCACACTGGCCGACGACTTCGCGCTCGAGTTCACCCAGGGCAAGCGACTGCACGGCGACTACGGCCCACACACCGCCTGGCGCAGCCGCTACCCCGGTTGGTGACTACAGCGGTTCGATCGACAGCTTGTGGTGGAACGTGTTGCGCGGGTCCCACTTCGACTTGATCTGCTGCAGCCGCGGGTAGTTCCCCAGGTAGTACAGGTCGTGCCACGGCACCCCTGACTTGTTGTACGCCGGGTCCGCGAGGTCGGTGTCCGGGTAGTTGATGTACGAGCCGGCGTTGGTCGCGTTCGGCGCCGGCGCACCACCTGTGTCGCGGTAGATGTCGCCGTACACCGTGCGCAGCCAGGCGAGGTGCTTCGCATCGTCAGCGGCACTGTCCCACTCCGCCGCGAGGACCATCTTGCAGACCACGTCGCGCTGCGCGGAGGCGGTCGCGTTCGACGGGACGGTGTTGACCTTGCCGCCGTACGGGACGAGCAGCAGGGACGAGCCTGGGCCCTTGTACTCCGCGTCGGTCAGACCCCGGTACATCGCGAGGATCTGCGTGTCGGAGTAGCCCTTGCGTAGGTAGCCGGCCTTGTACTTCCCGCGGTTCGGCGACGGCGTCTCGGCGATCGACCGCTGCATCGTGGTGTGCAGGAACGGCCCGACGCCGGTGTCGATCACCTGCGGCTTGTTCTGTACGCCGGCCACCATCGCGGCGTTGAACGCGTTCATCAGGTCGGCCGAGTTCGGCGCGGCGGCGTCGAGCTGCGTCGACAGCAGGAACTGGCCCGCGCTGTTGTGCGACAGGATGAACGGCGCGTACAGCGTCTCGTACGGCGTGTTCGGCGTGTTGTGCTGCTCGAAGAACGAGAACCAGTTCCGCACCGTGCGGGTGAAATCGGCCTGGGTGGTCTTCGTCCAGTCGTACAGCAACAGACTGGACCGCAGCGCCGCCGGTGCCTTGGGCAACGATTCGGCGGGGGTGCGGCCCGCCGTACCGTTCGACCGCATCAGGTACCGCGTGACGACCCCGAAGTTCCCGCCACCGCCGCCGGTGTGCGCCCACCACAGGTCGCGGTGCGCGTTGTCGCGGGTCGCCACCACCGAACGGGCGCGGCCGCGGGCGTCGACGACCACGACCTCCACGCCGTACAGGTGGTCGACGACCGAGCCGTACTTGCGGGACAGCGGCCCGTACCCACCGCCGCTGAAGTGACCGCCGACGCCGACCCCGAGGCAACCACCGGCCGGGAGCGTCAGGCCCCAGCCGTAGAACAGTTCCTTGTAGACGGTTTCGAGGATCGCGCCGGCACCGATCGAGAAGGCCCCGTACCGCGGGTCCCACGTCACGGCGTCGTACGTCGACAGGTCCAGCAGCACCTCGATGTCGTCGGAGTCCACGAAGTCCTCGAAGCAGTGCCCACCGCCACGGACCGCGATCCGTTTGCCGCCGCGGACCGCTTCCTGCACGGCCGCGACGGCGTCCTCGGTGGACCGGATCACCCGCGCGTACTCCGGCGTACCGACGAAACGCCGGTTCTGCCCGCGCTGGACGAGGTCCTGGTACCGCGCGTCGTTCGGGCGGATCTGCTCACTGGAACCGGCGGACGGCGGAGCGGCCGCGTTCGCCGTCCCCGGTACGGCGAGTGCGGCGCCGGCGCCGGCGGTGCCGGCCAACAGACCACGACGACTGACTGGCATGGAGATTCCCCTCCCGAGAGTTCGAATGCCTCGACCCTAGGAAGACCGGCAGCGCCCGCACATCAACCATCCGGTGGAGTTCGGGACTCCCCTATCCGGCGTACAACCGCTCCAACGGTGCACCGAGCAGGACGCCGGCCAGCGCCCCGACGAGCATGAACGGGCCGAACGGGACCATCTGTTTGCGGGTCATCACCTTGGCGGCGATCAGCACGATCCCGACCACGGCACCGAGGAAGAACCCGCCGTACAGACCGGAGACGAACTGTCCCCAGCCCAGCCAGCCGAGCGCCAGCCCGAGCAGGCCGGACAGCCGGACGTCGCCGAATCCGACGCCGCGCGGGAACGCGAACCACAGCACGTAGAACACCGCGAACCCGATCGCGCCGGCGATCGCTGCCCGGCGCAACGAAGTCCACTCCCCGGTCGCCACCGCCGCGCCGAGCAACGCGACACCGATCACGGCGTACGCCGGCCAGATGATCACCGAGGGCAGGAACCGCGTCCGCGCGTCGATGTACCCGAGCACCGCGCCGGCCACCGCGAGCAGCAGCCAGGCCGGTAGGACGGCGTCCAGACCGAGCATCCAGCCCAGCACTGCCCCGGCCACGGCCGCGAGCCCACCACACCAGTACGCCGCGTGCTTGCCGGCCAGCGACGCGTACGGGACCTTGGTCTCGCCCTCCTCCAGCACGGGCTCCGGGATGCGGCGCATCAGCCACGGGCCGAGGACAGCCGCCGCGGGTCCGCAGGCGACGACCCCGATCCCCGCAGCGAGCAACGCGTTGTCGGCCGGCACGATCCAGGAGCCTAGACGATGCGTCCGGCGGAGCGCCGTACCTGTGTCCGCGCGATCACCGCAGCGCCGCCGCCGATGATCAGCAGCCCGGCGAAGGTCACGCCGACGGTGCTCCAGAACCCGTCGTTCGTGGTGATCACCTCGACCCGCTGGAAGTCGTCGTCGTTGGCGGCGGGCGCGAACGTGAAGTCGTCGGTGATCCGGCTGGGCTCCTTGTAGGTGACGGTGTACGCGGTCAGGAAGTCGGCGGGCTTCACCAGCGTCTCGTCGTCCTCGACGTGGCCGGCGAACAGCAGCTCGGGTCGCACGTTCGCGTCCGGGAGCTCGGTGGCGTCGACCCGGTGCTCGGCCGCGACGTAGACCGTCACGGTCTGGGACGTGGTCGCACCCTTGCTCAGCCGCATCGGGTACACGATCCGGTCCGACGCGAACGTCAGCGCGAGCGGCGGAGTCGAGCCGGTCAGCGACTCACCGTCGCGTTTCGGCGCGAGCTTGACCGCCACGATCTCCCACTTCTCCGACAGGTACGGCGTGAGGTTCGCCGCCAGCGTCGCGGGAACGACGTACCCGTTGGTGTGCAGCCAGTCGGTCACGGCCGTGCCGCTCGAGCCGGTCAGCCGGGCGACCGCGAACGGTCCGAGCACCATCTGCTGCTGGACGTTCACCCCGCCGGCGGCCGGGGCGCCCGCGGAGTCGCCACGGCCGCCCATGATCCCGAGACCGCGGAAGGGCCAGTAGGTCGTCCTCGACACGATCTTCGGCCGGGTGATCCGGTCCAGCCGGTTGAACACCGTGTCGTCGCCGAGCTCCACCTTCGCGGCCGACGGCACCGGCATGATCCACGCGGCCTTCTTCGACGAGCCGTTGATGTGCATCGACAGCGTGATCTTCTCGGTCCCGCCGGAGTACTGAACGAGCGCGTTCTCGCCGTACGAGCGGGCCCGGGACTGCATGTCGGGCAGGAAGCCGCCGCAGGCGCAGGCCCAGGCGGGCGTCACCCCAGCTGCGACGAAACCGAACGCCAGCACACCCGCGACCACCCGCCAAAGTCTCACGGGCGAAGACTAGCTAAGCGAAGGTGTACGGCGTGTGGAAGAAGTTGCCCGGGTCGTACTTGCGCTTCGCGGACTGCAGTTTCGCCACGCTGCCGCCGTAATACGAGGCCACCGCCCGACCGGTCTCGAGGTAGTTCACGTAACCACCCGCGGAGGCCGAGCGCACGGCCCGGTGACCGTTGGAGATGAAGGTCTGCGCGCTCTTGCCCTGCGACGACGAGTACCACTGGATCACTGCCAGCGCACCGCGCCACGGCCACACCGAGCCACCCGCCGGCTGCTTCGCGGCCTGACCTCCGAGCGGGTCGAGGATCGCCGACGCCGGCGTACCGGCCCGCGCCGCGGCCTTCACCGCGCCGAGCAGCGCGGTGATCGTTGCCGCGTCCATCGGTCCCTTGAGTACGTCGGAACCGGCCTGGAACCCCTGACGCGGACTCGTCGACCCACCGCCGAGGTACTTCACCGCTTCCATGTGCGACTTCACGGAGATCGACCGGTTCGACGCCTTCGCGCCGACGAACGACTCCAGCTGCGCGGCCGCCGCGTTCGCGTTGCCGGTGGTGGAGATGCCGAGCACGTGGACCGACAGCGTGCCGTTGCTCTTGGCATCGATGTGCAGGTTGCCCCAGGATGTCGTCGGCGCGGACTGCGCGAACTTCTGCCAGCCGCGGACGACGGCCGCCGCCTGCGACTCCGGCCAGGTCAGCCGGAAGAAGCCGAGCTTGGTCCCCGGGATCGTCGCGAACTGGAACGACGTCACGACGCCGAGATTGCCACCGCCACCGCCCCGCAGCGCCGCGAACAGCTCCGGCTCGGCGGACGCGCTGACCGTGTGCGCCTTCCCGTCCGCGGTGACGACCCCCATCGACACGACCCGGTCACACGTCAGCCCGAAGGTGCGGGTGTGGATCCCCATCCCGCCGCCGAGCGTGAGGCCCGCGACGCCGACGGTCGGGCAGGTCCCGGTCGGCAGTGAGCGGCCGTAGCGGTCGAGGAACGCGTGGACGTCGTACAGGTGGGCGCCCGCGCCGACGGTGACGACGCCGTTCGAGTAGCTGATGCCCTTCAGCGCGCCGACATCGACCTGCATCCCGTTGGCGATCGTCGACGCACCGACGTACGAGTGCCCGCCGCTCTTCGGGACCAGCACGAGCTTGTTGGTGCGGGCGAAGTTGATCGCCTTCTGGACGTCGGCGGGGTTCGCGGCCTTGACCACGGCGGTCGGGCGGACGCTGTCCCAGCGCGGGTTGAAGAGCTGATGCGCGGCGGCGTACCCGGACGAGGACGGCAGGTAGAGCCGGCCGTCGAGCGAGCGCGCGAGGCTGTTCCAGTTCGGCGCGGTGGACGTCAGCGTCGGGTCCGACGTACTGGGGGTACTGCTGGGTGTCGCCGACGGTGGAGTCGTGGTGCTCGGGGCTGATGTCGTCGGCTTTGTCGGCTCTGTCGGTGTGGCATTCGTCGGCGTCGGCGACGGGCTCGCCGACCCGCCGGCGTCCTTCGAGTCCCCACAACCGGCCAGCGTCACCGCGGCGGCAGCGCCACCGCCCACTCTCAGTACCGTACGGCGGTCAAGCAGGCTCACGATCCCCCAACTCCTCACGAGCAGCCGTTCTCATGGCCGCCAGAGGAGCCGGCGACCTACCCGTCATCATCTCGACCTGGAGGGTCGCCTGATGCACGAGTAGGTCAAGTCCGTTCAACAGCTCGGTACCGATCCGGTGCGCCGCGATCGCGAGCTTGGTCGGCCACGGGTGGTACGCGACGTCGAACACCACCGGCGCGACGCCGGCGAAATGCTCTGCCCACGGGTCGATCGCGCCGCCGGGCAGCGTCGACACACACAGGTCGAAGCCACCGATCTGCTCGACCTGCGTGAAGTCGGCGACCGACGTCCGCAGCTCCAGCTCCGCGGCCAGATCCCGCAACCGTTCGGCCTTCGCGATGTCCCGGACGACGACGGTGACCTCGCTGACCCGCAGCCCACGCAGCGCTGCCAGCGTCGACGCCGCGGTCGCCCCGCCACCGATCACGACCGTCGTCTCGGCTGCGGTGATGCCCCGCTCGGCGAACGCGTTCACCAGCCCGGGTACGTCGGTGTTGTGCGCGGATCGCGATCCGTCCGGCTCGAACAGCATCGTGTTCGCCGCGCCGATCAGCTCCGCCACCGGATCGACGGTGTCGACCAGGTCGAGCGCCACCCGCTTCAACGGCATCGTCAGCGACAGCCCGCGGACGTCGTCACCGAGCGACGCGACGAACCCGCGCAGCTCGTCCTCCTCGACCTCGTACGCGTCGTAGGCCCAGTCCAGCCCGAGTGCGGCGTACGCCGCCCGGTGCATCGCCGGCGACAACGAGTGCGCGATCGGTGATCCCAGGACGGCGCAACGCGTCACTAGCAGCGCCCCTTGTGGGCCTGGCACCAGGTCTGGAACTTCTTCACGTTGACCTGGTGTTCCTCGTACGTGGTGGCGAACGCGGTCTCGCCGGTGTCCAGGTTCACCAGCGTGAAGTACTTCCACGGTCCCGGTGCCGGGTTGATCGCGGCGCTGAGCTCCTCGCGGGTCGGCGAGTTGATCGGCGTCGGCGGCAGCCCCTTGTGGTTGTACGTGTTGTACGGCGAGGGGTTCTTCCGCTGCTCCGGCGTCGTGTACACGCCGCCGTCCTTGCCGACCACGTAGTGCACCGTCGAGTCCATGCCCAGGTACATCCCGGCGGCGAGCCGGTTGTAGATCACCCGCGCGACCTTCGGGTAGTCCTGCGCCTTGTTGGTCTCGGCACCGATGATGCTGGCAACGATCACCGCCTGGTACGGATCCAGGCCCTTGCGGGACGCGCTGTTCGCCAGGTCCAGCGACGCCGCGGCCTTGGCGTAGTTCGCGGTCATCAACTTCAGCATCGTGTACGCCGTCGCGCCCTTCGGCACGTCGTACGTCCCCGGGAACAAGAAGCCCTCGGCGTTGCCGTGCGCGTACGACGGGAGGCCGAGCGAGGCCGGCTTCGCCAACGCACCCGCGGCCGCGCCGGCGGGCAGCTTGAGCTTGGAGTTCTGCAGGAGCACCGCGACCTCGGCCTTGGTCTTCCCGGCCGGGATACTGATCCGGGCCACCCGGACCGACTGCGCGGTGTTCAGCATCAGCTCGAGCGCGGCCTTGGCGGACATGTGCTTGCGCAGCGTGTACGTCGCGGCCTGGATCTGCAGCGACCGCGGATCGTCGCGGGCCACCCGCTCGAAGGCGCGGGCGCTCTTGACGACTTCCTTCTTCTCCAGCGTGTCCGCGATCGAGCTGGACCCCTGGCCGTTGGAGATCTCGACGATCACCGTGCCGGTGCCCTGCCCCTCGTAGTCGGGGGCGGAGAACACGTTGGCGAGAGCGTCCTTGCCCTTGCCGAAGCCGACCACGGCACCGGCCACGATCGCCCCGACGACGAGCAGCGAGATCAGTCCGGCGAAGCAGCCGAACGCGCGGCGGCCGCGGGCCCGGCGCCGGTTGGCGCGGCGCTCCACCCGCGTCTCGGCCCGCAGGCCGAGCCCGCTGCCGAGATCGTCGCGTTGCTCCTCGCCCTCGTCGACATCTTGGTCCACCGATGGTCCGTTCACAGGGGCCTCCCGGGTGGGTTGCCGGTCTCGCGCTCGAGGTCGAGCGCATGTTGCAGAATCACGACCGCCGCGGCCTGGTCGACCACCGCGCGCCGTTTGGAGCCCTTCTTTCCCCGTTCCCGCAGCATCCGTTCGGCGGTGACGGTGGTGAACCGCTCGTCCACCAGCCGCACCGTCGTCCCCGAGTTGTTCACGTGCACCTTGTCCCGCACCTGCTCCGCCGTCTCCCGGATCTTCACCGCGGCCGGCCCCTCGCCCCCGGACAGGGAACGCGGCAGTCCGACCACGATCTCGAACGCCTCCAGTTCGGCGGCGAGTGCGGCGATCCTATCCAGATCTCCGGGCCCACGGCGGACAGTCTCCACAGGCGTGGCGAGGATCCCGTGCGGATCGCTGCTCGCGACCCCGATCCGGGCGTCACCGATGTCCAGTGCGATCCGCACTCCGGTTCTCATCTGCACTGTCTCATCGGTCGCACTGTCTCATCGTTCGCACTGTCTCGTCGGAGGCGGGCCGTCGGTCAACCCGTCACCTGGTGCCCGATCGCGTGCTCGACGGCGCTCAGCGCGTCGTCGGCACCGGCCGGATCCGTACCGCCACCCTGCGCGACGTCGTCCTTGCCGCCGCCCCGGCCGCCGAGCTTCTCGGCCGCGATCCGGACCAGGTCGCCGGCCTTCAGCCGCCACTCGCGGGCGGTGTCGTTGAGCGCGACCACCACGCCGGGCTTGCCGTCGTTGACGCTAAGCACCGCGACCACGCCCGGCTTGTCGTTGCCCATCCGGCCGCGGACGTCCAGCGCGAGCTTGCGCAGGTCGCCGCCGTTCACGCCGTCGGGAGCGCGGTGACCGACGTACTGGACACCGAAGACGTCCTTCGGGTTGGCCGCCAGCTCACCCGCGGCCTGCAGCACCGCCGCGGCGCGGACCTTCTCGAGCTCCTTCTCCGCGGCGCGCAGCCGCTCCGACAGGTCGGCGACCTTGGCGGGCAGCTCCTCCGGCCGGGTCTTCAGGTTCTCGCTGAGCAGCCGGACCAGCGCCCGCTCGCGGCCGAGGTAGTGCAGCGCCTCCATACCGACGAACGCCTCGATCCGCCGCACACCCGCACCGACCGACGACTCTCCGGTGACGGTCACCGCGCCGACCTGCGACGAGTGCTTCACGTGCGTGCCACCACACAGCTCACGCGACCACGGACCACCGATCTCGACCACGCGCACCTGCTCGTCGTACGTTTCGCCGAACAGCGCCAGCGCACCCCACTCCCGGGCCTCCGGGAGAGTCATGTACTGCGCCGACACCGGCAGGTCTTTCCGTACGGCGAGGTTCGCGACCTCTTCGATCTCGGACCGGGTGGCGGGGTCGAGCGCCGACGACCAGGCGAAGTCGAGGCGCAGATAACCGGGCTTGTTGTACGAACCGCTCTGCAGCGCGTTCGGACCGAGCACCTGGCGCAGCGCGGCGTGCACGACGTGCGTACCGGAGTGCGCCTGGCAGGCCGAGACCCGCCACTCGTGGTCGACCGCGGCGTGCACGTCGGTCCCCGGACGCAGGACGCCCTCGAGGATCTCGACCTTGTGCACGATCAGGCCCTTGACCGGCCGCTGCACGTCGAGCACGTTCAGCTTCAGGCCGTCGCCCAGGATCAGGCCCTCGTCGGCGATCTGGCCACCGGACTCGGCGTAGAACGGGGTCTTCTCCAGCACGACCTCGACGGTCTCGCCCTGTTCGGCGAACTGGGCGACCGCACCGTCGCGGAGCAGACCGCGGACCTGCGAGTCCGTCGACAGCTCCTGGTAGCCGGTGAACTCGGTGACGCCCTTCTCCCGCAGCTCCCGGTACCCCGAGGTGTCCGCGTGCCCGGCCTTCTTGGCACGGGCGTCCGCCTTGGCGCGCTCGCGCTGCTCCTTCATCAGGGCGCGGAAGCCCTCGGTGTCGACGTTCAGGCCCTGCTCGGCCGCCATCTCGACGGTCAGGTCGATCGGGAAACCGTAGGTGTCGTGCAGCTGGAACGCCTTCGCGCCCTCGAGCTGGTGCGCGCCGCCGGCCTTGGTCTCCTTGACCGCGACGTCGAAGATGCTCGTCCCGGCCGTGAGGGTCCGGCGGAACGCCTCCTCCTCGGCGTACGCGACCTGGCTGATCCGGCCGAAGTCGGACTCCAGCTCCGGGTACGACTTCTTCATCTGCTCGAGGCTCACCGGGAGCAGCTCGACCAGACTCGGGTCCTCGTAGCCGAGCAGCCGCATCGAGCGGATCGCGCGGCGCAGCAGCCGGCGCAGGACATACCCGCCCTGCTCGTTGCCCGGGGTGACACCGTCACCGATCAGCATCAGCGCGCTGCGGACGTGGTCCGCGACGACGCGGAACCGGACGTCGTCGACGTGCTCGGCGCCGTACTTGCGGCCGCTCAGCTCCGACGCGCGCTCGATCACCGGGTAGATCTCGTCGATCTCGTACATGTTGTCGACGCCCTGCAGCAGGTAGGCCACCCGCTCCAGGCCGAGACCGGTGTCGATGTTCTTCTTCGGCAGCTCGCCGAGGATCGGGTAGCCGTCCTTGCCGCCACCCTCGCCGCGGATGTTCTGCATGAAGACCAGGTTCCAGAACTCCAGGTAGCGGTCGCCCGCCTCCCAGTCCCGGTCGGCGCCGAACTCCGGGCCGCGGTCGATCAGGATCTCCGAGCACGGGCCACACGGGCCCGGGATGCCCATCGACCAGAAGTTGTCCTTCATCCCGAGCCGGACGATCCGGTCGTCCGGCAGGCCGGCGACCCGCTTCCAGATCTCGATCGCTTCGTCGTCCTCGTAGTACACCGAGGCGTACAGGACGGACTCGTCGAAGCCGTAACCGCCTTCGTTCTGGGGCTTGGTGACCAGCTCCCAGGCGTACTCGATGGCCTTCTCCTTGAAATAGTCGCCGAAGGAGAAGTTGCCGTTCATCTGGAAGAACGTGCCGTGCCGGGTGGTCTTGCCGACCTCGTCGATGTCGAGCGTCCGCACGCATTTCTGCACGCTCGTCGCCCGCGGGTACGGCGGGGTCTGCTGGCCGACGAAGTACGGCACGAACTGGGCCATGCCGGCGACGTTGAAGAGCAGGTTCGGGTCCGGCGACGGCAGCGGCGCGCTCGGCACCACGGTGTGGCCCCGGTCCTCGAAGTACTGCAGGAACCGCCGCCTGATCTCACTGGTTTCCATGGGTGTTACCGGTAGTCCTCACGATCGTTGGTGTTCTCGATGCCCAGCGCGTCGCGCAGCTCGGTCTCCCGCTCGGCCATGCCCTCCCGGACCTGGTCGCCGAAGTGCCGGACCGCGGCGGCCAGCTTGGCCGCGGACTCCTGGACACTCTCCGGAGCGAGGATCTGCGCCCGCTTCTTCAGCCGGGTCACGGCGTACACGCCGACGGCGATCCCGATGATCAGCCAGAAGATCCGCTTCACCGCTTCCGCGCCTTCCGCTCGGCCTTCATCTCTTCCTTGACGCGCCTCGACACGTCCTTGCGCTGCTGCTCACCGAGCGCCCGGCGGACGCCGTAGGTGAAGGCGGCCGCCTTCACCAGCGGGCCGCCGGCGGTCGCCGAGAACAGCGACATCAAGGCGGCCGCGTTGGTGGTCACGGTGGTCGCGTTGTCCGTGATGGTGTCCACCTTCGCCAGCTGGGCGTTGGTGGTGGCCACTGTCGTGGTCACCTCGCCGAGCAACGGGACACTGGAGTCGGAGACGCCCTTGACCATGATCCGGGTCTCGTCGAACACCTTGCCGAGCTTCAGGATCGGATAGGCCAGCAGGCCTACCAGGATGAGCAGCGCGCAGGCAGCTATCAGCCCCGCGACTTCACCGACGCTCATGGAAAACGATCCACCTTCCCGTAGCGACACCGTGCGACCTTGTGGACCGCCCGACCTTATCGCGGGCCCATAGCGCACTCCGCTTCAGGACACCATCCCGCACATCACAGTCGCTCACCAAACCGGGTCGATCGCTGGGTGACTACTCCGTCGCGATGGGTTCGGTGAGGAGGAGGACGGCGGGGTTCGCGGGGCCGGGAACGGCGGGCTTCTTCGGGTGCGGCGGCTTCGGCTTCCCCGGCTGCGCGGTGGTCGTGGGGGTGTCCGAGGCCGGTGGGGTCGCGGGGGTGGTCGGGGTCGCGGGCGGTGCCGGAGTCGTCGGCGTTGCCGTTGCGGGAGTCGTGGGCGTGGTGGGCGTGGTGGGCGTGGTCGGGGTCGCGGGGGTGGTCGGCTTTGTCGGGGTGGTCGTCGGCGGCTTGGTGGTGGTTGTCGGCGGCTTGGACGTACTGGGCTTGGACGTGCTGGGCCCGGACGTGCTGGGCCCGGACGTGCTGGGCTTCGACGTCGTCGGGGTCGGCGCCGACGGCTTGCCGGTCGTCCCGCTCGTCGTCCGCGAGGTCGGCCCGGCGGTCGGCGCCGACGTCGTACCCGGTGCCGTCGAGGATGCCGGCGACGAGCCGGAGGAGGATTCCTGGGAGGTCGATCCGGTCGGCTCGGAGGACGGTGCCGCCGTCCACGGCGGAGCGGGATCGGTACCGGTCGCCGATGGTTTTCCCGGGGTGAGCGGGACGAGCGGCTTACCGACCGGGACGCCCGGCCGGGTGCTCGATCTCGACGGACTCTCGCCCCATTGCGCCGTCTGGCTGGCCTTGGCCGCCGGCGTCTGGCTGTTCGCCGGATCGCCGGACCCGAACGGGACGAAGTACGCGAATCCGGCCAGCGTGACCAGGGACGCGGCGCCGATGCCCAACTTCACCATCGGGGGACGCCGGCGGATGTGCTTCGGACTGGGGTGACTCACAACAAAACCTTTCGCCCCCAGGCCGTCAGGCAGCCTACCCAGTCGAACGCTTCAGTCGAAGCTCACGATGCGTACCCGAGCGGCGCCGCCCGGTGTGCGTCCCGAACCCGGGTACGCCGCAACCGCCGTCCCACCAGCGCAAACGCGGCAAGCGGTCGCCGTCCGTGAACGGTGACCTGGTCCCGATCGCGTGATTCTGCCGGTCCCCGGCGCCGACGATCGTCCGACCTTCGTACACCGGTGGACCCGGCGTACCACTATTTGCGGTCGCGGAGGATCTTCCGGATGGCCGTGACTCGATCCGCGTACGCCGCTTCGCCGCCGCGCCGGGTCGGCGTGTAGTAGTCGGTGCCGTCGATCACGTCCGGGGCGTACTGCTGCGGGACGATGCCGCGCGGGTCGTTGTGCGAGTACTGGTACGAGGACCCGTGGCCGATCTTCTTGGCGCCGGCGTAGTGCGCGTCGCGCAGGTGCGGCGGGACCGGGCCGACCTTACCCGCCTTCACATCCGCGATCGCCGCGTCGACGGCCATGATCACCGCGTTCGACTTCGGCGCCAGCGCGAGCGCGACGACCGCCTGGGCGAGGTTGATCCGCGCCTCCGGCATGCCGATCAGTTGCACCGCCTCGGCCGCCGCCACCGCGACCCCGAGCGCGGTCGGGTCGCCCATGCCGATGTCCTCGCTCGCCGAGATCACCAACCGGCGGGCGATGAACCGCGGGTCCTCCCCGGCCTCGATCATCCGGGCCAGGTAGTGCATGGCGGCGTCGACGTCCGAGCCGCGGATCGACTTGATCATCGCCGAAGTGACGTCGTAGTGCTGGTCGCCGGCCCGGTCGTACCGCACCGCGGCCCGATCCACCGCCGTCTCCAACGTCACCAGGTCGATGACCGCCGGCGTCGCTGCGTCGTCCTCACCAGCGGACTCGGGGGCCGTGGCCGCCGCGAGTTTCAGCGCCTGTTCGTGCTTGGCGCGCGCTCCGCCGGCTGCTGCTTCGAGGTAGGTGAGGGCGCGGCGGGCGTCTCCGCCGGCCATCCGCAGCAAATGATCGCGCGCATCGGCGGCCAGCTCGAACTCGCCGTTCAGCCCGCGCTCGTCGGTCAGCGCACGGTCGAGCAGCATCGCGATGTCGTCGTCGGTCAGCGACTCCAGCGTGAGCAGCAGACTGCGGGACAGCAGCGGCGAGATGACACTGAAGAAGGGGTTCTCGGTGGTCGCCGCGACCAGAGTGACCCAGCGGTTCTCCACGCCGGGGAGCAGGGCGTCCTGCTGCGCCTTCGTGAAGCGGTGCACCTCGTCGATGAACAGTACGGTCTCGACCGCACCGGTCCCCCGGGAAAGATCGCGCCGCGCGGCGTCGATCACCTGCCGAACGTCCTTCACGCCGGCCGTGACCGCGGACAGCTCCACGAACTTCCGGTTCGTCTGGTGTGAGACCACTGCCGCGATGGTGGTCTTGCCGGTCCCCGGCGGGCCCCACAGCAGCAGCGACATCGGCTGGTCGCCCTCGACCAGCCGACGCAGCGGCGACCCGGGAGCCAGGAGGTGCTGCTGGCCCACCAGCTCGTCGAGACTGCGCGGCCGCATCCGCACGGCCAGCGGAGCCGCCGTGTGATCCACGTCCGCCAAGCTGCCGCCACCGCGAGCCGGCGCGGGAGCACCCGGAAGATCGAACAACCCATCACTCACCCGAAAAGCCTATCCACCCCCACCGACACCGTCCGCACAGCGGCGGTCAACAGCCCGCTGTGCGGAAAGAAACGGTCAGCCGGCGCCACATTGTTTCCGCAAAGGCGGGGAGAGCTCGGGGCGGTCAGCGGCTGGGGGAACTGCCGGGGGCGCGGGGGCGGTTCTTGGCGGCGCCGAGCGCCCTGGTGTCCCGGCGACTGACCGGTGGCTGGTTGTCGACGCTGTTGATGAGGTCCGTGCGGACCGAGCGGAGTTGGGCCTGGGCAGGATCGAGTCCGGTCGCCGCGGCACCCCGGTACGCCGCCCTGTTGCGCCGGGTTTCGGCGGCCATGATGACGCCCGCGGGTACGCCGAGCGCGGCGCCGGCCAACGGCGGTACGCCGCTCACGCCGACGGCGGTGACGTACGTGGCGAACTCCATCACGGCCAGCAGTTGCCGGTTCCTCGCGCCGCGACGGATGGCCGGTGCCGCCCGGTCCGCCGTGAGCCGGTCGTGACCATCGATCAGGCGCTGCCCGTCGCGCACCATCTGTTCGGCAGCATCGCGCAGCGGCCGGCTGACCTGCACCCGGGCACCCTCGGCAACCACGTCCCGCAGTACGGCTGCTCGGGCGAGCCGGGTCAACGACGCGGCCAGCCACTCGTCGTCGTGCGACGGCACGCTCGCCCCGCCGTACGCTTCGTCGAACTCGCGCCGGAAGTCCGCCATGCTCTTCCGCAAAGCCGGACGGCTCTCGAGGCCGGTCTGCAGGTCGGCCTTCTCGGTCGCCTCCTGGAGGGTCAGCCCGAACTCGTTCTCCGGGTCGAGCGACATCTCGGCAGCCTGCAGCAGGATCTGTTCCGCGTCCGTCGCATCCGCGCCGAGCGTCGCGTCGTCCATCTTCAGCCGCCGCCACCAGTGCGCCAGTTCGTCAGCCGTCTTCCGCGGCCCGTCCTTCGCATCGGCCGGGAACGACTGTGCGTACCGATCCAGCGCGAGCAGGGCCTCGGTGGCGAACACGTCCACGACCCGCCGCGCCGCGGCGAGCTCGGCGTCCCGACGCGGTCCGTCCTCGTCCACGGTCATCGGCGGTCGTCCAACTCGGCCTGGACTTCCTCGACCGCCTGCGCCCGGGCCCGCAGCTTGTCGAAGCGCGCTGCGAGCTCCGGCCCGGCCGGCTGGTAGTCCGCGCCCTCCTCGGCATCGGCCGGTACGTACCACCACCGCCCGTCGTACCAGGTCGGACCCACCTCGGTCCCGGCGAGCATCGGTCTCGCCTCGCCGGTCCGAACCAGTTCCCGTACGGCGGCTGCTGACAGGTTTGCGTCCGTCATCTACCCGACTGTAGGCCGCCGAGGGGCGAACACGAGGTGCCAGCTCCCGCTGCGTCGGAGCAACACGATGGTCGGCAGCTGCAGTGCCACGATCGTCGCCACCGTGATCACCGGGTCGGTCGCCGGTACGACGGAGATCGGCAACGTGTACGCGACAACGATCCGGATGATCCCGTCGACGATCGTCGCGACGCCCCACCACACCGTGATCCACTTCCACGCATCCCGGAACCGCGCGTCGGACTCCCACAGGCGATCCATCACATCGGCTCGCCGCGCGAACATCGCCCGCGTCACGACGTACGTGAGCGGTTGTGGGTGCCGCAGCGACCACAACGTGATGCCGGCGAACGGCAGGCTGACCCAGGCGTTCCGCACGAGCAGCAGCCGCGCATCGCCACCCAGTACGGCGACCACGGTGCTCGCCACCATGCTGACCACGACCGCCATCCCGACCAGATCGGTACGCCGTTCGCGCACCAGCGAGACCGCGGAACTGATCAGTCCGGGGATCACGCCGACGACCAGCGCGGTCAGGTCACTCGCACCGAGCGCCTTGAGTCCGTAGAACAGTGCGAGCGGGACACCGATGTCGACGACGAGCAGCCAGGGACCTCTGTGCGTGGGCATGAGGAGAGGGTCGCCCGACCAGCCGCCGGCCGGCATCGAGCCGACGGCTGTGCACCCCTAGACCAAAGTCTCAGTCCTTCTTCTTGCCGGACTCTTCCTCGTCCGCCTCGCGAAGCTCTTCCGGCAGGTCCTCGTCGTCGACGTCGCGGAGTTCCTCCGGCAGGTCGTCCTCGTCGAACTCCTCGTCGAGGATCTCCTCCGGCTCGGCCGCCGACTCGGGCTTGATCGCGTTCCGCAGCCGGCCGAGGATCCGGTCCGCCTCGGTGCCGAACGGGTTGTCGTTGATCAGGTACGTCCAGGTCGCGGTCGGCCGCGGGATCCCGCTGGCTTCCTCGTCCAGCCCGTCGGCCGTGATCTCGGCGTCCCCGAACGTCTCGACGGCGTCCTTCCAGGCGTCCTCGATCAGCGTGTCGAACGACGCGATCGCCGACTTGTTGAACTCGTCGATCGGCTTCAGGTGCACGATGCCGCCGGCCAGCGACCGCAAGTGGATGCCCTCGCGCAGGTCCGCGAGGTACGCCAGGTGGTCGGTCCAGCGCCGGTCCAGATGCCCGAGCGCGATCCGTCGTGCGGCGTTCTTCACCACGTCCTCGCCGACCTCGTCGACCAGTTCCTCGTACCGCTCCTTGGCGCGCTCGGCGAGCTCGGTCGCGGCCAGGTCCTCGGTCAGGACCTTCTCGCGGGTCTCGAGCAGGATCGCGCGCTGCTGGCCGGTGAGCCGATTGTACTGCCAGGTCGTCCGGTGCAGCTCGGCGTTCGCGCCGTCCGCGACCCGCTGCGCGTGCTCCAGCATCCCGATCGACTTGCGGTCGGTCAGCCGCCCGGTCTCGTCCGGGTGCGGGCGCAGGCCCGACGAAACGGAGTACCGCGTGACGAGCTCGTCGGCGAGCGACGCGAAGAACAGCGAACCGCCCGGGTCACCTTGGCGTCCGGCGCGGCCGCGCAGCTGGTCGTCCAGCCGGCGCGACGCGTGCAGCCCGGTGCCGATCACGTACAGGCCGCCGAGCTCGACGGCCTTCTCCTTGTCGTGCGACTCGTCCTTGCCGCCCAGCCGGATGTCGGTACCGCGCCCGGCCATCTGCGTCGAGACGGTCACCGTCCCCGGGACGCCGGCCTCGGCGATGATCGCCGCTTCCTCGGCGTCGTTCTTCGCGTTCAGGACGACGTGCGGGATCCCGGCCGCCTCGAGCTTGTCGCTGAGCTGCTCGGACTCCTCCACACTGTGCGTGCCGATCAGGATCGGGCGCCCGGTCTCGTGCACGACGCCGATGTGCTTCACCAGCGCCGCGTTCTTCTGCTCGACCGTCAGGTACAGCCGGTCCTCGTCGTCCTTACGGATGTTCGGCTTGTTCGGCGGTACGACGGCCACGTCGACCTCGTAGAACTCCTGCAGCGACTCCCCGACGACGACCGCCGTGCCGGTCATACCGCAGAGCGACTTGTAGCGCTTGATCAGCGACTGCACGGTGATGCTGTCCAGCACCTCGCCGGAGTCGCTGACCGGCACCGCTTCCTTCGCCTCGACCGCGGCCTGCAGACCGTCGGGCCAGCGCTGCAGCTTCGCGACGCGGCCGCGGTTGTTGTTGATCAGGCTGACCTTGCCGTCGCGGACCAGGTAGTCGACGTCCTTACGCAGCAGCACCTCGGCGTGCAGCGCGACGTTCACCTGGGTCAGGCGGTCGAGGTTCTCGTCGTCGTAGAGGTTGAACCGCGGACGCTCCGGCTCGGCCACGGCCTCGTCGTCCGCGTCTGTCTTGTCGGCCTCAGTTGCTGCTTGTTCAGCTGCCACCGCCGCCGCACGTGCACCGAGGGCTTCTTCGACCTTGTCCGTGCCCCTGTCGGTCAGACCGACCGTCCGCCCGTCACCGTCGATCTCGTAGTCCACCCCCGCACGCAGCGTCCGGACCAGCTGTACGACGTCGTCGTCCAGCGCCTCGCTCCGGGTCGCGCCGGCCAGCACCATCGGCACCCGCGCCTCGTCGATCAGCACCGAGTCGGCCTCGTCCACGAGCGCGACGTCCGGCTCCACCGTCACCCGGTCCGCGACGTCGGTCACCAGGCGGTCGCGGAGTACGTCGAAGCCGATCTCGTTCACCGGCACGTAGCAGACCTCGGCCTGGTACGCCTCGCGCCGCTCCTCCGGGGTGGACGCCTGACCGACGTGCCCGACCGTGACGCCCAGCAGCTCGTACACCGGGCCCATCCACTCGGCGTCGCGCTGGGCCAGGTAGTCGTTGACCGCCAGCACCTGCACCCTGCGGCCGCCGACGGCGTACCCGGCGGCGGCGATCGCGCCCGCCAGGGTCTTGCCCTCACCGGTGGCCATCTCGACGATCCGGCCCTGCAGCATCGCCAGCGCGCCGACCACCTGGCCGTCGAACGCCCGCTCGCCGATGGCCCGTCGGCCCGCGTCCCGGGCGAGCGCGAGGAACTCGATCTGCTCGTCCTCGTGCAGGCCGCCGGTGGTGCGCAGCTCCGCGACCGCCTCGGTGAGCTCTTCGTCGGTCAGGGACAGGACCGACTCTTCCGCCTCGCCGACCAGCTGCGTGAGCCGTTCGTACGGGCCGAGATCGATCGAGCCGGGGCGCTGCAGCAGCCGGCGGAAGCGGGAAGCGATTTTCAGGGCCATGATGCTGGCAACGTACAGCCTCGACGCGTCGTTCCGCAGCTCAACCCCCGGACCGCCACCACTCACCAACGACCGCGTCCCGGCCCTGCTCACGCTCACCGGTCTCCCGGCCGCTGCGCTACGCGGTGGTTGGTGAGTGGTGGAGGTCCGGCTCCCATTCGTAGGGCGTCGTCACGGTGACCGCGTGCAGGCCGAGCTTCTGCAGGATCGGCCGCGAGTCCTCGGAGGCGTCGACACGGAGGAACTCGTAGCCACGGTCCCTCGCCAGGCGGGCACGGTGCACGAGCAGAGCGGAGTACAGGCCCTGACGCCGCCACTCGGGGAGCGTCCCGCCGCCCCACAGACTGGCGAAGCCGGTGCCGGGGTGGAACCTGATCCACGCGGCGCTCACGGCCGGTCCACCCTTGAGCACGTCCTCGACAAGGAAGACGGACAAGCGGTCCGGGAACATCCGCGCCTCGCCTTGCAGTTGCTCGACGATGCGTGCCAGGCCGTTGTTCCACAGGGTGTTCGTCAGTTCGGCGATCCGGCGGTAGTCGTCCGGCCCGTCTGCCTCGCGCAGCCGCACCTTCGACGGCAGCGCGGACGGCCGGTCGAGGACCCGGTCCACCTCACCGAGGATCAGGGTCTCCGGATCCTGTTTCACGAAGCCGGCCCGGATCAGGCGGTCACCCAGGTCCGCGGGTTCGTCGTACGCGTAGGTCTTCCATTCGAACGGCAGGCCGCGCTGCCGGAAGAACGCCACCTCCTCCGCGATCACCGCGTCCGGGTCGTCGCCCAGTCCACGCGGTGTCTCGACGAAGCCGGCGCCCTCCGGGCCTTCGACGTACGAGCGGTGCACCCTGCCTTCGGGTCCGCAGTGCTCCTGTTTCCACCCGGGGATCGCGTCGGCGTCGGGCAGCCGGATCCGGCGGTGGAACACGTCGAGCAGCTCGTCAGGAGTCATCCGCTCATCGTGCCCCACCGCCGTACCTCGATTACGCCAGCACCCGGTTCAGCAGGTCGTAGAAGCTGTTGGCGAGGACCAGCTCGTACGGGTCGGTGAGGAGCGGGCCGAGTTCGGCCATGTCGGACGGCGTCCACGACCAGGCGCCGATCAGACCCGAGATGAACAGCGGACTCGCACCGTCCCAGCCCGCGATCCGCCGGTCCAGCGCCGCCTTGAACTCGGCCGCCTTACCGGGCGCACCCCACCCGCCGGTGATCGGGATGCCGCCGTGCCGGACGGCCAGCGTGTCGCCGTCCCACGTCTGCATGATCCCCTTCGTCGGCGTGTAGTCGGCGTACCCCTTGGCGATCTCCTCGGACAGTTGCACCCACGTGCCGTTCGCGCGGCCGCTGTACGCGTACACCACGTCCAGCGCCGTACGCCGCATGAACGAGCCGGACATCTTCAGGTACTCCGTGAGCTCGGCCGGCGTCCACGACGCGGGGTACGTGTAGCCGGCGCCGGACGGCCCACAGACCAGCAGGTCGTTCGAGGTGGCGGTCCGCTGGAAGTAGCTGTAGATGTTCGGACCCGTCTCGGCGAGCAGCGGGTCGATCGTCCAGTTGGTCGGTACCTCGCCCCGCTTCGGGTCGTCCCAGATCTCGCGGAGCCGGCGCTGGCAGTACTGGATGTTGTCGCCCTCGCCGAACGTCAGCGTCAGGTAGACCTTGTTCTTCGGCTTGTCGATCCGGCGGATCGGACGGGGTTTGTCGGAGATCGGCGAGGTGCACCCGGCGTGCACCGAGCCGTTCATGTAGAAGTCCGCCGCGACGACGGGCGAGCCGCCCTTCGACGCGAGGTCGACGCCGTCCCACTCGCCGGACACGTCGTTCGCGAACCAGCCCATGTACGGCGCGAGGGTCGGCCACTTGGTGAAGTGCTCGACCAGCAGGTCGCCGGTCTCGCCGCCCGGTGGTAGCCAGCTCACCAGGGCCTTGGTGGCCACCACATAGTCGCGGAAGTACGGGAACGGCTCGACGCGCGTCGGCGACGTGTCCGTGGCGCTGACGAGGTACTGGTTCCACATCTCCACGGTGACGACGAGGGACGTCGTACCCGCCGGTGGTTCGAAGCGGTAGATCCAGTAGTTGCCGCCGTCCGCGAACCTGTTGGCCTCACCACCGATCGAGGAGTGCGAGCCGTCGAACAGGTACGGCGCCTCCTCCGGCGAGTTCGGCTCGAAACGGGCGATCTCGGCGCCGTTCGCGGTCACCACCACGTGCCGCACCGAGGCGCCCCAGCCGTCGTCGGTGAACGAGTCGGCGAACCGGACATACACCGCCTCCTTGCCGAGTGCGGGCGAGACGTCGAGGTTGTAGGTGCCGCGGTTCGACGAGTCGCGGATCTGCTGCGTCTCGCGGGCGATCTCCTTCCAGACAACGCCTTCCACATCCACGACGCGGGTCGGCGGCAGGCCGGCGAGCAGCTGCTTCGTGACCCGCGGGAACAGGTTGTCGAGCTGCCACCGGTAGGTCTTCACCCGGTCGTCGTCGAACATCCCGCGCAGGTCCTTGACGATCTTCAGACCGTGCGCCTTGGCCTGGTCCGCGTCGGCGACGACCGCGTTCTCCAGCCCGGCCAGCGTCGTCGCCACGTTCAGCGAGTCCGGTACGGCGGGGTCGTGCACGATCGCCCCGCGGATCCGGCCGCGGTACTTCGCGACCAGGTCCAGCGGGTTCTTGTAGAGCTTCGTGGGCAGCCGCATGTCGGTCAGCCACTTGGCGTCCGGCACGCTCTCGGTGCCGGTGTCGTAGATGAAGTACAGCTCCGGCTCAGTGCGGTTGACTACGCCTTGCAACGTTGTCAGCAGGGTCTGGTCTCCCCCACTGAGCTTGCTCACGTCGCCGTAGTCCAGGTGTCTCGGGCGGTTGAACACCGGCAGCAGCCGAGCGGGGCTGCCGGACGTCGATGAAACTGCAGCCTGTGCGTTCGATGCGAGCATCGGGACCAACCCGAACCCACCCGCCGTCACCGCACCGCCACCCGCCAGGAACGTTCGTCTCGAAACCATCGTGACCACTCCCTGAGGTTGACATCGATGTCAAATCCTGCCGGAATCTAGCAACCCGAAGACCCCCTGTACATACCTCGTCACAAACTCCTGGAATCGTTTCCGCCCGCACCCTCGCGCAGGCGCCCCGCCGAGTCGTGCGAATCGGCTCGCTCCCCAACCTCCGAGTCGTGAACCGCGGCTCCCGAACCCCAACCACATCCCACGACTCGGCGGGCCGGGGCGAGTGGGGGCCGATGTCAGGTCGGGTCTGAGGGGGGCTTGCGGCGGAGGAAGCGGGAGCGGAAGTTGCGGTCGTATTCGAGGTGGGTGTAGCCGGAGGAGTGGACGCCGACGGCGACGAAGGCTACGAGGACGAAGGTGACGCCGGCCGGGATGGAGATGTGCCAGAAGGCGGCGGCGATTCCGACGAAGGCGGAGCCTTGGGCGACGGCCTTGGCGACGCTGACGAGTCGCGAGCGGGTGACTCGGCGGCGGAAGGCCTCCTGGCGGTTCAGGACCAGCAGGGCCGCGAGCAGCGGGATCGCGACGGCGAAGGCGATCACACAGATCGTCGCGGAGAGGTCGAGCGGCGAGGTCGTCAGGAACGGCTGTACGACGACCAGGCCGGCGGCCGCGAGCCCGCCGTACACCAGGTTGGACTGACGGATCCACTCCTCCTGCGACGCAGGATCGGACGTCGCGTCCTCGACCTCCTGCTGGATCCGCTCAACCTCGGCCTTCGCGTCGTTCTCCTCAGGCATGCGGCGGGTCCTCCTGGAGCAGGGAAATGGGTGGTCAGGCGTGCGACGAGCGAGACATAGTAAGCGTTCGACCACAGGGGAGGTCCGCGTGCGGTACTACCACGCCGAGCACCAAGCGGCGTACCAACGCCTTCAGCGCGAGGGTATGACGCAATGGAACGACCTCTTCGCCGAGGACCGCACTGACGACTTCGACGACTTCCCCACCCGCGCCTTCCTCGAACGAGCCCTCGACCGTCGCGCTCTCCCGCCCGGCGCCGACGTCCTGGAATACGGCTGCGGCACCGGCCCGGCCGCCTGCTACCTCGCCGCCCGCGGCTTCCGCGTCGACGCCATCGACCTCATCCCCGAGGCGATCACCCTCGCGCGACGCTTCGCCCAAGACCGCGGCGTACAGGTCAACTTCGCAGTCCAAGACATCTGCGCAATGCCACCGGAGAGCAAGCAGTACGACGTGGTACTCGACAGCTACTGCCTACAGTCGATCGTCACCGACACAGACCGATCCACCGTGTACGCCGCCATCCGCGCCCGCCTGAAAACCAACGGGTACTACGTCCTCGCAACAGCCACCTACGAACCAGACCGCGTCTACGAACCCCCGTATCGCTACGACGCAACCACCGGCATCTGCTACCGACAAGTCGTGGAAGAATCACCAGACGCAGTACAGCTCGACGGCCACTGGCATCTCCCCCACCGTCGCCACCTGCGACCAGAAGCCCTCAAGGCCGAACTGGAACAAGCCGGCCTGCAGGTGCTTTCCCAAGAAGGCCCCTACGGCGGGGAGCTCATTTGCCGCGCGTCGCCGCCGCGATGACCTTCGTCAGGCGAGCATGCAGGTCCATCAGCTCGCCGACATCCATCCCCAGCCGTTCGACGATCGTGGGCGGCACCTTCAGCGCCTCCTCGCGCAGCGCACGCCCCTCCTCCGTCAGCGAGACCGCCAAGGACCGCTCGTCGGTGCGCGACCGCGCGCGAGTGATCAAGCCGGTGCTCTCCAGCCGCTTGAGCAGCGGTGACAGCGTCGCGGGCTCGAGCTGCAGCATGCCGGACAGGTCCTTCACCGACACCGGCTCGAACTCCCAGAGCGCGAGCATCACGAGGTACTGCGGGTGCGTGAGCCCCATCGGCTCGAGGACCGGCCGGTAGAGGCTGATCACGGTCCGTGAGGCGACCGCGAGCGCGAAGCAGACCTGCTGTTCGAGCGCCAGCGGGTTCTCGATGTCCGTCAGCTTCGTCACTTCCATGTGGTGAGTGTAGCAACTTTATGTAGACTAATGATTAGTACACTAACCATATGTGGAGGGAACGATGGATGCAGCACCGGCACGGCAAGGTCACCGGATGATCCGCCGCCGGACGCCGCGCCCGATGAAGATCGAGACCGTCCAGCGCTGGGTCGCGTCGGCCGTCCTGTTCCACGTCGGCAGCGTCCCCGCGATCACGCTCGCGGTCTACAGCATCGGCGTCGCGGCGGACGACTTCGGCAGGGGCGTCGGCCTGTGGCTGATGTCCGGCGTGATCGGCGCCCTGACGGCGGCCGGCATCCTGGCGATCTTCCAGCGCCGGCTGATCTCCCCCTGGCTGCTGGTCGGAATCCTCCCGACCGCGGTCACCGGCTTCTACATCTTCTGAGCCTCACCACGCTCGGTGCAGCAGCTCGGTCGCCTCGGCAAGGCTCAGCCCGGCCCGATGCGCGGCCCGCGCGAAGACGGTCGCGGCCGCGCGGGACTCCTCGTCGTCCACCCGGCTCCGCGACGCGAGGACGAACGTGCCGTTCCGCCCGCGCGTCTCGACCAACCGCTCGGCCTCCAGCTCCTTGTAGGCCCGGGCGACCGTGTTCACCGCCAGCCCCAGATCGCCGGCCAGCTGCCGAACGGTCGGCAGCCGCGTCCCCTGCGCCAGCTCACCGGCCCTGATCATCCCGTCGATCTGGTCCTTCACCTGCTCGTACGGCGGTTTCGCGCCGGCCGGGTCGACCGCGATGATCATCCGGTGACCCGCCGCACCCGCTGTAGTACCTGCCGGTTTGTACCGACGAAGCTCAAGATCGCCACGAGGATCAGCGAAGCGCTGAACAGGTACTGAGACAAGGGCTCGACGACGTGGGGTACGTCGCTCGGCCAGTCGAACCACTGCGGGACGGACGCGCCCAGGAGCCAGCAGACGCTGAGCATGACCGCGCCGAGGTCGCGCAGCGCCGTACCGCGCAAGGCCTCCTGCCAGCGGAGCTCGTCCTCACCGGCCGCCTGGTGGTTCACCTTCAGCGTCATTTGCTGCAGCGCCAAGCCTCCCGCCCACAGCAGCACGGCGACGGCTCCGCTCAGCACCAGGACCCATGCGCGGCCGCCGGCGACGATGCCGAGCGCGATACCCGCCAGTGGGAACACCACTGCCACCAGGTGGATCGCGACCTCGATCGGGCTCAGGTAGTCCGTCAGGCGACGCTGCCGCAAGGACGCCGTACGGCGACCCTCCTGGCGCGCCGCGCGGACGTTCCGGTAGGCGTGCATGAGAGCTGCGAACCCACCACCCGCGACCGCTAGCGCGGCCGACCACGTGACCACCTGCACGTTCCAGCCGTCGCCGACGACGAACTGCGCGACAGCGGCCACCAAGATGCCGACCCCGAGTCCGATCAGCAGCAACTCCTGACGCCGCCGGTGCCACTCGAGGGCGGCGGCGACGAACTGCGGCGTCGTCGGGAGCCCACCACGCTCGATCAGCCGGTCGACCGACCGCTGCGCGGCCGTTGCCCGCTGCCACCACAACACAACCAGCATCACGGCGAGTCCCACGAACCAGATCGCGGCCAGCACACCAACCATCTCCTCTCAGCCTTTGTACCAAATGTATTGACACAAAGCGCAGGAGTCAAGCCCTTCGGTGACCCTCCGTTGCCGGAAGGTATCCCCATGTCGAACATTCAGCCGCCGTCGAAGCAGCGCGCAGGGATCACGCTGCTGCTGATCGCCGGGCCGATGGTCCTGGTGCTGCTGGCAGTGATCGTGCTCAGCCGGATCGGCGTGATCGACGACGGCCCGTTCGCCCACCGGGTGCCGAAGGTCCCACCGCCGCCGGCGTGGATCGCGGCGGCCGGCGAGTTGAGCCTGGCGGGCAACCAGGTGCCGACGGTGTCGCCGCTGAAGTCGACGGACTGGGACTGGGAGATCAGCGGGCGCTACAGCACCGGCAAGGGCGACGACCTGGTGGAGCACGATGTGCGCCTCTTCGGATCGACCGACCGGGTGAAGGACGTGATCGGCGACTACGACGTCGACGAGATCGGTGGCGGGTACTGCGGCTCGTCGATCCTCGGCCGGTTCCTGACCAGGCAGTGCGGCGTCACCCGGGGCAGCATCGTCGCCGTCGTCGAGAGTCCCCCGACCGGCCCGTCCGACGAGGACCTGATCCGGTACGCCACCAGCCTGGCGGACGTGATGTCGAACGTCAGGTGAAGTCCGCCGCGGCGTAACCCCTACTCCCGTCCAGCGGCCTGGATACTTTCGGTCGCAGCCGAAAGTTTGGCGGGCCGGCGGGGCCGGCGCGACAGTCGAAGGTATGAGAGTCGGACAGGGTGGTACCGGGCCGGGGGCGCACACGCCGGACGGCAGCGCGGTCGAGTTGTACGAGGTCACGCCGCCACACGGCGACGACGAACTGATCGACGCCGCGATCGAGCCGGGCAGCAGCATCCTCGAGCTCGGCTGCGGAACGGGACGGATCACGCGACCACTGCTCGCCCGCGGGCATCAGGTGGTGGCGGTCGACGAGTCCCCGGAGATGATCGCGCGCGTCACCGAGACGGAGACGATCTGCTCGACGATCGGCGAACTGCGGCTGGACCGCCAGTTCGACGTCGTGCTGATGATGTCGTTCCTGATCAACGTCGCCGACGACGAGGAGCGCCTCCGGTTGCTGAAGGCGTGCGCGCACCACGTCCGTCCGGGCGGTTCGGTGCTGCTCCAGCAGGAGGTTCCGGGCACGCGGCTCGCTCCCGCCGAGCTGGAGAACGAGTACCGGAAGATGGTCGTCTCGGACGTCGAGGACTTCCCGGACGGCACCCAGGCAGCGACGCTGACGCACACGATCGGCGGCCGGACCTGGTCACAGCGGATCGTCACCCGGAACCTCTCCGAGGACCAACTCGCCGACGAACTGACCAGGACCGGCCTGCGGCGCACGGAGTACCTCACACCGGACAAGATGTGGGTCCGCGCGCAGCCGGTGTGATCAGCGCGCCAACGCGTCGAACTGCGAACGGGTCAGCCTGCTGGTGTCACCCTTCAGTGCCGCCGGTCGAGTGCAGATCACGCCGGCCGGAACCGAGCCGTTCAAGTAGTTCAGCGCGCTCTTGAACGAGTCGCAGCGCCGCTGGTCCTCGGCGCCGGCCGGGTACCCGATCGCCGCGTTGACACGGCCCATGTCGAGGTTGTCGGCGTACGGATTGATGTCGCGGGCAACGGTCCAGTACCAGCGGGCGATCGGCGCGCTCCACTGCAGCGACAGGGCGAGATCCGGGTTCCCGAGCAGATCGATGCCGAAGTACTGACCGGCCGGGCCGTAGTTGAAGTCGCCGGTGAGCTGGATGTACCCGCGGCCGCCGTACGGGCGGGTGTCGCCGATCTCGCGGATGTTGTACTCCAGCCGCGACTCGTGCACCAGCGTCGCGAGGAACGCGGCCTTCCGGTACGGCGTGTTGATTCCTCCGTCCCGCATCGCCTGGTTCAGCGACGGCAGACCGGTCTCGACGGTCGACGGGTTCGCGATCCGGGAGCCGAACATCGCCTGGACGTCTGCGAGCGTGATGTCACCGGCCGGCGGTTCGGTGGTGCCGCCGCATTCGGCGACCCCAGGCAGCTTGTCCTGCGGAATCGCGACGTACACGACCGTCACGTAACCACCGAGCGCGGGCACGTGGGCCCACCACTCGCTGGTGCCGTCGGCGTTGCTGACCCGGTCGCCGTGCTTCTGGCAGTCGACGTCGATCGATGTCGGGCCGCTCAGCGTCCGGACGACGGCGGCCGACACCGAGGCGTCGGCGCGGACGTTCACACCGCTGCCGTAGGTCTGGAAGACGGTCGCGTACGCCGGTGACGCGGCAACCAGTGCGCCCGAGGTGATCCCGAGGCAGGCGAAAAACGCTAGGAGGAAACGACGCATGGAGCACTCCTGGGGCGGTAGGAGGGGGCGGTCGTCGTGAAAAGCTAACCGAACACTTTCACGACGCCGCCAGTTTCCTCCAAAATCCCAGGGTGCTCAACCCCTACTGCTTGTCCTTCGCCTCCGGCTTGGCGTCGACGCCGGCTTCCTTGCGCTGCTCGGGCGTGATCGGCGCCGGCGCCGCGGTCAGCGGGTCGAAACCGCCACCGGACTTCGGGAACGCGATCACGTCGCGGATCGACTCCGTGCCGGCCAGCAGCGCGGTGATCCGGTCCCAGCCGAACGCGATCCCGCCGTGCGGCGGCGCGCCGAACTTGAACGCCTCCAGGAGGAACCCGAACTTCTCCGAAGCCTCCTCGTCGGTCAGGCCCATCACCTTGAAGACCCGCTTCTGCACGTCCTCGCGGTGGATACGGATCGAGCCACCACCGATCTCGTTGCCGTTGCAGACGATGTCGTACGCGTACGCCAGCGCCGACCCCGGGTCGGTGTCGAACGTCTCCAGTGAGTCCGGCTTCGGCGACGTGAAGGCGTGGTGTACGGCGGTCCACGCACCGGAACCGACCGCGACGTCGCCGGCGGCGGTCGCCTCGTCGGCCGGCTCGAACAGCGGCGCGTCCACGACCCACACGAACGACCAGGCCGACTCGTCGATCAGACCGCCGCGACGGCCGATCTCCAGCCGGGCCGCACCGAGCAGCGCCCGCGACGACTTCACCGGACCGGCGGCGAAGAAGATGCAGTCACCCGGCTTCGCGCCGACGTGGTCGGCGATCCCCGCGCGCTCCTCCTCGGACAGGTTCTTCGCGACCGGACCACCGAGCTCGCCGTCCTGACCGACCAGGACGTACGCGAGACCCTTGGCGCCGCGCTGCTTCGCCCAGTCCTGCCACGCGTCCAGCTGCTTGCGCGGCTGGTCGGCGCCGCCCGGCATCACCACGGCACCGACGTACGGCGCCTGGAAGACCCGGAACGGGGTGTTCTTGAAGTAGTCCGTGCACTCGACGAGCTCCAGGCCCATCCGCAGGTCGGGCTTGTCCGAGCCGAAGCGGGCCATCGCCTCGCCGTACGTCATCCGCGGGATCGGCGTCTGGACGTCGTACCCGACGAGCTTCCAGAGCGCGGTCAGGATCTCCTCGGACAGCGCGATCACGTCGTCCTGGTCGACGAAGCTCATCTCGATGTCGAGCTGGGTGAACTCCGGCTGCCGGTCGGCGCGGAAGTCCTCGTCGCGGTAGCAGCGGGCGATCTGGTAGTACCGCTCCATGCCGGCCACCATCAGCAGCTGCTTGAACAGCTGCGGCGACTGCGGCAGCGCGTACCAGCTGCCCGGCTGCAGTCGCGCCGGGACCAGGAAGTCGCGGGCGCCTTCGGGCGTCGACCGGGTCAGCGTCGGCGTCTCGATCTCGACGAAGTCGTGCTTCGACAGCACCTCGCGCGCGGCCTTGTTGACCTCGCTGCGCAGGCGCAGCGCCGTACCCGGGCCCTGGCGGCGCAGGTCGAGGTAGCGGTACTTGAGGCGGATCTCCTCGTTCACCGGCGTCGCGTGGTGCTCCTCGACCGGGAACGGCAGCGGAGCGGCCTCGTTCAGCACCTCGACCTCGGTCGCGATCACCTCGATCTCGCCGGTCGGCAGGTTCGGGTTCGCGTTGCCCTCCGGGCGCGGCGAGACCTCGCCGACAATCTTCAGGCAGTACTCCGAACGCAGGCCGTGCGCGGCGTCCTCGTCGCGGATCACGACCTGGACGGTGCCGGACGAGTCGCGCAGGTCGATGAACGCCACGCCGCCGTGATCGCGCCGCCGCGCCACCCAGCCCGCCAGGATCACGGTCTCGCCGGCGTCGGAAGCGCGCAGCGAACCTGCGGAACGGTTACGGATCACGAGTTCTCCTCTTGCGTTTCGATACTTGGACGTAGATCGCCGGCCGGCGGCGTCCAGGTGGCCGGGTCGGCGGGCACCTGCTCGCCGCTGCGGATGTCCTTCACCTCAGGGCCGTTCTCGGTGCTGAACCAGACGAACGGGATCCCCCGCCGATCCGCGAACTTGATCTGCTTCCCGAACTTCGCCGCCGCCGGCGCCACCTCGACCGCGATCCCCCGCGCCCGCAGCTCGGCAGCCGTCCGCATCGCGTCCGCCCGGTCCTCCTCGGCGTTCAGCGCGACGAGCACAGCGGTCGGGGTACGGCGGGATCCCGCGAGCAATCCCTGGCTCACCAGGCGGTGCACCAGCCTGGACACGCCGATCGAGATCCCGACCCCCGGGTACGTCGTCTTACCGTCCGACGCGAGGGCGTCGTACCGACCGCCGCCGCCGACGGAGCCGAACGACTCCTGACCGACCAGGTAGATCTCGTAGACGGCGCCGGTGTAGTAGTCCAGGCCGCGGGCGATCCGCAGGTCCGCCATCAGCAGACCGGGGGCGTGTTCGGCGGCCGCGGCCATCACCTGGGTCAGCTGCTCGAGGCCCTCGTCCAGGATCGGGTGCTCGACACCTAGCGCGCGCACCTGGTCGGCGAACGACGTGTCCGTGCTGGAGATGTCGGCCAGCTGCACCGCGAGCCGCGCCTGCTTGTCGGTGGCGCCGGCCTCGATCAGCCGCTCGGTCACCTTCTCCGGGCCGATCTTGTCGATCTTGTCGACGATCCGCAGCACCGTGGTCACGTCGTCCAGGCCGAGGCCGCGGTAGAACCCCTCAGGGATCTTGCGGTTGTTCACCTTGACCACGAACTCCGGGACCGGCAGCTTGCGCAGCGCGTCCGCGATCACCAGCGGGAGCTCGACCTCGTAGTGGTTCGGCAGCTCACCGGCGTCGACGATGTCGATGTCGGCCTGGGTGAATTCGCGGTAGCGGCCTTCCTGTGGGCGTTCGCCGCGCCAGACCTTCTGGATCTGGTAGCGGCGGAACGGGAAGACCAGCTTGCCGCTGTTCTCCAGGACGTAGCGGGCGAACGGCACGGTCAGGTCGAAGTGCAGACCGAGGGCCGCGTCCTCGTCGGCGCCGGCCGCGAGCCGGCGGACGCCGTAGATCTCCTTGTCGGCGTCCTCGCCCTGGTTGGACAGCCGCTCGACCGGCTCGACCGCGCGGGTCTCGATCGACGCGAAACCGTGCAGCTCGAACGTCTCCCGGATCGTGTCGAGGAACTGCAGCTCGACGATCCGGTCACTGGGCAGAAATTCGGGGAACCCACTCAGCGGGGTCACCTTGCTCATTGGTTTGGTATCTCCAGGTCCTGCAAGTAGGGGTTGGTCGCCTTCTCCCGGCCGATCGAGGTCTGGCCACCATGACCCGGCAGGACGACGATCTCGTCGCGCATCGGCAGGATCTTGGTGGCCAAGGTATGCAGCATGGTCGGATGGTCGCCGCCCGGCAGATCCGTCCGGCCGATCGACCCGGCGAACAACACGTCACCGGAGAACAGCAGCGCGGGCACGTCTTCCGGCCCGTCGTACGGCGTGGTGAACGTGACCGACCCCTGTGTGTGACCGGGGGTGTGGTCGACGGTGAAACTCAGTCCCGCGAGCTCCAGGGCCTGTCCGTCCTTCAGTTCGGCGACGTCGTCCGGCTCGGCGAACTCGTGGTTGCCGCCGAGCAGCATCCGCGCCGTCTCCGGGCTGATCCCGGCCATCGGGTCGGCGAGCAGGTGCCGGTCGTCCGGGTGGATCCAGGCGGTCGCGTCGTACGTGCCGCAGACCGGGAGCACCGAGAACATGTGGTCGATGTGACCGTGGGTGAGCAGCACGGCGACAGGTTTGAGCTTGTTCTCCCGGACCACCTGCTCGACACCGGGCGTGGCGTCCATCCCCGGGTCGATCACGAGGCATTCCGCGCCCTGGCCGGTGGCGACGACGTAGCAGTTCGTACCCCACGACCCCGCGGGGAACCCGGCGATGAGCACGACAGACCTTCCTGGAACGGGTTCGGGACCCACCAAGGCTACCGGTCGGGCAGCGGCGAGTTCGAACCGGATTGTGATCCAACCCCGTTGCGCCTGAGCTGGGAGTTTGTGATTGTTCAGGGATAAGCCTTTCATTCTCGTTTCCTGCTGGCGGCGAGGACGAACGGCTGAGCGTCGAGAAGGCAGCTCGACGCGCCCTGCAGGCGTCGCTGTTCGCAGTTTGGACCGGTGACTGACCAGAATGGGCACGAGCGCAGTGCATACCGCCGGAAGGGGCGAGTTGTGGCCGGAGAGAACTGGGGCCGGGTAGCTGAGGACGGAACGGTCTTCGTACGGACGAAGGACGGTGAACGGGCGGTCGGCCAGTGGCCGGACGCGAACCCAGAGGAGGCACTCGCCTTCTACACCCGCCGGTACGACGCGCTGGCGTTCGAGGTGGATCTGCTGGAACAGCGGGTCCAGGCCGGCACGGTGTCCCCGGACGACGCCCGCGCCGCGGTCAAGAAGGTGTCCGGTTCGATCGAAGAGGCCCAGGCGGTCGGCGACCTCGACGGGCTGATGGCCCGGCTCGACGCGCTCACCCCGCTCGTCGCCCAGCAGCGCGAGAAGCGCAAGGCCGAGCGCGCCGCGAAGGTCGAGGAGGCGCGCTCCGCCAAGACCAAGATCGCCACCGAGGCCGAGACCATCGCCGCCGGCACCGACTGGCGGCACGGCGTCACCCGGCTGCGCGAGCTGCTCGACGAATGGAAGGCACTCCCCCGGCTCGACAAGTCCAGCGACGACGAGCTGTGGCACCGGTTCTCCTCCGCGCGGACCACGTACACGCGGCATCGCAAGCAGCACTTCGCCGAGCTGTCCTCCAAGCGTGAAGAGGCGGCAGTGGTGAAGGAGCGCTTGGCCGCGGAGGCGGAGACGCTGGCCAACTCGACCGAGTGGGGGCCGACGTCCGGACGCTTCCGGGACCTGATGCGGCAGTGGAAGGCCGCCGGCCCGGCTCCGCGCGAGCTGGACGACAAGCTGTGGGCCCGGTTCCGCGCCGCGCAGGACCAGTTCTTCGGCGCGCGGGACGCCGTACAGGCCGAGGAGAACGCCGAGCAGGTGGAGAACCTGCAGGCGAAAGAGGCCCTGCTGGTCGAGATCGAGAGCATCCTGCCGGTCGAGGATGCGCGGACGGCCCGCGAGCAGCTCCGCGAGTACCTGGACCGCTGGGACCAGATCGGCAAGGTCCCGCGGGACTCGATGCGCGCGATCGACAGCCGGCTGCGAGCGGTCGAGCAGGCCGTGAAGGCCGCCGAGGACGAGGTCTGGAACCGGAGCAACCCGGAGGCCCGGGCCCGCGCCGAGGCGACGGTGAAGCAACTGCAGTCGCTGATCGCCGACCTGGAGAAGCAGGCCGCGAAGTTCGAGTCGCAGGGCAACACCCGCAAGGCGACGGAGGCCCGCGAGGCCATTGCGGCCCGGCGCGAGTGGCTGACCCAGGCCCAGAACGCCCTCGCGGACTTCAGCTAGTTGTCTGTGGAGTTCTGAGACCGTCGATGATGACGGTCACGAGCTTGTCGGCGCGCTGATCCCATTCGGCTTCCGGAATCCGGGACAGCGCGCCGAGCAGGAGGATGACGTCAGCGGCGTCGACCTCCTCGCGGATCTCGCCGGTGGCTTTGCCCCGGTCCAGCAGCGTGCCCAGCGCCTCGTCCAGCCGGTGGTGCTGGTCCGAGTAGAGGTCCTGCCACGCAGAGAGTTCGATCGCGGCCATCACGCCGCGTTTGACCCGGGCGTAGGCGACGAGGCGCCGTAGCCAGCTGGTCAGCGCCTTCACTGGCGGGTATTCGGCCGACAGCGGTGTCACGGAGTCGACCAGCTGGCCGAGTTCGTACCGGTACACCTCCGCCAGCAGGTGCTCACGCGTCGGGAAGTGCCGATAGAGCGTGCCCTGCCCCACACCGGCCGCCTTCGCGACCCCGTGCAGCTTCAGGTCGTCGGCCGCGCCGTTGGACTTGCTCAGTTCTTCGCGGGCGGCATCGACGATGCGGCGGCGATTGGCGACGGCGTCGGATCGGAGCTCACGAGCAGCCACGACACATCCCTCCGGTGGAAAGTGGACAACTGTCCGGTACCGTGGAGCACGCAAACGGACAACTGTCAGGTTAGTGCCGGAGAGGTCAGGATGAGTGGCAAAGTCGTAGCCATCACTGGAGCGAGCAGCGGTATCGGCGCGGCCACCGCGAGGGAACTCGCGCAGCGTGGAGCCGCCGTAGTACTCGGCGCTCGGCGTACCGATCGGCTTGAAGCGATCGTCGACCAGGTGCGTGCGGACGGTGGTCGCGCGGAGCTGCTGGAGGTCGACGTCACGAGGCGGGCGGACCTCGAGCAGCTGGTCGAGCTGGCCGTGGATCGCTTCGGTCGCCTCGACGTACTGGTGAGCAACGCCGGCGTCGCCCGGATCGCGCCGGTCGCGGATCTGGACGTCGACGACTGGGACGCGATGATCGACGTCAACCTGCGGGGCGTGCTGCACGGCATCGCCGCGGCGCTCCCGGTGTTCCGTCGGCAGGGGCGCGGTCATCTCGTCACGACGGTGTCGACGTCGGGTCTGAAGATCGTGCCGACGCAGGCCGTGTACGCCGGCACGAAGAACGCCGTACGGACATTGCTCGAAGCGCTGCGGCAGGAGTCGACGGACGGCGTACTGCGAACCACTTCGATCTCGCCTGGTTATGTGCGGACCGAGCTCGTGGATTACGTCGAGGATCCCGTCCAGCGTGCGCAGGCGCAGGAGGCGATGGCTGCGCTCGGCATCAGCCCTGACGCGGTCGCCCGGGCGATCGCGTTCGCCATCGAGCAACCGGACGACGTCGAGATCGGCGACATCACCATCCGCCCCACCCGCCAAGGCTGAGCCCTGTGGACAACTTCCGGCACTCACCAGCCGTTTCGGTCATCCTGTCCGGATGCTCCCAGCCGACTTCCCCTACTACTTCTGTGGTCTCCCGTTCCGCGCCCACCAGGTCCCCCGAAAACTCCGCTGGCTCCTTGCCCAGGGCGACATTCGCCCGGTCCTGAAAGGCGTGTACGTCGACGTCCGCGTGCCCGACACGCCTGAGCTGCGGGCGGCCGCGTTGCGTCTCGTCGTACCTCCCGAGGCAACGGTCTGCGGCCCTGCTGCCGCGTGGTTGCACGGTATCGACACGACCGCGCTGAGCGCGGAGCCGATTCAGGCGCTGTGGACGTTCCTCGAGCGACCGACCACGGAGGTGGACGGCTTGAAGGTGACCACGCGGGAGGCCACGGCAGTTGAGCTCGCCAAACATCTGCCGCGGCCGTTCGCGCTCTCGTCGATCGACGCGCTCCTCCACAAAGGCATGCGGATCGACGATCTCAGGACTGCATCAGCCGCGTACTTCGCAGCCGACAGCAACTCACAGGCAGCGCAGATCGTTCGTCTCGCCGACGGTCGCGCGGAGTCGCCCGGCGAATCGTGGCTCCGGCTGCGGCTCTTCGACGCCGGCTTCCCCCGCCCCGACCTCCAAGTACGCGTCGAAGGCGGCAACCGCGTCTACCGCCTGGACCTCGGTTACCCCGATCGCCCCATCGACGGGCGCTGTCTCGGCCTCGAATACGACAGCGACGCCTGGCATTCCTCGACGAAGCAACAGTTGAAGGACGAGACCCGCCGTACCGAACTGGAAGCCCTCGGCTGGCACATCATCTCGGTCCGCCGCACCGACCTCTGGGGCTCCTACCCGGCCCTGGAACTAGCCATCGGCTCCTTCCTGTGCCAACACCCCCGCCTCCCCCGCCGCTGGTGACCTATGTCCAGTTGGTTCGGATGGCCCACTGTTCGGCGTTGGTCATGAGGAGGTCGGTGGCGGGGGCTTTGATCTGGCCGTAGTCGGCCAGGTCGGGGACCGAGGTCGAGCCGATGTGATCGATGGCGAGGGCTCGATCGTCCAGTGCCGCGTGCAGTCGGTCGGCAAGGTCGGCGAACTCGGACGGCCATTCGGGGTTGTACTCGACGACTGCGACGGCGCGACCCATCTCATCCGGAAAGGGCATCCGGCCATGCTCCCAAAGCGGCGGGCGTGCCGCACTTGAGTTAGCCGGCAACCATGCGGTCGCGCTGCCAACGGCGGAGTACGGCGATCAGGATCGCCAGCTCGGCGATTGCCGCGAGTACGACGTACAGCCAGCGGCTCGTCCAGCTCTCGGTGACACCTGCCACTGCGATGCGCTTGGGGTCGTCAGGCGCGTAGCGGATCTGGACCGGCCGGCCCACCGCGGCGTCCTCGACGCGGAACTGCGTGGTGCGGGAGCTGAGCTGACGACCGTCCGGGAGCGTGTACGAGATCTCGATCCAGTTGGTCCCGTTGTTACCGCTCGGGGTGTCGACCTTCACGACCTGACCGCTCGTGGTCGGCGCATCGGCCGGTACGACGGCGTGCCATACCGCGGCCGCCACCAGCCCGGCCAGGACCACCGTCACGACAGCAAGCACGGCGAGCAGCAGGCGGAGATCGAGGGGTGGTCCAGTCCGGTTTACGGCCATGCGCACCATGATGAGGGCCCGGCGGGTCAGCACGCCCTGCTCCGCCGGGCCCTCGGGGTCATCGGGCGGCGGACGTCCGCACGCGCCGCGCGATGACCAGCAGGAGGGCGAGACCGGCGAACGCACCGGCTGCTGCCCCGACCGGGAGGATCGCCTCGTTGTACCAGGCCTTGGGCGTGGCGCCGGTCGGCACGGATTCGTTGTACCGGGCTTCGGCGACACCAGCAGCCGGTACGCCGTCGTTGTACCCGCCGGCCATGCCCTGCTCGTTGTACTGCGAGCCCGGCAGCTTGTCGGAGTACCGGTGCGAGACGAGCTCCTGATAGGCGCCGACGGAGATGGCCTTCGTCCCGATCGACTTGTCGGCGGAGGCGTTGAGCGGACGGACCTGCGTGGCGCTCAGCGCGTACCAGGCGCCGATCTGAGGTTCGGTGAACACGACGGCGCCGCGAGCGGCAGCAGCCATCCGGGCCTCGGTGTTGCCCGAGGCCACGTTCACGGCCTGCCACTCGCCGTGAACGTCCGGCGTGGTGAAGACGGTCAGGGCCTGACCACCTCTCGTCGCGGATGTCGCGGCGTACCAGAACGTTGCCACCGGCGCCGACTTGTCGCGGACGAAGGCGGGGTTGAGCGCGTAGATCGGGTGCGTGTCCTGCGCGACCGACGGTCCGGCCGCCGATTTCGCCGTACCACCGGCCTTGCCGAGCAGGCTCAGGGCGCCGGACGAGTGCGCGGCTGTCGTTGCCTTGGACAACTCGGCAGGCGCCACCGGCTGCGGACCCGCGGCACCGGCGGGACCGGCGGCGGCGAAGGCGAGACCGAGTCCGGCGGCGAGCACGGCGGCGCAGCGGAGCAGGATGTTCTTCGGGGGGCGCATGTCAGGCTCCGATCCGGTACAGGGAGTGGGTCCAGGTGAACTGCGAGTTGGACCGGTACCAGGTGTACGTCGAGTAGTTGTAGCGCTGGTCGTCCGGCCAGGGGTCGTAGTACTCGATCGTCGAGTCGGACGAGTCGTAGCCGATGATGTCCATCATGTGACCACCGCCGGAGGTCCAGCCGATCCGCGTCATCACCGGCCGGCCGGCGGCGATCTCGCTGACCAGCGTGCTGAAGCCGAGCGTTCCCGAGATGTAGCTGCCGGAGCTGATCCCGATCGTGCTGAACGCGCGCTGGTCGTTGGCGAGCGTGGCCTGGTTGTTCGGGCAGGTGGCGTTCGTGCTGTACCCGAACGCCATGTTGCAGAACTGGTTCTGCGAGTAGGAGCGGCCGTAGAAGGCGGCGATGCTGTTACCGCTCGCCGCCCAGCACCAGTTCGTCTTCTGCTGGGCCTGACCGGTGACGTTCAGGTAGTAGCTGGCCGGCGCGGCCGAGGCGACCGGCGCGAGCGGGATCAGGGTGGCCAGTCCGAGAATCGTGGCCAGGAGCAACGACCAGGAGCGGCTGAGGCGGAGCCTGCGCATGTGTCCTCCTTCGAGGGGGTGGGCGGAGTCCATCGTCGGGACGCCGCCGTTGCGCGGCAAGAAGCCGGATCCGAGCCGCCGGCGAGGTGTGAACGACCGATCGCCGTGAACAGCGGGTGACGAGGCGGTGTCAGACGGTGCTGTGAATGTTTACACTGCCCCAAAGGAGCGTGGGGCGATGGTCAAATCGGTCGAGGAATCGGTTCCGGCAGTGGCGCCGGAGGCTCCGTTCGCGGAGGCGCTCCGGCATGCGATCGCGCGCCGCGGGCTCGCGCTGAACCGGATCCGGACCCATCTCGCCGACCGTGGACTGCACGTCGGTGTCGCGACGCTCAGCACCTGGCAGAGCGGCCGGCGGGTTCCGCGGGAGGACTCGCTCGCGACCGTCACGGCGCTCGAAGAGCTGCTGCAGGTGCCGCCGGGCTGGCTCACCGTCCGGATCCCACCGGCGCGGAGCGAACCGAGTACGTCGCCACAGCCGTACGCCGTCGTCGACTACGCGGAGGCTTTGACCCGGTTGCTCGATCGGCTCCGCCGCGACGCCCATGGGAGGCTCCGCAACGTCACCGTGCTCGAAGAGATCCACATCGGCGCGGACCGGAGCGCACAGCGCCGACGGGTGATCCAGAGCGTGGTCGCCGTACAGCCGGTCGATCGGTTGATCATCGCTCACCAGGGCGAGCCGGGATGCGACGCGGAGCTGCTCACACTGCGCGCGCTGAGCGGCTGCCGGGCCGGCCGGGTGGCCCGCTCCCCCGAGGTCGGCGCGATGCTCGGCGAGTTGCTGCTCGACAGGGTGCTGGCGGTGGGTGAAACCGCCGTCGTGCGCTACGAGGTCGAGGACCTGTCGGGACTGCCGTCGACGGACTACCAACGGTTCAGCGAGTGGGGCGGGATGCACTACGTGCTCGAGGTACAGTTCGACCGGGCCGCGTTGCCGGTCCGCGTCAGCGAGTTCCGGCGCCGGCACACCGCCGGCCCCAACCTGGCGCACCGCGAGCTGATGCTCACCCCCGACAGCCGCGTCCACGTGATCGAGCCGTCCGCGGATCCCGGCACGGTCGGGATCGCCTGGGAGTGGGACTAGGCCGTGTCTGGCAATTCCGCGCCGTAGCGAGCAGGTGCTCGGCGCGGTGCCTCGGTGCGCGGGAGCGAAGGTCTCGATGCGGAGCATCGTGGCCTTTGCTCACGTGCAGCGAGGTACCGCGCAGTAGGCGGGGAATTGCCAGACACGGCCTAGGCCGTGAAGCCCGCGTGGACGTGGTCGTGGTGGGTGCGGTCGGAGAAGAACGCCGTACCGGAGAGTTGGTAAGGGCCGCCGACGTTGTACGAGCCGAGGGCTTCGGCGGCGCGCATGTAGGACGTGATCAGCGAGCGCGATGTGGACGGGGAGACGACCGGATGCCCGTTGATCTGCCAGGTGTCGAAGGCGCGGCCGCGCGGGTGGTCGCTCGGCCGGTTCGTGCCGAACACGTCGAGCGGATGGCCGGAGCGGATCACGCTGATGCCGATGCGGTAGGGCTTCGCCAACTCGAGCATCGCGGCCAGGACGCTGTCGTGGACCTGACCCGAGCGGATGTCGGCGGCCGAAGCGGGCGGTAGGGCGATGCGGTCGTTGCTCAGCACTTGCCGGGCCGACGCGGACAGTTGGCGGGTGGGGTGACCGGGTTGTGCCGGGTGGGTGGAGGTGACGCGCCACTTGCCGTTCGACTTGCTCAGGCGTACGTCGACGGTGGTGCCGCCGGTGACCACACGACCGTTGGAGATCGTGTACACGCGGCACGGGACCAGAACGCTGGCGGTATCGGTCAGAATGCCGCCGTACTGCGCGTCGATCACGTCGACGGCCGTCCGGCTGCCCCGCGGTGTCAGCAGGTCCACGACAGCGGCGACCGCCGCACGCTTCGCCCCGGGCTCGATCTCACTCGCGCCCGGCACCCACGGCTGCACCGCCGGAAGCACAACCGACGGCGTCGCCGACGAAGGCGCACTCGGCGACGGCGCCATGGAGGAAGGTGGCGTCGAGGAAGGTGGCGTCGAGGAAGGTGCTGCCGAGGACGGAGCGCTCGACGGCGTGGGACTCGGCGACGTAGCTCCCCCGGCCGTCGACCCGCTGCAGCCGGCCAGCGCACCTACCCCCGCGATCAGCAGCCCCCGACGTCCGAACCCACTCATACCCGCAGTCTGCCCGTCCACGGCAAACGAACGCTCAAGCACACAACCGGCAGTCGCGGTAATCCCCGACGAACAGACCATGCCGCCCGCACCGCTCGAACGCGCTCTCCGCAGGATGCTCGTCCCACATCCGCGCCACCTCGACCGCCTCTCCCGGCGGCGTGTACCCCCGCACCACTTCGCCGTACTGCCGCAGATGCGCCTCGGCGTACGGCGGGTCGTACGACAGCATCCCCCACCGGAATCCACTCGCCGCCAGCTCGATCACCCGCAGCAGGAACCCCCGCTCAGCGATGAACTCCGCCGACCACGGCAGCTCGTCGAGATCGAAGTCGTCGTTGCCCATCCCGATCCGCGAATTGCACAGCAGCAACGCGAAACTGCGTTCGAAGCCGGATCGCGCCAGCTCACACGCCGCCAACGCCAGCACGTCGAGGAACACGTCCGTCCCGCCGTTCGACAGGTACAGCCGGTCGCGATCGTCCCGACCGCGACCGAAGCTGCTACCCACTGTGTCCTACCGGGAGCTACTGCGTCACCCGGTAGACGTCGAACACGCCCTCGACCGACCGGACCGCCTTCAACACATGCCCGAGGTGCGTCGGATCGCCCATCTCGAAGGTGAACCGGGACTTCGCGATCCGGTCGCGCGTCGTGGTCAGCGCCGCGGACAGGATGTTCACGTGGTAATCCGACAGCACCCGGGTGATGTCCGAGAGCAGACGGGCCCGGTCCAGCGCCTCGACCTGGATGGCGACCAGGAAGACGGACTGGGCGGTCGGCGCCCACTCGACCTCGACGATGCGCTCCGGCTGGGTCTTCAGGTTCTCCACGTTGGCGCAGTCCGCCCGGTGCACCGAGACGCCGGCGCCGCGGGTGATCCAGCCGATGATCTCGTCACCGGGAACCGGCGTACAGCACCGGGCCAGCTTCGAGAGCACGTCGGTCGCGCCCTTGACGATGACGCCGGCGTCGCCGCGCGCGGTCCGCTTCCGGCGCTCGCGTGTCGCGGGCAGCCGCAGACCCTCGGCGAGATCCTCAGCCGCGCCTTCCTCACCGCCGTACGTCTCGATGAGACGCCGTACGACGGCTTGCGCGCTGACGTGACTCTCGCCGACCGCGGCGTACAGGCCGGTGACGTCCGGGTAGCGCAGCGAGTTGGCGACCGCGGTCAGGGTCTCGTGCGACAGCAGGCGCTGCAGCGGCAGGCCCTCCTTGCGGAGCTGCTTCGCGATCGCGTCCTTGCCGTGCTCGATCGCCTCGTCGCGGCGCTCCTTGGAGAACCAGTGCTTGATCTTGTTCCGCGCGCGCGGGCTCTTGACGAAGGTCAGCCAGTCCCGCGACGGACCGGCGCCCTGCGCCTTCGAGGTGAAGACCTCGACGACGTCACCGTTCTCGAGCGTGCTCTCCAGTGGCACCAGGCGACCGTTGACCCGGGCACCGATACAGCGATGCCCGACCTCGGTGTGGATCGCGTACGCGAAGTCGACCGGCGACGAACCGGTCGGCAACGACATCACGTCACCCCGCGGGGTGAAGACGTAGACCTCGGAGTTGTTGATCTCGAACCGCAGCGAGTCGAGGAACTCCGACGGGTCGGAGGTCTCCCGCTGCCAGTCGACCAACTGCCGGACCCACGGCATGTCATTGGGTCCGCCGATCTCGGAGCTCGGCGTGGCGGGCGCGGCGGTGGTCGGGTCTTCCTTGTACTTCCAGTGCGCGGCGATGCCGTACTCCGCGCGGCGGTGCATGGCGAACGACCGGATCTGCAGCTCGACCGGCTTGCCCTGCGGACCGATCACCGTGGTGTGCAGCGACTGGTACATGTTGAACTTCGGCATCGCGATGTAGTCCTTGAACCGGCCCGGGACCGGGTTCCAGCGCGCGTGCAGGATGCCGAGCGCCGCGTAGCAGTCGCGGACCGACTCGACCAGGACCCGGATGCCGACCAGGTCGTAGATGTCGCCGAACTCGCGGCCGCGGACGATCATCTTCTGGTAGATCGAGTAGTAGTGCTTCGGCCGGCCGGTGACCGTCGCCTTGATCTTCGAGGCGCGCAGGTCCTCGTGGACCTGGTCGATCACGGACGCCAGGTACTCGTCGCGGGACGGGGCGCGCTCGGCGACCAGCCGGACGATCTCGTCGTACACCTTCGGGTGCAGGGTCGAGAACGACAGGTCCTCGAGCTCCCACTTGATCGTGTTCATACCCAGCCGGTGCGCCAGCGGGGCGTAGATCTCCAGCGTCTCGCGGGCGATCCGCTCCTGCTTCTCCTGGCGCAGCGAACCGAGCGTGCGCATGTTGTGCAGCCGGTCGGACAGCTTGATCACCAGGACCCGGATGTCCTTCGACATCGCGACCACCATCTTGCGGATGGTCTCGGCCTGCGCGGACTCGCCGTACCGCACCTTGTCGAGCTTGGTGACGCCGTCGACGAGCATCGCGATCTCTTCGCCGAAGTCCTTGGTCAGCTCGTCCACCGTGTACGGCGTGTCCTCGACGGTGTCGTGGAGCAGCGCGGCACACAGCGTGGTCGCCGTCATACCAAGCTCGGCCAGGATGGTCGCGACCGCGAGCGGATGCGTGATGTACGCGTCGCCGCTCTTGCGCATCTGACCCGTGTGGTACCGCTCAGCGGTCCGGTAGGCGCGCTCGATCATCCCGAGGTCGGCCTTCGGGTGGGTCGCACGGACCACCCGGAACAGCGGCTCCAGCATCGGCGCCCGGTTCGGATGCCGGGTGCCGCCGAGGCGGGCGAGCCGGGCGCGGACCCGGGCCGGCGCGATCCGCGGCGGTTGGGTCGCGGGCGTCGGCGACACCGGAGCCGGCCGCACCGGTGACGGCGCGCGCGGAGGCTCCTGCGGTACGGCGTCCGGTACCGCAGATGTCATCGCCGGGTCTTCGCCCACGTTTGTGTCCCTCCGCCGCCAGAGCACCAGTCTAGAGGGCCGCGCCCAACGAGGCAGACCCCCCTGTGGACAACACGCCGGGTCACCCGAAGGTCACGGCCTGTACGACGATATTCGGCACCGCGACCGGGATCGGACTCAGACGGTCAGCAGCGAGGCTACGTCCTCGCCCTCGAGGCGCTTGCGCCCCGGCAGGAACGACAGCTCCAGCAGCACCGCCGTACCGGCGACCTCGGCCGCGCAGCGCCGGATCAGCCGCAGGCAGGCCTCGACAGTGCCGCCGGTCGCGAGTACGTCGTCGACGACCAGTACCCGGTCACCTGGCACGAACGCGTCCTGGTGCACCTCGATGGTCGCCTCGCCGTACTCCAGCGCGTACGACTCCTCGTACGTGGCTCCCGGCAGTTTGCCCTTCTTGCGCACCGGCACGAACCCGGCACCGAGCGCGAGCGCGACCGGGGCGGCGAGGATGAACCCGCGCGCCTCGATCCCGACCACCTTGTCGACCACCGGCTTGCCGTCGTCATCCGTCCCGAACGCCGCCAGCGCCTCCACCACCTGGGCGAAGCCGCCGTGGTCCGCCAGCAGCGGGGTGATGTCCTTGAACACCACCCCCGCTTGCGGGTAGTCCGGGATGTCGCGGATGCCGTCGGTGAGGACCTGCTCCAGCGACCGCATCACTTGCCGCGCTTCGACCGCGGCTTGCGTGTCGGCTGCGGACGCCCGGCAGCCGTCGCCTTCATCGGCCGGGACGACGGCGTCGGCGCCGAACCGGTCGCCCGGTCCGCCTTCCGCGGCCGATCCTGGACAGCGGAGTGCGACCCAGCCCCTGCTCCGGCGCCTGCCGTCGACGCGACCGGGACCGGAGCGGCCGCAGCGGCGGCGGCCTGGGCCTTCTTCGCCGCGACCCGCTTGCTCAGCGCCTGCATCCCAGGCTCACGCTCCTTGAAGGTCGCGAGCAGCGCCGGCGCGATGAAGATCGACGAGTACGCACCGACCGCGATACCGACGAACAGGGCCAGCGAGAGGTCCTTCAGCGGGCCGGTCCCGAGCACCACGGTGCCGACGACCAGGATCGCGCCGACCGGGAGCAGTGCGGTGATCGTGGTGTTGATCGACCGGACCACGGTCTGGTTGACAGCCAGGTTGGTCGCGTCCGAGTAGCTGTACCGGTTGGACCCGGTGATGCCCCGGGTGTTCTCCCGCACCTTGTCGAACACCACGACCGTGTCGTACAGCGAGTACCCGAGGATCGTCAGTACGCCGATCACGGTGGCGGGCGTGACGTCGAAACCGACGATCGCGTACACACCGACGGTGATCGTGACGTCGTGGATCAGCGCGATGATGGCGGCCATGGAGGCCTTGGCTTCTCGGAAGTAGAGCCAGATCACCGCGAACACCAGGACCAGGAAGACGATCAGCGCCAGAATCGCCTTGTCGGCGATCTGCCGGCCCCAGGAGGCGCCGATCTGCTGCGAGGTCACCTGCGTGGCCGGGACCCCGGCCTCCTTGGCGATCGCATCCCGGACCCGGCCGATGTCGGTCTGGTCGAGCGGCTTGGTCTGGACCCGGACCTTGTCGCTGTTGATCGTGGTGACGACCGGGTCGCCGAGACCCTTGGCGTTGGTCGCCTTCACCGCGTCGCCGAAGTCCTGGACCGTGCTGTCGGTGACCTTGACCTTCGCCTCGTACTCGACGCCGCCCTTGAACTCGATACCGAGCGCCAGGCCGCGGGCGAACAGGCCGATCAGCGAGACGACGACCAGGGCGAGCGAGAGGCTGAACCAGAACTTCTTGTGGCCGATGAAGTCGTAGGAGACCTCACCGCGGTGCAGCTTGGCACCGATCTGTCCGAGCTTCGACATCAGACCTGCCCTCCCAGCGGCTTGCGCGTCGACGGCGTCTTCCGCGGCCGGGCCGACGGTTTCGTCTGCCCGGGCAACCGTTCGACCCCCAGATGCTCCGGATCCAGGCCGGACAGCTTGTGGCCGTGGCCGAAGAAGTCGGTCCGCGCCAGCAGCGTGACCAGCGGCTTGGTGAACAGGAACACGACCACCAGGTCGATCAGCGTGGTCAGGCCGAGCGTGAACGCGAAGCCACGGACGCTGCCGATCGCCAGCACGTACAGCACGATCGCGGCGAGCAGCGAGATCGAGTCGGCCGCGATGATCGTGTGCTTCGCCCGCGCCCAGCCGGTCTCGACCGAGGACCGCAGACTGCGGCCCTCACGCACTTCGTCACGTAGTCGTTCGAAGTAGATGATGAACGAGTCCGCGGTGATACCGACCGCGACGATCAGACCCGCGATACCGGCCAGCGTCAGCGTGAAGCCGATCGCCTTGCCGAGCAGGATCACCAGCGTCCCGGTGAGCACACCGGCGGCCAGCAGCGACAGCACGACGACGATGCCGAGACCGCGGTAGTAGAGGAAGCAGAACACGACGACCAGGGCCAGACCGGCGACACCGGCCCAGATCCCGGCGGACAACTGGTCGCCACCGAGCTGCGGCGACACCGTCTCGACCGAGGAGATGTCGAACTTGACCGGCAGGGCGCCGTACTTCAGGACGTTCGCCAGGTCGCGGGCCTCGGCCTCGGTGAAGGTACCGGTGATCTGCGCCTGGCCACCCGGGATCGGGTTGTCGACGCTCGGGGTCGAGATGGTCTCGCCGTCGAGGACGATCGCGAACAGGTTGTTGCCCTGACCGCGCTGCGAGATCGCGGTGGTGGCCTTGAGGAACTTGTCGCCGCCCTCACCGGTGAACTTCAGGTTGACCTGCCACTGCAGGCCGTTCTGCGGGATGCCGGCCGAGGCGTCCGACAGGTCGGTGCCCTTCATGATCGCCGGGCCGAGCAGGTACTTGTACTGGCCGTTGCGGTCGCAGGAGAAGATCGGCTTGTTCGGGTCGTCGACCTGCTTGTCACCGCACTTGAACGCCGCGAACGCCGTCTGGGTGGCCGCGTCCGGCGTGTACTTCAGCGGGTCGGTGCTGGTGGTGGCCGGCGTCGACGGCGTCGCCGCCGGGGTGCTCGGCTTCGCGGTCGGCGTCGGGGTCGGCGTCGCGGCCTTCCCGAGCGCGCTGGTCCACGCCCGGCCCTTCGGCGTGTTCGACGGCGTCGGCTTGACGGTGGCGCTCGGCGTCACCTTCGTGCTCGGCGTCGGCGTCGTACCGGGCTTCGGTGTCGACGACGGGGCAGGCGTCGGCGTGGGAGCCGGCGCCGTCGCCTGGGCGTCGTACACGATCCGGAAGTACAGCAGCGCGGTCTGACCGACCTGCTGCACCAGGGATTCCTTCGTGGCACCCGGGACGGCCACGTTGATGTGGTTCGCCCCGGAGGTGGTGATGTCGGACTCGGCGACACCGGCACCGTTGACCCGCTGGCCGATGATGTTCTTCGCCTCGTTCAGCTGGTCGGCGGTGACCTTGCCGCTGCCGTCGATGGTGCTGGCGGTCAGCGTGATGGTGGTGCCACCCCGCAGGTCCAGCCCGAGCTTGGGCTTCCAGGTCTTGGTCAGCGCCATGATCCCGAACAGCAGGACCACGACCACCGCCAAGGCGATCAGGCTCCGCCCGGGGCGGGATGTCGAAGTCGTTGCCACGTCAGATTCAACCTTCGTACTTCTGGGCGCGCCGTACCGTCACTGCATCTTCACAGGGACACCGGACGCCGCGCCGCAGGCCGTTGGGACGGAAATCAGTTCTCGGTGTGCGTCGGCGGCAGCTTCGGCGCGTCCTGCACCTTGCCGTCGGCCTTGTTGTCCTCGGCCTTGCCCGCGTCCGGTACGTCGACCTTCGCGGTCTCGACCGCCTCGTCGGCGGTGGCTGCCTCGACCGGCTCGGTGGCGGTCTCGGTCTCGTCGGCAGCGTCCTCGTCCGGGATCACCCGGCCGATCGCGGCCTTCACGACCTGAACCAGCACGCCCTCGGAGATCTCCAGCGTCACGTAGTCGTCGTCGGTCTCCTCGACGATGCCGACCAGGCCGCTGGTCGTGACGACCTTCGTGCCCGGGGAGAGCGCTGCGACCGTGTCGGCCTGACGCTGGCGCTGCTTCTTCTGCGTGCGGCTCATGAACCAGATCATTCCGACGATCAGGATCAGCGGCAGCAGCAGCGTGATGCCACCGCCCCCGGAGGAGGCCATCGGTACGGCGAGGAGTTGCATCGGGTCTCAGAATCCTTCGTCGGGTCGGTTGTATTGCCTGCGCTGCGCGAACGCGCAGATCACAGCGGAATGACCTGGAGGTCAGGCCACCGGGGAGTCTAACCCTGAGCGGCAACAAGTGCCTCATGACACCGGGTCACGTTTGCGTCACTCACTACGCAGTGTCTACGTTCCGGCGCCCGCGGTGGTTCCCGGGTGACCGTTGTTCAGTTGGCCTTCGTCGTCAGTCGTCGTCTGCGTCGAAGAGCGTGTCCGCGAACGTCGCGCCCTTCGGGACTTTCAGCCCGATGTGCCGCCAGGCCGCGGGCGTGGCGACGCGACCACGCGGCGTACGGGCCAGATAGCCCGACCGGACCAGGAACGGTTCGGCCACTTCCTCCACAGTCTCACGTTCTTCGCCGACCGCAACCGCGAGCGTGGAAAGACCGACCGGTCCACCCCCGAACCGGCGGCACAGAGCGTCCAGGACCGAGCGGTCCAGCCGGTCCAGGCCCATCTTGTCCACTTCGTACAGATCCAGGGCCGCTTTGGACAGCGCGAGCGTGATGATGCCGTCGGCGCGGACCTCGGCGTAGTCGCGGACCCGGCGGAGCAGCCGGTTCGCGATCCGCGGTGTACCGCGGGACCGGGAGGCGATCTCGGTCGCGCCCTCCGGCGTGATGTCGACCTCGAGCAGCGCGGCGGAGCGGTTGACGATCTTCTCCAGCTCGGCCGACTCGTAGAACTCCAGATGACCGGTGAAACCGAAGCGGTCACGCAGCGGCCCCGGCAGCAGACCGGCACGGGTGGTCGCCCCGACCAGCGTGAACGGCGGGATCTCCAGCGGGATCGCGGTCGCGCCCGGCCCCTTGCCGACGATCACGTCGACGCGGAAGTCCTCCATCGCCATGTAGAGCAGCTCTTCCGCGGGCCGCGACATCCGGTGGATCTCGTCCAGGAACAGAACTTCGCCCTCGCTCAGCCCGGACAGGATCGCCGCCAGGTCGCCGGCGTGCTGGATCGCGGGCCCGCTGGTCACCCGCAGCGGTGCGGACATCTCGCTGGCGATGATCATCGCCAGCGTGGTCTTCCCCAGGCCGGGCGGGCCGGACAGCAACACGTGGTCGGGCGCTCGGTTCCGGCCGCGGGCCGCGTGCAGTACCAGCTCGAGCTGCTCGCTGACCCGACGCTGGCCGCCGAACTCGGCCAGCGTGCGCGGCCGGAGCGCCGACTCGATCTTGCGCTCCTCGAGATCCGCCACATCCGCGGAGACCAGCGGGCGCACGTTGTCTTCCATCGGCTAGGCCTTCGAGAGCACGCGCAGCGCGGCACGCAGCAGGTCGGGAACGGACGGGTTCGGGCTGTCGGCGGCGAGCGGCGACACCGCGGTGACGGCATCCTCGGCGTCCCGGGCCGACCAGCCCAGGCCGACCAGGCCGGCGTGCACCTGATCGCGCCACGCCTCCTGCGCCTGCAGCGGACGCCCGGTCACGCTCTTGGACGGCGCACCGATCTTGTCCTTCAGCTCCAGCACGATCCGCTGCGCGCCCTTCTTGCCGATCCCCGGAACCTTCACGAGTACGGCGAGATCCTCGGTCGCGACCGCCTGGCGCAACTGGTCGGGGCTGAGCACCGCGAGCGCGGCCTGGGCCAGCTTCGGGCCCACCCCGGACGCGGTCTGCAGCAGCTCGAACGTGGTCTTCGCGTCGTCGTCCGCGAACCCGTACAGCGTCAGCGAGTCCTCACGGACCACCATCGACGTGGAGATCCGGGCCTCTTGTCCCGGCCGCAATCCGGCCAGCGTGCCCGGGTCGCAGTACACCAGCAGGCCCACTCCCCCGACCTCGACAACGGCACTGTCCACTCCGATGGCCGCCACCGGGCCGCGCACAAAGGCGATCATCGCCAACCTCCAAGCCTGCTCACGTCGTGCTCACCACTTGCTCACCGCTTGCCCTGCTGGGCGGCCACCGCGGCCCGCAGTCGCGCCATCTGCAGCCGCGACTGCGCCTGCGCCGCCGCCTCGAGGTTGGCCCGGCTCGCCGCCGCCTCATGCAACTTGCTCGCCACTCCGCCACGCCAGACGTGGCAGATGGCCAGCGCCAGCGCGTCGGCGGCGTCCGCGGGGGTCGGACGCTCGCTCAGCCTGAGGATCCGGGTGACCATCGTGGTCACCTGCTCCTTGTCCGCCCGGCCGGAGCCGGTGACCGCGGCTTTCACCTCGCTCGGCGTGTGCAGCGCGACCGGCAGCCCGCGGCGCGCGGCGACCACCATCGCCACCCCGGACGCCTGCGCCGTCCCCATCACCGTCCGCACGTTGTGCTGCGCGAACACCCGCTCGACCGCGACGGCGTCCGGCCGGTGCCGCTCGATCCACTCGTCGAGCTCCGCCTCGATCCGGACCAGGCGCTTGGACACGTCCAGCTCGGCCGGCGTCCGGATCACCCCGACGGCGACCAGCGCCGGTGGCTTCCCCGGTGTCCCCTCGACGACGCCGAGGCCGCACCGGGTCAGTCCCGGGTCGACGCCGAGCACCCGCATGGACCACCTCCGAACGTTTGTTCGACAACCCTAGTCGGAGGCCCCGGACAGTCCGAAACCGACACGCCTCAGAAGTAGTCGAGCATGTACGGCGTGGCGCCGCCGAAGACCGCGTCCAGCGCCGAGTCGGCAGTTGCCGCTCCCCCGGCCGCCAGGCCGGCGCCCCGAAGGGCAGTCAGCGGCGTACCGGCGTACAGGGCGGCCAGACCCCGTGGGCCGAGGCGCAGGGCGTCGCTGGACGGTTCGGACGGGGTGAGCCGGCCGACCCCGTCCACGACCGAGAGGTGCCAGTCACCGGTGTTCGTGGGCAGCTCGGGATCGTCGATCCGCAGGTCGGCCTCGAGTACGACGCCCTCGGGGAACCCCCGGCCCGCGATCGCGGTCGGGGCGTCGACGAGCCGGAGCATCCAGCGGTTGATCCGGGCATCGCCCTCCGCCTCGTGCTCGGCCAGGAGGTGGATCGGGTCGAACGGCGGGCAGTACGCGTGCACGGTGCGCGCGATCGAGGCACCCGAGCCGACGGTCGCCCACAGGGCCCGAGCGGTCTCTTCGGAGCCGGCCACGAGCTCGTCCACCGCCAGGTTGCCGTCGGACCAGTTGTAGACCACGAAACCGTCGTCGGCGACGTACGCGAAATTGTCCTCGTCCTCGAGCCAGGACTCGATCTCGCTCGTCGGCCAGATCAGCGGACCGTTCGACCGGCGGGTCTCGTGCGACTTCCCGGCCAGCTGCAGGAACAGCTCGGCGTCGGCACGGCTCGCCTTGCGGACCGCCGTACCTTTGCCGCCCAGCGTGCGCAGATCGGCTGCCTGGAACGAGAACTTGTAGCGCCCGCCGGCGAACTCGTAGCCGAGGTGCCGGTAGAGAACAGTCGTCGCCGGATACAGCGCCGTCAGCGGGTAGCCCTTCTCGACACACCGCTGCAGGACGCCGCGCATCAACAGGCTGCCGACACCCTGACCGCGGTACTCCGGTGCGACCACGACCCCGGCCACTCCGCCCAGCGGCACCCGACGTCCGCCCCACCACTGCTCGAACGGCCAGATCCGCGCCGCCGCGACCAACTGGTCCCCGTCGACGACACCGAGATAGCGGCCGTCCGCGATGAACCGCAGCGCGGTCTTCCGCCACTCGTCGCGATCACCGCCCGGCCCGAACGACCGGATCCGAACCTCCCACACCGAGTCCAACTGCGCCTCGGCGACGTCCACCACCCGCAGATCAGTCACCCCGCGACCCTACGTCGTACGGCGGGCCTCGGGCGGACCTATTTCTTGCCGGTCTGTTGCTCGGTCACCCACAGGTGGATCGTTCCCTCGACGACCACCGTGCCGTCGTCACGCGTCGCCTTCACCCGTACCGGTACGTCGGGCCCCGCGGTCCAGGTGTCGGGGTCGGTCTCGGCCGAGCAGGTCAGGTCCGACGTCGACTTGGCGAGGTACGCGACCTCCATGCCCTTCGGCAGCCACCGCTTGCCCGCCGGAACCGTCGCCTCGGCCAGCGCACCCATCGCGGCCTCCAACCCGTTGCACACGGCAATCGCGTGCACGGTCCCGATGTGGTTCAGCACCGCCCGCCGCTTCGGCAGTGTCAGCGCCGCGTAGTTCGGGCTGACCTGCACGAACCGCGGCCGCACCGAACGGAAGTACGGCGCCTTCCAGGTGAAGCCCCAGGAGAACACCCGCTCCCCGCCGGGCACCGCACGCAACCGCTCCCACAACCCCAGCACCTGGCTCGCCATACCCGAATGTTACCCATGAGTCACATCGCCGTGAAGAGCCCCCCGCGGGATAGCCTGCCTGCCTGCCTGCCTGCCTCGAACCGCGCCACCGGAGGAGTCGATGCCCGCATGATCCCCACCCAGGACGACGTACTCGGGTACTTCGACACGCTGTCGAACTGGGGACGGTGGGGCGACGACGACGAGCTCGGCACGCTGAACCACGTCACCGACGAGGTGCGGCTGGCGGCGGCGCGGGCCGTTCGTCACGGCCGGAGTGTGTCGTGCGCGTGGGATGTCGCCGTACCGGAGGAGATGGAGCGGTCGACGAACGTGTGCCCGTGCGCCGCGGACATGCCGGGCGCCGAGAACATGCCGGCGGCGTTCCACGCGGACCGGCGGTGGGGTTTCTCGAACGAGCGGCTCGGCCTGCTGTTCCACGGCAACACGATCACCCACCTCGATTCGCCGTGCCACATCTTCTGGGACGGCAAGACGTACAACGGACGGTCGCACTCGTTGGTCGACGCCGCCACCGGATCGGCATGGGCAGCCGTCACCGCAGCGTCGAACGGCATCGTCACCCGGGGTGTCCTGCTGGACGTCGCGAAGGTCCGTGACGTGCCGTGGCTCGAACCCGGGCACGGCGTGTTCCCTGAGGACCTCGAGGAGGCCGAGCGTCGCCAGGGCGTGCAGGTGCGCCCCGGCGACGCGGTTCTGCTGCGGACCGGCGGCGGCCGCGCCCGGCACGAAGGCGGTACGGCCGGTGGCCTCACGCAGGCCGGCTGGCACGCGTCCTGCCTGCCGTGGCTGCAGGAGCGAGAGGTCGCGCTGATCGGCGCCGACACCCCTCAGGACGTCCAGCCGTCGGGGTACGACGCCGTGCTGATGCCGGTGCACGCCGTGAGTCTCGTCGCGATGGGTCTGTGGTTGCTCGACAACTGCGACCTGGAGGAATGCGCGGCGACGGCCGCCGAACTCGGCCAGTGGGACTTCCAGCTCGCGGTCGCGCCGGTCCGCTTCGAGGGCACCTCCGGCAGCCCGGTGAACCCGATCGCCACCTTCTGACGGTTTCTGACGGCACGGGCAATTTAGACGATTCAACCCGGGCTCGTTAGACTGCCGGGGACCGAAACTGCTGCTGGACGGGGGACGATGGCGACGCCCAGCATCAAGGAGGTCGCGCAGCGCGCCGGGGTCTCGGTCGGGACGGTCAGCAACTTCCTCAACCGGCCGGGGATCGTCGCGCCGGCGACCCGGAAACGCGTTCAGGACAGCATCGACGCGCTCGGCTTCGTGCGCAACGAAGCGGCGCGGCACCTCCGCGCCGGTCGCAGCCGGACCGTCGGCCTCGTCGTCCTCGACGTCGCCAACCCGTTCTTCACCGCGCTCGCGGAAGGCGCCGAGGCACTCGCCTCCGAGCACGACACGGTCGTGATGCTCTGCAACAGCAAGACCGACCCGGTCCGCGAAGGCCATCACCTCGACCAACTCGAGCAACAACGCGTCCTCGGCATCCTGATCACCCCCTTCGACAGCAACGATCCACGCCTGACGGCCCTGGTCGACCGCGGTACGCCGGTCGTCCTCGTCGACCGTACGGCGGACCGCGGGCTGTGCTCGGTGTCGGTCGACGACCAGCTCGGCGGACGGCTCGCGGGCACCCACCTGATCGAGTCCGGCCATCGCCGGATCGCCTTCGTCGGTGGGCCGTTCACGATGCAGCAGGTGAAGGACCGCAAGGCCGGGATCACCGCGGTCGCGGCCGCGGCGGCCGGCGTCGACCTCCAGCACCACGAGGTCGACGTGATGGGTGTCGTCGAGGGTCGCGCGATCGGCGAACGCATCGCCGCACTGCCGGTCCGGTCGCGCCCGACCGCGGCATTCCTCGCGAACGACCTGCTCGCGCTGGGCTTCCTCCAGGCGATGGCGGTCGCCGGGCTCCGCCTCCCGCAGGACATGGCGATCGTCGGGTACGACGACATCGACTTCGCGCGCGCAGCCGCCGTACCGCTGTCGTCGGTCCGGCAGCCGGCCGATCTGCTCGGACGGTCGGCGATGGAGTTGCTGCAGGAGGAGGTCGAGTCGGCCGAACACCACCGGCATCGTCAGGTGATCTTCCAGCCGGACCTGATCGTCCGCGAGTCCAGCGACTTCACCCGCCGCCGCTGATGGCGACGCTGTACGAGAACGCGCTCGCGACGCCCGCGGATCTGGACGGGTTCAGGGCCGAGGGCGACGCCGCAACCTCTTTCCCGCAAGGGCGTCTGCGCCTCGAGAGCCGCCGTCCGGCCGACGACGGACAGGACGCGAATGTCGTCCTCTGGTGCCCGGAGGACTTCCCGGCCGACCTCACCGTCGAGTGGGACTTCTGGCCGATCCGTGAACCCGGGCTCTGCATCCTGTTCTTCCACGCTCGCGGCCGTCGCGGCGAGGACCTCTTCGAACTCCAGCCGCGCACGGGTCCGTACGAGCAGTACCATCACGGTGACCTCGACACGTACCACGTCTCGTACTTCCGCCGCCGCTGGCCGGCCGAGCGCGCGTTCCACACCTGCAACCTCCGCAAGAGCTACGGCTTCCATCTGGTTGCCCAGGGCGCCGACCCCATCCCCGACGTCGCGGACGCCGACGGCCCGTACCACCTCCGGCTTTCCGTCCAGCACGGCGAGGTGACCTTCGCCATCAACGACCTGGTCACCTTCACCTGGCGCGACCCCGACCCCCTGCCCGGCGGCAAACTCGGCTTCCGCCAAATGGCACCCCTGATCGGCGACTACGCCAACCTCCGCGTCACCACCCCCTAGTGCCACGTCAAGAAACCTTCAGGTTGTCGGCCCCTTGCCGCCCCTGCCAACGATGACCCCAGCCGCCTCTGCACGCGCCGCCGCGGCGCCGTGGCCCCGTGGCGCCGTGGCCCCGTGGCCCCGTGGCCCCGTGGCGCCGAGGCGCCGTGGCCCCGTGGCGCCGAGGCGCCGAGGCGCCGTGGCGCCGAGGCGCCGTTTGGGTGGTTCACCTCAGAAATGGTCCGTTCCCACGCGGCATACCAACTGCTCAGGGACAACATCAGGGGTGAACCGCCCGAATGCCCGGCAGGGGCGCCCGGCAGGGGCGCCCGGCAGGGGTGCCTGGCCGGGGTGCCTGGCCGGGGCGCCTGACCGGGGCGCCTGACCGGGGCGCCTGGCCGGGGTCGGATAACCGGGGAACGCGCTGAGCTGATGGACGACCTCAACGTTTCTTGTCACCGCACTAGCTCCTCCCAGCACTTCCCGCATTGCCCGCGAACTCGCGCCTCCCACGAGGTCACGCGTCAGCAACCGCCAACCACTGGGGGCTGGCACAAGAACTGGTGACTGAACACCTGAAATTGCTTGTTGCCAGTCCCCATCCCGTGTCATCCGACCCACCCAACCGCCTCACCTCACAGCGCACCACACTCCGCGGCCACCCCGTCCACACAAGAGCGGATAACCCCGCATGTTGGGGGTTCTCCCCTTCCACACCGTCAGAGAACCCCCAACTCCAGGGGATAGCCCCTCAACCGCCCGCACGCCAAACCAGCGCGAACCGACTAGCCCCGGAGCCGCCGAGCACCCGGTACGCCGTACCCGTCACCTCACCACGCCGTACCCCGCACCCGTCACCCCACCACGCGGCACCCCGCGCCCCTGAACGCACCGACCGGTACGCGGTGGATCGCGAGGTGCGGCGGGCGCACGGCGCGTCGCGAGGTGGGTGCGCCGCGGGCTTGGTCCTGGTGCTAGTCGCGGCTCCCGCTCTCGCCGCGGCCGCGTGCCGGCGCTTGTGCCGTGCGGCCGAATGCTCGGGTGACCGCTCCCTGACAAACGCTTTCCGAAGTGTTGACATTGAGACGATTCAACCTTACGGTCACATCACTTTTCCGCCGAAAGGAGGCGGGTTCCGATGGGGACCGACGGATGGGCGATCAAGCTGTACGGCGCGGCCGACGAGGTCGTCTGGGTGATCAAGCTGAATGCGTTGTGGGCACTGTGCACGCTGCTCGGCGGCGTCGCGTTCGGTATCGGGCCGGCCACGCTGGCCGCCTATTCACTGGCCAGACGCAGATCCCTCGGTGAATCGTTTCATGCATTGCCCGCCTTCCGGGCCGCGGTCCGCCGCGAGTTCCGCCGCGGCACGCTCGTGGTGCTGCCGTTGGCGGTGATCGCCGTCGTCCTCGCCGGCAACTACCTGTACTTCGCGGCGCTCGGTGCCGCACTCCCCCGGCTGGCCAGTCTCGGAGCGCTCGTGGTGCTCGGGCTGATCGCCGGGTACGCGTTCCCGATGGCCGTGCACTACGACCTCGGTGTCCGCGCATTGTTGCCCAAGGCATCGTTGGTCGCGCTCGCGCGGCCGGCGTCGTCCCTGGTCCTGCTGTTCGTCGCGCTGTCCATCGCCTATGCGTCGGTCAAGTTCCCGGTGCTCGGGATCGTCCTGGCCGGCGGCGCGTGGATCCAGCTCGACACCTGGCTCTGCCTGCGCTTCTTCGCCGAGAACGAAGCGCGTCTGCACCCCAGCGGTAACTGAAAGGGAACTCATGACCATCTTCTCCCGACGGCGTACGGCCGTCACCGCCGCGCTGACGACGGCGTTGCTCGCGGCCTCCGCCTGTTCCGGAGGTGGCGACACCAAGAGCAGCGAGGCGACCAACGAACTCACGGTGATGGCGCCGCTGTTCGGCACCGCACCGGCCGCGAACGGTGAGCTGCAGCAGGCGGTCGAGAAACTGATCGGCAAGAAACTCCAGATCACCTGGGTGCCGAACGCGGAATACGGCGACAAGTCGAACGTCACGCTCGCCTCGGACAAGATCCCGGACGTGATGGTGGCGAACGAGAAGAGCCCGTCGTTCGTCAAGGCGGCCGAGGCCGGCGCGTTCTGGGACCTGACCGGCAAGCTCGACAAGTACCCGAACCTGAAGCCGGCCAACGAGCAGACCGCGAAGAACACGCAGACCAACGGCAAGACGTACGGGATCTACCGGGTCCGGCCGCTGCTGCGCTCCGGGATCGTGATCCGCAAGGACTGGCTGGCCAAGCTCGGCCTGAAGGAACCGCAGACCGTCGAGGACCTGTACACGATCGCCAAGGCGTTCACCGAGAAGGACCCGGACGGCAACGGCAAGAAGGACACCTACGGCCTGATCATCCCGAAGTGGCCCGGCGGCTACGCGAGCGCCAGCCCGTACGACGTGATCGAGACCTGGTTCGGCGCCCCGAACGGCTGGGGCGAACGCGACGGCAAGCTGGTCCCGGGCTTCGACACCCCGGAGTTCCTGAAGGCCAACGAGTGGCTGCGCGGCTGGGTCAGGGAAGGCCTGGTGAACCCGGACTTCGCCACCCTGGACAGCGCGAACTGGAACGACCCGTTCGTGCAGGGCAAGGGCGGCATGATCATCGACGTCAACGTCCGCGCCACCCAGCTCCTCGACCTGTTCAAGGAGAAGAACCCGAAGGACTTCGACAAGGTCACCCTGGTCGGCAACCTGTTGGGCCCGGACGGCGCGAAGCACTCGTACCCGTTCACCGGCTACAACATGGTGATCGCGATCTCCAAGCAGCACATCCGCACCGAGGAACAGCTCGACCAGGTGCTGCAGACGCTGGACAAGCTGGAGTCGAAGGAGGGCTCGATCCTGCTCACGAACGGGATCGAGGGCCGCAACTTCAAGGCCGACGGGCAGTACGCCGTACCCGTCAACCAGGACGACCCGAAGGTCAAGGCGATCCAGAACGACGTCGACAAGGCGTTCATCCAGCTCGGAACCCGGGCGTCGGTCGGGCTCGGCGCGTACGCGCTGCGGCCGAGTGACGAAGCCAGCCGGAAGATGCGGGAGAAGTTCGACGTCCTGATGAACGAGGACCTGAAGACCGCGGTGTTCAACCCGGCGCTGAGCATCATCGCGCCGACGTCGGTGTCGAAGGGCCAGACGCTCGACACGATCATCCCGGACGCCCGGATCAAGTACCTGTCCGGCGCGATCACCGAGGACCAGCTGAAGGCCCAGATCAAGCGCTGGTACGACGGTGGCGGGACCCAGATCGCCAAGGAGGTCAACGACCTCTCCGCCAAGGCCGGCGGCTGATCCATGGCCACCGACCTGGTGCCGGAGGTGGTGCAGCCGGCTGCGGACTCCCCGCGGCCGGCGCCCGCCCCGAAGCGTGCCCGCCGGGCGCGGAACCTGCCGCGGGACCTCATCCGCTACCGCTGGCTGTACCTGTTGCTGCTGCCCGGTCTGGCGTACTTCGTCGTGTTCAAGTACCTGCCGATGTACGGCCTGACGATCGCGTTCAAGGACTATGTACCGTTCCTCGGCTACTCGGGCAGTGAATGGGTCGGGCTGAAGCATTTCCAGGAACTGTTCAGCGGCCCGGACTTCGGGCGGCTGATGTTCAACACGCTGCTGCTCGCGGTGCTGACGATCGTCTTCGTCTTCCCGGCCCCGATCGTGGTCGCGCTGCTGCTGAACGAGCTCCGCGTCAACGTGCTCAAGCGGTCCGTGCAGTCGCTCGTCTACATTCCGCACTTCCTCTCGTGGACGATCGTCGCGTCGCTGACGTACCTGCTGTTCTCGGTGGACTTCGGCGTGATCGCGAACTGGATCCACGGCATCGTCGGCGGCCAGAAGACCGACTACGTGGCACAGGCCGGATGGTTCCGGCCGCTGATCGTGCTGCAGCTGCTGTGGAAGCAGACCGGCTGGGGCACGATCATCTACCTGGCCGCGCTGGCCGGCGTGGACTCGCAGCTGTACGAGGCGGCCCGGGTGGACGGCGCCGGCCGCTGGCGGCAGTTCTGGCACATCACGCTGCCGGCGATCCGGCCGACGATCGTGGTGATGGCGATCCTGACATCCGGGCACCTGATGGACTCCGGGTTCGAGCAGATCTGGCTGATGACCACGTCGCTGAACCGCGACGTCGCCGACGTGTTCGACACGTTCGTGTACTACATCGGCATCACCCAGGGCTCGTTCAGCTACGCGACCGCAGTCGGACTGTTCAAGGGCGTCATCGGCGTCGTACTGATCTTCGGCTCCAACCTGCTGGCCAAGCGGCTCGGCCAGCGCGGGCTGTTCTGAGGGGGACGAATCATGAAACAGAGAGTCAGGTACTACGACTCGGTCGGCAGCCGCGTGTTCGACGTACTGAACGTCGTCGTACTGTCGGCGCTCGCCCTGGTGACGGTGCTGCCGCTGCTGTACGTCCTCGCGGGATCGTTCGCGACCGAGTCCGAGATCAGCTCGCGGCCGTTCTTCCTGTGGCCGCACCGGTTCGTCACCGACACGTACCACTACATCTTCTCGACCGACACGTTCGTCCGGGCGCTGCTGACCACGATCGGGGTGACCGCAGTCGGAACCGTGATCCAGTTGCTGCTGACGCTGACCATGGCGTATCCGCTGGCGAAACGGTTCCTGCCGGGGCGGACGCTGGTGCTGAACCTGGTGATCTTCACGCTGGTGTTCAGCGGCGGCATGATCCCGACCTACCTCGTCGTACGGAACCTGGGGCTGCTGGACAGCTACTGGGCGCTGATCCTGCCGCTGGCGATCAACCCGTTCTACCTGATCGTCGTGAAGAGCTTCTTCCAGGAATTGCCGGAGGCGCTCGAGGAGGCGGCCCGGATCGACGGCTGCAACGAGCTGAACGTGTTCCTGCGGATCGTGCTGCCGTTGTCGAAGCCGATCATCGCGACGTTCTCGCTGTTCTACGCGGTCGGGATCTGGAACGACTACATGTCGCCGTTGCTCTACATCGACGACAACAAGTTGTGGACGTTGCAGATGATCGTCCGCCAGCTCACCGCGGCGAACGCGGACTCCGCGAACGTGCTGCAGCAACTGGAGACGGTGACGTTCCCGGAGCAGGGCCTGAAGTTCGCGGTCGTGGTGGTGGCGACGCTCCCGATCCTGTTCTTCTACCCGTTCCTGCAGAAACACTTCGCGAAGGGCGTGCTGATCGGATCGGTGAAGGAATGACGACGCTGCAATGGCTGGAAACTCCTTGTCGGCAGGGAGTTTCCTGGGGCGTTCCGTGGGCCCGTGGAACGGTTGCCGACGGCACCCGGTTCACGCTCGCCGACGGTACGCCGGTGCAGAGCTGGACGACCGCCACATGGCCGGACGGGTCCGTCAAGTGGTCCGCTCACGCCATCGGTCCGTCCGAGCAACCGGAGTCGTCGTACGAGCTGCTGCCTGGTGAACCGGCGGCGCCGAGTCAGCCGGTGCACGTCGAGCGCTCCGACGGCGAGGTGCGGGTGTCGACGGGTGCCGTCACGTGGGTACTCCGGCGGCCCGGGCTGATTGCCTCGATCGCTTATGACGGTCAGGAGGTGGTGCACGACGTGCGGCTGGTGAGTCTGCGGCAGAGCGTACCGACCGACGACCTGAGCGGGACGCGCGAGCAGACGACCGCCACCGTCGACAGCATCACCGTCGAGCAGGACGGGCCGGTGCGGGCTGTTGTGAAGCTCTCCGGCAAGCACGGCGACTGGTTGCCGTTCTCGGTGCGCCTCTACTTCTACGCGGGCGCAACCGACGTACGGGTCGTGCACAGCTTCGTCTGGGACGGGGATCCGGACCAGGACTTCCTGGCCGGTCTAGGGCTCAGTGCGGATGTAGTGATGCGCGACGAGCCGCACAACCGCCACATCCGGCTGGCAGGCCCGTCCGGCTTCCTGACCGAGGCAGTACGCGGTCTGACGGGTCTGCGTCGTGATCCGGGTGAGGAGGTACGGCGTACCCAGGTCGCGGGTCGCACCGTCGAAGCGATCCCCAACGCCGAGGTGGCCGACCGCCTGCACCTCATCCCGCAGTGGAACGACTACACCCTCGACCAGAGCAGCGCCGACGGCTTCACCCTACGTAAACGCACCGGGCCAGGACTGGGTTGGGTCACCATCCCGGCCGGCACCAGAGCACCCGGCTACGGGTACGTCGGCGGCGTCACCGGCGGACTGGGCTTCGGACTTCGCGACTTCTGGAAACTGCACCCGACTCGCCTCGACATCCGCAATGCCGCCACGGACCTCGCCACAGCGACAGTGTGGATGTGGTCGCCCAGCGCACCGGCGATGGACGTGCGCTACTGGCACGACGGCATGGACCAGGACACGTACGCCGAGCAGCTCGAAGGACTCGAGATCACCTACGAGGACTACGAGCCGGGCTTCGGCAACGCTCACGGCGTCGCACGCACCCATGAGCTCACCCTGCGCGTCCACAACGCCACACCGTCGGCAGAAGAGCTGTCCGAACACGTAGCGCTCCTCAACTCCCCCGGACTCCTCACAGCATCTCCAGCTCGTCTCCTCGAGGCAGGTGTGTTCGGCACGTGGAGTCTGCCCACCGCGGACCACCAGGACATCGAGGCCCGGCTCAACTTCCTCTTCCAGTACTACGTGGGTCAGCGCGAGCAACGCCGCTGGTACGGGTTCTGGGACTACGGCGACGTCATGCACACCTACGACCGCGACCGGCACACGTGGCGGTACGACGTGGGCGGGTACGCGTGGGACAACTCGGAGCTCTCGCCGGATTTGTGGCTCTGGTACCAGTATCTGCGGACCGGCCGCGCGGACGTGTTCCGATTCGCCGAGTCGATGACCCGGCACACCGGTGAGGTCGACGTACATCATCTGGGGCGCTGGAAGGGTCTGGGCTCGCGGCACAACGTGCAGCACTGGGGCTGTAGCTGCAAGCAGGTGCGAATCTCCAGTGCGATCTACCGGCGCTTCTACTACTACCTGACCGCCGACGAGCGGACCGGTGACCTGCTGGACGAGCTCGTGGCCATCGAAGAGGCGTTCCTCGCTGTCGACCCGCAACGCAAGGTGCGGCCGGACGTCTACTCCCCCGACCCGCATGCGTTGTCCATCGAGCTGGGCGTCGACTGGGGCGCGCTGGCCGCCGCGTGGCTCACACGGTGGGAGCGGCACGGTGACGAGCGCGCACGTGCCAGGCTCCTGGGAACGATGTCCGACATCGCCGCACTGCACTACGGCTTCCTCACTGGCAATGCGCGGCTGGACCTGACCACCGGCCGCCTCGACACCAGCCGACGGGGCATCGCGGTGTCCCACCTGTCCTCGCTCTTCGGTCTCCCCGAGATCTGCTCCGAACTCATCGACCTCGATCTCGACGTACCCGGGTTCGAGAAGGCCTGGCTGGACTACTGCCGGCTGTACCTGCTCTCCCCCGAGGAACAGACCGCAGAGGTCGGTCAGCCCCTCCAAGGCATCTCACTGGTCCAGGCGCACAGCCGACTGGCGGCGTACGCCGCTGCTCGCACGGGGAGCCCGGAGCTGGCCCGACTGGCCTGGCGCAAGTTCTTCCTCGACGAAGGCGACCAACTCAACCGCAATGCGATGCAGCGCGAGACGGAGTGGCGAACCACTCCCGTCGACGGCGCCCTGATGCCGGTCGACGAGGCCGCGTTCATCAGCACGAACAGCGCGGCGCAGTACGCGCTCGCAGCGATTCAGAACCTGTCCCTGATCCCCGAACACCGACATGACAGAGGTGGAACGGCATGGAGGTCTCCCGACGCACTGTCCTAGCAGGTATGGCCGCAGTACCTGCGGTGTCCCTGCTCGACAACATCCAGCCGGCCGCCGCGGCGGCAGCCCCGGACGTGAAGCTCAGCTGGCTCGAAGGCAAGCCGAGCACAGCAGCCGTCACGACCTGGGGTACGCCCTGGCCGAAGGGCGCCGTACCGGCGAACCAGTCCTTCGCGCTCAAGGCGGCCGACGGAACCGACGTACCACTGCAGAGCTGGCCGACCGCCTACTGGCCGGACGGCTCCCTCAAGTGGAGCGCGCACTCGACCGCGGTGGAGTCACCCGCCGAGTCCTACACACTCGGCCCCGGTACGGCGACCGCGCCCGCGCGGCCCGTCACGGTCCAGGACGAGAAGCTGTACGTCGACGTCGACACCGGCGTCATCAAGACCCGGATCCGCAAGAGTGGCACCGAGCTGATCAGCCACATCTGGCGGGGCGACGTGCTGATCGCGCACAAGGGTCAGCTGGTCAATCTGAAGCAGGACAAGATCGCGGACGACGAGGACGGCGGCGCGGTCCGCGAGCGGTACGACAGCGACATCACGAGCGTCACCGTGGAGCAGTCCGGTCCGGTGCGCGCCGTCGTACGGATCCAGGGGCGGCACAAGTCGCGGAAAGGCCTGACCTGGTTGCCGTTCTCGGTCCGGCTGTACTTCGTGGCCGGCGCGGAGAACGTGCGGATGGTGCACACGTTCGTCTACGACCGGGACGGTCAGAAGGACTACATCGCGGGACTCGGCGTGCGGTTCTCGGTACCGATGCGCGACGCGGCGTACGACCGGCACGTCCGGTTCGTCGGCGAGGGGCACGGCATGGTGTCCGAGGCGGTGAAGGGCATCACAGGTCTGCGACGTGACCCCGGTGCCACCGTCCGGGCCGCGCAGATCGCCGGGACCAAGCTGGCCGACCCGGCGACGTGGGACCAGCGGGTGACGACGCGACTCAAGTGGATCCCGGAGTGGGGCGACTACTCGCTGAGCCAACTGAATGCCGACGGGTTCACCGTGAAGAAGCGGACCACGAAGGGCCGCGGATGGATCTCCGTCGACCAAGGCAAACGCGCCTCCGGCCTCGGGTACGTCGGTGGCGTCAGCGGCGGATTCGCCTTCGGTCTCAGAGACTTCTGGCAACGGCATCCGACCCAGCTGGACATCCGCAACGCCGCGACCGACGACGCCGAAGTCACCGTGTGGCTGTGGTCGCCCGCGGCCGGTGCGATGGACACGCGGTTCTACCACGACGGCATGGGCGAGGACACCTACCCGGAACAGCTGGACGCGCTGGAGATCACGTACGAGGACTACGAGCCCGGATTCGGTACGCCGTACGGCATCGCCCGTACGTCGGAGCTCACGTTCTGGGCGCTGGCCGCTACGCCGACCGCCGCGCGGCTGGGCGACATGGCGGACCAGGTGCGCACTCCACCGCAACTGATCAACCCCGTGGACCATCTGGTGAGTACACGGGTGTTCGGTGGGCTGTTCACGCCGGTGGACCGATCGGTGCCGGCCAAGAAGCCCATCGAGGACCATCTGGACTTCTTGTTCGACTACTACCGCGGTCAGGTCGAGTCACGGCACTGGTACGGGTTCTGGGACTACGGCGACATCATGCACACGTTCGACGAGGACCGGCAGGTCTGGCGGTACGACGTCGGCGGGTACGCGTGGGACAACTCGGAGCTCTCCCCCGACCTGTGGCTCTGGTACGCGTTCCTGCGGTCCGGACGTGCCGACATCTTCCGGTTCGCCGAGGCGATGACGCGACACACCGGTGAGGTCGACGTCTATCACCTCGGCCAATGGGCCGGCCTGGGCACACGGCACGGCGTACAGCACTGGGCCGACAGCGCGAAACAGCAGCGCATCAGTACGGCGGCGTACCGGCGGTTCTACTACTTCCTGACGGCCGACGAGCGTACGGGCGACCTGCTGTCGGAGCTGGTCGATTCGGACAAGACGTTCCTGGTGCTGGACCCGATCCGGAAGATCAGGACCGAGCCGTACACACCGGACCCGCATGCGCTGTCCATCGGCCTCGGAACGGACTGGAGTGGTCTGGCGGCGGCCTGGCTGACCGAGTGGGAACGCCAGGGGCCGAAAGCGGCCATTGCGAAGGCAAAGCTGCTCGGGACCATGGAGACCATCGGAGCGATGCCGAACGGCTTCGTCACCGGCAGCGGGCTCTACGACCTCGACACCGGTCGTTTCGCTCCGGTGACCGAGAAGACGGTCAGCGTGTCGCACCTGAGCGCCATGTTCGGCGAGGTGGAGATCTGCGCCGAGCTGATCGACCTGGTGGACATGCCGGCGTTCGAGTCCGCCTGGCTGCAGTACTGCCGCCTGTTCAACGCCACCCGGGCCGAGCAGACAGCAGAGTGCGGCGCCTACTTCGGCAATCTCATCCTGCGCCAGGGCCATGCCCGACTGACGGCGTACGCCGCGGTGCGTCTCGACCGCGACGACCTGGCCGCCCGGGCCTGGAAGGAGTTCTACACCGGCGACGGCTACGCCCCGACCCTCCCGTGGAGCGCCGAAGACGTCACGACCACCCTCAACCCGACCAAGGCCGCGAAATGGGTCTCCACCAACACCACGGCCCTCTACGGCCTGGCCGCCATCCAGACCCTAGCCCTGGTCGGCAACCAGATCGTGAACCCGTGATCCCGATCACAACTTTTCGGGTGCCAGCTGCATCTGTCTGATATCTGCACTGGGGAGTGCGGGAGGGGGAACAGATGCTGACACGTCGTAGTGCGGCCGGCGCGCTGGTGGGCGCGCTGGTGGTACTCGTCGCTGGTTGCCAGGGATCCGACCCGGCAACCAGCGACGCGATCGGGACCACACCAACACCGGCACCAACACCGACGAGTTCGTCCACGACACCGCCGGCCGGCAAGCCACCTGGCAGTACGCCGGCGGACAGTATCGCCGGGCTGTCCGTGGGGAAGATCCTCGCCAGGACGCAGGCCGCCGCGAAGGCCGCGAGCAGCGTGCGGATGAAGGGCTCGCTGGCCGACGGCAGCGACCGCATCGTGCTCGACATCCGGCTCGGCAGGACGGGCGGCCAGGGCACGATGAGCATGAACGGGGCTCCGTTCTCGCTGATCGTTCTCGACCGGACGGCGTACCTGAAGCTCAGCGAGAAGTTCTGGCGCGCGCAGATCCCGTCGAAGGCCGACGCGGACGCCGTGATCTCGCGCGTCGGAGGCCGCTGGATCAGGACCTCGCTGAGCGACAAGGATCTCGGTGAGCTCGCCGCCTTCGCGAGCAAGCCGGCGTTCTTCGACACGCTCTTCGAGCCGACCGGTACACCGCGCAAGACCGCACCGCGGACCGTCGACGGCGTACCTGCGATCGGCCTGCGAGACACCGACGGCACGCTCTGGGTCGACGCCGCGACCGCGCGCCCGCTCCGGCTGGAGTCGGGCGGCGCCGACGCGCTGACCTTCAGCGAGTACAACCGGGCCGCAACGCCGAAGGCCCCGCCGGCCGACCAGGTGATCGACGGCAAGGCCCTCGGGATGTGACTGGAGCTCGGCCTGCGACGACTCAGCCGACCTCGGCCATGATCTCGTCGGAGACGTCGAAGTTCGCGTAGACGTTCTGCACGTCGTCGCTGTCCTCGAGGGCGTCGATCAGGCGGAAGATCTTGCCGGCACCGTCGGCGTCCAGCTCGACCGTCATCGACGGGACGAACTGGACGTCGGCGGAGTCGTAGTCGATGCCGGCGTCCTGCAGCGCCGTCCGGGCCGCGACCATGTCGGTGGCCTCGGTGACGATCTCCCAGGAGTCGCCCAGGTCGTTCACCTCGTCGGCGCCGGCCTCGAGCACGGCCTCCATCACGTCGTCCTCGGACAGCGACTTCCCGTCCTGGTCCTTCGCGACGACGATCACGCCCTTGCGGTTGAACAGGTAGGCGACCGAGTTCGGGTCGGCGAGCGAGCCGCCGTTCCGCGACATCGCCGTCCGCACATCGGCGGCAGCCCGGTTCCGGTTGTCGGTCAGGCACTCGACCAGCATCGCCACGCCGTTCGGGCCGTAGCCCTCGTACATGATCGTCTGGTACTCCGCACCGCCGGCCTCGGCCCCCGAACCACGCTTGACCGCGCGGTCGATGTTGTCGTTCGGGACCGACGACTTCTTCGCCTTCTGGATGGCGTCGTACAGCGTCGGGTTCCCGCCAGGGTCGCCACCGCCCATCCGGGCGGCCACCTCGATGTTCTTGATCAGCTTCGCGAAGAGCTTGCCGCGCTTCGCGTCGATGACGGCCTTCTTGTGCTTCGTGGTGGCCCACTTGGAGTGGCCTGACATGGCGAACCCAACCCTTCTACCTACTACAACGACTCAGCGACCCCGGACCAGATCGGCGAAGTACCCGTGCAGCCTCGCGTCCCCGGTCATCTCCGGATGGAACGACGTGGCGAGCAACCGATCGTGGCGGACCGCGACGATCCTACCCGTGGCGGGGCCAGAGCTCACCGTCGACAGTACCTCGACGTCCCTACCGACCCGCTCCACCCACGGTGCCCGGATGAACACGGCGTGGTACGGCGTGTCGAACGCGGCGAACTCCAGATCGGACTCGAACGAGTCCACCTGCCGCCCGAACGCGTTCCGGCGAACCGTCACGTCCAGCCCGCCGAGCGTCTCCTGGCCCGCGATCCCGCCGGTGATCTCGTCCGCGAGCATGATCATCCCGGCGCAGGTGCCGAACACCGGCATCCCGTCCGCGATCCGCTTCTGCAACGGCTCGAACAGCTCGAACGCGCGCGCCAGCTTGTCCATCGTGGACGACTCGCCCCCGGGCAGCACCATCGCGTCGACCTGCGCCAGCTCGGACGGACGGCGGACCGGCCGCGCCTCGACACCGACCTCGGTCAGCATCGCCAGGTGCTCACGCACGTTTCCCTGCAGCGCGAACACACCGATAACCTTCACAGCGTCACTCTCCGTTGCCAGTCGAGGGTTACCTCGATGCGGCCCTCGTCGAACACGGCGGGCAGGTCGTGACGGTGCAGGAGCTCCAGCACGTCGTCCAGCAGCGGGTCGCCGGGCGCGACGTTGGCGGTGTCGGGGTGCCAGAGCTTGAGCTCCAGCATCCCGAAGTCGACCGCGTGCCACACGTCGGTGTCGGTGAAGAACACCAGCCCCCGCGGATTCGCCGCGGCTTCCAGCCATTTCCGCGCGTCGTGGTGGTCCGACGTGTACCGGACCACCACCAGCCCCCGGGACTCCAGCTCCGCGAGTACCGCGTCCAGCCGGTCCGGATCCGTGGTCACGGGCCAGCCGGCGGCCTCGGCGTCGAGGTCCATCACCGCCTCACCGATCAGCAACGGGACCAGGGACGCCGCGTCCATCGACGGGGCGTCCTCCTGGACCGCTTCGGTCAACGCAGCGGTGATCGCTGCGTGGTCGGCGTACCCGGACCGCACCAGGACGCGGGCCAGGCCACGCAGTTCCCGGGCGGTCCGCTCGTCCACATGCATACCGACCAGCGTAGTCGAGCCGGCTACTTCACTCCTCCGGCGGTCGCGGAGACCTGCAGCTGACGCTGGAAGATGATGTAGACGACCAGCACCGGCGCGACGGTGATCACCACGGCCGCGAACAACGCGCCGAAGTCGACCGCGTAACCGGCCTGCGACGCGAACGACGCCATGCCCTGGGAGAGCACGTAGTTCTTCGAGTCGGTGTTCAGGGCGACGGGGAGCAGGAACTGGTTCCACAGGCCGAGGAAGTTGAAGATGGCCACCGACGCCATCCCCGGACGCGCCATCGGCAGCATCACCTGGAAGAACGTGCGCCATTCACCGGCGCCGTCGATCTGCGCCGCCTCGTACACCTCTCCCGGCAGCGCCTTGAAGAACGAGTGCAGGAAGAAGACCGTGAACGGCAGCGCGAACGCGACGTACGTGATGATCAGCCCTGGCAGGGTGTTCAGCAGCGAGAGGTTCTTCAGCACGAAGAACAGCGGCACGATCGCCAGGAACACCGGGAACGTCAGCCCGGCGAGCATCGAGTAGTAGATCAGCCGGTTGCCGGGGAACGTGAACCTGGCCAGCACGTACGCGCACATGGCGCCGAGGATCATCACCAGCACCAGCGCGCAGCCGACGACGACCACCGTGTTCAGGAAGTAGCGGCCGATACCGGCCGTCGTCCAGGCGTTGGCGTAGTTGCTGAAGCGCAGTTTGCTCGGCAGTGCCAGGGGGTTGCCCAGCACCTCCTGCGTGGACTTGAACGAGGACAGCAGCGTCCACAGCAGCGGCAGGATCACCAGCAGCGACCACAGGATCAGCGCGACATGGGCGGTCGCCGCGACCCCCTTGCCCTCCCGGGTTCCGCTGCCGTGCGCACGGGACGCCGGGACCAGTTCGGTCCGGTCGGCGGTGGTTGTCATCGGCGTACCTTTCGCTCACGTCCGCCGGTCAGGCTGTTGACCAGAAAGACTACGAACGCGAACAACATCGTCACGGCGGCCAGGATCACGCCCATCGCGGTCGAGTACCCGAACTGACCCTTGGTGAAGGCCGTGGTGAACAGTTGCTGGGGCATGACGAGGGTCGAGTTCTGCGGACCACCGCCTGGGTTCAGCGCCTGCATGTAGACGAACGCGTCCAGCGCGGCGATCCCCAGATAGATGTACGCCGTCTGCACGTTGTCCCGGATCAGCGGCAGGGTGATCCCGACCGCGGTCCGGAACCGGCCGGCACCGTCGATCCGCGCGGCCTCGAACACCTCGGGGTCGATACCGCGGATGGCCGCGATGAACAGCACCATGTAGAAGCCGACGAAGCCCCAGATCATCACGAACATCGAGGCCGGCATCGCGGTCCGGGCGTCACCGAGCCACGCGTAGTTCTCGAACTGGTGCAGCCCGATCTTCGACAGTACGGCGTCCAGGATGCCCGACGCCGGCGTGAAGACCTGGGCCCAGATCAGGCCGATCACGATCGCCGGGATCACGTACGGGAAGAACGAGACGATCCGGTAGAAGCCCGAGTTGCGCAGGCCGCGGACGGTCCCGGTGCCCGAGCCGCCGATCGTCACCAGCGTGGCCAGCGTCAGCGCCAGCACGATGGTCACCAACGGCACCACGATCGCGAGCTCGATGTTGTTGCGGACGGCCTTCAGGAAGATGTCGTCGTGGAACAGCTTCACGTAGTTGTCGAAGCCGATGAAGTGCATGCCCGAGCTGAACCCGGACCAGTCGGTCAGCGAGTAGTACAGCGCCTGCACGAACGGGGAGACCACGAAGATGACGAAGATCGCCAGCGGCAGGCCGAGGAACACCACCATGAAGCTGACTCGGTCGAAGGTCAGCGGCCGGCGCCGCCGGGTGTCGGACCGCTTCGGTCCGGCACCCGGGGCGACATCTTGCGACACGGTCACTTCGTGACCGGGATCTTCTTGACGGAGCTGTCGTTGCGCACCTTGTCGGTGATCTGCTGCAGGCCCTTCGTCAGGCCGGCCGCGTCCAGCTGGCCGGACAGGAACGAGTTCCAGACCACCAGCTGGTCGGGGTTCGTGCCGTACAGGTTGACGAACTGGTAGTCGAAGACGTTGGTGCCGGCGGCGTCCAGCATCTGGGTCTGCGACTGCAGCGCGGTCGAACCGAAGCCGTCGGCGGGCACCAGACCCTTGACGATCGTCGGCGCCAGCCGGGTCTTGGCGAAGTTGGTCGCCGCGTCCTTGGACAGCATGGCCCGCAGGACTTCCTTGCCTCCGGCCACGTTCTTGCCCTTGGACGGGACGATGAACGGCTCACCGGCCGCGCTGCGCAGCGTCTCGTACGGCAGCTTGGAGTTGGCGGTCAGCGTCGGCTCCGGGATGCCCTTCATCTCGAAGCCGGCCTTGGTGGCCTTCTTCATCTCGTTCTCGATCCAGGAACCCGACGGGTACAGGATCGCGAGCTGGTCGTTGCTCCACTTCGCCTGCGCGGCGGTGAACTGGGTGCCGGCGCCACCGGGGACGAAGTACCCGTTCTTGACCATCGTCTCCATGGCCTTGAAGACGCCCTGGATCTGCGGCTTCGACCAGCAGTCGCCCTCGAGGTTGCCGAGCGACAGCCGGACGTCGTCGCCACCTTCCTTGATCGCCGAGTCGACGGCCAGGGTCTGGTAGTACGTCGCGGCTTCCTTGCCCCAGACGAACAGGTACTTGCCCTTGGCCTTGGCCTTGGCGCCGAGGTCGAGCAGCTCGTCGTACGTCTTCGGCGGGGTCCAGCCGTTGGCCTTGAACAGGCTGTCGGAGTACCACAGGCCGTACAGGGTGAGCACGTAGTTGATCGCGACGAACTTGTCGCCGAAGGTGCCCGGCTCCTTGACGCCCGCGTACAGCGTGTCGGAGATCTTCTTGCCCTCGTAGTTGTTGGCCTCGAAGACGTCGTCCAGCGTCTCCAGCTGGTCCAGGATCGTGTTGAAGCCGATCTGGTTCGCGCCGGAGTTGTCGATCAGGTCCGGCGGGTTTCCGCCGACGAAGCGCGGCTGCAGCTGCTGGGCGATCTGCGTGGACGGCGAAACCTTGACCGTCGAGCCCGACTGCTTCTGCTGCACGATGTTGGCCGCGAAGGTGACGTAGTCGTAGCCGTACCCACCGTTGAAGATCACGGCGTCGACGGTCGACTTGTCCGCCATACCGAACGGGTTGTCCGAGCTCTTCGTCCCGCTCTGCTGGGAGTTGTCGTTGCCGCCACTGGTCGCGCAGCTGGCCAGTGCACCGCTGAGGGGAAGCACCGCGGCCGCCGCCAGGCTCCCCCGCAGGAGACTCCGACGTCCGATCTTGCTGGTCTCGCTCATCTGGTCCTGCCTCTTTCCCTTAGATTCCCGACGGTGCTGATGACACCTACCCCTTGTGGTGAGCGTCCCCCGGTCCGCAGCCGGCCGGCCCTCGTCGCGGCTGTTTGCTCACCTTTCAGCGCACGATATTGCACGATATTGGCAGTAAAGCGCACTTCAGCGCATTGCTGCGCTCTGAGATGATTACGCATTGTCTTTGCCAAAGTCGTGCGCCGTCAAGCCTTGGGACGGCGAGTCCCGGGACCCGGCGATCATCGGCGAACCAGCCCGAACGACGTCTGCGCAGCACGCCCCCACGGTCGCCGTCCTGCCCCAGCACCGCGACAGACGCGCCGAATCCGATCCCAATTCGTGACCTCGGAGTGACCTGCGCGAGAGGCTCGGTTCAGCGGCGCGGTTTCACGCGCATGGTCGGAACGGCGGTCAGCGGATCCTCCGGCCACGGATGGCGGGGATAGCGGGCTCGCAACTCGGCGCGGACCTGTGGATAGCCCTGCTTCCAGAACGAGGCGAGATCACTCGTGATCGCGACCGGCCGCCGTGCGGGCGACAGCAGGTGCAGAACAACCGGGACGCGGCCGTCCGCGACGGTCGGAGTGGCGGTCCAGCCGAAGACCTCCTGGAGCTTCACCGCGAGGAGCGGCGGCTCCGCACCGTCGTACGTGAGCCGAACCTCGGAGCCTGAGGGGACTTCGAGGCGTTCCGGTGCCAGTTCGTCGAACCGGGTTGCCGCGGGCCACGGCAGTAGTCGCCGGAGCGCCGAAGTCACGTCGATACGGGCCAGATCGCCCGCGCCGCTTACCGAGGCGAGCTCAGTACCCAGCCAGTCGTCGAGATCGGCCAGGAGGGTGTCGTCGTCGACCGCGGGCCACGGGGCTCCGAGGTGGGCGTGGCAGAAGGCGAGCCGCTCGCGTAAGGCGAGTGCGCTTTCGGACCAACGCAGTACGGACAGGCCGCTCTGCCGGATGCCGTCGCGGACGGCGGCCTGGACGAGCAATCGGTCGGGCTTCGCCAGCGGTACGTCGTTGAGCACGATCGCGCCGAGTGCCTCGACGCGACGGGTCACGATGCGGCCGTCGTCCCAGCGGATCTGGTCGCTGGTCGAGACGAGGTCGCCGGCGATGTCGCGCGCGGTCTGCTCGTCGATCGGCGCCGCGGAACGGATCCTGGCGTCGGCCCGACCGGGTGCGCGGTCGGCAACCGCGATCGCCAGCCAGGTGGTGGAACGCAACGGTGACTGCGGATCCAGCGCAGCGCCCGTACCGCCGGACATCTGGTACGTCGCCGAGTCCGCCCCACGCACCCGCGCAATCCGATCCGGGTAAGCCAGCCCCACCACAATCCCGGCCGCAAGATCATCGGGTACTGCGCGCCGCCCGCCGTCCCCACCCGACGACTCGCCACGTCCGACGCGCTTCGTTTCCTCGCGCGGCCACCCGCCCGACCGATCGCCCCGGTCGAGGCGCTTGGTCTCTTCTCGCCAGCGGGTGGTGGCGGCGCGGTCCGTGCCGCGGCGGAGGGCTCGCCAGCGGGCCGGTAGATCGTCGCCGAAGTCGCGGCCGGAGTCCTCGGAGAGCATCGCGACAACCTCGCGTGCCCGCTCGGCCCCGACCCTCGGCGTCCCGTCCAGCAACGCGCGAGCCAAGCGCGGATGCACCCCGATCGCCGCCATCCGCCGACCCCGCTCGGTGATCCGCCCACGGTCGTCGACGGCTGCGAGCCGGCGCAGCAAGTCGGTGGCCGCAGTCATCGCCACCACCGGCGGCGCGTCCAGCAAGGTCAGACCCTCACCACCTGGCGCACCCCACGCCGCGAGATCGAGAGCGAAGGCCGCCAGATCGGCGATCGCGATCTCCGGCGCCGGATGATCATCGAGATGCGTGTGATCGACGGCGGACCAGCACCGATAGACCCGGCCGGGCGCCTCCCGCCCCGCGCGACCCGCCCGCTGATCCGCCGACGACTTCGACACCCGGCACGTGACCAACGCACCAAGCCCACGAGACTGATCGGTCCGCGGCTCCCGGGACAGACCGGAATCGACCACGGCCCGGACCCCCGGCACCGTCAGCGAACTCTCCGCGACCGACGTTGTCACCACGATCCGGCGAGTGGCCGACGGCGCCAGCGCGCGATCCTGTTCCGCCCGCGACTGACGACCGTACAAAGGCAGGACGTTCTGACCGGCCAACCGCCGGGTCACACCGTTGATCTCGGCCTCCCCCGGCACGAACACGAGGATGTCGCCGTCGTTCTCAGCCAAGGCCCGCTCAACGACGGCCGCCACGTGATCCAGCAGGCGCGGGTCAACCCGCCCGCCAGGAAGCAGCGGCACCGGAACCGGCGGTGGAGCCCACTCGACCGCCACGTCGTACAGGGCCGCGGACGCGGTGATCACCGGCGCCGGAACCTCGCTGCCCAATGCGCGACCGAGCCTGGCCGTATCCGCCGTCGCCGAAGTCGCGACGATCGCCAGGTCTTCCCGAAGATTCGTCCGGATGTCGACGCACAGCGCGAGCAACAGATCCGCATCGAGGTGCCGCTCGTGGCATTCGTCGATCACGATCGCCGCGACACCTGGCAATTCGGGGTCCTGCTGCAGTCGCCGTACCAGGAGACCGGTCGTGACCACCTCGACCCGGAGTGCCCGACCGCCGCTGCGTTCACCACGCATCGCGTAGCCGATCCGCTGCCCGAGCGGTTCGCCGACCAGCGTCGCCAGCCGGGACGCGGCTGCGCGCGTTGCCATCCGGCGCGGCTCGGCAACGACGATCGTGCCGTCGAGCGCATCGCCCAACGCGAGCGGGAGCAGCGAGGTCTTCCCCGAGCCAGGCGGTGCGACCAAGACCGCGGTACCGCGTGAATGCACCGCGTCGACCGTTGCGGGCAGGACCTCCCGGACAGGCAGGCCCGCCCCCGGCACGGACGACTCAGGCAGCAACACGCCCCGACGCTAACCGACCCGGACCACCAAGTCGGTGGCCCGGGTCGGCGTGTGGAGTCTTACCAGCCGCGCTCGGCGAGTCGGTGCGGCTGCGGGATCTCGTCGACGTTGATGCCGACCATCGCCTCGCCCAGGCCGCGGGAGACCTTGGCGATCACGTCGGGGTCGTCGTGGAAGGTGGTGGCCTTGACGATCGCCTCGGCGCGCTGCGCCGGGTTGCCGGACTTGAAGATGCCCGAGCCGACGAACACGCCCTCGGCGCCGAGCTGCATCATCATCGCGGCGTCGGCCGGGGTGGCGATCCCGCCGGCGGTGAACAGCACCACCGGCAGCTTGCCGGCCTGTGCGACCTCCTTCACCAGCTCGTACGGCGCCTGCAGTTCCTTCGCGGCGACGTACAGCTCGTCCTCGGGCAGGCTCTGCAGCTTGCGGAGCTCCTGGCGGATCTGGCGCATGTGGGTGGTGGCGTTCGAGACGTCACCGGTGCCGGCCTCGCCCTTGGAGCGGATCATCGCCGCGCCCTCGGTGATCCGCCGGAGCGCCTCGCCGAGGTTGGTCGCGCCGCAGACGAACGGCACGGTGAACTGCCACTTGTCGATGTGGTTCGCGTAGTCGGCCGGGGTGAGCACCTCGGACTCGTCGATGTAGTCCACCCCGAGGCTCTGCAGCACCTGCGCCTCGACGAAGTGACCGATCCGGGCCTTGGCCATCACCGGGATCGAGACCGCGTTGATGATGCTGTCGATCATGTCCGGGTCGCTCATCCGGGAGACGCCGCCCTGGGCGCGGATGTCGGCCGGGACCCGCTCCAGCGCCATCACCGCGACCGCACCGGCGTCCTCGGCGATCTTGGCCTGCTCGGCGGTGACGACGTCCATGATCACGCCGCCCTTGAGCATCTCCGCCATGCCGCGCTTCACCTTGGCGGTGCCGGTCTCCGGCGCGGGCTGCGGGGTCTGGTTCTCGGTCACTGCACTCCTCCTGGTGGTGGGACTCGTTCACCAGATTAGGAGCCGATGGACCCTGGCAATCAGTCCACTCCGGATCAAGTGGACTGAGTCAATGCGTCCCCCAGCCGGCCGACCACCAGCCGGAGCGTGGCCGGCGGTGCGGTGAACGGAATCCGGATGTGCCGCCGGTCGCTGCCCTCCGGTGTGAACAGGTCGCCGGCACCGAGCAGCAGGCCCTGTTCCCGGGCCGCTTCCAGGACGCGCCGCGCTCTGGTCTCGGTCAGCTCGAGCCAGAGCGTCATACCGCCCGTCGGCGTGGCCCATGCCACACCGTTGAGCGACTTCAGTCCGGCCTCCAGAGCCGCCAGGTTGGCACGCAGCCGGGTACGCCGTCTGCTGATCACCTTGTCGAGCTTCGGGACGATCGCCCGCGCCAGCAGGTCGTCCAGCGCACTCGGTGAGGCCACGCTGAGCTGTGCGGCCGTGTTGATGCGTCTGCGGAGCTGCTTGCCGGTGCGGACCCATCCGACGCGCAGACCGCCCCAGACTGTCTTGGAGAGCGAGCCGACGCTCACCGTGCGCGGGTAGCGACTCAGTGGTTCGGCCTGGTCCCCACTGGCCAGCCAAAGCGGTCGCATCGTTTCGTCGCTGATCAGCGCAGCGCCGTACCGGCGGGCGATCTCGACTACGGCCTGGCGTCGATCGGCCGGGATGCTCAGGCCGGTCGGGTTGTGGTTGTCGGCCTGGAGGTAGATGACCTTCGGGCGGTGTCGCCGGCAGAGGTGTGCGAGCTGGTCGGTGTCCCAGACGCCGGCAGGCCAGCCTGCGACGTCCAGGCGGTGCTTCCGCAGCAGATCGAAGGCAGCCGGGTACGTCGGGGTCTCGGTGATCGCTACGCCCGGACCGACGTCCAGACCGGCTAGCGCGGCGTTCAGACCGGCCGCTGCGCCGACTGTGAGGGTCAACTGGTCCGGCTCGGTCGGCACGCCCTCTTTGGTGAGCCGCTCCGCCAGCGCTGCCCTGAGCTCTGCTGAGCCGCCAGGTGGTGGGCCATCGCCGCCCATTGCTTGCGGCAGCCCGTCCTGCACGATCTGCGCCGCCGCCTCGGCCACGTCGTGTGGCGCAGCGGTCGTCGCGAACCGGAGGTCCAGCACCGGCTGGTCCCCCGCAGTCACCGTGGACGCGGGCGCGACTGGGTCCAGCAACCGGTCGAGCGGCCGCACGACCGTCCCAGAGCCCCGCTTGGTCTCCAGTACGCCGTCCCGCCGCAGGTTCTCCAACGCGCGGACGACGGTCACGCGACTCACCCCGAGCCGTTCCGCGAGCACCCGCTCCGACGGCAACCGCGAGCCGATCGAGAGGTCACCCCGCTCGATCCGCCGCAGTACCAGCCCCTCGACCTGCTCGGTCTTCGTCCCGTCCGCCGAGTCCAGATCCCCCACCCGCCACATAAGTCCAGCTTCCCACAACTGGCCTCATCATTCGCCCAGTGTCGGTGGCGGATGTGAGGATCTCGACATGGACGAGCGGTGGGCGATCGCCCCGGAGGACGGCGGTGGGGCGACCCTTGTCGCGCTGCATCCGGACGGGCAGCCGGCCGGCGAGATTCGGCACGAGCCCGATCTGGTCACCGCCGTCGCCTCCCGGCCGCAGGTCACCCGCTGGGTCTGGCGCTCGTCCGCGGAGATCTACCCGCGGCTGCTCACCGCCGGCGTCCGCGTCGAGCGCTGCTACGACATCGAGAACACCGAGGGCCTCCTGCTCGGCCACGAAGGCAGGCTCGGCGAGCCACGGTCCGCGGCCGCGGCGTGGGCCCGGCTGAGCGGGGCCCCGGTCCCGCCCGATCCGCCGTTGCGCGCCGTCGTACCGGGTGAGCAGTCGTCGCTGTTCGACATCCCGGCGGAGCCGATCCCGTTCCAGGCCCTCCTGCGGGTGTACGCCGACCAGCTCCGCCGGCATGGCCTCGCGGAGTACCCGGAGCGCATGCGGTTGCTCACGGCATCGGAATCCTCGGCGATGCTGATCGCGGCCGAGATGGACCGCGCAGGACTCCCGTGGAGCGCGGACGCGCATCGTGAGCTGCTGAGCGAGCTGCTCGGCGAACGGTTCGGCGGGACCGGTGAGCCGCGGCGGTTGACTGAGCTCGCCGACGAGATCTCCGCGGCGTTCGGGCACCGGGTCCGGCCCGAGCTGCCGGCCGATGTACTGAAGGCGTTCAAGCAGGCCGGGTACCAGGTGAAGACGACGCGGCGGTGGGAGCTCGAGCACATCGACCATCCGGCGGTGCCGCCGCTGATCGAGTACAAGAAGCTCTACCGGATCTACACGGCGAACGGCTGGAGCTGGTTGCACGACTGGGTGCACGACGGGCGCTTCCGTCCCGGGTTCGTGCCGGGTGGGACGGTGTCGGGGCGGTGGATCACCAACGGTGGTGGGGGTCTGCAGATCCCGAAGGTGATCCGGCGCGCGGTGGTCGCCGATCCGGGCTGGCGGTTGGTGGTTGCCGACGCGTCACAGCTCGAGCCGCGGATCCTCGCCGCGATCTCGCGTGATCCCGCGCTGATGGAGGTCGCGAGCGACGCCGGCGATCTGTACAAGGCGGTGTCGGACCGCGCGTTCTCCGGTGACCGCGCGCAGGCGAAGATCGCCGTACTCGGGGCGATCTACGGGCAGACGTCGGGCGACGGGTTGAAGAATCTCGCGATGCTGCGCAAACGATTCCCGCGAGCGGTCGCGTACGTCGACGACGCCGCGCGCCTCGGCGAAGAGGGCCGGCTCGTCCGCACGTACCTCGGCCGCACGTGTCCGCCGGCCGGTCACGCGCTCGATGCGGCGCTCCTCGAGGGACCGCCCGCGGACGTGCCCGAGACGGACCCGCGGCATGCCCGCGCCCGTGGACGCTTCACGCGCAACTTCGTCGTACAGGGGTCGGCCGCCGACTGGGCGTTGCTGATGCTCGCCGCCTTGCGTCAGGCGCTCACGCCGCTCAAGGCCGAGCTCGTGTTCTTCCAGCACGACGAGGTCATCGTGCACTGCCCCGCCGACGAGGCCGCCACGGTCACCGAGGCCATCCAGTCCGCGAGCGACCGGGCCGGCACGCTCACCTTCGGTCCGACCCCCACGAACTTCGCCTTCACCACGGCGACCGTGCAGACGTACGCCGACGCCAAGTAGCCCTCGATGGAGGTAGGCGTCAGAGCGTTTCCGGGAGGTTGTAGTGCTGGGGGTCGGGGGTTTCGAAGGCGGTGATTTCGGCTATGCGGCCGGACTCGATGCGGAAGATGTCGAGGGCGAAGAGGTGGTAAGTGGTGGCGGCGTGGGGTTTGAGGTAGGCGGCCAGGGTCGGTTGGCGGTTGGTGGTGGTGGGGAGGAAGCGCCAGTGGCCGCGGTACGTCGGGGTCAGGTTGGGGGTCAGCGATCGGACGGCGTCGGTGCGGCCTTCGAACCAGAAGGGGTACGGCGGCATCGTGATGCGGATGTCCTCGTGCATCAGCGCGGCCAAGGCGGACGGGTCGGCCGCTTCCCACGCGGTCATGTAGCGCTGCAGTAGGTTGCGTTCGTCCTCGGAGGTGTCGTGCGCCGACCACTCCGTGCGGTGCGCGGGGAGATGCTCGCGGAGGACCGGGCGGGCGCGTTGGAGCGCCGAGTTGACGGCTGCTACGGACAAGTCGACAGCAGCGGCGGTTTCGCGCGCGGACCAGCCCAGGACGTCACGGAAGATCAGCACCGCGCGCTGCCGCGCCGGCAAGTGCTGGATGGCGATCAGGAACGCGAGTTCGATCGTCTCCCGCCGGATCGCCACCGCGTCCGGCTCCTCGGCACGATCCAGCAGTACGTCGGGAAACGGCTGCAGCCACGGCACGTCCTCCCGGGCCGGCAACGCGGTCGCCGGAAACGACGCGGGCTCCAACTGGTACGGCAGCACCCGCCGAGGCCGCCGTACGTCGATGCACGCGTTGGTCGCGATCCGGTACAGCCAGGCCCGCACCGACGACCGCCCCTCGAAATCTTCCAGCCCGCGCCACGCCCGCAGGAACGTCTCCTGGACCAGGTCCTCCGCCTCGTCGTACGACCCGAGCATCCGGTAGCAGTGCACCCGCAACTCGTGCCGGTACCGCTCGACGTCCGCCTCGAAGTTACTCACTCAACTACCGTCCTCGAGTTCGATGGTGGTCGGCAGGGGGGCTCGGCCGGCGAGCCGGAACCAGCGCACGAGGCGGCGCTGCCGCAGGTCCCGGGTCGAGACGACGACATCATTGTGGAAGCGCCGGGCGAGTTGCACACGGCGCATCGCGAGGTTCAGTTCGCCCGCCCACGGCTCGACATCGGTGCCGGTGGCATGGACCGCACGGGTGAGCGCGGACTCTGCCTGCTCGCGATTCTCCATCGGCTCCGGCGAAGCGGCCCGGGCCCGGTGCGCGGCGTCGAGCAGCAACAGCGACGACGCCGGATCGAGGACGCCGGCGCCGGCCAGCTCGGCGACCAGTGCCGAGCGCTGGGCCAGTTCCTTCTCCAGCGAGGCCCGGGCCAGGTCGACCCGGGTGTGCAGCCGATCGATCCGTCCGGCCGTCCAGCTCGCGTAGGCGCCGAACAGCAGCAGCACGACGCCGACCGCGAGCAGCCCCCAGGAGATCTCCACGCCCCCATTCGATCACCCCTTACGGAGCGCTGACGGTCCAGCCGGATCGAGTAGTCGCGGCGCGGAACGGCACTAGCGTCGTCGGCATGGCTGATATCGGCGTGATCGGCGGCTCCGGTTTCTACACGTTCCTCTCCGACAGCGAGACCGTCCCGGTCGACACCCCGTTCGGCGCGCCCAGCGCGGCGCCCGTGGTCGGGGACCTCGACGGGCGGCAGGTCGCCTTCATCCCGCGGCACGGGACCGACCACCAGTTCCCGCCGCACCGGGTCAACTACCGCGCGAACCTGTGGGCGCTCCGCGAGCTCGGCGTCCGCCAGGTCCTCGGCCCGTGCGCGGTCGGCTCGCTGAAACCCGAGCTCGTCCCCGGCACGTTCGTCGTCCCCGACCAGTACGTCGACCGCACCTGGGGCCGCGAGCACACGGTGTACGACGAGGCGCCGGTCGTCCACACCTCGGTGGCCGACCCCTACTGCCCGGTCGGCCGCGCCACGGTGATTGCCACCGGCAACGTCGTACCCGAGGGCACGATGGTGGTGATCAACGGCCCGCGGTTCTCGACCCGGGCCGAGTCGCAGTGGCACGCCGCGCAGGGCTGGTCGGTGGTCGGGATGACCGGTGCCCCCGAGGCGGCGATCGCCCGCGAGCTCGGCCTGTGTTACACGTCGATCGCGGTGGTCACCGACCACGACGCCGGCGTCGAGAGCGGGAGTGGCGTGACCGAGGCCGAGGTGTTCGCGGCGTTCGAGCAGAGTATCGAGCGCCTGCGACGGCTGCTGCGGGACGTGATCGGCCAGCTCCCGAAACCCGAGGCGGACTGCAGCTGCCGGGGCGCGCGATGAGGGTCCTGCTCACCGGCGGCGCCGGCTTCATCGGCACCCACGTCCACGCCCAGCTCCTTGCCGAGGGCCACGAGGTCACCGTCCTCGACTCGTTCCGCCCGGACGTCCACGCGAATCGCCCGGAGCCCCGCCCCGGCCTGATCGTCGGCGACGTCCGCGACCCACGGACCTTCGACGGCATCGATACCGTCGTCCATCTGGCCGCGAAGGTCGGCCTCGGCGTCCATCTCGACGACATCGACGACTACGTCTCCAGCAACAGCCTCGGTACGGCGGTCCTCCTGAAGTCCCTCGGCACCATCCGGAACCTCGTCTACGCGAGCTCGATGGTCGTGTACGGCGAAGGTCGCTACGACTGCCCCACCCACGGACAGGTCGCGCCCGGGCCACGCCGTACCGACGACCTCGACAACGGCCGCTTCGAACCACCCTGCCCGTACTGCGGTGCGCCGCTGGAACCCGGACTCGTGACCGAGGACGCCGCACCGGACCCGCGGAACGCCTACGCGGCCAGCAAGCTGAACGGCGAGCACCTCGCCGCCACCTGGGCCCGCGAGACGGGCGGGCGGGTCACGGCGCTGCGCTTCCACAATGTCTACGGACCGGGCATGCCGCGCAACACGCCGTACGCCGGGGTCGCCGCGATCTTCCGCTCCGCCCTCGAACGCGGGGAGACGCCACGGGTCTTCGAGGACGGCGGCCAGCGCCGCGACTTCGTCCACGTCCGTGACATCGCGACCGCCGTCACGCTGTCGGCCGCCGCGCTGCCGGATCAGCCCGCGTTCACGGCGTACAACGTCGGGAGCGGGACGGTGACCACGATCGGTGAGGTCGCGGCGGAGCTGTCCCAGGCGTACGGCGGCGCGCCGCCGATCGTCACCGGCGAGTACCGTCTCGGCGACGTCCGGCACATCACCGCGTCGTCGGACCGTCTCAAGCACGCATTGGGCTGGAAGCCGGCGTACGACCTGTCCGCCGGTCTGACGGACCTACTCGGCTCGGCTGCCGGCTGAGGCCGGAAGGTCGATCTGGAACGCGCAGCCGCCGTCGACGTTGCTGACGGCGATCTTCCCCTCGTGGGACTCGACGACACCCCGCGCGATCGCCAGCCCGAGGCCGCCGCCGCCGCTGGACCGGCCGTCCGCGGCCTCCGGGGTCCGCTGCTCGTCGCCGCGCCAGCCGACGTCGAACACTCGCTCCAGGTCGGCTGCCGGAATCCCGCCGCACCCGTCGGTCACCGCCAGCTTGACCCGTCCGTCGGGCTCGCGATCGACCGACAGCGTGACCGTGCCGCCCGCGGCGGTGTGCCGGATCGCGTTGCCCACCAGGTTCGTCACCGCGCGGGTCAACTCGTCCGGATCGCCTTGGACGGCGAGCCGATCGTCGTCCCCCGGCGTCGACACCGCCAGCCGGACACCCTCGGCCCGCGCGTGCTCGTTGTTCTCCCCCGCGACGTCCTCCGCGAGCTCCCGCAGGCTGACCGCCGACCGCCTCCTGGGCAACGGGTCCGCCGACAACCGGGACAGCTCGAACAGGTCGTCCACCAGCCCGGTCATCCGATCCACCGTCGACCGCATCTGCCGCAACGCCCCCGGTACGTCGTCGATCACGCCGTCCTCGAGTCCCTCGGACACCGCCCGCAGCCCGGCCAGCGGCGTCCGCAGGTCGTGGGACATGAACGCCACCAGCTCCCGCCGGCTCGCCTCCAGCGCCCGTTCCCGCTCATGCGACGCCGCGAGCTTCTTCCGGGTCATCTCCAGCTCGTCCGTCAGCTCGGCGAGCTCGGCCGGTACCGCCCCGGCCGTCGCCTCGGCCGGCTCGTACGACGTCCCGAGCTGCCGCAACCGCCGCCCGACGTCTCGCGACCCGGTGCTGATCCACTGCCCGAGCAGCACCGACATCACCAGACCGAGCAGGGCCGCGAAGGCCAGCGTCCACAGCACCACCCACGAGTCGTGCTCGGAGATGAACATCGCCCGGACGCTCTGCAGCACCGCGGCCAGCGCGGCTGCCATCGGCGCCAGCCCCGCGACGATCACCGTGACCCGCAACGAGCGCCGCCGGAACTGCCACAGCACCGCCGCCCCGATCGCCGCGACCACCAGCGTCCACAGCGTGGTGAGCGCCAGGATCGTGGCCATGTCCTTGTTCATCTGGCGTCACCGGCGAACAGGTACCCGGTCCGCGGCACGGTGAGCACCAGCTTCGGATCCGACGGATCGACCTCGATCTTCTCGCGCAGCCGCCGGACGTGCACCGTGACGGTCGAGGAGTCGCCGAAGTCCCAGCCCCAGACGCGGCGCAGCAGCTCGGCCTTGGTGTAGGCCTTGCCGGCGTGCGCGACCAGGTACGCGAGCAGGTCGAACTCGCGGTGCGTCAGCGACAGTTCGTCGTCGTTCAAGAACGCCCGCCGCGCCGCGGTGTCGACCACCACCGGCCCGGCGCTCAGCTTGGTCGGCGTCAGGTCGAGCCCGGCCAGCCGCTCCTCGCGCCGCACCATCGCCTGCACCCGCAAGGTCAGCTCGCGCGGACTGAACGGCTTCACCACGTAGTCGTCCGCGCCGACCTCGAGCCCGACCAGCCGGTCCTCCTCTTCGCCGCGCGCGGACAGCATGATCACCGCCGCACTGTCGTCGGCGGCGCGCATCCGGCGCAGCACCTCGAGACCGGACAGCCCGGGCAGCATCACGTCCAGTACGACCACGGACGGCTTCCACTGCTGCCAGACCTCGACCGCCGACACGCCGTCCGCCACTACACGGGCGTCGTACCCCGCCTTGGTCAGGTACGCCGAGACGACATTGGACACGGTCGGGTCGTCATCGACGACGAGCACACGAGTAGCCACGCTCAGAGCGTAGATCCTCGACTCGGTCGCGAGCCTCATCAGCCCCGCTCCGCAGTACGCCGTAAGCAACCCGTAGCCGGGAACCGGCGCCGCGAGCACGCCCGCGTCCTTACCGTCGAAGAATGCCCGTCGATCTCGTCCTGCCGTGCCTGAACGAGGCGGCCGCCCTGCCCTGGATCCTCGAACGTCTCCCGCCCGGCGTTCGCGCCGTCGTCGTCGACAACGGCTCGACCGACGGCTCCGCCGAGCTCGCGACAGCCCTCGGCGCGACCGTCGTACGGTGCACGGTCAAGGGGTACGGCGCAGCGTGTCACGCCGGCCTGGAGGCCGCCGAGGCCGACGTGGTCGCTGTGATGGACGCCGACGCGTCGCTCGATCCGCGGCAGCTCGTCCGGGTCACGGCGCCGGTCGTCGGCGGTCACGCGGACCTCGTCCTCGGGCGCCGGCGTCCGGTCTCGCGGCAGGTCTGGCCGTGGCATCTCCGGCTCGCGAACGCGGAACTGTCCCGCCGCATCCGGCGCCGTACCGGTGTCGCGCTGCACGATCTCGGTCCGATGCGCGCGGCCCGCCGTACGGCGCTACTCGAGCTCGGCCTCGTCGACCGCCGCTCCGGGTACCCGCTGGAGACCGTGGTGCGCGCAGCCGACGCAGGCTGGCGGATCGCCGAGGTCGACGTCGACTACCTGCCGCGCTCGGGTCGCTCGAAGGTCACCGGTACCCCGCTCGGCGCGGCGCGGGCGGTGCTCGACATGTCGAAGGTGCTGGTCCGATGACGCGCGGCACGCTGATCGTCATCGCGAAGGAACCCGTGCCGGGGCGGGTGAAGACCCGGCTGCAGACCGAGTTCACCGCACCCGAGGCGGCCGCGCTGGCCCGGGCGTCGCTCGTCGACACGCTCAGCGCGGTCCGGGTGGCGCCGGCGTCGCGCCGGGTTCTCGCGCTGGAAGGTGATCCAGGTCCCTGGCTGCCGGCCGGGTTCGACGTCGTCGGCCAGCGCGGCGCAGGGCTGGACGAACGACTCGCCGCCGCGTTCGAGGACGCGTACGACGGCTCGCCGATGCTGCTCGTCGGGATGGACACCCCACAGCTGCGGCCCGAGCTGCTCGACTTCCATTGGTCCGGGTACGACGCGGTGCTCGGACTGACCGAGGACGGCGGGTACTGGTGCCTCGGGCTCCGTGTCCCGGATCCACGCGCGCTGGTCGGCGTACCGATGTCGACCGATCACACCGGGCTCGATCAGCTCCGGCGACTCGAGTCGCTCGGACTGCGGGTGCTGATGCTGCCGACGCTGCGGGACATGGACACGCCACGGGACGCGGCGTACCTCGCGGCCGAGTTCCCCGCGTTGCGGGTCTCGCGCCTCTACCGGCGGCTGCAGCATGCGGCGCATCCGGGCCTGCTGTTCGAGCAGGCGCTGAGCGGTACGGCGCGGGTGGTTGCCACTGGCATCGACGGGCGGACCGTGCCGTCGTTGTCGGAGCTGGACCGCTGGCAGGCGCCCGCCGACGAGGTCGACCGGCTGGCGTTGAGCCGGTGCGAAGGTCCGGTGCTCGACATCGGGTGCGGCCCGGGGCGGATCGTGACTGCTCTCGCGGAGCGTGGGATTCCTGCCCTCGGAGTCGATGTATCGCCACGGGCGGTCTCGTTGACGACCTCCCGCGGGGCGGCCGCCTTGCATCGCCCGGTGCAGGACCGGCTGCCGGGTGAAGGGCGTTGGGGCAGCGTGCTGCTGATGGACGGGAACATCGGGATCGGCGGCGCGCCGGTCGACCTGCTCCGCCGCTGCGCCGAGCTGGTCCGACCCGACGGGATCGTCCTCGTCGAGGTGGATCCCGACGACGAACTCGACGACAGCGCGCCGATCGTGCTGCGCAGCTCCACCGGCCGCCATTCGTCACCGTTGCCCTGGGCAAGAGTAGGGGCACGCGCCCTGATCGCCCACGCCCGGACCGCCCGCCTGCACCCCACCGAGGACTGGCGGGCCGGCCACCGGGCCTTCCTCACCCTCCGCCGGACCGCCTGATGACCACGCCACCCCACCACTCCCCACAAGAACCATTTGAGGGGTCAACCCGTCGGAGCGCCGGTTCCTCCCCCCGCATGCGATGGGCGAACCGGCACGCTTCGGGGTTAACCCCTGAAACCGCGCGGGGGCGGATCGGCTGGCGGGGGTTGGTGGCGGGCGGGGTCGGGGCGGTCGGCATCTGCGCGGTGGTGATCGCGTCGTCGGCGCGGCAGTTCTGGCCGAACGCCGTGCTTGTGCTCGGGAGCCTGCTGGTGCTCGGGATCGTGTGGCGGTTCGGGCGTGGATTGAGTGTGGCGGCGGTGGTGATCGTCGCGGGGTTGTGTCAGGTTCCGGGGTTGCTGCACGCGCCGATCACCAGCACGGATGCCTATCGCTACGTCTGGGACGGCCGTGTGCAGTTGTCCGGGCACTCGCCGTACGCGCACGTGCCCTTGGACGACTCACTGGCGCAACTGCGGGACCCGAAGCTCTTCCCGGGGCTGTCCCCGGCCGATCGCTCGGGGATCACCGGGATCCCCGCGAATGCGGCCCAGCAGCCCGTCGACGACGTGCGGACGCGGATCAACCGGCCGGCGGTGCCGACGATCTATCCGCCGGTCGCCGAGGCGTATTTCACCGTGGTCGCGCTTGTCACCCCGTGGTCCGCGGGGACGCTGGGACTCCAGATCGCGGCAGCCCTGCTCGCGATCGCACTCACCTGGCTACTCGCCGTACAGAACCCGCGCTGGGCAGCCTTGTGGGGTTGGTCACCGATCGTCGCTCTGGAGGCGGGCAACGCCGCCCACATCGACGTCCTCGCCGCCCTGCTGATCGCGGCCGCCGTCGTCGTCACGGCACGCCGCCCGAAACTCGCCGCGGTCCTGCTCGGGGCGGCCGGCAGCGTCAAGCTCCTCCCCCTGTTGTTGCTCCCCGCGTTCCGCACGCGCCGGCCGATCGTTGCCATTGGCACCTTCATCGCGTCGTACCTTCCGCACGTCCTTGCCGTCGGCACCTTGGTGCTCGGCTTCCTGCCCGGCTACCTGGACCAGGAAGGGTTCGAGGACGGCAGCTCGCGATCCGCGATTCTCGCGCTCCTGCTGCCTCCTGGGCCCCGCCAGCTCGCCGCCGCGGTCCTCGCCCTGGCCCTCGCCGCGCTCGCCTTCCACCGCACCCGACGGGACCCGATCGCGCTCACCTGCTGCTGGCTGTACGGCGCTGCGCTGCTGATCGCCACGCCGACGTACCCGTGGTACGGCCTGCCGTTGATCGCCCTCGCCGCGCTCGCCCGCCGCCCCGAGTGGCTCGCCGTCCCGCTGGCGTCGTACGTCGCCTACGCCGGCTTCGGCCACGACACCCGCCAGGGCCTCAGCTACCTCGGCGCCGCTGTCATCGTTGTCATCACCATCACGATCCGTCACCGAATGGTTGCGAAATCAGGTTTGACCGCAGCGCCCCTCCGCGCCAACACTGTCGGGCGTGACAAAACGCATCGCCCTCGCGACGTCGGCCGAACACGCTGAGTTGCACCCGCATGAACGCCCGCTCCTGGACGCCCTCCGCGCCGCGGGCCTCGACCCGGTGGTCGAGGTCTGGACCGACCCCTCGGTCGCCTGGTCCGCGTACGACGCCGTCCTGCTGCGCACGGTCTGGGACTACTTCCTGCGCTACGACGAGTTCACCGAGTGGCTCGCGCTGCTCGACAAGTCCGGCGTACCGGTGCTGAACGACTCGGGCCAGGTCCGCTGGAACAGCGACAAGCAGTACCTGCTGGCGCTGCGCGAGCGTGGCGTGTCGATCGTTCCGTCCCAGGTCGCGGCGGGCGCCTGCCTGCGCGAGGTCGTGGCTGGGCTGGCCGGCCAGGAGATCGTCGTCAAGCCGACCGTGAGCGGCAACGCGCTGCACACCGTCCGCGGTGTCGCGGGCTCCCCCGAGCTGGAGCAGGCGCTCACCGAGCTGCCCGAGATCGTCTACCTCGTGCAGCCGTTCCTGCCGGAGATCCAGTCCGCCGGCGAGTGGTCGCTGTTGTTCTTCGACGGCGAATTCAGCCACGCCGTGGTCAAGACGCCGGCGGCCGACGACTACCGGGTCCAGGAGTTCTACGGCGGCCAGGTGACCTTGACGGATCCGCCGGCCGCCGTGCTGGACAGCGCCCGCGCGGCGCTCACGGCCGCGGGCCCGACGCCGACCTATGCGCGGGTCGACGGCGTCGTCGTCAACGACCGCTTCCTGCTGATGGAGATCGAGCTCATCGAGCCGTACCTGTTCCTCCCGCAGTTCCCCGCCGCGGCCGACAAGCTGGCCGCAGCGGTCGCGGACCGGGTCGCTTAGGGCGCGGGATTGGGAGACACGCCCTAACTCGCTGCCGACTCCGGATGGCCGCGGCGACGCCCGTACAACAGGGTCTCGCCGGCGGCCGTCCCGGTGAACTTCGTCCGGCGCGCCCAGTCCTGCACTCGGCCAGCACCGGGCACTCCCTCAGGCACAGCTCGCGGGCCTTCCGCTGCTCGCAATATGATCGACTTACTAGACTTTTAAGGTCTGGTGTATGCCGACACTCGACGACATCCGCCACGCCGCCCGGGACCTCGAGGGACGGATCCACCGCACCCCGATGCTGACCTCGTCGGCGCTCGACGAGCACTTCGGCGCCGACCTGGTCCTGAAGGCCGAACTGTTCCAGAAGACCGGCAGTTTCAAGGTTCGCGGCCTGCTCACCAAGCTGCTCCGGCTGCCCGCCGCGGAGCGGGAGCGCGGGGTGATCACCGTCTCGGCCGGGAACGCCGCCGGCGCGCTCGCCTGGGCCGCCCGCGACGCCGGGGTCCCGGCGACGGTCGTGATGGCGAAGACCGCCGTACCGGCGAAGATCGACGCGGCCCGCGGGTACGGCGCCACTGTCGAACTCGTCGAGGGCGACCTGATGGCGGAGTACGCGCGGATCCGGGACGAACGAGGCCTGACCGGCGTGCACCCGTTCGACGATGACGACGTGATCACGGGGCACGGCAGCCTCGGCCTGGAACTGCTGGCGGACCGCCCGGACCTCGGCACGGTGATGGTCCCGGTCGGTGGTGGCGGGCTGATCTCGGGCGTCGCGACCGCCGTGAAGCTCCTGAAGCCGTCGATCCGGGTGATCGGGATCGAGCCGGAGCAGGCCGACGTGGTCAGCCGCAGTCTCGAGACCGGCGAACCACAGCAACTCCTGACCGCCCGCTCGATCGCCGACGGCCTCGCCGCCCCGGTCTGCGGCACCCGGAACTTCCCCCTCGTCCAGCAGTACGTCGACGAGGTGGTCCGCGTCAGCGAACAAGCCCTCCTGGAGGCGACCCGCCTGGTCATGTCGCGCACCAAACTCGCCCTCGAACCCGCCGCGGCCGCACCCTTCGCGGCCCTGCTTCAGGGCAGCGTCCAGCCGACCGGCGTCACCGCCGCGGTCGTGAGCGGCGGCAACCTGGACGTGTCGAAGCTGCAGCTCTAGGCGGGTGCGAGGCGCGCCCGCGCGGCGGACCGGACACCGTCGGACGGGTCGTCCACGAGGTCGCCCCGGCGGACCGGATCCTTCTCCGGCAGCAGGATGTCGCGGGCGACCACCAGCATCAGCCACAGCGTGCCGGCCATCCGCAGGATCACCGACAGCCAGTAGATCCGGTCGGGCACCTGCGGATCACCCGGCGCCAGGAACTGCGCGAGATGCATCCACACGAGCATCCAGTAGAAGCATTCGCAGGCCTGCCAGATCAGCCAGTCCCGCAGCCGCGGCCGGGCCAGCGCGACCAGGGGCAGCAGCCACAGCACGTACTGTGGTGAATAGACCTTGTTGATCAGCAGGAACGCCGCGACCACCAGGAACGCGAGCTGGGCGAATCTCGGCGGCCGGGGCGCCATCAACCCGAGGATCGCGATCGACAGGCACAGGCCGGCGAAGATCACGATGTTCAACTGGTTGACGTCCGCGACCTCGTGCTTGGCGAGTTTCAGGACGTACCAGATCGAGCCGTAGTCACTCTCGCGCTGGTCGTTGAACTGCCAGAACGACAGCCATTCGTTCTTCGCGAGCAAGTAGATCGGCGCGTTCACCAGGCCCCACGCGACCACCGCCGCGATCACCGCCTGGAACCACGGCCAGAGTTTGCGGCCGCGCAGACAGACGATCAGCAAGGGTCCGAGGAGCAGGAACGGATAGAACTTCGCCGCCGTACCGAGGCCGAGCAGGATGCCGAACCACACAGGTCTCCCCCGCGACCAGGCGAACATGGCCCCGGCGGTCAACGCGACCGCGAACAGGTCCCAGTTGATCGTCGAGGTCAAGGCGAGCGCCGGTGCGGCCGCGACGTACAGGGCGTCGAGTGGCTGCCCGCGGGCCGCGCCCGGGCGCGATGCCACCCCGCGGGCGGTCGCGGCGGTCAGGCCGACGATCAACAGCGCGCAGAGGAAGAGCATCACGGTGTTGACCACGAAGAAGACGCCGGCCGTGTCGCGCTTCTGCTCGACGGTCAGGTCCTGCTTCGGGTCTCCGGTGATCAGCCAGGTGATCTGCGCGGCGACCTCCATGAAGCCACCCGTGAGCACCGGGTACTCGAGCACCGGGTAGTTGCCGGTGTCCAGGAACGGCCGGTTACCCTCCGCGAAACCACGCTCCTGGTACAGGAACCCGATGTCGGAGTAACAGAGCGCCTTGAACGGCCGCCAGCTCTGCCGATCCCAGCCCGCCTCCATGCACGGTGCCTTCTGCAGGACGCCGAGCCCGAAGGTGATCGTGCACACCGCGAGCACGATCCGCAGCGGCGTCCACCACGACGAGCTCAGCCGGGCGAACCGCCCGGTCGGCCCGCCGAGCCCGACGGTCAGGCCGGCGACCGCCGGCTCGATGTCCGACGGCGCCTGCGCAAGCTCGCGTTGTGGTGCAGTCACGGTCGGCATCATCTCCTATCGGCCCCCTGGCGTCAGCCCCGGCCTTGGGTGAGGTTACCCATCCGACACCAGCCAGACCCGCAAGCGTGACCCGCGCGCCGCATCAGCTCGGCGGTTCGAGCTTGCCGAGCCACTTGGTGAGCAGCGTTTCCAGCTGAGTGGTCTCGTCCGGTGTGAGCGCTTCGAGCAGCCGCCGCTCGTTCGCCATGTGCGCCGTGAACGCCTTGTCGATCAACCGTCGCCCCGCCGGCGTCAGGCGCACCACGCGCCCACGGCCGTCGGCGTCACTGCGCCGGCGCTGGACCAGCCCCGCTTCCTCGAGCCGATCGACCCGCTTGGTGACCGCTCCCGTCGTCACCATCGTGTGCAGCGCCAACTCCCCCGGAGCCCGCTCGTACGGCGCTCCCGCGCGCCGCAACGCCGCGAGGACGTCGAACTCCCCCTCGGTCAGCCCGTACTTCCCGTACAGCAGCGTCAACTCGCCCGTGAGCTGGTTCGCGATCCGGTGCAACCGGCCGATCACACCCTGCGGACCGGTGTCGACGTCCGGCCGCTCGAGCCGCCACTCCGCCTGGATCCGCGCCACATGATCGGTCACCCCTCCACTATATCTTCCTGGGAAGATATAGTGTTTTCCATGGAAGATACTTTCCGCTGGTCCCTCGTCACCGCGATCGCCCCGATCGCCTGGGGCACCAACTACTTCGTCACCCACGAGTACCTCCCGGCCGGACATCCCTTGTACGGCGCGGTTCTGCGCGCCCTGCCCGCCGGTCTCCTGCTCCTCGCTCTGGCCCGCCGGCTCCCCCGCGGCGCCTGGTGGTGGCGCTCACCGGTGCTCGGGATCTGCACCATGGGCGCGTTCTTCGCACTGATCTACCTCGCGTCCCAACTGCTCCCCGTCAGCCTCGCGTCGACGATCATGTCCGCCTCGCCGTTCACCATGGCCCTCTTCGCCTGGGGCCTGCTTGCCGAACGACCGACCGCTCTGGTGCTGACCGGAGCGGCCGCCGGAATCGCCGGCGTCGTCCTGCTGCTCGGCACCGGCGCGACCGCCGTCGACCTCCGCGGCGTCGCGGCCTCGGCCGCGGCGCTGACGATGTCGTCCTGCGGCTACGTCCTGGCGAAGAAATGGGGCCGCGCCGACGAGGGACCACTTGCCACGACCTCGTGGCAGCTGGTCGCCGGCGGGCTCGTCCTGATCCCGGTCGCGATCGCCGTGGAGGGCGCGCCACCGCGCCTCGACCTCCCCGCCGTCGCCGGTTTCGCGTACGTCGGACTCGTCGCCACCGCACTCGCCTTCACCGCCTGGTTCGCGGGCCTGCGCCGACTGCCCGCCGCCACCGTCGGCCTGATCGGACTGCTGAACCCGGTCACCGGCGTCCTGCTCGGCGTGCTGCTGTCCGGCGACGTCCTGACCGCGCGCCAGTTCCTCGGACTCGGACTCGTCCTCCTCGGGATCGCTGTCAGTCAACTCCGGCCCGGCGCCGTGTCGAAGCGCTTCGACTGGGGTAGAACTGGTGCAAGTACACGAGAGGGGCACCATGGTCACGATCGCCGACGTCGCGCGGCACGCCGGGGTGGCGACCAGCACGGTGTCCTACGTGCTCAGCGGCAAGCGGACGATCTCACCTGACACCCGCGACCGGGTCCAGCGCAGTGTTCGCGCCCTCGGTTACCGGCCGAACGCGAGCGCCCGCGCACTGGCCAGCCAGCGGTCCAACGTGCTGGCGTTGGTGATCCCGCTGCGGACCGGCATGCATGTCCCGGTGATGATGCAGTTCGCCACCGCTGTGGTGACCACGGCCCGCCGGTTCGACCACGACGTACTGCTGCTGACCGCCGACGAGGGGCCCGACGGGCTGGAGCGGGTGGCACAGAGTTCGCTGGTCGACGCGCTCGTGGTGATGGACGTCGAACTGCACGACGAGCGGGTGCCGGTACTGCGTGGACTGCCGATGCCATCGGTGCTGATCGGATATCCGGAGCAGGCCGACGGGCTGACGTGTGTCGACCTGGACTTCGTTGCCGCGGGCGCGCAATGCGTGAACCACCTGGCCGACCTCGGTCACCAGGAGCTCGCGCTCCTCGGTACGCCGTCGGCGGTGTACGAGCGGCAGACCGGGTTCGCCCAGCGCACCCTGACCGGCTTCGCCGAGGCCGCGGCGCGGCGCGGGGTGCTCGGGGTGGAGACGCCGTGCGAGCACACGTTCGACGCGATCCTGCACACGGTCGAGCAGCTACTGAACGAGCATCCGGGGATCACCGGACTCGTGGTCCAGAACGAGCCGATCATCGGCCCGCTGCTGGACGTGCTGCGGCGGCTCGGGCGGCGGGTACCCGAGGACATGTCGCTGGTGGCGATCTGCGCGGACGACGTCGCGGAACGACAGGTCCCGCAACTGTCGTCCGTGACGATCCCCGCGGACCAGATCGGCGTCCAGGCGGTCGAGTCGCTGATCACGAAGCTCGAGGGCGGGACCGTCCCCGAGCTCACCTTGCTGCCGCCGGCGCTCACCGCCCGCGGCAGCTCAGCCCCTCACTCCGACCGCAGCACCGCATAACCTCCGGCCGGCACCACAGCACTGCCGGCCACCAGCTCGACTCCCGCCACAGGCACGGCAACCTCCTGAGATCCGTGGTTGATGAAGAACGTCCACGTGACGTCGCCCGCCTGACGGCGCACCACTTCGAGGAGCTCGCTAGTGCCCGTCGTCCCTGTCAGCCTCGTGACCAGCGCCGCCGCGGTCTCGTCGTCCAGTTCGGTCGACACGTACCACGCCGTACCGGCGCCGAGCTGGTGCCGCGTGATCGCGGGTTTCCCGTCGAGGACTCCCCCGGCGTACCGATCGACCACCTCCGCCGACACCGACCGCACGTCCTCGCTCCACAGTCGTCCGCGCCCGCCCGAGGCCAACTCGACCGCGTCCTCGACCGGGTGGAACTCCTCCACGCGCACCCCGAGCAACTCGGTGAACGCTCCCGGATACCCGCCGAGCCGCACCCGCAGATCCGGGTCCACGATTCCGCTGAAGTACCCGACCACGAGCTGCCCACCACCCTCGACGTACGCCGTCAGGTTCGCCGCGGCCTCGTCGGAGACCAGGTAGAGCGACGGCACCACCACCAGCCGGTACGACGACAAGTCAGCGTCCGGTGACGCGAAGTCGACCGTCACGCCGGCCCGCCAGAAGTGCCGATGCGCGGACCGCACCGCGGCGAGGTAGTCCAGCGACGAGGACGGCAGATGCGTGCCTTGCATCGCCCACCAGGACTCGACGTCCCACAGGATCGCCACGTCGGCCTGAACGTTGCTATCAGCAACCTCGGCCAATCGCGGCAGCACCGCACCGAGCTCCTCGATCTCGGAGAAGATCCGGCTGTCCGGACCGGCGTGCGGAACCATCGCCGAGTGGTACATCTCCGAACCGCCCCGCGACGCCCGCCACTGGAAGAACAGTGCGCCGCGCGAACCGCGAGCGATGTGCGACAGGCTGTGCCGCGCCATCCGCCCCGGCTCCTTCGTGTGCAGCCGGTGACCGGCGTTGACCGTCCCCGCGGCCTGCTCCATCAGCAACCACGGCTTCCCACCGGCCCAGGCCCGCGCGAGGTCGGCCCCGAACGCGGTCTGCTCCTCGGCGCCGATCCCCGCCTGGTCCGGGTAGTGGTCAATGGCAACGACATCGACCGCGTCCGCCCACCGCGCGTGGTTCACCGGCACCCATCCGCCGAACACGAAGTTCGTCGTGACCGGCAGCTCCGACTTCGCCCGGATCTCGGTCTTCTGCTCGAGATACGCGGCCAGCAACTCGTCCGACCAGAACCTGCGATAGTCCAGGTACTGCGTCGGATTCACCAGGTACTGCGTTTTCCGCGGCGGCTCGATCTCCGCCCACTCGCCGTACCCCTGGCTCCAGAAGGCCGTCGTCCACGCCTCGTTCAACCGTTCGAGCGACCCGTACCGCTCCCGCAGCCACTCGCGGAACCGCACCGCCGCGAGCGGGCAGTAACACGTCGTCCCGTACTCGTTGTGCACATGCCACATCGCGAGCGCCGGATGCTCGGCGTACCGCTCGGCCAACGCTCTTGCGATGCCACGCGCCGCCTCGCGGTATGCCGGCGCGCAGGCGCAGTACGTGTCCCGACTGCCGTGCGTCAGCCGTACGCCGTCCGCGGTGACCGGAAGCGCCTCGGGGTGCAGCCGGCTGAACCAGGGCGGGGGCGACGCGGTCGGGGTGGCGAGGTCCACGCTCACCCCACCCGCGTGCAACAGGTCGAGCACCTGATCCAGCCAGCCGAACTCGTACGTGCCCGGTGCCGGTTCCAGACTGGACCACGAGAAGACGCCGACCGTCACCAGGTTGACGCCGGCCCGGCGCATCAGGTCGACGTCCTCCTTCCAGACACTCGGGTCCCACTGCTCGGGGTTGTAGTCACCGCCGTACCAAAGACTCATGTGCTCAGCCTTTCACTGCGCCGATGATGACGCCCTTCTGGAAGTGGCGCTGGATGAACGGGTACACCAGCAGGACCGGCACGATCGCGATCACCACGATCGCCATCTTGATCGCCAGCCCCGGTGCCGGCTGCAGCCCCAGGCCGACGCCCGTCGCCACTCCGCCGGCGCCGGTCGGCAGCGGCTGCTGCTGCACGATGTACGTTCGCAGCACCATCTGCAGCGGCCACTTGGTGTTGTCGTTGATGTAGAGCAATGCGTTGAAGAACGCGTTCCAATATCCGACCGCGTAGAACAGGCCGACCACCGCGACGACCGCCTTCGACAGCGGCAACACGATCCGGCGCAGGATGGACAGCTCGCCCGCGCCGTCGATCCGGGCGCTGTCGATCAGCTCGGCCGGGATGCCCATGAAGAACGACCGCATCACGATCAGGTTGAACGCCGAGATCGCGGCCGGCAGGATCAGCGAGGCGTAGTGGTCGATCAGCCCCAACGCGTTCACCACGAGATAGCTCGGGATGATGCCCGGCCCGAACAGGAACGTCAGCAGCACCACGAACAACAGCGGCCGATGGAACAACGACCCCGGCCGCGACAGTCCGTACGCCGCCAGCACGGTGATCCCGAGACTGAACGCCGTACCGATCGCGGTGATCACCACGCTGATCAGCAGCGCCCGAGTCACCACACCACCCGACAGCAGCTGTACGTACGCCGCCAGGGTCAGCTCCCGCGGTACGACGACCAACCCGCCGGCCCGCGTCACGGCCTCGGTCGTCGACAGGCTGGTGACAACCACGACGTACAACGGGAACGCGACCGCCAACGCGATCAGCGTCAGGACGACCGGCTTCCCGATCCGGTCGGCGACCGTCGGTTCTTCCTCCCAGACAGCTCGTGCGGTCATGAGCGCGAATACACCCCCTGCTCGCCCACCAGGTGAGCGAATCGGTTGGCCACCAGGACGAGGACGAGGCCGACGACACCCTTGAACAGGCCGGCGGCCGCGCCGTACCCGAAGTCGCCGACGAGCAGGCCCTGGTAGTAGACGTACGTGTCGAGAACCTCCGCGGCGCCGCCGCCGACGGCGCTGCGTTGCAGGATGAACTGCTCGAAGCCGACCGTCAGCGCGTCGCCGAGCCGCAGGATCAGCAGCAGGACGATCACCGGGCGCAGGCCGGGCAGCGTGATGTGCCAAAGGCGGCGCCAGCGGTTCGCGCCGTCGGCCGCGGCGGCCTCGTACAGCGCGGGGTTGATGGTGGACAGCGCCGCGAGGAACACGATCATGCCCCAGCCGGCGTCCTTCCAGACCGCCTGCGCGGTGACCAGCAGGATGAACGTGTCCGGCTTGGTCATCAGGTCGATCGCCTGGTGCCCGTGGTCGCGCAGCGTCTGCGAGAGCAGGCCGGCGCCGCCGATCATCTGCTGGAACAGCGAGACGACCAGGACCCAGGAGAAGAAGTGCGGCAGGTACACGACGCCCTGCACGAGGTTGCGGAGCTTGGCCGACAGGACGCTGTTCAACAGCAGGGCGAGGGCGATCGGGACCGGGAAGAAGAAGGTCAGCTGGACGGCGGTGATCGACAGGGTGTTCGCGACCGCTTTCCAGAACGCCGGCTCCGAGAACATCCGCTGGAAGTTGGCCAACCCCACGAAATCGCTTCCCCGGATCCCGGCGTACGGCGAGTAGTCCTGGAACGCGATCACGTTGCCGAGCGTCGGCAGGTAATGGAATAGACCCAGCAACACCGTCACCGGCAACACCATCACCAGCAACGGCCAGTCCCGCCGCAACCGGTGCCGGAACCCCATGCCACCCTTCGCGACCCGGCGTTGTGCACGAGATCCGTACGCAGAGCGCCGAGCCGTACGGACCCGGTGCACAAAGTCGCCGGTCGACTGCTTAGCGCCCGTTGTCACTGAGGACCTTCGCGTAGAAGTCACGGCCTTCGTTGCCGCCGTTGTCCTGCCACTGCTTGATGGCGGTCTTCAGGTAACTGACCGGCTTGCGGCCCCGGTAGATGTCCTGCAACGCGTCGTCGAACGGCTGGTTCAGCGCGGCCATCCTGGCCGGCTGCTCGACCCGGATCCCCTCGAACAGGTTCTTCTCCCGGACCTTCGCTGCCGCGTTCTGCCAGGCACACATCGACTGGACGTACCCCGGATACTCGCTCTCGGTGACAGCGACCGGACGCCCACCGAGGAAGATGTAGGTCTGCGAAACCTCCTTCTGCCCGAGTGCGGTCAACTTCGGCGCTCCGGACGGCTGCTTGGTGTAGTGCTTGCCCTGGAGCCCGTAGTTGTACAGCTGGTACTCCTCGGTGCCGAACGGCGCGGCGGTGTAGTTGAGCACTCCGAGCAACTCCTTCACCCGGTCCGGGCCGACGCCCTTCTTCACGAACGTGAAGATTCCGGCCGGATCACCGGGCCAGACGATCGGCTTCCCGCCGTCGTGGGCAAACGGAAGCACCGGCTGCGGGTTGAACTTCGGGTTGATCGACTGCTGGCGCTGCAACGACTCGCGCCAGCCGCCCAGGCCGTTCTGCCGGATCACGAACTTGCCGCCCTCGAACAACGCGTTCTCGTCCGCGCCGGTGCCGGCCACGACCTCCGGGTGCACGTACCCCGACTGGAAGAGCTGCCGGACGAACGCGACGGCTGCTTCGAACTCCGGCGTCTCGATCTTGTTCACCAGCTTGCCGTTGGAGTCCTTCCGCCAGCCTCCCGGCGCACCGAACGCTCGGTGCACCTCGTCGGCGACGCTGCCGAACGCCCAGCGACCGGCCTTCGAGTCGGTCAGCTCCTTGCCCAGCGCCAGCAGGTCGCCGGAGGTCTTCGGCGGTTCCGCACCGAGCTGGTCGAAGATGTCCTTGCGGTACATCATCATCCACGGGAAGCCGTCGGACGGGAACGGAACCGCCTTCAGCTGCGAGTTCCATACGCCGTACGCCCAGGCGCGCGTCGGCAGGTTCGCCAGCATCGGGTACGCCGACACCTTGTCGCCGGCCAGGTGCGGCGTGAGGTCCTCGAACAGCTTGTCGGCGGCCTGGCCGAACCGGGTCAGGCTGGAGATGTTCCAGCCGGGGATGCAGAGCAGCTCCGGAACGTTGCCAGAAGCAAGGATCGGACCGAGCTTGTCGCCGTAGTCATTGCCGTTCAGGATGTTGAACTTGACCGGGGCGCCGATCCGCTCGTCGTTCGCCTCGAAGTACGAGTTGCCGGCCAGCGGCGGGATCGGGCTCCACAGCGGGGTCATCGCCGACACCGCCTTGCCGCTCGGCACCATCTTGTCCGGCACCGCCCGCTTGAACTCGCTCGGGTAGTGCGTGAAGCCCGGCGAGGCACCGTTCTCGCCCGGCAGATCCGGCGTCAGCGGTTCGTACCGGGTGTACTTCGGCAACAGGCCCGCCAGTTTGTCCTCGGTCTCGGCACGCCCCGACGTACCGGAGCCCGAGCTGCCCTTCGAGCAGCTGGTCAGCGTGGCCCCGCCGGTGGCAGCCGCCGCTCCGGCGCCGAGCAGGGAGATGAAGGTCCGGCGGCTGGGTCCGCCGATCGCTGGTCCGGTCACGTCGCATCCCCTAGACTTAGTTGGGCTGGTAGCCAAACAAATTAACGCAGAGCCGACAACCCGACAAGGTGTAGAACTGACCCAGCACTTCTTTCGACGGGACGGACCTTGAGCACACAGACCGCGGACCACACCGACATCCGCGCCACCAACCTGGCCGCGGTGCTGGGCTACCTGCGCCGCGAGGCGCCCTGCTCACGGGCGGCGATCGCGTCCGGGACCGGGCTGAACAAGGCGACCGTGACGAGCATCGTCGGGGAGCTGCTGGACCGCCGGCTGGTCCGCGAGACGCAGCAGACGCAGAACCACGTCGGCCGCCCCGCGACCTTGCTGGTGCTCGACGGGTCGGCGTACGCGACGATCGGGCTCGAGGTGAGCGCACAGGGGCTGACCGCGCTGAGCTGCGACGCGGCCGGCGAGCAGGTACTGCGCTGGCACCGCTCGGGGCCCGGTGTCGATGCGGGGCCCGCGAAGACGACGGCCGCGCTGGCCGCACTGGCTCGCCGGGCGATCACGACGGTGCAGGCGTCCGGGCGACGGGTGCTCGGCATCACGGTCGGCGTCCCCGGACTGGTGAACCGCGAAGGAACCGTCGTACTCGCGGCCGGGCTCGGGTGGCGCGACGTACCGCTGAAGGCCGAGCTGGCGGCGGCGCTCGGGCGTCCGGACATCCCGGTGCAGGTCGACAACGACGCGTCCCTGGGAGTGCTCGCCGAGCACCTGTACGGGCCGCTCGCCGGGACCGCGAACCTCATCCACATCACCGGCGACACCAGCGTCGGCGCCGGCATCATCGCCGACGGCCGCCCACTCGCCGGCCACCTCGGGTACGTCGGGGAGATCGGGCACCTCCGCCTGATCCCGGACGGACCCCTCTGCGGCTGCGGCCGGCGCGGCTGCCTCGAGGCCCTGGCGAGCCTGCCGGCGATCCTCGCGCGAGTCGACGGGACGAGCGACGACGACCCCCAGCACCAGCTCGAGAGCCTGATCCGGCGCGCCACCGCCGAGGAGACCGCGGTCACCGAAGTACTCGCCGAAGCCGGCACCCACCTCGGCCACGGCATCGCCGCGCTGGTCAACATCCTCAACCCCGAGGTCGTCGTCCTCGGCGGCGCCTACGCCCTACTCGCCGACCACCTCACCCCGGCCATCGACAAGGCCCTCCGCGAAGCCACCACCGCCCCCGACGCCGGCGGCTGCACCGTCGTCCCGTCCTCCAACCCCCACACCGCCACTCCCCTAGGCGCCACCGCCCAAGCCCTAACCCCCCTAACCCAAGGCCGCCTCCCCACCCCCTGACCAACCAACCCCAACCCGCCTCCCGATCCTCACCCCCCGCCCCGCACATCCCGCCCCGCCCCGCACATCCCGCCCCGCCCCGCACATCCCGCCTCGCCCCGCACACCCCGCCCCGCCCCGCACCCCACCCCGCCCGCCTCACGCCTTGCCCCGCCCGCCTCGCACCCCGTCTGGCATGCGCTCGACCCAGCCGTCGTCGTCCCGCGTCACTTCAGGGGGCGCCCCCTCACCGGGTGGGTTGCCCCCTCAGAATCCAAGCGGGCAACCCCCCAGCTCAAGGGGCAACCCCCGAAACGCGCACCCCCGGCCCGCCCGCGGCTCAGCTACCGCACACCACGACCCAGCCGACCTCGACCAGGCATCGCCTCAGGCGCCGCCCCCTCACCGGGTGGGTTGCCCCCTCAGAATCCAAGCGGGCACCCCCCAGCTCAAGGGGCAACCCCCCGAAACGCGCACCCCCGGCCCGCCCGCGGCTCAGCTACCGCACGCCCCGACCCAGCCGACCTCGGACCAGGCATCGCCTGAGGGGCCGCCCCCTCACCGGGTGGGTTGCCCCCTCGGAATCCGAGGGGGCAAGCCTCCAACTCAGGGGGCACCCCCTGAAATGCTCAGGCGCGGGGCGGGCGGTGGGATGCGGGTCGGTGGGGTGCGGGTCGGTGGGATGCGGGTCGGTGGGATGCGGGTCGGTCGGGTGCGGGTCGGTCGGGTGCGGGTCGGTCGGGTGCGGGTCGGTCGGGTGCGGGTCGGTCGGGTGCGGGGCGGTCGGGTGCGGGGCGGTCGGGTGCGGCGCGGGGTGGGGTGGAAAGCGTGTGCTGGGGTGGTTCGTGAAGGGTTGACCGCGGGCGTGCGGGATGCAACCCTCTGTTCACGCCCGATCTGTCGAAGCGCTTCGATGCAGTTCTTCCGGCCTTGTCGAAGCGCTTCGACTCAGAGTTCACGGAGTCGATCGCCGATGAGTACTCCAGCCGCGCCGTACCCGTTCCGCGACCCGTCCCGGCCACTCGCCGCCCGCATCGACGACCTGCTCGCCCGGCTCACCCCGGACGAGCGGATCGCGATGCTGCACCAGTACCAGCCGCCCGTCGCGCGGCTCGCGGTGGAACCGTTCCGGACCGGGACCGAGGCCCTGCACGGCGTCGCCTGGCATGGTCCCGCGACCGTCTTCCCGCAGGCGATCGGCCTGGCGACGAGCTGGAGCCCGGAGCTGGTGCGCGCGGTCGGCGCGGCGGTCGGCGACGAGGTCCGCGTGTTTCACCGCAAGGACCCGGCCGGTGTCGGGCTGAACGTCTGGGCGCCGGTGGTCAACCCGCTGCGCGACCCGCGCTGGGGCCGCAACGAGGAGGGGTACGCCGAGGATCCCTGGCTGACCGGGGTGATCGCGACCGCGTACGCGGGCGGATTGGCCGGCGACGACCCGACGTACCTGAAGACGGCTCCGACGCTCAAGCACTTCCTTGCCTACAACAACGAAACCGACCGCTGTACGACGTCCAGCAGCCTCCCGCCGCGGGTGCTGCACGACTACGAACTGCCGGCGTTCCGCGCCCCGATCGAGGCCGGCGTCGCGGTCGCGGTGATGCCGTCGTACAACCTGGTGAACGGACGGCCCGCCCACCTCAGTCCGCTGATCAACGACGTACTCCGGACCTGGACGACCGACGACGTGCTGGTCGTCAGCGATGCTTACGCGCCGGGGAACCTCTACGGCCTGCAGCAGTACCTGCCCGACGCACCGACCGCGTACGCCGCGGCGGTCCGAGCCGGGGTGGACAGCTTCACGCAGGACGACACCAACGCGGGCCCGACCATCGAGCGACTCACCGCAGCCTTGGACCGCGAGCTGATCACGCCCGCCGACATCGACACCGCCGTACGCCGAACCCTCGCGCTCCGGTTCCGGTTGGGCGAGTTCGACCCGCCCGAGCTCGACCCGTATCGCGGGCTCGAACCCGAGTTGGTGAACTGCCCCGCACACCGCCGCCTCGCGCAGGACGCGGCGCGCCAGGCGATCGTGCTGCTGAAACACGAGCGCCAGGTGCTGCCGCTCACCACGTCGACCCGCGTCGCAGTCGTCGGTCCACTCGCCGGCACGTTGTCGGAGGACTGGTACGCCGGCACGCTGCCGTACCAGGTCACGGCGCTCGACGGCCTCGCGGAACGCCTGGACCAGGTCGAGTACTGCGAGGGCGTCGACCGGATCACCCTGCGGGTCGCGGGCGCAGCGTCGTACCTCGCCATCGACGCGGACGCCGTACTGCGGGCCGGTAGTGATCCTGGTGAGTTCGATTTGTTCGATTGGGGTGGAGACGCGTTCGCGTTGCGGTCGGTGCGGAACGGACAGCACCTCACCGTCACGGACGACGGCGAGCTCGTCGCGGACCAGCCCGGCCCGAACGGGTGGGAGGTGAAGCAGACCTTCGGCCTGGTGCGGTCGGCCGACGGCCTGCTCATCCAGCACCTGCACAGCGGTCGCTATGTCCATGTCCAGCCCGATGGCACAGTCGGTCTCGCCATTGAGGCGACCGCTTTCGAGCTCGACGTGACGGTCGACGGCGCGGCCGCGGCGGCCGAGCTCGCCGCTCGCGCCGACGTGGCGATTGTTGTTGTGGGCAACCACCCGCTGGTGAACGGACGCGAGACCGAGGACCGCGCGAGCCTCGATCTCCCGGCTGCTCAGGATCGCCTGATCCGCCAGGTGCACGCGGCGAACCCGCGTACCGTGCTCGTGTTGAGCAGCAGCTACCCGTTCGCGATCGGCTGGGCGCAGCGGCACCTGCCCGCGATCCTCTGGTCGGCGCACGGCGGGCAGGAGTATGGTCGCGCGCTGGCCGACGTATTGTTCGGCGACCACGACCCGTCCGGCCGGCTCACCCAGACGTGGTACCACTCGGCCGCGGATCTCCCGGGACTGCTGGACTACGACATCATCGCGACCGACGCGACGTACCTCTACTACCGCGGCACTCCCCTCTACCCCTTCGGCCACGGCCTCAGCTTCACCACCTTCGGGTACGGCGACCTTCGGGTCAGCGAGCCCTCGGACGGGAAGGTCACCGTGACCTTCACCGTCACGAACACCGGCGACCGCACAGGGACCGAACTCGCTCAGCTCTACACCCGCCAGCAACGCTCGCGGGTCAAGCAACCGCTCCGCCAACTGCGTGCCTTCCGCCAGGTCTCGCTGCAGCCTGGCGAAACCGCGGAGGTCGCGCTGACAATCGCCATCAACGACCTCGGCTTCTGGGATGTCACCCGCGACCGGCACTGCGTCGAAACCGCTCGCCACAGCATCATGGTCGGCCGCTCGAGCACCGACCTCCGCCTCACCGCCACCCTCGACGTCCACGGCGAGCGCATCCCTCCCCGCACGCTCGCCCACCTCGAGGCCACCAGCTTCGACGAGCACTGCGCCATCACCCTGACCGCCGCACCAGGCGAACGCGGCGACGCCGTCATCTCACTGGAACCCCAAGCCTGGCTGGCCTTCGACGACGTACTGCTCGACTCCACGACCTACCAAGCCCGAGCAGCCAGCCGCACCAACACACCCGCCACCATCGAACTCCGCCTGGACGACCCACTCCACGGCCAACTCGTCAGCACCCTGCACGTCCCGCCCTCCAACGAGCTCATGTCGATCCCCGCCTACCTGCAGCTCGACAGTACGTATACGTCCACTGGCCACAACCGCACGTCTGGCTCCGCCTCGGACTCAGCGGCCAGTAGCCATATACGTACTGTCGAGCCGCAGACCCTCTACGCGGTCTTCTCCGCAGCCGATGTTCTGCTGGAGGGCTTACGCATGAGCGGCCCGCCAGTCCAGATAGGTGACCAGGGCCGCGTCCGCTCGTAGGCGGGCGAGGCTGCGCTGGTGCAGTTCGGCGTCGCGCCGGTTGAGTTCGGCGCCGACCCGTTCGGGGCGGCCGTCCGGCGAGGAGTGCATCTCGTCGAGGGCGGCACGGATGATCGCCATCGGGAAGTTCCCCTCCCGCAACAGCCGTACGAGATGCGCGTCGCGCGCGGCGCCGACGTCGTACCTGCGGTAGCCGGTGGTTCGTTCACGGAGCGGATGGACGAGACCGGAGCGTTCCCAGAAACGCAGCGCCGACGTGCGGACACCCAACAGACTCGCCATCTGGCCGATCCGCAACGGGGCGCCCTGGCGCGTGATCTGAGCGAGTGCGGCTGACATCCGCGGGTCCGCGTCGAGTGGATGTGTCACCACGACCTCGAAGGCCCGGAGCGCCTGCTGAATGCGTTCGCGTTCCCGATGCAGCGCGGCGTGCGCCTCGTCGACACGGGCCACCGCCGTCCGCAGGTCGTCGCGGTGCACGGCAGCCAGGATGGTTGCCGCGGCCTTCCATCCGTACGCGCGCACCAGCACCCGCGCCGCCGTCAGCGCCTGCCGATGCGATTCGTCGAACTCGCGATAGCCGGCCGCCGTACGGCCGGCCAGCGGAAGCAGTCCGGCCTCCTCGTAATTCCGCACCTGCTGGACCGAGATCCCAGCCTCCCGGGCCAGCGTCACGCCGCGCACAGTCCTTGACGCACCGGTTGAGGGTTTTCTCACGGGACTCCTGATTCGCTCAGCGGCAAACAGTCTAACCGAACTTCAACGATAGACTTTAAGCATGGATGCCGTCGAGGTGGACCGGTTGTCAATGACCTACCGCGTGCCGGTCCGCGACGGCGGACTCGTCGCCGCTGCCCGCGCCCTGGTCCGGCGGCAGCACCGCGACGTCCACGCGGTCCGCGACCTCAGCTTCCGGGTCCCGGCCGGACAGGTCGTCGGATTTCTCGGCCGCAACGGCGCCGGCAAGACGACCACGCTGAAGATCCTGGCCGGGATCCTGCACCCGACGGGCGGGACGGTCCGGGTCCTCGGCGAAACCCCGTGGCAGCGGCACAACCACTACCTCCGCGAGATCGCGCTGATCCGGGGCAGCCAGCCGATCGGCGATGCACCAGAGCTCACCGTCCTGGACTCGTTCCACTACCAGCAGGTGCTGTACGAGATCGGCGAGCCGGCGTTCAAGCGCAACTTGGCCGAGCTCAGCGAACTCCTCGATCTCGACAGCATCCTGCAACGCCAGGTGCGCGCGCTGAGCCTCGGCGAGAGGATGCGAGCCGGCCTGGCGCTCGCGTTGGTCTATCGGCCGAAGGTCCTGTTCCTCGATGAGCCCACGATCGGGCTCGACGTCTCGGCGGCGCGGATCATCCGGACCTTCATCGCGGAGTACGCCGCCCGCACCGGCGCCACCGTGCTGCTCACGAGCCACACCATGGCCGACGTCGAATCGCTGTGTCCGCGGCTGATCCTCGTGGATGACGGCGCGATCGCGTTCGACGGTCGCCGCGACGAGCTCGGCTCGCTGTTCGCACCGGCCAAGCTGATCCGGGTGACGTTGACCGATGACGACCCGGACCTCACGTCGTACGGCGATGTCCTGCACCGGGACGGGGATCAATGGCTGCTGCGGGTCGGCCGTGACGCGGTGCCGGCGACGACGGCCCGGCTGCTCGCCCGATTCGCGGTCGCGGACCTGTCCGTCGAGGAGCCCTCGCTCGAAAGCGTGATGGATCAGGCGTATCAGAGCCTCCGGGGGACGAAGGACATCGCCTCGTGAGCCGCATCCTCCGACTGGTGAGGCTCGAGATCTGGCGGCAGATTCTCGGGTGGTCCGGAGCCTGGTGGTTCCTCGTCACGCTGATACTCGGGCAGGCGGTGGCGCCACTGCTCGGGCTCTTTGTCTGGCGGCAGGTCCCCGGTGCGGGCTCGGAGATCAGTAGCTACTACCTGGCCGTCGTCTGCGTGGCCCTGCTGACGGCGTCGTTCGAGAACCACACGTTCGCACAGGCGATCTACAGTGGCTCGGTTGCGTCCGCGTTGCTCCGGCCGCAGCCCGCGGTGATCGGGCCGCTCGGCGAGAACCTGGCGATCCGGTTCTGGATGTTCCTGCTCGGGATCCCGCTGCTCGTCGTGGCCGGGCTCGCGACAGGCGTGCGCTTCGAGCCGCCGGCGGTGCTGGCCGCCGTACCGGCGCTCGTTCTGGCCGCGGTCCTGCACTTCGTGTTCGTGTGGACGCTGGCGATGGCCGCCTTCTGGACCGAACGGGTCCACGCGGTCGTTGCCTTCGGCACCGTGCTGATCTTCCTGCTCGGTGGTTCCGCGGCGCCGAACGCGCTGCTCCCCGATCCGCTCCGGACGATCGCCCAGGTGCTGCCGTTCCGCTCGATGCTCGGCTTTCCGGCCGAACTGGCAGTCGGCAACCTGACGCCGGCTGCCGCAGCGACGGGATACGCCGTCTCGGTGTTCTGGACAGTGGTGCTGGGCAGCTGTGCCGTCGGCGCCTGGCGGCTGGGCGTCCGCCGCTACACCACAGTGGGGGCCTGATGCGATCCGCGCGGTTGTTCGGTACGGCGTTCTCGCTCTCACTGCGCCGTGCCTTCGCGTACCGAACCAATCTGTTCTTCGACGTCCTGCTGGCTGTCCTGGAATTGACCGCGTCGATCTCCGCCATCGGCATCGTCTTCACACGCACTGGTCTGCTCGCCGGATGGAGTGCCGGGCAGATGCTCGCCCTCACCGGCACCTATGCGCTGATCACCGGCCTCCGAGCGACCTTCCTCGATCCCAGCCTCGCGGGCTTCGCCCAGCAGATCCGTGACGGCCAGCTCGACGCGTACTTGCTCCGGCCGGCGAACAGCGTCGTACTCGCGACCTGCACCCGGCACGCCCCACTCGCACTGGTGCAAAGCGTCCTCGGCCTCGGCGTCATCGCCGTCGGACTGCACAGGCTCGGCACCGTCCCATCGCCGGCAGCTGTGGGCGGGTGGGTCTTGCTCACGCTCATCGGCTTACTGATCGGATGGGCGACCTCGGTCGGGCTGGCGGCGCTCGCCTTCTGGGCACCGCGGCTCAGCCTCGGCGTGTTGCACGGCGCCGCGTGGGAGACCGGCCGCTATCCCGTCGACATCTACGGGCGCTGGCTCCGCCGCCTCCTCACGTTCGCGTTCCCCGTCGCCGCGCTCACCACGTGGCCCGCGCTGACTCTCACCCGAGGTCCTGACCCGGGCATCCTGATCGCGGCGGTCCTGCTCGGCTCCGGCTTCACGACAGCAACGCTGCTCCTCTGGCGCCTAGGCGTACGCCGCTACACCGGCGCGACCTCCTAGTTTCGGCAGAGCTTGACTGTGTAGTTCGCGCAGGAACCCTCCACGACGCGAGAGCTCACCTCACCGTTGTGCAGTGCGAGTTCGATGACGGCCGCCACTCCCCCGTCGGCGGCCGGCAGAGCCACCGTGGCGGTTCGACCTTCTGATGGGCTGAACCAACGCAGCTCGACATCAGCTGCCCAGTCGTAGTCCGGCCGCTCGTCCACCGCGCCGACAGGGATCACGGCGCCCTCACGGACCAGGAGCGGGACGCTGTCGAACGCATGCGTTTGCGTCACCCAGCGGGAACCCTCAAGAACCTCACCGGTGAGCAACGACGTCCAACGGCCGGCCGGCAAGTAGAACGAGACTGCACCGTCGAAGCTCATCACGGGCGCGACCAACAAGTCCGGCCCGAGCATGTACTGGCGATCCAGATACGCAACCGCCGGATCGTCCGGGAACTCCAGGACCATCGGCCGCATCATCGGTACGCCGTCCCGATGCGCCTCGCCGGCCGCTGTCACGAGGTACGGCATCAGCGACAGCTTCAGCTTGGTGAACTTCCGCAATACGTCGACCGCCTCCTCGTCGAACGCCCACGGCACCCGGTACGACGACGAGCCGTGCAACCGGGAGTGGGACGAGAGCAACCCGAACGCCACCCACCGCTTGAAGATCGCCGGATCCGGCGTGCCCTCGAAGCCACCGATATCGTGACTCCAGTACCCGAACCCGGACGCGGCCAGCGACAGCCCGCCGCGCAGCGACTCCGCCATCGCCTCGAATGTCGACTCGCAGTCGCCACCCCAGTGCACCGGGAACTGCTGACCACCCGCTGTCGCGGACCGCGCGAACAGCACCGCGTCGCCGTCGCCACGGTTCTCCTCCAGCAGACCGAACACGGCCGCGTTGTACAGCTGCGCGTAGTAGTTGTGCATCCGCTCCGGGTCCGAGCCGTCGTACCAGGCCACGTCGGTCGGGATGCGCTCACCGAAGTCGGTCTTGAAGCAGTCGACGCCGATGTCGATCAGCGCCTGCAGCTTCGACCGGAACCACGCCGTCGCATCCGGGTTGGTGAAGTCGACGACCGCCATCCCCGCCTGCCACATGTCCCACTGCCAGACCGAGCCGTCGGGTCGCTTCAGCAGATACCCGAGGCTGCGGCCTTCCTCGAAGAGCACCGAGCGCTGCGCGATGTACGGGTTGATCCACAGGCTGATCCGCAGACCGCGATCCTTCAGCCGGCGGAGCATCCCGGCCGGGTCCGGGAACGCCACCGGGTCCCAGAGGAAGTCGCACCAGTGGAACTGCCGCATCCAGAAGCAGTCGAAGTGGAAGACGCTGAGCGGCAGGTCGCGTTCGGCCATACCGTCGACGAACGAGCTCGTCGTCTCCTCGGTGTAGTCCGTGGTGAACGACGTCGACAACCACAGGCCCATCGACCACGCCGGGACACGAGCGGGCCTGCCGGTCAACGCGGTGTAGCGCTGCAGGACGTCCTTCGGGGTCGGGCCGGCGAACACGTAGTACCCGAGCTCTTGGCCCTCGACGCTGAACTGGTTGCGCGACGTGACCTCCGAGCCGATCTCGAACGAGACCCGCGCGGGGGTGTCGACGAGGACGCCGTACCCCTTGCTGCTGAGGTAGAACGGCACGTTCTTGTACGCCTGTTCGCTGGACGTGCCGCCATCGGCGTTCCAGCTGTCGACGACCTGGCCGTTCTTCACGAAGGCGCCGAAGCGCTCACCCAGACCGTAGATCGTCTCGCCGACGCCGAGCGCGAGCTGCTCGTGCAGGTAATGCTTGCCGTCGGCATCGGTGATCAGGCCGATGCTGCGCGCGGCCGAGTTCGTCAGCGGCCGGCCGTCCTGCTCGAAGCGGACGTCCCACGGCCCCTCGAGCGCGATCACGACACTCAGTTCGCCCGACGTCAGCCGCGCCTCGGCAGCCCCGACGTCCACCTTCACCGGGTGCTCGTCCTCGACGTTCAACTGGTACGCCGGACGCGCGGGCAGGCCGCCGAGATGATGACCGATCCGGACCCCGATCACACCGGGCGCGGGTGCTGTGAACGTCACCGTGAACATCGGCTGGTTGAGGGTGTCGCCCCGCCGCTCGATCCGTTTGGCCGGCGCGAACACGGTCAGGTCCCGCGGGCCCGCGACCACGCTCTCGACCTCGGCCGGCCGCAACCGGGTGAGTCCGGCCCGGAGCTGCCAGTACCCGTCGGTGAACTTCATAGTGGCCACTCTCCAGCCCGGTTGTCGAAGCGCTTCGACAACGCTAGGTGGGCCAACTTCACAGCGTCAAGTTGCTGGTCACGTTGTGGGGGTCTCTCAGCGGACTCTCAGCGGTCTGCGGTGACACTGGTGGGATGCGAGTGCTGATGGTCGAGGACGAACTACGGCTGGCCGACACGGTCCACCGCGGGCTGACCGACGCCGGGTTCGTCGTCGAACTGGTGCACGACGGCGAGAACGCGGTCTGGGCGGCCACCGAGCACAACTACGACGTGATCGTGCTCGACATCATGCTGCCGAAGCTGAACGGGTACCGCGTGCTCGAGCTGCTCCGGGCCCGTGGCATCTGGACGCCGGTGCTGATGCTGACCGCGAAGGACGGCGAGTACGACCAGACCGACGCCTTCGACCTGGGTGCCGACGACTACCTGACCAAGCCGTTCAGCTTCCTCGTGCTGGTCGCCCGCCTGCGGGCGCTGATCCGGCGCGGCGGTCCCGAGCGGCCGGTGGTGCTGACCGCGGGCGACCTGTCCCTGGACGTGGCCCGCCGGCGAGTGGAGCGGAACGGCCGCGAGATCACCCTCACTCCGCGGGAGTACGGGCTGCTCGAGTTCCTGATGCGTCACCGCGGCGACACGGTCAGCAAGACCGAGATCCTCGCCAATGTCTGGGACCCGGCGTTCGACGGCGACCCGAACGTGGTCGAGGTCTACGTCCGGTACCTGCGGAAGAAGATCGACACGCCGTACGCGCGGCACGCGATCGAGACCATCCGCGGGATGGGCTACCGGCTGAACCCCGAGGGCGGCTGACCCCACTGGGCGACCTGCGAAAATGGCGGGGTGAGCACGGTCGTGCGACGACGCGTTGACGGGTGGTACCGGACCGCCGGCGGCTTGCGGCAGGCCAGTGTGCGCAGCCGCTCGACGGCGGCGGCGGTGATCGTGGTCGCCGTGGCGATGATGCTCGGGGCGGCCGCGCTGCTGCTGCTCCTGCAGCGCGCGCTGATCACCGAGGTCTCGGACGCCGCCGAGGGCCGGGTCGCCGAGGTCGCCCAGCAGGTCAGCGCGGAGGGTACGGCGGGCCTCGCGCGGGATCTCACCGAGACCACCCGGGCCAGCCAGCTGGTGCAGGTCCTGGACTCGTCCGGACGGGTGATCGCCGCCTCCTCCACCCGCGTGGGCACCACGCCGCTGACCGATCTCCGCCCGCCGGCCGGTGCGCTGCTGCGCGCCGAGGTCGGCGAGATGCCGCTGATCGACGACGATCACTCGTTCCTGGTCGTCGCCCAGGGTGCGTCGTACCGCGGTCAGACGTACACCGTGGTGGTCGCCTCCTCGGTGCAGACGCAGCGACAGACGGTCGCCACGGTTGCGCAGTACCTGGCGATCGGCTTCCCGGCGCTGCTGATCGTGGTCGGGGTGGCAGCCTGGCTGATGATCGGGCGAGCGCTGCGGCCGGTGGACCGGATCCGCGCCCGCGTCCAGGGCATCGGGAGCCGGGACCTGACCGAGCGGGTCCCGGTGCCACCGACCCGGGACGAGATCGCGCGGCTCGCGGTGACGATGAACGAGATGCTCGACCGGCTGGAGACCGGGCAGGCGACCCAACGGGCGTTCGTCGCCGACGCCAGCCACGAGCTGCGGTCGCCGTTGGCCACGCTGACCGCGGCGCTCGAGGTCGTCGAGGCGGATACCACCGGGCGGGCCTGGCATGACCTGCGGCAGGTGATGGAGACCGAGACCGACCGCATGCGGCAACTGGTCGAAGACCTGCTGCTGCTCGCGAAGGCCGACGACACCGGGATCCGGATGCGGCAGACCGACGTCGACCTCGACGACCTGGTCGCCGCGGAGATCCAGCGGCTGCGCAGCTCCGCACCCGATCTGAAGGTCACCGGCGACGTCCGGCCGGTCCGGGTCGTCGGCGACCCCGCGCGCCTGAGCCAGGTACTGCGGAACCTCGTCGACAACGCCGCGCGCGCCGCGCACACCACGGTCCGGCTGACCACGGCCGAGCAGGACGGGTCCGCGATCATCACGGTCGAGGACGACGGCGACGGGATCCCCGAGGAGGACCGCCAGCGGGTCTTCGAACGTTTCGTCCGCCTGGACACCAGCCGCTCCCGGGCCAGCGGCGGCTCGGGGCTCGGCCTGTCCATCGCGCGCGAGATCACCCGCGCACACCACGGCACGATCGCACTCACCTCGTCGAGCACCGGAGGTACGACGGCCACGGTCACCCTCCCGAACTGACCTGGGGGGTGGTGCGGGCCGCCCACCAGGACCAAGCTGGAGGTGAAGGAGGTGGGGACTGGTGAAAGCGGCAGCAGGCGATCAAGTCGTGGTGGAGACCAGCCATCTGATGGCACACCGGCGGGAGGGCCGGATCGTCGAGGTACACGATCCGGACGGCGCGCCGCCGTACCTGGTGCACTGGAGCGACACCGACACCGAGTCGCTGTTCTTCCCGGGGCCGGACGCGCACATCGTGCACATCGGGCGGTAGGAGTCCTCAGCCGGCCGGTTCGCGGATCGTCGCGGCCGCGTGCCGCAGGTTGCCGAGAGTCGTCCGCACAGCACGCCGGGCGGTTCGCTCCGGCCGGTAGAGGGCGTCGATAACGCGGCGGGCGTGCACTCCGAGCAGCGGGCGCAGGGCCACGCCGGGATGCGTGCGGGCCGTCCAGCGCGGGATCAGCGCGAGCCCGGCGCCGGCTGCGACCAGTTCCGCGACCACGCTGAACTCGTTGACCCGGTGCACCAACTCGAGTCGCTGGTTGGCTGCCGCGCCGATCGCCTCGATCGTCGCCATCAGCGGAAAGCCGTCGTGCACGGTGATCCACGGGTCACCGGCGACATCCCGCGGTGACAGCGAGCGCTTCGATGCCAACCGGTGGTCAACGGGTACGGCGACATCCAGCGGCTCCTGCAGCAATGGCGTCACGCCGACCGTCCGCGGCCACGCGGCGGCGTGGTCCATCCGGTGGGCCAGCACCACGTCGTACTCGCGGGTCAACGCCGGGAACTCGTCCTGAGGCACGTCCTCGTCATGCAGGGTGAGCCGCGGGGCAGCCTCCGCGCGCAGCAACACCGGGAACAACGCCGCGGCCGCACTGTGGAAAGCGGAAACCGACACCACGCCGTCCGGCTGTTCGGCGAAGTCGTCGACCGCATGACGCGCCCGCGCGAGAGCCGACTCGACATCGGCCGCGGCGGCAGCCAGCGCGCGCCCGGCCGCGGTCAGGACCACCCGCCGGCCGTCGCGTTCGGTCAACGGCACCGGGATCGATCGCTGCAGGAGCCGGAGCTGCTGCGAGATCGCCGACGGGGTCACCAGCAACGCGTCGGCTGCCGCTGTCACGCTGCCGAGCTCCCCGACTTCTCGCAGTACCCGCAACTGCCGTTCGTCCATCTCGACAGTGTAGGTCTGCTACAGGATTGCTTTAGAAGATGGGCCTTGGCTTCAACGTGCCGCCGGATCACGCTGGGTCCGTGCCCGCGCCCCGCCGTACCGATCTCGTCCTGCTGCTCGTCGCCATCGTCTGGGGATCGAGCTACCTCGCCGCCAAGACTGCGACCGCCGTCACGCCGGTGCTCGCCGTCCTCTTCGTGCGGTACGCCATCTCCGCCGGCTCGCTGGTCCTGTTCGTCCGGGGCATCAACCGCCGGGAGTTGGGCATCGGCGTCCTGCTCGGCCTCACGCAGGCGGCCGTGCTGATCCTCGAGACGTACGGCGTCACGCACACCAGCGCGGCGAACGCCGGGCTGATCATCAGCCTCACGCTCGTCCTGACTCCCCTGTTCGACCGTCGCCGGCTGCCGTCACGGTTCTACCTGGCAGCCGCGACCTGCGTCATCGCTGTCGGTCTGTTGATGGCCAGCCACGGTCTGCACGTCCCCGGCGTCGGGGATCTGCTGATGCTGGCTGCCGCCGTCGTCCGCGCCGGTCACGTCGCTCTTGTCGGCCGTCTCGCCACCGGCCTCCGGCCGCTGCAACTCACCACGGTCCAAGCCCTCGTCGGTACGGCGCTCTTCGCGGCACCCGCCGTACGCCACCTGCCCGCGATCCCCGCCGTAGGCTGGCTCCAACTTGCCTATCTCGCCTTGTTCTGCAGCGTTTTCGCGTTCCTCGCACAGACCTGGGCCATCCAGCGCACGTCGGCCAGCCGCGCCAGCCTGTTGCTCGGCACCGAACCGCTCTGGGCCGTTGCCATCGGCATCGGTCTGGGCGACGAGCACCTCACGCTCCCCGCCGTCGCCGGCGCCGCCCTGCTGTTGGCCGGCACCACCTGGGGCCAGGCCGTCGAACGGTCCCACCGCGAATCCGGCGCCGGCCAACGGGTCCTGGTCACGCAGCCTTGACCACGAGCTCCAGCCGGAGCCACCGCGCGAGATCCCGGATCTCCCGGTGCACGGCAGCGGACACGGTTTTCGAGAACGGCTCGTCTTCGTGGACGGCGTCGACACGGAAGATCCCGGCCTTGCGGTCGGCCTGCGCGTCGAGCTTCCCGATCAGGCGGTCGTTGTGCAGGATCGGCAACGCGAAGTAGCCCCAGCGGCGCTTCGCGACCGGCTTGTACATCTCCAGCTGATAGTCGAACTCGAAGATCTCCGTCAGCCGTTTCCGGTCGTAGACCAACCGATCCAGCGGCGACACGATCGCGGTCCGCCCGCTGAACGGCTGCCCGAGCAGCTCCGGGTCGACCCGCCACTCGCCGCGGACGCCGTCCACGACGGCCCGCTCCCCCGCTTCGCCGGCGTCCAGCGGCTCCCCCGGACAGGCCGGACCCTTCGCACGCAGGATTCCCATCGACCGCAGCCGTTGCCGATCGCGGAGCCGGCCGGCCTCCTCGATCGGTACGGCGGGCTCGTCCGGATAGATCCGGGACGCGAGATCCCAGAGCCGGTCACGGCCGTCCCGTCCCGCGATCGCCACCTCGCCGCGCTGCATCATGAACTCCAGCAGTTGCGAGACGTTCCGGTTGTTCGTCCAGCCGGACGACTTCCACGGCCTGACGCAGGTGTCGGGCAATTCGCGCATCACCAACGGGCCGTCCTGCCGCAGGCGTTCGAGAATATCGAGACGGCAGCCCTCGTTCGCTTGCACCCAGTCGCGCCGGTATTCCTGCCAGTCAAGCGATTCACCGTCCGCGCCCGGCCACGCCGCCATCTCGGCCCGGAACAACGCGAGCGTCTCCGGCAGCCGGACGAACCCACGCAACTCGAGCAACTGCTGCGTCGCCAACGCGTCGGCCAGCTCTTCCGGGTCGTACGACGATCCGAGGCGGCTCCAAGCCACGAGATCCGCATTAGGCGCGACGTACGCCGTCTGGTCGTACTGCAGGACGTTGAGCCCGCCGACTACTTCGAACAGATCATCGGGGCGCTCGCTGGTCAACAGCTGGGCACGCACTGCCAGCCGCCTGGCGTCCCGCTTCGACAACTGGTGGAGGGTCACGGGCCGAGGCTAAGGCATGGCGCCGACAGTCACAGACAGTATGGTGAAAGGAAGACCGAGTGGGTGGGGACCTGGTACTCGGACTCAGGGGGGTCATCGTGACGGGACGTTGGCGGGCACTCATGCCCAGTGAAGTAGTTGCCGGTGCAGCAGCGGTTGTCGTGGCGGTCGCAGGTTGCTCGACCGCGGAAGGTTCAAGCGGGACTCAGGAGTCTCCTAATCCGTCGATCGTCGTGCCGCGGACCGAGGCGGCGTCGAAGCCGGCCGTGGACTGTGCGCATTCCGACGTACGACTACCAGCGGTTTCCGACACCGACGGCGTCGAGCTCACGGTCAGAACCGACCCGAGCCGTACGTCGCTGCTCGTCAAGAACACCGGGAATCTCACGGTCGTGGTGATCCCGGACGCGAACTTCGACAGCCGGTTGGCACCCTCGCCGTACGCCAATCCGACCGATCCGGCATCGCAGGGGGCGCTGGCCGCGGTGGACGGCACTCCTGGCGGCTCGATGCCCGAGATCCCGTCGTTCGTGCCGGGCGGGCAGGTGATCACGGTGCCACCAGGCTGGTCGACCTGTGCGCTCACCGACAACCCCCGGGAGGTTGCGAGCATCCAGTACTTCCAGGACCGGACGTCCAGTGCGGAGTACATCCTGACGAGAGGCCTCGCCGAGCAGCTCCTGGCCAAGCACAGCGTGGCACGCACCCGGCCGGTCCTCGACCGGTGCTCGAAGGACACGCTGAACGTCGTCAAGCTCCACCCGGAGATGTCGGACATCGAGTTGTACGCCGAGATCCTCGGCGCCAAGTCGTCGTGCCGCGCGGCGTACCGGGGGTTGCTGAGCGCGGACGGGCAGGCGGCCGACCAGCTCGCGACCACGGTCCTGAACCGGCTGGCGAGCGGTCCGCAGCTCGCGCCGAACAGTCAGCTACTCAGCACCACAGCCGCCGGCTGACCAGGGTCGGCTCCGGGTCCGGTCAGGGAGAACTCCACTGCCGCCGGCGCCGGACCCGACGGAGACTGGAGTCGTACCGTTCGACACCTCGGAGGACATCAGCATGATCGGCTTCATCATCGCCGGACTCATCATCGGAGCGCTGGCGCGACTCTTCACGCCCGGCAAGCAGAAGCTCGGTCTGCTCGCCACCCTGCTGCTCGGCCTGGCCGGCTCGGTGATCGGCGGCACCATCGCGAGCATCCTCGGCACCGGCGGAATCTTCGAGCTGAACATCCTCGGGTTCATCGTCGCCGTGATCTCGTCGGTGCTGCTGGTCGGAACCGCCGAGTCGCTGTCCGCCCGCGCCAAGCACTGAGCACGCTGCACCGGAGACATCGAGACACCGGAAGCGCCGGAGCTACAGCTCCTCGTTGACCGCCATCGCCGGCCGCGGCTCGCGGCCCGGCGGTTGCGGCGGCCGGGGCAGGAGCGGCCGGCGCTTCTCCAACGTCCGGATCACCGGCTGCGTCGCGGTCACGGTGATCTCCTCGCCGGCGTGCCGGAAGGTGAGCGAGGCGTCCGGTCCGTCGTGCACGGTGTACTTCACCGACACCGGGTCGATCTCCACCTTCAACCGCACGGCCCGCCACCGGACCGTGAAACTCAACCCGGACAGGCCCATCGGCAACGCCGGATCGAACGACAACGTGCCGTCCTGGTCCCGCAGCCCGCCGAAGCCGGCCACCAGCGCGCTCCACGCCCCACCCAGCGAGGCCATGTGCAGGCCGTCGCCGGTGTTGTGGTGCAGGTTCCGCATGTCGATCAGCGCGGCTTCGTACGCGTAGTCGTAGGCCAGGTCGAGATGCCCGACCTCGGCGGCCATCACCGCCTGCACGCACGCGGACAACGACGAGTCCCGCACGGTGAGCCGCTCGTAGTAGTCGAAGTTCCGCGCCTTCTCCTCGGGTGTGAACGCGTCACCGCACCAGTAGGTCGCCAGCATCAGGTCGGCCTGCTTCACCACCTGCGTGCGATACAACTGGAAGTACGGCGCGTGCAGGAGCAGCGGGTACTTGTCCTTGTAGCCTTCGAAGTCCCAGACGGCGTACCCGGTGAAGCCTTCGGACTGCGGGTGGACGCCGAGGGCCTTGTCGTACGGCACGTACACCGCGGCCGACGCGTCGCGCCAGGACGCCTCTTCCTCGCTGTCGACGCCCAGCTCGCGCGCCCTGGGCGCCAGCTTCGCCGCGACCTCGGCCGCGAAGCGCAGGTTGCGCGCGGCCATCAGGTTGGTGAAAACGTTGTCGTCGGCAACGGCGCTGTACTCGTCCGGGCCGGTGACGCCGGGCAGGTGCCAGTGGCCGTCGCGGTCGTGGTGTCCGAGTGACATCCACAGCCGGGCCGTCTCGACGAGCAACTCGAGGCCGACCTCCTCGAGGAAGTCGTCGTCACCCGAGGCCCGGTGGTAGCGCATGACCGCCTCGGCGATGTCGGCGTTGATGTGGAACGCCGCCGTCCCCGCCGGCCAGTAGCCGGAGCACTCTTGGCCGCGGATCGTCCGCCACGGGAACGCTGCACCGCGGAAGCCGAGCTCCTCGGCGCGTTGCTTCGCGAGCTTGAGTGTCGAGTGCCGCCACCGCAACGCGTCGCCCGCTGCCTCGGGCAACGTGTAGGTCAGCACCGGCAGGACGAAGCCCTCGGTGTCCCAGAACGTGTGCCCGTCGTACCCGGCGCCGGTCAGTCCCTTCGACGGGATCGCTCGGCGCTCGGCACGCGCCCCGGCCTGCAGGACGTGGAAGAGCGCGAACCGGGCCGCCTGCTGCAACTCCGGATGGCCCTCGACCTCGATGTCGGCGCCGTCCCAGAAGTCGTCCAGGAACTCGACCTGCTGCTTGGTCAGACCGTCCCAGCCGGAGAACCGCGCACTGGCGAGCGCGGCGGCCACCTGGTCGCGGATGGCGGTTTCGGAGCGCAGACTCGACCAGCCGTACGCGAGGTACTTCACCACGCGCAGGCTCTCGCCGGGCTGCAGCTGACAGATCACCGTGGTACGGGCCCAGTCCTCGCGGACGTCCTGGTCCATCGCGTACCGCACGGTGGTGTCGACCTCGTGCGCCATCGCCGCGGCCATCAGCTGCTGGCTGCGGGTGGTCCGGTGGATCAGCACGGTGCCGTGCTCGCCACCGTCGTGGCTGACCGGCTTCAACGGGTTGTCCAGTACGGCGGCCACCCGCGGATCGTCGGACAGCTTCGGCTGGGTCTCGTTCGCGACCAGTTCGGACTGGATGACGAATCGGGCCGGCTGGTCGACCGGCTCCACGACGTACTCGATCGCGGCGACCGCGCGCTGGGTCAGCGACACCAGCCGGCGGCTGCGGACCCGGATCCGCTTGCCACCCGGTGAGGTCCAGTCCACGTCGCGTTCGAGGATGCCGGTGCGGAAGTCGAGGGAGCGTTCGTGCTTCGTCAGGTACCCGTAACGGATGTCGAACGGCGAGTCGTCGACGAGCAGCCGGATCAGCTTGCCGTTGGTGACGTCGACGAGCGTCTGACCGGACTCCGGGTAGCCGTACCCCGCTTCGGCGTACGGGAGCGGACGCTGCTCGTAGAAGGAGTTCAGATAGGTGCCGGGAATCGCGAACGGCTCGCCCTCGTCGAGGTTGCCGCGCAGGCCGATGTGACCGTTCGACAACGCGAACAGCGACTCCGACTGCGCGAGCTTGTCCATCGCGAGCCGGGTCTCCCGCAGCCGCCAGGGCTCGATCGGGTGATGGCCTCGGTCGATCATTCGCCCTCCAGCAGCTCGGCCAGGTCGCGGACCACGACGTCGGCGCCGTGCGACTTCAGCTCGTCGGCCTGGCCGACGCGATCGACTCCGATCACGTGCCCGAAGTTCCCGGCCCGTCCGGCCGCCACACCGGCGAGGGCGTCCTCGAACACGGCCGCCGCGGACGGGTCGACGCCGAACTCCTTGGCCGCGGCAAGGAACGTGTCCGGGGCCGGCTTGCCCTTCAGGCCTTCGGTCCGGATCGTCACCCCGTCGACGATCTCCTCGATGTACTGCGCCAGTCCGGTGACGTCCAGCACCTCGCGGGTGTTCGCGCTCGACGACACCACCGCCCGGCGCAGCCCGGCCCGCTCGGCGGCCTCCAGGTACTTCCGGGAGCCCTCGAACACGTGCACGCCCTCGGTCCGGATCCGGCGCTGCACGGCGACGTTCTTCCGGTTACCCAGGCCGTTCACGGTCATCGCGGTCGGCGGGTCGTCCGGCGTTCCGTCGGGCAGCGTGATGCCGCGCGCGGCGAGGAAATCGCGGACACCGTTCGCCCGCGGTTTGCCGTCGACATAGGCGTCGTACTCCGCGCGGGCGTCGAACGGCTGGAACGGTATCCCGTGCTGCGCCGCATAGTCGCGAAGGAACTCGTCGAACATCTCTTTCCACGCGGCTGCGTGAACGGCAGCGGTGTCGGTCAGCACACCATCGAGGTCGAAGAGGCAGACCCGGATCTCCGCAGGTAGTCCCAGCATGACTCCACACTAGTGTCCCGTCAGGGCGATAGCTTGGCGGGCACTAGGGTGTCAACCGGTCCGGCAGGCCGAAGGCCGGGAAACGGGAGTAGCCGAAGGTCATGATCTCGACGATCTGCCGCTCCCGGACCCACAGCACGTCGAGCTTGAACGCCCGCCACACCGTGTCCCCGGGCTTCAGCAGATAAGACGCTGCCGCAGGCAACCGATTCGCCGAGGTCGGCACCAGCCGCCACTCGCCCTCGCGATCAGGACCGAGCCCACGCTCGAAGAGCGGAAGACATGCCGTGAGGCCGGCGAACGACATCCGGTCCGGTGGCATCGAGATGCGCAGGTCCTCGGCAGCGATCGCGATCGCCGCCGCCGTGTCGCACCGCTCGTGCGCGTCGATGAACCGCGCCAGCACCTCGCGCTCCTCCGGCGTCGGTTCCGGTGCGGTCCACTCCGATCGCCGCGCCGGCAGCCGCTGCTGCATCGTCGCCCGCGCTCGCTGCAGCGCACTGTTCGCCGCGGCCACGCTGGTGTCCAGCAGCCCGGCGGTGTCGGCGGCCGACCAGCCCAGCACGTCGCGGGCGATCAGCGCCGCGCGCTGGCGGGCCGGCAGCTCCTGCAGCGCGATCAGGAACGTGAGCTCGATCGTCTCCCGGTCCACCACGACCGCGTCCGGCTGGTCGGTCGGTGGCGCGATCTCGTCGAGCAGGCGATCCGGATACGGCTGCAGCCAGGTCAGGTCTCCGGCCTCACCCGACGACGCACGCCGGGCGTGTCGCCGAGTGAGGTCGAGACAGACGTTGGTCGCGATGCGGTAGAGCCAGGCCCGGAAGTAGGTGCGCCCGTCGTACTGGTCGCGGCTGCGCCAGGCTCTGAGCAGCGTCTCCTGCACCGCGTCCTCGGCGTCGTCGAAGGAGCCGAGCATCCGGTAGCAGTGCACGTGGAGCTCGCGGCGGTGCTGCCCGGCGAGGTCGGCGAACGCGGTCTCGTCGCCCGCGAACGCCGCCTCTTCGAGAGTCGTCACGGCGCGACCTTCCCCACCTCCTGGACGGTCCAGCCGTTGCCGTCCGGGTCTTCGAAGGAAAGGAAGGTCTCGTAGTCCGCACGTTTCGGCGACAGGCCGGTCTGCTTTCCTTCGGCGGTGAAGTGAAACGGCTCGCTGACCTCGACACCGCGCTCGAGCAGCTCGGCGCGCGCGGCGGCGATGTCGTTCACCACCAGGTGGATGCCCTGGTAGCTGCCCGGCGGCGCCGAGGTCAGACCGGTGCCGATCGTGATCGAGCAGGCGGATCCGGGTGGTGTCAGCTGCACCACCCGGAACGAGTCACCCGCCCGATGGTCGACGTCCTCGGCGAAACCGAGCTGGTCGGTGTAGAACTTCTTGGCCCGATCCACGTCCGACACCGGCACGATCACGAGCTCGAGCTTCCAGTCCATCTGCGCCTCCGCGGTCCAGGTCGGCCGCTGTGGCCGACAGTTGATGACCGTGTAACGACGCCAGACCCGAAAACTCATCGGTCCCGCGATGACCGATCCGGAGACTACTTCCGGGAGGCCTCGAAGATCCCCGCGAACCAGTCGAGCTGCGCGATCTGCTGGTAGGTCTGCCCACCCTCGTGGGTGTTGTAGTGGTAGACCTCGATGTCCTTCGGCTCGCTCCCCGTGGCGCCGTAGTGATTGTACGCCGCGAACACCGTCGACGGCGGGCAGATCGGGTCCATCAGCGCGACCGAGAACAGCGTCGGCGCGGTGGCCAGCTTGCCCAGGTTGACGCCGTCGAAGTAGCTCAGCGTCCGCAGCGCCGCGTCGACGTCCTGCCGGAACCCCTTCAGGTACCGCGCGATCTCGCCGTACGGGTCCTTGTCGGTGATCTGCAGCGCCCGCTCGAAGTGACACAGGAACGGTACGTCAGGCGCGCACCCGAGCAGGTCGATCCCGGCCAGCGGCGCGAGGCCGGCCGCGGCGATCGAGATGCCGCCGCCCTGGCTGCCACCGGTCACGATGATCCGGTCCGGGTCCACGAACGGGGACGTCCGCGCGGCCTCGATCGCCCGGACGGCGTCGATGTAGACGCGGCGGTAGTAGTAGGTCTCCGGGTCGGTGATGCCGGCCGTCATGAAGCCCGGCGTGTGGTTCAGACCGGCGTACGGCGTGTCGTCCGGCGTACCGGCCGGGCCACCGGAGCTGTAGCCCTGACCGCGGGTGTCCATCACGAAGTGCGCGTAACCGGCCTGCGCCCAGAGCGTGGTCGCGTGCGCGAACCCACGGCCGCCGGAGTACCCGTGGTACTGGACGACGGTCGGCAGCGGACCGGTGGCACCGGCGGGAACGTGCAGCCAGCCCTTCACGGGCGAGCCGCCGAAGCCGGCGTAGGTGACGTCGTAGGTGTCGATCACCGCGAGCTTGTTGTCGATCTCGGTGAACGTGGCGGACAGGTCGTCGGTGCGCGCCTTCTCGATGGAGCGGCGCCAGAAGTCGACGAAGTCGGCGGGAGCGGCCACGTCGGGCCGGTACTCGCGGAGCTGGTCGAGGGAAAGGTCGAACATGGCCATGAGCGACAAAGTTACCGCTAGGGACCACAGTCTGGTAAGCGGTGTCCATATCCGGTCGCCGGTGGCTAGGGTGACGTGATGCCTGCCTCCACACCTGGCCCGAAATCCGGCCCGAACATCGTCTTCGTGATGTCCGACGACCACGCCGCGCACGCGATCTCGGCGTACGGGAGCAAAGTCAACAGCACGCCGCACCTGGACCGGATCGCGCGCGACGGTGTCCGGATGGACGCGACGTACTGCACGAACTCGATCTGCTCGCCGTCCCGGGCGTCGATCCTGACCGGCACCTACAGTCACGTGAACGGTGTCGCGTCGATCTACACCGAGATCGACTACCGGGTGCCGACGTTCGCGGAGGTGCTGAAGGACGCCGGCTACCAGACCGCGCTGTTCGGAAAGTGGCACCTCGGTGAGCGTCCGGAGTCCGCACCGCGGCACTTCGACGACTGGCGGGTCTTCCCCGGGCAGGGTGAGTACGTCGACCCGCTGATGATCGGACCGGACGGCGCGGAGACCGTTCCCGGTTACGCCACGGACATCGTCACCGACCAGAGCATCGACTGGCTCCGCGAGCGGGACACAGAGCGGCCGTTCCTGCTGTTCGTGCATCACAAGGCACCGCACCGGCCGTGGGTGCCGGACGAGAAGCACAAGCACCTCTACCCGGTCGGTTCGATCCCGGAGCCGAGCACGCTGCTCGACGACTACGCCACGCGGAGTCAGGCGGTCCGCGGCGTCCGGATGTCCGTCGCGGACGACCTGGGGACGGTGGAGGAGCTCGGCGAGGAACTGCCGGAGGAGCTACGTGGACCGGAGAATCGCGATGCGCGCATGCGGTGGAACTACCAGCGCTATCTGCGTGACTACCTGCAGTGCGTGCAGTCGATCGACGACAACGTTGGCAGGCTGCTCGACGTACTGGACGAGGAAGAGCTGAGCGACAACACCGTCGTCGTCTACACCTCCGACCAGGGTTTCTTCCTCGGAGACCACGGTTGGTACGACAAGCGGCTGATGTTCGACCAGTCGCTGCAGATGCCGATGATGATCCGCTGGCCGTCCGTGATCCCGGCCGGGAGCACGTGCGACGCCATCGTGACCAACGTGGACTTCGCTGCGACGTTCCTGGACATGAGCGGGATGGACGCCGCGTCGGTGCTGCCCACCTCGCAAGGCCGGAGCTTCCTGCCGTTGCTGCGCGGTGAGGAGGTCACCGACTGGCCGACCGCGATGTACTACCGGTACTGGGAGCACGACGACCCGAACCACCACGTGCCGGCGCACTACGGCGTACGGACGCGGGAACACAAGCTCATCCACTACTACGGTGCCGGGCTGGACGTGCCAGGGTCGTCGCAGCAGATCTTCGAGTCGGAGTGGGAGCTGTACGACCTGCAGCAGGACCCGGACGAGCTGAACAACGTCGCGGACGACCCGGCGTACGCCGAGCTCCGCGCAACGCTGACGGACCAGCTGGCCGAGCTCCAGAAGCAGTACGCCGATACGCCGTACGCCGGCCCGTCGACTCCGCACCCGGCGTGGCCCTGGACCGACCAGTCCTAGCCTGCTCGACATGAAGTAGATCTGGACGAGAAGCGCCTGCGGTTGGAGCCTGGTCAGATGAGCGCGCCCACTGTGCTGTCGGTGAATGTCGGTCTGCCGAAGGATGTCGAGTGGAACGGCAAGACCGTCTACACCGGTGTCTGGAAGCAGTCGGTGGACGGACCGGTGATGGTCCGGCGGCTGAACCTGGACGGAGACGGTCAGGGCGACACAGCCGGCCACGGTGGTGAGCAGCGTGCTGTGTTCGTGTACCAAATCGACTCCTACCGCTACTGGGAGAAGCACTTCGGCCGCGACGACTTCGTCTACGGGCAGTTCGGCGAGAACCTGACGGTCGACGGACTACCCGACGACGAGGTCTGCATCGGGGACCGCTACCGGATCGGCGGCGCCGAGCTGGAGGTCACCCAGCCGCGCGTCACCTGCTACCGGGTCGGTCTGCGGATGGGCGAACCCGAGCTGCCCGCACTGCTCGTCAGCCGGCACCGGCCGGGGTTCTACTGCCGCGTGATCACCGAGGGCGAGATCACGGCGGGCGATGCGATCGTCAAGACGGCCACCGGTCCGGGTGCGCTGACTGTGGCGGACACCGATGCGCTGCTGTACCTGCCGGATCGGGATCTGGAGAAGCTGCGGGTCGCCGTACAGATCCCGGCGATGAGTCCCGGATGGGTGGGGTCGTTCCAGGAGTTGTTGGACGATGCTGCGAAGCCGATGCCTGCATGGGAGGGTTTCCGGCGGCTGCGGGTGACCGAGGTCGTGCCGGAGAGTGCCGACGTGTTCTCCGTCCGGCTGGCTGCTGAGGACGGCGGTGACCTGCCGAAGGCTAGAGCTGGGCAGTATCTGACGTTCCGGTTGCCGGGGGCCGGTCAGCCGGTGCCGGTACGGAGCTACTCGCTGTCCACCTCGCCGGACTATCGCGTCAGCGTGAAGCATGAGCCACACGGCGTCGGGAGTGGCTACATGACGACCCAGCTGACGACGGGAAGCGTGTTGGAGGTGGCGGCGCCGCGTGGGGACTTCGTTCTCGAGGACGGCTCTGGTCCGGTGCTGCTGGTGTCGGCCGGTATCGGTGTGACGCCGGTCCTCGCGATGCTGCACGTGTTGGCGGCGCAGCGGACTACTCGTGAGGTCTGGTGGATTCACGCCGCTCGGCGGCCCGCCGAGCATCCGTTGGCTGCGGAGGCACACGAGCTCCTCGCACAGCTCCCGAATGCACAGGAGCGCATCTACTACAGCTCAGTGGACGGACGGCTCACGAAGGACCGGTTGGCCGAGCTGACGCTGCCGGCGGACGGTACGGCGTACATCTGCGGGCCGGAGTCCTTCATGGCGGACATGCAGGCAGGGCTGACCGCTCTGGGAGTGACGCGGATCCACACCGAGCTGTTCGGTGCGTTGGCGTCGCTCAATCCCGGAGTCGTTGGTCAGACCACCAGACCGCCACACCAGCCGGAGGGTGCGCCGGGTGCAGGGCCGCTGGTGACGTTCGCACGCAGCGGGATCGCCACCCCCATGCGCGACGGCAGCCTGTTGGAGCTGGCGGAGGCCTGCGACGTCCCAACCCGATGGAGCTGTCGTACCGGCGTCTGCCACAACTGCATCACGCCACTGCTCTCGGGTGAGGTCGTCTACTCTCCCACGCCGCTAGAGCCTCCGCCCGCGGACCAGACGTTGCTCTGCTGCGCCCGTCCCACCACCGACCTCGTCCTGGACATGTGACGTCAGGGCAGGTCGAGACCGAAGCCCGGGCGGTCCGGGAGTACGACGTAGCCGTCCTCGAGCGTGTAGTCGCCGGTGCCGACGGTGTGGCCGGGGACACCCTCGATGATCGGGACGTTGCCGAGGCCGGCCGCCAGGTGAGCGGCGTACAAAGTCTTCAGGGGCAGGCCCCAGGCGTGCGGTGAGGCCTCGGACTTCAGCTCCGGCATCGTGCGGCGCCAGGCGGTGAGCCCGTGGCCGGTGACGTCCATCAGGGCGATGTCGACGAGGCCTTCGGCGGCCAGGCTGAGCACGTGCTCCTCGTCGGGGTCGTACTCGCCGTCCGCGACCTTCGGCCGGGTCGGCAGGGTGCGCAGGTGGTCGTGCAGTGCCTGCAGGTCCGGCCTGCGCTCCTGGAACGGCTCCTCGATCCAGTAGAGATCGCAGTCCGCGACGGCGTCGAGGTACTCGAACAGGCCGTTCACGGTGAAGCCGTCGTTGCCGTCGACAAGGATCCCGGCGTCGGGGTACAGCTCGCGCGCCAGCCGGGTCACCTCGATGTCGCGCCGCAGACCGGCCGCCGAGTCCATCCAGCGGTGGCCGCGCCCGATCTTCAGCTTGAAGTCGCGGAAGCCGAACGCGTGGTCCTGGGCGAGGTTCGCGCGGATCGCATCGAGCCCGCCGTCGAGGTCGTCGAAGTAGATCCCGCCGCTGTAGCAGCGCACCCGCGGCGAGCCGGCGGCGCCGAGCGTCGCGTACACCGGCACGTCGAGGATCCGCGCCGCGAGATCGTGGAGCGCGTAGTCGAGGAACATCGCCGTCTGGTCGACCACTCCCCGATCCGGGTCGATCAGGTCGGCCAGTCGCCGGCCGATGAGCGATCCGGGATCCCCGTGGGACAAGGGCAGCCCCCATCCGGTCGCACCGCGGTCGGTCTCGATCACGTAGACCGTGGTCGTCCCGCCGTTGCCGTGCGAGCCGAGGAACGAGTTCCGCCCGATCGTGCGGAGGTACTCGTACCGGATCTCCGTGGTGGTGATCGAGCTGATGAGATGGTTCGACAGCGTCACTGATAGACCCCAAGCAGTCGTCGGAAAGCGGGTGGCTTACTCAGTACGTCGGTGTTGTCCACGAACTGGTCGATCGCGCCGACCAGCCCGAAACTCTGCAGCTGTGGATCCGTTACGGTCGCCAGGCACGCCTCCGCGAACCGCTCGGACTGGAGCACCATCGCCGGCCGGTCGAAGTACGGACGCGTGGACGGCTCCACCTCGGTGGTGATCCCCAGTGCGTTGTGCCGGTCCGCCATCAGCTCGTACGCCGACACCAGCGCCTTCTCGCGCTCCCCGAAGTCACCGGCGCCGACCGCATCGCTCAGCGCCTGGTCCAGACCGTCGGGATGGCCCAGCCGCGCGAACGCAGTACCGAGCCATTTGGTGTACGGCGCGTAGGTCCGCGACTGCAGGAGGGCGAGTCGCATCAGGTCGCGCACCAGTCGGGCGGTGACGATCCGGGACCCGAGTTCGTCGCCCACTTCATGCGTGCGCTGCACGAACGCCTCCTCCTGCGCGATCCGTGTCCACTGACAGGCCAGCGTCCACCGCCAGATCTGGTCCGGGTACCACGCCAGCGCCTCGCGCACCGGTGCGAGTCGTCCGTCGTCGGCGTACACCCGTCCGGTCACCACGCCGAGGATCTGCTGCTGCGGCGTCACCAGCCAGTCCGTGGTGCCGATCCCCTGGGACGCGTCGAACCCGAGCTGTCCGCGTAGCCAGTCACCCAGCGTCGCGATCGTCACGTGGTGCTCGACGTCCTGCCCCGACCAACCGAACCGGACCGGTACACCGCCGTACTCGTCAGGCAGCGCCGACTCCACTCGCGCGCGAACCGGCTCCACCTCGTGCGCGTCGACCAGTACGACGATCCGCGGTCCCCACCCATGGTCCGTCGACCGCGCCGTGTCGTACCCGAGCACGTCCGAGCCCCAGCCCAGAAGACCAGCTGCGTGACTGGTTCGGCCGAGCGCCGGCGCGATCACTGCGGTGTAGAAACCCGCCACCAGCTCCTGCGCACTGACGAACTCCGGCATGCGCTTCATCCTCTCATCCATCGGTCGAGCACGCCGGGAGTTTTCGCGACACTAGAGTGACCGCGTGACCTCGCATGTGGTGTGGGACTGGAACGGGACGCTGCTGAACGACAACCACGCGGTGCTCGCGGCAGTCAACGAGGTGTGCGCCGGGTTCGGTCGCGCGGACCTGACGTGGGGCGAGTGGCAGGCGGCGTACGCGCGGCCGATGCGGGTGTCCTACGAGCAGATCCTCGAACGCACGCTCAACGAAGAAGAGTGGGCGCAGGTCGACAAGCTCTACCACGAGCGGTACGACGCGATCCTGCACACCTGCGAGCTCGCCACCGGCGCCCACGACGTACTGCGGGCCTGCACCGACAGCGGTCGCACCCAATCGCTGCTGTCCATGTGGTTCCACGCCCGGCTGACTCCGACCGTCGAGCACTACGGACTCACGTCGTACTTCACGCGGGTCGACGGACTGCCCGGCGACGTCGGTGGTGGGTCGAAGGCCGAGAGCCTGCTCCGTCATCTCGAGGCGCAGCGGCTCGACCCGGCGAGCGTCGTACTGATCGGTGACGTTGTCGACGACGCGCAGGCTGCGCAGGCCGCTGGCACCCGGTGCGTGCTCGTGTCGACCGGTGCGATGACTGTGGCGGCTCTGGAGGCCACAGGCGCGCCGGTGACCGGTTCCATCGCCGATGCGTTGCAACTGCTCGACACGTGACCCCGTGGGCCCCAGTGTGCGGGCCCGTGCTTCTCCCTGGTGTGAGCCACCCGCCCTCGGCGGGACGGTGGTGTCACACAGCAGAACGGACCAGGGAGGCACCTGATGAAGCAGTACCACGGCCCGGTGGTGGTCTTGCTCGAAGACGACGGCCACGACACGTTGGAGTGGGCCGCCGCCGAGGCAGCCACCCGCGGCGCCGAGCTGCGCATCGTGTACGCGTTCCGCTGGCAGCACCTGCTGGACGCTGCGGGCAACCTGGCTGTGGACCTTCGGATCCGCGAGGCCGCCGAGGCGGTCGTCAACGCTGCCATCGAGCATGTGCAAGGGATCTTCCCGAGCCTGCGGATGTCCTCCACGGTCTTTCCCGGCCGCCGGCTCACCGCGCTGCTGAACGAGGCGAAGGAGGCGACCGGCGCACTGATCGTCATCGGCCACGGCCGGCGGTTCGAGCGGACGCTGGCTCGGCGCCTGGCCCGCCGTACGACGGCCTCGCTCGCCGTCGTCGGCCTGACCTCGGACCGCGCGGCCGGACCGTCGATCGGACGGGTGGTCGTGGCGGTCGACGGCAAGGGACCGTCGGACGCGCTCGGCTTCGCATTCGGCGCGGCCCGGCGGCGGGGTACTGGTCTGACCATCCTGCAGACCGGATCTGGCGAGGACCGGGTGGCCGCGTGGCAGACGGCGTACCCGGAGGTCGATGTACGGCGGAGCGCGGTCAGCGGGACCGTGGCGAGTGCCGTGCTGGCGGAATCCGCCGCGGCGGCGCTGACCGTGCTGACCGCCGACCGCGGCTGGCTGCAGCACGCCGGCGACGACTCCGCGACCGTCCTCCGCCTCGCCCGCGGACCCGTCGTACTGGTCTGACCAGTCCCACCGCACCTCGTCCACTGGTCTGACCAGTGCGCATCAGCTTCGCCTACTGGTCCGACCAGTGGATTCTGGGCGGCGCCGTTTAGGCTGGCCCGCGTGGGGATGGCAGATCGAGAGCTCCGTGGCCGCCGGCAGGAGACCGAAGTACTCAACGGGCTCATCGGCGAGGCACGGACCGGCACCAGCCGCGTGCTGTTGCTCCGGGGCGAAGCCGGAGTGGGCAAGTCGGCCTTGCTCGACACCCTGGTCACCGGCGCCGACGGCGTCCGCGTCGCGCGGACGGCCGGCATCGAGTCCGAGATGGAGCTCGCGTACGCCGGTCTCCACCAGCTCTGCCAGCCGTTCCTCGACCACCTCGACCGGCTGCCACCACCGCAACAAGGCGCGCTCGGTACGGCGTTCGGCCTGGTCAGTGGACCGGCACCGGACAAGTTCCTGATCGGTCTCGCGGTCCTGAACCTGCTTGCCGACGCGGCCGGCGACCAGCCGGTGCTGTGCGTCATCGACGACGCGCAGTGGCTGGACCTGATGTCCGCCCGCATCCTCGCGTTCGTCGCCCGGCGGCTGGCAGGCGAGTCCGTGGTGATGGTGCTCGCGGTCCGGGACGGTATCGACCACGAGTTCACCGGACTCACCGAGCTGGAGATCCACGGTCTCGACGACACCGACGCGCGCGCCCTGCTGGAGTCGGTGCTGCCCGGCCCGATCGACCCGCGGGTCCGCGACCGGATCGTGGCCGAGACCCGCGGCAACCCCCTGGCGTTGCTGGAACTCCCCCGCGCCTGGACCGCCGCCGAACTCGCCGACGGCCTCACCGCGGGCACTCTGGTCAGCCGAATCGAAGACGGGTTCGTACGGCGCCTCGAAGTACTGCCTGCGGACACCCGCCTGCTCCTGCTCACCGCGGCCGCCGAGCCGCTCGGTGATCCGACACTCCTGTGGCGCGCGGCCGAGCAGCTCGATCTGGGCGCGGACCCGGCGGCCGGAGCGATCGAATCCGGGCTGATCACCTTCGGCCGGCACATCCGGTTCCGGCACCCGCTGGTGCGATCCGCGGCGTACCGGATGGCGACGGCGCAGCAACGGCAGGCCGTGCACCAGGCGCTCGCCGAGGTGACCGATCCCGAGGCCGATCCCGACCGTCGCGCGTGGCACCGGGCACAGGCGACCACGACTCCGAACGAAGACGTCGCCGCCGAGCTCGAGCGATCAGCCGAGCGGGCGCGGGCGCGTGGTGGGTTCTACGCGGCCGCGACCTTCCTGGAGCGGTCGGCCGCACTGACCATCGATCCAGCTCGCCGGGCCGACCGGGTGTTGGCCGCGGCGGCAGCGAAGCGCAGCGCGGGCGCCCTCGACGCGGCGCTCGACCTGCTCGGCGGAGCGGCTGCCGGCCCATCGGATCCGATCCGGGAGGCCGAGATCACCCGGCTCCGCGGCGAGATCGCCTTCGACAGCGGGCACGCGGCCGAAGCCGCCGCGACTCTGCTCCAGGCCGCCCAGCAACTCGAACCACACGACCATGAGCAGGCCCGCCTGACGCACCTCGAGGCGATGTCCGCGGCGATCTGGGCCAGCGGCCCCGAGACGGCAGGCCTCCTGGGCACCGCAGCCGCCGCGGCGCCCGCCCCGGCACCGTCGGACCCACCGGGCGACGCGCTGCTGCAGGCACTCGCACTCCGTTTCACCAGCGGGTACGTCGCCGCGGCGCCGCACCTGGTGAAGGCACTCGCCGAAGCGCAGCAGAGCGCCGACAAGGCCGAGGACGTCCGCGGCTGGCTGTGGCTGGCCGGCAACCGCGCCAGCGGGATCGTCGCGATCGACGTCTGGGATCTCGACGCGGCGCTCGAACTGGCCGCCCGTCAGGAACGGGTCGCGCGCGAATCGGGCGCGCTCGTGCAGCTCCAGTTCGCGCTGAACTTCCGGGCCAATGTGGTGTCGATGACCGGCGACCTGGCAGCAACCGCGGCGTACGTCGACGAGGAGCGCCGGATCGCCGCCGCGACCGGGAACCGGCTGCTCGGCATCGGCTGGATGCAACTCGCGGCCCTGCGCGGGAACGACGCCGAGGCCACGGAGGCGATCGATGCGATGGTCCGCGAGGCCCGCGCACAGAACCAGGGCCGGATGATCGCGATCGCGACGTACACGAGCGCACTGCTGAACAACGGCCTCGGCCGGTACGAGGCCGCGCGGGACGCGGCGTCGCAGGTGGTCGAGCAGGACGTGGTCGCATACAGCGTCCTCGCGATCGGCGAACTGGCCGAGGCGGCCTCGCGGACCGGCGACACGTTGCTGGTCGGGACCGCGCTGGCCTGGCTGAACGAGCGGGTCGACGCCGTACCGACCGACTGGGGTCGTGGCCTCGAGGCGCGCGCCCGGGCATTGCTGACCAACGACGAGGACGCGTACCGCGCCTCGATCGAGCACCTCAGCCGGACCGGTCTGCGCATCGAACTGGCCCGTTCCGAGCTGCTGTACGGCGAGTGGCTGCGCCGGGAGGGCCGTCGTCAGGACGCGCGCGAACATCTCCGGATCGCCCACGACCAACTGGCCGCGATGGGTGCCGAGGGCTTCGCCGAGCGCGCCCGCCACGAGCTACTGGCCACCGGCGAGACCGTCCGCAAGCGGACGCCCGAGACGACCAACGACCTGACCGCGCAGGAGGCCCAGATCGCCGGGCTGGCCCGCGACGGCCTGACCAACCCGGAGATCGCCGCGCAGCTGTTCATCAGCCCCCGCACGGTCGAGTGGCACCTACGGAAGACCTTCGCCAAGCTCGGCATCACGTCCCGCCGCCAACTCCGGACCGCTCTCCCCCGCTGACGGCCACTGGTCTAGAAGTGGTCGAGCCGGGGTTGGCTGCGGTCCTCCGTCGCGACCAGGACGTCGAGCAGCATCTCCTGCAACCGCAGGCGCTCAACCGCATGGCCCGCGTCGTCCCAGAGGTTGTCGAGCTCCAGCGGATCCGTCGCCAGGTCGTACAACTCCCCGCTCCGCTCGCGATCCGTCGCCGGCAGACCGTGGTACACCACCATCTTCCACTGCCCGGTCCGCAGCATCGTCGTGTGCACGGCGGGATCGTAGGGATGCCCACTGTTCCGGTACTCGCACAGTGCCCAGCCACGCCCCACCGCACCGGCCTCACCACGAGCCAACGGCAACAGACTCTGCCCCTGACCGCGCGGCAGCGCCGGCGCTCCAGCAGCCTCCAGGAAGGTCGGCGCAAGATCGATCCACTGCACCAGCTCGGTACGCCGCTCCCCCGCCGGCAGCTGTCCGGGCCAGCGCACGACCAACGGCACCCGGACCGCGCAGTCGTACATCATCGGCCCCTTCAGCATCAACTGGTGGTCGCCGAGCATCTCCCCGTGGTCGCTGGTGAACACCACGATCGTGTTGTCCGCGAGGCCTTCCGCTTCGAGCGCGGCCAGGATCCGTCCGACCTCGTCGTCGACCAGGGTGACCATCGCCCAGTACGCCGCCTTGACGTCCTGCAGCTCGTCCTCGCTGTAGGACAGGTAGCCGCGCGCGTGGCCGCCGTACGACTCCTTCGACGCCTCGGTCAGGATCGCCGGCTTGCTCTCCAGCTCGCCTTCGCGGGTCACCGGGCGCGGCAGGTTCGCGGCCCGGTACCGCTCGAGGTACTCCTTCGGCGCGCCGAAGCCGTGGTGCGGGTCGAAGAAGTTCGCGACGAAGCAGAACGGCTTGTCCTTGTCCCGTGAGTCGCGCAGGTAGTCGATGGTCTCGTTCCCGATCCACCGGCTGTAGTGCGCCTCGGTCGGCAGGTTGTCGAACCCGGGCCCGCCGGGCTCGACCGCCTGCGCGTAGAGCTCGGGGTACGCCGTCTTGAGCCACCGGTGGTACTGGTTCTCGGACGAGCCCGGGTACGGGTCGTGTGCCCAGCGGAACACCCGGAACCCGTCGTCGTGCCGTGGCTCCAGCCGGCCGCCCTTGCACGCCGACAGGTGCAACTTGCCGACAAGGCCACAGTCGTAGCCCTCGTCGGCCAGCGTCCTGGTGAAGAACTGCTCGTGGTCGGGCAGCTGCACGCCGTTCGCCCAGAGACCGTGCGCATGCGGGTACCGCGAGGTCATCAGCGAGGCCCGCGACGGCGAGCAGACGGGATTCTGTACGTAACAGTTCTCGAACAGCACGCCGTCCGCGGCGAGCCGGTCCAGGTTCGGGGTCTGCACATGGTCGTTGCCATAAGCACCGAGCGTGTCGTAGCGCTGCTGGTCGGTGCAGATCAGAAGGATGTTCGGGCGTTCACTCATGACTTGACGGCTCCTGCGATTCCCTCGACGAAGTAGCGTTGCAGTACGACGAACAGTGCGACCACCGGCAGCAGCGAGATCGACGCGGCCGCGGCCATCCCGGACCAGTCTGTCGAGTTCTCCCCGACGAACGCCAGCATGCCGACGCTCAGGGTCCGGAGGTCCGGCCGCGAGAAGCTGAACACCAGTGGCAGGAAGAACGCGTTCCAGGTGCCCAGGAACGTGAGCAGCGTGACGGTCGCGGTGACCGGGTTGGCCAGCGGCAGCATGATCCGGCCGAAGATGCTGAGGAACCCGGCACCATCGATCACCGCCGACTCCTCGAGCTCCCGCGGCAGCTGCCGGAAGTACCCGAGATACAGCAGCACCGACGCCACGTGGGCCCCGCCGGACAGCGCCAGCACCATGCCGGTCAGCGAGTTCAGCAGCCCGAGCCGCTGCGAGATCTCGACCACCGGGATGATCGTGTACCCGGTCGGCACGAACAGCGTGCCGATCAGGATCCCCATCACGATCTTCCGGCCGAAGAACTGGTGCCGGGCCAACACGTATCCGGCCATCGCACACCGCAGTACGACGAGCACGACCGTCGTCACCGTGACGACGACGGTGTTGAACAGGTACTGGCCGAAGCCGGCGTCACTCCACGCGCGCCCGTAGTTCCCCCACTGGGCGTGCTTCGGGACCAGCGAAAGGCCGGACGTGAAGACCTCCAGCGGATCCTTCAGCGAGGCGCCGATCATCCACAGGAACGGGTAGATCCAGAGCAACCCACCGATCCCGATCACGACCGCCGCGCCCCACCACGGCAGGCGTCGCAGGATCCGCGCCGAGCTCCAGCGGTTCCGCCGGGCAGCGACATCAACCGTCGTCCGCACGGCCTCGCCCGAGGCAGTCATACCGCGTTCCTTGTCTTCCGGGCCGCGCGGATCCCGAGCAGCTGGAGCGCGCCGAGCAACCCGACGAACAGGCCGAAGATGACCGCGGCCGCCGAGGCGAAGCCCAGCTCGGGAACCGTGGCCGCGAACGCCCAGCGGTAGATGTAGATCTCGACCACCTCGGTGGCGTAGAACGGGCCGCCGTTGGTCATCGTGAGCATCAGGTCGAAGACCTTCAACGTGCTCTCCAGGGTCAGCAGCGTGATGATCACCGCGAACGGCTTCAGCAGCGGCAGCGTGACGTGCCGTAGCAGGCCCCACGGTCCGGCACCGTCGATCGCCGCGGCCTCGTACACCTCGTCCGGCACGGTCTGCAGGGCCGCGAGCCAGTAGATCAGCGTGACCCCGAACCACTTCCAGATGTACACCCCGACCACGGTCCACAGCGCGGTCTTCGGGTCGCCGAGGAAGTTGATGCCGTCCGCAACGACACCGAGTTTGCGCAGTACCACGTTCACCGGGCCGGACGCCGGGTCGAAGACGAACTGCATGACCACGCCGACGATCGCCGTCGTGGTCACCACCGGGAGGAAGAACGCGGTCCGGAACAGCGTCCGCATCGGCAGCTTCGGCGAGTTCAGCACCAGCGCCAGCAGCAGCGTGAGCAGGACCTTCACCGGCACCACGGCGACCATGAACAGCACCGTGATCCTGAACGAGTTCCAGAACAGCGGATCGTGGAGAACGGCCTTGTAGTTGGCCAGTCCCACCCAGGTCTTGGCCGAGTCGAATCCGTTCCACTCGACGAACGAGTACCAGTAGCTGGCCAGCACCGGGTAGACGGTGTAGGCGCCGTACAGGATGACGGTCGGGGTGAGGAACAGCCAGATCCAGAGCCGGTTGCGGGCCATTCTCACGAGGTCTTGTACTTGTCGCGGCCATAGTCCTGGCCTGGTGTCCAGTTCGAGAACTTCCAGTCGTCGGCGCTGACCTTGACGCCCTTCGCGGCGACCGCCTTGATCGCGCGCTCGCGCTCCGCGGTCAGCTTCTGGTCGTACTCCGTCAGCGCCTTGCGCGCGTCCGGCAGCTGACCGGACAGCACGCCCTGCACGATCCCGCCCAGGTCGGGCTCGACCTGCTTCATGGTCGCGATCACCTCGCTGACCCCGGGGTTGCGGACCTGCGGCGCAGGCTGCAACTTGATCTGCTTCCCGAACAGCTCGGCCGCCTTCTTGTACGTCGGGTGCACGTTCGCCTTGTTCACCAGGGCCAGGTCGACCGGCATCCCGTCCATCTGCTCGGTCTCGGCGAGCATCACCTCTTCGGTGGTGAAGATCTTCAGCAGCTTCGCGACCAGTTCCGGCTCCTCGGATGTCGCCGCGGCGACGTAGTCACCGGCCTTCGGCGGCGCGTAGACGATCAGTGGCCGCCCAGCCTCGGCGGTCGGCATCGACGTGACGCCGACCTTGTCCAGGAAGACCTTGAACTGGTCGTTGATCACCCCGATGTTCCAGGGGCCGTCGAAGAACAGCCCGGCCACGCCGGTCGACCAGCGCGCCCGCGCCGTCCGCGCGTCCAGGGACGACGAGGCCGGGAAGATCAGCCCGTCCTTCTTCAGCGAGGCGAGGAAGTCGATCGCGTGCACGTACGGATCGGTCCCGTACGCATACGCGCCGGTGCGCGGGTCGGTGGCACCCGCGCCGCCGGCCGCCATCGCCAGGTCACTGACGTGCTCGCCGAGCCGCTGGGCGAACTGCAGCGGCGCGATCCAGCCGGAGATCCCGTCGCCGCCGGAGGACTTGATCTTGGCCGCCGCGGACCGGAACCCGTCCCAGGTCGCGAGGTCCCGCTCCGGGTCGAGCCCGGCCTTCTCGGCTAGTTCCACGTTGTACCACGTAAGTGTCCCGTACTGCCGGTAGTTCACCATCGGCAGCGAGTACAGCTTGTCGTCGAAGTGCGTGAAGCCGTTCAGGAACGCGTCGGCGGGCATCGCCGACAGGTCGTCCTTGGTCAGCTGGATCGGCGCGATCCAGCCGTCCTTGCGCAGCCGGGCCTGCGGCAGCTTGACGCCGGCCGTGGTGAACACATCCGGCAACTGCTTGCTGCCGAACGCCAGCTGCAGGGCCTGGCCCTGCTGGTTCGGGTTGTAAACCGTGTACTGCACAACGGCTCCGCCGGACTTCTGGAAGTCCGCGAACAGTTTCTTGTGCAGGTCCTCGCGCGGCTGGAAGTGGTCCCAGACGCGCAGCGTCTTGCCACCGGCGGTCTGTCCACCACCGCTCGGTGCGGTGCTGCAGGCACTCGCGACGAGCGCGCCGAGCGCGCCACCGGCCGATGCGCCCAGGAACCTTCGCCTGCTGATCATGACTCCTCCTCGGGGAGCTGTACCGAGATCGTGGTACAGCGTTGTATCAAGAATCTGGGCGCTGTGTATAGTCCTCGCGAGGGAGGTGCCGATGGCCGCAACACTCAGCGATGTCGCCGCGCGGGCCGGAGTGTCGATCAAGACGGTGTCGAACGTCGTCAACGGCACCGGCCGGGTCGGCGCCGCGACCAAGGAGCGGGTCGAGCGGGTCATCGAGGAGCTCGGCTACCGCCCGAACGTCTCGGCCCGGAACCTGCGGCACGGGCGGTCCGGCGTGATCGCCCTCGCCGTACCGGAGATCGGCAACGCGTATTTCGCGGAGCTGGCCGAGCTGGTCGTCAAGGCCGCCGAGGGCTACGGCTGGACCGTCCTGGTCGACCAGACCGCGGCCGATCCCGACCGTGAACGCCTCGTCCTGCAAGGGATCCGGTCGCATCTGATCGACGGGCTGTTGTTCGTCCCGAGCCGCCTGACCGCCGACGACTTCGCCGCCCGCACCGACACCACCCCGATGGTCCTCCTCGGTGAGCGGCTGACCCGGGTCGCGGACCGGGTGGCGATCGACAGCTACGCCGCCGGCCGTGCCGCCACCGAGCACCTGATCGACCTCGGACGCAAGCGGATCGCCTCGATCGGCGCCGCCCCGAGCGGCGACGCCGTCTCCCGCGGTCGTTACGAGGGGTACTACGACGCGCTGGTGGCCGCCGGCATCCGGCCGTCCGCCCGGCTGGTCATGCCGTTGCGCCGCTGGCGTCAGGAGAAGGGCGTCGAGGCGATCGAGCGGCTGCTGGCGCTCAGCAAGCCGCCGGACGCGGTGTTCTGTTCGAACGACCTGCTCGCGCACGGCGCGCTCCGGGCGCTGTACGACCACGGCGTCCGGGTGCCGGAGGACATCGCCGTGGTCGGGATCGACGACATCGCCGAGAACCGTTACACGCGCCCCAGCCTGACGTCGATCGCGCCGGACAAGCGGCACATCGCCGAGACCGCCGTCGGGCTGCTCGCCGACCGGTTGAAGGGCAGCTTCTCGTCCGCGCCCCGGGAGTTCATCGCCGGCTTCCACCTGGAGGTCCGGGAGAGCACGGGTGGCTGACACGCGCACCGGGGCGCCGCGGGACATCGTCTTGGTGATGACCGACCAGCAACGCGCCGACCTCACCGCCCGCGAAGGATTCCCGCTCGACTGCACCCCCGCGCTCGACCAGCTGGCGACGACCGGCCGATGGTTCGACCGCGCCTACACGACGACACCGCTCTGCGTGCCGGCCCGGATCAGCCTGCTCACCGGGCGGTTCCCCACCGCGCACGGAGTCCTCGGCAACAGCGGGTACGACGACCCGTCCCGCGGCCCCGACCTCATCGACGTACTCGGCACGGCCGGCTTCCGTACGGCGCTGGTAGGCAAGAACCACTCGCACCTGACACCCGATCGGCTCGACCACTGGGTCGAGTTCAGCCACTTCGGGCGCGTGCCCGCGACGGCAGCGACCGGCACCGACCGCGAGTTCGACGACTGGCTCCGCGCGAACCCCGGGACGACGACCACGCCCACGCCGTACCCGCTCGAGAACCAGCTGCCGGTCCGGATCGTCGACGAGGCGATCGGCTGGCTGGACTCTGCAGGCCCGGACGACCGCTCGTTCCTCTGGCTGTCGATCCCGGAACCGCATGTGCCCTACCAGGTCCCCGAGCCGTACTTCCCCGACCCGGACTCGGTCCCGCCCGCGGCGACCACGATCGACGCGCTCGCGGACCGCGACTTCAGCTGGCGGTACGCCGGTCGGCTCGCAACGCTGAGCGGTGAAGCCGACATCGTGGATCGTGCCCGTGCGAACTACGTCGGCATGCTCAGGCTCGTCGACGACCAACTGGCGCGCCTGATCGCGCATCTCGAGCAGACAGGTCGGCTCGAGACGACGCTGATCGTGCACGTGGCCGACCACGGCGACTTCGCCGGCGAGTACGGCCTGATGCGCAAAGGCCCCGGGCTACCCGAGGTCCTCGCCCGGATCCCGATGCTCTTCCACGGTCCCGGCGTACGCCCCGATCCCCTGCCGAGCCCCGCGCACGTCTCGATCGCCGACGTGCTGCCGACGATCTGCGAACTCGTGGACCAGCCCGTCCCGCAGGGCGTCCAAGGCCGCAGCCTGATGCCGCTGCTCGCGGACCCACACGTCGGCGGCTTCCCGAGCGTGTACGCCGAGCAGGGGTACGGCGATCCGCTCGACGAACGCCAGCTCGGCGACCGCACCCCCGGCATCCGCGAGACGCCTTCCGGCCGGCTCGCCGTCGACACCGTCAACGAGGTCACCCAGGCCGGCAGGCGCCGGATGATCCGCGCGGGCCGGTGGAAGCTGCTCAGCCACGACGAGGGTCCGACGCAACTGTTCGACCTGGACGCCGACCCGTACGAGCTGCACGACCTGGCCGGCCGGCCAGCGCATGCCGGCGTACTCCGGAAGCTTCAACGAGAACTGCAGCGTTGGCTCACCTGCGTCGAAGGTTGACGAACGTACTGGTCGTCGCGGTGATCGCCTGCTCGGTCGGCAGCCGCTCCATGGACGACGCGCCGTAGAACCCGTCGATCTCCGGACACAACTCGAGGATGCGCTGGACGTCCGGCGGCTCGGCGATCGGGCCGCCGTGGCACAGCACGAACACGTCCGGCCGAACCTCCCGAGCGGCCCTGGTCCACTCGTTGATCAGTACGGCGCAGTCCTCCAGCGATCGCGCCGTACCCGCGCCGATCGAACCACCGGTGGTCAGGCCGAGATGGCAGACGATCACGTCCGCGCCCGCCTCCGTCATCGCGGTGGCGTCCGCGGCGGAGAAGACGTACGGCGTGGTGAGCAGGTCGAGTTCGTGCGCGGTGGCGATCATCGCGACCTCCTCGGCGTACCCCATCCCGGTTTCCTCCAGGTTGGCCCGGAAGTTCCCGTCGATCAGGCCGACGGTCGGGAAGTTCTGCACGCCGGAGAAGCCGAGCTCGATCAGCCGGCGGAGGTACTGCGTCGGCTGGTAGAACGGATCGGTGCCGTTCACCCCGGCGAGCACCGGCGTGTGCTTGACGACCGGCAGCACCTCGCGACCCATGTCGACGACGATGTCGTTCGCGTTGCCGTAGGCAAGCAGACCGGCGAGCGACCCGCGGCCGGCCATCCGGTACCGGCCGGAGTTGTAGATCACGATCAGGTCGATCCCGCCGGCCTCCTCGCACTTCGCCGACAGGCCGGTGCCGGCACCGCCGCCGACGATCAGCTCGCCGGCCAGGCGCTTGGCCCGCAGCCGTTCCAGGATGGCGTCCCGTTCCATCAGCTCTCCTTCGTCAGATAGGCGTGCAACCGGTCCGCGGCGGCGTTCGCGAACGCCTCGTCGTTGATCGCCGCGTCCACCTCCACCAATTCGACCACCGACCGGTCGACAGTCTCCCGGATCGCGTCGAACAGCGCCGCGTCCGCCACCGGATCGTGGAAGACCCCACCCGCGACCGCGATCGCCGAGATCCCCCGCAGCGGCAGCAGCAGTGCGACGGGCCCGGTCGCGCCGTTCAACCGGGTCGCGAGGCGGCGGCCTAGCTCGGTGCACTCCTGCGGGGTGGTACGCATCAGCGTGACGGTCGGGTTGTGGACGAAGAGGTTCCGGTCGCGGAACTTCTCCGGGACGGTGTCCATCGGGCCGAAGTTCACCATGTCCAGCGCCCCGACCGACACCACCTGCGGGATCCCGGCTCGTCCGGCGGCCGTCAACCGGGAGGCGCCCGCCGAGAACACTCCCCCGACCAGCTCGTCGGCCAGCTCCGTCGTGGTGAGATCGAGGACACCCGCCAGCTGAGTCGAGGCCAGCGACTCCAGGGTGCGACCGCCGACTCCGGTCATGTGGAAGACGAGTACCTCGTAGCCCAGGTCCGACAGCCGGGCCCGGGCGGTGTCGACCGCCGGCGTGGTCACCCCGAACATGCTTGCTGCCAGCAACGGCTTGTCGTTGGCGGTCGGGACCGGCTCCGCGAGCACCATGCCGGCGACCGCGGCGGCCGCGTTCGCGAGGATCCGCGCCGACAACCGGTTCACGCCGGCGACGTCCACCACGCTCGGCATCAGCACGAGATCGGTCTCCCGGACGTACGCCGACGTGTCGCCGGACGCCGCGGTCGACACGATCACCTTCGGTACGCCGAGTGGCAGTTCGCGGAACGCGGCAGCGGCGATCGACGTACCGCCGGTGCCGCCCAACGCGAGTGCGCCGTCGCAGCGGCCCTCGGCGCGCAATCGCCGTACGACGGCTGTCGCGCCGGCGGCCATCGCGGTCACCGCCGCGCCACGATCACCGGCCTCTCGCAGGTCCGCGAGGTCAGCGGATGCTGCGGCCGCCACCTCGGCACGGTTGACGTCGGCGGTCATCGTCGGTGACCCGAGAACCCCGGCGTCAACGACAACGACAGTCAGACCGGCCCCGACCAGGCGATCGCGGACGAACGCGTACTCGGAGCCCTTGGTGTCCAGGGTTCCGAGGAGCACCACGGTCGGCATGTCACTCACCCACCGTCTGCCGGTCCGGCGCCGAGAACGAGATGACGAAGATCGCCTCGTCGTTCCCGACGTTCCGGGCGTTGTGCAGCGCTCCGGACGGGATGCTGATCGTGTCCCCGGGACCCATCTGCACCTTGTCCCCGTCGACGGTGTGCTCGATCGTGCCCTGCAGCACGTGCAGCACCTCGTCGCAGTTCGGGTGGTAGTGGCGCGGGTTCTGCTCGCCCGGCCGGATATAGCAGCGGCCGACGGTCATCGTGCCGGAGTTGCCGAGGGCACCGGAGACCATCCACTCCAGCCGCCCCCACGTCTGGTCCTCCACCGTCACCGCGTCGGCGGGGGTCACCCGGCTCTTCTCTCCCATGTCAGCTCCCTAGCGTGGCCGATTCACCGGCGGGCAGCCGGCGATACAGCTCGTACAGTTCGATGATCTCCCGGACGTCACCGAGCGTGCCCTTCTCGACCGGCTTCCCGGCCAGCACGTGCTCGCAGAAGTGCACGACCTCGGGCACGTACCCGAGGTAGAACAGGTTCTTGTTGTAGAGCTGCCCGAGCGAGAACTCGGGCTCCCACCGCAGCGGCGCCACCGCGTCGTCGGTGACGAACGACGCCGAACGCCCGTACCCGAGGTCGGCCCCGGGCCGGTAGTAGGTGATCCGTACGCCGTTGTCCACGACGACGTTGGCGCCGTCGCCGATCACCTCGACGCGCTCGAGCGGCGCCCCGTTCGCGGACCCCGCGGCCAGGTGCAACGTCCCGACGGCGCCGGACTCGAACAGCAGGCTCGACACGCTCGCTCCGGTCCGCGGCTCCCACTCGTAGCTCAGCCGGCGGACCGGTCCCATCAGGTGGGTGAGGATCGCTGCCGGGTGGAAGATGTGGTCGAGGAACCCGATCATCTGCACGTCGTCCGACCGTAGATCAGGCGCCGGCAGCGACTGCGGGTACCGCACCGAGATCGACGACGCGGCGCCGAACTCCGGCGTACCCATGATCGCCTTCACCTTCTCCATGGCCGGCGTGAAGATCTTCTTCAGCCCGGTCATCACCTGTCGGCCGGTCTCGTCCGCGGCCGCCTGCAGCCGGTCGAGCTGTTCGAGCCCCGCCGCGGTCGGCTTCTCCATCCACACGTGTGCTCCCGCGCGCAGACAGTCCTCGGCGAGCGCGGTCGCCTGCACATCGCCCTCGGCCGTGTACGACGTCACGATGAACACCGCATCCGGTTGCTCGGTCGCCAGCATCTCGCGATGGTCGTCGTACGCCGCCGCGGCACCGAACCGCTGCGCATACGTCTCGGCTCGGTCGAGGTGTACGTCGCAGACCGCCACCAGATCGACCGGGGCGTACTGGAAGGTGGGATACACGTTGCGGTACGAGTGCCCGCCCGCGCCGATGAAGGCGACACGCAGACGCTCGGTGTACTCGAACTGATAGGTCACGGTCATCGCAGGGCTCCTGCCACGAGGCCACGGGTGAACGAACGCTGCAAGACGACGTACACCAGGATGGACGGGATCATCGCCAGCACGATGCCGGCGAACAACGCACCTGAGTCGGAGCTGTACTGCCCCTGGAACTGCACCAGGCCGAGCGGAATCGTCCGCTTCTCCTGGCTGAACAGCAGCAACAGCGCGAGCTGGTACTCGTTCCACGCGCCGAGGAAACTGAACACCCCGACCGCGAGTACGGCGGGTTTCGCCAGCGGCAGCATCACGCTCCGGAAGATCCGCCAGTCCCCGGCACCGTCGACGCGAGCCGACTCGATCAGCTCGTTCGGCAGATCGCGGAAGAAGTTGCGGGCGATGAACACACCTAGCGGTACCCCACCGGCGACCAGGATCAACCCCAGGCCGACCCGGCTGTCGACCAGCGACATCTCGCGCAACTGGTAGAACGTCGGCACCATGATCGCCTCACCGGGCAGCGTCATGACGAGCAGGTAGGCGTAGAAGATGCCGTTGCTCCGGCCACTCGTCAGCTTGCCGAACGCGTAACCGGCCGGGCAGGTCACCAGCACGGTCAGCGCGGTGACGGCGATCGCGATCACCGCGCTGTTCACGAAGTACGTGCTGAAGGCGCCGCTCGTCCAGACCGTGCGGAAGTTCTCCCACCGCCAGTGCAACGGCAGGCCGAGCGGGTCGCCGAAGATCTCGGTGTCGTTCTTGAAGGCGCTGAACAAGGCCCACAGCACCGGGACCATCGTCGCGCCGGCGATCAGCGCGACCAGGACCACGAGACCGTGGTGCCAGCGGGTGACGGTACGCACGCGATCACCTCCCGAGGGCGGCGCGGTCGCGCCAGCGGTTGAAGGAGACGGTGATGACGACCGCGATCACCGCGATACTCAGGCCGGCCGCGCTGGCCGCGCCGATGTCACCGAGGCCGAACGCCTGCCGGTACGCGTATACCGCGACCAGCTCGGTGGACCGGTCCGGACCGCCCTCGGTCATCGACCACACCGTGCCGAAACCCTTGAGCGCATTGATGAAAGCCAGTACGACGACCAGGCTGATCGCGTTGTGCAGCGACGGCACCGTGATGTTCCGGAACCGCTGCCACGCTCCCGCACCATCGATCGCCGCCGCTTCGTGCAGCGCCGGGTCCACCGCCTGGATCGCGGCCAGGAAGATCACCAGGTAGAACCCGTACGCCTGCCACGCGCTCGCGATCCCGACAGACGGCAGCGCGAACGTCGTACTCCCGAGCCAGGGCTCGGCCAGCGATCCGAGACCGGTCGCCTTGAGGAAGCCGTTCAGCAGGCCGATCGTCGGGTGGTAGAGCTGACTCCAGATCACGCCGACGACCGCGAGCGACATGATGTGCGGCACGAACACCAGGCTGCGGAACAGCGTCTGCGCGCGCCGCCAGCGGATCTCGCTGATCAGGGCCGCGAGCAACAGTCCGCCGCCGACCGCGAGCCCGAGGTGCATCGCCCACCAGATCACCGTCCGGCCGAGCGCCCGCAGGAAGAACGGGTCCGACCAGACGTGGAGGTAGTTGTCCAGCCAGGCGCGATGCATGACCGGCGCCACGCCGTCCCAGGTGTAGAAGCTGAGCTCGATCCCACGCAGCAGCGGCAGGAACAGGAAGACCGCGAGCAAGGCCAGCGACGGCAGCAGCATCAGCGTGATGAGGAGCGTACGGCGTCTGGTCGTCATCGGCTCGCTCCCAGCTTGTCCTGCACGCCCTGCATCGCCGTCTCCGGTGACATCCGCCGGGTCAGCAGTCCTTGCACCGCTTGGTACCAGGCCTCCTTGGCGGCGTCCGGCAGGTACACGCTCGGGTTGAACCCCGTGCCCTTGGCAACCTTCTCCAGACCGTCCTGCACCGCCGGGTCCAGCTTGGTTCCAGCCGGCACCACCTGCGCCGGCACCAGCGTCCGGCCCTTCGCCGCGGTCAGTTTCAGGTACTCCGGGCTCGCCAGCCAGCGCAGCCACTCGACGACCGCCGATCGTGACTTGGTGCTCTTGTTCACCACCCAGCTCAACGCCAGCCCGGCCGTCGGCAGCGCCTCCGCGCCCGAGTCGACGGTCGGCAACGGGAACGCGCCGTATTGCGACACGTCGATCCCGTCCTGCCGCGCGTCAGCCATCGACCCCTGCGGTACGACGGTCATCGCGCCACCGCCCTTCCAGAACGCGGCCTGGGCCTGACCACCGTCGAGTGCCGCCGCCTGGCCTCCGTCGAGGCAGCCTTTCGCGATCAGGTCGGACAGCATCTGCCCGCCGCGTACGACGTCCGGATCCGCGAACGATCCGGACCCGTTGATGACCTCACTCATCTTCTGCCGGCCCGCCGACGCCTGGACGAGCGCACCGAGCAGCCATCCACCCGCGAAGTTGTCCCGCGCACCGGCCAGCAACGGCTTCACCCCCGCGTCCTTCAGCTTCTGACACGTAGCGAGGAAGCCCTGCCAGTCCCGCGGGATCTCGACACCGTGGGCCGCGAAGATCAACTTGTTGTAGTAGACCTGGAACACGTCCAGGCCCTCGACGATCTCGTAGATCTTTCCGGTGCTCGCCTTCGTCTGCTTGACGACCTCCGGCTGGAACCGCCCGGCCAGGCCGTTGGTCGCGAACACCTCGTCCAGCGGCCAGATCAGCCCGGCCTTGGCGAGCATGCCGACCCGGCCCGGACCCGAGTTCACCAGCAACAGGTCCGGTCCGCTGCCGGACCGCAGCAGGGTCTGCACGCTGCCCTGCTCGAAGGAGATCGCACCTTTCACGTACTCGACCTTGATGTCGGGATGCTGCTGCTCGAACGCCTTGACCGTGGCATCGGTGTACGGGAAGTCGGCTCCCATGATGCGCAGGGTCTTGGACGTGTCCTGCGGACCGTCAGCACTCAACGCTCCGGTGCCCGGCGCGGCGACCGTGGCACACCCGGACAGGACCAGCAGCAGGGCAGTCCACATCCATCTCATTGCGCCCCACCTCACAGACCAATAGGCTCGATGGCGTCCTAGATTGGCGTTCGATTCGGGATGCCATCTATAGCCACAGCGATCAAATTGGACTCTGTTTGTGATTCAGGACGGCAATGGCCTCAGATTCTCCGCGGACGAGGTGGCCCGGATGCTGGTCGGCACCGGAGCCCGCTCCGGGCCGCTGTACCGTCAGCTGAGCGACAGCCTGTCCGAGTTGATCGAGCGCGGCGAGCTGCCGGCCGGAGCCGCGCTGCCACCCGAGCGGGCACTGGCCACGGCGCTGACGGTCAGCCGGACGACGGTGGTCGCGGCCTACCAGGCGCTCCGGGAGAAGGGGCAGCTGGAACGGCGTCAGGGCAGCGGCACCCGAGTCAGCACCGACCGGTCCCGGGAGACGGTCTCCGGGCTCGCCGGCGACCACGCCGCGACCCAGTTCCTGAACGGCCCGCTGGCAACGATCGACTTCGCGACCGCCGCCCTGCCGAGCCTCGATCTGGTCGCTGACGTCGCCGCCGGGCTCACCCGGGACGATTACCTGCGGCTGGCGAGCACCCACCACGGCTACCACCTCCGCGGACTACCGGAGCTGCGGGAGCGGGTCGCCCGCTGGTACAGCGACGCCGGTCTGCCGACCGCGCCCGAGGACATCCTGATCACCTCGGGCGCGCAACAGGCGCTCGAGCTCGTGGCCCGCGGTTGCCTGCAGCCCGGCGACGGTGCGGTGGTCGAGCAGCCGACGTACCGCGGTGCTCTGGAGGCGTTCGCGCGGACTGGCAGCCGGTTGCGATCGGTTCGCGTCGATAACGAAGGGCTGGACGTCGCGGCGCTCGAGACGCTGCTGACGACCGAGTCCCCACGTCTCGTGTACGTGCAGACCGCCGCGCACAATCCCACCGGCGCGGTGCTCTCCGACGACCGCAGGCAACGGCTCGCGAAGCTGCTCGACAAGCACGAAGTCGTGATCGTCGACGACACCTCCCTGGCCGGTACGGCGTTCGACGGGCGGCCGTCCGCGCTGGCCCTCGCCACCCACGAGCGGCTCGTCACGATCGGATCGATGAGCAAGCTGTTCTGGGGCGGACTGCGCCTCGGCTGGATCCGCGCGGTCCCGCAGGTTGTCTCGCGACTCGCACAGGTTCGCGGCATCACCGATCTCGGCAGCTCGCTGGTCGCCCAAGAGGTCGCGCTGCGTCTGATGGACCATCGCGAGGCCGCCGAAGCAGAGCGCCGTACCGCGTTGCCGGTCGGACTGCGTGCGTTGACGGACCTGCTCGGCAAGCACCTTCCCGACTGGACCTGGCGTGAGCCGCAGGCCGGCGCATCGCTCTGGGTCCGCCTGCCACAAGGCGACGCGACGCACTTCGCCCAGATCGCCCTCCGGTACGGCGTCGCGCTGCTCCCCGGCGCGGTCTTCTCCGCCGACGGCAGCACCGACCACCACACCCGGCTGCCCTACGCGTTGCCCGCGGCAACACTGACCCAAGGTGTCACCCGCCTGGCCCAGGCCTGGACCGACTACGTCAACCGCACCACCGTCGACGTCACGCTCACCTCAGCGGTGACCTAAGCCGACTGCAACGTCAACAGATAGGCATCAACAGCGGCCGGACGCAACGCATGCTCGACAACCACCATCGCCGCGCTCTGCTAGCCGCGGTCGAGGAGGTTCAGGCGGCTCAGGAGTTCGGCCGCGCGGTGGCCGACGTCCTCGCTCTGTTCCGGATGGCGAGCGACGAGATCGGACAGTACGCCGTACACGACACTGATCGCCGCCGTCATCGACGGGAAGAACGACACTCCCTCCGTTGGCACCACCAACGTATGGTCGCCGCGCCGCGCGGCCGGCGAGCTCGCCGAGTCGGTCAGCACGCAGATCGACGCGCCGGCCTCGCGGGCCATCTCGATCGCCGTCGTCGTGTCCCGGTAGTACTGCCAGAAGCTGATCGCGACCAGACAGTCGTCCGCGGTCAGTGACGCGAGCGCGTTCGCCAGCCGCACTCCGCCCTGATCCACCAGCACCATGTCGATCCCGCGATTGGCGCCCAGCGTGGCGAGCACGTGCCCGGCCGCCGCGTGCGTCCCGAACGCCAGTACGACGGTACGCCGGGCAGCCGCCAGCGCGTCGACGAAACCGGTCACCGCGGCCGGATCGACCTGTTTCGCCGCCACCTGAAGGTTGTGGATATCGCGATCCAGCGCCGCGTGCACCGGTGAGTCGGCCACGTCGGTGCGGTCCGCCAGCCGCGAGGACAGGAACGCGTCCCGCAGCCCAGCCTGCAGATGCGGCCAGCCGGTGAAGCCCAGGCTCTGCGCACAGCGCGTCACGGTCGCGACGTTCACACCGGCCCGCTCGGCCACCTCGGTCGCACTCGCGTACGACGCGAACGCCGGCTGCATCTGCAACACCTCGTAGACGCTCTGCAGCTTCGGGCTCAGCCCACCGACCGGCGACGAGGCTGCCAGCCAGTCGGCAACCTGCTGCTCGGACATACGGTCCCCTTCCCCGAACGGATGCCGGACGACTCTACTGTGCAATGAACTCTGCGAGAAATCAATCTTGCAATATCCCTTGCAGACCGCTGTGAATCCTGCTTCCATCGAGATCGCCACAGCCGACCGGCCGCCCGCCGGATCCAGTGATTGGCAGGACTCCCGTGCATCTCAGTCACCAGCCTTCACATCGCCCCGCGCTCACCCGCCGCCACTTCCTCGGCGCCCTCGGCGGACTCGCCGTCGCCACCTCGATCGGCACCGCCTCCGGGTGCGGCCAGGAGGTGTCGCCGCGCGCCGCGATCGCGCTGCCGACCGGTCTCTGGCCGTACACCGGCCCCGCGCTCACCAAGCAACGCATCACGCTGCGCGTCCTGCGCCAGCAGTTCCCGATCAAGCTCCAGGACCAGTACTTCACGAAACTGTTCGCCCAGTTCACCGCGGCGTACCCGAATCTGCGCATCGAAGACCAGACGGTTCCGTTCGGTGAGCTCTCGCAGAAGGCGCAGCTCGCGATCGCCGGCGGTTCGCCGCCGGACATCATCCTGACGTTCGGCGACTTCATGCCGGAGTACGTCGCGAACAACGCCGCCGTACCGCTCGACGACCTGATCGCCCGGGACTTCATCGAGGACATCGTCGCGCCGACCCGGACGCTGCACTCGCACGACGGCAAGCTCTACGCGATGCCGTGGGAGCAGCAGATCCTCGCGCACTTCTACAACGCCGACGTCTTCGCCAAGTACGGCGTCGAGGCTCCACCGGTGTCCGACGACCCGGCCGACGCGTGGACCTGGGATCGCACCCGCGACGCCTGGCGCGAGCTCGAGGAGGCCCAGCGCGGGAAGGACGGGCGGCTCTGGTCGCTGGCTCCCTCGATCATGGGGCCTGGAGGTCCCGGATCGAGCTACTGGTTCGAAGGCATCTTCCTCCGCTCGGCCGGCGCTCGGAACGGCACCGACTCCGAACGCCGGACCTTCGAGGCGGTCTCGCCGGACGGCACCAGCGCCCGCGGGTACGTCGACACTCCCGAAGCGGTCGCCGGCATGCAGTACTACCAGAGCCTCTTCACCGACCGGCTCACTCCCCGCGCCGGCCTCCCGAACGCCTGGTACGACGGCCGCGCGGTGTCCTTCATCAACGCCGACACGACCGCGCTGCGAGCCCAGCAACTCAAGGTGAAGTTCCGCTGGGCGGTCGCACCGGTCCCGGCCGGCAAGACGCAGTTCAGCCACGGCAGCGGCGCGGCCTTCTTCGTCGCCAGCGCCTCGAGGCATATCCCGGAAGCCGCCGCACTGCTGGCCTTCCTGCACAACGACACGAACCGGATGAGCTGGCACACCGACGTCCGCGGCACGCTGCCGGCCCGGAAGAGCCTCTTCGAACGACTTCCTCGCTATCGGCAACACCCCTACAAGTTGATGCTCAACACCCTGGAGCAGTGCGCGTACCCGCCACCGGCCACGCCAGGTGCCTTGAGCTACCAGTACGTCCTCAACTCCGCGATCAAGGACATCGCTCTCGGCGCCGCGCCGGACGAGCGACTGACCCACGCGGCCACCAAGCTCGAGACCCTGCTGGCGAGGTACCGATGACCACCCAGGCAGTCCGCACAGCCGCCGTACGCCGCCGTGCCGCGGCCACCGCCGTCCGCGCACCGCGCTCGCACAAGCTGACCCTCGCCGGGCTGCTCGCACCGGCCTGCATCGGGCTGGCGATCTTCCAGCTCGGTCCGCTGGCCTACGCGTTGCTGAACAGCCTGCGCCAGGTCAGCCTGCTCGACCTGACCCGCGGCAAATACGTTGGCCTGTCCAACTACGCCGAGCTCCTGCAGGACACGACGTTCTGGCACTCGATGGGCAACACCCTGCTGTACGTCGTCGGCAAGCTCGCGATCCAGGTCCCACTGGCCTTCGTGCTCGCCGTCCTCCTCGACCGCAAACTCCGCGGTACGGCGCTCGCCCGCGCCGCCCTGTTCGCGCCACTCGTCACGTCCGGCGCGGTCATCGCGGTGATCTGGAACCTGATGTACTTCCCGGACACCGGCCTGTTCAACTCGATCCTCGACTGGCTCGGTGCGCCGACGCAGCCGTTCCTGACCAGTAGTACGCAGGCGCTGCCCGCGATCCTCCTGGTCGGGATCTGGGAGGACCTCGGCTTCTCGGTGCTGATCTTCCTGGCCGGTCTACAGGCGATCCCCGCGTCGGTCCGCGAGGCCGCCGAGATGGACGGTGTCCGCGGCGTCCGGCTCGCGCGGTACGTGACCTTGCCGCTGTTGCGGCGTACCACGATGGTCGTCACGTTCATGGCGACGGTGTTCAGCTTCCGGGTGTTCACGCCGATCTTCGTGATGACGCAGGGCGGCCCGGACAACGCGACCAACAACGCCGTCTACTTCATGTACCAGCAGGCGTTCCAGTTCTCCAACCTCGGTTACGCCTCCGCCGTCGGCGTCACGGTGATCGTCCTGGTCGCCGGTCTGCTCGCGCTGCAGGCCCGCCTGCTGCGCACCGATCTCGAGTACTGAAGGGCCGGTCCCATGGCACTCTCCGCCGCAACTACCCCTGGTGAACGGATCCGTCGCCGGCTCGGCTCGCTCGTCCTGCTGGCCGTGACGATCGTGTTCTTCTTCCCCTACCTGTGGATGCTCGCGTCGTCGCTGAAGCCGACCGCGGACGTCTTCAAGTACGGCTTCCCGCTGAGCTGGAAGACGTTCCTGCCGCCGCACCCGACGTTCGAGAACTACGCCACGATCTTCTCCGAGTTCGGCTTCGGCCGGAACCTGCTGAACAGCCTGCTCGTCGTCGGGTGCCAGGTCGTCCTCACCCTGGTCGTCTGCGCCGGCGCCGGGTACGTCTTCGGCCGGTTCACGTTCCGCGGCTCCAAGGTGCTGTTCGCGCTGGTGATGGTCGCCTCGTTCATCCCGTTCGAGGTGGTGATGGTGCCGATGTACGTCGTCACGCGCGAACTGCGGCTGACCGACACGTACGCCGGTCTGTTCCTGCCCTGGATCGCGAACGCGATCGGGATCTTCCTGATCCGGCAGAGCGTCCAGGAGATCCCGCGCTCGCTCGACGAGGCCGCGGCGATCGACGGCGCCTCGACCTGGCGGACCTTCGTACAGATCATCCTGCCGAACCTGCGGCCCGCGCTGCTGACCGTCGGCCTGGTCAGCGCGGTAGCCGGGTGGAACCAGTTCCTGTGGCCGTTGATCGCCGTGCAGGACCCGGACAAGCAGGTCGTCCAGGTCGCGATCGCGACCTTCACCGATCCCGGCCAGCTGCCGACCTGGGGCGAGCTGTTCGCGGCCGCGTCGGTGGCGGCGATCCCGCTGCTGGTGATCTTCCTCTTCCTGCAGCGCTACTACATCCGGGGCGTCGTGACGTCCGGGATGAAATGACCGCACCCATCCAGAAGGAGTCATCACCATCATGAGAGTTGGAGTGGACGGCAAGAAGTTCCCGTTCGGCCGGGAGGAGGGCGCGATCGGCATCCTCCAGGCCGCGGCGACCCGCGGGTACGACGGGGTGTTCTTCCGGTCCGTCGTCGACGTCAGCCCGACCCTGGACAACGGTTATCTGGCCGCTGTCCGGGACACCGCGGACAGCCTGGGGCTGTACCTGGAGATGGGGGTCGGGAAGGTCAACCCCTACGCCTCCCCCGAGCAACCCGAGATCCGCGAACTGGGCGGCGGTGACTACCTGCGCGCGATGGAGATGATGGTCGAGTCGTCGGTCGCGATCGGCTGCCGGGAGCTGTGGACGTCGGCCGGCAACTACAAGCACAACCTGCCCGGCCTGTTCGCCATCGACCGGTTCCGCACCGATGTCGACTGGCCGGACCAGTTGGCCGCGATCGCGAAGTTCCTGCGGAAGCTCGCGCCGATGCTGCAGCACCACGGTGCCCGGCTGAACATCGAGAACCACGAGGAGATCACGTCCTTCGAGGTGCTCCGGCTGATCGAGGAGGCCGGCGACGACGTTCTCGGCGTCACGTTCGACACTGCCAACACCGTCTCCCGCAGCGAGAACCCGGTCGCGGCGGCGCACCGACTGGCGCCGTACACGCATCTGTCGCACCTGCGGGACGTGGTGCTGTTCTACGACGCGAGCGGGCTGACTCGGCAGGTGCGTCCGTGCGGTCAGGGCGTCATCGACTGGGAGCAGGTCGTCGGCGCGCTGCACGCAGCGAACCCGGATCTCAATCTGTCGATCGAGATGACCAACGACCGGTTGCTGATGGGTGTCCAGATCTTCCACCCGGTCTGGGAACAGGCGCACCCGGATCTGACGACCACCGAGCTCGCCGCGCTCGTCCGGCTCGCCGTCGAGTGCGAACAAGCAGCCCGGTCCGGCGCGTTGCCGTCGCTGGCCGACTATCACGCGCAGCCCTTCGGCCTGGTGGAGAAGGGCGCGTTCCTCGAGGAGAGCGTGGCGTACGTGCGGCAGATCGTGGCCAAGATCGATGGCTGAACCACAACCCGCCGACCTGCTGATCCGGAACGCGATCGTGCTGACGATGGATCCGGACTTCCGGGTCCTGGCTCCGGGCGCGGTCGCGGTCCGCGCCGACCGGATCGTTGCCGTCGGCCCCGACGCCGAACTCGGAACGGCGTACCGGGCCACGCGCGAGATCGACGCCGAAGGGCAGATCGCTCTGCCCGGGCTGATCGACAGCCACGGCCACGGCGGCCACACCCTGATCCGCGGCTGGTACGAGGGCGCGACCGCGGACCGCTGGCTGGAGATCTTCAACGACTTCTACCGCACCCACACCACCGAAGGATTCTGGTACGCCGACGGCCTGCTCGCCGCCGCCGAACGCGCTCTCGCGGGCGTCACGACCGGCCTGTCGTACCCAGGATCCACGCCGTGCCTGGACGAGCTCACCGCGGTCCGCGCCGGCGCCCGCGCCTATCGCGAGGTCGGCCTCCGCCACGTCGCGGCCGTCGGCCCCGGCCCGGGCCCGTGGCCACACGTGTACGGCGGTACGACGAAACTGTCGCTCGCCGACGAACTGGAGCTCACCAGCGTCGCGATGGCGGAACTGCCGACCGACGACCTGATGTGTTCCGTCCTCCCGTCGCCGTCCAACCTGACGATGGACCCGGCCGGAGCAGCGAGTGACGAGCCCCATCCGGACACCCCGGTCGTCTGGGAGCACGTCGCCGGTCTGTCCCGGAAGCACGACGTACCGATCCACGCGCACGCGTTCCGCGGGATGGTGACGCAGGCCGTCCGGTTCGTACCCGAGATCGTCGGTCCGCGGCTGCATCTGGCGCACTGCACCAGTCAGACGCGCAAGGATCTCGACCTGATCGCGGAGCACCGGTGCTCCGTTGCCCACGGCCCGTACACGCACGCCAACGTGAAGGCGCCGTGCCATGTCCTGGAGTTGCTCGAGGGTGGCGCCAACGTGGTGATCGCCACGGACGGCGCCGCGCCGGATCGTTCGTTCGACCTGCTCGCGCAGGTGCATCCGGCGATCCAGTGGCAACGCATCCAGGCGAACGACGTCCAGGTCCTGCCCGCCGCCAAGGCGCTGTCGATGGTCACCATCGATGCCGCCCGGGCGCTCGGTCTGTCCGACGATCTGGGTTCGCTGGAGCCCGGAAAGAAGGCCGACATCATCCTCGTCGACGGCCGCGCACCGCACTTCCAGCCGCTCCTGCCCGAACTGGCGGCCCATCGACTCGCCTACGCCGCGAACGGCAACGACGTCTCCACCGTCATCGTCGACGGCCGGATCATCGTCCGCAACCAGCAACTCCAGACGGCCGACATCACCGAGCTCGGGAGCCGAGCCACCACCGAAAGCCGAGCGGCCCTCGAACGGTCCAACCTGCTGGATGCGTTGACGACCCCTCCAGCAGCTTGGACCGCAACGAGGTATTAGTTGTTCAGTCGACGATCGGTGTGGTGGTGGTGAGTTCGATGATCGTGTAGGAGCCGGCCGGGAGGTCCAGGGCGAGGTTGTCGTCGAGTTTCACCTCGTCCGAGCGCGGGCGCACCCGGTCGGGCTGGTCGAGGGTGTTCTTGGCCAAGGGATCATCGGTGTGCAACTGGTGGATCTTGACCAGGTTGGTGAGCAGCGGCCGGCCGACGTCGACCGACAGGCTGACCGCGTTGTCGCGGTCGCGGTTGACGACCGAGAGCCACACGGTGGTGCTGCCGGGGTTTGTGGAGGCGCTGATGTCGAGGGCCGGGAGCTCGATCGGGACGCGTCCCAGGGTCTCACCGGGGACGGTCCCGGACGTCGCGTCGCCGGCGAGCGCGATCGTGCCGCTGTGGTGGCGTTGCATCTGGAGCGGCCAGTAGACGGTCTCGTGCACGACCTCGTCGTCGGTGACCACCAGAGCGCCGACGACGTTGATGGTCTGCGCGAAGTTCGCCAGCGTCACACTGTCGGACCGGCGCTGCATGACATTGAGGAAGGACGCGACCGCGAGTGCGTCGACGGTTCGGTAACGGGTCTCCCCCGGGCGCCACTTCGGGCTCATCTCGAAGCGGGTGGCGTCGGCGCAGTTCCACTCGGTGAAGGCGAGCTCCGGCTTCGGCGTACCGGGCTTCTCGCGGGCGACGAGGTCGACGAGGCCCTGGATCGCGACGATCGCGTCCTCGGTGCGAGCCGGGCCGCTGAGCACGCGGGCATAGTCGCCGCCCGCAGCGGTCGGGTCGAACGGCCAGTAGGTGTGCAGCGTCAGGTAGTCGATGTGGTCCCACGCCTCACGGAGCAGCGCGAGGTTCCAGTCGACGGCCTGCGACGGTTCGAAGCAACCGATCGCGAGCACCTTCAGCGTCGGGTCGATCCGCTTGATCGCCTTCGCCCACTCCCGGCAGCGTACGGCGTTGTCCTGTGGGCCGAGCTGCCCGAGCTCCCACGGTCCCCACTCCTCGTTGCCGATCTGCCAGTACCGGACGTTGAACGGCTCGTCGTACCCGTGCGAGCGGCGCAGGTTCGCGTAGACCGAGTCGCCGGTGCCGTTGCAGTACTCGACCCAGGCCAGCGCCTCACGGAGCGTGCCGGTTCCGGTGGTCAGGTTGATCTGCGGTTCGGCCCCGATACGGCGGCAGTAGGCGACGAATTCCGCCGTACCGAAGCCGTTGCCGACGTCGTAGCCGAAGTGCCAGTCGACCGTGCGCTCGCGGTCCGGGCCGACGCCCCGTTCCCATTCGTACGACGTCCCGGTGCAACCGCCCGGCCAGCGGACCACCGGTGCGCCGAGGCCGGTGATCGCGTCGACCACCTGCCGGCGCAGGCCGTCCGCGCCGGCGTCCGGGTGCTCCGGGTTGTGCAGCGCCTCGTCGGCCACCCAGCGGCGGCGTGACAGGAACTGGCCGTAGATTTCCGGCCGGATCCTCCCGTTGACGCTTCCGCGCACCGTGAACGTCGCTTGTGTGCTCACTACCGGGTCCCTTCCGTCGCTTTATCTCTGACTTGAAGATAAATAGCCCACGCCGACGGTGTCAACGTGTTGGACCCCGGCTGACCGACGGTGCTAGAACCGTGCACATGAAGGAGCTCACGCGTTCTGCCCAGCTCAGCGACATCCGGCAGCAGAACTACTCGACGATCATGCGTGAGCTGATGCGCTCCGGCCCGACCGCCCGCACCGACCTGGCGGCCGCGATCGGGATGTCCACCGGCTCGGTCACCCGGCTGACCGGTGCCCTGGTCCGCTCCGGGCTGCTGCGCGAGTCCGCCGAGCCGGCCCAGCGCGGCACCGGCCGTCCGAAGGTCCCGGTCGCGATCGACCAGTCGACGTACGGCGTGATCGGCGTGCACTTCGGCCTGTACCGGGTGAACATCTGCCTCACCGACCTCCGCGGCGAGCTGATCGCCGAGGCACACACGACCGAGCGCACCACCAATCTCGACCGGCTCGTGCGCAGCGCGGCCCGCTCGGTGCGGACGATGATCGATGCTCACGACATCACGGTTCTCGGGATCGGCGCGAGCACCGGCGGCTGGGTGAACAGCACGACGGGACAGGTGCACAGCCAGCCCGTGCTCGGCTGGCACGACGCTCCCCTCGCGTCGGCGCTGCAGAAGCTGGTGGAGCTGCCGGTCATCATCGACTCCCAGGTCCGGGCGCTGGCGCTCGCGGAGCACTGGTTCGGCGCGGCGACCGGCGTGGACAACTTCATCCACCTGTTCGTCGGCAACGTGATCGGGGCGGGCTTCGTGTTCAACGGATCGCCGTACCGCGGAGCGCACTCGGCCGCCGGCGGGCTGGATCACCTACCCGTCGCCGGCCGATCGAGCGAGCCGTGTTCGTGTGGCAGCCGGAGCTGTTTCGCGGTCGTCGGCGGTGACCTCGAGGTCGCCCGCCGGGCCCGCGCCGCCGGCCTGATCACCGACAAGCAGGAGGTGTACGACGTGTTCGCGCTCGCCGGCGACGGCGACGCCCGAGCCCGCCGCCTGCTCCAGGAGCGCGCCAGCCTGGTCGGCACCGCGGCCGCCACGCTGATCGAGCTCCTCGACCCGGAACTGGTCGTGATCGGCGGTGGTATCGCTGCCCCGGTCGACAACGTCTCCGCCCTGCGCGACTCCGCGCTGGACAAGCTCGCCGTCGACCGGGGCGGCGATGCCCCGGCCCGCATCCAGGCCAGTGCCTTCGGCCCGCACGCCCTCGGCATCGCCGCCGCCGCGATCATGCTGGACGCCGTCTACCGCTCCCCCGAGGCATTCGTCTCAGCCCTGACCACCAACGCCATCTAGTGTCGAACAGCGTCGCCCACTTCCCCGGCGGGTCGAGTGGCGAGTGCGGACTGGGCAGCGAGCAGAACGCAAAGAACGGTTGGTCGGGTGCGTTCGCGATCGCCTCGATCGTCCGGTCTACCAGGAACGCGTCGCAGAACAGGTCGGGCGGGACCGGGTTCGGATGCGCCGAAGCCCGCGCGTACCCATGGTCGGCGAGGTGCTTCGCGTAGTCGTCGGCGACCGTGGCGCCCTTCTCACCACCGAGAACGCATTCGTCGTCGAACGTCGCCGGTCCACCGAAGTGCGTCTGCTGTCCGTCGTCACCAGCAGGATGTTCGGCCGGGCGCTCATCTCAGGCGGGCTGGTTCGGCATCGACGCGCGGGCCGCGAGTACGTCGCCGTACGGGATCACCCCGACGGTGTCGGCCCACGCCTGCCAACGGGCCGACAGGTCCTGCACTCGCTCCGGATGGTCTGCCGACAGGTCGCGGCTCTCGCTGCGGTCGTTGGACAAGTCGTACAGCTCCCACGGGCCCTCGTACTCGCGCACGAGCTTCCACTGCCCTGATCGGACCGCGGCGTTGCCGATGTGCTCCCAGAACAGGTCGTGCTCGTTCGCGGAACCACCCCGCAACAGCTCCAGCATGCTGTGACCGGGCAGCGCCGGCAGCGACTCCCCGTTCCGCTCGGTCAGCGCCGGTACGCCGGTTGCCTCGAGCAACGTCGGCGCGATGTCGGTCAACTGGTTCGGCGCGTCCAGCACCGTGTCGGTCAGACCGCCCGCGGGCCAGGACACGATCAGCGGCGTCGCGATACCACCTTCGTGCACCCAACGCTTGTAGAGGCGGAACGGGGTGTTCGACAGGTTCGCCCACGCCTGGCCGTAGCTCGTGTACGTGTCCGCGGTCCCCGGCCGGATGTCGGGCGTGTTGCCGACGCGCATCGGCGTACCGTCGGGGGCGCTCGGCGGGATGATCAGGTGGTGCTGCCGGAAGCGGTCCGCCGCCTCAGGGGCACTGTTCAGTTCCTCGGCGCAGCCGCCGTTGTCGGACAGGAACAGCACGATCGTGTTGTCCCGCTGCCCGGTCTCGTCGAGCGCGGTGAGGATCGTGCCGACCGCGCGGTCCATCGCGCGGACCTGAGCGGCGTACACCTCCATCCGCTCGAGCTGCCACTTCTGCTCCGGCTCGTCCGCCCACGCCGGGACCTCCGCGTCCCGCCGATCGAGCGTCGCGTCGGCCGCGCAGATGCCCGCGTCGAGCTGGCGCTGCCGGCGACGGGTCCGCAGTACGTCCCAGCCCTCGTCGAACAGCCCGCGCGTCTCGGCGAGATCGTCCTCCTTGGCGTGCAGCGGCCAGTGCGGGGCGGTGAAGGCGACGTACCCGAAGAACGGCCGGTCGCCGTCGGCCTCCCGGATCGCCGCCGCCGCGTGCGCGCCGATCTCGTCGGTGTAGTAGAAATCCGGCCCGAGCTCGGACAGCGGTACGGGCGTCTCTCCGTCGTGCAGCGTGGTGGTCTGGAAGTAGCTGCCGGCGCCACTGATCGTGCCCCAGAAACGCTCGAACCCGCGCCGCGTCGGCCAGGTGTCGGTCGGCTGCTCACGCTCGTTCGACAGGTGCCACTTGCCGGTCATGTGCGTGTGGTACCCGGCCGCGCGGAACGTCTCGGCGAGTGTCGCGGACCGCTGCGTGAGACTGCCCGGGTAGCCGCCGGGGCCGTCGTTGTTGACCAGTTCGGCGACGCCGGTCTGGTGCGGGTGCAGGCCGGTGAGCAGCGAGGCCCGCGACGGGCTGCAGCGCGCGGTGTTGTAGAAGTTCGTCAGCCGGGCGCCGTGTTCGGCCAGGCCGTCGATGTTCGGGGTCCCGATCTCGCCGCCGTAGCAGCCGATGTCGGAGTACCCCATGTCGTCGACCAGGATGATCAGGACGTTCGGTCGCGCAGATCCCATGAAAACCTCGCTGTTCTAGTGTGTGTGATCAGGCCACAGATCAGGCCCAGTGCGGCAGCGCGGCGAGCATGCCGCCGTCCACCGGGAGGGACACGCCGGTGACCGCGCGGGTAGAACGTGTTCACCCAGCCCAGCTTGTTGAACAGGATGTACTGCGGCACCAGCGTCACGTGCGTCGGCAGCATCAGCGTCACCAGCATCGTCACGTACGCGATCCGGCGGCCGAAGAAGTTCAGCCGGGCGAACGCGAACGCCGCGAGACTGCAGGAGATCACGTTGCCGATGATCGCCGTCACCGAGATGAACAGCGAGTTCTCGATGAAGATGCTGAACGCCGTACTGACGCCTTCCAGCCCTCGGCGTGGTTCGACGCTCGAAGTGCTTCGGGATCAGTCCCGGCTGGGAGAAGATCTCGTCGGTCGGTTTGAAGGAGCTCGCCACCATCCACACCAGCGGATAGAGCATCACAAGCGTGACGACGATCAGCGCGAAATGCGCCAGCAGCCGCTTACTCGGCGCCCAGCGCCGGCCGGCCGGACGGCTGTCGGCGCCGTCCTGGATCGCGGTCAGTCGCTCAGTCGCCCGTTCAGTCGCCATAGTGCACCCAGAATCAGCCCAAAGTGTTCCAGCTCTGCTCGTCGGCCATGACGACCAGCACGTTCAGACGGTCGCTCACACGTCCCACCTTGTCGGTATCGACGGCTTTATTTCCAGTTGAAGTTAATTGCGTGGGCGGACGCTGTCAACCACTCGGACGGAATTAACTTCGATCAGAAGGAAACCCTTCGACTCAGGGCGCTAGGTTGTCGGGATGACGTTGCGGTGGATCTTCGGGGACCAGCTGGGCCCGCACTTCGTGTCCGACACCGACGACCGGCTCCTGATGATCGAGTCGGCCCGGGTGTTCGCGCGCCGGCGGTTCCACCGGCAGAAGGCGCACCTCGTGCTGTCCGCGATGCGGCACCGCGCGGCCGAACTGGGCGACCGGGTCGACTACGTGCGCGCGGACACCTACCAACAGGCGCTCAACGGGATTCGTGAACCGCTCACGGTGTGCAGCCCGACGACGTACGCCGCCGAGGAGTTCGTGCGCCGGCAGCCGCGGATCGACGTACTGCCGGCGCGTGGCTTCACCACCAGCCGCGAGGACTTCGAGGAATGGGCCGGGCGCCGAGGCGCGAAGCGGTTGCTGATGGAGGACTTCTACCGCGAGGCCCGGGTGCGGCTCGGCGTACTCGTGGACGGCAGCTCCCCCGTCGGCGGGCAGTGGAACTTCGACCACGACAACCGGGACGCGCCGCCCCGCGCGAAGACGCTCGGTACGCCGGAGCCGTGGTGGCCGGAGGAGGACGAGATCGACGAAGAGGTCCGAGCCGATCTGGACCGGTGGGAGCGTGAGGGGCAGGCTTCTTTCGTCGGGGTCGACGGCCCGCGGCGGTTCGCGGTCACCCGTTCGGAGGCGCTGCAGGCGCTGAAGCGGTTCATCGTGGACCGCCTGCCGGACTTCGGGCCGTACGAGGACGCGATGCTGTCGGGTGACGACTGGATGGCGCATTCGTTGCTCTCGGCACCGTTGAACCTCGGCCTGCTCGATCCGCTCGAGGTGGTCGACCTCGCCGAGGCCGCGTACCGGTCCGGCGACGCGCCGCTGGCCTCGGTCGAGGGCTTCGTCCGCCAGCTGATCGGGTGGCGGGACTACATCTGGCATCTGTACTGGCACTTCGGTCCCGACTACCGCCGCCGCAACAAGCTGCTGGCGCAGCGGAAGATCCCGTCGTGGTTCACCGATCTCGACAGCGCGGGCGAGGTCGAGGCGCGCTGCCTGTCCGAAGTACTGCGCGGGGTCCGCGAGCACGGCTGGGTGCACCACATCCCCCGGCTGATGGTGCTCGGCAACTACGCCATGCAGCGCGGCTGGAACCCGGTCGAGGTCACCGACTGGTTCCACCGCTCGTTCGTCGACGGCTACGACTGGGTGATGGTCCCGAACGTCGTCGGGATGTCGCAGTACGCCGACGGTGGCGCGCTGGCCACCAAGCCGTACGCCGCGGGTGGCGCGTACATCGACAAGATGAGCGACTTCTGCGGCGACTGCCGGTACAACCCGAAGGTCCGCGTCGGCGAGGACGCCTGCCCGTTCACCGCCGGGTACTGGTGGTTCCTGGACCGCAACGCCGATCGCCTGCGCGGGAACCAGCGGATCGCCCGGCAGTTGTCCGCCCGGAACCGGCTGTCGGATCTTGCGGAGCTGGTCACGCAGGAACAGGAGCGGGGCTCGGACACGCCCTGAGCCACCCGCCGGGCAGGAGCTGCTACTCGCCGATCTTCTTCGACTTCAGGACGATCTTGGTGTCGGCCGCGGCGCGCGTTCCACCGGCTGGTTCCTGCGCGACGACGACCCAGTTCCGGTCGTTGATCAGCAGGCGGCCTTGACCGGTGGCGTCCTGTTCGGTCAGGTAGTAGTACCCGGCTGCCTGCATGGTGTCCTGCGCGAGCTGGTGGTTCAGCCCGACCACGTTCGGTACGACGCCGACCTTGGCGGACGGCCGCGCGGGGACCGCCGGCGCGGTGCTCTGTGGAGGGGTCGTCGGCTGGGCGGTCTGGGGAGGCGCCGTCGTCGGCGGGGCTGTGCTGGGCGGGTCGCTGCTGGGTGGAGCGGTGTTCGGCGCCGTCACCGTAGTAGTCACAGTTGTGCCGGAGCCGGCCGTGCGGGAACTCCCGCACGCTGTCAGCGCGACGAGCGCAGCGCTGACGAACCCACCCACGATCACTGACCGAGTCACTCCACACCATTACCCCGTCCGCTGCCTGCGCTAACAACAGACGGTGACCAGGGTGTTGCACGGGTGCGAAGTCGGCACGCAGTACTGACGCTGGACCGATGGACTGCAAGCTCGAAGTCATCGTCGTACCGGTGTCGGACGTGGACCGGTCGCGGCACTTCTACCGAGCGCTGGGGTTCCGGCTCGACCGGGACGACGCGAACGGCCGCGATCTGCGGGTGGTGCAGCTGACCCCGCCCGGCTCGGCGTGCTCGATCGTGATCGGTACTGGTCTGACCAGTGCACTACCCGGCTCGTGCCAGGGTCTGCATCTGGTGGTGGACGACTTGGTGGCCGCCCGTGCGGAGTTCGCCTGCCGCGGGGTCGCGATCAGCGAGGTCTCGCACGACCTCAGCGGCGTCTTCCACCAGCAGTTCGCCTCGTTCCACGACCCCGACGGCAACGGCTGGATCCTCGAACAATCCGCCGGGTGAGGTGGTCGGCCGGTGCACTGGTCAGACCGGTGGGCAGGTCAGCTGGTGCACTGGTCAGACCGGATGGTCGAGCCAGCAGCGGGACCAGTGGCCGTCGGCGGACGTGGTCGACGGTGGTGGTCGCTCGGAACACACCGGCATCGCATGCGGGCACCGCGCCGCGAACGGGCAGCCGGCCAGCTCCTGCTCCCGGTCGACCGGCTCGTTCGACGCGTCGACGATCGGCAACGTACTGCGCGCGCCCTCGCGGTCCGGATCCGGCGAGGACTCCAACAGCAGTTGCGTGTACGGGTGCCGCGGCCGCTGCGTGACCTCCTCGGCCGGACCACCCTCGACCATCCGGGCCGCGTAGATCACGTTGATCTCGTCCGCGAAGTACCGCGCGCTCGCGATGTCGTGCGTGATGTAGAGCATCGCCAGCCCGTCCCGCGCGCACAGATCCGCGAACAACCGCAGTACGTCGAGGCGGATCGACACGTCCAGCATCGAGACCGGCTCGTCGCCGATCAGCACCGCCGGGTCGGCGGCCAGCGCGCGGGCGATCGCGACCCGTTGCCGTTGGCCACCGGACAGCTCGTGCGGGTACTTGTCGATGTACTGCTCCCCCGGCGTCAGGTTGACTCGCTCGAGCAGCTCGATGATCCGGCCGGTCAGGTCACCGTCCTTGGCGGTCCCGAAGTTCCGCAACGGGCGGCTCAGGATGTACCGCACGCGGTGCAGCTGGTTCAGCGACGCGAACGGGTCCTGCATGATCAGCTGCACCTGGCCGAAGTGCGCCTGCCGGTCGGCCCGGCGCCGGTGGCTGACGTCCTTGCCTGCCAGCCGAACGGTTCCTCCGGTCGGTTCGTCGCCAAGGGTGAGGATCCGGGCGAGCGTGCTCTTGCCCGAACCGCTCTCGCCTACCAGTGCGACGACCTTGCCGGGCTCGAGCTTCAACGAGGCCGAGTCGACGGCCGTGAACCACTCCCCACGCCGCCGCCCGTACAGAGCCATCCGCTTGCTGACCTCAACGGCCTCCAACATGCGGCACCTCCCGATTCTCCAACTCACGGTCCAGGAGCAGGCAGGCGGCCTGGGCGCCGTCGCGGTCGAGCAGCGCCGGAAGGGTGTCCCGGCACTCGCCGATCGCCTGCGGGCAGCGCGGTTCGAACGCGCACCCGGCCGGCAACCGCCGCAGGTCCGGCGGCGCGCCGCCGATTCCACGCAGGGCCCGGCGCGGGCCGTGCAGCGACGGGAACGAGTCCCGCAGCCCTTGGGTGTACGGATGCTGGGGATCGCGATAGATGTCCCCCGCCGCGGCGATCTCCACCGCGCGACCGGCGTACATCACCATGATCCGGTCGGCGAGCTCGACGAGCAGCGACAGGTCATGGGTGACGAAGAGGACCGAGAACCCGAAGGTCGCCTGCAGCTCCTTCAGGTTGTCGAGGATCTGCCGCTGCATCACCACGTCCACCGCGGTGGTCGGCTCGTCCATCACGACCAGATCCGGACGGCACGCGAGCGACAACGCGATCGCGGCCCGCTGCCGCATCCCGCCGGACAGCTCATGCGGGTAGCTACGCACCCGGTCGCGCGGGATACCAACCAGCTCCAGGAGTTCGCCCGCCCGCTCCCAGGCCTCGGACCGTTTCATCGCCCGATGCGCGCGGATCGCGTCAGCGAACTGCGTACCGACCCGCATCACCGGATTCAGCGAACTCATCGCGCTCTGGAACACCACGGCGACGCGCTCCCACCGCAGCTCGCGCAGTCGCCGCGGCCCGCAGCCGACCAGCTCGACCGGCTCGCCGTCGGCCGGCCGGTAGGTCACCGTCCCACCGGCGATCCGGGCCGGCGGCCGCTGCAGCCGGGTGATCGCCGTCATCAACGTGGTCTTCCCGCTGCCGCTCTCCCCGAGTACGCCGAAGATCTCGCCGCGCCCGACGTCGAACGACACTCCGTCGACGGCCCGCACCGCGGGATCCGTCCCGTACTCGACCACCAGGTCCCGCACCTCGAGCAACGTCATACCGCCGCCCCCGTTCCGCTGACCGTCCGGCTGACCTTGCGCCGTTTCGGACGTCCCGAGATCCGCGACGTACGGCGCCGCGGGTCGGACAGCTCGTCGATACCGAAGTTCACCAGGCCGGCCGCCGTACCGACCAGGGCGATGCCGAGACCCGGCGGCAGGAACCACCACCACGCGCCGCTCTGCAACGCGCCCTGCGACTGCGCCCAGTAGAGCATCGTGCCCCAGCTGACCGTGTTCGTGTTGCCGGCGCCGATGAAGTCCAGCCCGGCCTCCGCCGCGATCGAACCCACCACCGCGAACAGGAACGTCGACGCGATCACCGGAGCCAGGTGCGGTACGACCTCGAGGAACAGCACCCGCGACTGCTTGTCCCCGCTGTACCGCGCGGCCGCGACGAAGTCCCGGTTGCGCAGCGACAACGTCTGCGCTCGCTTCACCCGCGCGCCGCCCGCCCAACTGGTCAGACCAATGATCAACGCGACCGCCGGCCATCCGCCTCGGCCTCGGGTGTAACTGGCGATCAGGAGCAGCAGCGGGAGCCCCGGAATCACCAGGAAGATGTTGACGAAGCCGGTCAGCGCCGCACCCGCCTTTCCGGTGTGGTAGCCGCTGACCAGGCCGAACAGCACGGCGAGGAACGTCGAGATCGTCCCGCCGACCAGACCGACGAACACCGAGACCCGCGTCCCGGTGACGAACTGCGCGAACACGTCGACGCCGGAGGACGTCGTACCCAGCCAGTGATCGCCGGACGGTGGGGCCATCGGCGGGCCCGCATGCAGTTTGGTCGGCGACTGGCCGAGTACGGCGCTGACGAACACTGGTCCGACCAGTGCGATCAGCAGCATCAGCGTCAGGACGACCAACCCGACGGTCACCTTCCGGTCCCCGCTGGTCCACAGCCGCCTCATCACGACACCTCCCGGGTCCGCGGGTCGATCAGCACGTAGACCGAGTCGACCACGAAGTTCGCCGCCAGCACCGTCAGCGAGATGATCAGGAACAGGCCCTGCATCAGCGGGTAGTCGACGTTCACGATCGCCTGGTTCAGCAGGCTGCCGAGACCGGGATAGTTGAACACCATCTCGGTCAGCAGCGACCCGCCGACCACCATCCCGATCGACACCGCGAAGCCACTGATGCTCGGCAGTACGGCGTTCCGCGCGGCGTACGAAAACACCACCCGGTGACCGGGCAGACCCTTCGCCTGCGCGAGCAGCACGTAGTCCTCGTTCACCACCGACGCCATCATGTTGCGCATGTGGATCATCCAGCCACTCACCGACGTCAGCACGATCGTTGCGGCCGGCAACATCGCGTGCCGGACCGCGCTGTTCAGGAAGTCCGGCGTGAACCCGGGCACCAGGCCGAGGTCGGCACCACCGGACAGCGGGAACCAGCCGAGCGTGAAGGAGAACACGTACGCCAGGATCAGCGCCACCCAGAAGTACGGCACCGAGTGCAGGAAGATCGACACCAGGCTGCCGACCGAGTCGATCGCCCGTCCCGGACGCCAGCCGGCCACGATGCCGAGACTGGTACCGACCACGAACGCGATCACGGTCGCGCTGCCGACCAGCAGCAACGTCCACAGGAAGCCGGACCGCACCACCGACGAGACGGTCGCCGGGTAGAACGAGATCGACCTGCCGAAGTCGAGGTGCACGATCCCGTTCAGATAGCCGACGTACTCGTGCCACCAGGACTGACCGCGCGCGCCGCCGAACAGCCGGTGCACCAGTTCCTCCTGCTGCTCCGACACCGGTCCGAGCTCGGACATCTTGAACAGGATCGCCGACGCCGGATCACCCGGCATCAGCCGCGGGAGGACGAAGTTGATCGTGACAGCGGACCAGGCGGCCAGCAGGTAGAACCCGATCCGCTGCGCGAACGGCGTACCCAGGAGTCGCGTCATGCCGGCTTCAGCGAGAGGAACAGCTTGGCCGCGAACACACCACTGATGGCCCCGGGATCCGGTGTCGTGTACGGGTTCTCGGCACTCGGCCAGCCGGTCCAGTGCTCGGTGTTGTACATGTACGGCGTACCTTTCACGGCGACCGGGATCACCGGGACCTGGGTCAGCATGATCTGCTGCAGCGGCTTGGACGCGGCCAGCTGCGCGTCCGGCGCGGCCTGCGCGAGCGCACCCAGCGCGGACTCGGTGGCCGGGTCGTTCCAGCCGACCACGTTGGTCTTCGACTTCGCCGAGAGCATCTTGTTGTAGAACGTGTACGGGTTCGTGCCGAAGGTGAACGCGTCACCGTAGATCGCGTCGAAGTCCCGCTTGTCCTCGTCACCGGTGTACGCCGCCGACGGTACGCCGTTCACCGCGGCGTCGATGCCCAGCGCAGCGAGCTGTCCAGCGAGCTCCTGCGAATACGCCATCCCGTCCGCGAACGCGCTGACGGTCAGGATCCGCAGCTTCAACTGCTTGCCGTCGGCCCCGATCAGCTTACCGCCCTGCTGCGTGTACCCAGCCTTCGCGAGCTCGGCCAGCGCGGCCTGCTGATCCGGCTTCAGCGGATCCCGGTCGGCCGCATCGATCCAGGACGACCAGGTGCCCTGGTAGAGACCGGTCGGGCCGACCGGCTGGTAGACACCCGGGTTGTACGCGTCGGTGACCGCCTGCCGGTCGAGCGCCAGCGCCAGTCCCTTGCGGACGTGCACGTTGCCGAACGGTTTGCGCTGCAGGTTCAGCATCAGCGGCTTCATGCTCGCGTAGATCGGCCACAGGTGGTTCTGCGCCTGGTTGCGCTGCACGAACTGGTTCTTCACGTCCGGGATCCCGGCGTACGCCAGGTCGATCTCGTGGCGGACCAGTTGCTGCGTGAGGAGATTGGTGCTGCTCGTGGTGACGTAGGTGATCTGCGGCACCGGAACCTGCTGCTTCCAGTAGTCCGAGCGGGCCTTGAAGGTCGCCTGCTGGCCGGTCACCTGGCCGAGCGAGTACGGGCCGCTGCCCATCGGCTTCAGGTTCGTGTCGGTGTCCGGGTCCTTGGCCGCCCAGACCTTCTTCGGCACGATCACCGTGCGGCCGAGATCCTGGATGGCGGCGTACGCCGGCTTCGTGAACGTCACGTGGACGCCGTCGGCGGTCTTGGTCACCTGGTCGACCGGCAGCGCCAGCAGGTCGTGCTGCTTCAGGTAGCCGAAGGTGAAGACCACGTCGTCGGCGGTCAGGGCACTGCCGTCGGACCACTTGGCGCGGTTGTCCAGTGCCAGGTCGATCGCCTTCCCACCGGCGGCCCAGCTGTACTTCGTGACCAGGCTCGGCATGAACTCGTTCTGATGCGCGGTGTTGAAGTCGAACAGCTGCTCGTAGATCAGCCCGATGGTGCCGCGCAGCGCGTTCACCGAGAACGGGTTGAAGTTCGGCTGCAGGGTCGGCTGCGAGTACGCGGCGACCGTCAGCGGTGCGGTGCCGGCGGCCGAGGCGGCTCCACCGCCTCCCCCCGAACAAGCCGTCAGCCCGGACAGCACGACCAGACCGGTCACGATTGCTGTCAGTTTCTTCCTGGAGCGCACGGGATCTCCCTTCGATCCGCGGCCGGACCGGCCGGGGTGAGATGAGACTGCCAACGTTTGCAGCAAGAGTCAACGGTTTGCAGTGGAATCCCGTCGAAGTGGTTACAATCAGGGTCCAGAGTCACGGCAATCGTTTGCGCTACGATGCCGTGAAGATCCACGACGACCTCGGGAGCTGCATTGGCTGTCACGCTGGCGGAGGTGGCCGCGGCCTGCAACGTGTCGACCTCGACCGTGTCGCGGGCGCTCACCGATCCGGAGAAGGTCAACGCCGAGACCCGGACCCGCATCGAACGGGTGGCCCGGCAGCTCGGGTACGCGCCGAGCCGGGCCGGCCGCTCATTGGTCTCCGGCCGGACCGACACCGTCGGCCTGGTCGTCCCCGACATCGCGAACCCGTTCTTCCCGCCGATCATCAAGTCGGTGCAGGCCCGCGCCCGCGACAAGCGGTACGCCGTCCTGATCGCCGACACCGACGAGCACGTGGCCGACGAGCTCGAGCTCGCGCGCGGCCTGAGCCGCCAGGTGGACGGCCTGATCCTGGCCTCGCCGCGGACCGCGCCCGCCGAGCTGACCCGGCTCGCGCAGCAACTGCCCGTGGTCTTCGTCAACCGCGAGGTCGAGGGCGCCGGCAGTGTCGTGATCGACGAGTCCGAGGGCATGCAGGAAGCGGTCGAGCACCTGGTCTCACTCGGTCACCGGCGGATCTGTTACCTGGCCGGCCCGCGCCGCTCCTGGTCGAACCAGCAACGCCGCGACGCCCTCGCGGCCGCCTGCGCGGCGAACGACGTGGAACTGCGCGAGCTCGGCCCGTTCGAGCCGCAGATCCAGGCCGGGATGCGGGCCGCCGACCTGCTGCAGTCCGCCGACGTCGCGGCCGCCATCGCGTACGACGACCTGATCGCGCTCGGCGTGATGTCGCGACTGACCGAGCGCGGCATGCAGGTGGGCCGGGAGATCAGCGTGATCGGTATCGACGACAGCCCGCTGTCGACGGTCACGCACCCGATGCTGACGTCCATCCATGTCCCGGCCGCGGAGCTGGGCTCGGCCGCGGTGGACCTGCTCCTGGACCAGCTCCGCGAGGGCGAGAACTTCAGCGAGCCGATCACGGTCAAGCTCGAGACCCGCCTGGTGATCCGGGGGTCGACCGGCGTCGCGCCGGCCGACCGCCCGGTCAGCAACTAGGTCGTGTCTGGCAGTTCCGCGCCGTAGCGAGCAGGTGCTCGGCGCGGTGCCTCGGTGCGCGGGAGCGAAGGTCTCGATGCGGAGCATCGTGGCCTTTGCTCACGTGCAG
>NZ_JBIALI010000010.1:0-155568 GCF_042873375.1 Kribbella sp. NPDC004875
TGGTACTGCGACCGGGAGGTCGTGGGAGAGTAGGACGCCGCCGGACATTCACACTGTTAAGGGCCACCCCATCCGGGGTGGCCCTTAACATTTGTCTGAGTAGATCCCCCACAGCCTGGGATGTCCTAGTGCCGTGACAAGAAACGTTGAGGTCGTCCATCAGCTCAGCGCGTCCCCCGGTTATCCGACCCTGGAGAGTCTCCCCAGCCAGGCATTCGAGCGGTTCACCCCTGATGTTGTCCCTGAGCAGTTGGCATGCCGCGTGGGAACGGACCATTTCTGAGGTGAACCCCTAAAACGGCGCCAGACTAAAACGGCGCCACGACGGCGCGTGCAGAGCCGGCTGAGGTCATCGCTGTCAGGGGCGGCAAGGGCCTGACAACCGAAGGCTTCTTGACGCGGCACTAGTGTCCTGAGTGGGAGGTTCGACGGCGCTTTCGGCGCCCAGGCACGCACCTCACGGCACGTGGCCAGCGCCCACGATGCTCCGCATCGAGGCCACTGACCACGCACCGCGATGCACGCACCTGACCACCGAAATCAGTCGCCGCGCCTCCGACTCAGGACACTAGGCTCTGGGGATGGCTGTACTGGTCTTGCTTGTAGGACTCCCGGGCGCGGGAAAGACGTTCTGGTCTCGCCGGCTCGAGGAAGAGCGTGATGCGCTCAGACTGACGCCTGACGAATGGATGCAGGCACTGTTCAACACCAACGAGGTCGACGGACGACGCTGGGTCCTCGAGTCGGAGATGTTCTGGGGTGTTGCCGCCAGAATGCTGGTGCTCGGCGTCGACGTGATCCTCGACTACGGCTGCTGGTCCATGGAAGAACGAGATCTCTTCCGCACCAGAGCCCACGAGCTCGGCGCGACCACAGAGATCATCCTGCTGAACCCGCCGTTCGACGTGCTGTGGGAGCGGATCGACAAGCGGAACGCGAATCTCCCGCCGGGCACGTTCCGGATCACTCGGGACGAGCTTCTCGAGTACCAGACGAAGTTCGAGGTGCCGACCGCGGAGGAGCTCGGCCGCTGGGACCGGCAGCGCGTCGTGACGGACTAGCTTTCCTGAGGCGCGATGCCGACGAGCGCGGCCGCGGCGCAGATGTGGACCGGCGTCAGGTCGACGGGGGACACCGGTGCCTGCAGCAGGGTGCCACGCTCGTACGGCGTGAGGTCGATGTCGATACCCGGTGCGCCGGCCACCATGCCACGGACGTACGTGAGCCAGCCCATCATCGGGATGCCGCGCCGGAACACGCCGGCGGCTGCCGCGAGCTCGGTGTCGGCGATGCTGGCCCACTGCGGTTCCCAGATCGTCACGACCGCGCGGAGGACCTGGGCGAACCGCTCCGACTGCAGCAGTGCGTCCTCGTCGCTCCAGTGCAGCGTGAGCTGATCCGAGATCGTCGTCATCGTGCCGCCCATGGACAGATCGAACAGCCACGGGAGGTCGCCGGTGCTCTGCAGGTGCAGACGGGTCGTACTCGTGCCGTTCGCGAGCACCTTCGTGGTCGCCTCGACCATCTCCTGCAGCGGCGTCGAACCGTCCGCCTCGAGGACGTGGTATCCCCAGCGCTCGTCCTGGGTCCAGTTGTGTACGTCGGGAAACGCGACAGCGACCGCGGTCAGCGTCCGCCCGACGCGGAGTGCGCGGTGCTCGACGGATTCGTCACGGTGCGACCATTGGGCGCGGAGCAGCCAGGAAGCCATTCACGCCCTCCGATCATGAGGCGGTCGGTGCTGCGGAGGTGACACCAAGCCCGGGAGCGGGCCGGATGCAGGCGACGGTACGCCGTCATACGACCGCTTGACCAGAGGTCCGCCTACTCGGTGTGAGGGGGTACGGCGGCGCTCCGGAACGATCACCGCACCAGTCTGCTGCACTCCCCGGTCGAGGGGCAGCACCGGGGTCCGATTTTGGTAACAACGCATCGAAATCTGGACAACTGTCAAGCCGCGCGCGGGCGACGTGATCGGGCCCGCCCCGCCCCGACGACTCAGGTGCCGCTGATCAGGTGATGCGCAAGCAGTGGCGAGAAGGCTCGAGTGGGTAGGTCCGGCGTGAGCCCGCACGGCCCGTCGGATTCTCCGGGGGTACGCAGCCAGAGGTGCAGATCGACCGGCGACGTCGACTTGGCAGGCGCTGTGCCGAGTTTCCTGGCAGGTGGGTTGCAGGAGCTGCCGTCGGAGCCGTTGCCGTTCCGGCTGGTGTCGATGACGTAGTGGGTGCCGCCGCCGAGCGCCTTCAGAATCTCCGTGCCGCGAGCGACGGACTGGTCGGTGGTGAAGTAGTTCGCGGTGTTCAGGGCGAACCCGCGGACCTTGCCGACATCGGCGAGCCGCAGCCGGCGTGCCATCTCCTTCGCGTCGCCGGACGTCGCGTTGCCCGCGTCGAGATACGTCCACGTGTTCGGGTTCTTCACCGCGAGCAGCCCGACGGCGTACTTCAGGAGCGCGAGCCGCCCGTCCCACTCCGACGTCGGATAGCAGTCGAGGCGCGCCAGCGCGTCCGGCTCGAGAACCAGCACCGCGGGCCGCGCCCCGATTCCGTCCGAGACGGCCGCGATCCACTGTCGGTACGCCGCGGCAGTCGGCGCACCGCCCCCGATCCCGCACTGCCGCCCGGGCAGGTTGTCCGTCACCAGTACCGGGAGCTTGCCGGCCTGGTCCGCAGCCGTCGTGTACGCCGTCACGCCCGCCTTCACGTCGCCGCTCCAGGCGCCGAGCCAGCGCGCCGACGGCTGGGATGCGATCTTCGACGCGAGTTCGGTGTCCTCCGGATGCCGTCGTACGTAGGCCGCCGCCGAGGAAGCCGGGTCCGCGTACATCCCGCTGGTCAGCTTCAGCGGATCGCCGGTCGCTTCGGCCAGCCCGGATTCGGGCCGGCCGAAGCCGAAGAGTGCGGCGGACAGCACGAGTCCTGCGGTCACCGACCGCAGGACCGGACGCACAGGACGCAGAGTCGGCATCGGTGAAGAATCCTTCCGTCCACGGAGCGATCACCCAACGTGCCGACGACATTACTCTCAGACGCCTCAGCTGTTCTCGTCGACCTCGCAGAAGGAGGCGTAGTGGTCGCTGGTGTAGTAGACATGTTCAGGCGTGGTCTTCGCGCCGCCGCCGATCAGCCGGCGGGCGCCGCGGTCCGGTGAGCCGGGCGTGATCACGGTGTACTCGTGGTAGTACCCGGACGACTCGGACGGAAGAATGCCCTCCCGGTTCGAGAACACCGTGCCGTCCTGCCGATACGGGAACGGCCCGCCGGAGTGGATCAGGTCGAGGGTGTCGGAGGCCTGGGAGGGCAGCGAGCTCAGTGCACAGGTGTCGATCGCGGCCGGTGCCGTGCCGGCATGCGGCGCGACGTACGACGAGGTGGTCGGGGCGGTTGGGGCGGCGTAGGCCGTGGACCCGAGGGTGGCGGTGGTCGCCAGGGTCACGGCAGCGATGAGGGTTCTCATGCTCGAGACGCTTCCCCGTCGAAGTGGCGCCGGTACATCCCAGCTGTGAATAACAGCTGGACTATGACCCGGCCGCTGGCCTAGAGTCTCCCGCGGCGAGAACATCCCGCGCAGTGGAAGGAGCGACCGATGAACACTCTGACTTGTTTTCCGGCGCGTCCCCTCCGCTCGCACAGCTCGCACTGAGCGGAGCCGCGCCTCCTTCTGGAGGATCTGTGACCATCCGCACCACCGTCGAGGCCGACCTCGACACCATCCTTGCTCTCATCGAGAACCAGTCCGTCAACACCGTCACGCTCGACCGGTACCGCGAGTACGTTGCCGCAGGCTACTACCGGCACGACTGGACCTGGGTCGTCGAGGAGAACGGCGCGATCCAGGCCCTCGCCATCTGGTGGGGCGGCCCGGATGACGAGTACCCGTTCAGCATCGACGGCTTGTACTACGCCGGCGACGGCGACGGCGACCCGGTCCCGGTGTGGACCGAGCTGATCAAGCACGGCATCGCGAGCCGGCCGTCCGGTGCCGAGCCGCCGGAGTACCACTTCTTCCTGGACAGTGACTGGGAGGACCAGCCCGACGTCGTCACCGCCCTCGAACAGCGCTCCCAGGCGGGTGCGGCGGCTGGTCTGACCGAGATCACCGACCGGCTGCGGTACGAGTGGAAGCCGGAGTACGGGCTGCCGGAGCGGTCCACCCGGCTGCGGTTCGCCGAGGCCGACGACGAGGCGTTCGTCGCTGTGTTCATGCAGGTCAGCCAGGGCAGCCTGGACGCCGCGACCGCGCGGGAGATCGCCCGGGTCGGTGTCGAGGCCTCGGCCCGCGAAGAGCTCGAGCTCTACAAGTCGATGCCGAACAGCGACCGCTCCTGGTGGCGGCTGGCGTACGACGGCGAGGGCAAGCTGATCGGGTTCGCGATCCCCTCGTCGAACGCGGCCGGCCCGACGGTCGGGTACCTGGGCGTCCTGCCGGAGCATCGCGGTCACCGGTTCAGCGACGACCTGCTGGCCGAGATCACGCACCTGCAGTCCGAGCTCGGCGCCACTCAGGTGCGCGCCGACACCGACTTCGGGAACGTGCCGATGGCGAACAGTTTCGAGCGTCAGAAGTACCGGAAGTTCGCCGTACGGCGCGTGCTGTCGTTCCCCGAGAGCTGACCTGAACCAGCACCGTTCGAGGTGCAGACGAGCGACGCCCCGACCCCTATGCTCCCTGACATGTCAGTTGGCTCGGGGGTCGGGGAGTCGCCGAAATGCGTGATATCGCGCTGATCCTGCACGTCGCGTCCGGGAGCCTCGCCGTCGTGTTCGGTCCGTTGGCGATCGTCCTGACGCTGCGCCGTCGCCGGCTGAACTGGGCCGGCGAGACGTACCACTGGGCGATCGCGCTGGTCTGCCTGACCGCGCTGGTGATGGTCCCGTACGACTGGGGCGGGCTCTGGTACTTCTGGCCGATCACAGTCGCGTCGTACCTGTTCGTGTACTTCGGTCAGCGCGCCGCCGAAGCGCCTGGCGGACTCTGGTACCGCGGTGTGCTGCGCGGGTACGGCGGTGGCTGGATCGCACTGTGGACGGCCGTCGCGATCGTCAGCCTTCCGCACCAGCCGTGGGCATGGGCGATCCCGATCGTCCTCGGCTCGGCCGCCGTCGAGTGGCTGTGCTTCAACCCCGCCCCGGGCTGGACCCGCGAGATCCAGCCCGGCACTACTCCTTAGGTCGTGTCTGGCCATTCCCTGCCTACTGCGCGGAATTGCCAGACACCACCTAGGCCTGGCCGGCGAGTTCTTCCGGGGTGGCCTTGCGGACGACGAGACGAGTCCAGGCGCCGACGTAGATGCGGTCGTCGGCGTTCAGCTCCTGGCGCTGGCCCGGGATGATCGGGGTTTCGGGGAGCGGGCCGGCCGCGGAGGCGACGTACGTGCCGTTGGAGGACTGCAGGTCCTCGACCCACCAGCGCTGGCCGTCGGTGGTGAGCTGGGCCTGGCGGCGGCTGACGCCGGTGTCGTCGCCGCAGTCGACCTCCGGCGAGATGCCGCGGCTGCGGGACGGGCGGCCGATCAGCAGGCTCTTCTCGGTCAGCGGGATGACGGCCGGGAGGCCTGGCGACGGGCAGGGGTCGTCGCTCTGCTGTACGGCGTACCAGTCGGGGTCGACCCAGCGCTCGACGACCCACTCGGCCACCGCCGCAGGTGCGGGCGGGGTTGCCGGCGCCGGGCCGCTGGACAGGTCGAGCGGTGACGCCGGACGCGGCATGGTGCCGGTGGTGAAGTCGTAGCCGCAGTTCTCGCAGAACAACGCGTCCGCCGAGGCAGGCTCGGAACAATTAGGACAGCTCTGCCCAGCTGGAGCTGCTTCCGGAACAGGAGGAGCTGCCGCAGCTTCTGGGGCAGCTGCCTCCGAAGCTGCGGTCATGGGGAGGCCGCAGACGTCGCAGTAGTCGGTTGACGTGGAGGGGTGTCCGCTCGGACAGTTCACGGTCATTTCCGCACCCGGGTGGTCTTGGTGGAGGCTGTGTCGAGCGCCATTTCGTCGGCCTTCTCGACCGTGCGCTTGAGCCGCACCGTACCCGTTTCCTGGTCGTCGATGTCCACGACCTTGCGCAGCCGCGTGGTCGCTTCCTCGTTCCCGGTCGCCGCCGCGAGCTGTACGGCGCGGCCGAGCTTCGTGGTCGCCGTCGCGGTGTCACCGGCCGCCTTCGCCGCCAGACCGTCCTGGATCGCCTGCGCCAGCTCGGTCTGCCCGGTGTAGTGCGCGACCTCCGGGCTGATCCGGGTGGTGAGCGCCTCGTCGGCCGACCACAGCGCCTTCACCAGGCCCTGCGCGACCACGTCGTCACCGAGCACCAGCTGTACGCGAGCGGCCAGCTGCTCCTGACCGATCGCCTTAGCGGCCAGCCGGATCGCCACGTGGTAGTCGCGCGACTCGTCACCCCACGACCCGGTCGGGTACGAGCCGGTCAGCGGGTTGACCGCCGTACGCCGGCTGGTCAGGTCCTCGACCGTCGGGGCGACCTGGCGGACGAACAGCACCTCGGCACCCTGCGGCGCCCAGACCCGCAGATCGGCCTGCGCGACACCACGGCTCATCGCGTTCTGGATGATCTTGGAGAACTCGGCGGCCAGCTGGTCCGGTGCCGGAATGATGTCGACCGTCCCGAGCAGCGCCTGCGCGATCCGCCGTACCTCGTCGACCTGCCAGGCCACGCCGACGCCGCGGGTGTCGCACTGGAACTGACCAGTCACCGACTCGATCGCCTGGGTCAGCGCCTCCGGCGTCTCGTGCTGGTTCTCGCCGTCGGTCAACAGGATCGCGTGCTTCTGCGACAGCGACGGCACGGTCGCGAAGACCCGCGACGCCAGTCGCAGCCAGGTGCCCATCGCCGTACCGCCGTCGGCGTAGAACCGGGACACCGCGTCCTTCGCGGCCTGCCGGGTGTACTGGTCCATCCGGACCATCACCGGTTCGGCGGACGGCGGGAACGCCAGCTGCGCCCGGTCGTTGCCGGAGATCACCGCGAACCAGACACCGTCGAGGATCTGGTCGATCGCGGTCTGCGCGGCGAACGCGGCAGCCTGGACGCCGTCGCGGCCCATCGAGCCGGAGGTGTCGACGATGATGATCTCGCCCGCGTCACCGGTGCCGGACTGCCCGGCGGAGCCGGCGCCGGCACAGTTCACCGTGACGATGGCGTGCACGTCGGTCCCGCCGTCGGGCAGGAACTCGTTCTGGTACACGGAGGCGGTGAAGTCGGCCATCTCGGGTCCTCTGTCTGGGGTGGTGGGGTGGGAAAGGCTAGATCCGTGCCAGGGCGACGGTGATGTTGTCCTGACCACCCTGGGCGTTCGCCCAGTCGACCAGGGCGGACGCGGTGGCCTTCGGCTCGTCACCGTTGCCCGCAGCTGTCTGACGTACGAGGTCGGCCAGCGGTGCCGCCTCCGAGCAGTAGTTCCACAGGCCGTCCGAGCAGACCAGCAGCCAGCCCGGCGCGGTCACCTGGACCGTCATGGTCCGCGGCGTGTGGTCGGGCGCGTCCTTGCCGAGCCAGCGGGTGATCGCGTGCGCGTGCGGGCCGGACTCGGCCTCAGCGCGGGAGATCCCGGTGGCGATCAGCTCGGCCGCCCACGAGTCGTCGACGGTCAGCGCGACCGCCTCCGCGTGGTCCGGGAACCAGTACGCGCGACTGTCCCCGACATTGCCCGCCACCAGCAAACCGTCCTCCAGCACCGCCGCCACGAACGTGCAGGACGCCGGGTTCGGGCTGTCCGGACTCGTGCTGTCCAGTACGGCGTCACTCGCAGCGTCGGCCGCCGCCTTCAGCCGGGCCGCGATCGCACTGCTTCGGGACGACTCGGTCCCGAGACCCTGCGCGTGACCGGCCGACAGCACCTCACACGCCGCGCGAGCCGCGGCGAGGCTGGCGACGTCGGAGTCGAGCGACGAGCTGACCCCGTCGCAGACGACCAGGAGCGCGCGGCTGCCCGGTGCCTCGTCCGCGGCGATCGCCATCGCGTCCTCGTTGCGGCTGTGCCGGATCCCGCGGTCGCACACTCCGGCGACCCAGGCGGCCGGCTGCTCCTCGAAGTGGTCCCGCGGCTTCGCGGCCTTGGTCCCACACGTCTCGCAGTACCCGTCGGCGCCGACCGTGCCGCCGCACGACCTGCACGGGCCGGCCGGGTCCGCCTCCGGAATCGCCGCCGTGGTGATCTCCACGGTCGGCTCGGTGTCGGTGTCCAGCGCCGGCGTGTTCGGTGTGGCCGCTTGCGGCAGCTCGGTACCGCAGGCCTCGCAGAAGCGGTCTGCCTCGGACACCGGGCCGCCACAGCTTGGGCAGACCGTCTCGGTCTTACTCGTCATCGCAACGTCCATCCTCGAACCTCGTTGGCCAGGTCGACCAGGGCGATCCGTTCCGGCCGGGTCTGGGCCTGGCCGGCCAGCAGCCGGTAGGTGGCCTCGAGCCCGTCCCGCAGAGCGGGCTCGGTCGCCGCCCGGCCGTCGATCCGCAGAGCCTCCTGCGGACCGGACTGCTGGACCTCGGTCAGCGCGGTCCGGAACACGTTCGCGGCCAGGTTGGCCCGGTCGACCGGGTCGATGGTCAGCGTCGCGATGCTGTCCATCGCCTCGGCGAGCGCGGGAAGGCCACGCCCCGATCCTGCCAGCAGACCGGCTCGCTGGCGACGGGCCCGTACGTACTCGCCGCTGGTGCGGGGCACCAGGTCGAGGGCGCCGAGCGCTCCGTCCAGGTCGTTGCGCTGCGTCCGGATCGTGGCCAGACCGAACGCCGACGGTGCGATGTAGTTGGCGTCCGTCCGCGCACAGGTCAGGTAGAGGCCCTCGGCAACGTCGTACTCGTTGCTGTGTTCACAGGCGATGGCGAGCGCCAGCTTCGGTGCCAGCTCACCCGGCACCTGGCCGTAGACGGCGTTGAACGCGGACTGGGCCGCAGCTGAGTCGCCACGGGCCAGCGCGACCAGTCCGGCCATCCAGACCGCTCGCCACTCCCACGGGTCGGAGTTGAGCAGGTCGGCCACCGCCGTGTCGACCATGTCGTAACGCTCCGGTCCGATCTCCAGAGCGGCCTCAGCGACCTCCAGCAGCGTCTGCGGGGACTGCTCCGGTGCGTCGACCAGCAGCTCCAGCCGCTTGGCCGGGTCCGGCACGCTGACCGTCTTGAGCCAGCCGGCCATCTTGTCGCCCTCGTCCGGCGCCAGTGACGGCAGCTGCTGCCACGGCGCGGCCGCCTCACCCAGTCCGGCTGCCTTGTCGCCCGGCGTCCCGAACAGCAGCGAGGACGCCGAGTGCTGGGCCGCCTTGACGCCCTGCTTGTCCGCCACCACCTCACGCAGTACGCCGAGAAGCTGCACGCGGAACTCGTCAGCGGACTGGAAACGGTCCGCAGGGTCCTTCGCGCACGCCTTGGCCAGCAGGCGGTACACCGAGTCGTACTTCTGGAACAGCGGTACTTCGCCGACCGGCGGCAGCGAGTCGACGTACCGGCCCTGGTAACCGCGGAACTCCATCGCCAGCACGCACAGTGTCCGGCCGAGCGTGTAGATGTCGGAGGCAACCGACGGGCCGACCTCGGCGACCTCGGGGGCCTGGAAACCGACCGTTCCGTAGATCGCCGAGTCGAGGTCGTCGATCCGCCGGACACCACCGAGGTCGATCAGCTTGACCGCGTCACCGACCTGGATGATGTTGTCCGGCTTGAAGTCGCAGTACACCAGGCCGAGGTCGTGCAGGTACGAGAACGCGGGCAGGATCTCCAGCAGGTACGCGATCGCCTGGTCGATCGGCAGGGCGTTGTACTGCCCGTGGTTCTCCGCCATCCGTTGCTTGAGCAACGTCTTCAGCGACGTGCCGCCGACGTACTCCATCACGATGTAGCCGGCGCCGTCGTGGGTGACGAAGTTGTAGATCTCGACGATCAACGGGTGCTCGACGCGGGCCAGGAACTGCTGCTCGGCGATCGCCGCCGCGACCGCGTCCGGGTCCTCGGAGTTCAGCAGGCCCTTCAGCACCACCCAGCGGTCGGACACGTTCTTGTCCTGGGCCAGGTAGATCCAGCCGAAACCACCGTGCGCCAGGCAGCCGCGGACCAGGTACTGGCCGCCGACCAGGTCGCCGTCCTTCAGCTTCGGCGCGAACGAGAACCGGTTGCGGCACTTCGGGCAGAAGCCCTCGGTGCGGCCGGGCTGTCCGTTGCGGGACCGGCCGACCGGGTTGCCGCAGCTCGGGCAGTTCCGGCGGTCCTCCGGGACCATCGGGTTCGCCAGGATCGCCTTGCTCGCGTCGATCGCGGGGATCGACGGTACCTGCGTCAGTCCGGCACCGAGGCGCGCGCCGCGCAGCCGCGTGGACGACGTACCGAGCTTGCGGGTCAGCTTCGAGCCGGCCTGCGCCGCGCGGGCCGAACCGAGCGGCGTCGAGGCCAGGCGGTTGGACGCGCGAGAGACCGTCGACGGGCTGCTGAGCGGGTCCGCCTCGTGGACGACGGCGGGAGCGCCGGAGACAGCCGAGGGGCTGGACGAGCCGTCGGGCGCGGGCGAGCCGCAGACGTCGCAGTACCCGTCGACGTACGTGCCGGTGCAACCGGGCTGGGTGCAGGCGCCCGTCGCGGGAGCCGACGCAGCCGGCGCGGCGGCGGGGGAGCCGCAGACGTCGCAGTACCCGTCCACGATCGAGCCGGTGCAGCCAGGCTGGGTGCAGGTCGTCATTTCGTTCCTTCCAGGTAGGCCTGGTAGGCCGCTACCAGTGCACCGAGGCGAGCCAGGTCCACCGGCTCGGCCTCGATCACCGCTCGGCCGCGCCGGTACAGCTCGGCGAGATCCTCGTTGCCCGGGGCAACACTTGCCGCCTTGACCTGATAGGCGTCCAGCAGCTGGGTCAGTTCGTCCCGTCGCCCGAGCGCCGCGCCGTACGCCGCCTGCGCCTGCCCGAGCGCCCGCCGCACGGCGTCCAGCCGGGTCAGGTACTGGGCCAGCTCCGCCGGGGTGTTCGGCACCGCTCCGAGCGCGGTCACATCCGGTACGGCGAGGCGCGGGGCCGGACTGACCGTCGCGACGGTCTTGTCGGCGAGCGCGCGGACCGCCGTACCTTGGGCCTCGAGCTCGCCTCGCAGCGCGCGGGCGCGGGCCACATCGGCGGCGCGTTCCTTGCGGGTCGCGGCGCCGACGATCAGGTCGCGTTCGGCCTTGGCCGCGTCGAGTTCGAGCGGGCCGATGAGCCCGCCGATGTCGGCGCCGCGTTTGTTGCGGTCGGCAAGGTCGATCAGGCGACGGTCGAGGTCGTGGTGTTCGGCGAGCGCCTTGTCGCGGACGTTCGCGGGCTCCTGCTTGACCAGGTCACTGATTCGCTCGACCTGGGCGCGCAGTTGCCGGAGGCGGGCGGCGAGGTCGGCGTCGCCGGGCTCCAGCGCGAGCTTCGCGCGCAGGCTGGAGGCCAGTGCGTCGGACAGTTTGCATGCCTCGGGCAACGAAACCGCGAGCGAGCCGCCGGCCGCGCCGGCATCCAGCCCACCCCAGATCAGCGCCGAGATCTGCTCGGTCTCCTTCGCGCCGACCCGGCCCGAGTCCCAGGTCACCAGGATCAGCTCGTACCGATCCGAGACCGCCTTCCAGACCGTCATGCTGAGCACGACGTCCGCACTCAGCGCGTCCGCCTCGGCCGCATGCAGAGCAGCCTGATCCAACTCGTCCAACTCGGCCTTCCGCCGATCCCGCCACTCCCCGAGAGCGTTCAAATAGGCCAGCAGCTCCGAAGCCGGAACGCCACTCCCCATCCTCCCCGGCGAAGCGGGCGCCGAGACAATCGGCGTACGAACGGTCATGAGCGTCCGTAGGCGGGCGTCGGTGGGGTCGTGAGCGCGCCCAGATCCGGGGCCAGCCACTTGTCGTACGAGATCATCCAGTCCGACGTCTTCTTGCCGGGCTTCGTCTGCTTCATCTGCTCGAGCACACCGTTCACGAACCGGACGAAATCGACGTTGTCCTTGTTGATGCCCAGGCCGTAGGGCTCATCGCTGATCCGCTCCTTCAGCACCTTCGCGTACGGGTCCTGGGCGGCGTCACCGGCCAGCACTGTGTCATCGCCGCTGATCCCGGCAGCCTTGCCCTGCTGGAACAGCACCAGGCACCCGGTGTCGGTGTCGGCGGTGACGGGCTTGATCTTCGGGTTCGCCTTCTTCAGGTTGTCCAGGCTGGTCGACCCGGCCGGGGCGCAGATCGTCTGGTCGGACAGGTCGGCCAGCTTGGTGGCCTTGGAGTCACTCTGGACCAGCGTCTTCTGGCCGGAGCGGTAGTACTCCGCCGAGAACGCGATCTGCTGCCAGCGCTCGCAGTTGATCGTCATGTTCCGTGCGACGATGTCGACGCTCTTGTTCTGCAGCGACGGGATCCGCTGTGGGCTGGAGATCACCCGGAGCTCGAGGTGACCCTTCCAGGTGCCGAAGATTGCCGTGGCGACCGCCTTCACCATGTCGATGTCGAAGCCCTCGATCACGCCGGTCAGCGGGTTCCGCGCACCGAGGTGCAGGCTGTCCGCCGAGACCCCGGCGATCAACCGGCCGCGCGCCTGGATGTCCGCCATCGTCGTACCCGCCGGCATCTGGTTCGGCGCGGGCAGCGGGCCCTCGGGCTGGTACGACTGCAGCTCGGTGGTCTTGTCGCAGCTCGACGGCGTTGCCGGCGCGGCCGACGGGGTAGTCGGCGCGGGCGCAGGCGGCAGCTGGGTCGCGGCGTAGTTGCCGTTGCCGCAGGCGGTGAGGAGCAGGGCCGCGGTGGCGGCGATCGGGATCAGTTTCTTCATCGGTACTCCTCCAGGCGCTGCGACATGCCCCAGGCGACGAGCAGAGCGGCGACGATGCCGATCGGTACGCCGAGCCAGCCGATCGGCGGCAGTCCGTCCCGAGCGTCGGACAGTCGGCTCTGCACCGCCGTACTCGTGTCGTTGAGCTGCTCGTTCGACGCGGTGTCGAAGGCCTTGAACGTGTCGACGGAGTTGAAGCTTTTGTCGCCGCCGACCGCCATCGCGACGGCACCGTCCCAGTTGCCGTCCTTGGCGTCGGTCTGCCGGATCCTGGCGTGGACCGTCGAGTACTCGTTCCACAGGTTCCGCAGGCTCATGTCGGTCGTGCCGAGCTTGCCGAGCTGTTCGTTAACCTGCCCGGCCGCCGCGTTGTACGCCTGGTCGAAGTTGTCACCCGAGCCGCGGGCGATCAGCGTGAGGCTTTCGTTCGAGCGGGCGTCGTACGCCGCGATACGGGCGCGCGACAGTGCGAGGGTGCGTTCGTACTCCGTGCTGCGCGTGTCCTTCGCCGCGCCGGACGCGCTCGCCAGCGCGACCCCACCGATCACGGTCGTCAGCAGCACGAGGAGTGCGCCGGCGGCGATCGGGACGTTGAGGTAGCGGTGCGTACGGCCGGCCAGCCAGCGCAGCGTGATGCCGAAGACGACCAGTGCGAGCACGCCGCCGACGACGATCCAGATGGTGCCGTAGCTGATCCCGTCGAACTCGGTGTCGACCCGCTTCTCGTTCGCCTCGACGAGTGCCTTCACGAGGGGGAGCGAGTTCTCCTGCAGGACCGAGTTGGCGTCCTTCAGGTACTGCGAGCCGATCGGCAACCCCTGGCGGTTGTTCGCCCGGGCCTGCTCGATCAGACCTTCGTACGTGATCAGGGTCTTGTTCAGCGCACCGAGTGCCTCGCGGTCCGCGGGCTGTGCGCTGGCGGCGTCGGAGATCAGCCCGGCGGCCGCGGCCATCGAGTCGACGTAGTGCTGGCGCTGGTCCGGCGGCTCGAGACCGCCGACCAGGAACGCGTTCGTCGCGTCGGCGTTCGCGCTGACCAGGTTGGTGTGGATCGCCTGGATGCGGACCAGTTGCGCGGCGTTCGCCTGCGCGCGGTCGAGCGCGCCGTCGGACTGGCTGAAGCCCTGCGCCGCGGCGAGTCCGAAGACCACGCTCATCGCGGCGGCGATGATCAGGAGCGCGCGCATCCGGCCCGGCGTACCCGCGAACCACTGGGCGACCGCGCCGCGCCGGCCCTGGACCTGACCGCCCTGGGCCTGGCCGGCCGTCGCCTGCTGCACCGCACCCGGCGACCAGGTCGCGGGCGGCGCACTCTGCGTCTGGGTCACGCCTGTACTCCTTGCTCGGCTTGTTCTTCGTCCTCGTCGAGATCCGTCGCCACGATCTGACGCAACTGCTCGGTCGTCGGTGCCGTCACGTCGCGCAACCGCCAGGCCTGCCGGCCGATCGCGGCCTCCAGCACGTTGCGGGCAAACCGCCCGTTACCGAACGAACCGTCCCGCGGCGTCGCGGTGAGAATCTCGTGGAACCGCTCCAGCGCTTCCGGCACCAACTCGTAGTCGGCCGCTTCCGCGAGCCCGGTGAGGATGTCGGTCAGCTCGTCGTCGCTGTAGTTCTCGAACTCGATCGTGGTCCGGAACCGGCTGGCGAGTCCGGGGTTCGCGGCGATGAACGCGGCCATCGGCCCGGGGTACCCGGCAACGATCACGACCAGGTCGTCGCGCCGGTCCTCCATCTCCTTGACCAGCGTGTCGACGGCCTCGCGTCCGTACTGGTCGGCGCCGTTGTCACCGGCGGTCAGGCTGTACGCCTCGTCGATGAACAGCACGCCGCCCGCCGCGGACTCGACGACCTCGGCGGTCTTCGTCGCGGTCTGCCCGAGGTAACCGGCGACGAGTTCGGACCGGTCGACCTCGACCAGTTGTCCCTTGGACAGCAGGCCGAGCGCCTTGTAGATCCCGCTCACAAGCCGCGCGACGGTCGTCTTCCCGGTCCCGGGATTCCCCACGAACACCAGGTGCCGGGTGATCGTCGCGCTCTTCAGCCCCGCCTCGGTCCGCAACTTCTCGACCCGCAGTACGGCGACCTGCCGATGCACTTCCCGCTTCACCCGGGCAAGTCCCGTCAGCTCGTCGAGCTCGGCCAGCAACTCCTCAACCGTCTTCTCCGGAACCTCTTCGGCCTTCGGAGTTTCCTGTGCGGGGGGAGCGGTGGGAGCAGGAGTCGGGGTGACCTGAAGCGGTCGTGCGCCGGCGGCCTGCAGTTGTGCCGCGGCTGCCACCGAAGCGTTTCCGATGACCCGCATCGTTGGTTCACCCAACGTGCACGCCGCGGACGCGATCTCCGCGAGAGCTTCGGCGTACGCCGCCTTCTCGGTCGAACCCGCCGCGATCAACTCGCTCAGCACGGCCGTCGGCGCGCCACGCCACCGCCGGCCGCGGACGGCCGCGTCGAAGAAGTCCTGGGTCGTCGCGTCGTCGACCGCTTTGCCCCAGTCGGCGGGTGCGCCCGGCGCCGACTCCGCCAGCGCGGCGGCCAGCGCCAGCGCCTCGGACCGGGCCCGGTCCTCCGCGATCCCGGCGCGGCCGGCGACCTCCAGCAGCGCGGACAGCGCCTGCTGCAGCGAGCTTCCCCCCGCGCCGGTCATGTCCCTCCTCGTCCAGGTGGTGGTGTCAACGGCCCCGCCGGTCCGCTGCTCGGTCCAGCGGCCGGTCCGGTGTTCGGAGTGCTGTTCGGCCCCGTGTTGGGTGCTGTGGGCGGTGCTGGGGTCGACTCGGTCGGGCCGAGCGCCAAGCCTCCGCCGGTGGAGCCGGTGCCGAATTTCTCCTGCAGGAACCTGCCATGGGCGATCAGCGCCGCCGCGTCGGCGCGGTTCACCGCGTCGAAGACCTTGTCCATCGTCGCTGCCAAGAGGTCCAACTGGTCGATCAGGATCATCAGCGACGTCTTGCCGCGGTCCACCGGCCGGGTGTCGGCCCACTGCCGCGGCAGCCGCAGGTAGCCGCCGATCGCCTCCGGCAGGTAGTCGGTCGCCGTCGCCATCACGGAGTACGCCTGCGCACTGCCGCCCAGGTTGCCGAGCCGCGGGATCGTCTCCCGCACCACCCGGACCACCCGCCCGACCCGCGACGCGACGACCGCCGGTACGGCGCCGCCCGCGACCAGCTGCTCGACGCGGACCAGCGCCGCCAGCAGGTCGTCGTTCGTCGGCGGCCGGGGTACGGGGGCAGGCTCGGGCTCCTCCTTACGGCCGGTCAGCCGTGCGAAGAAGTCACCGAGCGCCATGCAGTCCCCCGTCTCCAGGTGGTGAGTTGGTGTCAGCGACCGAGGTCGAGGTCGAGGCTGCCGTGCACGACCTGCTGGTTCTGACTCGCGACCCGGTCCAGGTACGAGCGCGACTTGGTCACCTCGGTCTCCAGCGTGCCGATCGTTGCGGCCATGTTGTCGAGCGCCTCGACCTTGAAGGTGTCGATCGCGTCCATCGTGGCGTAGATGTTCGCGAACGCGGCCTGCAACTGCGGCAGCCCGATCGTCGCCGAAGCGGCCTGCTGCTGGATCGCGACCGAGTTGTCCCGGAGCATCTCCGAGGTGCGCTCGATCATCCCGCTGGTCGTGGTGTTCAGCGCGGTGATCTGGTCCAGCACGAGCTTCTGGTTGCCGAGCGCCTGCGCCACGATGACCGCGGTCCGCAAGGCCGAGACCGTGGTGGTCGACGCGCGGTCGACGCCCTTGATCAGCTCGATGTTGTTCTTGATCACGATGTCGATGGCCAGGTAGTTCTGGATCGAGACCGCGAGCTGGGTGAGCAGGTCCTGGTGCTTCTGCCGGACGTAGAACAGCACGTCCTCGCGGAACGCCTTCGCCTTGTCCGGGTTCGTCGCCTCCAGCTCCGCGATCGCCGCGGACAGTCGCGCGTCGAGGCGCTCCGCGACGTACACGTACTGGTTGAGCCGGGTCATCGCGTCCCAGAGGTTCTGCTTCTCCAGGTTCAGCGCGGCGTTGTCCTTGCCGAGCTCGTCCTGGCCGTTGCGCAGGCTGTGCAGGATGCCCTCGAGGTGGCTCTGCGCACTCTGGTACTTGCGGAAATAGTCCTCGATCTTGTCGCCGAACGGGATCATCCCGAGCAGCTTCTTCGGGCCGCTCGCTTCCTTCGGGTCCAGGTCCTCGACCGTACGGCGGAGTTCGAGCAGCGTCTTGCCGACGGTCGAGCCCTCCGACAGGCCACCGCTCTGCAGCGCCTTCACCGGGGACTGCAGCAGCCGGTTCGAGCTCTCGGCGGCGGCGCGGATGTCGACGTCGCCCATGCTGCGGACGTCACTCGCCTTCGCGGCGAACTCCGGCGACCGCGGCTCGGCGGCCATCAGCGAGTTCAGGAACGTGTCGACCTTGGTGTCCAGCCCCGGCAACGCGGCCGGGTCGACCGCGGGCGCCATACTCGGCGCCGCGGTTTCCGCGACTGGCTGTGACGGCGGCGGCGCGGTCAGTATCAGGCCCGGCGCAGTCGCGGTCGGCGGCTGCAGCGGCGCCGCGGCCGGCTGTGCGGCGGCAGGCTGAGCAGCGGCCGCACCTGCGGTGTTGTCAGCTTCAGTCATCGTCTTCCCCTCCGAGAGGCCACCCTGGTACCTCCGTGACGCGCGCCCAATCTACGCGGTTCCAGGTCTTCCCGGCCCAGTCGTTAGCTACTCGTTGCGAGGTGGGGTCTGGTGATCACACGCCTACTGCGCGGTACTCGGTGCGGCACCTCGCTGCGCGTGAGCAAAGGTCACGATGCTCCGCATCGAGCCCTTCGCTCCCGCCCACCGAGCTACCACACCGAGCACCTGCTCGCTACGGCGTGTGATCACCAGACCCCACCTAGCTGCGGCGATAACTGACGAAGGAGAAGCCGTCGCGCGGGTCGCGGGCTGTTTCGGTCCAGTCTGCCGCGTCGATGGTGGGGAAGGTGACGTCGCCCTCGGGGGACTGGTGGACCTCGGTGAGTTCGAGGTGGGTGGCGTGCGGGAGGGACTGGCGGTAGATCTCGCCGCCGCCGGCCACGTAGAGCGTGCCGTCGTACCGCAGGGCGTCGTCCAGGGAGTGGGTGACGTCGACGCCGTCGGCGGACCAGTCGGGCTGGCGCGTGACGACGACGGTACGCCGTCCCGGGAGCGGGCGGCCGATCGAGTCGTACGTCTTGCGGCCCATCACCAGCGTGTGGCCGAGGGTGAGCTGCTTGAAACGCTGCAGGTCTTCGCGGATCCGCCAGGGCAGGTCGTTGTCCCGCCCGATCACACCGTTGCGTCCGACCGCGGCGATCAGGATGAGACTCATACGGCGATGGGCGCCTTGATCCCCGGGTGCGGGTCGTAGCCGGCCAGCTGGACGTCGGCGATCTCGTAGGCGTCGATCGAGTCGCGCTTCGTCAGCTCCAGCGTCGGCAGCGGCCGGGGCTCGCGGGTCAGCTGCAGGCGGGCCTGGTCGAGGTGGTTCAGGTACAGGTGCGCGTCGCCGAGGGTGTGCACGAAGTCACCCACCTCGAGACCGGTCTGCTGCGCGACCATGTGCGTGAGCAGCGCGTACGACGCGATGTTGAACGGCACACCCAGGAAGATGTCGGCCGACCGCTGGTACAGCTGGCAGGACAGCCGTCCGTCCGCGACGTAGAACTGGAACATGGTGTGACACGGCGGCAACGCCATGTCGTCCACGTCCGCGACGTTCCACGCGCTGACGATGTGCCGGCGCGAGTCCGGGTTGGTCTTGATCGACTCGACGAGCTTGGTGATCTGGTCGACGTGCCGTCCGTCCGGGGTCGGCCAGGAGCGCCACTGGTACCCGTACACCGGGCCGAGCTCGCCGTTCTCGTCGGCCCACTCGTCCCAGATGCTGATGTTGTTCTCGTGCAGCCACTTGATGTTCGTCGAGCCGCTGAGGAACCAGATCAGCTCGCCGATCACCGACCGCAGATGCAGCTTCTTCGTCGTCACCGCCGGGAACCCCTCGCGGAGGTCGTACCGCGACTGGTACCCGAACACACTCAGCGTGCCTGTCCCGGTCCGATCCCCCTTCTCGGCGCCGTGGTCGAGCACATGCTGGAGGAGATCGAGGTACTGCCGCATGCCGCCAACCTACAACTTGTCGCGACCGGTCAACATGTCAGACTCGCGGGGTGGACGAGTATGTGCTGACGCTGGTGGTCCGGGTCGAGAAGAACGCTCGGCCCGCCCAGACCGATGCTCTGGAGACCGCCGCCCGTGCTGTGCTGGCGATCCTCGCGGACGACCGCTCGACGGGCGAGGGCGAGTGGGCGGGGTCGATGGCCGCATGGCAGGACAACCGGATCCGCAAGATCACGAAGCGCGCCCGAGGAGCCGAGTGGCGCCGGGTCGAGGCGCTACCGGGCATCACGATCACAGGAACCGGAGCGGGCGCTGCACAGCCGGAAACCGGGGACGTGAGTCCCGTGGCTGAGGTTCGGGTGTTTCCGCCCAGTGGGGTGGATGTGGTGCCGGTGGAGTTGTTCAAGCTTCAGGTGAGTGGGACGGACTTCGAGGACACCGCGGAGCTTGCGGCGCCCGAACCCGGCGTACCGGTGCTGTGGGTCAACCCCGATCTGGAGATGTCGAGCGGTAAGGCGATGGCGCAGTGTGGGCATGCGGCGCAGCTCGCGTGGTGGGGGTTGTCGGCAGCGGCGCGCAAGGAGTGGGCGGCGGCCGACTTCGCGCTGGCGGTGCGGACCGCAGGCCGCGCCCAGTGGCAGGAACTGCTGGCCACGCGGCTCCCGGTGGTGCAGGACGCCGGTTTCACCGAGGTGGCGCCGGGCTCCCGCACCGTGATCGCCGATCATCCGCTGCTGACGCGATAGTGCAGATGGGTGACCCGGTCACCCGCGACGATCCGTGGGTTGTCGAGCAGTACCTCCGGCCCGACGTACTCACCGAAGAACTTCACGCCGGAACCGAGTAGTGCGGGGACGAGGTTGTAGGCGATCTCGTCGACCAACCCGGCCGCGATCGCCTGACCGGTGAGGTTGCCGCCGGTGACGCTGACGTCGGCGTCGCCCGCGTACGCCTTGGCCTGCGCGATCGCCTCCTCGATCCCGTTGACGAAAGTGAACGGCGCATCCGGGAACGGCCAGTCGGCAGGCGGCTCGTGCGTCACGACGAAGACGTGCTCGCCGACCGCGGGTACGCCGTTCCACCCGTTGGTGATGTCGAACAGCCGGCGACCGATGACGCACGACCGCACCTTCGGCCAGGTCGACCTCAGGTACGCCGCACTCGCCTCACTGACCCGGAACGGCCGCCCCGGGTCGGTCCCGTAGATCTCGACCGGCCCGTTGCCGTACCAGTCGAACAGCGGCCCGACCTGGTCCTTCTCGTCCGCGACGAACCCGTCCAGGGAGACTGCCGCGGTGGCGATCACGTTGCCCATGGCTACTTCACCACCCGGTAGGTCAGATGCTGCGCCGCCGGCGTGGACACCGCCTCGATCAACTCGAGCCCCACACCAGCAGCCGGCTCGGCCGGGAACAACCGCGTCCCGGCCCCGAGTACGACGGGTGCCACGTGCAGCCGCAGTACGTCGGCCAGCCCCTCGGCGAGCACCGCATGACAGATCTGACCGCCGCCCATCACGACCACGTCCTTGCCGCCGGCAACTTCCAGCGCCTGCGCGACGGCCTCGCCGGGACTGCCGGCGAACCGGAAGCGGTCGCCCAGCCGGGTCTTCTCCGGCGGTGCATGGGTGACGACGAAGACCGGCGGGTTGATCTCGCCGGTCGGCTTCGCGCCGTACCCCATTTCCTCGCTCCAGCCGTCCGGGGCGTCGATGATGTCGAACAGGTTCCGGCCCTGGACGACCGCGCCGCTCGCCTCGAAGGCGGCGTCGAGGACGGCGCGGTCCGCGTCGGTGCCGTGGAAGACCCAGTCGTGCAGGGCCATACCGCCGTCACCGAGGCCGTTGCCGATCCCGGCGTTGGGTCCGGTCACGTACCCGTCGACGGACACCGAGATGTCCACCACGACCTGGGTCATGGGTCAGCCCTCCTTGGCGACGACTTCGGCGAGCCGGTCCATCGAGTCGCGGACGCCGTGCTCCATCCCGGACGCGACGAACTGGTCCCGGCTCCCGACCGACGGGAACACCGACTGCTGGTGCAGCCGGACCCCGGTCGCGGTCGGCTCGAGGGTCGCCTTCTCCAGGCAGACCTCGCCCGGCGCGCCCTCCCACTCGAAGGTCTGGATGATCAGCTTGTCCTGGTCGACGGTGTGGAAGACGCCGCGGAACGCGTACTCACCGGAGTCGTCGCGGTGGATGTAGCGGTACCGGCCGCCGGAGCGTACGTCGTACTCCTCGACGGTCATCTCCAGCTCGCGCGGGCCCATCCACTGCGCGACCAGGTCGCGGTCGGACAGTACCCGGAACAGCTGCGCCGGCGTGGCGTCGAACTCCCGGGTGACCTCCACGAACGGGGTTCCGGCGGGGGCGTTGATCGTGGTCTCGCTCATTGGTCCTTCTCCTTCACGGTGTTCAGCAGCGCGTCCATCCGGCGGAAGCGGCGCTCGGTCTCGAGCCGGTACTCGTCGATCCAGCTCGTCAGGGCTTCGAGGGCGGCCGGCACCAGGTGACACGGGCGGCGCTGGCCGTCCCGGGTCCGGGTGATCAGCCCGGCGGCCTCGAGCACCTGGATGTGCCGCGACACCGCCTGTTTGGTGATCGGGAACGGTTCGGCCAGTTCGTTCACGGTGGCCGGGCCGCGCGACAGCCGCGCGATCATCGCCCGCCGGACCGGGTCCGCGAGGGCCGCGAAGGACCGGTCGAGCTGATCGTCGTCAACCGTCATCTTTATCAACCATTCCCTTGATCAACCGATATGTTGACTATAGGGACGGGCTGTCGCCACCGTCAAGGGGCGAGCCGGATCAGATCGTTTCGAAGGCCGCCATCATCGCCATGTCCTCGTGCTCGAGGTTGTGGCAGTGGATCAGGTACTTGCCCTTGTGTGCGGTGAACCTGACCAGCACCTCGACGACCTCGGCCGGCCGGATGTCGACGGTGTCCTTCCAGCCGTGGTCGTACGCCGACAGCTTGCTCTTCCCGCCCCGCGTGAGGACCTGGAACGGCGCCAGATGGACATGCACCGGGTGGTGGACATCGGTGACGAACGACCAGATCTCGTACTGGTCCAGCTGCACCTGCGCCTGCATCACCGCGGGATCGAAGCCCTTCCCGTTGATCGTCCAGCCGCGGTGGTCCCCGGCGTCACCGCGGCGGAAGCGCCACTCCCGCCGTACGACGCCGGTCGGTCGGGGCGTCACGGCGTACGACGAGAGCGTCACCGGAATGCTGGTGTCGTCGGCGGCCTTGCGGGCGACCTTGAAACGCAGGACGTTCGCGAACTTGTCCAGCTTGTTGACGACCGTGACCTCGTCACCCGGCTGGTACTGCGAGAAGTCGACGATCACGTCGAAGCGTTCGGCCGGTGCGATCACGAGCGTCTGGTGCTCGACCGGCTTGTCGAGCAGTCCACCGTCGCTCCCGATCTGGACGAAGGTCGCGGGACCCTTGTCGAAGGCGAGCTCGTACCGCCTGGCGTTGCTGGCGTTCAGGATCCGGAAGCGGTAGCGCACCGCGTCGACCTCGTGCACCGGCCACGGCGCACCGTTCACCAGCGTGACGTCCGCGACGACACCTTCCATGTACGCCGACTCGACGCCGGGACCGTCTTTCGCGGCGGGGTACAAGAACGACCCGTCGGCGTCGAATGCCCGGTCCGCGATAACGAGTGGGATCTCCCGATCGCCCTTCGGCAGCGGGAGTTTCGCCTCCTCGTCGTCGCGGATGATGTGCAGACCGAACAGTCCGCGGTACACCTGCGGGGCGGTGTAGTCCATCGTGTGGTCGTGGTACCAGAGCGTCGCGGCGCGCTGCGTGTTCGGGTACGTGTAGGTGCGGCGGCCCATCGTCATGTCGCCGCCACCCATCATGTGATGGCCGGCGCCGTGCGCGCCGTTCGCGGGCATGATCATGTCGAGCGGCCAGCCGTCACTCGGCGCGGGCGTGTGACCGCCGTGCAGGTGCACCACGGTCGACACGTCGAGCTCGTTCACCTGCTCGACCACGGTGGTGCGTCCACTCCGTACGTCGAAGGTCGGGCCGGGGAGCAGGCCGTCGTACCCCATCACTTCGGTCTTCAGGCCGGGGAGGATCTCGAGGCTCGCCTTGCGCTGGACGACCTGGTAGTAGTCGGCCTGCGCGTCCGAACGGATCGGCTTCTTCACCGGCGGGATCGGGAGCGGGACCTGGAACGGTGTGGGGAGTTTCGCCTTGCTGCGCAGGAGTTCGCCGGCCTGCGCGGGCTTCGCCTCCTCGCCGCATCCGGTCACGGTCAGGGCGGCACCGGTGCCTCCGGCAACGGCCAGGAACCCGCGGCGGGACATCTTCATCGCTTCGCCTCCCGGCGACTCAGGCCTGCGGTGGAACGGAACGACCAGACCGTCATCCAGACGACGGTGGTGACGATGGCGGTGCCCAGCGGGATGTGGACCGCGAAGTTCTGCTGGTAGCCGTAGACGAGCTGGACGAACTCCGCGACCACGAGCAGTACGGAGGCGACGGACGGCCAGATGCGGCCGCGCCCGGCGAGTGTGTAGAACGCGGCGACGACGGTCTGCAGCAGTGCGATCATCCACACCGATCCGCCGATCGCACCGTGCACGTTCGTCATCGCGTCCACGTTTCCGGACAGGAAGTACCCGGCGGCGATCGGTTGCGCGATCACGAGAAGGGCGTGCAGGACCAAGGTGATCCGAAGGAGCTGCAGGCTGACGCGGGGCCGGCGTACCGTCGGGGCCGCGATGGTGGTCATGCGGGCACGACCTGTCGTTGGCGCGCGATCCAGTACGCGAAGGCGAGCGAGCCGGCGACGAGCGCGATGCCGAGCGGGATGTGGATCGCGAGCTGGCGGCTGTACCCGACGACCACCTGGAGGACCTCGCCGGCCACGATCAGCAGGCCGGCCGCGGGTGCCGTCCAGCGACCACCGGACCGCCACCAAATCGTTGCTAACAGCAACTGGGCGAGCCCGAGGAAGGCGAGCGCCAGTCCGGTCGGCTCGTGCATCCGGACGCCGGTGGGGGAGCCGTTCAGGTAGACCCCCGCGAACACCGGTTGCAGGCAGATCCCCACCGCATGTACGCCGGCCACTACCTGGAGTGCCCTCAGCCTCATCATGTAGACAGACAATAGTAGTCTGCCTACATGTAGATCAATCAGGTATTACCCGGAGGGTCAGGTGAGCTGCCCCAGGGGTGCGACGCTGATCCCTGCCCGCTCGCAGACCCAGTGTGGGTCGGGGCCGAGCTCCGGCTCGATCCGCAGTTCGTGATCGTGCAGGTCGTCGCAGGCGGTGCAGCGCGGCCACCGGACGCCCGAGTCGACCAGGCGGTCCTGGACGTCCTGCGCGACCAGGCCGGCGATGTGCTCGGCGCCGTCCGGCCACTGATCCAGCCACCACTGGCGGCCGGCGACGGCGTCCTCCAGCAGGGACACCATCGTCGCGTCGTTGAAACCGCGTGCGGCGAGGTCATGGAGGACCATCGCCCGCGCGGTCAGCAGCACCCCTGGCTCATTCATCGCCCTTCAGGGTGCCAGAACCCACCGACAAAACCCCGCCAGAGCCCCGCCGCACTTGAGGGGTGAACCTCCCGGCTTGCCCCTTTGCCCCATGCGTGCGGGGAGGGAACGGTGCGTTCGGGAGGTTCACCCCTCAAATGGTTCGAGGGTCAGGATGCGGGGTGGGGGCAGGTGGGGGTGGGGTCGATGCGGTTGGCGAGGCGGAGTTCGCGTTCCGCGGCGGTGCGCAGTACGGCGCCGACGCGGGCCCGGACCGCCCACGCGCGGCGCGGCGCGGGCTCGTCGTACGGCTGCTGGGGAGCGTTCGGGAGAGCCGACTGGCTGAGGCTGCGGGCGTTCTCGACCGCGGTGTTTCCGGGGGTGAAGTACGACATGGTTCTGCTCCCTCCTGAGAGCGTGGTTGATCGATCGGCGACCGGGTGCGGCCGTCGGAGACGTGTTTGATCAGCTCAGGTGCCGCAGTGGCCCTGAGGGGTGTGTGCGGTTGTCAGCGCTTCGGTGCCGGGCCGCTGCTCGAGCGGACGATCAGCTGGGTCGGCATCAGCAGTTGGCGCTCAGTGGTGGCGGGATCGAGCAGGATCCGGCCGACCGCGCGTCCTTTGTCCTTGATCGGCTGCCGGACCGTTGTCAGCCCGGCGCCCTCCGCGGCGGGGATGTCGTCGAATCCCGCCAGCGTCAGATCGCGACCCGGGGTCAGTCCCCGGACCTTCATCGCTTCCATCGCGCCGAGCGCCTGGACGTCGCTCAGCCCGACGATCGCCGTCGGCCGGTCCTGTGAGTCGAGCACGTACTCCGCTCCACGTAGCCCGGACGCGATCGCGTTGTGCCCGCCCGAGACGATCCGCAGCCGGGCATCGGGCATCGCCTTCTGCAGGCCCTGGATCCGCAGCTCGCAGTCGGTGTACCCGACCTCGTCGAGCGTCAGCTCCACCGGCCGGCCGCCGGCTGCCTGCGCGTTGTCCACCAGGACGACGACGTCGCGGTGCCCCAGCCGGGCCAGGTGCTCACCCAGTTGCGCGGCTGCCTCGACCTCGTCGATGGCCACCCAGGACAGGTCCGGGTGGTCGCCCCGATCGGTCGACACCGCGGGGATGCCGCGGTTGGCGAGGATCTCGAGCGCCGGGTTCCCGCTCGGCACGCAGAAGATCGCCGCCGCGTCGATCGCCGCCTGCTGTACGGCGTTGCTCCCGCTCGCAGGGTCCGTCGAACTCAGGGGCATCAGTAGCAGGCTGGTGGCGAACTCCTCGGCGACCTCCGCGAGACCGGCGAGGAAACCGACCGCGTACGGGTCCGAGAACGCGTACGCGAGCTTGTCGGTGAACAGCACCCCGACGGCCCCGGCCTTTCCGCTGCGCAGGGCGCGGGCGGAGGCGTCCGGACCGGCGTACCCGAGCTCCTGGGCGGCGGCCAGGATGCGCTCGCGGAGCGCGGCGGAGAGCTGGTCGGGCTTGTTGTAGGCGTTGGAGACCGTCGACGGTGACACACCGACGGCCTTCGCCACGGTCTTCAGTGTCACCCCGGCCATCCCGCACACCTCTTCTGTATCGTTCTTCTAAATCGTTCTAGAAAAACGATACAGAAGCCCGGCGGCGAGTGCAACACCAATTCCCGGCGGGTGCGAGAGGATAGCCCCCATGGGTTCGTTGCTGGAGATCATCGCGCTGCACCCGGCGGACGCCGAAGCGGCTCAGGAGGGTGGGGCGGACCGGCTGGAGCTGTGCGCCTCGATGGAGGCGGACGGGCTGTCCCCGTCGGTGTCGACGGTCAGTGCGATCCGGCGGGTCACCGACCTGCCGTTGCGGGTGATGCTGCGGCTGGAGAACTCCTTCACCACGGACGGCGCCGAGCTGAACCGGCTGACCGCGATGGCGCAGTCGTACCTCGCCGCCGGGGCGGACGGGTTCGTGCTGGGCTTCCTGACACCGGACAACCAGGTGGACGTCGACTCGGTGTCCGCACTGGTCAGCACCTTCGCCGGTACGCCGTGGACGTTCCACCGCGCGATCGACGCCGTACTCGAGCAGCAGCAGGCTTGGCGCGCACTGCGGACTCTGCCTGGGCTGGACTGTGTTCTGACTGCCGGCTCGTCCATCGGGGTCAGTCACGGGCTGGACGACCTGTGCAAGCTGGCCCGCGACGACTCTGCTGTTGCGGGCGTGATGATGGCCGGCGGTGGCCTCCAGCCGGAGCACGTCCCGTGGCTGTTCCAGAGCGGGGTACGCCGGTTCCACGTCGGTACGTCGGTCCGCCAGGACGGCTCGTGGACGAAGGCGTACGTGAACTCCCGTTTCGTCCGCTCCTGGCGCACTCTGCTCGACGCGCAGGACGCGCGCGGATGATCCTCATCGACCCACCCGCGTGGCCGGCCTGGGACCGGATCTGGTCGCACCTGGTCAGTGACGAGTCGCTCGAGGAGCTGCACGCCTTCGCGAAGGCGGCCGGCATTCCGGCGCGAGGCTTCGACCGGGACCACTACGACGTACCCAGTGATCGCTATGACGACCTGATCGCTGCTGGTGCGGTTCCCGTCTCCAGCAAAGAGCTGGTCAGCAGACTGATCGCTTCTGGTCTCAGACACAGGAAGAGGCCCTCAGCGGGCTGAGGGCCTCTCCGTTCCAGCCGTGTTCTGGTTCGTTCTAGTCGAGCAGTTCGGTCACCGTGCCGGCGGCGACCGTGTGGCCGCCCTCGCGGACGGCGAAGCCGAGGCCGACGTTCATCGCGATCGGCTTCTCCAGCTCCACGCCGAGCTCGATCGTGTCGCCGGGCATCACCAGGGAGATCTCACCCAGGTCGATCCCGCCGGACACGTCCGTCGTCCGGAAGTAGAACTGCGGCCGGTAGTCCGCGGCGAAAGGCGTGTGCCGGCCACCCTCGGCGGTGGACAGCGCGTGCAGGGTCGCCCGGAACTTCCGGTGCGGCTGCACGCTGCCCGGCAACGCCACCACCTGGCCACGGCGTACCTCGTCGCGCTTCACGCCACGCAGCAGCACCGCCGCGTTGTCGCCCGCGTCCGCGGACTCCAGCGACTTGCCGAACGTCTCCATCCCGATCGCCGTACTGCTGACCGTCGGGCCGAGGCCGACGACCTCGACCGCGTCGCCGAGCTTCAGCGATCCGCGCTCGACGGCACCGGTGACCACCGTGCCGCGACCGCTGATCGTGAGCACGTTCTCGATTGGCATCAGGAACGGCTCGCCGAGCTCGCGGTCCGGCACCGGCACGTAGTTGTCCACCGCGTCCAGCAGCTCGCCGATCGCACCGGTCCACTGCGGGTCACCCTCGAGTGCCTTCAGACCGGACACGCGCACGACCGGTACCTCGTCCCCCGGGAAGCCGTACTCCGAGAGGAGTTCACGGACCTCCAGTTCGACCAGGTCGAGCAGCTCCGGGTCATCGACGGTGTCCGCCTTGTTCAGCGCGACCACCAGGTACGGGACGCCCACCCGGCGCGCGAGCAGCACGTGCTCCCGCGTCTGCGGCATGGCGCCGTCCTGCGCGGAGACGACCAGGATCGCGGCGTCCACCTGGGCGGCGCCGGTGATCATGTTCTTCACGTAGTCGGCGTGCCCGGGCATGTCGACGTGCGCGTAGTGCCGGGTCGCGGTCTCGTACTCGACGTGCGAGATGTTGATCGTGATCCCGCGCTGCATCTCCTCCGGCGCACGGTCGATGCCGTCGAAGGCGACGAAGCGGTTCACACTCGGGTCGCGCTCCGCGAGCACCTTGGTGATCGCCGCGGTCAGCGTGGTCTTGCCGTGGTCGACGTGACCCATCGTCCCGATGTTGAGGTGCGGCTTGGTCCGCACGAACTGGCTCTTGGCCATGAGAATTCCTTTGCCTGTCAGAAGATTCGGTCTGAGCCAGGACCCTCCGGCAAGCCCTCGCAGCGCTGTCACCGCGTGGAGGGGGCCGGTTCGGGCCACCCTCCTCCGCGGGTCCTGCGAGGCAGGAGGAGGGTCAGCTTCGAGCGCCGGTGCAATCGACTGACGGGGCCCACGTGGGAGCGCCCGTCAGGCCGGTGCCTGACAGGTCGGACTCGAAAACCACGCGGAACATGCGGATCACGGTAGACAGTAACGCTGCCTACAGCAACGGAATTCCCCACCGCCGACGGCGGCGAAGGAAAGAAGACGATGATGAGCAGGGTGGGCGCTAGTTGAGCGCGAACAGCCGGGTGCCGTCGGAGAAGATCGGGCGCGCGGCGGCGACCGTGACGGCCGGCTGGTCGCAGGTGACCTCTTCGGACTTGGCGACCGGCTGGGCGTTCGGGCTCGGCAGGATCGCCCGCGGCTGGATGCCGGTGGTGCCGATCATGACGGGGGAGCAGCTGCCGTTGGCCTGCGGCATCAGCGTCACCACGCGCCCGTCCGGCAGCAGCCCGAACCCGTTGCGCGGGTACTCCGGCTCCTGCAGCTTCGGCGGCACCTGCAGGAGGTGGTGCCACTGCGGAGTCCCGTCTGCGGGGCTCGACGAGGACACGTCGTACGTCTGCGGCTGGCCGGGGTCGTCGCCGGTGCGGCAGGTGATGAGGACCAGAGAGGCGTGCGTGGCGGCCAGTTGGGCGTCGCAGGACGACGATCCGAGCCGTGGGCGCGGCGTGCCTGGTACCGGCGTCGTCCAGATGAGGCGGCCCTCACTGACATCCACCGACCACTGGTAGAGCGTTCCGCCGGCCGCACCGGTCCAGATGAGTCCCGACACCTCACGCGTGTCCGGTACGGCGACCAGGTCGCCGACCCACGTCGTCGGGTCCAGCTCCGAGCTCAGCTCGATCCGCGAGCCCAGGTCGACCTCCCAGCGCTGAGCGCCGGTCTGGAGATCCAGACCGCGGACAACGGCACCGTTCCCGGCGCACGCATCGACCACGACCGCCTGGTCGCCGACCAGCTCGCCCTGGGTCACGGTGCAACGCACCTGCGCCCGCCAATGCGTCGGGCTGCTCACGCCGTGCGCAACGACGTAGTTCCCTTCCGCCACGAGCAGCTGGTCCTGGTCGACCGCCAATGCGGTCCCGTCGGTGTCGACCTCGGTCAGCACCTTGCCGCTCACCGCATCCAGTACGGCGTACGTCGGCAGGTCGATGCCCGCCGGCTCGCGGTAGTCGGACCGCGGCAGATGCGCAGCGATCGTCCGCCCGTCCGGGGACACCAGCAGACCCTTCGCGCCGCTCGACGCGGCGTCCTGTACGTCGGCCCGCGAGTACCGCCAGCGGATCTGACCGGTGGCCGCGTCGGACATCACGACGCCGTCCGACCGCAGTTCGGCCACCCCACCCGCCGTACCGGTGATGGCGCCGGTGGCCGGGACCTCCCGGCTCCACGCCAGCGTCCCGTCGAGCTGGACGGGCAGCTGGGTCGGCTGGATCGTGGTGGTCGTGCTGACCGTGTTGGCGGTCTCCAGCCGGGCCTGCACGAACGGCTCACCGGCCGACACCACAACCCACGCCAGCAGTGCGCCGAACGCAGCCGTAGCGCCGACACCCAGCCAGCGCGGAGGAGCCTGTGCGTACGGCGGTGCCAACCGCAGCCGCCGCGCCAGCGCCAGCAAGGCACTGGCGAGCACCAGGGCCACGGAGGCGATCAGCAGGTACGGCCAGCGCTCCGACATCGCCGCGCCGGGCTGCGCGGCCGGCCAGCGCCACCAGCACACGCCGATGGCGACCATGCCGACCACGCCGAAGACGATCGCCGGGATGGTCACCAGCCGCTGCTGAGCACGCCGGAACCAGGCGCAGGTCAACGCGGCCGCTACCGCCGTACCGGCGATCGGTGCCCACACCGGGAAACCACCGACGTCGGACGGGTCGGCCGGCCACTTGGCGGCCGCGCCGAGGCCACGGCCGAGGAGGACCGAGGACGCCACGACCGCACCGAGGGCAGCACCGAAGTAGATGATCGGGATCAGCCCGCCGATCGGTCGGGCGGCCTTAGGGCCCAGGGACTCGACCTCCCGGGTCAGGTTGTCCCTGGCCGGTCGTTCCCATTCCTCGTGGCCGCGCGGTGTCGCATACAGCCGGGTCTCGCTCAGCGTCTGCAGGAACGACATCCGCCCGCGGGCGAAGTCCCGGTCGGCGACATGCTCGTACTCCTGCCGGATCCCGGCCGCGTACTCGTCGTACCGCTCCGCCGGCAGGCTGAGGATGCGCAGGTCGGCGTCGCAGAGCACGGCACCGTTGCGGTCGTCCGGGGCGCAGTCGTGCTTGGCGGTCAGGCGGACCAGCCGCCCGATCTCCGCGACCTGCTCGGCTTCCACGCCGTACGCCGCGAGTTCGAGCTCGGCCAGCTGCGCCGAGACCTCCTCGTTCTCGCCGGGGTCGGCCTGCGGGTCGTAGATCGCGTCGTGGAACCAGGCCGCCAGCCGGACGCTGTCCGCGTCGTCGGCGTACTCCGCCAGTTCGTCCACGGTCCGCAGTACCTCGGTCAGGTGCTGCTGGTTGTGATAGTGGCGATGTTGCTCTGCGTAACGAGCCAGCAGATCATCGCCCAACGGCTGCGCGTGCGGCAGCAGGCGATTCCACTGGTCGCGCAGGTCCATGGCTATGGAGTCTGGCACCGGTTGGGAGTCTCGGCCGACCCGATCCGGGCTTCCCTATAGGGTCGTGGCCAAAGCGATATCGGCTCGTCACCTGACCGCTTCACCAGCGGCGCGTGACAACGGATATTGCGGTGCAGATCACATTTCGGCTCTGGGAGGACGGTATGCGCTTCGGTCTGGTCGGGACGGGTCCGTGGGCGGGGCGGACGCACGGTCCAGGGCTCGTGGCGGCCGCCGGGGTCGAGCTGGCCGGAGTCTGGGGCCGGCACCCGGAGCGGACCGCCGCGCTGGCGGAGCAGCTAGGAGCCCCTGCGTACGACGACTACGCGGAGTTATTGGAGTCGGTCGACGCGGTCGCGTTCGCCGTACCGCCCAAGGTGCAGGCGGCGATGGCGCTGGAGGCGGCCGCGATCGGGAAGCACCTGCTGCTCGACAAGCCGGTCGCGGACTCGCTGGACGACGCCCGCGCGCTGGTCGAGGAGGTGGCGGACGAGGGCATCGCGTCGGTGGTCTTCCTCACCCAGCGGTTCGACCCACTGATGCGCACGTTCTTCGCGGACCTGGAGACCACCGGCGGCTGGAAGGGTGGCTGGAGCCGGATGCTGGCCGCGCTGGACCGGCCCGGCAACCCGACGGCCGACTCGCCCTGGCGGCGTGAGCAGTGGGGATCGCTCTGGGACGTCGGCCCGCACGCGCTGTCCAACCTGTCCGCCATGCTCGGCCCGATCGGTGAGCTGACCGCCGTGGGCGGTGCGGACGGTCTGATCCACATGGTCCTCACTCACGAGTCAGGCGCGACCAGCACCGCCAGCATCACCCTGTTCGCCCCACCAGCCGGCAGCAACTTCGAGACCGGCGTCTGGGGCGACTCCGGTACGGCGCTGCTCCCGGAACGCCGTACCGCCCCGGCCGACGCGCTCCGACTCGCTGCCGAGGAGCTGGTCACCGCCGCCGAGTCAGGCGAGTCCCATCCCATCGACGTCGCCTTCGGTACCCGAATCGTCGAGCTCCTCGCCACCGCCCAGCAACAGCTCAGCGGAGGGCGATGACGGACTCGGTGCCGGAGGCCAGGACGACGTTGCCGACGGCTCGGGGGTCGCGGCCGCACTGGATGCCGGTGGGTAGGCGGACCTGGCGGTAGCCGGCGCGGCTGATGATGTTGGCCATGCAGCCTGTGGCGCCGCGGCTCAGAGAAATGACGCGGCCGTCGGCCGTGACGGTGACCTTCACACGCGGGCTGACCGGCGCCTTGGTCTGCCAGGCGGTCAGGCCGGTGTTGGCGTCGATCGCCGTGACCACGCTGGTCCGGTTCTCCAGACTGCTCGGGCCGGGACAGTCGACGACGACCAGGTACTTGCCGGCCGCGTTGAGCAGCGTGCGGCAGGACCAGGTCCGCGGCACGTCCCAGCGCCAACGGATGTCACCGGTCCGCGGCTCGATCGCGGTCAGTGCCGCAGGTACGTCGGAGTCGCCGCCGGGCTCGGCCACGACCACCAGACCGGCCACGACCACCGGTCGGCGGTAGGTGTCCGTCGAGGTCCTGGTCCACAGCTTCTTGCCCGACTGCACGTCCAGTGCTGTCATCTGGTCGGGCCGGTCGTCGCAGGTGTGGCTGACGAACGTGAGCACGGTCTCGGCGGTCGCGACGGCCCCGAGAGAAGTGCAGTCGCCAGGCTCGTACGTCCACCGCTGGTGACCGGTCGGATCGACGCCGTGCAGCTTGCCGGAGCGTTCGGCGGTGAGCAGCGGCTGGGCCTGCAGGACGAAGCGGTCCCGGGTGTTGCCGGGCCAGGCGGCCTTGCGGTGACCGGTGTTCGCGTCGAGCAGGAGGTACCCGACGTCGGCGAACAGTGCGAGGACGTAGGCGCCGTTGTCGGTGGCCACGATGACTGGCTTCTCGTCGGAGTCGGACCGGCTGTAGCGCCAGCGCAGCTCGCCGGTGGCCGCGTCGAGCATCTCCACCACGCCGTTGGGTCGGGGGATCGCGATGCCGTAGCGGGTGCCGATCGCTTCTTCCGCGCCGGTTCCGACGACCGAGTCGCTGACCCAGGCCACCCCGCCGTCGAGAACGGACGGGACCGCCTTGCCGGCTTCCTGCGGTGATCCCTCGACCCGCTCGTTGGAGCTGAGCACATAGCTGCGCGACAACGGCTGGACGATCAGCAAAAGGATGAGGGCGACCACCGCCGGCACCGCGAGCCAGGCGAGCTGCTGGCCGAGGTTGCGGGCCGGCAGGTAGCGAGCGGTCTTCGTCCGGAGCAGCGAGGCGACCAGAGCGGATGTGCTGGCAAGGACGAGCAGGATCAGTGCGGAGATCAGCAGCGGCACACGAAGGCCGACGCCGACGGCCACGTTGGTCCGCGGCGCTTGGGCCCACGCGACGAGCAGTCCGGTCACCGCAATCGCCAGTACGGCGCCTGCGATGAGGCGGGCCCGTTGACTCGCACTGCGGGCACAACGGAACAGGACCGGTGCGCTGAAGAACGAGACGACGGCCAGGGCGACTGTCGGCCAGCCTGCCTCGTCCTGTGCGGCCGGGATCTGCCACGAGGCGCCGGACGCGGCGATGGCGACGACCGCGGCGGCGATCGCGGTGAAGGTGGCGGTCGCGGTCAGTGCGGCCTGTTGCCAACCACGCCACGGGGCCGGGAGCTCGCTGTCCAGTCCGGAGAGCTCGGACTCGAGGTTGAGGCGGGCCACCGGGCCGAGGCGCTGGCGGGCCAGTTGGGTCCGGTAGAGGTGCCCCGCGAGCAGCTCGCGAACTTCGTCGTACCGGTGCTCGAGTGCGGCCTTGCGGTCGCCGGCGTCGCGGCGTACCTCGGCGGTGTGGACGGCGTACCGGCTGGGGTCGGCGGCGAGGGTGGCGTTGACGGCGTCGAGCAGTACGTCGCCGTTCGCGTCCCGGCGTGGTGGCGCGTAGGCATCCGGTGGCGGGGCGGCGAGTTCGCCGGTGAGGCGGATCAGCCGGGCCACTTCGGCGATCCGGATCGACGGTACGCCGTACTCCGGGAGAAGCCGCTCGGCCAGGCGGGCGGAGGCTTCAGCGTCCTCGGCCGGAGTACCACCGGGCTCGTGGACGGCGCGGTGGAACCACGCCGCGAGCCGGACGCTGGTCGGGTCTGTGGACAGCTGGATCAGCGAGTCCAGGGCGGTGAGGACGGTGCCGAGATAGTGGTCGCGGTACGCGCGGCGGGTGCGTTCGACGTACCGGCCGACCAGTTCGTCGGCCAGCGAGGCAGACCCGGGCACCAGGTCGTCCCATCGCGCCCGCAGCTCCACCACTGCTTCAGTCTGCCAGCCGCACTTCTACAACCACCCCACGATCACCCCTACAGCACCTTGCGGTTGGTTACTGCTTGGCGGACAGGACGCCGGTGAGCAGGCCGGGGTAGAGAGCCTCCAGGTCGTCGCGGCGCAGGATGCTGATCCGCCGGGTGCCGTCGGTGTGCGTGGACAGCACGCCCGCCTCGCGCAGGATCTTCAGGTGGTGGGCCCGGGTGGACGCGGTGACCGGCAGCTCGATCTCGCCGCAGGCGACACCGGCCGGCTGGTCGGCGAGCGCGCGGACGATGGTCAGCCGGACCGGCTCGCCCAAGGCCTGCAGCACCGCCTCGACGCGGATCTCGGCCCGCTCCGGCTGCGGGAGAACTTTGGTCGCCATACAGCCATAGTACGACGCTTGTCGAAGTTCGATGATCTTCGTAGTACGATGACCGTCGAACTACTGATCCCCTGTCTCCGGAAGGTCATTCGATGTCCGCACGGATCTATTTGCTCGGCGCCGGTGCGTTCGCGGTCGGAACCAGCGCGTACGTCGTGTCCGGTGTGCTCCCGGACGTCAGCTCCGAGCTGCACGTCTCGCTGACCGCCGCGGGCCAGCTCGCCACCGCGTTCTCGCTGTCGTACGCGATCGGCGCGCCGATCCTGTCGACGCTGACCGGCCGGTGGGAGCGCCGTACGCTGCTGATCGCCGCACTGGTCCTGGCCGCGCTCGGCAACCTGATCGCCGCGCTGGCCGACAACTACCCGGTCCTGATCGCCGGTCGCGTCGTGGCCGCGTTCGGCGCCGCCGTGTACACCCCTGCCGCCACGCTGTTCGCCACCAGCCTGATGCCACCCGAGGAACGCGGCAGAGCCGTTGCGGTCGTGTTCGGCGGCTTGACGTTCGCCCTGGTCCTCGGAGTCCCGGCCGGCACGCTGCTGGGCCCGTCACTCGGGTACAAGGGCGTGTTCGCGCTCATCACCGCAGTCGCCGTACTGGTCGCCATCGCCGAGCGCGCCGCGCTCCCGAAGGTCGACGCGCCGCCAGTGGTCAGCCTGCGGGAACGCTTCGCCGGCGTCACCGACCGGCGGGTGCAGATCGTCCTCGCGATCACTGTGCTGGCAGTGCTGGCCGCGTTCAGCGTGTACATCTACATCGTCCCGCTGCTGAAGCACACCGCCGGCCTGACCGGCAGCGTCACCGGCCTGCTCCTTCTCCTGTACGGCGTGGGCGCTGTCATCGGCAACTTCCTCGGTGGGCGGATTACTGACCGTTTCGGCAGCCTGCGCACCCTGGTCGTCCTGATGATCGGTATCACCGCAGTCCTCGCCACGCTCGACCTGACGCTGACGACCGAGGTCGGTGCCGGTGTCGCTCTGGTGGTGTGGGGCATGCTGACCTGGGCGTTCAACCCTCCGATCCAGAACCTGCTGCTGGAGCTCGGCGGTGGTCTCCTGATCTCGCTCAACGCCTCCGCGATCTACCTGGGCGCCGGACTGTCGGCCGTTGTCGGCGGACTGGTCATCCAGGCCTTCGGCGTCGGCTACCTCCCGGTCCTGGCCTCGGCGCTGTCGCTGGTCGTGGTCGGCCTGGTCTACGTCCTCTGGCGGGACTCCTCCCTGCAGAAGGTGGAGGAGCTCGAGCGTGACGAGGACATCTACGTCACAGCGGTCGCTGACTAGTGTCCTGAGTCGGAGGAACCGGCCGTAGGGCAGGCTTCTGCCCATGCGTCTGCTTGCCGGTGTGCTGTTGCTCGTCTCGACTCTGACGGGCTCCAGCGACCCCACCGCGGTGGTCGACGGCTGGAAGACCTCACCGGTGTACGTCGATCCGACGCAGCGGTCCCTGGTCTCGGACAAGGACGCCACCGAGCTGGCGCAACGGGTGAACGGGCACGACCCGGCGATTCGCATCGCGGTCGTGCCCGCCGCCGTACTAGCGGCCGGTGACCAGAGCGCCGCGGCCCATACGTACGTCGATCAGCTGGTGGATGCTCAGAAGGCGGACGGCATCTACCTCGTCGTGTTCGGCGGAGCCATCAGCTGGGGGAGCGCGGTCGGCGTCGACACACCGATCGCGGAGATCCTGAACGACGAGCTCGGCAAGCACAGCCGGTCCGATCCGGTCGGGACACTCAACGGGGTGATGGACCAACTCGACGTACCGAAAGCCTCCAAGGGGACACCCGGGTGGCTGTGGCCGCTGGTGATCGTGCTGGTGCTTCTGGTCGCTGGTGGGTTCGGACTGCGCTGGTGGAGGTCGCGTCTGCGGAAGGACGCCGGACCGGCGCTGTACCGGCCGTCGTACGACGTGCTGCCGGACGAGGTGGACACGGTGGACGAGCGGCGGGCGGCTGCTCGTGAGGACGTCACGCGATTCGGTGAGGAACTGGATTCGGCCGACGTGCGTCTCGATGGCGTGGATACCGCAGCGGACGTCCAAGCAGCGATGGACGCGTACGCCGATGCCGGCCGTGTCGTCGACGGTGAACCCGGCGACGACAAGCTGCGGGAGGTCCGGGCCACGGTCGAGTACGGGCGCTGGCGGCTGGCGTGCGCGCAGACGAAGGTCGCCGGTACCCCCGCACCGGCCCGCCGGGCCACCTGCTTCTTCGACCCGGCGCACGGCATGTCCGTGACGGACTGGATGTACACGCCACCTGGCGGGCGGGCCCGGGAGATCCCGGTCTGCGGTTCCTGCCGCGATCGGCTCTCGGGAGGAGCACGATGAAACGCCTGCTCGCTGCATTCGCCGTCGTCGGGCTGTGGGTCCTGCCCGCGCTGCCCGCGCACGCGGCCACGGACCCCGCGGCGTACATGAACACCGTCGCCAGTCACCTCGGCGACCCCGGTGTGTACGTCGACCCGGGTGTCACGGAGCTGAGCGAGTCCGAGATCGCCGAGCTCGACGCCGCGGCGAAGAGCGCGGCCGCGCCGATCCGGATCGCAGTCATCCCGGCGTCCAAGATCAACACCTCCGGCAACGCGTACTACGTCGAGCTCGCCTGGGAAGGTGAGGAGATCGCCGACCAGCTGTACGACCGGGTCGGCGTCGAGGGCGTGTACGCCGTACTTGTCGACGCGGAGTCGGAGTCCGACGGGCGCGGCTTCCACGCGGTGCAGCGGGCCGACCACGGACCGACGTACTACGTGGGCGACGCGGTGGACGAGGCGGTCGACTGCTGCGCACCGAACTACGAGCCGATGCTGAAGCAGTTCATCCAGCGCGCGCAGATCGTGGACAAGCCGTTCTACGTCGACGCCGCGCCGTTCGCGGGTGGTGCGGCCGGCATCATCGGGCTCTGGTGCGCCGTGACCGGTCTCGGCGCTCGCCGGGAACGGCGGCGGGACGAGAAGAACCATCTCGAGGTCACCAGGCCGCTGCTGAACGAGGAGATCATCGCGCTCTCGCAGCAGGTCTCCGAGCTGCCGACGACCTCGGACCCGCAGCAGTCCAAGCTGTCCAAGGACGTCCTCGACACGGTCGAGAAGGCCCGGCACCGGCTGGACGCGGCCCAAGGGGACCGTGATGTCGAGGCGGTGACGACGCTGCTCGGTTCGGCGCGCTACGGGATGGTGTGTCTGGACGCCGTACGGGCCGGCAAGCCGATCCCCAAGCCGACCGCACCGTGCTTCTTCGACCCGCGGCACGGGCCGAGCACCGACCAGATCGAGTGGAAGCCCGACGACGGGGCGGCGCGTAACGTCGATGTGTGCGCGGCGTGCAAGCAGCGCGACGTCGACGATGCACAGCCGCAGATCCGGATGGTCACCAGAGTGGAGACGCCGCGCCCGTACTGGGAGTTCGGTGAGGACCTCGGAGCGTACGTCGATGGCTATTGGTCCCGCGGTGACGGCAGTGCCTGGTGGTTCCCGGACAGCGACTTCCGGCGGCGTGGCGAGGAGATGCGGTCGCGCTGGCACTCCCGCCGTCCGGGCAGCCGCTTCCGGCGGTTCGGCTCGAGCGTTGGCAGCACCATCGGTGACTGGGCGGCCTCGTCGAGCAGCGGCTCGGGCGACGACGGCGACAGCAGCTGGTACGGCGGATCGAACCGGCGCAGCTCGTGGTCGTCGCGGACCCGCTCCAGCGGAGGCGGTTCGTCCCGCCGCTCGTCCCGCCGCTCCGGTGGATCACGCGGCTTCTAGCACCACTGGAAGGTCTTCGTTGTGCAGGACGACCAGTGAGGTGACGGCACGCGTCAGACAGACGTAGAGCCGCCGGAGTCCGGTCCGCTCGTCGGCCTCACCGGCGACGATGCCGGCCGGCTCCACCAGCACCACATGGTCGAACTCGAGACCCTTGGCCAACGACGCCGGTACGACGTCCAGGTGCGCGTCCACGTCGTCCTCGTCACCGAGCACCGAGAACGGGACGCCCTCGCTCTCCAAGGTCTTGCGGGTCGCCGGCACCAGTGCGTCCGGGACGATCAGACCGATCGAGCCGGGCCGTTCCGACACCTCCCGAACCGCGTTGGTCGCAGCGGCGAGGCTGTCCGGTACGCGAGAGATGGTGAGCTCACCGCGCGCTCGCCGTACCGCTGTGGGTGGCTTGAGGTGCGGAGCGATCGTGGGAAGGAGACGGGCGGCGTACTCGATCACCTGACCGGGGACGCGGAAGCCGGCGGTCAGCTCCTCGGTGTGGGCGCCTGTCTTGCCCAGGTGCTTCAGTGCCTCGTCCCATGACGGCGTGGCCCACGGCGTGGTGCCCTGCGCGATGTCGCCGAGCACTGTCATCGAGCCGGTCGAGCAGCGGCGGCCGACGGCGCGCAGCTGCATCGCGGACAGGTCCTGTGCCTCGTCCAGGACGACGTGGCCGAGTGACGGCGTACGGTCGACCAGGTCGGCGATCTCGTCGATCAGAGTGGCGTCGGCGACCGACCACTTGGCCGCACCGGCCGATCGGGGCACCTTGTCCCAGATCAGCATCGCCTGCTCCTCCGCGGTGAGGATTCCGTCGGCGTACTCGGCCAGACGCTCCGGGTCGGTGAAGAGCTGGAAGAGCAGCTTCGCAGGGTCGACGGCCGGCCAGAGCGCGTCGGCGTACTGCTTCACCGGGCGGCTGCGGGCCACAGAGTCCTGCACGCGGTCGTCGGGGGAGTCGCCCGCCGCCTCCATCCGCAGCAGGACCGCGTGGGCCAGTCGCTGCGGCAGCATCGCCCGACCGGCGCCGTACCGGATGCCGCGGGTGCGCAGCTCGGTGACGAGCTCCTCGGCCTGGTACGTCGCCACGCGCCAGCGGTGCGCCCCGCGAGGCACGACGAGCGCCTCCTCGGGCAGCTTGATGTGCGACCACACGGCCCGGTGCAGTACCTCGGCCATCCGCGCGTCGCCCTTGAGTACGTCGACCGGCGCGGGCCCCGGCCCGGCGATCTTCACCCGGCCGACCAGCTCCTCGACCGTGGTCTGCTTCGCCTCGATCTCACCCAGCGCCGGCAGCACGTCCCCGATGTAGCGCAGGAAGCTCGCGTTCGGACCCACCACGAGCACACCGGCCCGGCTGAGCTGGTCCCGGTACGCATAGAGCAGGTACGCCGCCCTGTGCAGCCCGACCGCGGTCTTCCCGGTGCCGGGTGCTCCCTGCACGCAGATCGTGTCGTCGACGCCGGCCCGGACGATCACGTCCTGCTCCGGCTGGATCGTCGCCACGATGTCGCGCATCGGGCCGGAACGCGGACGCTCGATCTCGGCGTCCAGGATGTCGCTGTGCTGCTCGGCCGGACCGCCCGCGGTGAGGTCCTCGTCCTCGAACGCGGTCATCTCACCGTGCGTGAAGCCGAACCTCCGGCGTACCCCGACACCCATCGGCTCGGTCTTGCTGGCCCGGTAGAACGGCACCGAGATGTCGGCCCGCCAGTCCACCACCAGCGGCTCGCCGAGCGCGTCGTTCACGTGCCGGCGGCCGATGTGGAACGTCTCTTCGGTCGGCTCCAGGTAGTCCAGCCGCCCGAAGAACAGCGGGACGTCCGGGTCGTCCTCCAGCTCCTTCATCCGCCGGAAGATGGCGGCCTTCAGGAACTCCTGGTTGACCCGGTCCGCGCTGTGGATCTCCAGCGCGCCGGTCTTCTCCCGCATCACCGCCAGCGCGGCACGGGAGGTCTTCAGGTAGTCCTTCTCGGCCTGGAGGGTGTCGGACGTCTCGGGGGGCATGACTGAACCTCCAACAGCACAGCACAGCGGGTGGGGAGCCTGGCTACGTTACTTGAGCACCCTGCGCGGCGGAACCGAATTACGCGACTGCGGCCTGTCGGCGTGCAGCCCCTGCCGGAGCAGGAACGGCAGACTGGCCGCCAGCAGCACCAGCGCGACGATGCCGTCCAGCCAGTAGTGATTGGCGGTCACCACGACCACGCTGAACGTGATGATCGGGTGCAGCAGCCACAGCCAGCGCCAGCGCGACCGGGTGATCAGGATCATCGACAGCGCGATCAGCGCCGCCCATCCGACGTGCAGGCTCGGCATCGCGGCGAACTGGTTCACCGGTCCGCCGGCGTGGTCCGCGCCGTACACGGACTGACCGAACCGCAGACCGGTGTCGATGAAGCCCGGCATCATCCGCGGCGGCGCGAGCGGGTACGCGATGTGACCGATCAGCGCGAGTCCGGTGAGGGACACCAGCGTCCAGCGCACATGCGCGTACGCCTTCGGTCGCCAGATGCTCAGCCAGAGCAGTACGGCGGCGGTCAGTGGCGCGTGCACACTCGCGTAGTAGAGGTTCGCTCCCTGGACCAGATGCGGGAACTGCAGGGCCCAGTGCTGGATCGATGTCTCGCTCGGCAGGTGCAGCCAGTTCTGGAACGACAACACCTGGTGGGCATGATCGAACGCCGGCCCGGTGTGCCGCGCCGCTATCTGCCGTCCCGCACTGTAGACCAGGAACAGGGTGGCCAGCAGGACCGCTTCCCGGACCACCCTCCAGAAAACCTGGACCCCTCTTTGCTGGTCTTCCCCGCCCTGCCCCACCCGCTCCAGCGCCTGTATCCCCATACCGTTCGACGGTACTCCCAGTTCCCACAGGGTTTGCCCAGGCGCACCCCTGATGTTGCCCTGGGCAACCCCCGGTCGACCCGTCGTGACCCATTCGCGAACTGGCTGCGATCAGCCCTTCACGGCGCCGGTCAGAACGCCCTTCGCGAAGTGGCGCTGGAGGAACGGGTAGATCACCAGGATCGGCACGATCGACACCACCAGGATGGCCATCTGGATGGACGCCTGCGGTGGCAGTAGTTCGGTGCCGAGCTCGGCGCTGCCGAGTTGTGTGTCGTTGATGACGTAGGTCCGCAGTACCAGCTGCAACGGCCAGAGCTTGGAGTCGTTGAGGTAGAGCAATGCGGAGAAGAACGCGTTCCAGTACGCCACCGCGTAGAACAGGCCGATCACCGACAGCACCGCCTTCGACAGCGGCAGCACGATGTACGAGAACGTCTTCAACTCACCGGCGCCGTCGATCCGGGCGCTCTCCGTGATCTCGCTGGGCAGGTTCATGAAGAACGCCCGCAGTACGACGACGTTGAACGCGCTGATCATCGTCGGGACGATCAGCGCCCAGATGCTGTCCAGCAGCCCGGCGCCCTTCACCGTGAGGTACAGCGGGATGATGCCGGGGGAGAACAACATGCTGAACAGGACGATCAACAGGATCGGCCGGCCCGCCGAGAAGCCGGGCCGCGACAAGGCGTAGGCCAGCAGACACGACACGGTCAGGCTGAGCAGCGTGCCGACGATCGTCACGAAGATGCTGACGAACAGTGCCCGGGTGACCACGCCACCGGCGAACAGCGACTCGTACGCCGCGAAGTTGACCGACTTCGGGAACAGCACCAGGCCGCCGGACTCGTTGATCTGTTTGTTCGGCGCGACGCTGGTCGAGATCACCCCGACGAACGGGATGATCACGACCGCGCAGAAGACCAGCAGCACGAGGCCCTTGAAGACCCGCATCGGCCAGCCCGGCATCGGGACGCCTTGGACGATCTTCCTGCTCATCGCTGGTACACCCCTTGCTCGCCGAAGATGTGGGCGACCTTGTTCGCGGTCAGCACGAGGATCACGCCGACGACGCCCTTCACCAGACCCACCGCGGCCGCCACGCCCCAGGCCCCGCCGAGGACACCGTTGTTGTAGACGTAGGTGTCCAGTACTTCGCTGATGTCCCGGCCGACCGCCTGCTGCTGCAGGATGATCTGCTCGAACCCGACGGTCAGCGAGTCACCGAGCCGCAGGATGAACAGCAGGATGATGATCCCGCGCAGCCCGGGCAGCGTGACGTGCCAGAGCTGCCGCATCCGGCCGGCACCGTCCACACTCGCCGCCTCGTACAGCTGCGAGTCGATCTGGGACAGCGCGGCCAGGAACAGGATGGTGGCCCATCCGGTGTCCTTCCAGATGATCTGCGACGTCAGCAGCACATGGAACAGTTCGGAGTTGCCGATGATGTTGACCGTCGACAGGTCGTGTGAGCGCAGGTAGTTGTTCAGCAGACCGCTGCCGCCGAGCATCTGCTGGAACAGCGCGACCACGATCACCCAGGACATGAAGTGCGGCAGGTACAGGATGCTCTGCGCGATCCGTTTGATCCGCTCGGAGAACAACGAGTTCAGCAGCAGCGCGAGCAGGATCGGCGCCGGGAACACGAAGATCGACTGCAGGCTGGTGAGGATCAGCGTGTTCTTCAACGCCCGCAGGAACGCCGGATCGCCGTTGAAGATGACACCGAAGTTCTCCCAGCCCGACCAGTCGCTGCCGCCGATCCCGAGGAACGGCTGGTAGTCCTTGAACGCGATCACGTTGCCGAGCAACGGCACGTAGTGGAACACGATGATCAGCGCGACGCCCGGCAGGGCGAACAGCAGCAGCACGCGATCCCGCAGCAGCCGCCGGCCGAGGCTCAGCTGCTGCTGCGGACGCTTCGAGGAACGTTGCAGCATTACTTCCCTGCCGTGTCGGCGTGCGCCTGCTCGAGTTCGGCGCGGATCTTGTCGCCACCGGACGACTTCCAGGTCTGCACCGCGGCCGCCCAGTCCGACACCGGCTTCTTGCCCTGGACGATCTGGTTCTCCAGGTCGTCCAGCGTCTTCTTGAGCTGCGCCTGCTTCTTCGACGCCGTGTCGGAGTACAGCCCGTACGACGCGTCGTACACGAGCCGCTTGGCGACCTTCTGCTGGATCGCGTGCTGCTTCTGCGGGACGTCCGGCTTGCCGGCCCAGTACAGCGCCAGCGTCGAGTCGCTGATGTACTGCAGGCCGATGCCGGTCTCCACGGTGCCGGCCTTCGACGGGATCGGGTCCGTGCCCTGCAACGTGTAGTGCCGGCCCGCGACGCCGTACTTGCGGAACATGTACTCCTCGGTGCCGAACGGCGCGGCCATCCAGTTCGCGATCTTCAGCAGCGTCTCCGGCGAGTGCTTGGTGTCCTTGTTGAACGCCGTGACGTTGTTCAGCGCCGCACCCATCCACGGCGCACCGTCACCGCCGTCGAAACCCGGTACGTCGAGCATGTTCACCGCGAACGCGTCACCGGCGGTGTTGTCGGCGTAGTACTGGTTCCAGGCCACGAAGCTGTCGTAGTCGAACGCGGCGATGCCACCGTTGAACCACTGCTTGCGGGCGCTCGCCTTGTCGTTGAAGGCGTCCGGGTTCACCACGCCGGCGGCGACCATCTTGCGGCCGGCCTCGAGGGCCTGCTGCTGCGCCTCGTGCTCGTACATCGAGGTGAACTTGCCACCGTCCTCCTTCCAGACGTTCGGGATCCCGAGCATCATCCGGATCGTCGACATCGGCACCCGCGTCCAGGCCCACTTGTTCTGCTTGGCGGCGGTCATCTCCTTCGCCAGGTCGAAGAACTCCTGGAAGTTCTTCGGTGCCGGGTCCTTGATGCCCTTCGCCGCGAGCAGGTCCTCGCGGTACAGCGCGAGCGACGTACGGGACATGCCGCGCGGAACCGGCACGCCGTAGATCGCGCCGTTGAAGACGCAGCCCTTCCAGAACTCGGCCGGGAGGTTCGCCAGGAACGGGTACTTCCGCACCGCGTCGCCGGACAGGTGCTCGGTCAGGTCCAGGCACTTGGACTTCACCAGGCCCGGGATCTGCGGCGTGTCCGTCGGGATGTTCAGGATGTCCGGCAGGTCGCCGCCCGCGATCCGGGTCGCGAACTTGTCCTTGTACTCGTCGTTCGACGCCATGCTGATCTGCAGCTCGGAGCCGAGGCGCTTGTTCAGTTCCTGCCAGAACTGGTTCTTGTCGACGGCGGGCGGGATGGCGCCGGGGATGTTCGTCATGAACGTGATCGGCTTGCCGTCACCAGGAGCCTCGGCAATCGCCCGCACCGGGTTCGCCGGGTACTTCAGGAACCCGTCCAGCACCACGTCGGTGCCCGGCAGGTCCGGCTTGATCTCGCCGTACTTCGTGTACGTCGGCAGCTTCACCGCCGCGTTGGCGACCGCGGTGTTCTTCTTGTCCGACGCGCACCCCGCCAGCAGCGGCGTACCCGTGACCGCGACAGCGGCGGCGGCCAGACCGCCACCGAGGAATCTTCTTCTGCTGACCGGCATGAGGCCTCACTTCCATCGGAGGGCCACACCATGACATAGTACGTCCTATGTCTTCAAGAGTCGGCGCGCTGGAAACCGTCTTCGAATCCGGCGGCAGCGACTACCACACCTTCCGCATCCCGTCCGTCCTGGTGCGGGGCTCGCTGGTGCTCGCCTTCTGTGAGGGCCGCCTGCACGGGGCCGGCGACGCGGGCGAGATCGAGGTCGTACTGCGGCGCTCGCTCGACGGTGGACAGACCTGGCTGCCGCTGCAGGTGGTGTCCGCGGTGGAGGGCAAGACCTGTGGGAACCCGGTGCCGTTGTTCGATCCGGTCAGCGGTGACTTCGTGCTGATCACTGTGGAGAACGGCGCGCACGCGGTCGAGATGTCGTTGGCCCGCGGGACCGATCCCGAGTCGGGCCGGCGGGTGTTCGTGCAGCGGTCCTCCGACGACGGTGCGACCTGGAGTCCGAGCGTAGAGATCACCGCGCAGGTCAAACAGGCGGACTGGGGCTGGTATGCGACCGGCCCGTGTCACGGCATCACGCTGCGATCCGGGCGTCTCGTCGTACCGGCGAATCACTCTTATGTGCCGTCGGAGCCGGTGGAGGACCTGATCCGGCTGAACGGCGGGCACTGCATCTACAGCGACGACGGTGGTGTCACCTGGTCGATCGGATTCGTGGACCGCAACGACGGCGCCGAGATCAACGCCAATGAGACCACCGTGGCCGAGCTGCCCGATGGTCGGCTGTACTTCAACGCCCGCAACCACCAGGGCACTGGACCGGCCCGCGTGCACGCCTGGTCGTCCGACGGCGGTCAGACCCTCGACGCGCCGTACGTCGGGATTCCCGAGATCACCGCACCGGGGATCCAGGGGAGCGTGCTGTGCCTGCCGGACGGTCGCCTGCTGTTGTCGACTCCGGTCAACCCGTCCTCACGGCGGGAGCTGACCGTCTTCGTGTCCGAGGACTCCGGTGCGTCCTGGAAGCCGTCCCTGGTCGTGCACGAGTCCATGGCCGGGTACTCCGATCTGACGCTGCTGCCCGACGGCTCGGTCGGCATCTTCTACGAGGCCGGTGAGACGTCCTCGTTCGCGACCCTGCGCTTTGCCACATTCGACCTCTGAGGTTGGGAGACCCCTTGAGCACATCCGCCCATTTGACTGGCGTCGTACCGCCGCTCGTCACTCCGCTCACGCCCGAGTACGACGTCGACACCGCATCGCTGGCGCGGCTGATCCAGTACCAGTTGGCCGGGGGTGTCAACGGGGTGTTCGTGCTCGGCACCTCAGGTGAGGGCACGTTCCTGACCGACGAGCAGCGGCAGGTCGTACTGGAGACGACTGTCGCCGAGGTGGCCGGACAGGTACCAGTGCTGGCCGGCGTCATCGACACGTCGACCAATCGGGTTGCTGCACACGTGACCGCCGCTTTGAAGGCCGGTGTGGACGGACTGGTCGCCACAGCTCCGTTCTACGCCGCTACGCATCCTGCAGAGATCGAACGGCACTTCACTCGGTTGTCCACGCTGGCTGGGGACACGCCGCTCTACGCGTACGACATTCCGCCGCGGGCCGGTACGAAGCTGCCGTCGTCGTTGATGATCTCGTTGGGCGAGCAGGGCGTGATTGCTGGAGTGAAGGACTCCAGTGGTCAGGAGACTTCGCTGCGGCAGTTGGTGTTGTCGCGGCGGGAGGCGGGTCTGGAGGGCTTCGCTGTGATGACCGGGTCGGAGGTGACGGTCGACTCCGCGCTGGCGTTCGGGGTGGACGGCGTCGTACCCGGTCTGGGGAACGTGGATCCGGCCGGGTACGTGCGGTTGTTCAACGCCGCAGTGGCCGGTGACGCCGCAGCGGCGCGGGCCGAGCAGGACCGGTTGTTCCGCTTGTTCGAGATCATCAATGTGGCGGACCGGTCCCGGATGGGGGCGAGCTCGTCGGCGCTGGGTGCTTTCAAGGCCGGACTGTATTTGCTCGGGGTGATCGACTGCCCGATCACGGCGTACCCGTGTATTCCTTTGAATGACACGGAGATCGCCGCGCTCCGGCCCCTGCTGGACCGAGCCGGATTACACTGAGCGGTCCTAGACGAGGAGGCCGGCAGTGACAACGGGTGGGCTCAGCCGGGCACGTGGTGCGGCGGGGAATCAGTCCTTCATCCGGGATGCGATGAAGTCGTACATCCTGGAGCGCGGGTTGAAGGCAGGTGACCCGCTGCCCAACGAGCAGGAACTGATGGCCCAGCTGGGCGTCGGCCGGCACCCGCTGCGCGAGGCGATGAAGGCGCTGCAGGCGGTCGGCATCATCGAGATCCGGCACGGGTACGGCACGTACGTCGGCGAGGTGAACCTGCAGTCGCTCGAGGACGGTCTCGCGTTCCGCATGTCGCAGTCGATGGCGGGGGACCTCCGCGACGTACAGAACGTCCTGGAGGTCCGCCAGGCCATCGAGGTAGGGCTCGCCGACGACGTGGTCGAGCACTTCAAACAGCACGGCTACGACACCCTCGAGCCCATCGTCGAACGGATGGAAGCCAGGGCCGCCGAGGGCAAGTACTTCCCCGACGAGGACTGGGCCTTCCACCAGGCCCTCTACGAGCCCCTCGGCAACGCCCTCGTCATCGACCTCCTGTCCGTCTTCTGGCGAACCTTCGCCCAGGTAGACGCCCGCTTGCCCGGGGCCCGCTACACCCCCTCAGACGCCGCCGCCTGGCACCGAGACCTCCTCAACGCCCTCGAGTCCGCCAACCCCGACACCTACGCCCACTCCATGAAGTCCCACTTCAACGGCATCCACACCCGCCTGGACAGCTGACTGTCGTCTCTAGTCCGGCCACGGTCCGGCGTCGTCGGGGTCGACGCCGGCGAGTGCGGAGATCATTCGTTCGAGACCCCAGCCCGGGTCGAGGATCGGAACCTCACGCGTTCGCCAGCTGTAGCTGAGGTTCGCCACCTGTTCGGCGAGATCCACGTGGTCCTCCTCAGGGGCGAGCAGCGCCACGACGTGCTTGGGTGAACGGAAGTTGAAGTCGCCTACGTGGCGCCATTCTCGTTCCCACCAGAACTCCTTCCGGGTGCCGTTGGGTTTGCCCATTTGTTCGATGAACGGCGTGATGCGCAGGACGGACTGCTCCGCAAGGGCTTTGCGGTCGATGGTCCCATTGCTGTCGGTCGACTCGCCGACTGCGCGGCAGACCTGCTCACGGATCGGTTCGGTCAGCCAGTCATGTCCTCTGGTGATGTCGAGATACCAGACCGGATTGCAGCCTCTGCGCCGGCAGAACGGCTTGGTGAAGACAACGCCGTACCGCTGGAACGACTGCTTCCGGCCCTGGATGTCGCGCGCCATCATCCAGGTGTGTTCCAGCGGCGTCTCCGAGAAGCAGGCGACTCGCTGTGTGGCTGGTGTGGCCCTCAGATGTCGATCGAGATCGGCGGCCATGCCGAGAGCGGTTCGTGCCTCGATCATCTTGCTCTCTGCGATCGAGAGAAGGTTCTCCAAGGCGCTCTGGGCGGTGTCCTTGGTCAGGTGGACCAAGAAGGTGCCGAGGTCGGTACGCCGATGCAGTAGTTGCTCGATGCGGTCAGGCACGCGAGTGCTCCCCTCCTGCGCTGAACCCTCAGAAGGAGTGTTACTCACTCAGCGTGTGCACGCCGATTACCGCGTGTCGCCGAACCACTCTCCGTCGACCTTTGTTCTCAGGCGAAGAGGTTTTCGGCGTCGACGATGGTGTAGGCGTAGCCCTGTTCGGCGAGGAAGCGTTGGCGGTGGGCGGCGAATTCGGCGTCGATGGTGTCCCGCGCGACGATCGAGTAGAAGCGGGCGGTGCGGCCGTCGCCCTTGGGGCGGAGGACCCGGCCCAGCCGCTGTGCCTCTTCCTGGCGGGAGCCGAAGGTGCCGGAGACCTGGATGGCGACCGACGCCTCGGGGAGGTCGATGGAGAAGTTCGCGACCTTGCTGACCACCAGGCGGGTGATCTCGCCGTGCCGGAACGCGTCGAACAGGCGCTGGCGTTCGCGGACCGTGGTCTCGCCCTTGATCACCGGGCATTCCAACCGTTCGCCGAGCTCGTCCAGCTGATCGATGTACTGACCGATCACGAGCAGCGGCTCACCGGCGTGATGGTCGGCGATCCGTCGTACCAGCCGGGACTTCGCCGGGGTGGACGCGGCCAGGCGGTAGCGGTCCTCGGGCTCGGCGGTCGCGTACACGAACCGCTCGGTCTGCTCGAGGTCGACCCGCACCTCGATGCAGTCCGCCGGTGCGATCCAGCCCTGCGCCTCGATGTCCTTCCACGGCGCGTCGTACCGCTTCGGGCCGATCAGCGAGAACACGTCGCCCTCGCGGCCGTCCTCGCGGACCAGCGTCGCGGTCAGACCGAGCCGGCGGCGGGTCTGCAGGTCGGCGGTCATCCGGAAGATCGGCGCGGGCAGCAGGTGCACCTCGTCGTACACGATCAGGCCCCAGTCGCGGGCGTCGAACAGCTCCAGGTGCGTGTAGACACCCTTCCGCCGCGTCGTCATCACCTGGTACGTCGCGATGGTGACCGGCCGGATCTCCTTGCGCGCACCCGAGTACTCGCCGATCTCGTCCTCGGTGAGTGTGGTGCGGCGCAGCAGCTCGTCCTTCCACTGCCGCGCGGACACCGTGTTCGTGACCAGGATCAGCGTGGTCGCCGAGGCCTGAGCCATCGCGGCCGCGCCGACGATCGTCTTGCCGGCACCACAGGGGAGTACGACGACTCCTGAGCCGCCGTGCCAGAACGAGTCGGTCGCCTGCTCCTGGTACGGGCGCAGCTCCCAGCCGTCACGTACAAGGTCGATCTGGTGCGCCTCGCCGTCGACGTACCCGGCGAGGTCCTCCGCGGGCCAGCCGAGCTTCAGCAGGGTCTGCTTGAGGTGACCGCGCTCCGACGGGTGCACCAGGACGGTGTCGTCGTCGATCCGCGCGCCCAGCATCGGCTTCACCTTGTTGCTGCGCAGCACCTCTTCCAGCACCGGCCGGTCGGTCGTCACGAGCACCAGCCCGTGCTGCGGGTGCTTCTCGAGCCGCAGCCGCCCGTACCGGTCCAACGTCTCAGCGATGTCGACCAGCAGCGAGTGGGGGACCGGATAGCGGCTGTAGCGCAGCAGTACGTCGATCACCTGCTCCGCGTCGTGTCCCGCGGCGCGGGCGTTCCACAGTCCCAGCGGTGTCAGCCGATAGGTGTGCACATGCTCCGGCGCTCGCTCCAACTCCGCGAACGGTGCGATCGCCTTCCGGCAGTCATTCGCCTCCGCATGCGCGGTCTCCAACAACAGGGTCTTGTCCGACTGCACGATCAGTGGACCGTCTGTCACCAACAGCTCCTATCCTCGCCCCGACCTTCCATTGTGCCTGAGCGGTTCAATCGACGGCGCGGGCGGCGGAGATTCGGTGGAGGGCGTAGGTGCGGGGGTTGTCGGTGGTGTCGTCGTAGGCGGTGAGCCAGCCGTCGGCGACGCGGACGGGTTCGACGATGCGTTCCGAGGAGTGACCGTTGTGGTCGACGTATGCGATCCAGGTGCGGGTGTGCGCCTCGGCGGCGTTGGTGAGGACGGCGATGGTCTCGGCGGGGGCGGCGGGTTCGACGAGGCCCTGGTCGTCGGGGCGTTCGGCGGCGATGCGGTCGCCGGCGCGGACCTTCTCGATGACGGCCTTCACCTGGTCGTCGGTCAGGTCGAACGCGCTCTCGTTGAAGTCCCGGCTGGTACGGCGTCGCGGCGCCTCTCCACGCCGCGGCGCGCCGGTCACGTGCACCGCCCCGTCGAAGGTCTCCGCCAGCGGCGCCAGCCCGGCGTCCCGCAGGCGGCTCAGCACCATGTCCGGCGGTGACGGCGACACCACCACGGTCGGTGCCAGTCGCCGGAACCGCACCCCGGGCAGGTTCGAGTTCAGCAGTTGGGTCAGCACGTCCTCGTCATCACACCGCAGGTACGTCGACGCAGTCCCGAGCCGCAGTACGCCGTGACGCCGCGCAACGTCGTCGATCAAGTACGCCAGCGGCTGCGGCACCGGCGTCCGCGAATGCTCCGCCAACCAGCTGTGCAACTGCGCTGCGGTCCGCCCGAGGTCGAACGCGCGCCGCACCGAGCTGTCGCTGAACCGATAGACCCCAGCGCCACCGTCCGACTCGACATCCGCCATCGTGGACAGCTCATCCTGCACAGCGCGCACCAACGGCCCAGGAGCGACCGCGGTGAGGTCAGCCTGCAGCAGCACCTCGGACACCGGCTCCGGCATCAACGAGCTGATCGCTTCGGCCAACTCGTCGACGGTCGGCTCAGCACCCAGCAGCGGCTGCGCATGCTTCGCCAGCGAGCCCAGCCCGGTCAACCCGAGCAGCGCGGCCTCGGACACGCTCCACTGCACCAGGTCGTCCCGGAACTGCCCACCGCGCCGCGGCCGATGCCAGGCCACCCACGTCACCACGGTCTCCGGAGCAGGCGCAGTACCAGTACCCGCCTCGGCCAGCGCCTGCAGCGTCAGCACCCGGATCTCCGGTGCCAGCAAGCGCTCCAGGTCCGGAGCCAGCGCGTTGATCAGCCGCTCCCGCGCAGCCGCCGTACCCCCGCCGCTGTCTCGCCGGCCGATCAGCCCGATCGCTCTGAGCCCGTTGAACCAGGCAACGACGAGCTGCGCCCACCGGTGCGCCAGATCGAGCTCCAGCCAGTCGTCGTACGCACTCGTCGGGAGCCACAGCTCACTGGTGCCGACTTCGACCGCAGCGACCAGCCCAGCGGCGTACGCCATCTCCAGTACTGCTGCGGCGGTCTGCTCTTCCGCACCGATCTTCCCGGCCAGACTGCGCAGCTCACGGACGCCAACGCCACCAGTACGCAGTACCGGAGGCGGCTCGGTCCCCAGCTGCTCCAAGGCCCGGTCAACCAGTCGCACCAGGTCCAGCGCCGCACCAGCAGCGGCCCGGTCGGCGATCGTCGCCGACACCTTCTTCCCGTCCAACGGCGGCGGCACCGGCCGAGTCGACGCCAGCACCCGCCCACCGCGCAGATGCAACCCGATCTGCCGCGGCAGCACCACAGTGTTGGGATCCTTGGGTACGACGAGCCCGCGCGCCAGCAACCGCTCCACGGGAGTCCGGGCCGAGGCGATCGTGACCGGACGCTCCGCCTTCTCCACCGAACCGGTCGGCGGACCCCAGGTCAGTTTGTCCAGCACCGCCCGCGCATCCGGACCGGCGTCGTCGATCAGCTTGTCCAGATCACCGAAGTGCCGTGTGGTGACCGGACCGAGCCCAGCCGGTGTCGGTCCGAGCAGTTCGTGCACCGCGCGGATCGGACGGAGGTCGTCCGGGGTTCCCCACACCAGAGCGAGGTCCAGCAGCTCGTCGACCCGCGGCCGGACCACCTCCTCCGGCTGGTCGACACCGCGCGCCAACGTCTCCAGATCCACCGGCTCGGGCAGTGCGGACAGCGACTCGAGCAGGTCCACGCCGAACTCGTCCAGCCGGTTGATCGCCCGGGCGGCCGACGCGTTGCTGGTCGCCCGCGCGGCCAGTTGCCCGGTGTCCGCGGGAATCGGCAGCGCCAGGTCAGGCCGCCGGCGGAGCAGCTCACCGAGCGCGGCGTCGTCCCACGTCCGCAGGGCCTCAGCGAGGGTACGGGGGCGGGTCGGATCGGCGGTGCTCATCCTTCCAAAGGTACGGCCCCGGTGGTCTGCACCCCAAGGTCGGCCAGGATCTGGCCCAGGGTTTCTTCCAGCGGACTGTCCGGACCGATCACGGTCTGCTCGATCCGGTCCAGGACGTCGTGCTCCCGGTACCACTCCCGCATCATGTCCGGATCCACCCCGGGCATCACCCGTGTCCCGTGCCGTACGACGGTCTCCGCGAACGGGATGTCGAAGTAGTAGTGCAGCGTCGTCCCGCGATGGTCGGCGGTCAGTCGGCGCAGCATGTCGCCGTACCGGCCGGCGTCCAGGATGCCCTCGAGCACCACGTCGTACCCGTGGTCGAGGGCGTAGCGGACGTTGGTGTCGATCAGCCCGACGTTCACCCCGCCTGGTACGTCGCGTTCGCGGAGCAGGATCCGCCGGAGGTAGTCCTGCTCGACCCACGCAGTACCGCGGCCGAGTCGTTCCCGCAGCGCCTTCGCGGTCGTCGACTTGCCGGAGCCCGAGTTGCCACGTAGTACGACGAGTCGTGTGCTCGGACTGCCCGTCACTCCGCTGCTCCGGCGCTCCCGATCCGGTGAAAGCCGACACGCTCGTAGACGGCGGCGACGGCGTCGGACTCGGCTGACAGCAGTACGAGGTCCACTCCGTTGGCGAGTGCGTGCTCGACCAGCGTGGAGGTCACCGCGGCTCCCAGACCGCGGCGGCGCATGGAGGGCAGTGTGCCGACGCCGACGATCTCAGTGGTCGAGTTGACCGGCTGATGGGTCCCACTGGCCACCATGCCCTGCTCGGTGAACGCACCGGCGGTGACTGCCACACCCCGCAGTACCCGGCTTCGCAGCGTCGCGACGACGTTGTCCGGCACCGCTGCGGCCGCTACTTCCCGCTCAGCCGCGCCAGCATCGCCGACCGCGGTACCGGGATCACCGAAGGCGAGGCCTGCGACGGCACGCGCCTGCCGGACCATCTCCTCGTCGGCGGAGAGGATCTCGCAGCGCGCATCAGCCGTGGCAGGCCGGAAGTCATCGCGCCGCAGCACCAGCAGCGGATGCTCGACCACGGACAGACCCGCGGCGGCAGCGGCGGCGCCCAGCGACGGGCAGGCCTCCACGACCCACTCGAAGCTCAGCGGGATCTCCAGTTCGGCACACCGCGCCCGTACCAACTCGATGTCGGCCGGCTCGATCGTCGCACCGGATCCGGGGACCGGGCGGGCGTAGTACGGCCAGACGGTCGTACTACGGAACAGCGTGAACGGACCGACCTGTTCGGGAACCGCGCCGGACAGAGGGACGCTGTGAAGGTACTCATCGACTGTGCTGATCATCGCGAGGCAGTGAACCACCCGGACCGGGTCGACGCCAGTGGTTATGTCGAGACGCGCCGAACGGCTCCGACGTACCTCCTGTCAGCTAACCCGACCGAGGAGCAACAGATGCAGAACGTGACGTCAGCGGACGGTACGACGATCGCCTACGACCGTCTGGGCAGCGGCCGGCCGGTGATCCTGGTCGGTGGGGCGCTGTGCGACCGGCAGTCGTTCCGGCCGCTCGCCGACGAGCTGGCGAGCGAGTACGACGTGGTCACGTACGACCGGCGCGGCCGCGGTGACTCCGGCGCGGGTACGCCGTACAGCGTGGAGCGCGAGGTGGAGGACATCGCCGCCCTTGTCGCGGCCCTCGGCGGTACGTCGGCCATCTACGGGCACTCGTCCGGCGCAGGGCTGGCGGCGATCGCGGCGAGTACCGGACTGCCGTTCACCAAGGTCGTGATGCACGAGCCGCCGTACGGACCGGACGACGTCGACCCGTCGGATGACGGGGAACAGGTGCTCGAGCGGATCCGGGACGGGCGCAACCTGGAGGCGGTCGAGCTGTTCCTGATGATGACGGGCATGCCCAAGCCCCAGGCGTTGCAGTGGGCTGCCACGCCCGGTCTGGCCGATCTCGCGCCGACGCTTGCCTACGACTTCGCCGTCATGGAGCACGGCCTGAACGGCACCGGCACGCCGGTCGAGCTGCTCCGGACGATCAAGCCCGAGACGCTCGTCCTCGCCGGCACCGCCACCGCGCCGTTCATGCTCGACGCCGCCCACCGCGTCGTCGGGCTCATCCCGAACGCGACGTACGCCGAACTCCCCGACCAGCACCACGCCGTACCACCCGAGGTGCTGGCCCCGGTAGTCGCTGAATTCCTCAGGCGATGATCTCGATGGACACCTTGTCCGGGTAGAAGGCGACGTGGTCGCGGATGTCGGCGACCGCGTCGTACGGCTGCTCGTAGGTCCAGACCGCGTTCACCCCGTCCGCCCCGGCGGGGAGGACGCTGTAGTACGCCGCGTCGCCCTTGTACGGGCAGTACGTCTGGTGCTCGGTGCGCTCGAGCTGCGTGAGGTCGACGTCCTTGCGCGGGATGTACTGCACCGCCGGATAGTTCGCCTCCTGCAGCGACAGCGCGTCCCGGGTGTCCGCGACGACCCGGTCGCCGACCTTCACGACCACGCGGTCCGGGTTCTTGCCCACGGTGATCGGATGGTCCGGCCCGGGGATCTTCACAGTCTTCTCCGCCATAACTGCTGACAACCCCGCTCGCGGTCGCGCCATTCCCCGGACCGCCAGCACTCACCAACTCAGTCGCATCCGACCGCGCCACGCTCAGCCGGCCACGCCGAGCGGGCGCTATGGCTGGTTAGTGAGTGGTGGACGTCCGCTGTCACGGCGCACTGATGACGAACTTCGCTCCCGCAGCCTCCGCGAGTTCGGCGCCGAGAGCACCTGCCGGGGTATACGCACCGGGTCGGCCCTCGCCGCGCGCCAGCCGTACGGCGGTCTCCGCGGTCGCGTTGGCGGTGAACTCCATCGCGTCCCCGGCCCGCAGCCACGCCTCCCGCGTCGTACCGTCCGGCCACGTCACGACCGCATGCCCCCACGAGTGCTCCCGCGGACGCGGAGCCGGCTTGACCTCGGCCGCCGCCATCCGCCGTACGGCGAACCGTCGCACCGCCGGGATCCTCAACAGGGCACCCGCCACCGGAAGAATCGCCCGCACCACAGGCGCCGACGGCACCAGTCCGGACGTCGCCACCACGTTCGGTGCACCACTCGCGAGGTGCGCCGCCAGCAGCTCGCCCGTCGGACCGCCCGCGGACTTCGCGGTCTGACCGTCCGGCAGCGCGTGCAGCCGCGGGTCGGCTGCGAGCCGCGCCGGCACCCGCTGACCGTTCTCGTACCGAAGTCCGCCGGTCGTCAGCCCCGACACGATCGACTGCGCCAGCGCCTCGCCCAGCCTCCCGCCCTCGATCGCGACCGACGGCAGTGCATCCACCCGTACGTCGCGAGGCGTCGCCCGATCCGCACACAGCAGCGCGACCACCGCCTCGGTCCCCAGCACCCCGAACCCGGCCCCGGTCACGAACGTGCTGCCCGCGGCCACAGCTTCGTCGTGCAGCGCGATCAGCCGCGGCATCGCGACCAGATCGTTGGCCAGGTCAACGTAATGCCCGCCCGGCAGGCAGGCCCGGGCGATCGGTACGGCGGTCTCGGCGTACCCGCCGATCGTGTTCACCACGACGGCGGGCCGGCGTCGCGCGATCTCGGCCGCTGCGTCCGCGGTCTCGACCACCTCGGCGTCGCCCAACCCGATCTCCGCAGCGGTCTTGCGCAGCCGCTCGGCGCTCCGCCCGACCAGTACCGGCGTACCGCCCCGGGCCGCGACCTGTACGGCGATCTCGCGTCCGGTCCGCCCGGTGGCGCCAAGAATCCAGATGGCCATCTGTGCTCCTCGATCTGATGTCTCAGGGTGTCATCACTGCGACGATAGCACAGCAATGACACTCTGAGACATCGCGATTGCTAGACTTCGGGCATGGCTCGATGGGACCCCGGTGCGGAACAGCGGCTGCGCAAGGCCGCGCTCGAGCTGTACGCCGCGCACGGGTACGACGCGGTGACCGTCAACCAGATCGCGGAACACGCCGGTCTGACGCGGCGGTCGTACTTCCGCTACTTCCCGGACAAGCGCGAAGTCCTGTTCGCCGGCTCCGAGCGCCTGCCCGAGGCTGTGCTCGAAGCGATCCGCGCCGTCGATCCCGCGGTTGGGCCGTGGCCCGCCGTACTCCAGGCCGCCGCGGCAGTCGGCGAACTCCTCGTCGAGCTCGCCGAGGACACCGGCGTACGGCGTGCCGTCATCGCCGCCAGCCCGGAGCTGCAGGAGCGAGAGCGCACCAAGATGGCCTCCGTCACCGCGGCTCTGCGCGACGGTCTCGAGGAGCGCGGACTGTCACCTGAAGACGCGGCGCTGGTGGCGCAGGTCGGGTCAGTCGTGTTCCAGAACGCGTTCAGCCGGTGGATCGACGGCAACGGGCAGCGGACCTTCCAGTCCTGCCTCGACGCCGTCAGCGGCTCACTCGGCGGTGAGCTCTTCCAGCTCGACGACTAGGCACGGGCCGCCGTCGAAGGCGCCGCCGTCGATCCCCAGCGCGAGCCCGTCGGCGTACAGATGTGGGCCGGTCAGGAACTGTGGGTCGATCCCGAGCTGGTCGGCGACGATGCTGTGGCCGTGCACGATCCGGTGGCCGCCGAGGTGCTGCAGCATGATCCGGGCCACCTCTGGACCGCTCGGCCCGCGGAACGCATACCGCGAGGTGGTCCGGCGCCAGATCTCCCACCAGACCTCGATGTCGTCGGAGTGCAGCTCGGCGCGGGCCGCGGCGTTGATCTGGTCGAGGGTGTCGCCCCACTCGACGTACTCGGCGGTGTCGGAGTGCATCAGCAGGTGACCGGCGTCCAGCGCGAGCATCGGCCGGTCGAGCAGCCAGGCCACGTCGTCGTCGGTGAGCAGCTCCTGGTCACGGTCCTGGCCGCCGTTCAGGGCCCAGGACCGCTCGAAGCTGCGCAGCGTGACGCCGTCGTGCGGGACGAAGGTGTCGCCGAACTTGTGCATCCCGAGCGCCAGGATCTCGTGGTTGCCGAGCAGCATCCGGACCGCACCGTCGGGGGCCTGCTCGATCAGGCCGCGGACGTAGCGGAGCACGCCGATGCCGTCCGGGCCGCGGTCGAAGAAGTCGCCGAGGAACCACAGCCGGGTGTCCGTGGCGGCCCAGTTGCCGTCGGCATCGGTGAGGCCGGCGGTGTGCAGCGCGGCGGTCAGTTTCTCCAGGTGGCCGTGGACGTCGCTCACGGCGAACACCCGCGTCACGTCATCCCCGAACGGTGAGCACGATCAGTACGACGTTCAGGGCCGTGACGGCGGTGGCTACCAGGCATGCCGCGAGAGTAGTCGCCCGGCGGTTGACGAGGTCGCCCATGACGCGCCGGGAAGAGGTCAATCTCACCAACGGCCAGAGCGCGCACGGGATCCCGAAGCTCAGCACGACCTGCGAAACGACCAGCGCTCGGCTCGGGTCGATGCCGATCGCCAGCACCAGCAGGGCGGGCACCAGCGTGATCAGCCGGCGGGCCGCCAACGGGACGCGGCGCTGCCAGAAGCCGTCCAGGATCACGGAACCGGCGTACGTCCCGACCGAGGAGGAGGCGAAACCGCTGGCCAGCAGCGCGAGCGCGAACAGCAGCGCCGGGAACTCCCCGAGCCGGACACCGATCGCGGTGTGGGCGGCGTCCAGCGAGTCGGCACCGGTGCCCTTCAGGGCAGCGGCGGCCAGCACGACCATCGCCAGGTTGACCGCACCGGCCAGCGCCATCGCGACCGCGACGTCCAGCCGGGTGGCCCGCAGTACCCGGGACTTGCCTTCTTCGGACCGGATGCTCTTCCAGTGCCGGTCGGTCACCAGGGCGCCGTGCAGCCAGATGGCATGTGGCATCACAGTGGCCCCGAGCATGCCGGCTGCCAGCACCAGCGACTCGGTCCCGTCGAGCCGGGGGACCAGACCGCTGACTACGCCGCTCGCCGACGGGTCCGCCGTCGCGGTCGACACCACGAAGCCGATCAGTACGACGGCCAGCAGCCCGATGATCGCGGCCTCGAACGGGCGTTGCCCGCGCTTCGACTGGTAGATCAGCAACGCGAACGAGACCGCACCGGTGATCGCTCCACCGAGCAGCAGCGGGACGCTGAACAACAGGTTCAGCGCGATCGCACCGCCGACGACCTCGGCCAGGTCGGTCGCGATCGCGACCACCTCGGCCTGCGCCCACAGTCCGGTCGACGTCGATCGTTTGAAATGGTCGCGGCAGAGCTGCGGCAGCGTCCGCCCGGTGGCGATGCTGGCCTTGGCCGCGAGGTACTGCACCAGAACGGCCATCAGGTTCGCGCCGACGACGACCCAGCACAGCAGATAGCCGTACGTCGCCCCCGCGGCGATGTTGGTGGCGAAGTTGCCCGGGTCGACGTACGCGACTGCGGCAACGAACGCCGGTCCGAGCAGTAACAGCCCGGACCGGCTCAGTTGCCGCCGCAGCGGCGCCGGTGCGTACATGAGAGAAGTCTCTACGAAGGCACCGACAACGCAACCCTTGTTCCGGTTTTGAGACGCGCCTTACGCCCAGCCGAAGTGCACTTCCAGTGTGACCTCGACGCTGCTGTCACCCGGGGAGATGCTGATCGAGGCGTCGAAGTTCGCCTTCCGGCCGGCGTTGGACGCGGCGTGACGGATCGGGAACGCGTTCTGGGTCTCCGCGATCGCGGTCACCTGGCCGAGCGTGGAGCCGGCCAGCGCGGCCAGGTGCTCGGCCTTCGCCCGCGCCTGCTGGAAAGCGAGTTCCCGCGCCTGGGTCAGCAGGCCGGACTTGTCCTCGATGTCGAACTGCAGCCCGTTCAGGGTCAGGTTGTTGCCCGCGGCATCGACCGCGGCGTTCAGCAGCGCTCCGAACCCGGTGAGGTCGTTCGTCTCGACCTGGATCATGTGCGACGCCTGGAAGCCGACGTCGGTCCCCGGCTCCCGGAAGTGCTGGAACACGTTCACGGCGCTGGTGCCGAGCTGCGACTCGACGATGCCCCGGCCACGCAGTGCCGCGGTCACAGCATCCGTGAGCTCGCCGACCCGGGCCACCGCACTCGCGACGTCCGGCGCGAACGCCTCGACCCCGAAGGTCGCCCGCAACACGTCCGGCGCCCCACTGACCTGCCCCGACCCGACAACAGTCACCCCAGTATCCATACCCGCCAGTCTGGCATCAGCTCGCGCGGCGGCGGATGAGGCGGGCGGGGATGTTGTGGAGGTGGCAGAGGGAGAGCAGTGCGGTGCCGTCGATCAGTTGGAGGGGTTTGCCGTTGGCGAACTGGTAGCTGGTCGGGCCGAAGCCGGATGTGGTGATCAGGATGCCCTTGGTGGCGCCTGCGTCGAGCACGGTGCCGAACAGGTCGCGGACGGCGGACGGCGGGACCGTGCGAGTCCAGAGCTTGGCCTGGACGACGAACTTGCCGCCGGTGATCGGCCGGGGATCGTAGGCCACACAATCGATCCCACCGTCGGCCCCGCGCCGGAACAGCTGCGTTTCCAGGCCCATCCGGGTGAGCAGGTTCTGTACGAGGTGTTCGAAGGACTCCGCACTCAGCTCCAGGAGGTTCGGCCGGGCGTCGATCTCGCTGATCACGTCGACCGCTTCGACAGCACGTGGATCGGTCAGGTCGAACTCCAGCACCGGCTCCACCGGCTGCAGCTCCTCCGGGTGCCGTGACACCTCGGCGGCGAAGAAATGCCGGACACAGGCCACCGGGTCAAGCTGATCCATCACCAGTGCCTCGTACTGCTCCCGCGTTGCCCGCAAGGTGATGAGGCACGGCCGCACGGTCTGTCCGGTGGTGAGGTCCACGGACTCGACCATCCCGTTGAACACGATTGTGTCGACCACGCCGTACCGGTCACTGCCGAAGACCAGGTGCAGCGCCCGCAACGCGAGCTGGGCGACCAGCTGCTGATAGCGCCGCCGCAGTTCCTGCGGATCCCGCGGTACGGCGAGCACTGCGTCGACCGCACGGTCATAGCGGTACGACGCCGCGACTGGGATCGCGGTCACGTCCGGCAGATCCCACTCGAGCGCCAGGAGCGTCGACTCGGGCACGTACCCGACCTTGCGCCGGCGTGGGAAGTCCAGAGGCTCCGGCACTCGGTCCAGCGCCTTGGTGAAGTAGCGCGTCACGGCGACCCGGTCGTGGTTCTCCACGGCACGTTGGTACGCGTCGATCCGCGCATGCTGCTCCGCGGTCGTCTCGTCGAGCCGGCGCTGGCGCTCGACTTGCTCCCGCAGCGCCTTGGCCACCCGGGTACGACGGGTCTCCTCCGCGGCCCGGTGCCGTTCGATCGCCTCGGCGAACCGGTCCTCCGCGTCGGCGAGTCGACGCGCGAACCGGCGCTCGGCGCCCCACCAGCGGAACGTGCCCGGCGGGTGCGGTACGAACGCATCCCAGACGGGTCCGGGATGCGCCTCGAGATCTGCCGGTGACACGGTCGGCGGAGCCCGGCGCGGCGCCCGCTTCAGGGTCTGCAGATCGGTGCCGTGCACATCGGCGGCGAGTGCGTCGGCCAGGATGTTGTCCAGGATGTCGACGCGCTCCTGTACCGCAGCGGTACGTTGCGCCGCTTCGGCGGATCTCCGCGGCGGACGGTCGCTGCGGGCGTGACCTTCCATGGATCGGCCCATCGCCTCACACCTCTCACCCACCAATGTAACGGTCCAACCACGCTCCGCGACGATGATGACGGAGAGTTGGAGAGGACATTGCTTGCCGTCCACCCCCTGTTTCCTGCTGCACGTGCAGGTGCTCGCTCCGGGGGAAAGAAGAAAGCGGGGGGAGGGCAGGGCGTCCTGTTTCCTGCCGCATGTGCACTTGCAGGCGCATCCGGAAGCGGTGACGATGACAGGCATGAGCCAGCCGTCGTACGCGTCCGGGGTCTCCGAGGTTCCCTTGCTGGGCGAGACGATCGGGCAGAACCTCAGACGGACGATCGCGGCGTACGGCGACCGCGAGGCCCTGGTGGAGGTCCAGACCGGAAGGCGCTGGACGTACGACGAGTTCGGCGCCGAGGTCGAGCTGGTGGCCCGGGGCCTGATGGCGCGCGGGATCGCGAAGGGTGACCGGGTCGGGATCTGGGCCCCGAACCAGGCCGAGTGGACGATCACGCAGTACGCGACCGCGTTGATGGGCGCGATCCTGGTGAACATCAACCCGGCGTACCGCACCCACGAACTCGCCTACGCGCTGAACCAGTCCGGTGTCCGGTTGCTGGTGTCCGCGACCGCGTTCAAGACCAGTGACTACCGCGCGATGATCGACGAGGTGCGCCCGGACTGCGCCGCGCTCGAGGAGACCGTCTACCTCGGCACCGGCGACTGGGACGCGCTCCGCGACGACGCGAGCCGGATCACCGTCGACGCGTTGAACGCCCGCGAGGCCGAGTTGTCCTTCGACGACCCGATCAACATCCAATACACCAGCGGTACGACGGGGTTCCCGAAGGGCGCGACGCTCAGCCACCACAACATCCTGAACAACGGCTTCTTCGTCACCGAGACGATCGCGTTCACCGCCGAGGACCGGCTCTGCATCCCGGTGCCGTTCTACCACTGCTTCGGCATGGTGATGGGCAATCTGGGCTGCACCACGCACGGCGCCTGCATGGTGATCCCGGGGCCGGCGTTCGACCCGGCGGCCACGTTGCAGGCGGTCCAGGACGAGCGGTGCACCGGGTTGTACGGCGTACCCACGATGTTCATCGCCGAGCTCGGGCTGCCGGACTTCGCGGAGTACGACCTGAGTTCGTTGCGAACCGGGGTGATGGCGGGATCGCCGTGCCCGATCGAGGTGATGAAGCGCTGCGTCGCCGACATGCACATGGCCGAGGTCGCGATCTGCTACGGCATGACCGAGACCTCGCCGGTGTCCACGCAGACCCGGCGCGACGACGACCTGGACCGCCGTACGTCGACCGTCGGGCGGGTGCTGCCGCACGTCGAGGTGAAGCTCGTCGACCCCGCCACCGGCCTGGTCGTCCCGCGCGGCGAGACCGGCGAGCTCTGCACCCGCGGGTACTCCGTGATGCTCGGCTACTGGGACGAGCCGGAGAAGACCGCGCAGGCGATCGACCGGGCCCGCTGGATGCACACCGGCGACCTCGCGACGATGCGCGACGACGGGTACGTGAACATCGTCGGCCGGATCAAGGACATGGTCATCCGCGGCGGCGAGAACGTGTACCCGCGGGAGATCGAGGAGTTCCTCTACACCCATCCGGCGATCGCCGACGTCCAGGTCATTGGTGTCCCCGACGAGAAGTACGGCGAGGAACTCTGCGCGTGGATCAAGCTCAAACCCGGTGCGGACCCGCTGGACGCGGACGCCGTACGGGCCTTCGCGAACGGCAGACTCGCGCACTTCAAGATCCCGAAGTACGTGCTGCTGGTGGACGACTTCCCGATGACCGTCACAGGTAAGATCCGCAAGGTCGAGATGCGCGAGAAGTCCGTTGAGCTCCTCGGACTGAACTGATCAGGCTGCCGGCCCCGAACGCCGCGCCGAGTACGCAGACCGCGGGCCACCCGGCCTGCTCGTACAACGCGGTCGACGCGATCGCGCCGACGCCGCTGCCCAGCGAGTAGAACACCATGTAGCCACCGATCAACCGGCTGCCCGCGTCTGTCCGGTAGATCAGGCTCTGGTTGGTGACGTGAACGGCCTGTACGGCGAGATCGAGCAGCACTGCCCCGATCGCCAACCCCACCAGCGAGTGTGCCGTCGCCAGCCAACTCGTTGCCAAGAGCACCGAAGCGATGATCGTGACCTGCCGTCCGTGGCCACGATCAGCGAGTCGCCCGGCCGGTCCGGCGGCGAGCGCGCCGGCCGCACCGATCAGGGCGAACGCGCCGATCTCGGTGTGGGACAGGCCGCGTTCGGTGAGCGGTAGGGCGATCGAGGTCCACAGGGTGCTGAACGACGCGAAGACGAAGAAGGCGCGCACCGCACTCTCCCGGAACAACGGCTCCCGCCAGAGCCGGACGGTGGATCGCAGCAGTGCGAGGTAGCTGAGCCCGCTCGCGGTGTGCAGTCGGGCGGGAGCGAAGGCGGCGGCGAGGGCGAGGCAGGCGGCGCAGGCGATCAGGTAGACGGCTCGCCAGCCGAGGAGGTCGGTGAGGATTCCTGATGTCGTGCGGGCCAGCAGGATGCCGATCACGATGCCGCTGGTGATGGTGCCGACGGTGCGGCCGCGTTCGGCGGGGGCGCTCATCGACGCGCCGTAGGCGACGAGGGACTGGGTGACCACCGCGAGGGCGCCGACCGCGGCGAGGCCGAGCAGGAGCATCGCGGAGTTCTGTGCCAGGCCGGTTGCGAGGAGGGCGACGGCCAGCAGGGCGAACTGGACCTTGATCAGTCGCCGCCGATCGAGCAGATCGCCCAACGGCACCAGGAAGAACAGGCCGAGTCCGTATCCGGACTGGGTGACCGTCACGAACACCCCGACCGTGCCGGGTGCGATCCCGAGGTCGCCGCCGATCGTCACGAGCAGCGGCTGGGCGAAGTACACGGTGGCGACCGCGACCCCGGCGGCCAGAGCGAGGAGCTTTGGTTGCATCTTGCTACCGTAAGAGCAGTTGGTAGCATGTTGCAACCAGGAGGTGCCGAGTGGTCAAACGAACGAGGTTCGACGGTGAGAGCTGCCCGGTCGCGCGGTCGGTGGACGCGGTCGGCGACTGGTGGTCGCTGCTGATCGTCCGCGACGCCTTCGACGGCAGTCGCCGGTTCGGCGACTTCCAGCGCAGCCTCGGTGTCGCGAAGAACATCCTCAGCTCGCGGCTGCGCGAGCTGGTCGACAGCGGCATCCTCGAACACGCCGGTCACGATTACGTCCTCACCGCCAAGGGTGAAGCGCTCTTCCCGGTGATCGTCGCCCTCCGCCAATGGGGCGAGGCGTACGCCTTCGCCTCAGGCGAGGACCACTCGCTCCTCCTCGATCGCCGCGACCACCAGCCCCTACGCCCCCTCGAAGTACGAGCCGCCGACGGCCGCCCCATCACCCCAGCCGACACCGAGGTCCGCAAGCTTTGAGGGGTCGGCCCCTCAACTGGTGGGTCGCGGACCAAAAATACTAGGGGCCAACCCACCGTTTGAGGGGCCGGCCCCTCAAACGCGGCTCGGGGGGGAGCAGGGTGGGGCGTGCTGGGGGAGCGGCGGGGTGGGGTGGGCTGGGGGCGGCGGCTGCTAGGGCGTGAGGTGTTTGGCGAAGGCTTGCACGGACGGGGTGTCTTCGCCGCGGCGCCAGATCAGGGCCAGGGCGGAGTCCGGGAGGCCGGTGAGGGGGACGGTGACGATGCCGCCGCGGCCGTTCAGGTTCGCGGTGGGGCGGCAGATCAGCATCGCGCCACGGTCGGCGGCGATCAGCGAGATGCCTTCCTGCAACGTGTTGACGTCCGGGCCGCGGTGGATCAGCGCGCCGCTCGGCGTCTGCGTGGGCGCCTGCGCCTGCCGCCAGTAGTCGGGCGCCGGGCCGGCGAACGCGATCAGGGTCTCGCCGGCCAGTTCTTCCGCGTCGACCGATTCCCGGTCGGCCAGCGGGTGCCGCTTGCACACCGCGAGCGTCTGCGGGTGCCGGGAGAAGGTCGGGCCGATGACCAGATCGTCCTCCGCAACCGGGAGCAGTACGACGGCTGCGTCGATCGTGCCGCGGCGGAGCGCGCCGAACGGATCGTTGAGCGGGAGTTCGCAGACGGTGAGCTGGCAGTTCGGGTTGCGGGAGCGGAAGGCCGCGACCGCGTCGAGGATCTCGTCGCTCGCGGTGCCCTGGAAACCGATCCGCAGCGTGCCTTGCGCGCGGGCGGCGTACTCGCGGGCGTTCTCGACGACCCGCTCCAGAGTCGCGTACGCCGGGCGCAGCGACGTCACGAACTCCTTGCCCAGCGGTGTCAGTGCGACCCGGCGGCTGGTTCGCTCGAGTAGCGGTCCGCCGATCCGCCTCTCCAGTGACTGGAGTAGTTGGCTGACGCGGCTCTGCGAGAGGTAGAGGCGTTCCGCCGTACGGCCGAAGTGGAGTTCGTCGGCGAGGACGAGGAAGCACTCGAGTTCGCGGATCTCGACGGCCATGGGTCCAGGGTCATCGATTAGCCCAGCTAATACAAGCATGACCAGATCACCGTTGTTCGGGACCACCGGTGAGCCGCTCACTGGTGATATGACAACGATCTGCGTCGACCAGCCGGTCTCCGCTGCGCGGGCCTGGACCGCGTCCGTGACGATGGCCGCCACCGTGTTCACCGTGGTGACCGCCGAGATGCTGCCGGTCGGCCTGCTCACCCCGATGAGCGACGCCCTGCACGTCACCAAGGGCACCGCCGGCCTCAGCCTCACCGTCACCGGCGTCGTGTCCGCGGTGGCCGCGCCCGTCCTCCCGCTGCTACTCGGCAAACTCGACCGCCGCGCGGTCATGGTCGGCCTGATGCTGCTGCTCGCCGCGGCCGGCTTCCTCGCCGCGATCGCCCCGGCGTACGGCGTCTTCGTCGGCGCCCGGGTGCTGATGGGGATCTCGATCGGGGGCGTCTGGCTGTTCACGGTCGGACTCGCGCGCCGCGTCGTACCCACGCACGCGTCCGGTCCCGCGACGTCGCTCATCTTCAGCGGCATCGGAATCGCTTCTGTGCTGGGGATTCCAGCCGGTGCGTACGTCGGCGAACTCGTCGGCTGGCGCTGGGCGTTCGCGGGTGTCGGGCTCCTGTCGATCGCGCTGGCCGCCGCGCTGGCCATCTACCTACCGCCACTGGCTGCCGAGAAGGCCGTGCGCTTCCACGACGTGGTGAAGGTGCTGCAGGTCAAGCAGGTCCGCGTCGGACTCGCACTGGTCGCGTTGATCGTGACCGGCCACTTCGCGGCGTACACCTATGTCCGTCCGCTCCTCGAACCGCACACCGGCACCGCGCTGATCGGCACCCTCCTGCTCGCGTACGGCGTGGCAGGTGTCGTCGGCAACTTCCTCACCGGCGCCCTGCGCCCGCCCGTCGCGCTGACTGTCATCGCCGCGGGTATCGCGTTGACTGCCTTCGCACTGCCTGTCGTCGGCACGACGATCGCCGGATCCCTTGTCCTGCTGGTGATCTGGGGTCTCGCGTACGGCGGTACGACCGTCAGCACGCAAGCGTGGGGACACGCCGCCGCGCCGGATGCACCCGAGTCCGCATCCGCGGTCCTGGTAGGCGTCTACAACGGATCCATCGCGCTGGGAGCCTTCACCGGCGGCCAGGTCGCCGACCACCTCGGTACGACGACCGTCACCTGGCTGCCCGCGACACTGGCAACCGCGGCCTTGCTCGTCCTGTTAACGAACCGCCGCCAGCGCCGCTGAGTCCTCGTCGCCGAAGTCGTCCTCGAGTTTCTCCGGCGAGTAGTCCAGGTCGATACCCGCGATGTCCGCGCCGACCGCGGACTCGATCGCCCCGAGGCGCCGGGTCGCGCGATCACCGGCGTACGTCATCAATGCTGTCGGGCTGATTTCCGGAGGTAGCTCCGGCGAGTTGTCCAGAGCCCATTGGATCTGCGTCAGCGCGTGCGGGAGGAGCTCCTCCATGGTGTCGGTGACGACCTTCCAGTTCGACGCGTCGGCGGCGACGTGCCGGCGGCAGGTGAACGTACCCCACGCCATGTGCCGTCGCTCGTCGTCGCCGATCCGGCGGATCAGCTCCTGCATGCCGGGCAGGACGCCGCGCGACGTACAGAGCAGGTTCCACGCGTGGTACCCGGTGAGGGCCAGAGTCCCTTCCACCACGTGGTTGTAGGTCACCGACGCCCGTACCTGGTTCGACGGTGACGGATCGTCGGCGAGTGACTTCAGCGCGACCGGGAGGGCCTCGTAGAAGATCGCGCGGTACCCCGGGTTGTTCTCGACGTACCGGTGCAGGTCCTCGGTGACGCCGACCGCGTCCAGCCAGAGCCGGAAGACCGCGGTGTGCTTGGCCTCCTCGAAGCAGAACTGGGTCAGGTACATCTCGTCGCCGAAGCGGCCCTCGGCGGCCATCGCCTGCAGGAACGGTTGCAGGTCCTCGGTCACCGCCTCCTCGCCGGCGATGAACTGGGAGCAGAGCATCAACGCGTTGTCCTTGTCGTTGTCGCCCAGCTCCTGCCAGTCCTTCGCGTCCTGGCTGAAGTCGATGTCGCGCGGGTCCCAGAACTTGCGGTTGCCCTTGTCGAACAGGCGCAGGGGCAGCGCGTCCCAGTTCAGGCCGCCGGCCCGCAGGGAGCTGAAACCCTGACGGTGCAGTTCGTTCATACGTGCTGCCTCCTCGTCTCGGACAAGAACGGAGAGAGGACGCGAGCCAGTTGCGCGGCCACGACCGCCGGGGGAGGGCCCGGCGTGACGATGTGGCTCAGGACGACGCGTAACGCGACGTCGACGCAACTGGTCGCGTCCTCGGCGGGTACCTCCGGCCAGTGCTCCCTGACATGGGCATCCAGCCGGAGGTGTGCCAGTTCCAGCACCTGCTGTCCTCGGGTGGTCAGCAGTTGACTGGCCTGATCGGATCCCGGCTGACTCAGCGCGGCCTTCACCAGCGGGTTCTCCCCGGCCAGTGTGAGGGCCCGCTCGACCGCGGCCCGGAGGCCGTCGATCGGGTCGGACTCCTCGGCGAGCGCCGCGTTCACGTGCAGCAGGAACCGGTCGGTCTCGCGTGCCGCGACGGCTTCCAGTACGCCCCACTTGTCGCCGAACTCGTTGTACACGGTCTGGCGGGACACCCCGGTACGACGGGCCACCTCGGCCATCCGGAGTCCGTCGTACCCACCTGTCTCGATGGCGTCCTGTGCGGCGTCGAGCAGCTCGTCACGCAGCCGGCGTTTGGTCCGATCGGCAAACGAGTCCATGCCGATGAGGGTTTACAAAATTGTCTCCGATGTCAAGTACTCGGACACCATCTCTTCAGTTGTCAAGTGCGGAGTAGTGCGACGCGTCACCGGTTCGCGGCGTACTGCGGACGCCGTCGACGCTCACCGGGACGTCGCCGGCGAGCGTGATCCGGTGCAGGCGGCGCGGCAGGTCGTCGTAGTCGGCGACGCCGAAGTGCTGGGTCGCGCGGTTGTCCCAGATCGCCAGGTCGCCCGGCTGCCACTGCCAGCGGACGGTGTTGTCGAGGTTGGTGATCCGGTTCTGCAGGAGCTGGAACAGTGCGCTCGTCTCGGTGCTGCTGAGGCCCACGAAGCGGCGGACGAAGTGCCCGAGGACGAATGCCCGTTCGCCGGTCTCCGGGTGTACACGGACCACCGGGTGCTCGGTCTCGAACAGCTTCGACTCGAACTGCTTGTGGTGCTCCTCGAACTTCACGTCGACGCCGCCGATCCGGCCCTCGTCCGCGTGACCGGCGTAGTCGTAGACGTTGCTGTGCACAGCCCACAGCCGGTCGACCAACGCCTTGAGCGACTCCGGGAGCTGGGCGTATGCCCGGACGGTGTTGGCCCAGCTCGTCCCACCCCCGTACGCCGGCAACGTGACCGCCCGGAGCAGGCTGATCGCCGGGACGCGGTCGACGAACGTGACGTCGGTGTGCCAGCTGTTCGCCTTGCTGTAGTCGGAGTCGATCGGCAGCACCTCGGCCGCGCCGTCGAGGCTCTTCGAGGTCGGGTGCGCGAGGGTCGGCGTACCGAGCAGGCGCGCGAACGCCAGCTGGCCGGCGTCGTCGAGGTGGTGCTGCTCGCGGAAGAAGATCACCTTGTGGTCGAGCAGCGCCCGGCGGATCGCGGCGACGGCCGGCGCGGCCAGGTCGCCGCCCAGACGGACGTTCCCGATCACGGCGCCGAGTGCGCCGCCGGTCTTGTCGACGGTGATCTCCGGTGCTTCCAGTTGCGCTGTCATGATCGCTCCCTCACGGTCGGTTATCCTCCATAATCCGACTGATTTAGTAGACATAGACGTTGTTTCGGGATGCGAGATCGTGTCGGTGACGGGTCACGTAGTGTGGGGGGCGTGTCAGCCGCCGCACTTGAACCCGCCCCCGATACCGCCGACGTTCCGGAGTTGGTGGTCGGTTTCGACCTCGACATGACGCTGATCGACTCCCGCCCGGGCATCCAGGCCGTCTGGGACCTGCTGGCCGCGGAGTCCGGCGTACCGATCGACACCGACCTGGTGGTGAGCCGGCTCGGTCCGCCGCTGACCTGGGAGATGGCGAACTGGTTCCCGCCCGAGCAGGTCGACGCGATGGTCGCGCGGTACCGCGAGCACTACCCGTCGCACGCGATCTCGGGCAGCCTGCCACTGCCGGGCGTGGCCGAGTCGCTGGCTGCGATCCGGGCGCTGCGCGGGCGCACGATGGTCGTGTCCGCGAAGTACACCCCGTCGGTCCGGCTGCACCTCGAGCACCTCGGCCTCGACGTCGACGAGCCGGTCGGTGACCTGCACGGCGCCGAGAAGGGTACGGCGCTGCGCGAACACCGGGCCACGATCTACGTCGGCGATCACACCGCGGACATCGACGGCGCGCATGCCGCCGGCGCGGTCGCGGTGTCGGTGGCGACCGGTCCCTTCACCGCGGACGAGTTGCGGGCGTACGGCGCGGACGTCGTACTGAACGACCTCACCGAGTTCCCGGCGTGGCTCGACGCGTACGTCCTCGAGCAGCGGCTCGCAGCGTTGATGCGGCGGCTGTCGACGTACGACAAGATGGTCGTCGCGTTCAGCGGTGGCGCCGACTCGGCGTTCCTGCTGGCGGCCGCGGCGCGAGCGATCGGCGCGGCGAACGTGGTCGCGGCGACCGCGGTGTCGCCGAGCCTCCCGGCGGCCGAGCTCGAGCCCGCGGCACGGTTCGCGGACGGTCTCGGCGTACGGCATGTCACCCCGCACACGCACGAGATGGAGCGCGAGGGCTACCAGGCCAACTCCGGTGCCCGCTGCTACTTCTGCAAGGCCGAGCTGATCGAGACGCTGCAGCCGATCGCCGACGAGTTCGGCATCACCGCGATCGCGACCGGCACGAACGCCGACGACGCGATCGCCGGCTTCCGTCCAGGCATCCGCGCGGCCCACGAACGCGGCGCGTTGACGCCGCTGAAGGACGCGCGCCTCACCAAGGCCCAGATCCGTACGGCGTCGCGCAGCTGGGGTCTCGAGACCTCGGACAAGCCGGCTGCCGCGTGCCTGTCCAGCCGGATCGCGTACGGCATCCGGATCACCCCGAACCTGCTCGTCCGCGTCGACCGGGCCGAGCAGGCAGTGCGTGAGCAACTGGCGGCGTACGACGTGCAGAACGTGCGCGTGCGTGACCTCGGGGAGAGTGCGTCGATCGAGATCGATGCCGCGTTGCTGGACCAGGTCGACCGGTCGGCGCTGGAAGCCGCGGTGATCGCCGAAGGCTTCCCGGCCGCGCAGGTGGACCCGCGCGGGTTCCGGTCCGGCTCGATGAACGAGCGGCTTTCGGAGCCCGAAAAGTATCGGAATCTTTAAGGGGTGCGGGGCGGCTGCCTGATCAGGTAGTTTCCCGGAGGCGCCACCGCGCCGGTTCACGTACGCTGGGTTTCCGATCGGGTTTCACGGCTCGACGGCTTCCGAACGATTGACGACTGAAGAGGTTCCCGTGCCCGTTGGCAAGGTGAAGTGGTATGACTCCGACAAGGGGTTCGGATTCCTCAGCAAGGAGGAGGGCGGGGACGTCTACGTCCGCGCCGAGGCCTTGCCGTCCGGTGTGACCAATCTGAAGCCGGGCCAGAAGGTCGAGTTCGGCGTCGTCGAGGGCCGCAAGGGCGAGCAGGCCCTGCAGGTCCGGCTGATCGACCCGCCGCCGTCGGTGGCGAAGGCGATGCGGCCGAAGCCGGACGAGATGCAGGTCGTCATCGAGGACCTGATCAAACTCCTCGACCGCCTCGGCGAGGGCTACCGCCGCGGCCGCCAGCCCGACAACAAGTCGGCCCGCCAAGTCGCGACCGTGCTGCGCGGAGTCGCCGACAAACTCGACATCTGACCCACCTCACCCCGGCCCACCCCGGCCCACCCCGCACCGGCCCGCACCGGCCCGCCCCGCACCGGCCCGCCCCGCGCAGTCCCGCCCCGCGCAGTCCCGCCCCGCGCAGTCCCGCCCCGCGCAGTCCCGCCCCGCGCAGTCCGGGCCATTTGCGGGGTGAACCTCCGAGGTTGACCGTTCGCAGGCTGCGTGCGAGGGGTGAAGGGGCGAATTGAGGGGTTCACCCCTCAGATGCGGGCAGGGGTGGGTGGCTGTTGATGCGAGACTGGATGCCGTCGAGGACGGTGTCCAGGCCGAAGCCGAACTCGCCGGCGTCGAAGTCGCCGACGTAGCCCTCGTCCGGCGGCTGCTCCAGGGTGGCCGCGATGCCGGGGAAGCGGTCGGAGGTCACGAGCATCGCGAGCCGCTGCGTGTAGAGCTGGCCAGCCTCGCGTGCCTGGTCTGGTTCGGCGACCATGTTGGCGGTGAGTTGTGCCGCGCCGCGGATGTAAATGTTCACCAGCAGCATCGCGGACAGGCGGTCCTGCGGCGTCAGCGGCGTACCGTCGAAGGCCTGCAGGGCGGACTCCATCCAGGCCAGCTGGTTCGGTGACAGCGGTGGCTCGGCGACCGGGATCTGCAGGACCCACGGGTGCGCGCGCAGGCCGTCGCGGAAGGCGGTCGCCCAAGCGGTGATCTGCGCCCGCCAGTCTTGCGTGCGGTCGAGTGCGGGCGGTGCGCCGAACGCCTGCTCGAGCATCACGACGTACAGGTCGGCCTTGGCGTCGACGTAGCGGTAGAGCGACATCGTGGTGAAGCCGAGCGCGGCCGCCACCTTGCTCATCGAGACCGCGGCCAGGCCGCCTGCGTCCGCGAGTTGGATCGCGGCCCGCCCGATGTCACTGATGTGGAACGCCGGCTTCGGTCCCGGCCGCGACCGCCCCTCGATCCCCCAGAGCTGCTGAAGCACTCGCGGCAGTTCCTGCTCGTCCATGGCGTCCACCTTATCTGTTTACAACATAGACAGTCATGTTCTATGGTCTGCGTATGGCGCACACAGTGTGCGACGTACACAGATAAACCGGAGGGGCATCATGGGGACCACCGAACGGGCGGGCCGCAAGGAATGGATCGCGCTCGGCGTGCTCGCACTGCCGCTGCTGCTGGTCTCGATGGACGTGTCGGTGCTGTACTTCGCGGTTCCGTTCATCAGCGCGGATCTCGGGGTGAACGCGACCGAGCAGCTGTGGATCTTCGACATCTACGGGTTCGTGCTCGCCGGCCTGCTGATCACCATGGGTTCGCTCGGCGACCGGATCGGCCGCCGCCGGCTGCTGGTCCTCGGCGCGATCGGGTTCGGCGTCGCCTCGGTCGCCGCGGCGTACGCGCAGAGCCCGGAGCAGCTGATCGCGGCCCGCGCACTCCTCGGGATCGGCGGTGCGACCCTGATGCCGTCGACCCTGGCGCTGATCCGGAACATGTTCCACGACCCGAAGCAGCGGTCGAAGGCGATCGCGTTCTGGAGCGCGGTGATGATGGGCGGGATCACCCTGGGTCCGGTGCTCGGCGGGTTCCTGCTGGAGCACTTCTGGTGGGGTTCGGTGTTCCTGGTCAACACCCCGGCGATGGTGCTGTTGCTGGTCCTCGCGCCGGTGCTGCTGCCGGAGTTCACGAGCACCGCCCGTGGACGCTTCGACCTACTGGGTTCGGTGCTTTCGCTGGCTGCCGTGCTTCCGGCCATCTGGGGAATCAAGGAGATCGCTGCGAACGGTGCGTCCGCGCTGCCGGTGGTGGCGATCGTCGCCGGGCTGGTCTTCGGGGTCCTCTTCGTGCAGCGGCAGCGGACCGCGGCGCACCCGATGGTCGACCTCGCGATGTTCCGGAACCGGGCGTTCAGCGGCTCGCTGGCCGCGAACACCGTCGGGACCCTGGCGCTGGTCGGCAATGCGGTGTTCCTGACGCAGTACCTGCAGTTGGTGCACGGGCTGAGCCCGCTGAAGGCCGCTCTGTGGTCCCTCGCGCCGTCGGTGCTTGTCGGTGGCGCCGCGCCACTGGCCACCGCGCTCGCAGGCAAGACGGACCGCGCGTACGTGATCGGCGGCGCCTTCGTCCTCGCGGCTTCGGGGTACGGCGTCCTGACCCAGGTGCACCCCGACTCGTCGCTGGCCGTGCCGCTGACCGGAGCCGGTCTGCTGGCCGCCGGTCTGGTGATGGTGATGACGCTGGTCACCGAGGCCGTCGTCGGTTCGGTCGCTCCCGAGCGGGCCGGGTCGGCGTCCGCGGTGATGGAGACCTGCTCGGAGTTCGGTGGCGCGCTCGGGATCGCGATCCTCGGCTCGATCGGTACCGCGGCCTACCGCGCCGACCTTCCGTCGAACCTGCCGCCGGGTGTCGCCGAACCGGTCCGGGAGGGTCTGCCGGCCGCGACGGCGGCTGCTGCTCACCTGCCGGCGGAGCTGGCCGGGACCGTCCTGACCACCGCGCAGCACGCCTTCACCCACGGCATGAACGTGGTCGCCCTCGTCGGCACCGTGCTCCTGCTGGTCACCGCGGTCGCCGCGACCCTCACCCTCCGCGGGACCGCGCCGGCCGCCCCCGCCGAGGAGCCGGCTTCTGAGGAGGCCGAATTGGGCCGTGTCTCGTAACTCCCACCCACTGCGCGCCTGCTCGCTACGGCGCGGAATTGCCAGACACGGCCCAGTCACCGAGTCCTGAGCCCACTGAAGCGGCGGCCGTCCGGCCGCCGCTTCGTGCTGTCAGCGGGGTGGACGGCGCGGGTCGTGTCCACCCGGGCGGCGTTTGAACAGGCCGCCCTTGTTGCGTTCGACCGTCGGCTCTTCGGCCCACGGCGCCTGGTTCTGCGTGGTGTCTTCGTCCTCGTCGGGCTGGCCGCTCCACCAACGGCCGGCCGACTGCTGCTCCGGACCTGAACGCGGCGGCTGGTCCTGCTGACGAGCCGGCTGCTGACCGGGCGGGCTCTGGTCGGCAGCGCGCTGGTTGGGGGCCTGCCATTCGATCGTCGGCTCGTCGTGCGAGCTCGAGCGTTCGGCGCGATTGGCCCGCTGCTCCGCGACGCTCGTGGTGAGGATGGTCCGGGTCGTGCTGTCCGCGTGCTCGTCCGCGTGGTGGTGCTGCGGGTGGGCGTCGGTGCGAGGGCCGCCGAGACCGCCCGGGCGCAGCGGTCCTTCGGTGGGGCGGGGAGCCGGGCGCATCCGCAGTACCAGGAAGACCACGACCAGCAGCACCGCGGCCAGGAAACCGAACCCGAGCCTCGGGATCAGCGGCATCACGATCCCGCAGCCGCCGCCGATCACCCAGGCGAGCTGCAGCACCGTCTCGGAGCGCGCGAATACCGACGTCCGCACGGATTCGGGGACGTCGCGCTGGATCATCGCGTCCAGCGACAGCTTGCCGAGCGAGCTGCACAGGCCGGCCACCAGGCCGAGCGCGACCAGGATCGGCAGGCCGTAGAGCACCGCGACCGCGACCGCGACGACCGCGTCCGCGAGCAGGACGACGAGCACCATCGCTTCCGGTTTACGGGCCTTGAGCAACGATCCGAGCAGGGTGCCGAGGCTGTTCCCGATGCCGGCCGCGGCGACCACCGCACCGGCCGCGACGGCGCCCTTGACCCCGCTGATCGGCTGGTCCCGCAGCAGGAACGCCAGGTACATCGTGAGGAACCCGGACACGAACCGCAGCCCGAGATTGCACCGGATCCCGCGCGAGACCGCCGCGGTGATGGCGCGCCGGCGGGCGTCGCGCCCCGCCGTACCGGTGACTTCCTCGTCGGCGGGGGAGTCGACCGCGCTCGGCAGCCGGATCGCGAGGATCAGACCGACGATGTAGACCAGCGCAGCCCAGCGCAGTGACCATTGCGGGCCGATCGCGGCGAACGCGGCCGCGATACCGGCGCCGATGGTCGCGCCGGCGACACCGGCGAGCGAGATCCGGGAGTTCGCCGTGACGAGCGTGATCTGCTTGGGCAGCAGTCGCGGTACGGCGGAGGCGCGGGTGACGCCGTACGCCTTGGAGGCGACCAGGCAGCCGAGGGCGGCCGGATACAGCCAGGCGGAGCCGTGGCCGGCGATCGAGGACGCGAGGCTCCAGACCAGGAACGCGCGGACGCCGAGCGTCGCGCCGATCGCCCAGCGGCGGCCGTGGCGGAACCGGTCCAGGATCGGGCCGATCAGCGGCGCCATCAACGCGAACGGCGCCATCGTCAGCAACAGGAAGAGCGCGACGCGGTCGCGGGCCTGGTCGCTCGGCACGGTGAAGAACACCGTCCCGGCGAGGGACACCGCGAACGCCGTGTCACCGGCGGCGTTCACCGCGCCGAGCTCGATCATCCGGGACAGCCCGGACTCACCGGCGCCCTGCGCACCGGTCAGCCCGCGGATCCGGCGTCCGGTGGCGCGGCCGACCTTGCCGCCGACCTCGGCCGCCTTCTTGGACGCCGAGGCGACACCTTCGGCCCCGACCTTCGACGCGTGCCCGACCTTCTTGCCTGCGGTCCCGACCCGCTCCCGAGCGTCCCCGAGCCGCTCGCCGGCCGACTTGCCGTCCGGCTTCCCGGACGGCTTCCTGTTGCCTTTCCCGGCCGGCCCGCTCTCCGATGGCCCGGCCGGCTTCCCCGCGGACCGGCCGGTGCCGCCGCGTGCCGGGCCGTCGGCGGGGTTGCCGCCGGGGGTGGCCTTCGGGTCGCCAGGGTCGGGGGAGTGCATGCAACCATCCTGCCTCCTGCCGGGGACAGAGCGCAGGCACCGCGCGTGCGTCCGCTGGATGGCGGTTCCGCGACGTCGGTTCGGCGCCGTGGGAACGGCGTGCGAGAATTGGCGATTGTGACTCCCGTCAGAATCCCGGAACCGGTCCGTGCCAAGCCCGACGCCGTCTGCGTCGCGGCGGTCGAACCGGCCCGCGAGGCCGCGATCGCCGAGGCCGGCGCCGCGCAGGTCGGGGAGCACCTCGGTCAGTCGGTCGAGGGCGAGCGCCTCGTCACCCACTACTTCGCCTCCGCCCACCCCGGGTACCGAGGCTGGCGCTGGGCGGTCACGCTGACCCGTGCGTCCCGTGCGAAGACCGTCACGGTCAACGAGGTCGTGATGCTTCCCGGCGAAGACGCGATCGTCGCGCCGGAGTGGGTCCCGTGGTCGGAGCGCGTGCAGCCCGGCGACCTGCGCCCCGGCGACCTGTTCCCGACGCACGTCGACGACCCGCGCCTCGAGCCGGGGTTCACCGACACCGCGGACGCCCCGGAAGAGGTCCTGACGGTGGTCGAGGAGCTCGGTCTCGGCCGCGAGCGGGTGCTCTCGCCGTTCGGGCGTGCGGACGCCGCCGAGCGCTGGTACGCCGGGGAGTTCGGCCCGTCGTCCGCGATCGCGCAGGCCGTCCCGTACAAGTGCTATTCCTGCGGGTACTGGATCCGTCTCGCCGACAGCCTCGGTCAGGCGTTCGGGGTCTGCGCCAACGAGATGGCCCCCGGGGACGCCCACGTCGTCGCCTACGACTACGGCTGCGGCGCCCACTCCGACGCGACCATCGAGATCTCCGAGCAGCCGACGCCGGAGCACGCCTTCGACACCACTGGCTACGACAACCTCGAGCTGGCCGTCACCGAAGCCGACGACTAAGGGCGTGTGGATCGCCCCGGCGTCCTACAGCTCTGCCCGTTCGGGCTCACCCGTGTTGCCGCCGCTCGACAGGACGTGTCGGCGTTCTGCGCCGGATCGACCCGCGACTTGAGCGTGGCGATGTGCGGACTCATCGCACACCTCCTGTCGAGATGCGCCTCGACTACTGGGTGAGGCGGAGGTCAGTGATGGTGGTCAGGTCGATCCCGTAGCGGGCGTACACCTTGGTGGTGTTCTCCCCGGTGAGCTCGTGTTCGCCGAATCCGAGCAACGCCGCGACCTCGACGACATGATCGCGGGACCGCCCCTCGATCTCGAGGTACGGCGGGATGCGCGGCCACCGGTCCAGCTCGAGCCGGGCGTCGTGGAACAGGAAGCTGGTTCGCCGGTTCTCCTGGTAGGCCTTCGGGGTGTAGCCGAGCTTGGCCAGGAGTTCGTTCGTGATCGCGAAGTCGCTCACCACGACCTCGGTCTCCGTGGTGCCGTCGATACCGTCGTGCGCGATCTCCTTCACCGTGAGCGTGACCTCGCCCCCGGTGTCCCGCAGCCGGATCCAGCGCGAGCCGTCCCCGGTCGCGATGTCGTAGACGTACCGTCGCGACACGCCATCCGCGACCTGCCGCCCACCGAGCCCCAGGATCTTGCCGGCGACCGTGTTCAGGTCGATCCCCAGCACCTTCGCCTCGAACTCAACCGGCATCTCGCCCCTTCACACAGTCACGCGGGTCCGTGCACAGGCAATAACCTGTTCAAGGTCCCCACTTCCCCGCCCGACCCCCCACGCCAGCCACCCGTCTCCCAGGACCGGCGGCCGCGACGAGCCGCGCGGGTCAGTCTTCGGTCTCCGGCCGATGACCGGCCTGGATCGCGGCCCAGCGGCGCTTGCAGTACCAGAGGCCGATCAGCCCGAGGCCGAAGCCGGCGACCGGGACCCAGATCCACCAGTCGAGGCCGTCGGCCTTGAGCTGGTCGCGGAAGATCAGCAGGACGACGAAAGCGACCACCCAGGCCACGATGCCGGTGATCACACTCGGGATTCCGGACAGGTCCAGCGGCTTGACCTCGGCGTGCACCAGCTCGCCACGGGCCAGCTGGCTGGTCGGGTCGGTGCGCTTCTTGGATGCCCCCTGGTCCTCCGTCACGTGCCTACCTTAGCTTCCACCCACGCAACGGTTTGCGGTAAGTGCTCGCAACTGCCCGGGCCGACCTGGCACGATGCGGTCATGAGTTCGCCCCAGGCCGCGACGGCCCGCTCCGGTTCCGGTCCACTGGACTCCTTCTTCAAGATCAGCGAACGCGGATCCACGCTCGGCCGGGAGATCCGCGGCGGGCTGGTGACGTTCTTCACGATGGCATACATCGTCGTGCTGAACCCGCTGATCATCGGCACCGTCAAGGACGGCAGCGGCCAGTTCGTCGGCGGTGGCACCGACCCGGCGGCGTCGATCGCGAAGGTCGCGGTCGCGACCGCGCTGGTGGCGGGGGTGGTGACGATCCTGATGGGGGTGGTCGCGAACTTCCCGCTCGCGCTCGCCGCCGGGCTCGGCCTGAACGCGTTCATCGCGTTCACGGTGGCCACCAAGATGACCTGGGCGGACGCCATGGGCCTGGTGGTGCTGGAGGGCCTGATCATCCTGATCCTGGTGCTCACCGGCTTCCGCAAGGCGGTCTTCGAGGCGGTGCCACTGCAGCTGAAGGTGGCGATCAGCGTCGGGATCGGCTTGTTCATCACGTTCATCGGGGTGATCGACTCCGGGTTCGTACGGCGTCCCGGGGCCCCGACCGGCCCCCCGGTCGAACTCGGGGTCGGCGGCAACCTGCGCGGCTGGCCGGTGCTGGTGTTCGTGTTCGGCCTGCTGCTGATCGTCACGCTGTACGCCCGGAAGGTGAAGGGCGCGATCCTGATCGGCATCCTGGCCTCGACGGTGCTGGCGATCGTCCTCGAGGCGGTCGTGAAGATCGGCGCCCGGACCGAGGACAACCCGGGCGGTTGGGGCCTGAGCGTGCCGAAGCTGCCGGACTCCTGGTTCACGAAGCCGAACCTGGACACGATCGGTGAGTTCAACCTGTTCGGCTCGTTCGACAAGATCGGCATCGTGTCGGCGCTGCTGCTGATCTTCTCGCTGATGCTGGCCGACTTCTTCGACACGATGGGCACGATGACCGCGATCGGCGCCGAGGCGGGGCTGAACGACAAGGAAGGCATCCCGCCGAACTCGCAGCGCATCCTGATCGTCGACAGTGTCGCCGCGGCCGCCGGTGGTGCGGCGTCGGTGTCGAGCAACACGTCGTACATCGAATCGGCTTCCGGTGTCGGTGAGGGGGCCCGGACCGGGCTGGCGAGTGTGGTGACCGGGATCTGCTTCCTGATCTCGATGGTGGTCGCGCCGCTGGTCACGCTGGTCCCGTACGAGGCCGCGACGCCGGCCCTGATCCTGGTCGGATTCCTGATGATGACGCAGGTGAAGGGGATCGACTTCGACGACATCGAAGTCGCGTTCCCGGCGTTCCTGACGATCGTGCTGATGCCGTTCACGTACTCGATCTCGGCCGGTATCGGTGCCGGGTTCGTCGCGTACGTGATGCTCAAGGTGGTGCGCGGCAAGGCCCGCACGGTGCACCCGCTGATGTGGGTGGTGGCCGCGCTGTTCGTGATCTACTTCGCGATCGGCCCGCTGACCGACTGGCTGACCTGAGCACGGTGAACCCGATCGAGGACTTCCCGGTCCAGTCCGCGCGCACCGGGCGTTTCACCTACGGCCTGCCGAAGGCCTTCACGCTGGGCCGCGAGCACGTGCTGTTCCTCCGGGCCACCGGTCCGGAGGACCGCACCAGTTGCTTGTGGCAACTCACCGCGGACGGTGTCGAACACCTCGTCGTCGCTCCCGAGGACCTCGACTCCGGCGGTTCGCTCCCCGAGGCCGAGCGAGTACGGCGGGAACGCAGCCGCGAGCACAGTTCGGGCATCGTCGCCTACTCGACCGATCGCGCCGCCCGCCACATCGTCTTCGCGCTCCAGGGCGTGCTCTACCACCTGGACGGGCCGGAGGCGTTGCCGCGCGAGGTCTGGACGGCCGGTCTGGTCGTCGACCCGCGGATCGATCCGGCCGGGCGCCGGGTCGCGTACGTGACCGGTCGCGAGCTGCACGTGGTGGACCTTGCCGACGGCAAGGACCTGACCGTGGCGTCGGACCCCGACCCGGAGGTCAGCTGGGGGCTGGCCGAGCACGAGGCCGCCGAGTCGATGGGCCGGACGCGCGGGTACTGGTGGTCGCCCGACGGCACCCGGCTGCTCGCGGCGCGCGTCGACCAGACCCCGGTGCAGCGCTGGTGGATCGCGGATCCGGCGAACCCGGATCGCCCGCCCCGCGAGGTCGCCTACCCGGTCGCCGGTACGGCGAACGCGATCGTCACCCTGCACGCCTTCGACCTCGAGGGCGGAGCGGTCGAGCTGCGGTGGGACCGGAGGAGATACGAGTACCTCACCGCGGCCACCTGGGACGCACACGGCCCGCTGTTCGCGGTCCAGTCGCGTGACCAGCGCACGCTGTTGGTGCTGGCGGGTGATCCCGCGACGGGCGAGACGCGAATCCTGCACGAGCAACGCGACCCCGCCTGGGTCGAACTGATCGACGGCACTCCGGCGCGGACCGCGTCCGGCCGGCTCGTCCACACCGAGGACGTCGGCGAGACCCGCCGGCTGGTGATCGACGGCGTACCGGTGACGCCGGACGGGCTCCAGGTGCGCGGTGTTCTCGAGGTCTCCGGGGAGTCCGTCCTGCTGGAGGCGAACGACGAGCCGACCGAGCGCCATCTCTGGCTGTACGACGCGCGCGGGCTCCGGCGGCTGAGTAACGGCCCCGGCGTGCACAGCGGGAGCCTCGTCGACGACACGTTGCTACTCACGTCCCACACCGAGTCGGGGCGCTCCTTCGTCGTACGTCGGCGCGGTCTGCCGGATCGATCCATCGAGGCACGCAACGCCGAGCCGGTCGTCACACCGCGGATCACGTGGGTGGGCGCGGGCAAGCTCGATCTGCGCACCGCCGTACTGCTGCCGTCCTGGTACCGGCCCGGCGACAAACCGCTGCCGGTCCTGATGGCGCCGTACGGCGGTCCGGCGATGCAGCTCGTGACGCGGACGAGCGGCGGTGCGTACGCGGCCGCGCAGTGGTTCGCCGAGGCCGGGTTCGCGGTCGTCATCGCGGACGGTCGCGGTACGCCGGGCCGCGGACCGGTGTGGGAGAAGACCGTCCACCTCGACAACCTGACCTTGCCGCTGGAGGACCAGGTCACCGCCTTGCAGGCGGCGGCGGAACAGACCGGTGCGCTGGACCTGAGCCGTGTGGGGATCAAGGGCTGGAGCTATGGCGGGCTGCTCGCGGCTGCCGCCGTACTGCTGCGCCCTGATGTCTTTCACGTGGCGGTCGCCGGTGCCGCACCGGCGGATCAGCGGCTCTACGACACCCACTGGCGGGAGCGGTTCCTGGGGCATCCGGACGAGAACCCGGAGATCTACGACCGCCTGTCGCTGATGACGTACGCCGCGGACCTGCGTCGCCCGCTGCTCCTCATCCACGGGCTCGCGGACGACAACGTCTTCGCCGCGCACACCCTTCGCCTGTCGGCCGCGCTCGTCGCGGCAGGCCGTCCACACCAGGTGCTCCCGCTGTCGAACGTCACCCACATGGCGAGCAGCGAATCAGCCGCGGCCGGCCTGCTCCGCTCCCAACTCGCCTTCCTCTCGAGCCACCTACTCTGACCCGAAAGCACGCAGGAACGCCCTAGCGGACCGAGTCAGGCTGCCAGGACGTCTTGCGGAGCTCCAGGTACTCCGCCCGCGCGGTGAACAGGTCACGGAGCTCCGCACTGACGTTGTCGAGGAACTCGGTGCGGTACGTCGAGTCGGTGAGCAGCGCGATCGAGTAGTAGAGACCGGTGAAGTTCGCGATGCCGACCGAGACCTTGATCAGTGACGCGCTGAGGACGAGCGGGTGGTTCATCAGCTCCATGTTGTACGACCAGCTGCCCTTCGTGATGCCCCACTGGTCGTAGATGTGCTCGCTGATCGCGAGCAGGCCGAAGGCGACGAAGAACAGGCCGACGCCGGCGCTGACCACGAGAACCTGCATCCACTGCCGGATCATCAGGTTGACGCTGAGGTTCACCCGCTGGATCGGTTGCAGCGCCGGACCGGAACCGGCGTCGCGCTCGATCGCGTCGACCTCTTTCGGCAACCGGATCAGCAGGAACACCGTGCTCAGCAGCGTGAACGCGACCACGGAGAAGACGATGAAGGCGGTCGGCATCCCGGCGAACACCTGCCACATGTCCGCGGTGATGAACAGCACCAGGGAGAAGACCAGCAGCAACGGCAACGCCCGGATGAAGCTGGCCACGGAGTTGGCCAGCTCTCCGGCCAGTCGGCGTACGCCCCAGACGATGGTCGCGATGAAGCCGTAGGCGACGACGACGTACACGACGCCGACCAGCAGCAGGTTGCCGAGGGCGACGCCGAAGAACTGCTTGAGCTGCCCCTGGGTGACCACCGGCAGCAGGGCCGGAAGCAGCACGAACACCGCCAGCTCCGGGATCCCGAAGCGGGTCGGCAGCGACCAGAACGGCCGGCCCCGGAACCCGTTCAGCAGGCCGAACCCGGCGACCAGTGCGACCAGGCCGCCGACCGCGGCCAGCAGGTTCTGCCACCAGTCCCAGTCCAGGGAGGTGGCGCCGATCATCTCGGCCAGGAACACCAGCACCAGCAGCGGCGCTGCCCGCGTGAAGATGTCGTGCGTCGGTGAGAAGTCCTCGATGAACAGCGGCAGCCCGGCGCGCCGGAACCGCTGCTCGTACCGCTCCAGCTCGCCGCTCGTCCCCATGACCGCGCACTCTATCGGTCCGGGAATACCACAGCGTGATCGCGGGTTTTTAGTTAGCAAAGGTAATGAGTTAAGGTAAGGACATGCCCGAAGTCGTAGCCCAGCAGGTGAAGAGTGACGTCGGCCTGGCGAGTGCCCTGCGGTCGTCGACGCTGCGGCTGTCCCGGCAGATCCGCCGGCAGCGCGAGCCCGGTCACGACCTCACCGCGAACCAGCTGAGCGTGCTCGGCGCGCTGTCCAAGCACGACGCGATGACGATCGGCGAGCTGGCCGCCCACGAGCAGGTGAAGCCGCCGTCGATGACACGGATCGTGACGAACATGGAGGAGGCGGGCCTGCTGGTCCGCCGGCCGCATCCGACCGACAAGCGGCAGATCGTCGTCGAGCTGACCGACCGCGCCGACGAGCTGATCCTGGCCAACCGCCGGCGCCGCGACGAGTGGCTGCAGACCAAACTGAAGCAATTGACCCCCGAGGAGCGCGACATCCTGCGCAAGGCAGCCCCTGTTCTCGAACGGCTGGCGGCTCGATGAGCCCCACCTTCCGTGCTTTCAAAGTCCGTAATTTCCGTCTGTACGCCTCCGGCGCGATCGTCTCGAACGTCGGCACCTGGATGCAGCGTGTCGCCCAGGACTGGCTGGTCCTGGAGCTGACCCACTCCGGTACCGCGCTCGGCATCGTCACCGGTCTCCAGTTCCTCCCGGCCCTCCTCCTCGGCCCGTACGCCGGCCTGGTCGCCGACCGGTTCCCGAAGCGGCAGGTGCTGACCTGCACCCAGATCGCGATGGCCTCGGTCGCGTTGTTCCTCGGTGGCCTGACCATCGCGGGCGTCGTCCAGCCCTGGCACGTGTACCTGCTGGCCCTGCTGTTCGGTGTCGGCACCGCCTTCGACGCCCCGACCCGGCAGGCCTTCGTGGTCGAGATGGTCGGTCGCGACGAGCTGTCCAACGCGGTCGGCCTGAACTCGGCCTCGTTCAACGCGGCCCGGCTGCTCGGCCCCGCCCTGGCCGGCCTGCTGATCAACTGGATCGGCACCGGTCCGGTGATCCTGATCAACGGATTCACCTACTCGGCCGTGATCCTGTCGCTGCGGCTGATGCGGGTCTCCGAGTTGCACACGCCGAAGCCCGCCGCCCGCGACAAGGGCATGATCCGCGACGGCATGCGCTACCTGTGGCGCCGGCCGGACCTGATGATGGTGCTGGTCGCGGTGTTCTTCGCGGGCACCTTCGGACTGAACTTCCAGCTGACGTCGGCGCTGATGGCGACCCAGGTCTTCCACAAGGGCGCGGGGGAGTACGGCATCCTCGGCTCGGTGCTCGCGATCGGCTCACTGGCCGGTGCGTTGCTGGCCGCCCGCCGGGTCCGGATCCGCGCCCGGCTCGTCATCGGCGCGGCGTTGGCCTTCGGTGTCGCCGAGGTGATCAGTGCGGTGATGCCGACGTACGTCGGGTTCGCAGTGGTGCTGCCGCTCGTCGGGCTGGCCTCGCTGACGATGCTGACGTCCGCGAACGCGACGATGCAGCTGAGCATCGAGCCGACCATGCGCGGCCGGGTGATGGCGCTGTACATGACGGTCCTGATGGGTGGTACGCCGATCGGGTCGCCGTTCATCGGGTGGGTCGGCCAGGAGTTCGGTGCGCGGTACTCGCTGATCGTCGGCGGTGGGCTGACCGTCCTCGGCACGGTCGGATCGGTGCTGTACTTCTCCCGCCGCCGGGGACTCGCGATCCGGCCGCGGTTGCTGCCGCGCCCGCGGCTCGAAGTACTGCCGCAGACCGAGCTGCTCGGCGACAAGGCAGTCGTCGAGGCCGCGCCGCCGGCGGAGCCCGAAGTGCCGGCGAAGGAGACCGTGCCGGCGAAGCAGGACGCCGGACCACAGGTCGCCTAAGGCCTGACCCGGGTCAGCAGGCGCGCGGCGAAGAACAGCGCGTCGACGTCCGTGCCGCGGTGGGTGACCATCGCGGCCGGGTCGTGTTTCGGCTTCGGGCGGTGCTCCGGCGTACTCGCCGTGCTGATCCGGAGGAAGCCGCGGCCGCCGATCCGGCCCTGGTGCGGGGACCATTCCACCTCCAGGATGTCACCGAGCGGCACCGCCCGCGGGGCGCCGAGGACCTTCTTCTTCCGGCTCGCGCCCCGCGCGTACGTGAACGTGAGATGTCCGCTCGCCACCGCCAGCGACGCGTCCCGCCCGGAGATGCGGTCCGGCGCGACCGGCGGCGCGAGCAGCCAGGCGGTGGCCCGGGTCGCCGGTACGTCGCGACGCACGAGGGTACGGCGGATGTCGCCGGCGATCGCCTCCGCGAGCTCGGGATCGGCCTCCGGGAAGTCGTAGAGATCGATCAGCGGCTGGGTCACCGACTGCAGCGGGTCGGCCCCGTCGCGCAGCACGAACCGGATCCCGGTGCCGCTCACCTCGACCGCCCGCAGCGCCTCGACCGGCAGGCTGCGCTCGCCGAGCCGGGGGCGCACGGGATCGGGCGCCGCCGCGCCGTACCGGAGCCGGAGCGTCCCGACGCCGTCCCAGACGACCGTGCCGTACGCGCTGCTCAGCTCACCACTTGCCACCCTGCTCATCTTCCCTGGTCCGTGGGTTCACCGCAGATTTGGGGCCGTCACCCCCACAATGGGGTGTGACCCACTACGACCTCGTGATCATCGGGACCGGCTCCGGCAACACGATCGTGAACCGGCGGTTCGCCGATTGGAAGGTGGCGATCGTCGAGCGTGGCACCTTCGGCGGCACCTGCCTGAACTTCGGCTGTATCCCGACCAAGATGTTCGTGCACGCCGCCGACGTCGCCGCGACCCCGGCCGAGAGCGCGCGGTACGGCGTCGACGAGCAGCTGCTCGGCGTCCGCTGGCCGGACGTCCGGGACCGGATCTTCGGCCGGATCGACCCGATCTCGGCGGGCGGGTCGGCGTACCGGCACCACAACCGGGACAACGCCAACGTCACGATGTACGACGGCACCGGCCGGTTCACCGGCGTGAAGGAGCTGACCGTCGACGGCAAGGACGGCTCGACCAGCGTCTTCAGCGCCGACCGGTTCGTGATCGCGACCGGCAGCCGGCCGATCGTGCCGCCGATCCCGGGCCTCGAGGAGACCGGCTACCACACCTCGAACACGATCATGCGGCTCGAGGAGCTGCCGCGCCGGGTCGCGATCATCGGCAGCGGGTTCGTCGCCGCCGAGTTCGCGCACGTCTTCGGGGCGTTCGGGGTCGAGGTCACGATCGTCGCCCGCTCGAAGGAGCTGCTCCGCCCCGAGGACGGCGAGATCGCCGCCCGCTACACCGAGATCGCCCAGCAGAAGTACGACGTCCGCCTGAACCACGAGACGATCCGGGTGACCCGGCGGGACGACGGCTCGGTGCTGGTCACGATGCTGAGTCCGGACGGTCTCGACGAGCTGGTCGTCGACGAGCTGCTGGTCGCCGTCGGCCGGACGCCGAACTCCGACGTACTCGACCTGGACGCCACCGGGGTCGAGGTCGACCGCGAGGGACGCGTGCTGGTGGACGCGTACCAGCAGACCACCGTCGACGGCATCTACGCGCTCGGCGACGTGACGAACCCGCACCAGCTGAAGCACGTCGCGAACCACGAGGCCCGGGTGGTGAAGCACAACCTGCTGAACCCGGACGACCGGATCGAGGCCGACCACCGGTTCGTCCCGCACGCGGTCTTCAGCTCGCCGCAGATCGCCGCGGTCGGGCTCACCGAGGAGGAGGCGAAGGACCGCGGGATCCCTTATGTGACAGCGGTTCAGCGGTACGCCGACATCGCGTACGGCTGGGCGATGGAGGACACCACCGGGTTCGCGAAGGTGCTCGCCGACCCGACGACGGGCCAGATCATCGGCTGCCACATCATCGGCCCACAGGCGCCGACCGTGATCCAGCCGGTGATCCAGGCGATGAGCTTCGGCCTGGACGCATACACGATGGCCCGCGGCCAGTACTGGATCCACCCGGCGATGCCGGAGCTGATCGAGAACGCGCTGCTGAAGCTCGACCTACACCCGGAAGGCTGAGATCACGTCGGCGACGGTGTCGAGAGTGTCGAGGTCGGGGAGGCTGATCATCACCTCGGCGACCCCGGCCTCGGACAGTTCGCGGAACCGGCCGATCTGATCGTCGACGGTGCCCGCGTTCACGGACGCGGCGTACCGCGCCGGGTTGACGTTCCGCGGTCGCAGGCGTTGCACCAACTGGTCGACCTGTTGCTGGTTCTTGCCCACCAGCGTCGTGGACAGATGCGTGAGCTCAACGTCCCGCGAGGTCACCTGCCGCAGGTACGCCGCATGCTTGCGGACCGTCGCGGTGTCGCCGAAGACGTTGACGGCGTCCGCGTATCGCCCGGCCAGCCGCAGCGTGCGCTGACCACTCCCGCCGACCAGCAGCGGCAGGCGTTCCTGCAGCGGGCGTGGATAACACGTGGTGTCCGGAACCTCGAGGACCTCGCCGTGGAACGGTTTGTTGCCTGGTCCCCATAAAACCGGGAGCAACCGCAGCGCGTCGGCCAGCAGTGCGTACCGTTGGCCGACGGTCGGGAACGGCCATCCGTACGCCGTGTGCTCGGCCTCGAACCAGGCGAGTCCCACACCGCACACCGCGCGGCCGCCGCTGAGCACGTCGAGCGTCGCCGCGATCTTCCCGAGGTGCGCGACGTTGCGGTAGGTGATCCCGGAGACCAGCGTGCCGAGCCTCACCCGCTCAGTGCACGCGGCGAGATAGCCGAGCGTCGTCCAGCTCTCCAGGAAGTCGTCCCAGGCCCGCCCTACCTGCGGAATCTGCCGAAAGTGATCCATCACGTAGACCGCGTCGAACCCGGCCGCCTCGGCCCGCTCCGCCACCTCACGCACCCACGAGGAGAGCCCCTCGCGGCCGCCTTTGTAGGCGCTCACCTGCAGCCCGAAGCGCAGTCCCACCGGCGCTTCCGATTGCCTGTCGCGCGCGGCGGTCGACTCGACGAAGTCCGCCGGCACGACGCGCGCGGCGGTCGGCCGCAGTACCTCGTCGTACCCCTCGGTCGGGAGTTCCTTCTTGACCGACGTCCAGGATCGCAGTTGGGACGTCAACGCGTCCGCGGGGATCCGCTTCGCCGTCCGCTCGCGGTTCCGCCGGCGGCACTCGTCGGGCGGAGTGTCGAAAGCGACCACCACACAGGGCATTCCGGCCTCGCGTGCCAGCTCGAGCCATCGCGTACGCCGCTCGCGATCCAGGCCGAGCGTGTCGATCACCGTCGTCAGCCGCCGCCCGATGCGCTGTCGCACGACCACTTCCAGCAGCGCGAAGGCGTCGGTGCTCGCCGCGATGTCGTCCTCGCCGGAGCCGACGAGCGCCCGCAGCCGATCACTCGAAACGATCAGCTCCGCCGCGAACTGCTCGGCCGCCCAGGTCGACTTCCCGGACGCGCCGGGACCGGCCAGGATCACCACGCACGGCGACGGCAGCTTGAGCTCCACAGAAAGCAGTTTCCATCACCGCTAGCATTTTGGGATGCGATTGTTCGTGGCCGTCGTGCCACCCAGTGAGGTAGTGGAGGATCTGAGCGAGTTCGTCGAGCCGCGCCGGGAGCATCCGGACGACGACATCCGGTGGGCGTCGGAGGAGCACTGGCATCTCACGCTGGCGTTCCTCGGCGAGGTGCCGGACTGGAAGACCGAGGAACTCGAGGAGCGGCTGGAACGGGCCGCGCAGCGGCAGAAACCGTTCGAACTGCAACTCACCGGAGCCGGCGCCTTCCCCGGCGTCCCGGACGCCCGGGTGCTGTACGCCGGAGTTCGCGACGACACCGAGTCACTCAAACACTTGTCGATGACGACGCGGGCCGCGGCGAACCGGGCCGGGGTCACCGTCGAGGGCCGCAAGTTCAACCCGCACCTCACGCTCGCGCGGCTGCGCCGGCAGATGGATGTCACCAAGTGGGTGCGGATCTTCGACACGTACGAGAGTCCCGTGTGGACAGCGCGCAGTCTGCGGCTGATCGAGTCCCGGCTCGGCGAGGGTCCGGGCCACAGTGCGGCGTACCTCACTGTAGGCGAATGGGACTTCTTAGGCTAACCTCAGCAAGGTTAGCCGTACCTAATGCTATGAGAGAGTCCCGCCATGCTCGCGAACTACCTGATCGGACTCCGTGAAGGACTCGAGGCCTCGCTGGTCGTCAGTATCCTCGCCACCTTCCTGGTCAAGTCGGGCCATCGCGATCGACTCAAACTGGTCTGGATCGGAGTCGCCACGGCCCTCGCCGTGGCGGCGGCCGCCTGGGGGCTGCTCCAGTTCGTCACCGCGCTGACCGCCAAGTCCTTCACCACCCAGGAGACCGTCGGCGGGGTGATGTCGATCCTGGCCGTCGGCTTCGTCACCTGGATGATCTTCTGGATGCGCAAGGCGTCCCGCAGCATCGCCAAGGAACTCCGCGAACGGATGGGCCAGGCCCTCGAGGTCGGCTCCCGCGCGGTCGTCATCCTGGCGTTCCTCGCGGTGTTCCGGGAGAGCATCGAGACGGCGTTCATCGTGTACGCGTCCGCTGCCACCGCGACCACCGCCGTACCGTTCATCGGCGTCCTGCTCGGTCTGGCCACCTCGGTGCTGCTCGGGGTCGCGATCTACAAGGGCGCGGTGAAGATCAACCTGGCCGTGTTCTTCAAGTGGACCGGCGCGGTGCTGATCCTGGTCGCGGCCGGCATCTTCGCCTACGGCTTCCACGACCTGCAGGAGGCCGGCATCCTGCCCGGCCTGCACACCGTGGCCTTCGACATCTCCCACGTGATCCCGCCGGACAGCTGGTACGGCGTGCTGCTCAAGGGCATCTTCAACTTCAACCCCGCCCCGAGCGTTCTCGAGGCGAGCGCGTGGCTCGTGTACCTGGTCCCGGTGCTGGTGCTCTACTTCCGCCCGGTGAAGAGCTCCACGCCGCCCGCTGTCCCGGCCGGGAAACCCGCCACCGGCCACGCGGCCTGAAACACCTCTCGTCGTTCCCCGCTCAGGAGAAACATGTCCACCTCACTGGCCCGCAAGGCCTCCATCCTCGGTGTCGTCCTCGGTCTCGCCGCGCTGACCGCGTGCGCGAAGGACGAGCCCGCGGCGAAGGACGACGGCACCGGTCCGGTGTCGGTGAAGGCGTCCGACTCGGGTTGCGACCTCAGCCGCCGCGACGTGAAGTCCGGCACCAGCACGTTCTCGGTGTCGAACGGCGGCAGCAAGGTCACCGAGTTCTACGTGTACGCCGACGGCGACCGGGTGATGGGTGAGGTCGAGAACATCGGCCCGGGCCTGAAGCGGGACCTGATCGTCGAGCTGCCGACCGGTAAGTACCAGGCGGTCTGCAAGCCCGGCATGGTCGGCGACGGCATCCGGGGCGAGCTGACCGTGACCGGTGACGCGCCGTCGCAGGTGACCGAGGACGCGCTGCTCAAGCAGGCGGCGGACAGCTACCAGCGGTACGTGAACTCGCAGGCGGTCGCGCTGGAGCAGAAGACCACCGAGTTCACCGCCGCGGTGAAGGCCGGTGACGTCGCCAAGGCGAAGGCCCTGTTCCCGGTGTCGCGGACCTACTGGGAGCGGATCGAGCCGGTCGCGGAGTCCTTCGGCGACCTGGACCCGAAGATCGACGCCCGGGTGAACGACGTCGAGCCGGGCACCGAGTGGACCGGGTACCACCGGATCGAGCAGGCGCTCTGGGTCTCCAACACCACCAAGGGCATGGAGAAGTACGCCGACCAGTTGCTCGCCGACGTGAAGACGGTCGTGGCGAAGGCGAAGGTCGTGAAGCTCACGCCGCTGCAGCTGGCGAACGGCGCGAAGGAACTGCTCGACGAGGTCGCGACCGGCAAGGTCACCGGCGAGGAGGACCGCTACTCGCACACCGACCTGTGGGACTTCCAGGCGAACGTCGAGGGCTCGCAGGCCGCGATCCAGGCGCTCCGCCCGGCGCTGCAGGCGCGGAACGCGGCGCTGGTGACTCAGCTGGACACCAACTTCAAGGCGGTCTTCGCGTCGCTGGACAAGTACCGCGACGGCGACGGCTTCAAGCCCTACACCGCCTCCGAGACCGAGAAGAAGGCCCTCGGCGCCGTCGTCGACGGCCTCGCCGAGCCAGTCAGCCAGGTCGCCGGAGTCATCGCGAAGAAATGACAGACAACAAGCCCACACTCGGCGACTCGTCCCCCGGCGACCCGCCGGCCGGCGCTCCGGCCCCTGGCTCGGCTCCTGCTTCTGCTTCTTCTCCCGCCGACGCCCTGGCGGAGCCGGGGCGTCAGCGGGGGTTTTCCAGGCGGGGGTTGTTCGGGGCAGCGGGGGCTGCTGTTGCGACGGGTGTTGCTGGGTATGCGGTGCGGTCGGCGGTGGCCAGCCAGCCGACCCAGGCTGCGGACGGCAATGGGCCGGTCGAGTTTCACGGGGCTCATCAGGCCGGGATCATCACCCCCGTCCAGGACCGCCTGCACTTCGCCGCGTTCGACGTGACGACGACCAAGCGCGAAGAACTCATCTCGCTCCTGAAAGAGTGGACAGCCGCCGCCGCACTCCTGACGGCAGGTCGCGACATCGGCCAGTACGGCGCGGTGAACGGACCGGACGAAGCGCCACCCGAGGACACCGGCGAGGCGGTCGGCCTGCCGCCGGCGCGGTTGACGATCACCGTCGGGTTCGGCCCGGGCCTGTTCGACAAGCGCTTCGGTCTCGCCGCGAAACGGCCCAAGGCGTTGGTGGATCTGCCGCACTTCATCGGCGACGACCTGGACCCGCAGCGGTCCGCGGGCGATATCGCCGTACAGGCGTGTTCGGATGACCCGCAGGTCGCCGTACACGCGATCCGGAACCTCGCGCGGATCGGGTTCGGGCGGGTCGCCGTACGGTATTCGCAGCTCGGCTTCGGGCGGACGTCGTCCACGTCAAAGGCGCAGGCGACGCCGCGGAACCTGTTCGGGTTCAAGGACGGCACGAACAACATGAAGCTCGAGGAGGCTGACAAGCTCGAGCAGCAGCTCTGGGTACAGCCCGAGGACGGCCCGGACTGGATGGTCGGCGGCGCGTACCTGGTCTCGCGACGGATCCGGATGAACATCGAGATCTGGGACCGTACGTCGCTCGGCGAGCAGGAAGGCATCATCGGGCGCGGCAAGGGTACGGGCGCTCCGCTGGGCAAGGCCGACGAGTTCGACGCGATCGACTTCGGCGCCAAGAACGCCGACGGCGAGCCGAAGGTCCCGGCCGACTCGCACGTCCGGTTGGCGCACCCGCAGTTCAACAACGGCGCCGAGCTGCTCCGCCGCGGCTACAACTTCGTCGACGGCTCGGACGGCCTCGGTCGCCTGGACGCGGGCCTGTTCTTCCTCGCCTACCAGCGGGACCCGCGCAAACAGTTCATCCCGATCCAGAATCAGCTGGCCAAGAACGACACGATGAACGAGTACATCCACCACGTCGGCTCCGGCATCTTCGCCTGCCCGCCTGGGGTCACGCCCGGCTCCTACTGGGGCGAGAAACTCTTCAGCTGAGCCGCGCGATGTGAGGAGGCCTCAGGCCCTGGGTAGGGCACGCAGGGCGATCTCCACCGTCGCGTACAGGCCGGCCCGATCGGCCCCCGCGGCGGCGTGCACCGCGTTTCCCTCGCTCACGGTCATCACGTAGTGAGCGTGGCCGGGTGTTCGGTGCGAACACCCGGCACGTAGTCCTCGAGGTACACACGTCCTATTTGACCGCGCCCGCGGTGACGCCGGCGACGAAGTGTCGCTGTGCGAGCAGGAAGCCGATCACGACCGGGATGCTGACGACCAGCGCGGCCGCCATGATCTGGTTCCAGTAGATGTTGGTCTGCGTCGAGTACTGCCGCAGACCCACGGACAACGTCCGGTTCGCCTCGGTCGTCATCACCGAGGCGAACAGCACCTCGCCCCAGGCCGTCATGAACGAGTAGATCGCGACCGCGATCACGCCGGGCCGCGCGGCCGGGAGTACGACGCGCCAGAGCGCTCCCATCGGCCCGCAACCGTCCACCAGCGCGGCCTCGTCGAGCTCGCGCGGGATGCTGTCGAAGTACCCGGCCAGCATCCAGATCGAGAACGGCAGGCTGAACGTCAGGTACGTGATGATCAACCCGAGCCGCGTACCGACCAGCTGCACACCGAACGAGTTGTTGATGTTCACGAAGATCAGGAACAACGGCAGCAGGAACAGCACACCCGGGAACATCTGCGTCGACAGCACCGTCGTGGTGAACACGGTGCGGCCACGGAACATGAAGCGCGACACCGCGAACGCGGCCAGGATCGCGATCGCCACCGAGAACGCGGTCGCCGCCACCGAGACGATCGTCGAGTTCACGAAGTACCGGGCCAGCGGCACCGTCTTCCACATGTCGATGAACGGGTCGATGGTCAGGTTCGACGGCCACCAGGTGAACGCGCCCTGCACGTCCTTCAGCGGCTTCAGCGACGAGGTCGCCATCACGTACAGCGGCACCAGTACGAACAGCCCGAGGACGAGCAGCACGACACCGCGGTAAATCTTGAAACCCCTGGTCTCACGCACGACGCGACCTCCTTCCGGTGACGAGCAGATAGGCGCCGGTGACGATCATCAGGAAGATCAGCAGCAGTACGGACATCGCCGCACCGGTCCCGAAGTTCCAGGTCAGGAACGACGCGTTGTAGATGTGGAACGTGATCAGGTCACCGGCCGGCGGCTGCGCCGTACCGAACAGCACGTACGGCGTGTTGAAGTCGCTGAACGTCCACAGGAACAGCACGAGCACCAGTACCAGGTTCACCGGGCGCAGCGAGGGGAGCGTGATGTTGCGCCACTGCCGGATGTTGCCGGCGCCGTCCACCGAGGCCGCCTCGTAGAGGTCCCGCGGGATGCTCTGCATACCGGCCATCAGCGTCAGGAACGCGAACGTCCACAACTTCCAGCTGGCGACCGTGATCAGCGAGATCAGCGCGTTGCCGCCGATCAGCCAGAACGGCTTGCCGTCGGTGAGGTGCAGCTGGTTCAGCACGTGGTTCACCGCTCCGGTGTCGCGCTGCAGCATGAAGTTCCAGGTCAGGATTCCGGCGTACGCCGGGAGCGCGTACGGCACCAGGAACAGCGTCCGTACGACGCCACGCCCGCGGAACTCGGGCTGCAGGGCGACCGCGGCGGCCATCCCGAGCAGCCACGACAAGGCGACCGTGACGAGCGAGAAGACGACCGTCACGCCGAAGGACTTCAGCAATCCTTCGCCGACGGCGTTGTTGAAGTCGAGGGCGACCTTGTAGTTGCCGAACCCGGCGCTGGGCGCGGCGGACCAGTTCGCGATGAAGAACTTGGTCAGTTTGACGAAGCTCATCCAGATCCCGACCAGCATCGGGATGATGTGGATGAACAGCTCCATCAGCACCGCCGGCGCCAGCAGCGCGTACGGCAGCCACCGGTTCAGACCCGGCCGGCGCTCCGGACCGCGTTTCGTCTTGGGCTTCGCGGGCTTCGTGGCGGCCGGCGTCGCTTGCTCTGTGGCGACGGACATCCTCCGGGTCGCCTCCTGTCTGTCGGGTGCGGGTGGGCTGACGTGGTCGGTGGCCCGGACGCGCCGCGCCCGGGCCACCGAAGCGTGGTCAGCTACTCGCCGCGACCTGGTCCTCGGCGGTCTTCAGCGCCGCCTTCACGTCGTCGGCGGTCACCGTCCCGCCGGTCGCGATCTTGGCGAACATCGCGTTCATCGCCTTGCCGACGGTGCTCTCGAACTGGTCCTCGGCCGGCACCAGCGGCAGCGGCTTGGACTTGGTGTTGTAGACGTCGGAGAACGTCGCCGCCTCGGCCGCGTCGGTGGTGAACACCGGCTTGGCGTCCTTCAGCACCGGCAGCGAGGAGAACGGCTTGCCCAGCGTGGTCTGCGTGTCCGCGCCCGTCATGTACTTGACGAACTTCAGCGCCGCGTCCTTGTGCTTGGTGTTCTTGAACACCGACAGGTTGATCCCGGCCACATGGCTGGCGACCTGCTCGGCGCCGGACGGCGCCGGGAACGGTACGACGCCGTACTCGCCGGCCTTCATGCCGTTGGCAACGATCGAGGAGTCGGCGTTGTTCTGGTTGATGACCATCGCGACCTTCTTGGTGGCGAAGTCGTTCACCGACTTGGTGCCGTTGTCGTACTGCGCGTTCGACGGGTTCGCGACCTTGTCCTTCTGCATCAGGTCGAGGTACCGCAGGACGCCCTGCACGTTGCCGTCACCGGTGAAGGTCGGCTTGCCGTCGCCGTTGAACCAGTCGGCCTTGTTCTGCGCGGCGTTGATGAACGCGAAGTGCACGTTCTCGGTGTAGCTGCCGGCCGCGAGCGCCATACCCCACTGGTTCTTCGCGGGGTTGGTCAGCTTCTTGGCGGCGGTGACCATCTCTTCCCAGGTCTTCGGCGGCTGCAGGCCGGCCGCCGCGAACATCGCCTTGTTGTAATACAGGCCGTAGGCCAGACCGTAGAGCGGGACCGACGTCGGGTCGGTGCCTTCCTTGCCGCCGGTCGCCAGAGCCGTCGGCACGAACTTGTCCTTCCCGCCGATCGCCGTCATCGCGTCGCCGTCGAACGGCAGGAACGCGTCGGTGGCCTGCAGCGAGGCCGCCCAGGTGTTGCCGATGTTGACGACGTCCGGCGCCTGGCCGGAGGTGATCGCGGTCTGGATCCGGGTCTGCAGATCGTTCCAGCCGATCACCTCGAGGTTCACCTTGATCCCGGTGTCCTGGGTGAACTTCTGCAGGACCGGGGTCAGCACCTCCTTGTCGTTGTCCAGGCTGGTGCCCTGGTTGCTGGCCCAGTAGGTCAGCGTCTGGTCACCGGAGCTGCCGCCCGAGGAGTCATTCTTGTCGCCGCCACCACAGGCGGCGAGGCTGATTCCCATGGCGGTCGCCGCAACCGCGGCTACAAGCGAACGCAGTCTCACGTCGGACTCCCTCGTCCCGTCGAGCCCCCGCTGACGGCGGGGGCGGATCGGCCCCATCCTGACCTAACCGGTTAAGTTTCGAAACCCTAACCGGTTCAGTTCTCGGGTCTTCGTTACGACCTCGTGACTCTGCCAACCTTCACCAGAGCCCCGGCAAACGCAATCCAACACCCTTCGAAACCACTCGATTTCACACAGTCTTCAAACTGCGGCCCCGGCCGACGAATCGGCGCGGTACCCCGCCTCCCACCCGCCGCCCTCGGATTTCGACGACACAACCCTCCACTCGAGGGGGTGCCGCGCGAGCCGGTGGGTTGCCCCTGGGGAATTCGAGGGGGCAACCCTCTGGTCGAGGGGGCGAGTCCTCGAACGCGTCGCGATCACCTGCAGGTGGCGGGCAAGCTGCGGAGGAGGCGGTGGGTCAGGTGGGGGCTGGGCCGGAGGACTCGCGGGGGCGGAGTTCGCCGGCGGGGGCCTGTTCGTGGAGATCGGTGTCGCCGGTGACGATCCGCAGGAGCAGGTCGGCGGCGGCCCGGCCGCGTTCCATCGTCTTCTGGTCGACCGCGGTGATGCCGGGCCGGGCGAGTTCGCACAGCGGGGAGTCGTCCCACGCGAGCACCGAGACCTCGCCGGGGATCGCCGTACCGAGGTCCAGCGCCACCCGGAGCGCGGCGACCGCCATCAGGTCGTTGCCGAGCACGATCGCGGTCGGCGGGTTCGGCCCGGTGAGCAACTGACGGGTGAGTTCGGCGCCGTCGTCGTACCGGTAGCTGCCCTCGATGTGCCGGACCGTGATCCCGTGCCGGGCCGCCTGTTCCTGGAACGTCTGCACCCGCAGGCGTTCGTGGATGAACGTGAACGGCCCGCTGATGTGTGCGACGTTCGTGTGCCCGAGCTCGACCAGGTGCTCGAGCAGCAGTGTGACGGTCTCCTCGGGTGAGCTGATCAGCCGTCCGACCGAGTCGTCCGGCGCGTTCGAGCTGACCACCACGCACGGCACCCCGAGCTCCCGGACGACCGGGATCCGCGGGTCGTCGTCGTGCTCGTCGAACAGGATGAACCCGTCCACACGCCCCTGCCGCGACCAACGCCGCAGTACGTCGAGATCCTCGCCGTGCTCGCCCGTCAGCCGGAGCAGCAGCGACGAGTCGACCTCGTTCAGGTATTGCTCGATGCCGACCAAGGTGCGCATGTAGAACGCTTCGGTCGAGATCAGCGTGGGGTCGCGGGCGATCACGATGCCGATCGTCCGGGTCCGGCTGGCCGACAGTGCGACGGCGGCCGAGTTCGGGTGGAAGCCGAGCTCCTCGGCGAGCGCGAGGACGCGTTGCCGGGTCTCCTCGCTGACGCCGGCGCGGCCGTTCAGCGCGTACGAGACCGACGCCTTCGAGATGTGCAGCCGGCGCGCGAGGTCGCTGATCGTGACGCGATGGCTGCGGCGTGTACTGCCTGCCGGGCCGTCGCCGTCGGCGTCACCATCTGGAACGGATCCGCTGGTCGTCATCGCCCGGCACCTCGCACAGACGGAAAAGTGTTCATGTCGGTCCCCGCACAGACGGGAGGTTAGCAGCGGCTTTTCGGGGCTGGCGGGGCCGCCAGGTTTTGGATAGCGTTTTCCCATGTCATCGACCGAGCCGTTGCGACTGGATTTCCTGCCCTGGGAGTACGCCCGCAAGGGCACCGACGCCGAGCGTGAACGGCAGGCCGAGCGGCAGTCCCGGCTCGGTGGGTCGGTCGAGCTCGGCCCCGACGTGTACGTCGCCGAGTCCGCCGCCGTCTACTGCGACGTGCTGCGGCTCGGCGAGCGCTCGTACATCGCCGCGCACGCCTACGTCACCGGCGAGATCACGCTCGGGTCCGACTCGACGATCAACCCGTTCGCCACGGTGCGCGGCCAGATCACGATCGGCGACGGTGTCCGGATCGGCGCGCACACGTCGATTCTCGCGTTCAACCACGGCACCGCGCCGGACCGGCCGGTCTTCCGGCAGCCGATCACCGCCCGCGGCATCACGATCGGCGACGACGTCTGGATCGGGTCGAACGTGACGATCCTGGACGGCGTCACGATCGGGTCGCACACGATCATCGGCGCCGGCGCGGTCGTCACGAAGAACATTCCCGCCAACTCCGTCGCGGCCGGCAACCCGGCCCGCGTCCTCCGCTCGCGGACAGGAGCATCCATGTCAGGTGACCTTCGGACCTTGCTGCGGGAGTTCGCCGCCAAGGCGCGCGCCCAGACCGACGACGTACTCGCGCGGTGCTGGGACGGTGAGCGCTTCGTCGACCGCCCCGGTCTCGACGCCGCGCCCGAGATCCGGCCGTGGTGCGACGCGATCGAGATCGCCGACCTGCTGGTCCGCCGGGCCCCGGCCGGCCACTCGCGCGACGACCTCGTCCGGCGGCTCCGCGCCCGTCAGGATCCGGCGACCGGACTGGTATCACCGGGGGACCTGTCCGACGACGGCCTCGGCAAGCCGTCGGAGGCCGAACTCGCTGTCCTGCAGGGCCCCGCGAGCTACCACGTGCTCTGCGTCGGGTATGCGCTCCAGGTTCTCGGGAGCGGTTTCGAGCACCCGATCACCACCGAGTTCACCCTCGACCAGCTCGACGACCTGCCCTGGGAACGGCACGCCTGGTCGGCGGGTTCCGGCATCGACGCCCTCGGTACGGCGCTGGCGCGGAACCTCCACGACCACAAGGAATCCGGCCCGCTCGAACCGCTGATGGGCTGGCTCCTCACGCATGTCGATCCGAAGACCGGTCTGTGGGGCGAACCGCATCCCGACGACGGCTGGCTGCAGGTCGTGAACGGGTTCTACCGGCTGACCCGGGGCACCTACGCGCAGTTCGGCCTGCCGCTGCCCTATCCCGAACAGGCCGTCGCGACTGTCCTTGCCCACAGCAACGACAAGCGGATGTTCATCGGTGACAACTACAACTCCTGCAACGTTCTGGACGTGATCCACCCACTGTGGCTGGCGCGCAAGCAGACGTCGTACGGCGAGCAGGACGCCAAGCGCTGGGCGGAGGAGCAACTGCGCGCGATCCTCGGCCGCTGGGTCGACGGCGAGGGCTTCGCGTTCGCCCCGGACGGGACCGACGAGCGCGCGATCCCTGGTCTGCAGGGGACGGAGATGTGGCTGTCGATCATCTGGCTGCTGTCCGACTACTTGGGCGTGTCCGACGCGCTCGGCTACCGTCCGCGCGGTGTGCATCGTCCGGAACCGTTGGTCAGCCTGCACTGACCCACTCCGGTGGTAGAGCGGATGCATGGTCGACGAGCTGCGACAGGTACTGACCGGACGGCTGGTGACACCGGACGACCCGGACTGGGACGAGGTACGACGTGGCTGGAACCGGTCCGTCGACTCGCACCCACTGGCGGTCGTCGAAGCGGCTGACGCGACCGATGTCGAGCAGACCGTCGCGTACGCCGCCGCGCACGGACTGAAGGTCGCGGCGCAGGCAGTCGGCCACGGTACGACGCCTGCGCTCGACGGGACGATCGTGGTGCGGACGGGGGCACTCGACGAGCTCACGGTCGACGTACCGGAGCGCGTCGTACGGCTTGGTGCCGGGGTGACCTGGGGAGCGGTGCAGACGGCGCTGGACGGCACCGGACTGACCGGACTGCCTGGCTCGACCGGGAACATCTCGGCGGTCGGTTTCTGCACGAGTGGCGGGTTCTCGTGGTTCGCCAGGCCGTTCGGGAGCGGTGCGGCCAGCTTGCGAGCGGTGGAGCTCGTCGACGGGACCGGAGTACGCCGCTGGGTCGACGACACGCTGGACGCGGACCTGATGTGGGCGCTGCGTGGTGGTGGCGGGAACTTCGGTGTGGTGACGTCGGCCGAGGTGGAGTTGCATCCTGCTCCTGCCATCACCGGTGGGCGGCTGATGTTCCCGATCGGGCAGTCCGAGGCGGTACTGACGGCGTACGGGAGGGCGACGCGGGACGCCGCGGAGCATGTGACGCTGTGGGCGTACTTGATGCACTACCCGGACTCACCGGCGCTGCCGGAGGACATGCGCGGGCAGTCGTACTGCATGGTCGATGCGATGACGCCGTACCAGCCGGAGGCTCTTGAGGGGGTGCTGGCGACGATTCGAGTCGCTGGTACGCCGGTGAGCGACGTGGTCGGCCCACTGCAGCCGAGTGGCGTCGGCGAGATGAATTCCGTGCCGGCGCCACCCCAGGCGCTCTCGCTGATCACCTCGACGTTCGACGAGCTGACACCGGAGCTGATCGGGACGCTGCTCGAGTACGGCCGAGAACCGTCGTTGCTCTTCCAGGTGCAGCTGCGGCACCTCAGGGCGAGTCGTGACGCCGGTCGTCCCGGAGTGGCGTCGGCGGACCCGTCAGCGCAGTACATGGTGCTGGCTGTCTCCATCGTGCCGAGGCCGGAGCTGCAGGAGTCGGCGGAGACCGCACTGCGGTCGTTGAAGGAGGCGCTGGTGCCGTGGAGCGTGGGGGACATGCCGCCGACCGGTCTGTCCGCGTGGGGCTCGCTGCGGGACTGTGTGAGCGAGCCGGACCTGGCCAGACTGCGGGAGATCAAGCGCCGGGTCGACCCCCTTGGCACACTGACCGGGAACTTCCCCCTACTCTGACGGGGTGGACCCCCGCACGCGCCGACTGGTGACCTCTCTCGTACTGGCCGCCCTGGTCGCCATCGTCGTGGTCGCGGCGTTCCTCCGCTGAGGCTAACGTCGAGCCCATGAGTGCCACCACCAGCACCGGACCGCGGTCGTCGTACCTGATGCGGGCGGGCCTGGTCCGCAACGTGCGGTCGGGTGAGCACCTGACCACGTTCGTGGTGTCCGGGGTGGCGACGGTGCTGGTGACGCGGCTGATCCTCAGCCTGAGCGGCTACCCGCAGATCGGCGGCCGCGGCCTGCACATCGCGCACGTACTGCCCGGCGGCCTGCTGATGCTGATCGCGATCTCACTGCTCCTCGGGTACGTCGGACCGGTGGTCCGGCCCGCCGCGGCGACGGTCGGCGGGATCGGGTTCGGACTGTTCATCGACGAGGTGGGGAAGTTCGTCACCTCGGACAACAACTACTTCTACAAACCGACCGCCGCGATCGTGTACATCGTCTTCGTGCTGATCGTGCTCGCGTTCCGGTTCCTCACCACGCGCCGGCCGATCGACCCGCGCGAGGAGCTGGCGAACGTCATCGACCACGCCGTCGAGGGTGTCGCCGGCGGCCTCTCCCGGCGGCGCCGGGCCGAGGCGGAGGAACTGCTCCGGGTGGTGCCCCCGCAGATCTCCGGTCGCCGGGAGACGACCGAGCTGCTGGCCGCCTGCCCGCCCGACGAGGTGGAGCTCGCCGCGCCGGTGGATGCGGCGTGGCAGGCGCTGCAGAAGGGCTTCGAGCGACTCGCCACCCACCCGAAGGCCCCGCGGGTGGCAGTCATCGTGCTCGCAGTACAGGTGGTGGGCGAGCTCATCATCGCCATCGTGCTCGGTAACGGTCTCGGCAGTCTCCCGGTGATCGGGGTGACGGCCGGGAGTTTGCTGTCAGCAACGTTCACGGTGCGTGGTGCGCTGGCGCTGCGGAAGCACAACCGGGCCCGGGCGGTCCGGTTGTTCGAGCTGGCGGTGCTCGTCTCGTTGCTGATGACACAGGTCTTCCAGTTCGCCGCCACCCAGTTCGCGGCCGCGTTCGGCATGCTGCTGGACCTGGTGATGCTCGGTCTGCTGCGGGCGGAGCGTGACCGGATGCGGCGGGCGGTCGACACCACCCTGAAGACTAAGACGCTCCGACTGCCACCTGATCCGGATCTGCCGCCGTTTCCGCAGGACCCGTCTGATCCGGTGTAGCTTTCCACTGCTCGTGCCGGCCGATCAGCACCGGTGACATGGTCGCGACTAGGTAGATCGCCCCACCGGCGAGCAGCGCGGGCACCAGTCCGATCCCGGTGACAGCCGCACCGGCGATCACTCCACCCAGCGGTACGCCGGTCCAGCACACCGCCCCGCTGAGCGACCGGACCCGGCCCAGTAGGTGACTCGGGATGCGCTCGATGAACAGTGCGCCGAGGACGGGGTTGATGAAGCCCGCGCCGATACCGCCGACGGCGTACACGGCCATCAGGGCCCAGACCGGCGCGTCGGTGGCCATGGCGATGAAGCGTGGGGCGCCGGCGATCAGGAACGCGACGGTGAAGACGAGCTTGCGGGGGATACGGTCGCCGATCGCGGAAGCCAGCAGGGCGAACGCGGTGGCGGTCACTCCGAACGACGTGAGAATCAGACTGGTGTGGCCAGGTCCGTAGCCGTGGTCCTTGATCCAGACGGGCAGCAGTACGCCGCTCGTCGCCGCATCGAGCAGGTTGGTGACCGCGATCATCAGCACCAGCGGAAGCATCAGCTTGTCGGTGCGGAGGAATCGCCAGCCCTCCAGTAGCCGCCTCCCGTAGCTGTGTTCTTCCTCGGCTCTGGGGGTGTCCTGCTGCACTGGCTTGGGGATCCAGCGGGCGATGAGTACGGCGCAGATGCCGAACGATGCCGCATCGATCCAGAGGGCGTTGACCGCACCGGCGAGGGTGATGAGTCCACCGGCGAGCGCATACGCGAAGAAGCCGGCCAGGCGTTCCGTCGTACTCTCCAGGCCTGTCACTCGCTCCAGCGGGACCTTGGCCGCTCGGGCGATGTCCGGGATCAGCGTGTCCTTGGCCGCGTCGCCTGGTCCGCGCAGGGCGCCTGCGATTGCGACCAGCACCAGCAGCGTCGGGAAGTGCAGTAGGCCGAGCGTGTGCAGCAGGGGGACGAGGCCCACGACTGCGGTGCTGGCCGTGTCGGCGACGACGCTGACCCGACGTGCACCGACTCGGTCGATGAGTGGGCCGCCGATGGCCTTCACCACGACGAGCGGAGCCATCTCGGCCATCGCGACCAGACCGGTCTTGATCGGCGACCCGGTCGTGATCAGCACGAACCACGGGATCGCGATCGCGCTGACGCGGGTCCCGCAGATCGAGACCACGTTGGCGACCAGGAACGCCACCAACGGCGCGCGGTTCCCCTTCTCGTTCATCGCTTCCCCCTGGTCCGGTTACCGCGTCTCGCGCGGGAAGGCCTGGATCTGGACCGTCACCTGTTCGGCGCCCTCGGGCAGCGGGGCAGTGAGGTCAGGCGTTCGGTACTTCTCGAAGACCGCCAGGACCTCGTGCATCATCGCGTCCAGCTGGTCGGCCCGCAGGTGGAAGAAGTAGTCCGAGAGCAGGCTGGCGTCGCGCCAGTCCTCCGGCATGGTCTGCATCGCGTCGATGAAGCCGAAGATGTTCTCGGCGTACGTCTGGCCGACGCCGTGCAGGAAGCCCAGGGCCAGCTCGGGCTCCTGGTCCAGCAGTTCGGCCGCGTTGAAGTCGGTGCCCTGGTGCGCCGCCTTCCACCAGCGGTCGCGCGCGTTGCCGCGGCTGTCGTCCTCGACCACCAGCCCGGCGTCCGCGAGCTGGCGGAGGTGGTAGCTGGTCGCGCCGGTGTTCACTCCGAGCCGGCCCGCGAGCGTGGTGGCCGTCTGGGGGCCGTAGACGCGGAGGAGGCCGAGGATCCGGTTCCGCATCGGGTGCGCGAGGGCGCGCACGAGGTGGCGGTCCAGCCGGACTGTGCGAGGGGCCTCGTCCGCCGGCGTGTCGTCGTCGCTCATGGATCTGAGCATAGGACTGCAAAGAGCCTTTGCAAAGGCATTTTGCAAACAACTTTTGTGGTTGGTTGTCCACAGATTGCGGATCGGGCGGTCGGGGCGGGTGTGATCGCGGCATCTTCTCTGGCGACCACGCATCCACCAAGGAACGGAGAGAACCACCGATGATGCGCGTGATGCTCGAGGACGCCGACTACTGCGACGTCCCGGCCGACCTGATGACGTTCGACGACGGGGCGGTGGTGTTCTGGCGGGAGGGCGAGGAGGTCGGACGCCACCGGCAGCTCCGGATCCGCTCGCTCGAAGTACTGAACGCCCGTTCGATGACCCGCCGCATCGAACGCGCCCGGAAGAACCACCCGAACGCGTTCCGCCAATGGAGCCCCGAGGACGAGCAGACCCTGATCGAGATGTTCAACAACGGCTCCACCAAGGAGCAACTCGTCGAAGCCCTGGGTCGCCAGGAAGGCGGCATCGCCACCCGCCTCCGAGCCCTGGGCCTCCTCGAAGACGACCAAAGACTCACCTGACCCGCGCAACAGCCCCGGCCGCGGCGAGGGGCGGGGTGTGAGGTGCGCCGCAAACGGCCGCAGCCTCGGGCGTCGGCTTCTCGCACAACTCACGTGCGACGGTGGCTATGCGCGGCGACGGTGCCTTGGGCCGTGCAGCGGCGCGCGGGCGGAGGCTTGGTGGCGCGCTCGGCGAATCACTGGTGGGGGACGCCTGCCCCCGAGACTCAGCGACACTGGGGAGTGCCGCGGGAGGTCGCCGACTCGTGGCTGTGCCTGTCGCTGGGTTCGCGTCGTGACGGACGGGATCGCTCCGCGTGCCGGCGCTGTTTGCGGACGCCCACTGTATGCGGTCCTGGCGCCGTACCTCGGTGACCAGGATCCATGTCTCCACAGTTGCGCAGGTGTTCTATCCCGATATTCGGGTCTTCGTTCGAGTGGATTGGTGGCGGTGAATGCGAGGGGTTCCGGGTGTGGTACTGCCAGTGGTCGAGACCCTTTTGAGAAGCGGCGGAGTGGTCGGGGACAATGGCGCGATGCAGCCAGAGGAGCGGTCGGACGGTCCGGCGCGGCCGGAGGAGTCCGGGGCGCCGGCGGCGATCCGTGCCGCGCTGCTGGATCGGACAGGTCTGGTGCGTGGGATGGCCTCCGGCCGGCGACGGGGGCTGGAGCCGCCGTCGTACCTGCGGGTCGAGGTTCGGTACGTCGATCTGAAAGGCCGGCGGCACCTGCAGATCACCGAGTTCGACGAGCGGCAGGCGCACACGCGGAACGTCGCCGACGCGGACGTGGAGAAGGCCGTCGACGAGCTGCTCGAGCTGGCGTACGGGTCGTGGCATGTCGAGACGACGAGCGAGACCCTGCGGCTGCGGTACACCAAGAAGGGCAAGGAGCTGCTGCACCGGGAGCAGAGCGACCGGCAGCAGGAGACCGCTCACGATCGCGTGAAGCGGCGGGTGCTCGACCCCGCCGCGCCGTTCCTGATCGAGCTCGGGATCAGCGACCACCAAGGCCGCGTGAAGCCGTCGCGGCAGGCGAAGTACAAGCAGATCGAGGAGTTCTGCAAGCTGCTCGCGCCGGCGCTCGACGAGGCGATCTCGGCAGGCCGGATCGAGACCGGAAGGCCGTTGCAGGTGGTCGACCTCGGCTGCGGGAACGCGTACCTGACGCTGGCGGCGTACCACCTGCTGTCCGCGGCCGGGCGCGACGTCCGGATGACCGGTATCGACCACAACCCGGCAGCCCGGAAGCGGAACACCAGAGTGGTCGAGGCGCTCGGCTGGCAGGACCACCTGCGGTTCGTCGACGCGACCATCCAGGCGGCGGAGCTGGACGTCCGGCCGGACGTCGTGCTGGCACTGCACGCGTGCGACACCGCGACCGACGACGCGCTCGCCCGGGCCGTCGGCTGGGAGGCTCCGCTGGTGCTCGCAGCTCCGTGTTGTCATCACGACATCCAAAAGCAGCTCAAGAGCGTCACACCACCGGCGCCTTACGCGCTGATGACGAGATATGGCATCGTTCGTGAGCGGTTCGCCGACGTCCTGACGGACTCCCTGCGGGCGGCGGTGCTGCGACAGGTCGGATACCGGGTGGAGGTCGTGCAGTTCGTGGACAGTCAGCACACGCCGCGCAATCTGCTGCTCCGCGCTGCGCGGACCGGCGCCAAGCCGACACCGGACCTGGAGGCCGAGTACCGGTCGCTGGTCACCGAATGGCAAGTGACGCCGCGGCTCGCACAGCTCCTGCTACCGCCCGCCGAGCACAGCGCGGGCGCCGAGGTGGTTTCGTGAGACAGGTCCGGGTGACGTTGGCGCTGCTGGGCGCGACGCTCTGTGCGTTGACGGGTGTGGCACTTCCCACAACAGCCACCGCGACCACCGCGACCATCACGAACACAGCCGCGGACCCGACCACGCCGGCACCGAAGAAGCTCTTCTCGATCCGCGACGACCGGATCAAGGAGTCGTCCGGGCTGGCGAAGAGCGTCAAGCATCCGGGCATCTACTGGACCGTGAACGACTCCGGGGACACCGGGCGGGTGTTCGCCGTCGACCAGAGCGGCAAGGTGAAGGCGGTCCTCAAGTTCGGCGCCAAGGTGACCGACGTCGAGGCGCTCGGGATCGACCGGGACGGCACGCTCTACATCGCCGACATCGGCGACAACAAGGAGAACCGGGACCAGATCGAGATCTACACGGTGCCGGAGCCGGAGACGCTCGAGGATCAGGACGTCAAGTATCACCGGTTCGACTTCACCTACCCCGACGGTGCGCACGACGCCGAGACGCTGCTGATCGAGCCGGGTACGAGCCAGTTGTACATCGTGACGAAGTCGCTCAAAGGTGCCGGCGCGATCTACGCTGCTCCGCCGGCGCCGTCGCGCGAGGGTACGAACAAACTCAGCAAGCTCGCCCCGGCGCCGTCGGGTGTGATCACCGACGGGACGTTCCTGCCGGACGGGCAGCGGGTGGTCCTTCGGTCGTACACCGATGTCGCGACCGTCGCGTGGGGTGACACGCCCAACGCGATCGCGCGGGGCGCTGCGCCGCTCGGTCAGGGGGAGACGGTCGCGCTCGGCCCGACCGACACCACCGTCGTGGTGGGGAGCGAGGGGCCCAACTCGGCGGTGTACCAGGTGGCGATCCCGGCCAAGGCGACCGCGTCCGCGCCGCCGACGCCTGGCGCGACCCCGAAGCCGGCCGGGAGCTCGGACAGCGACAGCTCGAGCTCCGGCAAGAGTCACAGCCTTCGCTGGATCGTCATCGGTGCGGCGCTGTTCGCGCTGATCATCACCGTCATCACGTTCCCTCCGGGCCGCCGCGAACGCCGCGACCGCCAAGCCGAGAACGACCGCCTCACCGGCCAAGGTCCCCCCACGGCCCACCGCCGCTAACCCCACCCGCCGCCGAGACGCGGCTGGACCGAGGGGCTCCACGCGTGGGGTTGGGATGCGAGCACCTGCCGCGACCAGTCGGGCGCGATGGCTGGCTGGTGTTGGGAGAGTGGGCGGTGTCGGCGCCCGCGTGGGTCCGGCTGGTTGGGTGGGGATGTGAGCGCCCGCTGCGGACTGGGCGGGTGCGGTGGCTGGCTGGTGTTGGGGGAGTGGGCGGTGTCGGGGCCCGTGTGGGTGTGGGTGGTTGGGTGGGGATGTGAGCAGCCGCCGCGACCCTGAGGGTGCGGCGGCTGATGGGGCTGCTGGGGTTACTTGAGGTTTTCGACGACGTAGTCGATGGCTTGGGTCAGCTTTTCCACGTCGGCGGGGTCCACCGCGGGGAACATCGCGACGCGCAGCTGGTTGCGGCCGAGTTTGCGGTAGGGCTCGGTGTCGACGATGCCGTTGGCGCGGAGCGTCTTGGCGACCGCGGTGGCGTCGATCGAGTCGTCGAGGTCGATGGTGCCGACCACGAGGGAGCGGGCGTCCGCGTCGGCGACGTACGGCGTGGCGTACTCCGACTTCTCGGCCCACGTGTAGAGCCGGTTGCTGGAGTCCGTCGTACGCCCGACGCTCCACTCCAGGCCGCCCTGGCTGTTGATCCAGTCGGTCTGCTCGGCCATCAGGAACAGCGTGGCGAGTGCCGGGGTGTTGTACGTCTGGTTCTTGCTGGAGTTGTCGACCGCGGTCGCCAGGTCCAGGAACGCCGGGATCCACCGGCCGGACGCGCTGATCTCCTCGACCCGCGCGAGCGCGGCCGGGCTCATCAGGGCGATCCAGAGGCCGCCGTCGGAGGCGAAGCCCTTCTGCGGCGCGAAGTAGTAGACGTCGGCCTCGTTGATGTCGACCGGCAGACCGGCCGCCCCCGAGGTGGCGTCGATCGCGATCAGCGCACCCTCGTCGGCGCCCTCGACCCGCTTGACCGGGGCCATCACGCCGGTGGAGGTCTCGTTGTGCGGCCACGCGTACAGGTCGACGCCGGCCTCGGCGACCGCGACCGGGCGGGTGCCCGGCTCGGACTTCACGATCGACGGCTCGCCCAGGTGCGGCGCCAGCTGCGACGCCTTCGCGAACTTCGAGGAGAACTCACCGAAGCTCAGGTGCTGGCTCTTCTCCCGGATCAGCCCGAACGTCGCGATGTCCCAGAACGCGGTCGAGCCACCGTTCCCGAGCACGACCTGGTAGCCGTCGGGCAGCTGGAACAGCTCGGCGACGCCCTCCTGGACCCGCTTGACCAGGTTCTTCACCGGCGCCTGCCGGTGCGAGGTGCCGAGCAGCTTCGCACCCTCGTTCGCCAGCGCGGCGATGGCCTCCGGGCGGACCTTCGACGGACCCGAACCGAAGCGGCCGTCGGCGGGCTTGAGCTCTGCAGGAATCTGAACTGTGTTGCTTCGATCGGCGCCGGTCACCAGCGTCTCCCCTTCGTCGTCTGCACTTCAGAAAGCCGACGACGCTGTCAGCGCGCTCTATCCTCGCACACCCCGCCCAAGCCACCACCTCGGGTCCACTTTGTGCACCGGGTCCGTACGCCGAGCGCGCCGCCGTACGGATCCGGTGCACAAAGACGCGCGGGGCTACTCGTGCTTGCGGGTGGTTCGCTCCGTGCCGGTGAGGAGGGCGACCGGTCCGTCCGGAGTCTCGGTCCACTCACCGCATGCACCGCCGCCCTCGGCGACCTCGAGCGGCAGCTCGGTCCCGTCCATCCGCAGCACCGGGTGGTAGTACTGCGCCACGCGCTCCGCCTCGCCCTCGATGTAGTGGCCGATCAGCGCCCGCCGGAACCGGTCGGTGGTGACGTTCGGGTTGCTCCCGTGCACCAGCGCGCCGTGGAAGAACAGCACGTCACCCGGCTCCATCTCGATCGGTACGGCGGATCCGTTCGACGGCAGCGGGACGGTGACATCGGTGAAGCTGACCGTGGTGTCGGCCTTCTCCGTGCACAGGATCGGCCAGCGGTGTGACCCGGGCACGACTTCGAGACAGCCGTTCGCCTCGTCGACCCGGTCGAGCGCCATCCACGCCGCGACACACGTCCCCGGGTCGGCCTTCAGGTAGAAGTTGTCCTGGTGCAGCGCCTGCCCGCGGGAGCCCGGCGGCTTGAAGTAGACCATCGTCTGGACGGCGTACGGCGACCTGCCGAGCAGCGCGGTCATCACCTCATCGATCCGCGGGTCGGTCAGCCACTGCAGCGAGGCGTCGTCCCAGCGGTGCATCTGCGCCATCCGCGGGTACCGTTTCAGCGGGTCGCGGTCGGTCGAGGTGTGCCCGGCGAAGTCGTGGGACCGGGGCCCGCCGTGGCGAACCTCCATGTAGTGGTCCCGCAGCCGGTCGACCTCGTCGGTGCCGAACAGCCCGCGCACCAGGGTGTACCCGGTCCGCTCGAACTCGTCCCGGAGTACCGCGGTCTGCTCGCCGGTGTTGTATGAAACGCTCATGCACGTCTCCCGCATCTCTGCCTTACGCTGCCTGTGAACCCTATTTTCCTGCCCATACCCGGATCGGGACCACGGACGATTCGCGCGAGGAGTTGAACTTTTGTTGCATCGACTCCGGCTCGAGTGGATGTCGCCGCCGACCTTCTGGCGCTGTGAGCCCAGCTGGTCCTGGACGTCGCGGCCGCTCGCGGACCACCTGCTCTGGTGCGTCGTCGACGGCCGCGGCGCGCTCGAGCTGGATGGCCGGCGTCAGGAGTTGCGGCCGGGCGTCTGCGCGGTGTTCCAGCCGGGTGACGCGCCGCGCGCTACTCACGACCCGCACCGAAGGCTCCTGGTCTTCGGCATGCACTTCGTGACCAGCCCGAGAGCCGCGCCGGATCCACGGTGGGGCGAGGTGATGGATCGCGAGCTGCTCGGCGTCCTCGCGCGGGCGAGCGACGCGGCGTACCGGCGGGGTGACGCGATCGGCCGGCGGCAGGCGGAACTGTGCCTGGAGCAACTGATCGTGCTGGTCTGGGACGCCGTCCACAATCCCGGCCGCAGCGTCACGGACGCCGCCGTCGACGAGCTCGCCAGGCAGTTGCGGGAGGACCCGGGCCGGGACTGGACCGTCGCCGAGATGGCGCGCCGCGCTTCGTTGTCCAGGGCCCAGTTCACCCGGCGTTTCGTCGCGCAGCTCGGGATGTCGCCGGCGCAGTACCTGATCCAGGCGCGGATCGATCGTGCGCACCAACTACTCACCGAGAGCGGCATGACCGTCACGGAGACGGCCGCCGCCCTCGGCTACACCGACGCGCCGTACTTCAGCCGCCAGTACAAGCAACGGACAGGACGCAATCCAAGCCAGGACCGCTGAGGCACCTAGGCCCAGTTGGGGTTCCAGCCCTCGATGGAGTCGGCGGGGCGGGAAGCGGGGCCGGAGTAGATCGCCGACGGGCGGATCAGGCGGCCGGTGCGCTTCTGTTCGAGGACGTGGGCGCTCCAGCCGGCGGTGCGGGCGCAGGTGAACATCGACGTGAACATCGGCGGCGGGACCTCGGCGAAGTCGAGGACGATCGCCGCCCAGAACTCCACGTTCGTCTCCAGTACCCGGTCCGGTCGGCGTTCGCGCAGTTCCGTCAGCGCGGCCTGCTCCAGCGCCTCAGCCACCTCGTACCGCGGTGCGTCCAGCTCACGCGCCGTACGGCGGAGCACTCGCGCCCGCGGGTCCTCGGCCCGGTAGACCCGGTGCCCGAAGCCCATCAGCCGCTCGCCCGCGTCCAGCAGGCCCTTCACGTAGGCCCGAGCGTCACCAGAGCGCTCGACCCCTTCGATCATCGTCAGCACCCGCGCCGGCGCGCCGCCGTGCAGCGGACCGGACATCGCGCCCACCGCACCGGACAGCGCCGCGGCGACATCCGCACCGGTGGAGGCGATGACCCGCGCGGTGAACGTCGACGCGTTCATCCCGTGCTCGGCCGCGGACGTCCAGTACGCGTCGACCGCGCGGACGTGCTTCGGGTCCGGCTCGCCACGCCAGCGGATCATGAACCGCTCGGTGATCGTCTTCGCCTTGTCCACCTCACGTTGCGGCACCATCGGGTGCCCGACGCCGCGAGCGGCCTGGGCGACGTACGACAGCGCCATCACCGCCGCGCGGGACAGGTCCTCGCGGGCCTGTACGTCGTCGATGTCGTAGAGCGGCCGCAGACCCCAGGCGGGTGCGAGCATCGCCAGCGCCGACTGGACGTCGACCCGGACGTCGCCGGTGTGCACCGGCAGCGGGAACGGTTCGGCCGGCGGCAGGCCCGGCGTGAACGCGCCGTCGACCAGCAGGCCCCAGACGTTCTCGAACGGCACCCGGCCGACCAGGTCCTCGATGTCCACACCGCGGTAGCGGAGCGCCGAACCTTCTTTGTCCGGCTCGGCGATCTGCGTGTCGAACGCGACCACACCCTCCAGCCCGTGCTGCACCTCGGTCCTTGGATCAGACATGCGACTCCCTAATGTCCGGTAAGCATGGCGCCTCCGCAGCATAGTTCTCCGTACAGACGACCGGACAGGTTTGTGACCGGTTCGAGGTGCCCGCTGCACGCCGCGCAACGCTTCGGTTCCCCGGGGGTGGACCGGTCAGAGGTCTACTGTCGAACTCATGACAAAGCCCCTCCCCGCCCTCGGGCTCGTGATCGGCGTCATCGCGACCTACGTCGGGATGGTCTGCGCGTCGTATGCGACCACCCGCTTGATGCTCCGGATGCAGACGTTCCGCGTCGACATGGGCCACACGCTGCCGTGGCTGGCCGCACTGGTCGCCATCGCGGTCGTGCTCGGCCTGCTGATGATGGTCCCGGCGATCGGTTCCGGTGTGACGACCGGTGCAGGTGCGTTGCTCAGCGTCGTCGGCGTGGCGGTACTGCTGCTGCCGGTGCGGCAGGCGTTCGACCTGTCGAAGCTGTTCCAGTTCCCGGGTACGCAGTACAGCGGCTACATGCTGTTCGACGGAGCATTCATCCTGTTCGGCATTCCGTTGCTGCTGGTCGGTCTGCGGCGCTGGGCCGTGGACGCCAAGCTGGCGAAGCTGGCGGCGGGACCTGGGCAGATCCAGGACAGCAGCGGCTACCAGTCCACGTTCCCGCAGCAGCAACCGCAGCAATGGGGTGGCTACCCAGGCCAGCAACAGCAACCCCCGACTCAACACCAGCAGCAGCACCCAGGCCAGCAACCACCTCGATAACTTTCCCCGCGGAGCCCGCATCTGGCTCTGCATGGAAACGCTGATCGCCTACACCTTCGCGCATGACAGCGCGGAGCGGGCGACCGCCGGCCGCGCTCGTGTCGAGGCGTACTACGGCGATCTCTGGCAACACGAGGCCAAACACCGCGGGTACGACGGCAACACGGCCGGACTGCACATCTGGGACCGTGACGACGGCACTTGTCGATGGCCGTCCTGGCACGACGCCGCTGACCTCTGTGTGGCGAGCGTGCACGCTCCACACGGATATCAACGCGTGATCGGCGACATCGCCCCGTACGACGCTCCTGCGCGGTTGGCCCACGCAGTACGGCGTACTCCGGCGAACTTCCTCGAACTCGCGCCCCCGTTCACGATGGCGGTCCTGGACCCGGGGGAGGAGCGGCTGGAGCTGTTCACGGACTCCATCGGCGTCGGCCGCCTGTTCCAGCTGCGATTGCCGGACGGGTGGGTTTGGACCAATCGACCCGTCGCCGCGTTGCTGTTCGCCGGTGTACCGGCCGTCGCCGCGTCCCGTGGCTGGAGCTTCGCCGCGGGCTGTGGCTGGTTCATGGACGACAGCACGCCGTACGACGGTGTACACGCGGTGCCCGGGGCAACACACATCGTTGCCGAGGGCCCCCGTCAGCGACGGACGGTGAGCCGGATCGAACCCACCACTGAGTGGTCGACCGACGTTGAGGAGACCGCGGCCGCACTGCAGGACGTGGCGCGTTCGGTAGGCAGTCTGTGGTCGGAACGTCCGGCTGTCGACCTGGGCGGTGGCCGTGACTCCCGAGTGGTTGCCGCCGCATTCCTTGCCGCCGGCGTCGATCTGAAGCTCGCCAGCTACGACGCCGCACCAGGAGAGCAGGTGAGACCGCAGCCGCTCGAGCTGGTGGACCGAGCGCTGAGCTGGCACCGGTACGCCGAAGGACTCCGCCCGGCCGGCGACCTCTTCAACACTCCTCCGGCAACGCTGGCAGGCCAGCCGCATCTGGAAATCACCAGTGCGGGTGGTGAGATCGCGCACGGCCACTTATACCCACGCGACGTACTGGAACTCGACGCACTGCCCTTGCCCGACAAGCTGAGCGCCTTCGGCAACCACCTGCAGACGCGCCTCATGCCAGCTGCCGGTCCCGCGGACTCAGCGCGCACCGCAGTCACCGAGCAGATCGAAGGGGTACTCCGCACCGCTGTCCACGGCGGCATCGAGAACGCCACCATGCTTGACTACTTCTACGTCGTCGAACGCCTCCGCCGCGGGGGTACGACGGGGGAGCGCCGCGGCGTCGTCTCGCCTCTCCTCATCCCGGCGTTCGTTCGCACGGCCCTCGCGCTCGATCCCGCCCAGCGCATCGAGAACGCCTTGTCCCGTGAGCTGGTGCGGCGGCTTGTCCCCGAGTGGGCCGACTCGACACCCAGCCCGCAGGCCAGCACACGCAGGAGCCCGGCAAAGATCCGGTGTCTCGCCGATGCGGCCGACCGCGACCTGATCGAGCAACTGCTCGCGGACGTCGACGGTTTCGACTCCCAAGCACTCAGCACGCTGTGGGCCGCTTCGGTGGCCGGTGCCAGCTCGGCAACCGGTGAGTCCACCCTCCGTCAGGCCCTGTGGCGAGCGACCTTCGACCAGCACCTCGCTGAGGTCAACAGGCACGTCCCCGCTCGTAGCCCGCTGGCCCGCGCCATTGCCGGGACAAAACGGGCCTACCGGAACGGCAGATTCGGACGTCAGTAGGCTCGAGGAGTGGACCTTGCGGAGATGCGGCAGACGTACGGACTGGGCGAGCTGCTCGAGAGTCAGGTGGACGCCGACCCGATCGTGCAGTTCCAGCGCTGGCTCGACCAGGCCAGGACGGCAGGTCTCGCCGAGCCCAACGCGATGGTGCTGGCCACCGCCGACGCCGACGCGAAGCCCTCGGCGCGCACCGTGCTGCTGAAGCGCGTCGACGAGCGCGGGTTCGTCTTCTACACCAATCAGCAGTCCCGCAAGGCCGACGACCTCGCCGCGAATCCTCAGTGCGCGCTGGTGTTCCCGTGGCACGCCATGGAACGCCAGGTGCGCATCGAAGGCACCGTCAGCAAACTCCCGGCCGACGAGGTCGACGAGTACTTCGCGAGTCGTCCGCGCGAGTCGCAGCTCGGTGCGTGGGCGTCTCAGCAGAGTCAGCCTGTCGAGTCCCGCGAGGAGCTGGACCTGCAGTACGAGTCGTACGAGCGGCAGTGGCCGGAGGGCACCGAGATCTCCACGCCGTACTTCTGGGGCGGCTATCTGATCGCCCCCGAGGCGTTCGAGTTCTGGCAGGGCCGCGTCGGCCGGCTGCACGACCGCCTTGCCTACCGCCGTGCCGGCTCCGGCTCCGGCTGGGAGTTGTCCCGGCTCCAGCCCTGATCCGTTTCGCGGAAGCCGTTGCGCTCCCACCAGCGGACCAGCGGCCGGGGCGCCCACCAGTTCAGGCGGCCGAGCAGCCGCATCGTGGCCGGCACCAGCAACGCCCGGACGATCGTCGCGTCCAGGGCGATCGCGATCACCAGCCCGACGCCGATCATCTTCACGAACACGATGCCGGAGGTGGAGAACGCCGCCACCACGATGATCAGCAGCAACGCGGCGCTGGTGATGATCCCGCCAGTCCGCTGCAGCCCGATCGCAACCGCCTGCGTGTTGTCACCGGTCTTGTCGTACTCCTCCCGGATCCGGCTGAGCAGGAACACCTCGTAGTCCATCGAGAGCCCGAAGAGCACGGCGAACAGCAGGACCGGGTTCGTCGCGTCCAGGAACCCGGCCGGCGTGAAGTCGAGCAGTCCGGACAGGTGTCCCTCCTGGAAGATCCACACCATCGCCCCGAACGCCGCGGACAGCGACAACACGTTCATCAGCAGCGCCTTCGCCGGCAGCACGAACGACCCGAACGCGACGAACAGCAGCACGAACGTGACCAGCACGATGAACCCCGCCATGTACGGCGCCCGTTGCTTCAGTACGTCGAGCAGATCGATCACCGCCGCGGTCTCACCGCCGACCTGCACCTGCGTCCCCGCCGGCGCCGCGACCGCCCGCACCCCGTGCACGACGTCCCGCGCCGGCAGCTCCTGCCCGGTGTACTTCGTGTGCACCACCACTGATGCGACGCCGTTCTTGTACCCGCCGATCCGCACGTCCTCCACGTCCCGAACCTGCTGCAGCTTCGCAACGTACGGCGCCAGCGCCGCAGACGGGTCGCTTGGCGCCGATCCGAACCGCACCGCCGCGTAGATGTCCGACCCACCCGCGCCCGGGAAGTCGCGTTGCAACGTCTCGGTCACCGTCCGCGAGGTGGCACCGGCCGGCAACGACCGATGATCGACACCGCCGAGTTGCGCGCTCAGGAACGGGATCCCCAGCACCAGCAACACCGGCACGAGGACGACGACGTACCGGATCGGGCGGCGCATCACGCTGTGCGCGAGGCGGTACCAGGCGCCGTGTTCCGCAGCTGACTTGCGGGGCTTGAAGATCCGCAGGCTGTTCACCCGGTGGCCGAGGACCGCGAGCAGGGCCGGAAGTGCGGTCAGCGCCGCGATCATCGCGACGGCGACCGCGGCCGCACCGCCGTACGCCATCGACTTCAGGAACATCACCGGGAACAGCACCAGGCTGCTGATCGCCACGCCGACCGTCACGCCGGAGAACGCGACGGTCCGCCCGGCGGTGCCCATCGTCGCGGTCAGTGCCGTCTCCACGTCATTGCCCTTGGCAAGCTCCTCGCGGAAGCGGGTGACGATGAACAGCGCGTAGTCGATGGCCAGGCCGAGCCCGATCATCGTGACGATGTTGATCGAGAAGATCGACACGTCGGTGACCGCCGACAACCCGCGGAGCAGCACGAACGCGCCGAGGATCGCGAGCGCCCCGACGAACAGCGGCAGCGACGCGGCGACCAGGCCACCGAAGACCACGACGAGCAGCACCAGCACGATCGGTGTCGAGATCGACTCTGCCCGGACGATGTCGTGCTCGGTCTGCGTGTTCACCTCGTCGAACACCGCGACCTCGCCGCCGACCTTCGCGTCCAGCCCGGCGGGCGTCGCGCGGACCTGGTCGGCGATGGTGTGGAACGTGTCCAGCCGGTCCTCCTGCGTCGCGCCGGCGAGGGTGAGTACGGCGTACGTGCTGTGCTGGTCCTTCGAGACGAAGACCGGCGACTTGCTGGTCCAGTACGTCGTGGTGCCGACCACGTCGTCCTTCGGCAGCCCGGCCAGGTGCTGCTCGACCGACTGCCGGAACGCCGGGTCGGCGACCGTCTCGGTCGGGCTTTTGTAGAGCACGATCACGTCGGTGCCGGTGCGGCCGATGGTCTGCTCGATGGTCTTGACCGCGTTCGCGGCCTCTGTGTCCGGCGCGTCGAAGCCGCCGTTGGCCAGCGAGCCGAACACGCCGGTGCCCCAGGCCAGTCCGAGGACGACGAACACTCCGGTCAGGGCGAGCACCAGGCGGCGCCGCCGGTACGTGAAACGGCCGAGCGTCTCGAACACGAAACTCTCCCGAGGGCGTAGATTGAAGCGCAGAAGCTAGGGTGAACAGTGTTAACTGTTAACGGTGTTCACTCTAGGTCCCTCACCTGTACCCCTGTCAAGGAGGAGTTCCGCGTGACCGGACGGGACCGCCGCCGGGCGGCGACGCTCGCCGAGATCAAGGCGGCCGCGCGCCGGCTGCTGGTCAGCGGCGGTTCGGCCGCGGTCGGCCTGCGCGCGGTCGCCCGCGAACTCGGCCTCACCCCGCCCGCGCTGTACCGCTACTTCCCGAGCCACGAGGCGCTGATCAGTGCCCTGATCGCGGACCTGTACGACGAGTTGACCGGCGCGTTGCTGGATCTGCAGAACACCGACGAAGCCGTGGACCTCGGCGCGCGGCTGTACCTGCTGGCGAACGGGCTGCGGGACTGGGCGCTGGCCCATCCGGCCGAGTTCGGGTTGCTGTTCGGGACCGCCGTACCGGATCCGGACGACGACTGTCACGAGGAGACGCCGGGGCATCAGGCGGCGATGCGGTTCGGGGCGTTGTTCAAGGAGCTGGTCGCGCAGGTGTGGCACGACAAGCCGTTCCCGCATCCGGCCGACGACGACCTCGGGACCGTGCTGGTCGAACAGCTGACGGCCGAGTCGGAGCACTTCCACGGGATGCCGGCGGGCGCGATCTACCTGTCGCTGAACTACTGGACCAGGCTCTACGGCCTGATCTGCATGGAGGTCTTCGGCCAGCTGCACTGGGTGCTGCCGGACGCCGCGGCGTACTTCGAGGCCCAGCTCTTCGAGATCGGCCAGGCGCTCGGCCTGGACTGCCCGCCGCCGGAATGAGACCGGACAAGAAAGAAGCCTGCGGGCGCTTCCAGAGACACGACCGGGTGGCCGAACTCAGGGTCAGGCGGACTACCTGACTGCCCGCAGGCCCGGTGGCTGGCGTTGGATTGGCCGACCACTTGCCCACAAATTAGTGGTTGGCGGTCAGCCCGCCGCCACCTCACGAGTCCGATAGCTATGCATGCTTTGGACCACCTCCCTTCGCGTGTACTGCGAATTTACTGCCGCCCGGATCGCCGTTCAACCAGTTTTCGCCCAGGGATGAACGACAATCGGAAGATGATCAGACTCGGCCTGATTCCACTCGTGCTGCTGATCGGAACCGCCTGGTGGGCGTGGGCGTCGTACCGCCGGGCCGTCCAGGCGGAGCAGGCACTTGCGGAGGTCAACGCCGAACACCGGGCGCTGATGCGGGAGGTCCGGACGCTGGAACGGGCGGTCGCGGCTGCCGAGCAGGGCCTGCGTACGCTCAGCTCGCATCCGTCGGTACCGCGCGACGTCGCGGTCACCGCCGACCTGACCCTCGCCGACATCCGGCGCATGGTAGACAGCAACAAGGAGTTCGACGACTGATGGTCAAACTGGGGAACGCTGCCACGGCGATCAAGCCCAAGGGTGGGGGCAGCGTGAAGGCCAAGCTGATCGGTGGCCTGATCGTCGCGGTGATCGTGATCATCGCGCTGTTCAACATCTTCAACTTCGCGAACACCGACGCGAACCGGATCGGCCTGCACTACGGCGGCGGTGTGATCGAGGACAAGAAGTTCAAGTCGATCGTCCCGCCGGGCTCGACGAACAAGCTGATCGGCCCGGGGGACACCCTCTACACGTACCCGATCGACCAGCGCTCGTACATCATCGGCGGTGACGGCGCCGACACCGACGCGGCCGACGAGGTCACCGTGGTCAGCAAGGACAACGTCCGGCTGGGCGTCCGGGTCCAGGTCTACTTCACGCTGAACCGCGACAAGGACGTGATCAAGTCGTTCCACGAGCGGATCGGTCTGAAGACCGAGGCGTACGAGGAGAGCGGCTGGAACGCCATGCTGCAGAGCTACTTCCGCCCGCAGATCGACCGGGCGCTGTCGGCGGTCGCCACCAACTACGCCTGGGCCGAGCTCTACAACAACGAGGCGAAGAAGTCGCAGTTCCAGTCCGCGGCGGCCAAGGAGTTCACCCGGCTGCTGCCGGCCGCGGTCGGCGGCGACTACTTCTGCGGCCCGGGCTACAACGGCAGCAACGACTGCGGCGAGCTGTCGTTCACGGTTCAGAAGCCGATGCCGCTGGACAAGGGCATCATCGACGGCCTCGAGGCCAAGCAGCGCGCCGAGCTGGCGAAGGCGACCCAGGAGCAGAAGAACCAGCAGGTCCAGGTCGAACTGCAGTCGGTGCAGCAGCAGGTCAAGCTGCTCGGTTCGCAGGGTTACCTGCTGAAGTCCGCGATCGAGTCGGGCAAGATCCAGTTCATGGTCATCCCGCAGGGCGGCAACGTCAGCATCCCAGTGCCGACGACGCAGCAGCAGCCCAACCAGGAGCCGACCACCCAGCCGTCGCAACCGGCCCGGTAACACCGTGACCGCGCTGCCGTCCCACCTCGAGCTCGTGCAGGGCGTCGTCCTGCCCAAGCCGGTCGGCGCGCATCCGGTGCTCGACTTCGTCAACACTCGGTCCGAGTGGACCACCCGTGGCCCCGCCCGGACCGAGTGGCTGACGTCGTACGACGCCTTCCTGACCTGGAACGGGTACGTCGGCCTGCTCGCGCCCGCCACGGCGACGCGGCCGGCCAACGATTCGGATCACCTGCAGGCCGTCCTGACCTTTCGGGCCGGCCTTTACGACGTCCTCGCGGGCCAGGCGACCGATGACACCTTCGAGGCCGTCGCTCGAGTGATCGAGGAGGCCTCCGGCCGGCGGCGACTCGTGCGCTCGGGTGACCACGCGGCCTGGGAGCTGCCCGAGGACCCGGCGCTCCCGCTGTACAACCTCGCGCTGCTCGCGAGCGAGCTGCTGACCGGCGAATCCCGCGAGTACGTCCGGAGCTGCCCGTCCTGCGGCTGGCTGTTCCTCGACCCGCGCGGGCGCCGTCGCTGGTGCTCGATGGCCACCTGCGGCAACCGTGCCAAGGTCCGCGCGCACGCCGCCCGCACGCACTGAACCGGCGCCGTGGTGAAGTGGGGAGTCCTGCGCACCCGAATCAACAGGCCGGATTCCCCGGTCAGTTGAAGGCGGCGGGGTCCACCGTGATCCACGTGTGCTTGGCGCGGGCGAGGACGCGGCCATCGGCGTCGTACAGGGTGCTCGCGGTGAAGGTCTTGCGGCCGTCCTCGCCCAGGTAGCGGCCGAGCGCGACGCATTCCTCGCCGGCCTGCGGTCGCGCGTCGATGCACGCGGTCAGCCGGCCGAGGACCGACGGCCGGCCCTCGAGGTCGATCGTCCAGCCGCCGGGGCAGTCCAGCGCCGCCCACAGGAACACCTCGTCGACCAGTCCGCCGGTGGCGAGATCGCCCGACGGCTTCCAGGTGCACGCCGTCCGCCCGTCGCCGATCGGCCCGGGCTTCAACTGCAGACCCTCGCGATTCGCCGGCCCACACACGAAGCACCCCGGGAACGGATGGTCCCGCAGCCCGCGGTACGACGCCTCGGCCGCGCGCGCCTCTTCGGGCGGCACCAGATCGATGGTCGCGTCCACGAGTTCGTCACTGCCGACCGGCACCGCGTCCGCGACCACGGCGTCGCCGTCGGTCAGCCGCGCGCCGTCCGGCGCGGCCGCCAGCGCGAGGTCCTTCTGCAGTGGCGGCGGCCTCCGCAACGTCACCGTGGGAACGTGCGATCCGTCGAGCTTCCCGGCCAAGGCGGACCCGACCAGACCTGCGACGTACCCGCCGTTGCCCGACCGCTCCGGACCCTGGAACCGTCGCTCGACCCGCACGAAAGTCATGGCTCACGACCCTAGACCAGTCACCGGAACAGCTCAGCCGGGCACGGGGTGTGGTCGAGGTGTGAACGCGGAGAGTGGTGGGAAGTAAAGGGTTTCAGAGAAATCTGAGGATTTCTCGGAGACAACCGGGCTGAGCCCTCCAGTTCAAACGACCGTTTGAACTATGCTGACTGCAGGCTACTGCGCGTGAGCAGGTGGGGTGCCTGAGCGAGCGGTAGCCGGGGGGAAGGAGAACTCTGTGGAAACACCGGTCGAAACGACCAGGGAAAGGCTGCTCAACGTCGCCGAGCAACGGTTCGGCGAAGGGGGTTACGAAGGAACCTCGCTGCGGGCCATCACGGTCGCGGCGGCAGCGAATATCGCGGCGGTCAACTACCACTTCGGATCGAAAGAAGCCCTGTTACGGGCCGCGGTGGGGCGGGCGATGGCACCGGTCAACGCCGAGCGCCGGCGCCGGCTGGACCAGTTGGAGGCCGGCGGGTCACCGACACCGGAGGAGCTGATCCGGGCGTTCATCGAGCCCGGACTGGATCTGGTGCTGCGCCGTGGTGAACGAGGTGCCGTGATCGCGCGGTTCATCGGGCGGATCGCGTTCGATCCGAGCCGGCGGATCCGTGAGCTGTACGCGGCCGAGTCGGAGCCGATCGAGAGCCGGTACCTGGCGGCGCTGCAGCGGGCGCTGCCGCAGGCCACGCCGGACTCGGTCGCCTTCGGGTACGTGAACATGCTGGGCCTGCTGGCGCTGCACCAGTCACAGGCCCTGGCCGTCGCGCCGTCCACGATGGCGTCCACCACACCGTCGACCACACCCTCGACAACGGTATCGACGGTATCGACGGTGTCGACGGGTCAGCCGGCCGTGCCGGGTGCCGCCGGCCCGGAGGATCCCGGCAAGCTGGCCGAGAACCTGGTCGCGTTCCTGGTCGCGGCCTTCGACCGCGGTCTGCGATCCTGATCGGCATCCGCGGGGCCGTGACTTCCATGCCCACGGCTCCGCGGACCAGCGCGTCCAGTGGTCCGCCTGAATTTGTCCGCGTTTTGCTCACGGATGTTCGGGCGGGGCAGAAACGCTGCATAATGGCGCTCCGTGGACCCCTGTGAAGTCGTGGTTGCCGTCGACCTCGGTGGAACCCGGATGAAATGCGGCCTGGTCGCGGCCGACGGTGCCGTGCTGCACCGCGAGACCAGGCCGACACCCCGGGCCGATCCGCGTGACGGCGGCCGCGCCGTGCTCGACGCCCTGCTGGAAACCGTCGTCGAGCTCGGCCAGAAGGCGACCGCCGAGGGCCATCGGGTGCGCGCCATCGGGGTCGTGGTGCCCGGCGTGATCGACGCCGAGCACGGCACCGTCGGCGCCGAGAACCTCGAGTGGGCCGGTACGCCGGTCCTCGCGGAACTGAAGGCCGCGGTCCAGGCGACCGGCGGCGACGCCGTACCGATCGTGCTGGCCCACGACGTCCGCGCCGGCGGGTACGCCGAGCTGCGCCAGGGAGCCCTGACCGGGACCACGAACGCGATGTTCCTCCCGCTCGGGACCGGGATCGCGGCCGCGATGATCGTCGACGGCTCGCTGGTCAGCGGCGACGGGTACGCCGGTGAGCTCGGTCACTCGAAGTTCATTCACGGCGACGCCGCGGAACTCTGCGCCTGCGGCCAGTGGGGCTGTCTCGAGACGGTCGCCTCGGCTGCCGCGCTGGCCCGGCGGTACGCCGCCCGCACCGGCCGCACCGTGGACGGCGCCCGCGAGGTGATGGAGCTGCTGGCGGCCGGTGACCCCGACGCCGCGCAGGTCTGGCAGGATGCGCTGGCCGCCCTCGTCGACGCCCTGGTGCTCTACACGACCCTCGTCGCGCCGACCCGGATCGCGATCGGTGGCGGTCTGATCGGCGCCGGTGAGACGCTGTTGCAACCGCTGCGCGAAGGCGTGCACGCGCGACTGACGTTCCAGCGCGAGCCCGAGATCGTCGCGGCCGTGCTGGGTGAGGAAGCCGGCATGCTCGGCGCCGCTCAAATGGCCTGGGACCGCGCCAACGAGGAGGCGACCGCATGACGACGTACCGCGTGGGGCGGTTGGTGACGCCGGACGACGTTCTGGAGAACGCCTGGATCCAGGTGGTCGACGAGGACATCCACGCGTTCGGGCGGCGGTCCGAGGGGATGCCGGCCGACGGCAAGCGGCCCGAGGACCTCGGTGACGTGACGGTGGTGCCCGGGTTCGTCGACATCCACACCCACGGTGGCGGTGGGTCGACGTACTCGACCACCGATCCGGAGGAGGCCCGCAAGGTCGCGGCCTTTCACGCCAAGCACGGTACGACGACCACGCTGGCCAGCCTGGTGACGGCGCCGCTCGACGTACTCGTCGCGCAGACCGCCTGCCTGGCGGAGCTGCTCGAGGACGGCGTGATCGCGGGCGTGCACCTCGAGGGGCCGTTCCTGTCCGCGGCGCGCTGTGGTGCGCACGAGCCGTCGCTGCTGCGGCCGCCGCTCAAGGACGACGTCGCCAAGGTGCTCGGCGACGCGGTCAAGATGGTGACGATCGCGCCCGAGCTCGAGAACGGGCTGGACGCGATCCGGCAGGTCGTCGACGCGGGCGCGGTCGCCGCGCTCGGGCACACGGACGCGACGTACGAGCAGATGGTCGCCGGCGCCGACGCCGGTGCGACCGTGGCGACGCACCTGTTCAACGGGATGCGGCCGTTCCACCACCGCGATCCCGGTCCGGTCGGTGCCGCGCTGAACGACGAGCGGCTGCTGCTCGAGGTGATCAACGACGGCATGCACCTGGACCCGCAGGTGGTCCGCGTCGCGCTGGCCGCGGCCGGCGTGCACCGGATCGCGCTGATCACCGACGCGATGGAAGCGACCGGGATGCCGGACGGGCGGTACAAGCTCGGCGACCTCGAGGTCGACGTCAAGGACGGCCTGGTCACGCTCGCGCACGGCACGCACTCGATCGCCGGCAGCACGCTGACCATGGACGTCGCCTACCGGAACGCGGTGCAGGCCGGCGTCTCGCTGGTCGACGCGTCCCGGATGGCCTCGACCACCCCGGCGCAGAACTTCGGCTGGTACGACGTGGGCTCGATCGAGACCGGCAAGCGCGCGGACCTGGTGCTGCTGGATGCCGGCTACACCGTCCAGAAGGTGATGCGGGCCGGATCATGGCTGGACTGATCGGCACCGTCACCCTCAACCTGGCGCTGGACGTCACCTACGACGTCGACGAACTGGTGGTCGGCGGCAGTCACCGCGTCCAGCAGGTACGCCGGCGCGCGGGCGGCAAGGGTGTCAACGTCGCCCGGGTCGCGGCGACCCTCGGGCATCAGGCGCTGGTCCTCGGATTCGTTGGTGGGGTCACCGGTGAACTCGTCGCCGAAGAACTGTTCGACGCCGGGCTGACCGCGCTGCTCACCCCGATCGCCGGCGAGACCCGGCGTACCGTCGCCGTGGTCAACGGGGTGGACGGGGACGCGACGATCTTCAACGAGTCGGGGCCGTCGGTGACCGCGGACGAGTGGCGCGCGTTCGGCGACCGGATGCCGTGGGGACGGCTGGCGGTGCTGGCGTGTTCCGGGAGCCTGCCGCCGGGCCTGCCGGCTGACGCGTACGCCGAGCTCGCGGTGCGGGCGCGGCATCACGACGTACTGACGGTGATCGACGCCGGCGGTGCCGCGCTGACCGCTGCCGCGGGCGCGGGTGCTGTCGTCCGGGCGAACGCGGCCGAGTTGCGCGCGGCTGTTGGTGATGTCGAGGTCGAGGAAGGCGCATCCGAGCTGGTCGCGCGCGGTGCGACCGCCGCGGTGATCACCGACGGACCGCGCGGGATGGTTGCCGCGAGCAAGAAAGGTGTCTGGCGGGCGCTGCCGGTGGAGACCGTCCGCGGCAACCCGACCGGCGCGGGCGACGCGTGTACGGCGGTCGTCGCCGCCGCGGTCGCGGAGTCGCCGGAGCCGGATTGGCCCGTCGTCCTCACATCTGCCGTGGCCGCGTCCGCCGCCGCGGTTCTGACGCCCGTTGCCGGAGACATCGATCTCGCCGCCTACCGGCGCTGGCAGCCTCAAGTGACTGTGAATTAGGAGAACTCATGCCGTTGGTATCCGGTGCCGAGGTCGTGCTGGCCGCCGCCAAGGCCGGTCGTGGTGTCGGCGCGTTCAACGTGATCCAGCTGGAGCACGCGACCGCGTTGATCGCCGGCGCCGAGCAGGCCGGTGCGCCGGTGATCCTGCAGATCAGCGAGAACGCGGTGAAGTACCACGGCGCGCTCAAGCCGATCGGCGTCGCGACCCTCGCCGCGGCCGCCGCCGCGACGGTGCCGGTCGTCGTCCACCTCGACCACGCGATGGATCGCGACCTGGTCACCGAGGCTGTCGCGCTCGGCTTCACGTCGGTGATGTACGACGGTTCCAAGCTCGAGTACGACGCGAACGTCGCGGCGACCGTCGAGGTGACGAAGTACTGCCACGACCACGGCGTCTTCGTCGAGGCCGAGATCGGTGAGGTCGGCGGCAAGGACGGCGTCCACGCCCCCGGCGCCCGCACCCGCCCCGACGAGGCCGTCGCGTTCGCCGAAGCGACCGGCGTCGATGCGCTCGCGGTCGCGGTCGGCTCCTCGCACGCGATGACCGAACGTACGGCGACCCTCGACTTCGGCCTGATCACGCAGCTGCACGAGGCCGTCGCGGTCCCGCTGGTCCTGCACGGCTCGTCCGGTGTCGCGGACCCGGACCTCACCCGGGCCGTCGAGGCCGGCATGACGAAGGTCAACATCGCGACGCACCTGAACAACGTCTTCACCGACAAGGTCCGCCAGGTGCTCGCCGAGAACCCGAAACTCGTCGACACCCGCAAGTACCTGGGCCCGGCCCGCGACACGGTAGCCACCGAGGTGGCCCGGCTGCTGAGTGTCCTGAAAGCCGTCTGATGTCCGACCGGCCCGGTCTCGCGCGGCGGTTGGGGCTCGGGGATGCGGTGCTGATCGGGCTGGGATCGATGGTGGGCGCAGGGGTGTTCGCGGTCTGGTCACCGGCTGCGCGTGCCGCCGGGTCCGGTCTGCTGATCGGTCTCGTGATCGCCGCGGTTGTTGCCTACTGCAACGCGGTGTCGTCGGCGCAGCTGGCGGCCGTCTACCCGGTGTCGGGCGGGACGTACGTGTACGGGCGTGAACGCCTCGGCGAGTGGTGGGGGTTCGCGGCCGGCTGGTGCTTCGTGATCGGGAAGACCGCCTCGTGCGCCGCGATGGCCCTGACATTCGCCACCTACGTGACCGACATCAACTGGTTGCGCCGGCTGATCGCGTTGGCGGCGGTCCTCGCGCTGGCGGCAGTCAACTACCGAGGCGTGACCAGGACGGCGCGCCTGACCAGGATCCTCGTCACCTGCACCCTCGCCATCCTCGCCGTCGTGCTGGTCGTCCTGTTCGCCGGTTCCCCGCGGCAGCACGCGACGAGCGGCGCCACGGCGTACGGCGTGCTGCAGTCGGCGGGCCTGCTCTTCTTCGCGTTCGCAGGGTATGCCCGGATCGCGACCATGGGTGAGGAGGTGCGGGAGCCCGCGCGCACCATCCCGAGGGCCATCTCGATCGCGCTTGTTCTTGCCATCGGCATCTATCTGGTGGTCGCGCTCGCGCTGCTCCGGACCGTCGACCCCGCGTCGACCGCGGCGCCCCTCGCGGCCGCGGTCGACGGGGTCGGTGCGATCTGGGCGGTGCCGATCGTCCGGATCGGCGCCGCACTGGCCAGCCTCGGCGCCCTGCTCGCCCTGATCGCCGGCATCGGCCGCACCGCGCTCGCGATGGCCCGCAACCGCGACCTGCCCGGTTGGCTGGCCGCGGTCCACCCCCGCTACCAGGTGCCGCACCACGCCGAGCTCGCGCTCGCCGCGGTGGTCGGCATCCTCGTCCTCACCACCGATCTGCGCGGGGTGATCGGCTTCTCCTCGTTCGGCGTCCTGCTGTACTACGCGATCGCGAACGCCTCCGCCTTCACCCAGCCGGCCGATCAGCGGCGCTGGCCGCGCGCCGTCAACGTGATCGGCCTGACCGGTTGTGTCGTCCTCGCGGTCACGCTCCCGTGGGTGTCGGCGGTCGCGGCCGCCGGCGTCCTGGCCGCCGGACTGCTGGCCCGGCGGTTCATGACAGGTCGCGCCGGATCCGCCAGAAGCTGAAGCCTGTCAGGCCCAACGCCAAGAGCACGAACAGCCCGAACTCGCGCCACTGCAGATCCCAGAAGGTGCCGGCCGTGAAATAGCGAACGTGCTGCCGATAGCCCTCATCGGCGAGCCGCTGGAAACACGCCACCTCGGCCGGCGTGGTCCGCACCTGCTGCTTCGGCCCGGCCGGCGGGGGACCAGGCGCACACGCCATGGTCCAGTCGGGCAGGGTGCTCAATTCCTTGCCGGACTTGTCCACCGTCGTGTCGGACACCTTCCAGGCGGCGATCGCACCGGTGGCGACCTCTATCTCCTTCACCTGTTGGTTCGCCCCGGCGCCGCTGATCCCGAACCCGCGGATGTTGTCTGCCGTCGCGGCGATGTACCTGTCGACCGGGGCCAGCAGATGCGGCCGGATCAACGACGGCGTGAGGATCTGGATCAGGATCACCGCCGCCAGTGTGATCGCGAGTGCCACCAGGGTACGGCGGACCGCCAGCCCGATCGCGACGCCGAGAGCGAACGCGAACGCGGCGTAGCCGATCGGCACCAGGCCACGGGCGGAGAAGGTCGACGGAAACATCCGCGGCAGATAGGTGTTCGAGTCCTGGCCGGCGTTCAGCGCGTTGTCGATCGGGGCCGACCACCACGTCACCGCGAAGCTGAGCAGGCCGGTAATCGCCATCGCGGCCAGGCCGGTGACGCCGACCTTGACGGCGAGCCAGCGCCGGCGCGAGATGCTCTGACTCCACGCCAGCCGGTGTGTCCCGGTCTCCAGTTCGCGTGCGATCAGCGGTGCACCCCAGAACGCCCCGATCACCGGCGGCACGGCGTACAGCAGGAGTTGGCCGATGCGGTAGAGCAACGGGTTCAGCCGCTCGTAGGCGAGGCTGTCGATGAAGGTCGTCGTGAGCCGGTGGTACGAGTCGGCCAGACCCGGGCCGGTGACGGCGAGGAAGACCGCGGCCGCGACGACCACCGTGGCGACCACCAGGAACTGGACGCGGAACTGCCGCCAGGTCAGCCAGATCATCGCTGCACCTCCAGGACCGGGCGCTCGGGCTGGACGTCGCGGCCCATGTAGGCCAGCACCAGGTCCTCGAGCGTGAGTTGGGTGACCGTCCAGGCCGGATCGAGGATCGGCTGGTCGGTCCGGATCAGGTACGTCGACTGCCGGTCGGTGTGGCTCGCGGTCACCACGTGCTGGTTCCTCGGCAGGTCCTTCTGGTCACGCCGCGGACCGACCAACCGGAAGTGCGTGGCCAGCAGCGTGTCGATCTCGCCGCTGACCTGCACCCGTGAATCGACCAGGACGATCAGGTAGTCGCAGGCACGCTCGACGTCGGAGACCAGGTGCGAGGACAGGACGACGCTCAACTCCTGGTCGGCGACCGCCTCCATCAGGTCCTGCAGGAACTCCCGGCGCGCGAGCGGATCGAGCGCGGCGACCGGTTCGTCGAGGATCAGCAACTCGGGTTGTTTCGCCAACCCGAGCGTCAGCGCGAGCTGCGCGCGCTGACCACCGGACAGCCGGCCGGCGCGTTGCTTCGGGTCCAGCTGCAGGCGCTGAACCCGTTGCCGCGCAAGGGATTCGTCCCACGCCGGGTTCAGTCGCCTTCCGAGTCGCAGGTGGTCGGCGACACTCAACCGCGCGTACGTCGGCGTGTCCTGTGCGACGTACCCGACCTTCGCCTGCTGCGTTCCGGCCGGTGCCCCCAGTACCTCGACGGCGCCGGCGCTCGGCGTGATCATGCCGACCGCCAGATTCAGCAACGTGCTCTTGCCGGCGCCGTTCGGCCCGACCAGTCCGACCACGTGCCCGGCCGGAACCTCCAGCTCACAATCGGTCAGCGCCCAGCGCCGCCCGTATTTCTTCCCCAGCCCCTGAGCTTGCAGAACGGTGTTCAAGCTATGTCCTCCTGAGCGGCGGACCGAAAGGTGGTCAGGAACAGGGCCTCGATGCTCTCGTCGTCGAGGCCTGCTTTACGGGCCTTGGCCAGCCAGCGGCGGAGGTCCTGGCGGAGCGGGCCGTGCGCGGCCAGCGTGTTGTCGGTGAGCGTGCGGGTGACGAACGTGCCGCGCCCGGGCCGGGCCTGCACCAGCCCCTCGTGCTCGAGCTCGCGGTACGCCTTGAGCACGGTGTTCGGGTTGATCGCCAGCGCCGCCACCACGTCCTTCACGGTCGGCAGCTGGTCACCCTCCCGCAACAGCCCGAGCCGCAACGCGTTCCGGACCTGCTGAACGATCTGCTGGTACGGCGAGACCCCCGACCGGCCGTCCAGATGGAACTCGATCATCCATAACCCCATTCATCTAGTTACCTAGCACTATAGGGGTGTGGTCGAGTGTTGCGTCAAGGGATGTGGACGTGCAGCACTCATCAACCACGCCGACGGGGGTGGCTGACGGGCGCGCTGAGCGTGCGGTGTGCCGCCGCGCGGCGGTTGATGAGTGCTGGCGGTCCGCCTCAGCGAATGGCTTCGTACCGCCGGAGCGATTCGCGGCGGGCCTCGCCGTGGTCGACGACCTGGTCCGGGTAGCCGTCGGCGCCGCCGTGCTTCCACGGCTCGTGCGCGGCCTTGCCCTCGAGACCCCGGAGCTCCGGGACCCACCGCCGCACGTAGTCGCCCCGCGGGTCGAACTTCAGTCCCTGACCGACCGGATTGAAGATCCGGAAGTACGGCGCGGCGTCCGCGCCGCAGCCCGCCACCCACTGCCAGTTCAGCGAGTTCGAGGCGAGGTCACCGTCGTACAGCGACTGCATGAACCAGCGCGCGCCGTACTTCCAGTGCACGTGCAGATCCTTGACCAGGAACGACGCGACGACCATCCGGACCCGGTTGTGCATGAACCCGGTCTCGGCGAGCTGCCGCATCCCCGCGTCGACGAGCGGGAAGCCCGTGCGGCCCTCGCGCCAGGCGTCGAACAGTTCGCCGGGCTCGTCGTACTGCATCTTCTCGAACTCGGACCGCAGCGGTTTCCACGCCGCCTCCGGATAGCGCGCCAGGAGGTCGGCGCAGAACTCCCGCCAGGCGAGTTCGCGGGCGTACGCCTGCGCGCCGTCGCTGCGTTTGCGGGCCAGGTCCGCGAGCATCGTCCGCGGGTGCAGCTCGCCCCATTTCAAGGGGATCGACATCCGTGAGGTGCTGTCCAGGTCGGGGCGGTCGCGCTGGTCGTCGTACTCGCGCACGCTGTCCAGGTACTCGTGCCAGCGCTCGCGCGCGGCGTGCTCGCCGGCGCCGTCCGCCGTACCCTCGGGCAGCTTCTCGCCGTCTGCGGTCACCCATTCGACCTTCGCGGGCGCCTCGACCGGTTGCCGCCAGCCGTGCGCGAGCCAGGCCTTGTAGTACGGCGTGAACACCAGGTACGACCGGCCCTGCTGGTTCAGCACCCGCCCAGGAGCGATCGCGTACGGCGACCCCGTGCGCACCAGCGGACACTTCAACGCGGCTTCAACTTCCTCGTCGCGTTGCTGTCCGTACGGCGCGTAGTCCGCGCTGATGTGCACACTCGCCGCCTCGACCTCCGCAGCGACCGCCGGGATGACGCTTGCAGGATCGCCCTGCCGCACGACCAGCCGGCCGTCCATCGCCTCCGACAGCGCCCGCAACGAAGCGGCCAGGTGCTCACGGCGTGGGTCGCCGGACCGCCCCCAGAGCAACGGATCCAGGACGAACACGCCCAGCACCCGCCCATCGCCCGCGGTCACCGCGTCCAGGAGCGCGGGGTTGTCCGTCAGGCGGAGGTCTCGCCGAAACCACATCATTGCTGTCACTGGGCCCATCCTCCGCCTGTACCCAGCGGAATTGGGTGAGGCTTGCCTACATAGGTGAGAATGGTTGTCGTGAGCGACCTGATCGATACCACCGAGATGTACCTGCGGACCGTCTACGAGCTCGAAGAAGAAGGCATCGTGCCGCTGCGGGCGCGGATCGCCGAACGGCTGCACCAGTCCGGTCCGACGGTCAGTCAGACGGTCGCGCGGATGGAGCGGGACGGTCTGATCAAGGTGGAGGGTGACCGGCACCTGGAGCTCACCGACGTCGGTCGCAAGCAGGCGGTCCGGGTGATGCGCAAGCACCGCCTGGCCGAGCGCCTGCTGGTCGACGTGATCGGCCTCGAGTGGGAGGATGTGCACGCCGAGGCCTGCCGCTGGGAGCACGTGATGAGCGACGCCGTCGAGCTGCGGTTGCTCCAGCTCCTCGGCAACCCGACCGAATCGCCGTACGGCAACCCGATCCCGGGGCTGGAGGAGCTGCAGACCAGCAGCCAGGCCAGCGGGATCGAGGACTTCCGGATCGGTGTCGAGCCGCTCGACCAGGTGCTCGACACGGCCACCGGTGAGAGCGTGCGGGTGCTGGTCCGCCGGATCGCCGAGCCGGTCCAGACCGACGACGGAGCGATGGCGGTGCTCCGCAAGGCCGGTGCGTTGCCCGGTCGCGAGGTCGACTCGACCCTGGACGCCGAGGGTGTCCTGGTCGGCAGCCGCGAAGCCGGCGGCGTGATCAGCGACGAGACCGCCGGCCACATCTTCGTCAGCCGGGTCTGAGAGAGAGTCAACACTGCGTTAACGCTCAGCACCCGGCGGAGTACGTCGGGTTGCCAGCGGGTAGCGTCGGATCGCGATGTCAGAGAATCCTGTTGATTGGCCGCAGTACCTGCGGGAGTTCCACACCTCAGCGCCGGGCAGCACCGAGGCGTTGCTGTCCCGCGCGGTGGCGGGCGATCACACGCCCTACCGCTGGCTGGTCCGCGCGGTGTCCGGTGAGGCGCGCCGGGTGCTCGATCTCGCCTGCGGTAACGGGCCGGTGGCGCGTGAGCTGTACGGGCGGTGGGTGGTCGGGGTCGACAACAACCCGGCCCAGCTCGCCGGGGCGCCCGGTCCGAAGGTGCAGGCGGACGCGTTACACCTGCCGTTCGCGAACGAGGTCTTCGACGTCGTCACGTGCTCGATGGGCCTGATGGTCCTGCAGCCGCTACCCGAGGTGCTCGCCGAAGCGGCCCGGGTACTGCGGCGTGGCGGCGTACTGGCTGCGATCGTGCCGGCCGTCCGCCCGCTGCGGCGTGGCGACATCCGCACGCTGAGCGGTCTGGCCACGCGGCTGCGGTCGACGCCGCAGTTCCCGGCCGGTGGTGAGATCACCGAGCTGAAGGACCAGCTCAAGCACGCCGGATTCGACGTGATGGAGAGCCAGCGCGAGCGGTACGTGTACATGATCCGCAGTCGTGACGACGCGCTCCGGCTGGTGAACGCGCTCTATCTCCCGGGCACGCCCGACGTACGCCGGGACACCGCCGCGGCCTGGCTCGCGGACCGCGCGGAAGCCAAGGACGGGCTCGAGGTCGCGATCCCGATCCGCCGGATCACGGCGATGCGTACCAAGGTCGCACTGACCGTCTCCTGATCACGGGGTCCATCAGCGGCGCGCGGTCGGTACCGTGTGCCTGTGAGTGCGCTGCGCTGGTCCGTCCGGATCCTCGACCGGGCGCTCGACGGTGAGACGGTCTACCGCGAGCTGCTGGCCGCCGAACCGGTCGCGTTCTGGCTCGACGGCAGCCTGACCGACCGGGTGCCCCGGCGTATCTCGGTCCTCGGGACGTCGTACGGCGCCGAGGTGATCGTCCGCGATGTTGCCGACGGCGACGTCTTCGCCGAGCTCGACGCGTTGCTCGCCGCGCGGGCCGCCGAGCCGCCGGCCGAACTCGAAGGACTGTTCTGCGGCGGGTACGTCGGGTACTTCGGCTACGAGCTGAAGGCCCTGACCGGGGGAGTGGCCGCCCACGAGTCGTCGACGCCCGACGCGCTGTGGATCTGGGCGAACCGGTTCGTCGTGATCGACCACGACCGGGATCGCACCTGGCTGGTCGCCCTCGACCTGCCCGGCGCCGGGCAGGACTGGCTGGACCGCGCCGAGGAGGCCGCCGCCGACTGGTGGATGGGATCGGTCGACACCCCCGCGATCGCCCGGCTCGATCTCGAGTCCCACCTCGAACAGGACCGCGCGACGTACCTGGCCGGGATCGCCCGTGTCATCGCCGAGCTCGAGGCCGGCGAGACGTACGAGGTGAACCTGACGAACCGGGTCCGGCTACCGGCCGTCCAGGACCCGTTCGAGTTCTTCCGCTGGCAACGGTCCGCGAACCCGGCGCCGTACGCCGCCTTCCTGCGGTACGGCGACCTCGCGGTGGCGAGCTCGTCGCCGGAGCGTTTCCTGACCGTCGACGCGGACGGCTGGGCCGAGTGCCGGCCGATCAAGGGCACCGCGCCGCGGGACCTCGACCCGGCTCAGGACCAGCTCGCCGCGAAGGCGCTGGCCGAGGACGACAAGACCCGCGCCGAGAACCTGATGATCGTCGACCTGATCCGCAACGACCTCGGCCGGGTCAGCGAGCCGGGCACCGTCAACGTGCCGCAGCTGATGCAGGTCGAGAGTTACCGGACCGTGCACCAACTGGTGACGACGGTCCGCGGCCGGCTGCGCTCCGGGGTGACCGCGGTGGACGCGGTCCGGGCCTGTTTCCCGCCGGGGTCGATGACCGGGGCGCCGAAGATTCGCACGATGCAGATCATCGACGAACTGGAGTCGAGCGCGCGGGGGGTGTACTCCGGGGCGCTCGGCTACCTGACCGTGGACGGGCGCGCGGACCTGAGTGTGGTGATCCGGACGGCGGTGCTGACTCCGGACGAGACCGTGGTGGGGGCCGGGGGTGCCATCGTGCTGGACTCCGACCCGGTCGCGGAGTACGACGAAATGGTGCTGAAGGCAACGGCAGCCGTCGGCGGGAGAGGTGGGGGCGATGAGTGATCTGCTGGTGGCGGACTCGTTCCTGGTGGCGAACGGGAAAGTCCGGGGACTGGAGTTGCACCGCGACCGGTTCGTCCGGTCCTGCGCCGCGGCCGGGGTGCCCGCGGAACGCTTCTGGGACGAACAGATCGCGCGGTTGCCCGGGTTCGGCCGGTGGTTCCCGCGGTTCGAGCTGAAGGCGCCGGGCGAGCTCGCGGTCCAGCTCCGGCCGGCCCCGCCGATCGGCGGGCGGGTGCGGGTCGCCGTACACGATGGTCCGGATCCGCGGACGGCGCCGCGGGTCAAGGGTCCCGACCTGGAGCTGCTCGGCAAGCTGAAGGAGACCGCGCCCGACCGCGCCGACGAGATCCTGTTGCTGGACACCGACGGGACCGTGCTCGAGGCGGCGTACTCCGCGGTCGCCTGGTGGGAGGACGACACGCTCTGCTTCCCGCCGTCCGACCGCCCGCTCCTCCCGTCGGTCACCGCCCGTCTCCTCCGTCAGATCGCCGCCACCCAGGGCGTGCAGATCGCCGAGCACCCCGTCACCCCCGAAGCCCTCCGCGACACCACCGAGGCCTGGCTGGTGAACGCCCTGCACGGCATCCGCCCCATCCACGCCTGGGGCGCGTCCGCGATCGACCCGCTCCCCAACTCCCACGCCGAGCTCTGGCAGTCCCACCTCGAAACCCTCGCCACCCGCCTCCCGTAACCCCAACCCTCCAGGTGAGGGGGCGCCCCCGCACCTACCGGGTTGCCTCCTCAGATTTTCGGGGGGCAACCCGCGACCTGAGGGGGTGCCCGTTGGTCTGGAGGGTTGCCCCTCTCGGGGTCTCGGGGGGAACCCGCCACTCGAGGGGGTGCCCGTTGGCGTGGAGGGTTGCCCCCTCGGATTTTCGGGGGGCAACCCGCCACTTGAGGGGGCAATCGCGCTTGCTAAATGTGATATCACTTTGCTACCTTCGAGCTATTCGAGAGGAGTAAGTGATGGCGGACGTGGATGGCGTGGTGGAGATGCCGGCGCCGAAGGTGAGTGAGCGGGCGGCCTGGGACCTGAACGGGTGGCCGGTGGCGGTGGTGGCGTTCCTGGTGCTGGTCGCCGCGGTGGTGCAGTTCGCGTTCGGGATCGCGAACGGGCACGACGGGATGGTCACGCTCGGCGTGGTGCTGTTCGTGGTCGGCGTGATCGTCGCCGCGGGGCTGACGGCAGTCTCGCCGGGGCGGGCGCGGGTGCTGCAGATCCTCGGGCGGTACGCCGGGACGATCCGCACCGACGGTCTGCGCTGGGTGAACCCGATCTCCACCCGTCGCGAGGTATCGACCCGGATCCGCAACCACGAGACGGCGGTTGCCAAGGTCAACGATGCCGACGGCAACCCGATCGAGATCGCCGCGGTGGTGGTCTGGCAGGTCGAGGACACCGCGCAGGCGCTGTTCGAGGTGGACGATTTCGTCGAGTTCGTCGCGATCCAGACCGAGACCGCGGTCCGGCACATCGCCAACAGCTATCCGTACGACGTGCACTCCGAGGACGGCGTCCTGTCGCTGCGGGACAGCACCGACGAGATCACCGAGAAGCTGTCCGTGGAGATCGGTGCCCGGGTGCACGCCGCCGGCGTCCGGGTCATCGAGTCCCGCATCACCCACCTCGCGTACGCGCCGGAGATCGCGCAGGCGATGCTGCGCCGCCAGCAGGCGGGTGCGGTCGTCGCGGCCCGGCAGCGGATCGTCGAGGGTGCGGTCGGCATGGTCGAACTGGCGCTGGACCGGCTGTCCGAGCACGAGGTGGTCGAGCTGGACGAGGAGCGCAAGGCGACGATGGTCAGCAACCTGATGGTCGTCCTCTGCGGTGATCGGGACGCTCAGCCCGTCGTGAACACCGGATCGCTCTACCAGTAGTCGTGGCTGTCGACCGCAAGAAGATCCTGCTCCGGCTGGATCCCGTGGTGCACGACGCGCTCGCTCGGTGGGCGGCCGACGACCTCCGCAGCACCAATGCCCAGATCGAGTACCTGCTCCGCCGCGCACTGGCCGACGCCGGCCGGTTGCCGGGCGGCGTGGGCAAACTCCGTCGCCCCGGCCGCCCGTCGAAGGAGGAAGCCGATGAGTAGGAAGACGGCGATCGCGGCGCCGCGCGGTCCGCGCGGTGCAGCACGGCAACCACGGAGCCCCCGGAAGGTGGTTGCGCTGGGCAACTCCTATCCACCAGAGGCCTTGTATTCGAGGCTTTTCCTGCTCGCCTACGACCCGCAGCGAGAGCGGCTGACAGTGCGCTCGAAGCTGGGGAAGCTGCTCCGAGCGGCGATCCTCGTGGATCTGCAGCTGGCCGGGAACATCGAGGACGACACCGGCCGGGCGCGGGTGACGACGGCGCCGGTCCCGGCGGATCCGGTCCTTGCTGCGGTTCTCGACGAGCTTCGCGCGGTCGGCCCGCGGCGCTGGCGGCACTGGATCGACCGGCGGCCGGGCGCCACCGTCCGTCACGTGCGCGACGAGCTGGCCCGTGCCCAACTGATCAGGCTCGAGCCGCATCGCATCCTCGGCCTCATCCCGGCCGACCGCATCACGGTCCGCCACCCGCTGGTACGTCGCCAACTCCTCGAGAGCGCCCGCGAAACCCTGCGCGCGTCCCGGCTCGTCTCCCGAGTGGACCTGCGCGACGCGTCGGTCGTCGTACTGGCGTCGACCGCGGATCTGCGGACCGTCGTCACCAAGGAGCAGAAGGCGCGGCACAAGGATCGGCTGGCCCAACTCGCGGTCCGCGTCGGTCCCGTCGTACCGGCGTTGAAGAGGTCGCTGCAGCAGACGCAGTACTCGGCCGCGGGATGACCCTGGTCGGCGCTACGGTTCAGTACTCAGGTAATGAACCGAGGAAGGGGGATGGGTGTTCGACGATCGCAGCCCGATCTATCTGCAGATCGCGGAGCAGATCAAGAACGACATCGTGACCGGCGCGCTGGCCGAGGACGAGCAGGTGATGTCGACCAACCAGTACGCCGCCTTCTACCGGATCAACCCCGCGACCGCGGCCAAGGGATTCGCCCAGCTGGTCGACGACGGGATCCTGTACAAGAAGCGCGGGATCGGCATGTTCGTGGCACCGAACGCCCGCGACCTGCTCCGTACCGGCCGTCGCGACTCGTTCTTCGCCGACGTCGTCGACCCGATGATCCGCGAGGCCAAGGCCATCGGCATCCCGGTGGCCGACATCCTCCAGCACATCCGCACCTGGGGTGAGAACTGATGACCACCGCCCTGACCGTCCGGACCGAGGACCTCTCGGTCCGGTTCTCGGGTACGCCGGCCCTCGACCGGCTCGACCTGCGGCTGGCGCCCGGGAAGATCCACGGGCTGCTCGGCCGGAACGGGTCCGGTAAGAGCACGCTCGCCGCGATCCTGGCAGGGTTCCGCCGGCCGGACGAGGGCCGAGTGCTGATCGAGGGTGGCGATCTCGGCGCGGCCCAGGAGCCGTACGAGAACGCGGTCGTCACCAGCCGGGTCTGCCTGATCCGCGAGTCCGGGGACATCCCGGACGCGGTCCCCGCCAAGCGGGTACTGGACCTCGCGGCGGGCCTCCGCCCGTACTGGGACGCCGAACTCGCGGGTGAGCTCCTGGACCGCTTCGAAGTGCCGGTGAACAAGAAGATCCAGAAACTCTCCCGCGGTAAGAAGTCGGCGCTCGGCGTGGTGCTCGGGCTCGCCAGCCGGGCGCCGCTGACGATCTTCGACGAGAGCTACCTCGGGATGGACGTCCCGTCCCGCAACCTGTTCTACGACGCGCTGCTCGCCGACTACGCCGAGGTGCCGCGCACGATCGTGCTGTCCACGCACCTGGTCAGCGAGGTCAGCGCGATGCTCGAGGAGGTCGTGATCCTGGACAACGGCCGGCTCGTCACCCAGTCACCGGTGGACGCGCTCCGCGGTCGCGGCGCCTCGATCGTCGGCCCGGCCGCGGCGGTCGACGCGTTCACCGCCGGCTTCACCGTGCTCGCGGAGGAGCGCCTCGGTGGTACGAAGTCCACCACGGTGCTCGGCGATCTCGATCCGGCGCTGCTCGCACAGGCGACCGACGCCGGCCTGGAGATCGGCCCGGTCGGCCTGCAGGACCTCTTCGTCCACCTCACCGCCCCGACGGGAGCCCGCGGATGAGCACAGGTACGGCGGTTGAGCGCGCGACGCTGCCTCGGGGAGTCACCGACCGGCAGCGCTTGAAGCAAGTGCTGGTCGCGATGACGCGCGGAATGCAGCAGATGCTGGTCGGCTACTGGGCCGTGATGCTGGTCGCGTTCCTGGTCGTCGGGATCGTCATCCAGCTCGCGACCGGTGGCGTCGACAGCAGCATGTGGGACTACGGCACGCAGTCCCCGAAGTACTTCTCGATGGCGATCGGGGTCACGCTCACCCCGGCGTTCTTCGCGATGCTCGTCGCCCAGGGCGTCACCCGCCGGATGTACTCCCTTGCCGCCGGCATCTACCTCACCGGCGCCGCGGCCGCGACCTCGCTCCTGTGGGTGCTGGCCTATCAGCTCGAGCACGCCTTGTACGCCTGGCAGGGCTGGCCCGACAAACTGAACAATCCGCACCTGTTCACCAGTACGTCGCAGGTCGGCCTGGTGTTCCTCGAGTTCTTCCTGCTGATCCTGTCGCACGAGGTGGCCGGCTGGCTGCTCGGCATCACGTTCGTCCGGTTCGGTTTCTGGCTCGGTGTCCTGATGCTGCCGCTCGCGGTGCTGCCCGCGGCCGCGGCCGAGTTCCTGCTCGTCGCGCAATGGCTCGCCGACCTCCTGAACAAGACCGGCTATCACCGGCCACCGCTCGCGGTCGCCGTGCCGTCGGTTCTCGTGGTCAGTGCTCTCGGGGTGTACGCCGGACATCGCGTTCTGGAGCCGATGGCCCTCAAACCCGCTAAGGGCTAAGACACGTTATACACAGGGGGTGTGTATAACCCGGAGCAATTCTGTGGATGGCCGGCCAATCATTGTGGACGACTGAAACTCTTCTCAGGAAAGGGTTGTGCGACCCCGTCGGACGGGCGTAGAAAGGTCGACACGCGACTTCGGATTGGAGTGGCGGGTCGATCGGAAACCGAGGGCCCTCGCGGTGGGGATCCCCACCGAGGTAGACCGGTGACGGGGTCTGCCGGCCTCCACGGACCCGTATCGGGAAGCTGGAGACGTCACCCCTTCCTTCAGCTGGTGCGGGCCCCTCCGACTCATACCCGGAGGGGCCCGCCCGTCTTTCGTGGAGCAGCGGCACCCGTCAGTTCCGGATATCGGCATGGCCGACTCGGCCGGTGCACAGAACGGATGCGCACCGGCCGGCTCGGCTCCCGGTCCTAGTTCTGGTCCTAGGTCACCCGAGGGTGATCGTCAGCGCCGTGTGCGCACCGTGCGCCGCCACCTCGACCTGCGTCCCACGGCTGGTCGTGACCAGCTTGTACTGCGCCGCGTGGCCGTTGACCGCCACGCTCTTCACCTTCGCGCCGGACGGCAGCACCGCGCCGACCGTGACGTCGGCACCGACACCCTTGACGGTCACATCGGTCGACAATGCCTTGCCGGTAAGGCGTTGCGAGACATCGACGGATCCCTGACCGACCCGGATATTGCTCCCGGCCACCTTCGGCTGGCCCTCCGGAAGCTGCGGTACGACGGCGAGCCGCCCGTGCCCGAGATCGGGATCGACGCCGAGCTGCTGGTGGATCACCGGCCAGAGAATGCCGTACGCACCCCAGGCCTGCAGCGTCATCGAGCGGTCGTAGAACGGCCGGCCGATGTTCGCCGGGGAGTCCGGCGACGGGGCGATCTCCGGCATCGCGCCCGGGGTCTCCCAGACCGACGGGTCGAGCTGGATCCGCGCGTTGCCGGTCGTGTACACCTGCTGCTGCTTCGTGCCCAGCCGTCCGAAGTTGCCTTCCGCAACGGCCATGATCGAGGTGTTGAGGCCGAAGATGCTGCGCTCGCTCTTCACCTGCGACACCACGCCGTCACACGAGGCGCCCGGGTTGCCCGCCGGGTCCGAGGTCGGCCCGGTACCGGTGTGGAACAGGCCGAACTCGCCCGTGTAGCAAGGCTTCTCGCGCTGGTCGAGGGCGATTTTCGCGTGCTCCTTCGATGCGAGCGGCGACGCCGGTTGCCCCGGACGGGTGAGCACCGACTCCATCGGCGTGACACCGATCCAGTGCCGCTGGAAGATCGGCGTGTTGTCGTTGGCCGGGTTCGTCGCGTCGTCGACGGAATCGGCGTACCCCATGGCCTGGGGGACCCACCACTGCGCCTCGAAGCGGGACTCGAGGTCGTTCGCCTTGCCGGTCGCCCACTGCTGGGTCAAGGTGTCGTGCTTGGAGGCGGCCAGGTCGGCGAGGTCGCGCAGGCCGCGGGCGAGGTACACGGTGCTGTCGAGCTTCTCCACGCCCATGCCGGTGCGCTCGACGTTCGCGAGACCCTCGGGCCAGCCGTCGCCGTCCTTGTCGAGCTCGCGGTACACGTACCGCAGGTTCCGGACGCTGAAGTCGTACATCTCATCGCGGAACTTGTCGTCGCCGGTCCACCGCCACAGCAGCGCGACCGTGCTCGGGAACTTCACCGTCTCGTCGGTGTTGCCCGCGCTCTGGTTCGAGCCGAAGTACACCGAGCCGTTCGGCGTGACCTCGTGCGCGACCTTACCGCTGCGCTTGTTCAGGATGTCGCTGACGTCGCGCAGTGCACGCAGGTGTTCCTTGACGGTGTCGAACTGACCGGCCGCGACGGCCGCGAACGCGGTGTACTCACCGTCGGTCGCGAACAGCCACGGATAGTCCGGGAAGCCGGCGCCGAACCAGCGCGCGGTCGGTACCGTCCCAGCGGCCGCCGGGAAGTCCTTGCCCTCGTTGACGTCGCGGATCTGCAGGTTGTTCGCCTGCTGCACCGAGTCGGCGAGGTTCTGCTTGCTCCACTCGACGCTCTGCTGCAGCAGCCGGTCACCAGGAAGGTCCACTGCGGACTGTGCGTCGATCTGCTGCCTCGCGGCGCTCTTTGCCCGCAGCAACTTGCCGGGATTGCTCAGGGCCTTGCCGTACTCGCGCTGCGCCGCCTGGCTGCCTTGATCGGAGCCGGCGACCGCGAACCAGATGGTCTTCTGCTGACCGGCCCCGAGCTGGACGTCGTACGTGAGCCGGCCGCCGGTGCCGTTGCCGGTCAGCGAGTCGTCGCAGCGCGCAGGCGTCGTACCGTCCTTCGGGCAGATCACGGCGGGGTCCTGCGGGCCGCGGTGGTCCTTCCCGGGCTGGTAGTCCGTCGGACGCAGGGACGATCCGACGAACGCGGCGTAGTCGTGCGCGGGTGCGTTCGGATACGTCGGGGTGCCCTGCTCGCGGAACCGCAGCGCACCGTCGACGAAGTCACCGGTGTCGGGCAGGTTCGCGTCCTTCGCGCTCGGCGTTGTCCAGTCCCACGGGTAGGACTGCATCAGTTCGGAGTGCGCGTCGACGTCGAGCTTGACCGTTTTCGCCGTACTGGAGCTGAGCGTCAGGCCGACGAGCGTCGCCCGGATCCCGTCCGGCACGAAGTCGGTACGGCGGACGTTGACGGCACCGTTGTAGTCGATCCGGCTGTAGCCGTGGCCGCTGGTGTACTTCGCGGCGGGTAGCTGCTTGCCGAGCCAGTTCCCGTCCAGGCCGAACCAGAGGCCGTCGAGAAGCTTGATCGGCTGGGTCCAGAAGCCGCCCATCTCACCGCGGACGTGCCAGCCGGCGGCGGGGTAGAGGCCGGACTCGTCGCCCATCGCGTAGGCGCGGTCGCCGACGACCAGCGATCGGCGATCGGCGAGCCGCGTGGTCTCGGAGAGTTCCGAAGGTCCACCCGCGGCGGCGGCACCCGCGGTTGCGGACGACGCCGCGGCGGCCGTGCCCGATCTGGTGGTGGTTGAGCGGGCAGTGGTTGAGTCGGTGGTGGGGCCGGCGAGGGCCGAGGCGCCGCCGGCCAGAACGGTCGCGGTGGCGAGCAGCGCGATGCCGGCGGCCCGGCGTACCGATCTGCGGGGTGGGGAGCTACTTCGGTTGGTCGGATGCGGAGTCATGGCGGTTCCTCCTTGTCGCGGCGCCCGGGGAGAGGCGCCAGGTCAGCCAGGGGCCGAGCTGCCCCTGATCACCAGTTCTGGCTGCAGCAGACGTTCGGCCGGCCTGCCCTCACCAGCGCTGGGACCGGTGAGGATGGCGATCAGCTCTTCGGCGATCTGGTCCATCGGTTGCCGGAAGCTGGTCAGGCCGGGGGAGACGACCTCCGCGAGCGGCGAGTCGTCGAAGCCGGTGACGCCGATCTCCCGGCCGGGGATCCTGCCGCGACGGGTCAGCTCGCGGAGCGCGCCGAGCGCGAGAATGTCGCTCAGGGCAACGATCCCGTCGATCTCGGGACCGGAGTCGAGCAGGCTCGCGGTCGCGCGGGCGCCTTCCTCGATGCTGTCCTCACGGCAGCGGACGGCCAGCCCGGTGGTCGGCAGCCCGAGCGACTTGCACCCGGCCCGCCAACCGCCGATCCGGTCCTCGCCGAGGCCTGACGACTTCGGCCAACCGAGGAACGCGATCCGCCGGCGGCCGGTCTCGTACAGGTGCCGGACGGCCAGCTCTGATCCGGCCGCGCCGTCGACGTCCACCCACGGGCCGGGTTGCCTGGTCTCTTTCCACACCCTGCCGAAGCTGACGAACGGGATGTCCTGGTCTTTCAGCCAGCCGTGCCGCGGGTCGCGCGTCTCGGTCTGCGACAGCACGAAGCCGTCGACGAGCCGCCGCGCGTGCAGATCGTCGTACGTCGGCATGCCGTCGACCCCGGGTGGCGCGGTGAACAGCAGGATGTGCCGGCCGGTGCGTTCGGCGGCGGCGCAGAGGGCATGCAGGAACTGGTCCATGACGAGGTGCGTCTGGTTCGGCCAGTTCGGCACGCAGTACCCGATCAGCTCGACGGCGCTGGTGCGCAGACTGCGGGCGTTACGATTCGGGCGGTAGTTGAGCAGTTCGATCGAGCGGTTCACCCGCTCGAGCGTGTCCGGCCGCAGCCGGTGCGGTGCGTTCAGCGCGTTCGACACCGTCTGCACCGACACCTCGGCGTGGGCCGCGACCTGCTTCAACGTCGCCACACAACCTCCCACGAACGTTTGAACGTTAAAAACATTCGCAGTCTCCCGTGCACCCGCCGTACTGTCAACGCCTCAGAGCGCAGGCGGTCCGGTCCGCACGATCGCGAGCGTCTCCGCGAAGCTCATCGGTGCGATCCACCGGCCCCACCAGGCGGCGCCGGCTTCGGCGAAGGCGGCCGGGTCACCACCACTCACCTTGATATCGACGGCGCCGTCCTGTCTGAGCTCGAGCACGTCCTGCGGAGTGATCGGCCGAGGTGCGGCGGTGCTGCCCTTGTACGCGCAGGAACCGTCCCAGCGAAGGATCCGCCGCCGCACGGCCGGCACGAGAAAGTTGCCCCCTACCCAGATCGGGATCCGCGGCGCCTGCATCGGCCGTGCGGTGAGCTGCACGTCTGTCAGCGAGTAGTGCTTGCCCTCGAAGGTCACCGGCTGACCGGTTCACAGCCGGTCGATCAGGTCGAGCCCTTCGTCCAGCATCTCCGCCAGCACCTTCGGGCTCTTGCCTTCCATGAACGGGTCGCCCGGATCCCCGATCCCGACGCCGAGGATCATCCGGCCGCCGGACAGGTGATCCAGTGCCACCGCCTCCGCCGCCACCTTCCACGGGCGCCGGCGCGGCAACGGCGTCACCGTCGTACCGATCCGGATCCGCTGGGTCGCCGCCGCCATCGCCGCCAAACAGATCCAGGGGTCGTACGCCGGGTGCGCCGCGTCCCCCTGATAGACGAGGTAGTCCTCGAGAAACATCCCGTCCCACCCGGCGTCCTCCACCGCCCGAGCCAACTCCGCCAGCCCCCGCGGATCCCGCCCGTCCCCAACGGCCCCGACCGTCACCGAGTACCTCACCCCCCGAACCTAGCCCCACCCACCGACACCCTCCTCCACCCCCGCCCCCTCCTCCACCCCCGCCCCCTCCTCCACCCCCGCCCCCTCCTCCACTCCCGCCCTCCTCCACTCCCGCCCCCCTCCTCCCCACGCGCCTCCCGCTTCCGCCCGCGCCTCCCGCTTCCGCACGCGCCTCCCGCCTCCCCACGCCCTTCCCGCCTCCCGCCTCCGCACACCCTTCCCGCCTCCCGGCTCCCCACGCGCGAGGGGTTAACCCGTGGTGTTGGGGGTTCTCTGTTGGTGTGCGGGTGAAGAACCCCCACTCCGAGGGGTTATCCCCTCGTGCGTGGGGTGGCGGGGTGCCGGCCGGGCGGGGGCTCGTGGGGCGGGAGGGTGCGTGGGGAAGGGGGGTGGGTTAGCCCGTGGTGTTGGGGGTTCTCTGTTGGTGTACGGGCGAAGAACCCCCACCGCGAGGGGATAACCCCTCGCGCGTGAGGGGGAGGGCGGCGTGTGGAGAGGCGGGACGGGGAGGCGTGGGGGAGGGCGGCGTGTGGGGAGGGAGCCGGGAGGGGGAGGCGGAGCGGTTGGTGGAGCGGGTGGTGGGGGTCAGGCGGTGTGGCCGCCGTCGATGGTGAGGGTGGTGCCGGTGATGTGGGTGGCGGCTGGGCCGGCCAGGTAGGTGATGGCGGCGGCTACCTCGGTGGGGGTGCCGAAGCGGGCCAGGGCCAGGTCGGCGATCTGGGCGGCTGCGTACGGGCCGTCGGACGGGTTCATGTCGGTGTCGGTGGGGCCGGGCTGGACGACGTTCGAGGTGATGTTGCGGGGGCCCAGTTCGCGGGCGAGGGCCTTGCTGAGGCCGACCAGTGCGGCCTTGCTCATCGCGTACAGCGTCATCCCGGGACTCGTGACGCGGTCGGCGGCGCAGCTGCCGAGGTGGATGAGGCGGCCCCCGTCGGACAGCAGCGGTACGGCGGCCTGCGTCGCGGCGTACACCCCGCGGATATTCACCGCCAGCACGCGGTCGACGTCGTCCGCGGACAGGTCGCCGATCGGGGCGATCGCGCCGATGCCCGCATTGTTGACGAGCACGTCCAGTCCACCGAGCGAGTCCGCGGCCCGGCGTACACCGTCGGCGGTCGCGACCGGGTCTGCCGCGTCCACAGCGAACGCGAACCCGCGCCGTCCGGACGCCTCGAGCTCCTTCACGACCTTCGCCGCGGCATCCGCCGAGGAGTTGTACGTGATCGCGACATCGGCCCCACGGTCCGCCAGAGCGCGGGCGGTCGCCGCGCCGATTCCGCGGCTGCCGCCGGTCACCAGTACTTTCCTGCCAATCAGTTCGTTCATGTCCTCAAGTCCACCGCTGCGGCGACCGTGAAGCTGGCGAGAATCGGCCACCGGATCCTCGCGTCGCATTCCCGCGAATCGCCGCCGTACTTCGATGTCGTAAATCCGCTAGTGATTGTCGGTGGCGGCAGGGATGCTGGAGGGCGTGTACGAGTGCAGGCAGCGATGCATCCGGGCGGTGCAGTCGAAGGACGCGCGGTTCGACGGGTGGTTCTTCACCGCCGTCCTGACGACGAAGATCTACTGCCGGCCGAGCTGTCCGGTGGTGCCGCCGAAGGTCGAGAACATGCGGTTCTACCCGAGCGCGGCGGCCGCTCAGCAGGCCGGGTTCCGGGCCTGCAAGCGGTGCCGGCCGGATGCGAGTCCGGGGTCGCCGGAGTGGAACGACCGCGCCGACCTGGTGGCCCGCGCGATGCGCCTGATCGCGGACGGCGTCGTCGACCGGGACGGCGTACCGGGCCTGGCCGGCCAGCTCGGGTACAGCGTGCGGCAGGTGCAGCGCCAGCTCCAGGCCGAGCTCGGTGCGGGTCCGCTCGCGCTCGCCCGGGCGCAGCGTGCCCAGACCGCGCGGCTGTTGATCGAGACGAGTGAGCTGCAGATGGCGGACGTCGCGTTCGCGGCCGGGTTCTCCAGCGTGCGGACGTTCAACGAGACGGTGCAGGAGGTCTTCGCCCTGTCGCCGACCGAGCTGCGCCGTCGGGTACGCCGGGGTACGGCGTCCGCCGCGCCGGGCACCATCTCGCTGCGCCTCCCGTTCCGCGCTCCGCTCACGCCGGACAACCTCTTCGGCCACCTGATCGCCACCGGCGTACCGGGCGTGGAGGAGTGGCGCGACGGCCACTTCCGCCGCACGCTCCGGCTGCCGCACGGCCACGGTGTCGTCGCGCTGAAGCCGATGCCCGACCACATCGCCTGTCAGCTCTCACTCACCGATCAACGCGATCTCGCGATCGCGATCAGCCGCTGCCGGCGGATGCTCGACCTGGACGCGGACCCGGTCGCGGTCGACGACCTGCTGAGCGAGGACCCGGTGCTCGCCCCGCTGATCGCGAAAGCGCCCGGCCGCCGCGTTCCGCACACTGTCGACGGCGAGGAGTTCGCCGTACGGGCGGTGCTCGGTCAGCAGGTGTCGACGGCTGCCGCGCGCACCCACGCCCATCGGTTGGTGCTGCGGCACGGTGAGCCGATCGAGGATCCGGGCGGCGGTCTCACGCACCTGTTCCCGACCATGCAGGCGCTGGCCGGTCTCGATCCCGAATCGCTGGCGTTCCCGAAGACCCGGCGTACGACGCTCACCACCCTGATCGCGACGCTGGCCGAAGGGGAGATCGACCTCGGCGCGGGCGCGGACTGGGATCGCGCGCGCGAGCAGCTCGCGGCGCTGCCGGGGATCGGGCCGTGGACGGTGGAGTCGATCGCGATGCGGGCGCTCGGTGATCCGGACGCCTTCGTGGCCAGCGATCTCGGTATCCGTTACGCCGCTCGTGACCTAGGCTTGCCGGAGGCCCCCAAACCCTTGACGGACCACGCGCGCGCGTGGCGGCCTTGGCGTGCGTATGCCGTGCAGTACCTGTGGGCGACGGGGGAGCACGCGATCAACCGGATTCCGGCCGCCGACGACCCGTCCTTCCAAGTACGCACGGAGCGAGCATGACCGAACTGACCACCGATCGCCTGCTGCTGCGCCAGTGGCGCGACTCCGACCGCGATCCGTTCGCCGCGTTGAACGAGGATCCGGCAGTGATGGAACACTTCCCGGCGCTGCAGACGCGCGAGCAGAGCGATGGGCTGATCGACCGCAACCGCGCGGCGATCGACGAGCGCGGCTGGGGTTTGTGGGCCCTCGAGGTGCGTGCCACCGGGGAGTTCATCGGCTTCACCGGCCTGTCGGTGCCGAGCTTCGACGCGCACTTCCAGCCCGCGGTCGAGATCGGCTGGCGGCTCGCGAAGGGTGCCTGGGGCAACGGGTACGCGAGCGAGGCGGCCCGGGCGGCGCTCGAAGTCGGGTTCGGGCCGGCCGGGCTGGACGAGATCGTGTCGTTCACGACGACCACCAATCTGCCGTCGCAGCGGGTCATGCAGCGGATCGGGATGGTGCACGACGAGGCCGGTGACTTCGACCACCCGCGGATCGCGGACGGCCACCGGCTGCAGCGGCACGTGCTTTACCGCATCGACCGCGCCCAGTGGGAGTCCACCCGGTGAGGTACGCGGTCGTCGACAGTCCACTCGGTCCACTCACGCTCGTGGGGACCGGGAACGAGCTGACGGGCCTGTACCTGGACCAGCAGCTCTACCGTCCCGAGACCGAGACCTTCGGCGACCGCGACGACTCGGCGCTGCCCGCGGTCGCCGAGCAACTGGACGAGTACTTCCACCACGGGCGCACCACCTTCGACGTACCGCTGCACCTCGTCGGCACGGACTTCCAGCGGCAGATCTGGACCGCTCTGCAGGACATCCCGTACGGCGAGACCACGACGTACGGCGGACTCGCCACGGCGCTCGGTCTGAAACCGCAGTCGGCCCGCGCGGTGGGACTCGCGAACGGGAAGAACCCGGTCAGCATCATCGTCCCGTGCCACCGCCTGGTCGGTTCGACCGGCAACCTGACCGGTTACGGCGGCGGCATCGAACGCAAACGAGCCCTCCTCGATCACGAACGCGGACGCCAGGCACTCATCAACTGAAGCCCCGCAGGACCGTTCACGCTCAGAACGGACGGCCACGCGCCTCGGGAGGACGATTGATGAGTGCCGGCGGTCCGGGTCACGTGTTGGCGGGGTCCTCCTCCAGACGCTCCGCGGCCGGAGCCTCCAGCGGCTTGGCGGGCTTGCGGGTCAGGCGGCGGGCGAGCGGCTCGGTGTAGCGGGCGGCGACCGGGCCGAGGATGACGAGGATCAGCACGTACGCCGTGGCGAGCGGACCGAGTTTCGGTTCGACTCCGACCGCGAGGCCGGCGATGACGATCGAGAACTCGCCGCGGGCAACCAGCGTGCCACCGGCCCGCCAGCGACCAGCGGTCGAGATACCGGCGCGTCGCGCGGCGAACCAGCCGGTGGCCACCTTGGTGAGGGCGGTGAGGATCGCCAGCCCGAACGCGACCGCGAGCACCGGCGGGATCTTCGCCGGGTCGGTGCTCAGGCCGAAGAACACGAAGAAGACCGCGGCGAACAGATCCCGCAGCGGGCTGAGTAGGTTACGCGCACCGTGCGCGACCTCGCCGGACAACGCGATACCGACCAGGAACGCGCCGACCGCCGCCGACACCTGCAGCTGCTGCGCGATGCCTGCGACCAGCAGGGTCAGACCGAGGACGACGAGCAGCAGCATCTCCGGGTTGTCCGACGACACGGCCCGGCTGATCACCCGCCCGTACCGCAGTGCGACGAACAGGACGACGCTCACCGTCCCGAGCGAGATCAGCAGCGTCATACTGCCGCCGGCCAGCCCGACACCGGCGAGCAGCGCGGTGAGGATCGGCAGGTAGACCGCCATCGACAGGTCCTCGAGGACGAGAATCCCCAGTACGACAGGCGTTTCCCGGTTACCCAGCCGCCCGAGGTCGCCGACCACCTTCGCGATCACGCCGGACGACGAGATCCAGGTGACACCGGCCAGCGCGACCGCCGCGACCGGACCCCAGCCGAGCAGCAGTGCCACCACGGCGCCGGGGATGGCGTTCAGCAGGAAGTCGACCGCACCCGAGATGTACTGCGTCTTCAACGTGCCGACCAGGTCGGACGCGGTGTACTCGAGCCCGAGCAGCAACAGCAGCAGGATCACGCCGATCTCGGCGCCGGTGGCAACGAACTCCTCACTCGCCGCCAGCGGGAGGATGCCGCCGTGCCCGAACGCCAGACCGGCCAGCAGGTACAGCGGGATCGGGGAGAAGCCGAGCCGCCCGGCGATCCGTCCGAGGACGCCGAGTGCGAGGATGACGGCGCCGAGCTCGATCAGCAGTGCGGTGATGTTCTCGTGCATCCTCAGCCCCCCGCGATCAGGTCGGCCACGGCGTCCACGCCCTCGCGGGTCCCGACCACGACCAGCTTGTCCCCGATCGCGAACCGGAAGTCCGGTGTCGGGGACGGCGTCGCCCCGGTCCGGCGCAGGACCGCGACGATGGACGCTCCGGTCCGGCTGCGGACCTGCGTGTCGCCGAGCGTGCGCCCGCCGTACGGCGATTTGGCCGTGATCGGGATGTGCTCGGTGACCAGGTCGATCTCCATCTCGCCGCGAACCGGGTCGATCTGCTCCGGGAGCAGCAGGTGCGCCAGCGCGGCCGCCTCGCCCTGCGCCAGCGGTACGGACGCCTGGCATTCGTCGTCGTCATCGGGTTTGTGGAAGCCGAGGAACCGCCGGCCGTCGTTGTGCGCCACCACCGAGACGTGTTTGCCGCCTTCGGTCACCAGGTCGTACCGCGTGCCGATCCCGGGCAGCGTGGTCTTGGTCGTGTGGGCCTGGGGGTCCATGGTGCTCCAAATCCATTGGCGGCAAATACAAGGCGTCTGCAACCATTCTCTCAAACCACACAACCCTTGTCCGGACAAGAGTTGTGAGATGGGATGCAATCCGATGCACTGCAACGAGTTGCATAGGTACGCTCCGGAGATGGCGCTGGAGCACGCGATTCTGGTCTCACTGACCGAGCGGGCCGGGTCCGGCTACGAGCTGGCCCGGCGGTTCGACCGGTCGATCGGGTACTTCTGGCCGGCCACCCACCAGCAGATCTACCGGGTACTGCGCCGGATGGACGAGGCCGGCTGGGTGCGGCATACCGCGATCGCCCAGGACGGTCGCCCGGACAAGAAGGTGTACCGGGTCGCGGCGGCCGGGCGCGCGGAGCTCTCCCGCTGGCTGGCCGAGCCGACGGATCCCGCCGTACTGCGGGACGGGCTCGGGGTGAAGCTCCGGGGCGCCTCGCTCGGCGATCCGGACGTGGTGTTCCAGGAGGTCGAGCGGCATCGGGCCGAGCACGCGACGCGGCTCGAGGTGTACCGCGGGATCCGCAAGCGCGACTTTCCGAAGCCGGCCACGCTGCACGGCCGCGACCTGCACCAGTACCTCGTCCTGCGCGGCGGGATCCGCGCCGAGGAGTCGTTCGTGGCGTGGTGCGACGAAGTGATCGAAGCCCTCCGAAAGGACAAGCGATGAGCGCGTACCCGCACCTGCTGGAGCCGCTCGACCTCGGGCATGTCACGCTGCCGAACCGCGTGATCATGGGCTCGATGCACACCGGTCTCGAGGACCGGCTGCATGACATGGCGAAGCTTGCGGCGTACTTCGCGGAGCGCGCTCGCGGTGGCGTAGGCCTGATGGTGACCGGCGGCTATGCCCCGAACCGGACCGGCTGGCTGACACCCTTCGGGTCCACGCTGACGAGCAAGCGGCAGGCGACCAGGCATCGGCTGCTGACCAACGCCGTCCACGCCGAGGGTGGCCGGATCGCGTTGCAGATCCTGCACGCCGGCCGCTACTCGTACCACCCGTTCAGCGTCTCCGCGTCCGCGCTCAAGGCTCCGATCAACCCGTTCAAGCCGCGCGCCCTCTCCGATCGCGGCGTCCGGCGACAGATCTCGGCGTACGTCGACTGCGCGGCGCTCGCCCGCGAGGCCGGGTACGACGGTGTCGAGATCATGGGGTCCGAGGGGTACTTCATCAACCAGTTCCTCGCCGAGCGCACGAACAAGCGCTCCGACCGCTGGGGTGGCAGCCCGGAGAACCGGCGGCGGCTCGCGGTCGAGATCGTCCGGCGGACCCGGGAACGCGTCGGCGCGGACTTCCTGATCATCTACCGGCTCTCGATGGCCGACCTGGTCGAGGGCGGGCAGACCTGGGACGACGTGGTCGCGCTGGGCAAGGAGATCGAGGCGGCCGGGGCGTCGATCATCAACACCGGCATCGGCTGGCACGAGGCGCGGGTCCCGACCATCGTCACGTCCGTGCCGCGGGCCGCGTTCACGAGCGTGACCGCGGCGTTCAAGCCGCACGTGTCGATCCCGGTGGTGACGTCGAACCGGATCAACCTGCCGCAGGTCGCCGAGGAGGTGCTGGCCCGCGGCGACGCCGACCTGGTCAGCATGGCCCGCCCGTTCCTGGCCGACCCGGAGTGGGTGCTCAAGGCAACCACTGGCCGGTCCGACGAGATCAACGTCTGCATCGCCTGTAACCAGGCGTGTCTGGATCATGTGTTCGCGAAGCGGCGGGCGAGCTGCATGGTGAACCCGCGGGCGGCGCGGGAGACCGAGCTACGGTTGCTGCCGACCCGTCGTACGAAGAACCTCGCGGTGGTCGGAGCAGGGCCGGCTGGGTTGGCGGCCGCGGTGACGGCGGCCGAACGTGGACATCGGGTCGAGCTGTTCGAGGCGGCCGCGGAGATCGGCGGGCAGTTCGGGATCGCGCAACGGATCCCGGGCAAGGAGGAGTTCGCGGAGACGATCCGGTACTACCGGCGGCAGCTCGACCTGACCGGCGTGAAGGTGCACCTCGGCCGGCGCGCGACCGTCGAGGACCTGTCCGGCTTCGACGAGATCGTGCTCGCGACCGGCGTCGTACCGCGGGTCCCGGCGATCCCGGGGATCGACCACCCGAAGGTGCTGTCGTACGTCGACGTGGTCCGCGCGGGCCGCCCGGTCGGGGAGGCGGTCGCGGTGATCGGGGCCGGCGGGATCGGCGTGGACGTCAGCGAGTTCCTGACGACGGCCGGGTCGCCGGATCTCGCCGCGTGGAAGGCGGAGTGGGGTGTCGGTGACCCGACCGAGCTGCCGGGCGCGCTCGCCGTACCGCGGCCGGAACCGTCGCCGCGGAAGGTGTATCTGCTGCAGCGTAAGGCGGGCAAGATCGGCGCCGGCCTCGGCAAGACCACCGGGTGGGTGCATCGGGCCGCGTTGAAGAACAAGCAGGTCGAGCAGTTGCGTGGCGTCAACTACGAGCGGATCGACGACGCCGGGCTGCACATCACGTTCGGCGAGAAGCGCGAGAAGGCAACGGTGCTCGCGGTCGACACGGTGGTGGTGTGCGCGGGTCAGGAGCCGGTCCGTGATCTCGCCGAGGCGTTACGGGCGACCGGCCGTCCGGTGCACCTGATCGGCGGAGCCGACGTCGCGGCGGAGCTGGACGCGAAACGCGCGATCGAACAGGCGACCCGCCTCGCCCTCACCCTCTGACCCCGGTAGTGCACCTGCCCCGGTGCACTAGTGCGCGGTGGCGTCGACGTCCCCAGGTAGTGCACCGTGTACGGCGTACGCGCACTACTCACAAGGGGTGACTATGAAGACCGTTCTGATTTCTGGCGGCGGGATCGCGGGACCGGCGTTGGCGTACTGGTTGCGGCGGTTCGGCTTCGCGCCGACGGTCGTCGAGCTGGCGGCCGGGCCGCGGCCCGGCGGGCAGACCGTCGACCTGCGCGGGGTGTCCCGGGTGGTCGCCGAGCGGATGGGCCTGATGCCCGCGGTGGCCGGGCGGCAGGTGCATGAGCGCGGGCTCGAGTACGTGCGGGCCGACGGCCGGCGGTCCGCCGCGATGGCCGCGGAGCTGCTCGACGGGGCCGGGCCGGTGGCCGAGATCGAGATCCTGCGCGGCGATCTCGCCGAGATCCTGACCGCGGCGACCGCCGAGGTGGAGTACCTGTACGGCGACTCGGTCGCCGAACTCGAGCAGGACGCGACAGGTGTCGACGTGACGTTCGCGAGCGGGACGCGGCGGCGGTTCGACCTCGTCGTCGGCGCGGACGGGGTGCACTCGCGGGTACGGCGGCTGGCGTTCGGTCCCGAGACCGATTTCGTGCACCACCTCGGCGGCTACACGTCGTACTTCACGATCGACTCGCCGGAGGACCTGAACCACTGGATGAAGATCTACACCGCGCCGCGTGGTCGCTGGGTGGCGCTGCGGCCGGATCGTGATCCGCGGTTCGCGAAGGCGTTGCTGAGTTTCCGGTCGCCGGTGCTGAGCTACGACCGGCGGGACGTCGCGGCGCAGAAGCAGTTGGTGCGTACGCGATTCGAGGGGCTCGGGTGGCACACCGAGAGCGTCCTGCGCGGCCTGGACGCCGCGGACGACTTCTACCTCGACAGCACCAGCCGGGTGGTCGTGCCGGAGTGGTCGCGTGGCCGGGTCGCCCTGGTCGGCGACGCCGGGTACTGCGGTTCGCCGATGGCGGGCCACGGTACGGCGCTCTCGCTCGTCGGGGCGTACGTCCTGGCGGGCGAGCTGGCCGCTGTGGACGGCGATCACGCGCGCGCGTTCCCGGCGTACCAGGCCCGGATGCGGGCGTACGTCGATCAGCGGATGGAGTTGCCGCCGGGCGGCCTGAAGATGGCGATGCCGATGACCGCTCTCGGGATCGGGTACCGCGACTTCGTGATGCGCGTGATGACGTCGCGACTGATGGCCGGTGTGCTCGCGAAGATGGCGGTCGCGAAGCCGGACGCGATCGACCTGCCCGAGTATTCAGTCGAGCGGCGAGACCCACTCCGGGTCGCGACCGAGGAAACCGAGTAGTTGGTCGAGGTCAGGGGCGGTGCCGGACACCTTCACGGCGCGCTCGAACGCGTAGCCGGGGCCGCGGTTGCCGTCGGTGTCGGGGATCCGGCGCGCCAGCGTGAGGGCGAGCTCGACCATGTCCGGCGGCGGGTTGTACGGGACGTCGATCGCGCGGGCCAGGTCCCAGGCGTGGACGACGCAGTCGAGCTGGTGGAAGGTCAGCGCGATCCGGCGCGGGAACGAGCCGAACTCGCGCACCTCCACCAGCCGGTCCAGCGCGCCGCCGTCGGCGAACGCGTCCGCGACCCGCACGTTCGAGCGGCGGTAGGCTCCGGCCGGGTTGTCGCCGAGTCGCCCGGCATGCCACGCGTGGACGGACGCGGAGCCGTTCTGCGCGGCCGCGGCCAGGCCATCGTTCTGGCTGACCACGTGGCGGAGCAGGCCGCGGACCGTCCAGTCCGGGCACGGGGTCGGAAACCACAGGTGCTCCGGCCGCACCTGCATCACGACCTCCCCGAGCACCGCACCAGCACGCCGATCCAGATCCCGGATGTCCATCCGCGCTCCTCCCGTGGCTGCCCCGAGCATAAGTCGGTACGCACCGATTCGCAGGGAAACGCCTGGAGCACAAGGGACAACCCGCACCGAAAGGGGCGATGTGCAACAGATCGGGGCCAGGTGTCGCGGGCTCGTCAGGCGCCGGCGGCAGCTGCCTTCGCGGCCTTCTTGAACGAGCGGACCTCGTTCAGCGAGGCGGTGTCGGTGACGTCCGCGATCGAACGCCGGGAGCCGCGGTCGCCGTAGCTGCCGGCGGCCTCACGCCAGCCCTTCGGCGTCACGCCGCGCTGCTTGCCGAGCAGGGCGAGGAAGATCTTCGCCTTCTGCTCGCCGAACCCCGGGAGCGCCTTCAGCCGCTTCAGCACCTCGGGCCCGTCCGGCTTCGGGCGGCCGGCGAGCCAGATGTTCGCGGCGTCGCCGTCGTACTTGTCGATGATCAGCTGGGCGAGGGCGTGCACCCGGCGGGCCATCGAGCCGCCGTACCGGTGGATGGCCGGTGGGGTGACGCAGAGCTCGACGAACGTCTCCAGGTCGGTGTTCGCGATCTTGTGCAGGTCGAACCCGTCCATCCGGTTCGCGATCTTCAGCGGGCCGGAGAAGGCGTGCTCCATCGGGTACTGCTGGTCGAGCAGCATCCCGACCAGCAAGGCGAACGGGTCGTCGTTGAGCAACGTGTCGGCATCCGGATTGCCGGTGAGGTGCAGTTCGCGCAGCATGCCGCCCATCTTGGCACGGGCCTCACCGCGTAGGCACCCACGCGCCCAGCCCCCCGCGCCCCCCGCGCCCAGCCCCCCGCGCCCCCGCGCCCAGCCCCCGCGCCCAGCCCCCGCGCCCCCCGCGCCCCGCCCGCGCGCGCCCTGCCCCGTTTGAGGGGCCGGCCCCTCGACCGGTGGGATGGCGCCCTGCACAGCGGGGATGAACCCACCGTTGGAGGGGCCGGCCCCTCAAACAGTGGTGGGGTGGCACCGGGCACGGCGGGGGGGGGGAGGGGGGACCGACTGGCCGAGGGGCCGGCCCCTCAAGTGGTGGGGTGGCGGGGGTGGAGGGAGCGCGGTTGGCCCTACCTGACCTGGGGAGGCCTGGTGCTGTGGTAGTGCGCGTACGATGTACGTGCACTACCTGGGGAGGATTGATGAGCGAAGCGCCGTACCTGGTGATCGCGGCGGAACTGCGGCGGCGGATCGAGGCCGGTGAGCTGCGGCCGGGGGACCGGGTGCCGTCGACGCGGGCGCTGGTCCGGGACTTCGGCGTCGCGATGGCGACCGCGACCAAGGCGTTGCAGGTCCTGCAGCAGGAGCGGTTGGTGCATCCGGCGGCGGGGGTCGGGACCGTGGTCGGTCCGCCGCCGCGGGCCCGGCGTACCGAGGCCGGGAACGTCGACGGGTTGCCCGACCTGAACCGGGACGAGGTCGTGCGGACGGGGATCGCGATCGCGGACGCCGAGGGGTTGCCCGCGCTGTCGATGCGGCGGATCGCGGCCGAGCTCGGGGTTTCGACGATGGCGCTCTACCGGTACGTCGGCGGCAAGGACGCGCTCGTCGTACAGATGGTGGACGCGGCGATCGGCGAGTTTCCGTTGGGGAAGGTCCCGGAGCACTGGCGGGACGCGATCACTGTGGTGGCCAAGGTGCATTGGGCGGCGTACCGGCGGCATCTGTGGCTGGCGAGTGCGATCAGTCTGAGCCGGCCGCAGTTGGTGCCGAGGTTGCTGCCGCACACCGACGCGGTGCTGGGTGCGTTGCGCGGGTTCGGGAAAGGTGCCGCCTTGTCGGCGGTGATCAGCCTGTTCGCGTACGTGCGCGGGATCGCGCTGGTGATGGAGGCCGAGGCACAGGCCGAGCAGGACACCGGCGTGACCGCGGACGAGTGGGTGGCAGGCCAGGGTGACCAGTTGGCCGCGATGATCGCGGCCGGAAACCTGACCGCGTTCCGCGACCTGCTCGCCGACGGCTTCGACTACGACTACGACCTGGACCAGTTGTTCGAATTCGGGCTCGGCATCTTCCTAGATGGTCTCTCCGCACGGAGAAGGGGTGTCTGATGTCCCCGCGCCTACTGCGCGGCACTCGGCACGGCACCTCGCTGCACGTGAGCAAAGGCCACGATGCTCCGCATCGAGACCTTCGCTCCCGCGCACCGAG
>NZ_JBIALI010000011.1:0-102173 GCF_042873375.1 Kribbella sp. NPDC004875
GGGGGGGGGGGGGGGGGGGGGGGGGGGGGGGGGGGGGGGGGGGGGGCGGCCCGGGGGGGGGGGGGGGGGGGGGGGGGTGTGGGGGGGACAACCGCGCGGGGGGGGGCGGGAATTCCCGCCCCCCGCCCTTCGACAGAGCTTTGAAACGTCCGGGTGGCGGTGTTACTCCGCCGGGGCCGGGACGATGTTGACGACGCGACGACCGCGCCGGGTGCCGAACTCCACGGTGCCCTCGGCCAGCGCGAACAGCGTGTCGTCGCCGCCACGGCCGACCAGGTTGCCCGGGTGGAAGTGCGTGCCACGCTGCCGGACGATGATCTCGCCGGCGTTGACGAGCTGACCGCCGTACCGCTTCACGCCGAGGCGCTGGGCGTTGGAGTCACGACCGTTGCGGGTCGAGGCCGCTCCCTTTTTGTGTGCCATTGGTGATCAGCTCACTTCTTCTTCGCGTCGATCGCGGTGACCTTGACCTGGGTGTAGTGCTGGCGGTGACCCTGGCGCTTGCGGTAACCGGTCTTGTTCTTGTACCGGAGGATGTTGATCTTCGGGCCCTTGGTACGGCCCAGGACCTCGGCCGACACGGCCACGTTGGCCAGCGCCGCAGCGTCGGCCGTCACGGTGTCGCCATCGACGACGAGGACCGCCGGCAACGCGACGGTGTCGCCCACCTTCTCGGTCAGGCTGTCGATCTCGATGACATCGCCGACGGCGACCTTCTGCTGGGTGCCGCCACTGCGCACGATCGCGTACACCGTGGATCTCACTCTCTGCTGGATCGGAAAACTTACAGTGTGAAACGTGTGAACCTCACACATTCACAGTCAGGCATGGGTTCGGTGCGCACTCGGCGCACCGAACCCTTAGCTTACAACCCCGAGCTCACAAACTCGAAATCGGTCAGCTTCCGGTGGTGACGAGCTCCGACGCGTCGGATCCTTCACCCTCGGTAGCGGTCTTGCTCCGGCTCCGGCTGCTGCGCCGGCGCCGGGGGGTCTTCGGAGAGCCGTTCTGCGCCGCATCGCCCGCGTCGACCGACTCGGTGTCCGCAGCGACCTCGGTGACGGCCGCCTCGGTGGAGGCCTCGGTCGCAGGAACCGGGAAGCCGGTGGCCTCCGGGCTGACGTGCTCCTCGGCGCCGGCGACGACCGGGTAGCCGGTGGGCTCCGGCGTACCGTCCTCGTCCTTCTTCACCGAAGCGGCGGCGATCTGCGCGAGCTTCTGGGCCGCGTCACCGTTGTGCTGCGGCTCGGGCTCGGCGTGCTGCTGCTCGTCGTCACCACGCCCCTTGCCGCGGCGGCGGCGCGAGCTCTTCCGGCCGCCCTCCTCCGGCTGCTGGGACTTGCCGTGGTCGTGACCGTTCCCGTTCTGCTGACCACTCTGGCCGTTCTGGCCGTTGCGGCGGCGGGACTCCTTCGGCTCGTCGTGCAGGATCAGCCCGCGGCCACCGCAGTGGTCGCAGTTCTCGCTGAACGCCTCGAGCAGGCCGGTGCCGATCCGCTTCCGGGTCATCTGGACCAGGCCGAGCGAGGTGACCTCGGCGACCTGGTGCTTGGTCCGGTCCCGGCCCAGGCACTCGACGAGCCGGCGCAGTACCAGATCGCGGTTCGACTCGAGCACCATGTCGATGAAGTCGATGACGATGATGCCGCCGATGTCGCGGAGCCGGAGCTGCCGGACGATCTCCTCGGCCGCCTCCAGGTTGTTCTTGGTGACGGTCTCCTCGAGGTTGCCCCCGGAGCCGGTGAACTTGCCGGTGTTCACGTCGACGACGGTCATCGCCTCGGTGCGGTCGATGATCAGCGAGCCACCCGACGGCAGCCACACCTTGCGGTCCAGCGCCTTCTTGATCTGCTCGTCGATCCGGTAGTTGGCGAACACGTCGCCGTCGCCGGTCCACTTCTCGACCCGGTCGGCCAGGTGCGGCGCGACGCCCGCGACGTACTCGCGGACCTGGTCGTAGGCCCGGTCGCCGGAGATCACCAGCTTGCCGAAGTCCTCGGTGAACAGGTCCCGGACGACCCGGATCAGCAGATCCGGCTCGCCGTACAGCAGCTGCGGGGCCTGGCCGTTCTTGGACTTCTTGTCGATCTCCTCCCAGGCGGACTGCAGACGGCTGACATCCGCGGTCAGCTCCTCCTCCGACGCACCTTCCGCGGCGGTCCGGACGATCACGCCGGCCTCGTCGGGGACGATGTCCTTGAGGATCGTCTTCAGCCGGTTCCGCTCGGTGTCGGGCAGCTTGCGGCTGATACCGCCGTTGCCGCCGCGCGGGACGTACACGACGTACCGGCCGGGCAGGCTGATCTGGTTCGTGAGGCGGGCGCCCTTGTGGCCGATCGGGTCCTTGGTGACCTGCACCAGGACCGACTGGCCGGACTTCAGCACCTGCTCGATCTTCCGCGGGCCGTTCGAGCCACCGAGGGTGGCCCAGTCGACCTCACCGGCGTACAGGACCGCGTTGCGGCCCTTGCCGATGTCGATGAACGCCGCTTCCATGCTGGGCAGCACGTTCTGCACGCGGCCGAGGTACACGTTGCCGATCAGGGAGGTCTGCTCGGCGGTGGTCACGTAGTGCTCGACCAGGACGTTGTCCTCGGACACCGCGATCTGGGTCACGTCCTCGCGGGACCGGATCACCATCGTCCGGTCGACCGACTCGCGGCGGGCCAGGAACTCGGCCTCGGTCACGATCGGCGCCCGGCGGCGGCCCGCGGCGCGGCCCTCGCGGCGGCGCTGCTTCTTCGCCTCCAGGCGGGTCGAGCCCTCGACCGCGGTGATCTCGTTCGCGGTGTTCTTGCTGCGCGGTTCCCGGACCCGTACGACGGTCTCGTCGGGGTCGTCCGCGGAGGCGCCGCTGTCCTCGCCCTTGCGGCGGCGACGGCGACGGCGCCGGCGCGACGAACTGCCGCCCGACTCGCCGTCCTCGTCGGAGTCCGAGTCGTCCTCGGCGGCGTCGGCCTCGTGGTCGTCCTGCGCGTCGTGCTCGTCGCGCTCGTCGTCAGAGTGCTCGTCGGCGCTGTCGTCCGCACCGTCCGCGTCGCCCGACTTGCGACGACGGCGGCCACCGCGACGACGCCGGCGACGACGAGTGCCCTCGCCGCCTTCCTCGTCCTCACCCTGCGCGTCGGCCTGGGTATCGGTCTGGTCGTCGGCGGTCTCGGAGTCGGCACTCACGGCCTGCGGCCGCGCCTCGGTCTCCTCGACGGCCTCGACGGCGTCGTGGGCCTCCACGTCACGCCCACGCCGGCTCCGCCGACGCCGCGTACCGGTCGGCTGCTCATCAGCACCCGGCTCCGCGGCAGCGGCGACGTCGGTCGCCTCGTCGTTCGCGACCGCCACGTCGGACGAGCGGGTCCGGGTACGGCGGTTGCCCGACGTACGGGCGTCACTCGCGTCAGTCGACGCAGTGTCCGACGCAGTGTCCGCAGCGGGTGCTTCAGCGGTCGCGCCGGAGCCCGACGAGCGGGTCCGCGAACGGCGGCTGCCCGACGTACGGGCGTCACTCGCGTCAGCCGACGCGGTGTCAGCCGCGGCGTCCGCCGTGGTGTCCGCAGCGGCGTCAGCGGTCGCGCCGGAGCCGGACGAGCGGGTGCGCGAACGGCGGCTGCCGGACGTGCGGGCCTCGGTGGTGCGGGCCTCGGGCGCGTCGGCGCCCGTGGCGGTGTCGTCGGCGTCAGCGGTGCTGCTCGCCGCCTGCGGGGTCTCGGTCGGGGCCTGGAACAGGACCGCGGCCGGGGCGGGGCGACGGCGGCTACGCCGCGTGCTCGGCGCCTCAGCGGCGACGTCAGCGGAGCCGGCCGCGCCGCTGTCAGCAGCCGCAGAGCCCGCGCCTCGCGCGGAACCGGCGCCGGTCGCGGAGCCCGCGGTGTCGGCGGAGTCGGCGCTGGTTGCCGGGGCGTCGGCGGGGGCGCTCGGCTCGGTGGACTTGGTGCTCCGGCGGCGGGAGGTGCGCTTGGTGGCCGGGGCGGTGGTCTCCGCCGGGGCGGTGGTCTCCGCCGGGGCGGTGGTCTCCGCCGGGGCGGTGGTCTCCGCCGGGGCGGTGGTCTCGGCCGGGGCGGACGCGTCGGCGACCGGACCGTCGGTGACGACGGAGTCCGGGGTCACCAGCTCGGCGTCGGCGGCCTTCTTGGTGGTGCGCTTGCGGGTGGTCTTCTTCGCCGGGGCGTTCTCCACCACCGGACCGGCGTCCGCCATCGACGTCTCGGCGGCCGGCGCGTCCTCGGTGAACTCCGGGAAGATGTCCTGCGCGGCCGCCTTCTTGGCCGGGCGCTTCGCGGTCTTCTTCGCGGCGGTGGTCTTCGCCGCGGCCGTCTTGGCCGTGGTCTTCTTCGCGGCGGCCTTCTTGGCGGCGGCCTTCTTCACCGGCGCCGGCTCCGGGTCGGCAGCCAGGTCGTCGGACTGGGTCGGGACCGCCTCAGCGGTCTTCTTCACCGTGCGCTTGCGCGTCGTGGTGGTCTTCTTCGCGGTCGCGGCCTTCTTCGCGCTCTTGCGCGTCGAGGCGGCGGGCGGGGCGGTGGCAGCCGAGTCGGCTGCGTCGGTGGTCGGCTCGTTGTCGAGCATGTAGTGCGGGTCTCCTCAAGCCTTCCGGCGCATCCCGGCTCCTGTCACGAGCCCGGCGCCTGCCGTAAGGCGGTCACGGTTCGCCACACCTGGCACCAGTGCCGCGGCGTAGCGGAAGCCTGCTGGATCCGCTCCGCCCGCGCTCAGGGCACAGAGGGAGCGGCGGCGTCGCCCTCCGCTGGTTGCGTCTGGTGGGGACCTGCCTGGCCGGTCGCGGTCGCCTGGTTGGCGTCGCGGTCACGAGCGAGCGGGTCGTCCACCGTGCCGGTTGCCGCGATGAGCGGGCCCTGGGCGAGCCTGGTCAAAAGAGCCGGGCCCGTCACCGGGAGCGTCGCTACCTCTAGCACGCCGGCGAGAACGTCGTCGGGTCTCACGGCCGGGGTTCCGTGCCGTAACACCACTTGCAGTATCGCACACGTCGCAACCGACCCCGGTTCACTCGCGACGGTGAGTCGGAGAACGGCAGCCCGACAGTCGAACGATCGAAGCCCGCGTTTGGTCATGCGCTCGACCAGAATTTCCTCCCGGCCGAGGAACGCCTCGACCGCGCCGGCGGCTGCCTCGGGATCCGTCCCCGGCAACGCGATCCGCCACTCGCTGGCCTCCAGCCGCTCGGCCAGCCCACCGGGTCCCGCGACCACGACCTCGAGGACGTCGAGCCCGGGTGGGAGCGCCTCGTCGAGCGCGGCCCGGACCTGTTCGGCGTCCCGCTCGTGTGTGAGCGATATCTCCAGGTACTCCGCCTCCGAGGCGGCTCCGGTCGGCGCGGCACCGGCGTACGAGATCTTCGGGTGCGGGCTGAATCCGTGCGAGAACGCCACCGGCAGGCCGGCCCGCCGGACGGCACGCTCGAAGGCCCGCTGGAAGTCGCGGTGTGAGGTGAATCGCAGCCGCCCCCGCTTGGCGAACCGCACCCGCAGTTTCTGGACGGCGGGCAGCTGCTGCGACGGCGGAGCTTGTACTGGTGGCACGCCCCCAGTGTCGCAGCACCGCACCGCTGGCGGGTTGTAGGGCCGGTGACGCCCTGCAACGCGTCAGCGGTGAAACAACCCGGTACCGGGCTCACTCCGAGGCGGTGTAGCGCTCCGAAGACTCGAAGGACGGGTCGGCGTCGGGGTCGAGTTCCACGTGGACGTCGCCGCGGAGGTCGTCGAAGACCACGACCTTGCTGCCGTCCGCGGGGACCCGGTCGGGCGTGGTCCGCATCCGGGCCTTGATCTCGTGCGCGCCGGCGGGCGAGTCGTACGCGATCGTGACCTCGAGCTCCGGGCTCTGCCCGAGCCAGAACACGATCCGGCCGAGCTTCACGGTTCCGGCGTACCGGTGGCCGTCGCGGCGGAGTCGCTCGATCGTCGCCTGCCGTTCCCGCGCCTCGGCCAGGGCCGACGGCAGCCGCCCGACCACCAGGATCCACCAGAGCACAGCGACCAGCGTGAGTACGGTGGAGATCGCGTACGCCTCGGTGCCGATCCGGAAGTCGAGGGTCCGGCGAAGCGTCCCGGACGGGTCCACCGAGAAGCCGGTCACGACCGAAAAGCCGGCACCGACGGCGACGCCGGCAAGCAGTGCCGACCCGACGAGCAGCCCTGCCGCCCGGCTCTGACCGAGTCGCTGCCGTGCCTTCTCACCGAAGACGAGCGAGAAGTGCAACAGGACGTACGCCCCGATGATTGTGGCGAGGATCCGCCAGAGCAGCCGTACGCCGCTCGGGAAGTCGACCGCGCACGTCTCGGCCGGCGCCGACGCGTTGCACAGCCACGACGTACCGAGCAGACTCGCAGCGCCCCAGGCCGCGAAGCACAGGGCGCCGAGAATCGCCAGGTGGGTCGTCACGTGGCCGGGTGACTCGCCGTGAGCGAGTCCGGTGATCCGCGCCCCCTTGTCGGCCGCCGAGAACACCGGCCGGTCGTCCCACCAGTCCTTCATCAGCACCCCCAGGTCCGAATCGGATCGAACGGTACCTGCAAATACTGCAAATATCCTCAGGGCTGGATCGCGGACCTTCCGGTCAGGTACAGCGCCCAGCCCAGCAGCCCGAACGACACCGTCGCGAGGAGCGTGCGGACCAGGTTGCAGGTCACCCACTTGCCCTCGTCGAACGCCGCCCGGGCCGCCGCGACGTCGATCGTTCCCGGGTCACCGGCCGCCTTGAGGGCATCGTTCAGCGGCACGTTCACCGCCACCGTGACGATCATCGAGATCAGGTAGAGGACGAACGCGATCACGATCCACGGCAGCGCCTTCTCCTGCAGGCTGGCCAGGCCCGCGAGCAGCGTGAACAGCAGCGCGCCGACGAATCCCAGGCCGAGGAACAGCGGGTTCACGATCGCCCGGTCGACGGCCTGGAACGCGCTGACGAAGGTCTTGTCGTCGGTCTTCGCCAGCCCCGGCATGAACGCGTTCGCGTAGATCGCGTACACCCCGGCGACCAGTCCCGTCGTCATCGTGGCCACCATCAACGAGGCCACCCGCAGTCCGTTCATCTCTCTCCTTCGGTACGGCGGGAACTCCCCGCACCGAAAAAGTTAGAGGCCCGCGAGCGCCCCGGACATGTCGCCGGAACTCACCTCCATGTCCCTGCGACTCAGAGCTTCGCGCACTGCCCTGAACGCGGCCCGGAGACTCGGTTCGGCGCCTCCAGATTCGCCGGCGCCGGGGCGTTGCCCGAGCATCTGAGCGGACCGTTCACGGTGTTCCCCGCGACCGACACCGCACTGCTGTTCGTGATCGCCACCGGCCCCTGGACCGTGCTGCCGACCGCGACCACGGAGCGCGTCACTCCGTCGGCCGCGACCGGGCCGGTGACAGTCGAACGGAGAAGCTGCAGATCTGCCGCCTGATCAGCGCGAACCGGGCCGTTGACACGCGAGTCGATGGCGACGACCGAAGCGCCGGAACCGACCAGGACCGAGCCGTTGACGGTCGCATTGGTCAGGCAGGTGACACCGGAGCGCAGATACAGCGAACCGTGGGTGCCGGTGAGGGTCGTCGTACAGGCCGGCGCGGGTCGCAGCAGCGTGACCGCGAACCGGCGCGCGTCCCCGATGTTGCCGGTGGCATCGATGGCGCGGTACTCGACCTGGTGACGCCCGTAACCAGGCGGTACGTCGTCCCACGGCACCACCCGCGGCACGCCCAGCTTCCCGTACACGAGCTGGTCGATCTCGGTCCCTTCGGCGGTGAACCGGAACGGCGCGGACGCGTCGGTCGGCCAGCCGAAGTAGTTGTACCAACCGTCTCCGTCGACACGGAACTCCGGTACGACGTACCCCGGGCTGTCGTCCGTCGCGGCGAGCCCCATCGTGAACGTGTCGTTGTAGATGTACTCCGGGCCGCTCGCCTTCTGCACGCTGAGCAGCGGTTTCGACAGCGTCGGCGTCACGGCCGGGCCGGTCCCGTCGACGTCCCAGGTCAACTGCTCGGCGCCGACCCGAGCGGTAAGCGTGTGCCGCCCGGTCAGGTTCAGCGGTGCGAGGTCGAAGTCCCGGTCGTTCCCGGGGTTGGCGACCGGTTTCCCGTCCACCTGCCAGCTGATCGCGCCCGCGGACTGCGCCGTCTCGGCGTACACGACCTCGTCGGCGCTGACCGGGTGCCCGGTCGGCGTCGAGCCGGTGAACGTCGGCGGCTCGGTCGATGTCTGCGCGGTCAGGGAGCTGTCGATCGTCCAGGAACGCGTCGCGGTCGGCCGGACCGCGGGGTCTCGGATGAAGCCGGTCGGGTCGACGATCGTCGCGGACAGCGTGTGCGGGCCGGGTCCGAGGTCGAGCGAGCCGAGGTCGACGGCGCGGGCGTTCGCGGTCGGCAGCGCCGTACCGTCGAGCGACCAGGTCACGTCGAGCTCGTGGTCCGCCGGATGCAGCGTCTGCAGCCAGACGACCTGGTCAGGGCTCACTCGACCGGCGGGCGTGCCCGCCTGGAAGAGGCTCGCCTTGGCCGACAGCCGCTGCGTCATCCGCTCGCGCGAGACCTGGTCGAACGCGTACCCGAGCGCCTTCATCATCGAGTGCGCGCTGGGGCGCCAGACGCCCGAACCGGCGTACATCCCGCCCTCGTAGCGCCCGATCGTGCCGCCCGACTCCGACGGCTCCCCCACCCAGCGCCACCACTTCTGGTGCTGCGCCAGCATCTGTTGCTCGGTCAGCAGAGTGTGGTGGATCGAGGACGGCTCGGCACCCTGGTACGGCGCTCCGCGCTCGCCGCGGGCGTAGTGGTCGTACTCGTCCTGCAGCCCGCCGAGCGAGTGACCGAGCTCGTGCGGCGTGATCAGCGCCGAGAGCGCGTTCCCGCCCGAGGCCGTGGCGTAAGTCCCACCCGCGCCGCCGTACGTGTCGCTGTTGCCGATGGCAAGAATCTGGCGGTTCGCGGACGTGGTGCCCGGGACGAGGTCGGCGTACTGCGTCGCCGCGGCCGAACTGACCGTCAGCAGCCGCTGGACGCTGTTCGCGTTGCAGCCGCCCCAGAAGCCCATTTGCAGTGGCGTGTCGCGCTTCGGCGAGGCGAGGTCCGGATCGCAGTCGACGCCCGACTCCGGCGAGGCGATCTCGACGGCGTACACGTTCACGTAGTTCCGGTACGACTTGAACGGCTCGATGCTCCACAGGATGTTCAGGTGCTTGTCGAGCTGCTCGCGGAACTTCGGCAGCTCGGCCGCGGTGTACCCGTCGCCCATCACCACCAGGTTGAACCGCGACGAGGCCGGCCCGGTCACCTGGATCGGCACCACGGTCGCCTCCGGGCCGGCCGAAGCTCGCGCGGCGGCCGTCACCGGCAGGCCGGCGATCACGGCCGCGACCACGGCCGCCACCACCCACAGCATCGCGGTCAGTCGTCTGGTCCTCACACGGTCCTCCCCAGCCCGGCGGCACTGCCGTGAGCAGCTTACGAAGGCCGGGCCGCGGATGTGAGGAGTTCCCGCGTGGCGACGTACGGGCCATCCGGGCCGTCGTGCGGCATCATGAGGGTTCGGGGGAACCAGTGAGGAAAGGACACCGATGACGGAACCGGCACAGTCGCCGCGGCGGGAGCCGGACCCTGCGGTCGTGGATGCCGGTGACGGCGACGGCAAGGGCATCTACTGGGTGCTGAAGAACGTGCTGGTCGGACCGCCGGTGAAGCGGATCTTCCGGCCGAACGTGCTCGGCGCCGGCAACATCCCGGAGACCGGGGCCGCGATCATCGCGAGCAACCACCTGTCGTACTCCGACTGGATCTTCATGCCGCTGGTGCTGCGCCGCCGGGTCACCTTCGTCGCCAAGTCCGACTACTTCACCGGCGCCGGGATCAAGGGCCGCTTCCAGCGCGGGTTCTTCAAGGGCACCGGCCAGGTGCCGATCGACCGCTCCGGCGGCTCGGCGTCCGAGGGCGCGATGCGGGCCGGGATGAAGGTGCTCGAGCGTGGCGAGCTGTTCGGGATCTACCCCGAGGGCACCCGGTCGCACGACGGCCGGCTGTACAAGGGCCGGACCGGCGTCGCCCGGCTGGCGCTCGAGGCGAAGGTGCCGGTGATCCCGTGCGGCGTGATCGGCACCGACGTGGTGGCCCCGCCCGGCAAGATCGTCGCGTCGTTCGCCTCCCCGACGGTCAAGTTCGGCGAGCCGCTGGACTTCTCGCGGTACGAGGGCATGGAGAGCGACCGGCTGATCCTGCGCGCCGTCACCGACGAGATCATGTACAAGATCATGGAGCTGTCCGGCCAGGAGTACATCGACATGTACGCCACCAAGGCCAAGGCCCTGGAGGGCCGCGCGGTCACCGGAGCGCCGGAGAAGGTCCGTAAGACGGACACCTGATCCGGTTGGTGAGATCCCGGGGGTCTACGCTGGGAGATCGTGGACGGACCGATCGCTTATCAGGGTGAGCCAGGCGCCAACTCGGCGATGGCGTGCACCGGCATGTTCCCGGACCGCGAGCAGCTGCCCTGTACGACGTTCGAGGACGCCCTCGAGTCGGTCAGCAGCGGCCGCGCCGGGCTCGCGATGATCCCTGTCGACAACTCGATCGCCGGGCGGGTCGCGGACATCCACCACCTGCTCCCGGAGTCCGGGCTGCACATCGTCGGCGAGTACTTCCTGCCGATCCACTTCCAGCTGCTCGGTGTCCCGGGGACCACGCTCGACCAGATCCGGACCGTCCGTAGCCACGTGCACGCGCTCGGCCAGTGCCGCAAGATCATCCGCGAACACGGCTGGTCGACCGTCGTCGCCGACGACACCGCCGGCGCCGCGCGCGAGGTGTCCGAGCTCGGCGACCCGACCGTCGCGGCACTGTCGCCGCGGGCGGCCGCCGAGCTGTACACGCTGGACACCCTCGCCTCGGACGTCGAGGACGAGCACCACAACACCACCCGGTTCCTGGTGCTGTCCCGCGAGCCGGAGGTGCCGCCGGTCGGCTCCGGGCCGATCATCACGTCCTTCGTGTACCGCGTGCGGAACGTCTCGGCCGCGCTGTACAAGGCCCTCGGCGGCTTCGCCACGAACAGCGTGAACATGACCAAGCTGGAGTCCTACCAGCTCGGCGGGATGTTCTTCGCCACCCAGTTCTACGCCGACATCGAAGGCCACCCCGAGGACCCGAACGTCGCCCTGGCCCTCGAGGAGCTCGCCTTCTTCTCGGTGGAGGTCAGGTTGCTGGGCGTCTACCCGGCGCATCCGTTCCGGGCCTCGATCGCCGAACCGGCCGCGAACCGGGCCCTCCGCCCGCACCACTAGGTCAGTCGGCGCCGGATCGGCAGCTCGACAGGAGGTATCCGGGGCCGCCCGGACTTTCCACGCTCAACAGCCGACTGCATCGGGCGCGACAGGCCGACACCTCCTGTCGAGCTGCCGACCTCAGCCGCGGATGCTCCGCTCCCAGGCGGTGCGTTGGGCGACGGGGCGGAAGCCCAGCTTCTCGTTCACGGCGATCATCGGTGCGTTCTCCGGCGCGTTCCAGGTGTGCAACACGGCCTTGCCCGCGGCACCGGCCTGGAGCGCGCGCAGGTTGGGGGTCTTCACCGCGATCCCGAGACGCTTGCCGCGGTGCGAGCGGCGTACGTAGGTGTCGTACTGATTCAGGCGCTCGGGCGTCTCCGGCGTACCGCCCATCTGGGTGTACGCCGCCAGCTCGCCGGTGGCGGTGTGGATCGCGGCGGTCGTGTAGGTGAAGCGGCCCTGGGCCACTCTGCGTTCCTCCATGTCACGCACCAGCTCGCGCGTGTACTGCACCGCCTCGGAGGCGCGCTCGCCGGTCGGCACGTCCTCGCTCATCCCGGTCTGCAGCTCGACGAACTGGTCGAGGTACTCGTCCGGGGTGTGCTCGCGCCACTGGACGATCTCGTAGCCGTCGACCGGCTGATCCACCAGGTCGGTCAACGGCAGCTCGACCACCTGATGCAGTTCGGCGTGCTTCTTCACGAAGCCCCGGGCCCGCGCGAACGCCGTACCCGGGCTCTCGCCTGTCACCGGGTCGCCTGCCATGTTCATCCCCGAGACGATCGTCCGGCCGTCCGCCTTGGCGCGCGCGATCGCCTCGTCCAGCAGCCGGGTCGCGACACCACGCCGCCGGTACTGCGGTGCGACGGCGAGCTCCACGTCGACGGTGTTGGTGTCGCCCACCAACCACCAGTCCAGCCAGGCGATCCCGAGCCAGTCGTCCCCGTCCACGAGCCCCAGCCCGTTGGCCCGCACATCCGCATGCTCCCGGGCCATGAACACCCGCGCCTCGTCGGCCCCCATCCCCGCCGGAAACTCCAGCTCCTCCCGCCGCACATCGAACTTCACCCGATAGAACCGCCGAAAAACCTCCGGGTCCCGCCCGTCAACCTCCACAATCATCACCCCCGGACCCTACGTCCCAACCCAACAGAACACCGGCGAATTACCCCAGGTGCAGCGGGTTAGGTGAAGGTCCAGGTGGGGTGGGATTGCTCTAGGAGCGGGCGGTGGTTGGACCAGTTGGTGGGTGGGAGGGGGTGGGGTGGGAGGAGGGTTGGGTGGCCGGAGGTGAGGTTGTAGCCCCAGGTGAAGGCGGCGACCGGTTTGATGGCGTGGGAGCGGATTACGTCGGGGACCAGGACCAGGAACGTGTCGGCGCGCCAGGTGCCGTCGGGGTGGTTGGGGTTGGCGGGGGCGTCGAAGAACGTCGGTAGGTAGCCGTAGGTGTAGAACGGGTCGGTCCGGTCGAGGTTCGGGAGCAGGTCGACCGTCACGTCGGGGCCGTTCGTGACGACCTGGATCCAGCCGAAGATCGCGGTGATCCCCCGGCCGTCGAAGGTCAGCGACGCGGTGCAGATGGGAAACCCGTGGAAACCGTCCACCTCCGGTACGACGAGGCCGTGGCCGGAGGCTGTCGGGTCCGTGTTCGGCTCCACCCGCACCGAGATCACCCCGTGGTGCCCGCGGGCCGTGAACGGTATGCGCACCCACAACCTCCTAGTGTCGTGCCGCCCGCGTGACCTGCCAGGTGCCGGCGACAGTAAACGCGAGCAGGACCAGCGCGGCCAGCTCGTCACCCATTTCACTGCGTACGGCGGTGTTGTCGCCGGCGCAGTCGGCGAGATGGTGCAGGACCTGGGTCCGGCCGTCGTGCAGTTGCTGAGCGCCCGCCGTACAGACGACGACCTCGGTGCCGGCGGCATCGATCTGGCCGCGGTGCCGGACCGCGTCGGGGAAGATCCATGCGAGCAGTGCGACGAACGCGCCGATCGTCACGATCAGCCAGGCGGCGAGTTTCGGCGACCCGATCATTGGTGCTCCACACGTTCCGCGCGGTGCCGGCGGACCCGCCACACCACGATCGCGATCACGACGATGCCGGCCACGACCAGCGCGGCGACCCGGCCGAACGTCTTCTCCACCCGGCTGTACGAGTTGCCGGCCAGGTAACCGATCAGGACCGCGGCGGCCCCCCAGACGATCCCACCGGCCGCGTTGAAGCTGACGAACTTCAGGTACCGCATTCCCGACATGCCCGCGAGCGCAGGCATCGTGGCGCGGAAGAACGCGACGAACCGGCCGAGGAACACCGCCGTACCGCCGCGCTCGGCGAGCTGTCTGCGGGCCCGGTCCAGCCGGTCGGCGCGCCGCTGCAGGACCCGGGTGCCGAGCAGGCGCGGACCGAAGTGCCGGCCGATCTCGTAGCCGACCGTGTCGCCGAGAATCGCGGCCGCGATCACCACGACCAACATCACCGGGAGTGACGTGTGACCGAGCGCCGCGGTGACCCCGCCGAGTACTGCCGCGGTCTCCCCCGGCAGCACGAACCCCACGAACAAAGCGTCCTCGGCGAACACGAGCAGCCCGACCATGCCGTACACGGCGGCACCGCTCAGCCCGAGCAGCCAGTCGGTCAGTCCTTTCACGCCCGGCCTCTGATCATTGGTGCGGCCCCCGGACCAGCACCGGTCGCAGTCTGGTCCCGGCGATCGCGGTGACGAGCCGGGTCAGGCTCCGGCGCAGCAGCAACCAGGTGCCGATGGCAACGATCGCACCGAGCAACAGGCCGGCCACGACGTCAGCCGGATAGTGCGCCGCGACGTAGACCCGGGTGCCCGCCATCAGCACCGCCGCGGTGGCGGCGATGATCCCGAGCCGCCGATCGACGATCCACAACCCGGCCGCGACCGCGCCGGCCATCGTCGCATGGTCGGACGGGAACGACGGGTCGGTACTGCGGTTCGCGAGCACCACGATGTTCCGCAGGCTCGCGTACGGGCGTGCTTCGTGTACCGCGTGCACGATCGGTTGGTTGACGGCCACAGCCAGAAGCGTCGCACCCCCGGCGCACAGCGCCGCGGCCACCCCCACCATCCGGCCCGACCGCCGCGCGACCCACCACCCGGCGAGCAGCAGTGCGGCGAACAGCAGCACGCCGTACGCCGCGAAGACCTGCGCCGGTCCGTGCAGCCACGGGGTGGCGCGCGCGAACGCGTTGATCTGCCGGAACAACCAGTGATTCACGCTGACCCCCCGTTTACTACGATTCAGGTAGTAGATTGATGCTACTACGTTGTTTGTAGTAGTTGAGAAGGAGGAGCCGTGCCGGCTTCGCGGAGTCAGAGTCGCGCGCGCGGCGATCTGGAGCAGCAGGTGTTCGCCGCGCTGGCCGCGGGCGGCGGTGCGATGACAACGGCCGACGTCCGGGACGCGCTCGGCGGTGAGCTGGCGTACACGACGGTGATGACGGTACTCGCCCGGATGGCGTCGAAGGGCCTGGCCACCCGCCGGCGGGTCGGACGGTCGTACGCCTACACCGCGGTCGTCGACTCGGCCGAGGTCGCCGCGCATCAGCTCCACAAACTGCTGGATGCGCGCGGAGACCGGGCCGCGGTGCTGACCCGGTTCGCTCGCGGACTGTCACCGGAGGAGTCGCAACTGCTCGTCGACCTGCTCGCCGCGGAGGACCAGTGACCACGGCCGCCGTACTCGGTCTCGTCGCGATCATCGGCTACGCGCTGGTGGCGCCGATCGCTTGCCGCCGGTTGACGCCGTCCGTGGCGACGGTGCTGCTCGTGGTCGGCAACGTACTGTCGGCCGCCAGCGGAGTCTTCATCCTCGCCGTCGTGGCGTTCACATGGATCGGGCAGTTCCCGCTCGTCGCGCAGCGCGGCGCCTGGTCCCCGGTGACGCTGCGGACCGACAGCCCCGTGCCGGCCTGGCCCGCGGCGGTCGCCGGCTGCCTGGTCGTGCTCGCCATGGTGTCGGTGGCCGTGACGGGCCTGCGGCAGGTGCGCGCGCTCATCGCCGTTCATCGCGCCTGCCGCGGGCTGCGACCGGTCGGTGAGCTGGTGGTCCTCGACGACGACCGCCCGGACGCGTTCAGTACGCCGCAGCCCGCCGGCCGCGTGATCGTCACCAGCGGTCTGCTCCGCGCGCTGGCTCCGCGCGAACGCGACGTACTGCTGGCGCACGAGAAGTCGCACCTGACGCACCACCACGCCTGGTGGAACCTCGCCGCCGGCCTCACCGCCGCGGTCAATCCGGTACTGCGTCCCGCGGCCCGCGCGGCCGCGACCTCGGTCGAACGCTGGGCCGACGAGGACGCCGCCCGCACCGTCGGCGACCGTCGCCTGGTGGCCACGACACTGGTCCGGGTCGCGCAACTGCAGACGCGGTTCGGACATCCCGGCATGGTGGTCGCCGCGACCGGTGGTGATCTGGAGACCCGTGTCCGCGCGCTGCTCGCACCGCCGCCGCGTCGCCGGCCGCTGGTGATCGCCGCGGCGGTCGCCGTGTTCGCCGTCGGCGCGCTCCCGGCCGCGGCCGTGCAGCACACCGGCGAAAGCCTCTTCGAGCACGCCGAAGCCCAGCAGACAGCCCAGCACACGGCCCAGCAGACCAGCCAGCACACCACGCAGCACGCCTGACCACTCACCACGGCGTTCAGCCGAGCGGAAATTCTTCAACGTTCGCGGCCCTTGCCGCGAACTTGAGTACCGGTGCGCGAGAGGTTGTGCGCGGGCGGTGATCGGCGGGATTCTGAACGCAGGAGCAGGCATATGGGGGCCGCTGCTCGGTGGGGGAAGACGGGAGGGACCGTCTTCGGTCGAGGCGCGTGCTGGGGGTGATCTTCTCGATTCGGTGCCGTGGCGCCGGTCTGCACCTGTGCCCCCGCGGAAGGGGGAGAGATGCCGAGAAAGGCCAACGGGCGAGCGGACAAACATCGCGACGACGACCGGATGCCGGGCGAGGCCCCGGCACCCGGGCAGGGGGCGAACGGTCATGCCGCGCACGGACAGGCCACTGCGGGCGAGACGCCGATGCCCGGGACGACGGGCGCGCCGGCCGCAGGCAGTACGACGATGACCGGCGGCGGATCGCCCGCGCCGGAGATGGGTGGCGGTGGATCGCCCGCGCCGGACATGGCCGGCGGCGGATCGCCGGCCGCCGACATGGGTGGCGGCGGATCGCCTGGCGGCGCGGGAATGTCGGGTGGCGGACAGGCCGGTGGTGCCGGTATGAGCGGCGCGACCACAGGATCCGGTGACGGACGCACGGAGTTCCCGAGCCGCCGGCAGTGCGGGGTGATGGACGTGCACCGGCGGCTGCTGTCGACGTCACCGGAGTACGCCGCGGCGCGGTCGGCGCTCGAGACCGCGACGATGGCCTACGTCTCCCGCGAGCAGCGCTTCAGCGGCGTCGCCCGCATCCCCTGTGTCGTGCACGTCGTCTGGAACACCAACGCGCAGAACATCTCACAGGCGCAGATCGACAGCCAGATCGACGTCCTGAACCGTGACTACCGCGCGGCCAACCCGGACACCAGCATCGTGCCGTCGGTCTTCAGCGGCCTGATCGAGGACTCCCGGATCGAGTTCTTCCTCGCGACCACGGACCCGAACGGTCAGCCGACGACCGGTGTCACCCGGACCCAGACCACCTCGACCAGTTTCAGCACCGACGACAAGGTGAAGTCGTCGGCGACCGGCGGCATCGATCCCTGGCCGACCGACCGGTACCTGAACATCTGGGTCTGCCAGCTCGGCGGCGGCCTGCTCGGCTACGCGCAGTTCCCGGGCGGCCCGGCGAACACCGACGGCGTGGTGATCCTGCACAGCGGGTTCGGCACCAACGGTACGGCGACGGCGCCGTTCGACCTCGGCCGGACGACGACGCACGAGGTCGGCCATTTCCTGAACCTGTTCCACATCTGGGGCGACGACGGCAGCGGCTGCAGTGGCAGCGACGAGTGCGCCGACACCCCGAACGCGGCCGGCCCGAACTTCGGCGTACCGACGTTCCCGCACGTGACCTGTAGCAACGGGCCGAACGGCGACCTGTTCTACGACTACATGGACTACACCGACGACCGCGGCATGGTGATGTTCACCCACGACCAGGTGGCCCGGATGCAGGCCTGCCTGGACACGGTCCGCACGACGCTGCCGGTGTTCGGTGCCGCCGGAGGTACGCCGGAACCGGCCGGCTCGGTGGTCGCCTGGGGGGCGAACCGGCTGGACGCGTTCGTGCTCGGCACCGATCTGGCGATGTATCACAAGTGGTGGGACGGAGCGGCCTGGGGACCGTCCGTCGGGGGTTACGAATACCTGGGTGGTGTCTGCATGAGCGCTCCTGAAGTCGCGTCCTGGGCCGCGAACCGGCTGGACGCGTTCGTCCTCGGCACCGACCACGCGCTGTACCACAAATGGTGGGACGGCTCGAACTGGGGACCGTCCGTCACCGGCTACGAATACCTCGGCGGTGTCTGCATGAGCCCACCACGGCTGGCCACCTGGGGCCCGAACCGGCTGGACGCGTTCGTGCTCGGCACCGACCGCGCGCTGTACCACAAGTGGTGGGACGGCTCGTCCTGGAACGGGTACGAGTACCTCGGCGGGATCTGCCTGAGTCCGCCCGAAGTCGTTGCCTGGGGCACTGATCGGCTGGACGTCTTCGTGCTCGGCACCGACAACGCGGTCTACCACAAGTGGTGGGACGGCTCGAACTGGGGGCCGTCGGCCACCGGCTACGAGTACCTCGGCGGCGTCTGCGCCTCGCCACCGCGAGTGGTGGCGTGGGGTGCGAACCGGCTCGACATGTTCGTCATCGGCACCGACTCGGCGCTGTACCACAAGTGGTGGGACGGCTCGTCGTGGAACGGCTGGGAGTACATGGGCGGCATCTGTACGACACCTCCGACCGTGGTCTCGTGGGGCTCGGACCGGCTCGACGTCTTCCTGCTCGGCACCGACTCGGCGCTCTACCACAAGTGGTGGGACGGCTCCGCCTGGGGACCGTCGGTCACCGGCTACGAGTACCTGGGCGGGATCTGCACCGACGAGCCGCGGGTGGTCTCCTGGGACGCGAACCGGCTGGACGTGTTCGTCACCGGCACCGACAAGCAGCTCTATCACAAGTGGTGGGACGGCAGCGCCTGGGGACCGTCGGTCACCGGCTACGAGGGACTCGGCGGGATCATCAGCGACTTCCGGGTCGAGGTCCCGGAGTCCCCCGCCTCGATCGGGCAGGGGGTGCGGATCTGAGCACCTCACCGGTCGGGCACTGGACCCACTCCTTCGAGGAGGATCACGACGGAGTGAGCGTCTACCGCCGCGACGACTTCGCCTTCCCGCCGGCCCGCGGCCGGCGGGGGGTGGACTTCCACGCCGACGGGACGTTCGTACCGCAGCTGATCGGCCGCGGCGACGCCCCTTCCCCGGCGCCGTCCGGCCGCTGGGACGACACCGGCCGCCTGTTCATGCCCCCGTCCGGTCCCGCGCCGGGCGGGTCCGGCCACATCGTCGCGGTCTCGGACGACCGCCTGGAGATCTCCTGGGAGCCGACATGAGGGCAGGAGCGGTGCGCTATCTCGTCGTACCGACGGCGGAGGTCGCTGGTGGAGCGCGGTCGGCGGAATTCGGGGAGCAGACCATCGTCTGGGTCCCGGCCGAACAACGCCTCGGCCGGGCCTCCCGAACCGTTCCCGGACTGCTGCTGGTCACGCAGGTCGGCCGGAGCTTCCAGGACGAGTATCCCGGCGTCACGCCGTTGCTCGACCACGGCCGGCATCTGGTCATCTCGGCGGCGGACAAACCCCGCAAACGTTCCAACCAGTGCTGGCGGATCGAGCCACTGCGCCCGAACACGACGATCGTCGAGACCCGCGCCGTCTCCGCCGCCCGGGCCGACCCGGACGTCGCGGACCTGGTCGGTGCGTTGTCGATGACGTCGTACCGCAACGACCTGACCTGGCTGGCGAGCCTGCCGACCAGGCATTCGCTGAGTACGACGTTCACCCAGGCGATGGATTTCGCCGCCGACCGGATGGTTGCCCTCGGCTACCAGGTGGGCCGGACGCCGATCACGGTCGGCGGCGGCCGTTCGGCGGACCTGATCGGCGACCGCGCGGGCGTCGGCACCAATCGCGGACTCGTCGTCGTCACCGCGCACCTGGACTCCATCAACATCGCCGGCGGTCCGGCAGCCGCCGCTCCCGGCGCCGACGACAACGGGAGCGGTTCGGCGGGCGTCCTCGAACTCGGCCGGCTGCTCGCCACCCGGTCCTGGCAGCACGACACCCGGCTGATCCTCTTCGGCGGCGAGGAGGAGGGCCTGTTCGGCAGCAAGCAGTACGTCGCCGCGCTGCCGGCCGCCGATCGCGCGCGGATCCGCGCGGTGCTGAACATGGACATGATCGCGACCACCAACACCGCAACGCCAACGGTGCTACTGGAAGGCGCGGCCGTGTCGTCGAGTCAGATCGATGCGCTCGCGACCGCGGCCGCGACGTACACGGGGCTGAAGGTCGAGACCTCGCTGAATCCGTTCGCCAGCGACCACGTGCCGTTCATCAACGCCGGAATGCCGGCCGTGCTGACGATCGAGGGCGCGGACAGTGCGAACGGACACATCCACTCCGCCAACGACACACTGAACTTCATCGACTGGGCGCTGGCGGCGGAGATCCTCCGAATGAACATCGCGGCCCTCGCCGGCTGGCTGGAGCCCACAGTCGCCCGCCGTCGGCCCCAACCAGCCGGCTCCGTCGTCTCCTGGGGCCCCGGCCGCCTCGACGTGTTCGCGACCGGCACCGACTCCGCCCTGCACCACAAGGCATATGACGGCGCCTGGCACGACTTCGAGAATCTAGGCGGTGTTGTCTTAGGCTGACGGGCATGTGGAGCCCGAATGCGCGTGATGTCGGCGGACTTCCGACGGGGTACGGCGTACCCACGCGCGCTCGGGCTCTCGTGCGAACCGACTCCCTCGACGCGCTGGACCCGGCCGGGTGGGCCGAGTTCGAGGCGCTCGAGGCCGGGCTCGTGCTCGATCTGCGGTCGGAGTGGGAGCTGAAGCAACCACATCCGCTCGACGGCGCACCGGCGTACCGGCGGATCCCGTGGATCGACCCGGACGGCGAGGCGCGGCGGGTGCCGGAGAACGAACCGCGCCTGGTCGATGTCTACCGCAACAGCCTCACGCGCAACGCGCCGCACATCGGCAGGATCTTCACCGCGATCGCGGCGGCGCCGGCGGATCGGCCCGTCGTCGTGCACTGCAAAGCCGGCAAGGACCGGACCGGTCTGACCGTCGCGCTACTGCTCGACCTCGCCGGCGTACCCCGCGAGCGGATCGCGGCGGACTACGCCGTCAGCGAGGTCAACCTCGGCCTGCAGGACGGCCCGGAGTACTCGCGGACCCGCCCGGAGACGATCCTCGGCTCGCTCGAGCACCTCGACGAGCGGTTCGGCGGCGTCCGTGAGTACCTGGCGTGGCTCGGCCTGAGCAGCATCGAGATCCATCGGCTCGCGACGCGGCTCGTGCCGGTCCGGGCGGAGGCGATCGTGTTCGACTTCGACGGTCTGCTGATGGACACCGAGACCACGATGGTCGAGAGCTGGCGGGCCGAGTGGGCGCATCACGGTCTCGAACTCGATCTGAACAGCTTCTGGCCGGGCCACGGCGGCGACGTCACCGAGGACCGGTACGCCGTCCTCGCGGCCGCCGTCGGCGCTGGGTTCGACCGGACCGAGAGCCACGCGCGCCGGCTTGCCCATCGGGATCGTCTGCACGCCTCGCTCGACTTCCGGCCGGGCATCCGGGACTGGATCGCGACGGCACGGTCGCTGGAGCTGCAGGTCGCGATCGCGAGCAGTTCGCCGCGCGCCTGGGTACTCGGTCATCTGGAGCGTGTGGGTGCGGTCGAACTGTTCGATCAGATCGTCACCGGCGACGAGGTGGCGACGCACAAACCGGATCCGGCGATCTACGAGCTGGCGCTGCGACGCCTCGGCGTGCCGGGCGCGGCGGCGGTCGCTGTCGAGGACACGGCGCACGGCGTGGCCGCGGCACAGGCCGCCGGGATGTACGCGGTCGCCGTACCGAATCCGTTCGTCCCACCGGCGGCGGTCGCGGCGGCCGACCTGGTTCTGGGCAGCGCTGACGATCTCTTGCTCACCGAGCTGCTTGTCTCGGCGGGCTCGAAAGGGTCGACGTCGGTAACTGAGTGACCTAATCTGCTGACCCTCTGTAGGTTTCCAACTGAAGGGTGGTCAGATGCGGAAACTCCTTGGTGCGATCGCCGCGACGGCAGCGGCTGCGGCAGGTCTGACGGTCGCCGCGCCGGCGCACGCGTCGACGGCTGCGTGCGACCTGGTGACGGCGAAGTCGGTCGGTTACTCGGCCTCGATGCTGTACGTCGCCGTCGGGCTGGAGGGTTGCTCGAACAGCGTCACCGAAGTACGCGTCGAGCTGCAGAAGGGCGCCTCCGCGAGCGGTCCGTTCAGCACGGTCGCGGAGACGTACGCGTACTCGGGCGGCGGCGCATGGTTCGACGAAGGCACCGGCTGCGGGTACTACGTCGGCGTCGCGCACTGGCAGGACCAGACCGAGACGACGCCGACTCCGGCGTACTACTGCAACTAGCCGACCAACTAGCGCGTGTCTCCCAATCGCCCGCCGTAGGGAGCAGGTGCTCGGTGCGGTGGGGATTGGGAGACATGTCCTAGACGACTGAGAGCGGAAGCAACTTCTTCCCGGTCGGGCCGATCTGGATCTCCGTGCCCATCTGCGGACACACACCGCAGTCGAAGCACGGGGTCCAGCGGCAGTCCTCGACCTCGATCGCGCCGTCCTCCTCGAGCGAGTCCTGCCAGTCCTCCCACAGCCAGTCCCGGTCCAGACCCGAGTCCAGGTGGTCCCACGGCAGTACTTCGGCGTACTCGCGCTCCCGCGTCGTGTACCAGGCCAGGTCGACCGGCTGGTCGGCGAGTGCGTTCTCGGTGGCGGCGACCCAGCGCTCGTACGAGAAGTGCTCGCTCCACCCGTCGAACCGGCCGCCGTCGCGCCAGACCGCCTCGATCACGCGGCCGACGCGGCGGTCGCCGCGGGACAGCAGGCCCTCGATGATCCCGGGCTTGCCGTCGTGGTACCGAAAACCGATCGCCTTCGCGTACTGCTTCTCCGAACGGATCGCCGCGGCGAGCTTGGACAGCCGCGCGTCGGTCTCCTCCGCGCCGAGCTGCGCGGCCCACTGGAACGGGGTGTGCGGCTTCGGCACGAACCCGCCGATCGACACCGTGCAGCGGATGTCGCGCCGGCCGGACACCTCGCGCCCGGTCGCGATCACCTTCTTCGCCAGGTCCGCGATCGCCAGCACGTCCTCGTCGGTCTCGGTCGGCAGACCACACATGAAGTACAGCTTCACCTGCCGCCAGCCGTGGCTGTACGCCGCGGCGACGGTGCGGATCAGGTCCTCCTCGGTGACCATCTTGTTGATCACCTTGCGCATCCGGTCCGACCCGCCCTCGGGCGCGAAGGTCAGACCGCTGCGCCGGCCGTTGCGGGAGAACTCGTTGGCCAGCGTGATGTTGAAGGCGTCGACCCTTGTCGACGGCAACGACAGCGACACGTTGCTGCCCTCGTACCGGTCCCCCAGGCCCTTCGCGACGTCCGCGATCTCGCTGTGGTCGGCACTCGACAGGCTGAGCAGGCCGACCTCCTCGAACCCGGACTGCTGCAGGCCGTTCTCGACCATGTCACCGATCGTGGTGATGCTGCGCTCGCGGACCGGCCGGGTGATCATGCCTGCCTGGCAGAACCGGCAGCCACGGGTACAGCCGCGGAAGATCTCCACGGAGTACCGCTCGTGCACGGTCTCGGCGAGCGGCACCAGCGGCTTCTTCGGGTACGGCCACGCGTCCAGGTCCATCACCGTGTGCTTCGCGGTCCGGAACGGCACGCCCTGCCGATTCGGCGTGACGCGCTGGATCCGGCCGTCGGCGAGGTAATCGACGGTGAAGAACTTCGGGATGTAGACGCCGCCGGACTTCGCCAGCCGCAGCAGCACCTCGTCGCGACCGCCCGGGCGGCCCTCGTCCTTCCACTCCCGGATCACCTCGGAGATCGCCAGCACGATCTCCTCGCCGTCACCCAGCACCGCGGCGTCGATGAAGTCCGCGATCGGCTCCGGGTTGAACGCGGCGTGACCGCCGGCGAGCACGATCGGGTCCTCGTCGGTCCGGTCGACCGCGTGCAGCGGGATCCCAGCCAGATCGAGTGCGGTCAGCATGTTCGTGTAGCCGAGCTCGGTCGAGAACGACAGTCCGAAGACGTCGAAGGCCCGGACCGGCCGGTGGCTGTCCAGGGTGAACTGCGGGATCTGGTGCTCCCGCATCACCTTCTCCATGTCCGGCCAGACGGAGTACGTCCGCTCGGCCAGGATGTGGTCGCGCTCGTTCAGCACCTCGTAGAGGATCTGGACGCCCTGGTTCGGCAGGCCGACCTCGTAGGCGTCGGGGTACATCAGCGCCCAGCGAACGCTGGCCGCGTCCCACTCCTTGCTGACCGAGTTCAGCTCACCTCCGACGTACTGGATCGGCTTCTGCACACTCGGCAGCAACGCCTCCAGGCGCGGGAACAGCGATTCGACAGTCATAGCCACTTCCAGTCAGCGATCAGAGCGCCTACCAGATTAACGCTGCTGCCCCGCTACGCCGGAATCGAACGTCGTACGGAGGACGTACCGGTAGTCGTCGACACACTCGGTGACGGCCTTTGCGAACTGCTCTTCGGTGGTGATCCCAGCGTCGTACAGCTCCACTTCCTGCTCCAAGCGCGCCCCGAGCCTCGTTGTCACGACCCGTGGCCGGAGTGCGTCCGCCCGGGCGCGGACCTGTTGCCGGCGTTTGTCGCCGTCGCGTTGCTCTCGCAGCGGCGTCAGACGGGCCTCGACCACCTTTCGTACCCCGAGCGCGAACGAGGCGACGACTACGGCGACGTACCCCGGCGGTAGGAAGGGGACGAGGTCGAACCCGGCGTCGAGGAGGAACGCGAGCGGTCCGCTCAGCAGGACGACGGCCAGATCCACCGGCGACGACACCCGGTCCAGCAGCTTTCCCAGGTCGTCGATCACGGCGTTCCCAGCCTTCGAGCGAGACGGTCACGGAACGCCCGGCGCACCGGCTCCGGGGCGTGGTCGGCCAATCGGGCGACGGCCATCAATTCACCCCAGAGCAGTGTCGGGCGACGAGCGTCCAGCAGCGTCGTCAGAGCCTGCCGGCGCTGTTCAGGTTCGACGGTCAGGTAACGCACGAGGTCGGTGAGCGCACGGTCGATCTCTGCGGCCGGGACTTGCCCGCTGACGGCGAGCAAGTCGTCGAGCCCGCTCTCGAGCTGCGCGGCCGTCGCGAACCATGGCCGAGAGCCGCGGCCCTCGCTCGCAGGTTCTCGCCCCTGCCAGGCAAGCTGCGGCCAGGCGACGTCCGGCCCGGGCGCAACCTCGCGACTACCCCGGAGCGTCCGCCTGTTCTGAACGGCAACCGCGACCACCGCACTGCCGAAGAAGAGCATCACGAGCGCGCCGGCGGCAACGAAGAAGGTCACGACGGGGTCGAGGCCGGACTGCGTGCCGTCGGCGAGGAAGAACGCCAAGAGCCCGACGACCATGGCAAGACCGATCAGATTGCCCCGCGCGCGACGCGAGGTCCCGGGGTCGGCCGGGCTCGCGAAGCTTTCTGCCATCACCTGCGCCCGCGGCGCATCCATCGGCGGTGGTTGCCACCCCGGCTCGTACGGTGAGTGCCATCCCCCTTGCGTCGGTCCCTGGTCGATGGGGTCGTACGGCTGTTGTCCCGATTCGTCAGGCCCGCTCACGGATGCTCCTTTCGGGGTCGGACCATTCTCCCCGTTCCGGGGGCGATCAGGCGAGGTGAGCCAGGAGGAGCGGGTTGATGACGTCCGGGTGTGAATAGGTGACCAGGTGGGCGGCGTGTTCGATGACCTCGAGGTGGGCGCCGGGGATCTGGGACGCGAGCGGTACGACGGTCTCGGGCGGCACCGAGGCGTCGGACTCGGCGGTGATGAGGAGGACCGGGGCGGTGATGTCCTTGAGGTCCGGGAGCAGATTGGTGGTGCTGAGCGCCTCGCAGCAGGCGGCGTAGCCCTCGGCGGGGCAGTCGAGGAGCATCTGCTTGACCGGGCCGGTTTCGGTGAACTCCGGGAGGAACCAGCGACCGAGGGTCGCGTCGGCGATCGCCTGGGTGCCCTCGGCACGGACCTGGGCGGCGCGATCGGTCCACGTCTGCGCGGTCGCGGCCGGGTTCGACGGCGGGCAGATCGCGACCAGGCGGTGGATCCGCTGCGGTGCGTGCTGCGCCAGCCAGAGCCCCACCGAGCCGCCGAGCGAGATCCCGACGTACGACGCCTGCTCGATCATCAGCGTGTTCAGGAGCTCGACGACGTCCTGGCCGAGGTCCTCGATCGTGTACGGGCCCTCGGGGACTTCCGACGCCCCGTGGCCGCGATGATCGAACGCGATCACCCGGAAGCGCTTCGCGAGGACGTCGACCTGCGGCGCCCACATGGTGTGATCGGCTCCCAACGACGACCCGAGCAGCACCACAGGTGCGTCCCCAGGCCCGGTCTCCACGTAGTTGAGTCGCATGGTCCCCACCCTACGAAGTCAGCGGCATGATCGTCGTCCGCCGGTGGTGTTCGAAGACGACCGAGCTGCGGATGTCGGCGATCTCCTGGCGTTTGGCGAGCGCGAGGACCAGATCCCGCAACGCCTGGGTGTCCTTCACCGCCACGTGGGCCAGGAAGTCCGAGCCACCCGACACCATGAACATGTCCAGCGTCTGTGGCAGGTCCATCACGTACGCCTGGAACGCGGTCGCGACCGCCATCGCCTGGGGTCTGAGCTTGATCGAGATGATCGCCTGCGTGGACCGGTCGATCGCCTGCAGGTCGACCGCCGCGTGGTATCCGCTGATCACCCCGCGGTCGCGCAACCCGCGGATCCGCTCCAGGCAGGTGGACGGCGCGATCCCGAGCTCGGCCGCCATCTCCCGGTTTGTCCGGCGCGCGTCGTTCTGCAGCATCCGCAGCAGCGCCGTATCAAGTTCATCCATGCCGGCCAGTTTTCCAGATCGGCCGAACGATGTTCGGAGTCGGCGCCAATCTGCCGGTCATCGGGCTAGCTTGACCCTCGTGCTGACGAACAAGATGGTCGTGATCATCGCGACCGAAGCTCCCATCGGCGTCGCCCTCAACACTGCCGCCCTGCTCGGCGTCGGCCTCGGCCACCACCACGACGGTACCGTCGGTCCGGACACCACCGACGCCGCCGGTACACCCCACACCGGCATGTGCGCCCACCCGATCCCGATCCTCCGCGCCTCCGCCGAGCAACTCCAGTCGCTCCGCGCGCAGGCTGCGACCCGGCCCGAGATCACCGTCCACGACATGCATCAGGTCGCCCAGCAGGCCCGCACCTACGAGCAGATGTCCACCACGCTGAGCGGCACCAAACCCGAGGACATCCAGTACCTCGGCCTGGCCCTGTACGGACCCCGCTCCACCGTCGACTCGCTCACCGGATCCCTACCGCTCTATCGCTGAGAGCTTGTCCGGGTTGGCCGGCACGCGGACGGCGCTGATCAGGGCGTCGTCCCTGTCCAGCGTCAGCACGTGACGTCCCGCGGACCCCGACAGCCGCGTCAACAGCAGGTCACAGCGTGACAACCGCCGGTGTGACCCCGGTCATGCGGGCTTGAGGACCTGCTTCGCTCTGGTGACGGCTGCTTCGGTGGCGGGCTCTAGTTCGGTGCCTTGGCCGGCGAGGACGCCGACGGACAGGATGACGTCGTCGAGGCCGGTGACCAGGCCGGTGTACTCGAGGCCGCGCTTCGGTCCGCTGGTGCCGGTGAGGCGGAAGGCGAAGGGCTTGTCGCCGTACGCCGGTGCGGTGATCTTCTCGACCTTCATCGAGGTGGTGCCCGAGCCCTCGGTCTTCAGGGAGACCTTGGTGCACGAGTCGACGGCCTCGGCGTACGAGTCACGCAGGTCGGTGACCTCGTCAGAAGTACCCATGGAGTCGAGACCGTAGTCGATGTACGGACCCTCCTGGCCGCCGGTGAACGTGCGGGTCACACTGGCCTTCGACCCCGGCGCCTTGGTGGCGTTCAGGTATTTGACCAGGGTCTTGCAGCGGCTGCTCGGCGACGAGAACGGCTTCGCGGTGTCGTCGGGATCGTCCTTGTCCAGCGAGAAGCCGCTCGGCAGGTCACCGAGCTCGAGCAGCGCCTTGGTCAGCTCGGCGGTCGTCCGGGTGACAGGCACGCCGGACGACGAGGTGGCCGAGCTGGGCGTCGCGCTCGGCGCCGGCGTACTGGGAGGCGCCGCCGCCTCCTTCTTGTCGCCCCCACCGCAGGCGGCGAGAGACAAGGTCAGGGCGGCAACGAGCGAGAACGACACGAACCTGGTCATGGGCCTCTCGAAAGCTCTGGGCGGGCGGCCGAGCAGGCAGCAGCGTACCTGACGGGTCAGCTCGCACCGGGGAGGCCCGGGTCAGTACCGGTGTGAGCGAAGGTGGATGTTCTGGAGCAGGCCGATCGCGAGCAGACAGGCGAACATCGACGAACCGCCGTACGAGACGAACGGGAGCGGCAGGCCGGTGACCGGCATGATGCCCAGTGTCATCCCGATGTTCTCGAACGCCTGGAACGCGAACCAGCAGACGATCCCGGTCGCGGTCAGCCGGCCGAACGCGTCGCGCGCGTTGACGGCGATCCGCAACCCACGGAACAGGATGATCGCGAACAGCACGATGATCGCGCCGGCGCCGATCAGCCCGAGCTCCTCCCCCGCGACCGTGAACACGAAGTCGGTGTGCTGCTCGGGGACGAACGCGTTCTGGGTCTGGCCGCCGTGGAACAGCCCCTGCCCGAAGACCCCGCCGTTGCCGATCGCGATCCGCGCCTGGTTCACGTTGTACCCGATGCCCTGCGGGTCCGACGACGGGTTCGCGAACGCGATGAAACGGGAGATCTGGTACTGCTTCAGGATGTGCAGCTTGATCGCGATCGCCGCGATCAGCACCCCGGCCGTGAGCAGCCCGAGCATCCAGCGTTTCGGTACGCCGGACACCGCGATGATCCCGAACACGATCGAGCCCAGCACCATCACCGTGCCGAGGTCGGGCTGCAGCATCACCAGGACCACCGGGACGGCGGCGACCGCGACGGCCTGGGCGACGTCGACGGTCCGGGCGTTCTCGTTGCGGTCGGTCTCGCTCTTCTCCGCGATCAGCAGCGCCATCCCGACGATCACCGCGAGCTTAGCGAACTCACTCGGCTGGATCGACATGAACGGCAGCTGGATCCACGACCGGGACCCGTTGATCGTCGAGCCGACACCGGGGACCAGGACCAGGATCAGTCCGACGATCGAGGCGGCGTACAGCACCGGGGCGAGGATCCGGACCCGGCGGTGGTCGGTGACCGCGGCGCCGATCGCCAGCACCAGGCCGATCGCGAAGTTCAGCGCGTGCCGGATCAGGAACGCGTGCGGGTTGCCCTCGGTCAGCGACGTGCGGTTGTGGGTCGCGGACCAGATCAGCAGCGCGCCGAGGAACGACAGCGCGACCACGCCGAAGACCAGGACCCAGTCGACCTGCCACACGGTCGACCGGCGGTCCATCCGCGGCCGCGTCCGGATCGGAGTCAGCAACGCCATGGCGCGCTCCTCGTGAAGGCCCTCATTGCTTCGGCTTCTCCTGCCCGGGCGGCGGCGCGGGCTTGATGTTGTACAGCGTCTCGTAGATCTTCCGGACCGCGTCACCGCCGGCACCCGAACCCGTACCGGCCTGGCTGATCATCATCACCACGGCGTACCGATCGGTGTAGGACGCGAGCCACGACGTGGTCTGCTTGCCGTAGACCTCCGCGGTACCGGTCTTGGCGCGGACCGGGATCTTGTCCAGCGGGAAGCCCTGGAACTTCCACGCCGCCGTACCGGTCAGGGTGGTCTGTTTGAGCGCGTTGTCGATGTAGCGCAGGTTGGCTGCCGGGACCGGGAGCTTCGCCTTCACGGTCGGCTTGATCTCGTGCGGCTTGCCGTTCGCGCCGACCCAGGACTGGATCACCCGCGGCTCGAACAGCGTGCCGCCGTTCGACAGGGCCGAGTAGACGGTTGCCAACTGCAACGGGGTGATGATCGTGTCGCCCTGGCCGATCGCGAAGTTGACTGCGTCACCCGCACGGTACTTGTACCCGTCGACGCAGAACTCGCGCGAGAACTGCTTGAGGAACGCCGACGTCCCGGCCGGTGGGTTGTCCGCGATCTTGCAGTAGTAGTTCTTCTGCGAGTCGTAGTACGTCTTCTTCCACTTGCGGTCGGCGATCCGGCCGCTCACCTCGCCGGGCAGGTCGACGCCGGTCGGCGTCCCGAGGCCGAACTTCTGCGCCATTTCGACGAGCGGGTCGCGGGTGGTGACGTCGCTGGAATTGCCGCCTTCCTTCAGCCAGAGCGCGTACGCGATCCGGTAGAAGAACGTGTCGCAGGACAGCGCCAGCGCCTGGTCGAAGCCGATCATCCCGTACGACGCGGACTCGTAGTTCTTGAACCTGCGGTTGCCGACCTCGAAGTACGACGAGCAGTCCAGGCGGGTCTTCGGGCTGTACCCGGCGCCCAGCGCGGCAGCCGTCGTGATCGGCTTGAACGTCGACCCCGGCGCCAGCTGCGCCTGCAGCGCGCGGGAGACCAGCGGCGTGCCGGACTTGGCCGAGTACAGCGCGTCCAGCTCGCGCTGGCTGATGCCGCCGACCCACACCCCCGGGTCGTACGTCGGGTAGCTGGCCATCGCGACGACGCGGCCGGTCTTGGTGTCCATCACGACCGCGGCGCCCGAGTCGGCGACGTACTTCTTGTGGGTGACCGGGTCGGTCTGCTTCCGCGCGGTCATGATCGCGTTCTTCAGCTGGGCCTCGACCGAGGCCTGGATCCGGGAGTCGATCGAGCTGACCAGCGTCGCACCTGGGACCGGCGCGGTCTGCTTCTTGACGCCGGTGGTGTACCCGACCGCGTCGACGATCACGTCCTTCTCACCGGGCGTGCCGCGCAGGAGCTTGTCGTACGAGCGCTCGACGCCGGCCCGGCCGACGAGGTCCGAACGGTGCGGGACCGAGTCCTGCCCGGCCTTGTCCATGTCCTCGAGCTCTTCGGTGGTGATCGGCGAGAGGTACCCGAGGATGTGCGCGGCGTTCACCTTGTACGGCGCCGGGTACGCGCGCAGCGTCTGCGAGTCGGCGGTGACGCCCGGGAAGTCCTCACGGCGCTCCATCACCTCGATCGCGACCTGCTCGCTGACATCCTTCGCCACCGGGATCGGCTGGTACGGCGTCCCGTTCCAGCAGGCGGGTGGTTTGGACGCGCCGGGCTCACCGCACAGCATCGTGCGTGCCTTGAGATCGGCCGGCTTCTGTTTGAGCACCTTCGCGAGGCGGCCGAGGACGACGTTCTGCTGACTGTCCGGCAGTTTCGCGAGCACGGAGCGGTCGACGGTGATCATCAGCGAGACCCGGTTACCGACCAGGGTCCGGCCCTGGGAGTCGACGATCGTGCCGCGCGGGGCTGGGATCAGGACCTGGCGGATGTGCTGCGCGGTCGCCGCCTGCGTGTAGTCGGCGCTCGACATCACCTGCATGTACCAGAGCCGGCCGAACAGCGTGCACAGCAAGGAGAAAACCAGCACGCCGATCACGAACAACCGCAACCGCGCCTTCAGCGGGGCTTCGAATCCGTCCCAGCTCATGAAAGTGACCGGAGGAGGTGAGGGGTCATGGCAGCACCCGGCGCCGCTCGCGGGCGGGTTGGACGCGGCCCATGATCCACATGACCAGTGGGATGACGACGATCGCGCCGACCACGTCGTACCCGGCGGCGATGCCGAGGCGGACGCCGAACTCGCCCCAGTCGACCGACGGGTCGTGCAGCAGCGAACCGGTGGCGCTGTAGAGGAAGAACGAGATCGCCGTCCCGAGCACGACCGTCAGCGCCACGCCGAGCGGTCCGACCGGGCCGCTGGAGGTCTCGCGCCGGATCAGACCGGCGACGTACCCCGCGACGGCCAGGGACAGCGCCCACCGGCCGGCCGTGTGATCGGCCGGCGGTACGACGTCGAGCAGCAGGCCGCCCGCGAACCCGGCGATCGCACCCCACTCCGGCCCGCGGGAGAGCGCCAGCGCGATCACCACGATCAGCGTCAGGTCACACGTCACGCCGGCCACCGCGATGTTGCTCAGCACGGACGTCTGCACGGTCACGGCGACCAGCAGGAACAGGGTCGCCAACCCGATGCGCAGTGCTATCACGTCAGTTCCCCTTCCCGGTGATCTGTGCGCGCGGCGGACGGGCCGGTGGCCCGGTCACCACGCCGACGGTGTCGATCCGGGTCGGATCGACGTACGGCTTGATGGTCGCGGTGGATCCGAGGGCCCCTTCGTTGGCCGTCACCGAGGTGACGACGCCGATCGGGACACCCGGCACGTACGGCGCGTTGCCGCTGGAGCCCCAGGTGACGATCCGGTCGCCGACCTTGGGCCGCGCCTTCGGGTCGACCAGCTTGTAGTCGAGCGTCCCGGCCACGTCGCCGCGCCCGGAGACGAAGCCGAGCGCCATCGTGGCGTTCAGCCGGCCGCCGACGGTCGAGTTGCGGTCGCCGATCAGCAGCACGGTCGCGGTCGCCTGGGTGGTGCGCACCACCCGGCCGACCAGACCGGTGCCGTTCAGCACGGTCATGTCGGTGCGCACGCCGTCCGCCGTCCCGGCGTCGATCGTGACCGTGTGGCTGAACGACTGCGCGCTGCCGATCCCGATCACCCGGGCCGGCGTCATCGTGTACGCCGGCGCGACCTTGAGCAGCCTGTCCAGCTCCTGCGCCCGGCTGCGGGCGTAGTCGGAGGTGTTCAGCTCCTCGGTCAGGGCCTCGTTGTCCTTCTTCAGTTTTTCGTTCTCGGCCTTCAACCTATCCATTTCCGCGAACCGGTCGCGGAGGTTGTCCACAGGCTGCCGGGCCGAGGTCGCGGTCGACTCCAGCGGGCCGAACACCCCGGCCGCCGCCTCCCGCAGCGGCTCGACCGGCGAACCCGCCGACCGCCGCGCGTCGAGCACGATCAGCGTGAACGACGCCAGGATCACCAGCGCCAGCACGGCGCGGCGGCGCCGGACGCCGCGCGGCATGCCGGCCGAGCGGAGCGGCGTACCCGCGGAACGGATCGCACTCCGGGCCGGGGTACCGAGGTCTTTGAGCATCGGTGGACCTCAGCGCCGGTTGTCGGTGACCAGGATGCGGTTGAGGGTCTCGATGTTGTCGACGCACTTGCCGGCGCCGAGCACGACCGCGTCCAGCGGGTTCTCGGCGACGTGGATCGGGATGCCGGTCTCGTGCCGGAGCCGCTCGTCCATGCCCTTCAGCAGCGCGCCGCCACCGGTCAGCACGATGCCCCGGTCGACGATGTCGCCGGCCAGCTCCGGTGGGGTCTTGTCCAGCGTCGCCTTGACCGCGTCGACGATCGCGGTGATCGGCTCCTCGATCGCCTGGCGCATATCGGCCGAGGACACCTTCACGGTGCGCGGCAGGCCGGAGACCATGTCCCGGCCGCGGATCTCGCTGTCCGGGCCGTCGGTGGTCGGGAACGCCGATCCGATGGTCATCTTGATCTGCTCCGAGGTGGCCTCGCCGAGCAGCAGCGAGAACTCCTTCTTGCAGTAGTTCACGATCGCCTTGTCGATGGCGTCACCGGCCACCCGGATCGACTGGCTGGTGACGATGCCGCCGAACGAGATGACCGCGACCTCCGTCGTACCACCGCCGATGTCGACGACCATGTTGCCGGTCGCGTCGCGGACCTCGAGGTTCGAGCCGAGCGCGGCGGCCATCGGCTCCTCGATGATGTAGACCTTGCGGGCGCCGGCCATGTACCCGGCGTCGCGGACCGCGCGCTGCTCCACCGCGGTGATCCCGGAGGGTACGCAGACCACGATCCGGGGCTTCGCGAAGTAGCGCCGGCGGTGCACGCGCTGGATGAAGTACCGCAGCATCTGCTCGGCGGCGTCGAAGTCGGCGATCACGCCGTCCTTGAGCGGCCGGATCGCGGTGATGTTGCCGGGTGTCCGGCCGATCATCTTCTTCGCCTCGTGACCGAACGCGACCGCCTCCTGCGGCTCGTCGGTCCGGGTCGCCACCACCGACGGCTCGTTCAGCACGACGCCACGACCTCGCACGTACACCAGGGTGTTCGCCGTCCCGAGATCGACCGCCATGTCGCGGCCGAGCATGCTGTTCGCCACCGCGGCACCTCCCACTCGGTCCCCGACCAGGCTAAGCGCCGCCCGCGCACAGCCCGTGGACCGACACGTCCCGTCCGCCCAGGACAGATCGTATCGGCCCACTCACCTGCAGTCGGCATCGGGCAGTCGCCCGCTGCGCGGTCTAGGCCGGTCGTACCGCCAGGTTAGCGATCCCCCGCCCGGTCAGCACCCCCGCAGCGGTGCACGAAGGGTGAACTACCGGGTGGCGGCGCGTTCCAGCTCGTCGACGGTGCCGGCCATGATCGTCGGCAGATGTTCGGTGATCCGTTCGAGAGGCCAGTCCCACCAGGCGATGGCGAGGAGCCGGTCGACGTCCTCGTCGCCGTAGCGGCGCCGGATCAGCTTCGCCGGGTTGCCGCCGACGATGCCGTAGTCGGGGACATCGCCGACCACGACCGAGCCGGAGGCCACGACGGCTCCATGGCCGATCCGTACGCCGGGCATCACGAGACTCTGATAGCCGATCCAGACGTCGTTCCCGACCACGGTGTCGCCGCGGCCGGGCAGGCCGGTGATCAGGTCGAAGTGCTCGGACCAGGAGCCACCCATGATCGGGAACGGGAAGGTCGACGGGCCGTCCATCCGGTGGTTGGCGCCGTTCATGACGAACCGGACGCCCTCACCGAGTGCGCAGAACTTCCCGATGACCAGCTTCTCCGGCCCGTAGTGGTACAGCACGTTGCGGGTCTCGAACGCGGTCGGGTCGTCCGGGTCGTCGTAGTACGAGAACTCCCCGGCCTCGATCAGCGGTGAGGTGACCAGCGGCTTGAGCAGTACGACCCTGGACTGGCCCGGCATCGGGTGCAGCGCTGCCGGGTCCGGGAGCACGGACGGGTTCACGGCAGGTCGGGGAACCAGATCTTGATCTCGCGGGCGGCGGACTCCTCGGAGTCGGAGCCGTGCACGAGGTTCTCGCGGTTGGACAGCGACAGGTCGCCGCGGATGGTGCCGGGGGCGGCCTTGCGGCCGTCGGTGGCGCCGTTCAGTGCGCGGATGACCTCGATCGCCTCGTCACCCTCGAGGACCATCGCGACCAGCGGACCGCTGGTGACGAAGTCCCGCAGCGGCGGGTAGAAGGCCTTCTCGACGTGCTCGGCGTAGTGCTGGTCGGCCATCTCACCGTCGATCGTGCGCAGGTCCATGGCGACGATCGTGAGGCCCTTGGCCTCGAACCGGCCCAGTACCTCGCCGACCAGGCCGCGGCGGACCGTGTCGGGCTTCAGCAGGACCAGGGTTCGCTGCGACATCTGTCAACTCTCTCTCGAAGTGTTCGGGGCGGCTGAGCCTAACTGCTCGTGGGCCTTCTTGGCCTCCTCGATCCGGCGGCCCAGCACGATCGCGGCGATCCAGAAGCCCGCGAACGCCGCGCCGAGCAGGAACATCACCGGTACGACGAAGCCCAGTCCGACCGCGCCGACCTGGACGACCGAACCGAGCACGTACCCGGCCCGGAACCGCAGCAGACCGGCCGCGACCAGCGCCAGCACGAAGAGCCCGAGACAGACCGGCACCGCCACCGCCGGGCGGACGTCGGCAACCGAGATCATCACCGGCGTGACGAGTGCGAGGACGACGGACTCGAACGCCAGCACGATCGACGCGAGCGACCTCACAGCTTCTCGTCCTTCAGCTGCCCGTCCTTCGGTTTCCGGACCAGCAGCGCCCGCGCCTCCCCGGCGGTGATCACCGAACCGGTGATGAGTACGCCGCCGGTGCCCAGCGCGACCGCGTTCTCCTCGGCGAGCCGGATCGCGTCGTCGATGGCGTCGATCAGGTGCGGCCGGACCAGCACCCGCTCCTCGCCGAACACCTCGGCGGCCAGCTCACCGAGCTCCTCGGCCGGCATCGAGCGCTCGACGAAACTGTTCCGGGTGCAGACGACCGTCTCCATGATCGGCTCGTACGCCTCGAGCAGGCCGTACACGTCCTTGTCCTTCATGCAGCCGAGGACGCCGATCAGCGGCTCGAACTGGAACGCCTCGGAGACGGTGGCCGCGGTGGCCTCGGCACCGTGCGGGTTGTGCGCGGCGTCGACGACGATCGTCGGGCTGTTCCGGACGACCTCCATCCGGCCCGGGCTGGTGACCTGCTCGAACCCGGCCTGCAGCAGTTCGGTGGTGACCCGGCCCTCGGTCTCCGGGCTGGCGCCGAGCAGCGCCTCCACGGCGGCGACCGCGGTCGCGGCGTTGTGCGCCTGGTACTCGCCGTACAGCGGGACGAACAGGTCGTCGTACTCGCCGCCGAGGCCCTTGAGCGAGATCACCTGGCCACCGACCGCGAGCGTGCGGCTGACGACGCCGAACTCGATCCCCTCACGGGCGACCTGCGAGCCGACCTCGGCGGCCCGCCGGAGCAGCACCTCGAAGACCTCGAGGCTCTGCTGCGATATCACCGCCGTACCGCCCGGCTTGATGATGCCGGACTTCTCACCGGCGATGGTGACCGGATCGCCGCCCAGCAGGTGCGCGTGGTCGACCGCGACCGGGGTGATCACCGAGACCGTGCCGTCGGCGACGTTGGTGGCGTCCCAGGTCCCGCCCAGGCCGACCTCGATCACGGCGACGTCGACCGGGGCGTCGGCGAACACCGCGAACGCCATCGCGGTGATCGCCTCGAAGAACGTCAGCGGGTGCTCCTGCTCGGCGTCCACGACCGCGAGGTACGGCTCGATCTCCTCGTACGCCTCGACGAAGCGCTGCTCGCTGATCGGCTCGCCGTCCAGCGTGATCCGCTCCCGGACCGACTCCAGGTGTGGGCTGGTGAACCGGCCGGTCCGCAACCCGGCCTCACGCAGCAGGGTGTCGATCATCCGCGCGGTGGACGTCTTGCCGTTGGTGCCGGTCAGGTGCACCACCGGGTACGCCTTCTGCGGGTCGCCGAGCAGCTCGACGAGCCGCTGCACGCGCTCCAGGGTGGGCTCGATCTTGTGCTCCGGCCAGCGTTGCTGAAGCCGTGCCGATACCTCGGCGTAAGAGAGGTCGCTCATCAGAAGGCCCAGTCTAGGAGGGGCTGTGGATAAAGCGGTCGGAGCACCCCTTGACAACCACTAACATTGTGCGCATGAGCCAGACGTCCAGCGTTCCAGACAAGCCCACACTCGACGGACTCGAGGAGAAGTGGGCTGCGGTATGGAAGGAGCAGCAGACCTACGCCTTCGACCGCACCGCCGAGCGTGCCGATGTGTTCTCCATCGACACGCCTCCGCCGACGGTCTCGGGGTCGCTGCACGTCGGCCACATCTTCAGCTACACCCACACCGACCTGGTCGCCCGCTTCCAGCGGATGCGCGGCAAGCAGGTGTTCTACCCGATCGGCTGGGACGACAACGGCCTGCCCACCGAGCGCCGCGTGCAGAACTACTACGGCGTCAAGTGCGACCCGTCGCTGCCCTACGACCCGGAGTTCACCCCGCCGGAGAAGCCGGACCCGAAGAAGCAGGTCCCGATCTCCCGGCAGAACTTCGTCGACCTGTGCGGCGAGCTGACGCACATCGACGAGCAGGCGTTCGAGGCGATGTGGCGCCGGGTCGGCCTGAGCGTCGACTGGGAGCACCTCTACACCACGATCTCCGAGGACTCCCGGCGTACGTCGCAGCGCGCCTTCCTGCGCAACTTCGCCCGCGGCGAGGCGTACCTGTCCGAGGCGCCGACGATGTGGGACGTCACGTTCCAGACCGCGGTCGCCCAGGCCGAGCTCGAGCCGCGGCCGTATCCGGGCGCGTACCACCGGGTCGCGTTCCACGGCGCGGACGGGCCGGTCTACATCGAGACCACCCGCCCGGAGCTGATCCCGGCCTGCGTCGCGCTGATCGCCCACCCGGACGACGACCGCTACAAGCCCCTGTTCGGTACGACGGTGACGTCGCCGCTGTTCGGTGTCGAGGTCCCCGTCCTCGCGCACCCGGCCGCCGAGATGGACAAGGGTGCCGGTATCGCGATGTGCTGCACCTTCGGCGACCAGACCGACATCCAGTGGTGGCGCGAGCTGCAACTCCCGGTCCGCACGGTCATCGGCCGCGACGGCCGGCTGCTCCGCGAGACCCCGGCCTGGCTCGAGGGCTCGGAGCTGTACGGCGAGCTCGCGGGCAAGACCGTCTTCAGTGCGCGCGAACTGATCGTCCAGAAGCTCCGCGAGAGCGGCGACCTGGACGGTGAGCCGAAGAAGACCGAGCGGATGGCGAACTTCTACGAGAAGGGCGACAAGCCGCTCGAGATCGTCTCCACCCGGCAGTGGTACATCACCAACGGCGGCCGCGACGCCGCGCTCAAGCAGGAGTTCATCGAGCGCGGCAACGAGCTGGCCTGGGTCCCGGAACACATGCGGCACCGCTACCTGAACTGGGTCGAGGGGCTGAACGGTGACTGGCTGATCTCCCGCCAGCGCTTCTTCGGCGTCCCGTTCCCGGTCTGGTACCCGATCGACGCCGAGGGCGAGGTCGACTACGACCACCCGCTGATGCCGTCCGAGGCCGAGCTCCCGATCGACCCGACCTCCCAGGCTCCCCGTGGGTACGACGAGGCGCAGCGCGGCAAGCCCGGTGGTTTCGAGGCCGACCCCGACGTGATGGACACCTGGGCCACGTCCTCGCTGACACCCCACATCGCGTGCGGCTGGGAGCGCGACGACGACCTGTTCCGCCGTACCTTCCCGATGGACCTGAACACGCACGCGCACGAGATCATCCGCACCTGGCTGTTCTCCCGCGTCGTCCGCGCGCACTTCGAGAACGGCACGCTCCCGTGGGCGCGGTCGATGATCTCCGGTTTCGTCGTCGACCCGGACCGCAAGAAGATGTCGAAGTCCAAGGGCAACGCGATCGTCCCGTCGGAGATCCTGGAGAAGTTCGGCTCGGACGCGGTTCGCTGGCGTGCGGCGATGGCCCGCCCGGGCCTGGACTCGCCGTTCGACGAGTCGCAGATGAAGGTCGGCCGCCGGCTGGCGATCAAGGTCCTGAACGCGTCGAAGTTCGTCCTCGGCTTCGGCGCCACCACGGTCGACCCGGCGGCGGTCACCGAGCCGGTCGACCTGGCGATGCTGCAGCGGCTGCGGTCCGTCGTCGCGGATTCCACCGCGGCCTTCGAGCGGTACGACTACACCGGCGCACTGGAGACCAGCGAGCGGTTCTTCTGGACCTTCTGCGACGACTACGTCGAGCTCGTCAAGGAGCGCGCGTACGGCGGTCAGGGTGACGCCGCCGCGGCCTCGGCGAAGGCCGCGCTGGCGGTCGCACTGTCGGTCCAGCTGCGGCTGCTCGCGCCGTACCTGCCGTTCGCGACCGAAGAGGTCTGGTCGTGGTGGCAGGAGGGTTCGATCCACCGCGCCAGCTGGCCGGTTCCGGACGTCGATCTGTCGATCGCGGACCAGGAGCCCGCGGTGCTGGACGCGGTCGCGGAGGTTCTCGCGGGGATCCGTGGCGCGAAGTCCGAGGCGCAGGTCTCGATGAAGACCGAGGTCTCCAAGGTCGAGGTCACCGGGCCGGCTGCCCGGCTGGCGCTGGCCGAGCGCGCCGAGCCCGACCTGCGGGCAGCCGGCCGGATCACCGGCGAAATCGTCTGGAACGCCGACGACTCCGACACGGTGAAGGTCGTCGCGACCCTCTGAGAGCAGGTGCCCGGGTGCCCGCGTCCCCCTGGGGAGGCGGGCACCTGTGCGTGTCAGCGACCGGCTACCCTGCGAAGCCGGTTGTCCCGATGCAGCCGGTTGTCCTGATGAAGCTGTCCTGATGTGGAAGCATCGGGAGTGAACCCCCGCGACCGTACGTCCCGAGGAGCGATCCGATGAGCGACCCCACCACCCCGGCGGATCCGAAGGATCAGGGCGCCCCGGCGACCGACGCCGGCGCGGACACCGCCGAGCTGGCCGCTGTCCCGGCGGGGGCGGCGAAGGCAGCCGCGGATCCGGGCAGCACCGCGGACACCACCACGGCCACGCAGACCGATCCGAAGGCCGATCCGAAGGCCGATCCGAAGACCGATGCGAAGGCCGGTCTGAAGACCGACGTGCAGACCGCGGGCGAGAAGCCGAAGAAGAAGCGGCTGCGGCTGAGTGGCGCCTGGCTGACGGTCGGTGGGGCGGTCGTCATCCTGATCGTGCTGGCGCTGCTCGGATACGTCTGGGGTCTCGGGCCGCTGAACCGCCTGAACACCAGCCGTGGCATCAACCCGCCGGCCAAGCTCGCCGGCCTGGACCGGATCACCGACAAGGAGATCCGCGACCAGCTGCAGCTCGACCAGACGCGCGAGGCGCTGAGCCGGATCAACGACGGCAAGCAGGCGACGGTCGAGGCGTACGGCACGGTCGACGGCGACCGGATGTACGTGATCATCGCGCTGCGCGGCAAGGTCGACATCGACAAGACCGTCGCGGACTCCGGCGCGACCCCGGACAAGATCAAGAAGGTCGGCAGCTCCACCTGCGTGGAGTCGACCGGCAACCTGCCGACCCAGTGCTACCGCGGCAGCAACACCCTCACCGTCATCGCCCAATCCGCCAACGAGGGCGTCAACGTCGACCAGGTCGAACCCGTAGCCGAAGAGGCCTTCAAGGCCATGCGCTAGCGGCTCATTCGACTAAGACAACCAAATTTGGTCTCGCGGGCGGCAGGCTGGGGAGGATTACTGGCCGATTTGGGTGCAAGATCCTCCCCGAAGCTGGACCACCTGCCTGGGCATCACAGCTAGGCGAGCAGGCCGGCGATCAGGATCATTACCGGGATGGACAGGAGCGTGCTCAGGAGTACGGCGCTTCTCGCGAGGGTGCGGCTGGCGCGGTAGTGAACGGCGTACACGTAGACGTTCTGGGCGGTGGGTAGCGCGGCGAGGAGCGTGGGCGCCAGCAGGGCGGTGCCGTGCAAGTCGAGGGCCCAGCGCGCGATCCCGTACGCCGCCAGCGGCTGCACGAACGTCTTCAGGCCGACCGCGAGTACGACGTCCCGCCGCAAGGTGACCGAGTTCTTGGTGCCCCTGCTCAGGCTCAACCCGTACGCGACCAGCGCGACCGGTACCGCGGCGGCCGCGACCAGGTCGATCGGGCGCATCACGATCTCCGGCAGCCGTACTCCGAGCAGCGACATGAGCAACCCGAGCAACGACGCCACCGTGAGCGGGTTGCGCAGCGGCCGCGTCACGATGGTCCGCAGCGACACCCGCCGCCCGGACCCCTGCCGATCCCCGTCCAGTACGGCGAACGCCACCGGCGCCATCACGAGCACCTGGAACAACACGATCGGCGCCACCAGCGCCCCGTCTCCGAGGACGTACGCCGCCACCGGTACGCCGAGGTTTCCCGCGTTCACGTACGACGACGCGAGCACCCCGATCGTCGCCTCGGACCGGGTCCGCCGCCAGATCACCGCCGCGATCACCAGGAAGATCACCTGGACCACGAACAGACTCACCAGGTTGGTGATCAGCACGACCGAGAAGATCGACCGCAGGTCGGCGCGCGCCACCGTCGTGAACAGCAGCGCCGGAGTCGCCACGAAGAACGCCAGCCGGGACAGGACCAGCTCGTCCTCCGAGCGCAGCACCCCGAAGGCGCCGACGACGTACCCGAGCACGGCCACTGCGACCAGCGCTCCGAAGGCACCGACGACGGCGGACATGTCAGGCACTCAAGGGATTGGGCACGTTCGCGATCGTAAGGGAAAGCGCTGTCCAGAGCCCCGGGTGGCTCACTCGCTGGACGGTGATGTGCGGCACCTCGTCAGGATGCCCTCGACCGCGCGCTGGAACAGCTCCAGATCCGCCGCCGGCATCGGCGCGGTCAGCTCCCCCAACGCCGCACCCAGATCGGCATGGAAGGCGGTCGCCGCTTGTCGTCCCGCGTCCGTCAGCGTCACCCGCACCGCCCGCCGATCCCCCGGTACGGCGGAACGCGCAGCGAGCCCGCTTCTCGATGCGATCCATCAGCCCGGCGAGCGCCGCCTTCTCGACCCCGAACAGCTGGGCAAGCTCCCGCCGGATCCGGCGCGGGACCGCCAAGAAGATGATGGGCTTCGACGCCCTGGTGCTTCGGACGATCGGGCGCAAGTCCGGCGCCGAGCGGTTCACGCCGGACGGCTGGTTCCCGGGCGCCGACGGCAGCCGGCTGATCGTCGCGTCCGCGGCCGGCGCGCCGGGCAACCCGGCCTGGTACTACAACCTCGCAGCCAACCCCGGCAAGGTGAAGATCGACATCGAAGGCCAGACCCCTGGACGTTCGGGGCGAACAGTTGCACGGTGCCGAGCGGGACGAGGCCTGGCAGCAGATCGTGGCCGCGTCACCCCGGTTCGGCGAATACCAGGAGAAGACCGACCGCGAACTTCCGGTGATCAAGCTCGTACCGCGACCCTGAACCGTCACCTGGAAGATGCTGCCGGGTCAGGCGCTGGAGTGGAAACATTCCACCGCGAACTCCGACGATGGTCCACATGACTACTTCCGCTCGAGTGTTCAAGACCGCGTTGGCCGCGGGCGCGGCGTTCGGAGTCCTCGCCACCGGCATCTCAACCGCCGATGCGACGTCCGGCGGGGACCAGACTGCTGTGGCGGTGCAGGGGCTGCCGATCGGGGACGCCGGTCTGGTGGAGACCCGCACCGACCGGGCGGTGGCGCGCGGCGTCACGCTGACCCGGATCGTCCGCGGTACCGATCCCGCACCGGCCGACCAGATCAACACCACGACGCGCGGCCCGTGGGTCGTGAACGTGCTGACGATCGACCCGCGACGCGCCGAGGGCCACCTGCGCACCACCTACGGTCCGGACCTCGCGGGCGTGGAGAAGACCTCGGACCTGGTGAAGTCGTCAGGTGCCCTGGCCGGGGTGAATGCCTCGTTCTTCACGTTCACCGCGAACCCGACGTACCCGGGTGATCCGGTCGGGGTCGGGATCTCCGACGGCAAGCTGCTCAGCGAGCCGCTCACCGACCCGACCGAGGCCAACCTGGTGATCGATGCCAAAAGCAACAAGGTGGTGACCGGTCACCTGCGCTGGACCGGCAGCGTCCACAACCGGTTCACCACCGCGGATCTCCCGCTGGAATTCATCAACCACCCGCCGGTCGTGCCGACCGCCTGCGCCACCCTGCCCGACCAGACCGCGTGCACGGTGCCCGGTGACGTCGTCCGGTTCACGCCGGAGTTCGCCGCCGGGACGCCATCCGGCGCCGGTGTCGAGGTCGTGCTCGACCGCCGCGGCTGCGTCGTCCGTACGGCGACAACTCGCGGCACCACCCTCACCGCCGGCCAGACCTCACTGCAGGCCACCGGCCAGGACACCGTCGCGCTGCTGAAGGTCGCCGCCAAGGGCTGCCTGCGCACGGACCTCGCGGTGTCGGACGAGAACGGCCGCAAGGTCCCGCTGCGCCACGGCCTGTACGGCGTGACCGGTCGCTACCAGCTGACCAAGAACGGCGAGATCGTCGTGCCGGGCGGCACCGGCAGCTTCTTCGACCGCAACCCGCGGACGATCGCCGGGACGACGCGGGACGGGAAGATCGTGCTGGCCACGATCGACGGCCGGCAGACCACCAGCGTCGGCACCACGATGGCCGAGACGGCCGCGGTCGCCAAGGCCCTCGGCCTGACCGACGCGATCAACCTGGACGGCGGCGGGTCGACCGCGATGGCGCTGCAGGACGGCACCGTCGTCAACCACCCGAGCAACACCGGCGGCGCCGAGCGCGCGGTCGGCGACGCGGTCGTCTTCGTCCCGAACCGCTGAGCGGCTCGCGCAGTACCGTGAAGGCGTGCGTCTGCTCCTTGTGACGACCGCCGTCCTGCTGACGGCCGGCTGTGGTGGCGGGTCGAAAGAACCCGCCACCACGGCCCCGTCCGGCATCAGCGTCACGAGCACGGCCTTCCGCGACGGCGCGTCGATCCCCGCGAAGTACACCTGCGACGGGGCCGGTACGTCGCCCCCGCTCGCGTGGACCGGCGTACCGGCGGAGGCGAAGTCGCTGGCGATCGTGGTCGACGATCCCGACGCCCCGAAGGGCACGTTCACCCATTGGGTCCTGCTGAACATCGACCCGAAGGTCACGTCGCTCACCGTAGGCACCCCGCCGTCAGGCGCCCTCCAGGCGAAGAACTCACACGGCACACCGGCGTACTTCGCCCCGTGCCCGCCCAAAGGCACTCACCACTACCGCTTCACGGTCTATGCGTTGTCCAAGACAACGGACCTGCCCAACGGCGCCGACCTGGACAAGGCTCTCGCAGCCATCGACAGTGCGGCTGTCGCCCGCGGTCGGCTCACCGCGGTCTACGCGCGTCAGTAGCCGTAGCCGCCACCTCCGCCCGAGGACTGGGAGGGCGACGTCGTCGGTGCGGCCGCTGAGGTCGTGGCAGCGTGCCAGGTGAAGTTGGTCCCGGAGAAGGCGTCGGAGACGTTGTTGCCCTTGGCCTGGCCGGCCCCGGTGTCGAATTTGAAGGTGTACAGCGGCTTGCCCTGGTAGGTGAGCTGGTCCGCGCCGGTGTCGGAGCGTTTCAGCGTGCCCAGGCCGGAGACCGCCTTGGTGTCGGCGGTGGTCCCGGTGGCGGGCACCCAGATGCTCACGCAGCCTCCGGTGCACTTGATCATTCCGCCGGCTTCCTGGTCGGCGAAGTACAAGGTCTTCCCGGAGGCGTCGACCAGGGTCTGGCCGACGCCGCTGACGTCGTGGACCGCGATCGCGGCACCGGCCGGGGCGCCACCGCCGGTGACCGGCGTGGAACCGCCGCCGCAGGCGGCCAGTGTACCGACCGCGGCTACGGTTGCTCCGAGCAACAAGATTGTGGTTTTCATCGGAATCTCCTCTCCCCCGCAGATACGCGCGATCCGGGCCGGCGGTTCAGGAAGTTTCGGATTGAACCGTCTGCGGCCGTCGTACGTACTCCTGAGGTCTACGCGCTGCACGCCCTGCGCGCGGCGCTGGAGAGGGGTGACCGGCTCATGACGTGCCCTGAGACGCTGTCGACCGGCGCCTACGTGCACGCTGACAGCCCGTCGAGGATCAGCCCGAGCATCCTGGGCGAACGGTCCGCACCGGCACGCCAAAGGGCTCCGGTGAGCTGCAGGAAGTCCCCCGGGTCCGCATCCGCCCTGATACTCCCGTCTTTCTTCCCGGCGTCGAGAAGCTCCGTGATCGCAGCTATCACCGGCCCGTACGTCTGCTCGGTGATCGCTTGCTGCGCATTCGGACCGAGCGCAGCACCCAGGCCGTGCTTGCGGCGCATCGCGTCGACGAGATCGGTCGTCCAGCTGCGCAGCGCCTCCACTGGCGTCAGCTCGGACAGCAACTCCGGAACGGTGCCGACGAACCGCTCGACCTCCTCCTGATAGATCGCGAGCACCAGCGCCTCGCGGGTCGGGAAGTTGCGGTACAGCGTGCCCGCGCCGACGCGCGCCCGCTGCGCGATCTGGTTCATCGACGTGGACCCGTCGGCCGCGAACGCCTCGCGCGCGGCCGCGAGGATGCGCTCCCGGTTCTCCCGGGCATCTGAACGAACCACCACACCTCGCTTGCTAAGTGGAGACCTCTCCACTACCTTATCTGGAGACCTCTCCAGATAATTTACCCCAGGGATGGCACTCGCATGGACAAGGTGTTGGTGACCGGAGGATCCGGGTTCATCGGAAGTTGGTGCGTGCTGACCCTGCTGCAGGCCGGGTACGCCGTCCGCACGACGGTTCGCGACCTGCGCAAGGAGCCCACGCTCCGCGCCCAGCTGCACGGCGCCGCCGAATTCGAAGACGCGGACTTCGAAGACGCGCGACTGACCGTCGTCCGCGCCGAACTGCAAAGCGACGACGGATGGGCGGACGCGGTCGCCGGATGTACGTACGTACTGCACGTCGCCTCGCCGACGCTGCGGAACGCACCCGAGAGCGAGGAGGCGATGATCGCCGCCGCGCGGGACGGCGTACTGCGGATTCTGCGGGCCGCCCGCGACGCCTCGGTACGCCGGGTCGTGCTGACCAGTGCGTTCGGTGCGATCGGGTACGGGCATCCGCGACGGTCGGCGCCGTACACGGAGCAGGACTGGACGAACGTGGACGCGGACATCGCGCCGTACCAGAAGTCGAAGACGCTGGCTGAACGCGCCGCCTGGCAGTTCATTCGAGACGAAGGCGACGGGCTCGAGTTCGCCGCCGTACATCCTGTCGCTGTGCTCGGTCCGGTGCTCGGACCGGATGATCCGCCGTCGTTGCGGACGATTCGCGGCATGCTAGAGGGCTCCGTTCCGGCCTGCCCGCCGTTCGGCACCAGCTGGGTCGACGTCCGCGACGTCGCCGACCTGCACCTCCGCGCGATGACCGACCCGGCGGCGGCCGGTGAACGGTGGCTCGCGTCGGCCGGCCGCAGCCTGCGGATGGTCGAGGTCGCCCGCATCCTGCGGGAGCGGCTCGGGGACCGGGCCGCCAAGGCACCGACCCGCGAGCTGCCCGTGGTCCTCGCGCGCGTCCTCGGCATCGTCAACCCGCAATTGCGTGCGCTGCGGCCGCAGCTCGGGCAGGACTTCGACGCGACCAGCGCGAAGGCCGAGCGGATCCTCGGCTGGAAGCCCCGCCCGGTCGGCGACACCATCGCCGAGACCGCCGAGAGCCTGCTCGCGCACGGCGCGCTGTCCGTGTAGCAGGACAGCGCGCCGCTCCAGATCACCAACTGTTGTTGGAGATTCCCGTGCCGAGCATGACCTGGTCGTAGGTGTTGCCGTCGTTGTCGTCGGTGTAGGCGACTGCTACCTCGGCGTACGGCGAGACTGCGACGGCCATCTGCTCCTGGCGGCCTGTGGTGACCGAGCTGAGCTGCTGGGATGACAGGCGGCCCGTGTCGGTACCGTCCGTGCCGAAGCCGCGGACCCAGACGTCGGGGTCGGTGCCCTGGACTGTCCACCCGACAACGGACTGTGCGTCGTTGTCGATGCCGATCGACGGCCAAGTGCCGCCGTTCGCGACCAGCGTGTCGGCGTACCGCGCAGTGCCGGTCGACGTGAAGCTACGGGTCCAGGCGCCCGCCGTACCGGTGTGGTCGGACTCCCAGGCCACTGCGAAGTCACCGTTGAAGTTGGCGGCCACCGACGCGTGCTGCTGTTGACCGTCGGCCGTTGCGTTCGCGGACCGACGGGACAGCGTTGCCGAACCGTTGGAACGAGCCAGCCGGACCAGACCGACCTGGTAGAACCCGTTGCCGTCGCTGTCGTCGTCCCACACGACAACCGCATCACCCGAGGCCGATACGCCTACGTCCGGGTTGTGGTTCTGCCCGGTCGTCGCGGACGCGGTCACCTCCCAGGCGCGTGTGGTCGGGCCAGTGAAGCCGGCTGCCTTGACCGTCGGCGCCGCACCGGTCTGGATGTCTTCCCAGACTGCGGTGAAGGCGACAGCAGCACCCGAGGGCGCACCATCCGGGTCCACAGCGACTCGAGGGTTGATCTGCTGGCCGGTGGAGCTGCTGTTGGCGTTTCCGGACGCGGTGACGGTGCCCGCGGTGTTCACGACGCGGTACGGGATGTTGTAGTACCCGTTGCCGTCCGGGTCGTCCTGCCAGACCACGACCGCGTTGCCGTTGTCGTCGAGCCCGACGTCCGGATGCAGGTGCCGCCAGTTGGTCACTCCGCTGGAGCCACCAGCAGACAGCTTCTTCTCGTAGACCGCAGTCCCGTTGCGGAACAGCCGAAGGTAGATCTCGCTGTGCACGTTGTCGGTCGCGTTGTCGGTGTCGCGGTCGTCCTCCCAGACAACGGCGACGTACCCGTTCTTGTTGATCGCCACCGACGGTACGTCCTGGTCGCCGGTGGAGACGCTGTTGGCCGCGACCCAGGTGGGCGCGGCGATGTGCGCATCGGCCGTGGTGGCCGTGCAGGTCAGCGCAATCGCTGCCATGGCGGTGATAGCGAGCGTCTTCTTCATCGTCACACCGCCTGCAGGCCGGGGCGGCCGTCTTGGATGACGAACGACTTCACGGTCGCCGCGGCGGCGCCGTGCTCGGACACCTTCGCGACGTTGCGGAAGTCGGCCCGCATCTCGGTGGGGCTGACCGTCGCCCGGACGTAGCCGCGGCGGTTGTTGTAGAACTTCAGCCACGGGTTGGTGCCGACATCCGGAACGGTGGTCGAGCCGTCGCCGTCACCGCTCGAGGTGACCGAGCTGGTGACGAGCTCGGTGCCGATGGTCGCCGAGTTCGCGTTGTTGTAGTCGGCCTTGATGTCGTTGGCCCACGCGCGGTGCACGTCCCCGGTGAGTACGACGGGGTTGCGGACCGACCGGTCGACCCAGCCCTGCTGGATCCGGGCCCGCGAGGCGCGGTACCCGTCCCAGGAGTCCATGCTGGCGCCGGTCGAGTTGAACCGGCGGGCGAAGAACACCTGCTGGCCGATGATGTCCCAGGTCCCGAGGTGCTGGTTCAGTCCGTCCAGCAGCCAGGTCTCCTGCGGGTTGCCGGGCAGACTGCGGCTTGCCAGGTCGGCGTCCGAACAATCCTTCCAGCCGTCACCACAGGCCTGGTCGTCGCGGTACTGACGCGTGTCGAGCATGTGGAAGGTCGCCAGGCTCCCCCACCGCAGGCGCCGGTACAGCTGGATGCTGTTGCCGCTGTTCACCTGCGCGGGCCGCAGCGGCATGTTCTCGTAGTACGCCTGGTACGCCGCCGACCGCCGCGCGGTCCACTGCGCCGCGGTGAGCGCCGGGGTGTTGTTCTCCCGCACCGTGCCGGCGTAGTTGTTCTCCACCTCATGGTCGTCCGGTACGACGATCCACGGCGCGGCAGCGTGCGCGGCCTGCAGATCCGGGTCCGTCTTGTACTGCGCGTACCGGCGGCGGTAGTCCGCGATCGACACGATCTCGCTGCCGAGGTGCAGCCGTGGGCGGCCCGAGGTCGCGCCGTACTCGTAGATGTAGTCGCCCAGGTGCAGGATGACCCCCGGGTTCTCCTCGGCCATCCGGCGGTAGACGGTGAAATATCCCTCCTCGTAGTGCGAGCAGGAGGTGAAGGCCATCAGCAGGTCACGGCCGGCCGCGCCGACCGCCGGGGTGGTGCGGGTCCGGCCGACGGGCGAGATGTGGCCCTGGGCCCGGAACCGGTAGAAGTAGTCGGCGTCCGGGCTGAGACCGCCCGCGATCGCGTGCACCGAGTGCGCCGACGCGTACTGCGCGGTCACGGTGCCGGAGGAGACCAGCGTGCTGAACGTGTCGGTGGTCGACACCTGCCAGTCGACGGCGACGTCGGCGTTCGCCATGCCGCCCTGACCGTCGGCGTTGGTCGGCGATGGGGCCAGCCGGGTCCAGAGCACGACGCTGTTCGCGTCCGGCTCACCGGAGGCGATACCCAGCTGGAACGGGTACGGGACGGCGGCGGTGGCGGTGATCACGGACGACTGGGCGGCAGCCGGGAGGGCGCCGGCACCAGCCGCGGCGAGTCCGCCGAGAACGAGGGTCCTGCGACTGATTGGGCTCATGGGCCTCACCTTCACGGGTACTCAGGGCGGTAGGCCCCCGCTCCGGTCGAACTGCCGGTGACCATTGGGGAACCTTGAGTGTGTGTGGTGCTTGCTGCCCATGATTACGCAGAACCCGTAAGTTTCCTACAGGACAAGGATGAGCAAAACCGCGGCAGGAATCCCTTCCAGCAGGGCGTTGAACCAGAGTCGGCGCTCCGAAACGACCAGCACGACAGCCAGGAAGGTGTGCTGCGCGGCCGTGAACGTCACCAGCGCCTCGCCCTGCGGCACCTGATCGGTCGCAGCCAGTACGACGCCCGCGACCAGCGCGACCGCGGTCGTCAGGTTGTACCAGCCCACGTTCACGGTCCACAGCCGGATCGCGTCGAAGTCCCGCGGCTTGGTGAGGAACAGCGGGTAGAGCCGCGGGTTCCGGTACAACAGCGCCTCCATCACGAACACCACGACGAGCATCCCGGCGATCACCAGCGCCAGCACCTGCGCCGCCGTACTCATGTCGTCCCTGCCAGGAGGACGCCGTGCCGGCGGGAGAGCTCGCCCAGCGCGACGTAGTCGGTAGGGTCGGCGCCGGACAACTCGGCGAAGAACGCGCCCATCCGGCCAGTCTGGCTGATGGTCAGGAACTTCGCCGACGGCGTCAGCACCGAGAAGGTGTTGAGGGTGCCGGCCGGGATGCTGATCGACGACCCCGGACCGAGGTCGTAGCCCTGATCGCCTGCCTGCACGAGGATCCGGCCCTGCAGGACGTAGAACGCCTTGCTCCAGGACTCGCTGTGCAGCGGCGCCGCGGGACCGCGGGGCGCGTCGATCTCGAAGACCTCGTACTGTCCGTCGGTGTGGTCGGCGCCGATCTTCACGGTCACGGTCGCGTCCGGGGCGGCATACTCGGCGCCGTTGCCCGCGTTGCTGAGGTGAACTGATTCGGTCATACCGGCGACGGTAGGAAGCGTGCGGCGCGATCGACATCCCGCGCAACTGGGTCTCGAACGCGGCCGGAATCCCCACATTTCGGGGATAGGAGGCCGGGGTGCGGCGGCGCATACTGGCCTCATGTGGGAGGGCCGGGCGCTCACCGCGCGGCGGGACATCGCGGCGCTTGCGACATCGGGGATGGGGGTCGCGGCGCTGCATTCGGCCGCGATCGAAGTGGTCGAGCGGGTGATCGGGAGCGAGCTGACGTGCTGGGCCGGGATCGATCCGGCCACGTTGGTGATCAGCTCGATGACCAGCGGCGCCGCGCGGATCCCGGCGGAGTACGAGCCGCGACTGGCGGAAACGGAGTACGCCGGGACGGTGCCGAACTCCTTCGCGGAGCTGGCCCGTCGTGATCACCAGGTCGCGCGGCTCTCGGACCTGCCGCACCGGGACGTGGTCGGGCATCGTCGGTTGAACGAGGTGTGGCGGCCGCTCGGGATCGAGCACGAGGTGCGGACCACGTTCACGGTCGACGGGGACTGTTGGGGCGCGGCCGGGTTCGTGCGTGGCGGGCCGGACTTCAGCGACCGGGAGGTCGAGTTCCTGCAGTCCGTGGCGCCGGTGATCGGCGCGGCGACGCGGGTCGCGGTCCGGACGGATGCGCACGGGTACCGCGGCGGCGCGGGCCCGTCGATCGTCGTCACCGGACCGAGCGGCGAACCACGCGCGATCACGGCGGCCGCCCGGACCTGGCAGGACGAGCTGGACGAGATCGCACCCGGACGCTTCGGCGTGCTGCTGCGCGCGGTCGACACGGGCACCCGAGCGGCGACGTCCGGGACGTTCCAGGCGCGGGTACAGACCGCATCCGGCGGCTGGGTCGTCCTGCAGGGCAGCAGGTTGATCGGCGAAGGCGACACCGACGACCAAGTCGTGGTGACGATCGAGCCGGCGTCCGGCCGGCACCTGGTCGGGATGCTGCTCGCGGCGTACGGCCTGACCGTGCGGGAGCGCGAGATCTGCCTGGAGGTCATCTCGGGGCACACCACGAACGCGATCGCCGACCGGCTGTCGATCTCGCCGCACACGATCCAGGACCACCTGAAGTCCGCGTTCGCCAAGGTCGGCGTCCGCAGCCGCGGCGAGCTGGTCGCGACGCTCCGGCCGGACGACCTGACGCCGGCTCAGGCCGGAGTGAGCTGCTTGCGGTAGGTCCCTGGGGGTACGCCGAAGTCGCGCTTGAACGCCTTCGCGAACGCGAACTCCGACGTGTAGCCGATCTCCTTCGCCACCGTGGCGAGCGGCTGGTCGTGGTCGCGCAGCAGCCGCGCCGCGGTCGTCATCCGCCAGCGGGACAGGTACGTGAGCGGCGGCTCGCCCACCGCGTCCGTGAACCGGCGCGCGAAGGCCGCCCGGGACAACCCGACAGCCGCCGCCAGATCGGCCACAGTCCACGCGGCGCCCGGCCTCTCGTGGATGAGCTCCAGCGACTGCACCACCGCGGGATCGGTCAGCGCCCGCGCCCAGCCCCGCTCCGTCGGGCAGTCGTTGTCCTCGAACCAGGCCCGCAGAATCAGCACCAGCAACGCATCCACCAGCGCCGGCACGACGGCCGCCGCACCCGGCCGCTGCGCGTCGAGCTCCTCACCCAGGATGCTGATTGCCGTATGCAACGACCGGTGCTTCCCCGGGTTCGCCGGTACGACGACCACGTCGGGCAACCGGCTCAACACGGGATGCGGCCGCTCGCGGTCGAGGAGGTAGGTCCCGCACAGCAGCAACGAACGGGCGCCCTGACCTTGCGGCGGCTCCTCGACGGTTGGGTCGAAGGGCACCACCGGCGAGTCCGGGTGGTCGACGAGCGAATGGTCCAGGCCGCGCGGCAGCAGCACCGCGTCGCCCGGGCCGAGCGGGATCGGCTCACCGTCGAGCGGCAGCAACCACGCCGTACCCTGCAGGACGAGGTGGAAGGTGGCGCCGAACGAGTGCACGAAGCCGAGACCCCACGGGCCCCGGACGTCGGTGCGTCCGGAGGTGGCGGGGCCGGTCTTCATCGCGGTGACGACATCGGCAAGCACATCCATGCCTGTCATGATACGCGCATCCGTCAAGACGATGAGACATAAATGAGCGCTCCATAGACATACATCCGCTCACCACTCCGGTCTACTGTCGGTGACACAACGTCAATCACGAGGAGTACTGATGAGCATCGTCGTCACCGCCGCTACCGGACACCTGGGCACTCTCGTCGTCGACGAGCTGCTCCAGCGGGTCCCGGCCGACCAGGTCGTCGCGGTCGCGCGGAACGCCGAGAAGGCCGCCCCGCTCGCCGAGCGCGGCGTCGAGGTCCGGATCGCCGACTACAACGACGCGGACGCGCTGGGCAAGGCCTTCGGCGCCGGCGACACCGTCTTGCTGATCTCGGGTCTGGAGCCGAACCGGCTGGACCAGCACAAGGCCGTCGTCGCGGCCGCGCAGGACGCCGGCGTCGCCCGGATCGCCTACACCAGCGTTCTCGGCGGCCCGGAGGCCGACTTCGACCTGGCGGCCGATCACCGCGCGACCGAGCAGGCGATCCTCGACTCCGGACTGCCGTACACGTTCCTGCGCAACGGCTGGTACAACGAGGTCTACACCGACCAGATCGCCGTACAGCTGGCCAACGGGGTTCTCGGCAGCGCCGGTGACGGCCGGATCGCGTCGGCCGCGCGGCGGGACTACGCGGCCGCGGCGGCCGCGGTCCTGACCGGTGACGGGCACGAGCAGAAGGCGTACGAGCTGAACGGTGACACCGACTGGACGCTGACGGAGTACGCCGCCGAGCTGTCGAAGCAGTCCGGACAGAACGTTGCCTACAACAACCTCTCGCCCGCCGACCACGCGCAGGTCCTGGTCGGCGCCGGCTTCCCGGAGCCGGTGGCGCAGTTGTTCGTCGGGGTCGACAACGCGATCCAGCGCGGCCGCCTGGCCCGCCGCAGCGACGACCTCAGCAAGCTGATCGGCCGCCCCACCACGCCGATCGCCGAGGCCATCGCGACTGCCCTGAAGAACTAGAGCCAGCGGACCCGCTGCCGGAAGCGGTCGAGGAACTGGGCGTTCGCCTCGTCCCCGCCGGGTGCGTTGCCACTGCGCCACACCGGCGGGGAGATGCCCCGGGACAGCAACTCCTCCAGCGTCCGCAGCACGATCGTGTTCAGCGCGAACGCGTTCGCGAACGTCGAGACCGCCCCGGCCCGCTCCGGCAGCCCGTCGAACTCCAGCACCGCGTCGCCGATCGGCACCTTCGTGTCGACAGCGACGTCGACCACGTCGTGCAGGTTCGCACCCGACGGATGCCGGGCCGGGTGATCCGCGGCGGTCTGCTCCGCGTGCTGCCGGGAGCTCACACCGATGGTCCGTACGCCGGAGTCCCGCGCGGTCGACGCGGCATCGATCAGCGCCGCGTTGATCCCGTAGGCGTTGACGAGCACCAGTACGTCGCCCGTCCCCAGGCCGGCGTTGGCGATCACGATCCGCCCGTACCCCGGCGTACGCTCGACCGCCATCGAGCGGAGCGCGCCGTTGGACAGCAGCGTGCCCTCGTCGAGGATCGCGGAGACGTGCATCAAACCGCCGGCGCGGAAGAAGATCTCCTGCGCCGCGAGGTTCGAGTGACCGCCCGGTCCGTACACGTGGACCAGGCGGTCGGCGGCGATCTGGTCCGCGAGCACGCCCGCGGCGGTCGCGATCGAGTCCTGTTCCTCGGCCTCGATCCGCCCGAGCAGGCCTGTGATCGCGGTCAGGTAGGCGCTCATCAGGGCGCCGCGACGAGCCGGTTGCGCTGCTCTCCCAGGCCGTCCGCCCACACCCGCAGGACGTCGCCCTCGCGCAGGAACCGCGGCGGCTTCTGGCCCGCGCCGACGCCGGCCGGCGTACCGGTGCTGATCACGTCACCCGGGTAGAGCGTCATGAACTGCGAGACGTAGTGCACGAGGAAGGCGACGCCGAAGATCATCTCGGCAGTCGAGCTGTCCTGCATCGCCGTACCGTTCACGTCGAGGCCGAGCCTGAGCGCCTGCGGGTCGGGTACCGCGTCCGCGGTCAGGATCCACGGGCCGAGCGGGCAGAACGTCGCGGCGTTCTTGCCCTTGTCCCATTGACCACCGCCGCGCTCCAGCTGGAAATGCCGCTCGGACACGTCGTTCACCAGGACATAGCCGGCGACGTGCGCCATCGCGTCCGCCTCGTCGGTGAGGTACGCCGCGGTGCGCCCGATCACCACGCCGAGCTCGACCTCCCAGTCGGTCTTCTCGGCACCGCGCGGGATGACGATGTCGTCGTACGCACCGACCACCGTGTCGGGCGCCTTCATGAACAGGATCGGCTCGGCCGGCGCCTGCTGCCCGCCTTCGGCCGCATGGTCGGCGTAGTTCAGTCCGACACACACGATCTTCCCTGGGTCGAGCGGTGATGCCGGCCGGACGTCGGCGTAGTTCAAGGACAACCCCGTCGGCGTTCGCGAGCGCCACCTGTCCGCGTCGAACGGCTCCGACGGGCCCGAGAGCGGCAGCACGCCGCCGTCCTCGTTCAGCACGGCGTCGCGGAGTCCCTCCGGGGTATGGATCCGGAGCAGTTTCACTTGTTCCTCCAACCAGCGTTCTTGGCCCAGTTCAGATACGCGATACCCAATGCATGCGAGCCTTGCACCGGCACGAGTTGTACGGCGTCGTAGACACGCAACGATTGCTGATAGACCAGCACGTCCTGTTCGGCGTACGCACCCCAGCGTGCGCACTGCACCGCATTGGCCGGTACCGCGTCCCCGGTCCCGTCGACGCGGTACCAGACCTCGGTCGCCGACCGGACCAGGTTCTGCGTGAACGTCTTGGTGAACCGCTGGACGTCGGTCGCCGGCCCGCCGTCGATCCCCGCGTCGTACGCCGCATGCACGAACTCGGTGCTGATCGCCGCGTGGCTCAGGTCCTCGATCTGCTTCGACGCCGGGTACGACGGCGTGTACTCCGAGATCCCGGCGGTCTTCGGATAACCGGCGTACAACTCGCTGTACGGCGGCCAATAGGTCCACACGTACGCGTCCCCGACGGGCCGCAGCGCGGGCTCGTACGCCTTCAGCATCTGCAGCACGCGGGTCCGGTACTGCGGATTGCCGGTGACCCGGAACAGCTCGATCAGCACCTGGCCGATCGCCTGACTCTGGTTGTACGGCTGGATCGTCCCGTCGAACGGGATCGGTGCGCCCTTCGGCCAGACGAAGTCCCCGGTCCCGTCCGGTCGCGAGACCCACTCGTCGTCGTGGAACGCGACCGCCTCGGTGGCCGCGTCGAGCACCTCCCGCGCGAACTGCTGGCGCGTCCCCTTCCGGAGCTTCGCCGACTGCAGCACCATCCGCGCGTACCGCGCCATCGGGAACGCGACCATCCCGGTGTGAACGGCGAAAACGTAGTACTGCGGCTGGAAGGCGATCGTGCCGGCCTTCGCGGGTGCCGCGGCCGGTGCGTCCCGCAGATCGACCGCGGTCCAGCGCAGTCCCGCGTTGTAGGCGTTGTTCACCGCAGTGACGACGTACGACGGCGAGGCGGGATCAAGCGTCACGCCGGCCAGTGTCACGACGGTCGTGGTGGCCGGGTTCCGGAGTACGAGCGTGAAGGTGCCATCGGCAACATTCGAGACCTCGGCCGTCGACTCCGCGGACCGGGTGCCCGCCCAGCGCAACTGGACCGCAGGTTGTCCGGTGCCGTCGGGCAGCACGCCGTGGCCGGCCGTGTAGTTGCCGGCGGTGCGCCAGACCTTGCCGGAGCGGCCCTTGTAGTCGGTGACCTTGCGCGCGTGGTCGGTGGTCCTCATCAGGTGGTGGGCGCGGTCCTCGAACGTCTTGAGGTAGCGCTCGTCCTGGTAGGCCTCGTACATCCGCAGGAGGCTGAGCAGGAAGTACGACTCGCCCCAGGCATAGAGCCCGGCCTCGTTGTCCTGCGGGTTCGAGGCCAGGTACCCCGCCTGCGCGGCGTCGAAGGCGGCGGGTGAGTCGTAGACGAGTGGGTCGGCGGCGGCGGAGAGGGCTGGGAGACCGGTCCAGGCGGCGATCCCGCCGGCGGTGGTTCCGAGCAGGAGTGTGCGACGGCTGAGCTGCATCGATGCCTCACAAAGGTAGGGGCGGGGGGTCAGCCTTTGACGGCGCCACCCATGCTGTTGAGGATGCGTTTCTGCAGGAACAGGAAGACGACGACGACCGGCACCAGCGAGATCACCGTGCCGGCCGCGAGACCGCGGACGTCGGTGCCGGAGACGCCGCTCAGATAGGCGATCCCGAGGGCGATCGGGAATTTCGACTGGCTGGTCAGCACCACCAGCGGCCAGATGAAGCTGTTCCAGACCGAGACGAACCCGAGGATCGCCAGTACGGCCAGGGTCGGGGCGACGATCGGCACGCAGATCCGCCAGAAGATCGCGAACTCGTTCGCGCCGTCCACCCGGGCCGCCTCGATGATCTCGTCAGGGATCTGCGAGAACGCCTGGCGGAGCAGGAAGATCCCGAGCGAGGACAGGATCGCGGGCAGGATCACCGCCGCGAACGTGTCGGTCAGCCCGAGCTGGCTCATCACCAGGAACCGCGGGATCAGCATCAGCTCGCCGGGCAGGAACATGATCGACAGGAACAGCATGAAGAACACACCGCGGCCCCGGAACGCGATCCGGGCCAGCGGGTACGCCGTCAGCGCGGACACCACGAGGTACACCGGGATCGTGATGCCGACGTAGATGACCGAGTTCACCAGGAACCGCGCGTACGGGATCGTCGTCCACGCCTCGCGGAACCAGTCGGCGACCGGCGGTCGCGGGATCAGGTCCGGCGGGAAGCCGAACACGTCCTGGTTGGCCGGCTTGGTCGCGGCGCTGAGCAGGATCAGGAACGGCCCGATGAACAGCAGGGCGACCGCGACGAGGAGGACGTAGAGACCGATTCGGCGCAGGTGGATCCGCCGCGGACGGCGGTACAACCTTCGAGCCATCAGACATCCCTCCGCCGGGTCACCAACAGGTTGAAGCCGGCCAGGACGATCATGATCGCCCACAGCAGCAGGCCGACCGCGCTCGCGTAGCCCATGTCGTAGTCCTCGAAGGCCTTCGACCAGATGTAGTAGCCGAGGGTGAGGGTGGAGTCGAGCGGCCCGCCCCGGGTCAGCACGTAGACCGACTCGAACGCGCGCATCGCCTCGAGCATGCTGAGCACCAGCGTGACCGCGAACGTCGGCCGCAGCGACGGTACGACGACGTGCATCAGCCGCTGCCACCCGTTGGCACCGTCGATCGTCGCGGCCTCGATCTGGTCCGACGGGACGGCCTGCAGACCGGCGAGGTAGATCATCATGAACAGACCGGCGTTCTTCCACGCCTCCAGCAGCACCACCGTGGGCAGCGCCCAATGCCGGTCGAGCAGGAAGTCGGTCGGCCCGGCGCCGAACAGGCCGAGCAACCAGTTCACGACGCCCTCGCGGTTGAACACGTATCGCCAGGCGACCGCCACCGCGACCATCGACGTGATCACCGGGAGGTAGTAGAGCATCCGGAACGCCTGGATCGCCCGCAGCCTGAGGTTCACCAGCATCGCCAGGAACAGCGGCGCGATCACCGTCAGCGGCAGGAACATCAGCACGAACAGCAGCGAGTTCCGCAACGCGATCCAGACCCTCGGGTCGTGCGCCAGCCGGACGAAGTTGTCCAGCCCCGAGAACCGCACCGGATGCACGATGTCGTAGTCGGAGAACGCCAGCTGGATCGCGATCACCGCCGGCCAGGCGAACATCGCGGCGTAGAACAGCAGCCCGGGCAGCATGAACACGTACGGCGTGTACCAGTGCTGGCCGACCACGCGACCTTTGAGACCCGGCATGCTGCTCCTCGTGTCTGAAACCCAGATTTCAGATCCAAGCTGACGGGAACCGTAACGCAGATCGGATCACTCCGGAAGCGGTAATTACGGAAAATTTCGGCGCTTTGTCCGTTGACTCGTGCTTCTCGATGGCGAACACTCTGATGTCTGTAAGCCAGGTTTAGGACATTCCGTTCCGAGGAGCCGACGATGGCCCGTCCCCTGCACAGACTCCGCATCACCACCGTGGTCGCCACGCTCGTCCTCGCCCTCGCGGGCTGTGTCTCCGGCAGCCCGGCCGGCGGCGACGCCGAACAGCAGTCCAGCGACGCCTACTCGGGTGACGTCGAGTGGTGGACGATCAACCTGCAGAAGAACTACGGGCCGGACATCCAGAAGTGGATCGACGCCTACCAGAAGGAACACCCGAAGGTTCACATCAACTGGGTCGACGTCCCGGGTGCGGACATCACCACCAAACTGCTGGCGGCGCTGGCCAGCGGGAAGGTGCCGGACGTCGTCAACTTCACCTCGGCGACGACCGGCCTGTTCGCCGGGTCGATGGCGGACCTGAACTCGCTGTTCAGCCAGCAGGACGTCGCCGCCTACCTACCCAACCTTGCCGAGCCGATGGTTGTCGACGGCAAGCGGATCGCGATCCCCTGGTACAACGGCGGGACGTCGCTGTCGTTCTACAACAAGGATCTGCTGGCCAAGGCCGGCTTCGATCCGGCGAAGCCGCCGAAGACGTACGACGACGCGCTCGCGCTGGCGAAGAAGTACCACGACGCCACCGGCAAGTCGGCGACGAACTTCATGTCGTACTCGAGTGTCGTCCAGGCCGACGGTGTCGCGCTGTTGTCCGAGGACGGCAAGAAGGCCGCGTTCAACACCCCGCAGACGCTTGCGCTGCTGGAGAAGTTCAAGCCGCTGTTCACCTCGGGCGCGATCGCTCCCGGCGCGCTCAGCGAGAACCCGCGCGACCTGCCGCAGTCGCTGGAGAACAAGCTGATCGCGTTCAACCCGGCCGCCGTGTCCAGCTCGCTGCTGAACGTGCAGAAGAACGCGCCCGCGGTGTACTCGTCGATCGTGGTCGGTCCGCCGGCACTCGGTGCCGACGGCAAGTTCTACATGCCCGGCCAGCAGGTGATGGGCATCCCGGCGAAGTCCGACAACCAGGCCGCGGCGGCCGCCTGGCTCAAGTACGTCGCCGCGCCCGAACAGCAGCTCGCACTCTGCAAGCTGGTCCCGATCTACCCGTCGTCGGTGAAGGCGCTCGAAGACCCGTTCTTCACCGACATCACCGGGAACACGCCCGCCGACCAGGCCCGCAAGATCCTGGTCGACACCTTCAAGCAGAGCGTGGACGCGTCGATGGGCTCCGGGAACGACGAGCAGCTCCGGCAGCTGTTCGACGACCAGGTCCGCGCGTTCATGTCCGGCACGAAGTCCGCGAAGCAGGCACTGGACGACGCCGAGAAGGCGTGGAACGACACTCTGGCGAAGGGCAAATGACGTGACGGACGTGTTGCGGATCGGGATTGTGGGGGCCGGGATCATGGGGCGTGGCAACGCGTTCTCGATGTCCGGCCGGGCCGACGCCGAGATCACCGCGGTGACCAGCAGGTCGGCGGCGTCGGCCGGGCAACTGGCCGACGAGATCGCCGGCCGCGGCGCACCACGCCCCACGCTCCGTCCCGATCTGGCGGCGCTGCTGTCCGACGACACGGTGGACGCCGTCGTCCTCACCACCCCGGACGACGTCCACGGCGAGATGATGGTGCTCGCCGCCGAGGCAGGCAAGCACATCCTGGTGGAGAAGCCGATGACCACATCGGTCGCCGAGGCGGACGCGGCGGTGCAGGCGATCCGTGAGCACGGAGTGGTCGCGATGTGCCTGTTCAACCACCGCTGGGTGCCGGCGTACGCCCAGGCCCACGAGCTGCTCGCGGACCTCGGTGACGCCGCGGTCGCGTACGCCCGCAAGGACGACACGATCTTCGTACCCACCGAGATGCTGTCCTGGGCCGACCGCACGACCTGCGCCTGGTTCCTGTCCAGCCACGACATCGACCTGGTCTCCTGGCTGCTCCGCGACCAGGTACGCCGGGTCTACGCGACCGCCCGCTGGGGAAAGCTCCGGTCGCTCGGCATCGACACCCCGGACGCGATCCAGATCCAGGCGGAGTACTCGCGCGGCGCGGTGGCGACCTTCGAATCAGCGTGGATCTACCCGAACACGTTCCCGACCACCGTCGACTCCTACGTGTCGGTCGTCGCCGACAACGGTGTCGTCCAGCTGGATCGCCAGAAGGAGAGCGTCGTACTGGCGAAGCCGGACGGGTACAGCTACCCGCGGAACATGCTCCAGCGGGTCATGCACGGCATCCCGTCCGGTGCGTACGCCGACGCGATCGCGCACTGGGTGGACTGCAGCCGGACCGGGCGGCAGCCGCTGATCACGATCGAGAGCAGCCGCAACGTCACCGCCGTACTGGAGGCCGCGCACCGGTCGATCGAGACGCGGCAGCCGGTCGACGTCTCGATGCTCGCCGATCCTGGGCTGGCATGAACGAACGGAGTGAGTTCATCACAAAGGACAGCGTGCATCGTGTCTCATCCGCGCCCGGAGCGAAGCGAGGACGTGGATGAGCAAGGGGCCTGAGAAGCCGCGGCACATCGACGGGCGGATCAACCGGATCGGGACGGACGACCTGATCAAGGCGTTCGGATCACCGGCCACCGATCTCGCCGGCCTCCGGGCCTTCGTGGCCGGTGAGCTGCGGCGTCCCGCGTGGCCGTTGCCCGAGTGGGTCGACGCGATCCGGTCCACGCCGGCCGCGGACGCCGTACTGGCTGCTGCTGCTCCGCTCCTCGAGGGTGTCGAGGTCACCGGGCTGGGACGTGGACGCTCGCAGCTGTACGGGTTCCACTACCTCGGATGGCTGGTGCCCGGGGTCCACGCCTGGCTGCTGACCGGTGACGAACGGTATCTGCAAGCCTTCGAACGGCACTTGGACGACTGGGTCGAGCACCGCGACTCGGTGACCGGTGAATGGCCGGGCCTCGACGCCATCTGGTATTCGCTCGGGACGTGGGCGCGCTGTCGCAGCCTGCTGCCGACACTCGAGGTCCTGACCACGTCCCCGCTGTCGGACTGCGTCTGGGGCCGACTGGTCGCGACCCTGGTCGGCGGTGCACGCTGGGCGTACGACGAGCATGACGTCTTCCGGCACGGGAACTGGCAGCTCGTGTGCGCGACCGAACTGCTGCAGCTCAGCGCCGTACTGCCGTCACTCGTGGAGTCGGCGGCGTGGGCCGAGCGGGCACGGCAGCGGATCGAGGAGCACCTGGTGCTGGACATCTACCCCGATGGTGGGCACTACGAGCGGTCGCCCGGTTACCACCGGATGGTACTCACCGCGCTGCAGACCGCGGCGCGGATCGATCCTGCGGTGGCAGGGCATCCACGGTTCGCAGCCATGCACCACTGGATGGTCGAGCTGGTGTCGTCGGGCGGGTGGCTGCCGCACCTGCAGGACAGCGGGATCGAATGGCCGGCGGCTTCGTTGGTACGTGGGAGCTACCTTTTGGACGATCCGGCGCTCGCGGGGTTTGCCGCGCAGTGGCTGTCGCCCGAGGAGTTCGCCGTCGAGGCGGCCTCGTTCCCCGTGCGGGACACCACCGGCACACCCAGCATTCAGTTGCCCCGCGCAACGGTCCTGCCGGAGTCCGGGTACACGATCCTGCGCAGCGACGAGCTGCGCGCGGTGATCAACCACGGGCCGCACATCGAGCACGAACTGGAGTCGCACTCGCACCGCGCAGTACTCGATCTCGTGCTGGACGGATGGCAGCAGCCCTTGCTGTGGGAGGCGGGTGGGCCGCCGAGCTATGACGATCCGGAGTACCTGACGTGGTTCCAGTCGGGGCGGGGGCACAACACAGTGCTCATCGACGGTCGCGAACTGTCGACCGATCGTGGGGTCGCGGTTGATCCCCTGGTCGACACGGGCGTGGTCGCGGTGTTCTCCGGTCGGCATCACGGGAACGGCGTACCGCAGGCACGCACGATCGCGATGGTGCGCGAGGAGCCGGCGTACGTCGTGGTGACGGACGAGGCCACGGGGCCGCACACGTTCCGTTCGTTCTGGCATGCGGTGCATCCGTGGCGTGAGGTCGGGCCGTCGACGTACGACGCCTCGGCCGATGACGGACCGGGATTGCTGCTGATCGAGGTCGGCGGACCGGCGAATGTCGAGCGCGGCGAAGGCGTCGCGCGACGACCGTTCCCGGATCGCAAGGCCGCCGAGTACGGACCGCTGTACACGCTGTCCTTCGGGCGATCGAGAGGTGACTTCCGCACCGTCTTGATGCCGCACGCCGGCGGCCGACCGGACCAGGTCTCGGTCGACCACCTCGGCGGTGAACTGGTGGTCGCGATCGGCGAGACGGTCGACCGGGTCGGCGAGTCCACGTGGACGCGGACCGTCGACGGGAAGTTGTCGTGGGCAACTGGTTGGAAGGTGACCGAGCTGCCGGAGCTACTCCGCGCCACGGACGAGGTCGACGTACTCGTGGCGGTGTCCGACGGTGCGATGCGGTTCGAGATCACCTGCGCGGGGCGTTGCGGGCTGTGGGTTCGCGCAGCCGACGAGATTCGCCTGAACGACATGGCGATCGACGCTGCGCACGAGGAAGGCTGGACCCACCTGACGCTCCCGTACGCCGGGTCCTGGACCGTTGCCGGGATTCGGCATGAGTGACGACGTGACGAGCGGCTGGTTCGACGCGCGGATCGTCACCGGCGCGCACCCTGCCTCACTGCTGCCGCCCACGGATCGTGACGCGATCGCCGCGCACCTGGACCGGCATGCGATGTCGGGCGCCCTGGTGAGCGCGATGGCGTCCTGGTTGCACGACCCGATCGGCGGCAACGCGGAGGCGTCCGCGGTCGCGCACAGTCTCGCCGACCGCGGCGTCCTCCCCTGCTGGACCGCGGTTCCCATGACACCCGGCGAACTCGACTCGCTCACGGCGCTGGTGGATCGTGCGGTGGACGACGGCGTCGCCGCCTTCCGCATCCACCCCTTGTCGCACGGCTACTCCCCCGCGCTCCTCGAGGAGTTGTACGGCGCCCTGGAGATCCACCACCTGCCGCTGTGTGTCGACGCCGCCGAGATCACCTGGCCCGAACTGACCGCGATCGCGACCCGCTTCCCAGAGCTCCCGCTGGTCGTGTCGAACCTCGGCTACCGCAAGCTGCGCGAGCTCTGGGCCGCGCTGTCCGGGCACGCCAACATCCACGTCGACCTCGTCGACTTCGCCGCGCACCAAGGCGTCGAGTGGCTGGCCGCCCATGACCTCGCCGACCGGCTGCTGTTCGCGACCGGACTCGGGGTGCGCGACCCCGGTGAGAGTGTCGTCCGGCTGGCGTGGTCCGGACTCGACGACGCGACGGTCCGACTGGTCGGTTCCGGGAATGCCGGTCGGCTGTTCCGCGTCCGGCGTACCGCTGGAGGCCGGTCGTGATCGGGCGGCGACCGGGCCGTGGGATCGTCGACGTGCACGCGCACCTCGGCCCGTACTCGCTGTTCTACATCCCCGAGCCGGACGCCGCGACGATGGTCGCGGTGATGGACCGGACCGGGACCGAGGTCACGGTGCTCGCGGCGAACCGGGCGATCCAGCAGGACGCGCACCTGGGCAACTCGCAGTCGCTCGCCGCCGTCGACGCGCATCCCGGCCGGATCGCGGCGTACGCGGTGATCAACCCGTGGCAGGACCCGGAGCGGGAGCTCGACCGGCTCGCGGCCGACGAACGGTTCGTCGGGATCAAGGTGCACCCGAGCCTGCACCGCTACCCGGTCACCGGCGCGCGGTACGCCGGCGTGTGGGAGTTCGCCGCGTCGACGGGTTGTCCGGTGCTGAGCCACTCCGAGCACCACTCGCCGTACGACTCCCCGGTGCTGTTCGAGACGGTCGCGGAGCGCTTTCCCGGTGCGCCGGTGATCCTCGGGCATGCCGGGATCACCCCGGCCGGGGTCGACGAGGCGATCGCGGCCGCGGGCCGGTACGGGTCACTCTGGTTGGAGGTGTGCGGCTCACAGATGACCGGGCCGCTGATCCGGTCGATGGTGGACCAGGTGGGCAGCGACCGTGTGCTGTTCGGCTCGGACTTCCCGTTCATCGATCAGCGGATGTCGCTCGGCCGGGTGGTGTGTGCACCACTGACCGAGAGCCAACGCCAAGATGTTCTCAGCGGGAACGCCCGCAAGCTGTTCCGGTGGCGGCCGCTGCCGGGGGAACCAGAGGTTGGCGATGAGTGACGAGACGCAGCAAACGGAGCCGGTGTCCGGCGAGCGCTTGCCGTCGGTGACGGTCGGTCTGTTCGGACCGCGCCGGCTGGTCAAGACGATGGCGGAGGTCGGGCAGGAGGTCGCCGACCGGTCGGTGCCCGGGGTCCGGTTCCTGACCGGCGGGTACGACGACCAGGCCGACGCCGAGGAGCGGTACCTGCGGCTGCGGGACCGGATCGACTCGGCCGTGTTCCCCGGCCCGTGGGCGTTCGACCTGGCGACGACCGGCCACTGGCTCACCGTTCCCTCCACGCACCTCCCGTTGACCGGCGCGGCGTTGTACGCCGCCCTGCTGCGCGCCTCGCTGACGATCCCCGGCGTGGACCTGAGCCGGGTCAGCATCGACTCGCTGTCGCTCGCGGACGTCGCTGAGGCGTACAGCGAGATCGGCCTGCGAACCGCCGAGGTGTACGACGTCCCGTACGACGGGCCCGAGTCGGTGGCCCGGTTCGCCGCGTTCCACCGGGAGAAGTTCGAGCGGCAGCACACGACGGTGGCGTTGACCACGATCCTTTCGGTGGAGCGTGAGCTGCTCGCGGACGGCGTACCCGTCCTGCGGATCGCGCCGACCCGGTCGAGTGTGCGGGACGCGCTGGAGACCGCGGTGCTGCTGGGTCAGGGCACGCGGATGGGTGCGCATCAGTTGGCGATGATCGCCGTACAGGTCATTCCGACCGGTGGATCGCGGGCGGAGTCGGGTGACTACTGGCAGCAGGAGCTGGCGTTGCTCACCCACCAGAAGCTGCTGTCGGAGGCACGCCAGGTCGGCGCGTCGGTGAGCCGCCGGTCCGACACGTTGTTCCTGGTGACGACGACGTACGGCGCTCTGGTGCGGCTGACCGACCAGTTCTCGGTTGCACCGTTCCTTGGTGCACTGACCGCGCAACTCGGCGTACCCGTCGCTGTAGGTGCGGGAACGGGGCAGACTGCGCGCGCAGCCGAGGCAAACGCGCTGATGGCTGTCGAGGACTCGGTGGCCGCCGGCGGGAAGGTCGCCGTGTACCTGGACGGTGGCGGCGACCGTCTGGACCTCGAGCCGGGGCCGGCGACGACGGACTCCACTCCGGTCGACAGCGCGCCGCAGATCGACCAGCGGGCGCTCGAGATCGTCACCTCGATCGCGTCGGCCATGAGCTCCACCACCGGCCAGCAGGTGGTCGTCGACGTCGAGGGCGTCGCGGCCATCATGCAGGTCACCCAACGGACCGGTCGCCGCATGCTGAAGGAACTGGTGGAGGCAGGTCTCGCCTGGCCGTTGCCCCCGGCCCGCTCCACCGCCGGTGGCCGTCCGCGTCAGCAGTTCCGCTTACTCACCGAGAAGCTCGACTGACCGTCTTGGAGGACATTGTGCAGACGAGGGTCCACGACCACGCCGACCGCCTGTACGCGCGAGCCAAGCAGGTGATCGCCGGTGGGGTCTCCAGCGACGCACGGCGCGCGGACCGGCCGCTGTTCGTCGACCACGCCCGCGGTGCGGAGCTGTGGGACGTCGACGGCAACCGATACCTCGACTACGTGCTCGGCCAGGGCCCCAACCTGCTCGGTCATGCCGCTCCACTCGTCGCCGACGCAGTATCGGCACAGGTACGTCGTGGCGTCGCGTACGCGGCCCAGCACGAGCTGGAGGCACAGGTGGCGGAACGCCTGTGCCGCATGATCCCCGCCGCGGAACTGGTGCGCTTCAACAGCGTCGGCTCGGAGGCCGTGCACGGCGCGATCAGGCTGGCTCGCGGACACACCGGGCGGCCAAAGATCGTGAAGTTCGAAGGCAATTACCACGGCTGGCTGGACCCGGTGCTGTACAGCGTGCACCCCGATCTCGCGCTGGCCGGCGACGCCCGCCACCCGACCGCGGTCGGCGGTACGGCGGGCCAGCCGCGCCACGACGCCGACGACCTGATCGTGCTGCCCTACAACGATCTTCCGGCCGTCACCGCGGTGCTGGAGCACTGCGGCGACGAGATCGCCGCGGTGATTCTCGAACCGCTGCTCTGCAACACCGGCTGCATCACGCCGCAGCCCGGTTACCTCGAGGGGCTGCGCGAGCTCACCGCGCGGTACGGGTCGCTGCTGATCTTCGACGAGATCATCACTGGCTTCCGGGTCGCCCCGGGTGGCGCCGGCGAGCTGCTCGGCGTCGTACCGGACCTGGCCGCCTTTGGGAAGGCGATGGCCGGCGGGATGCAGGTGTCCGCGCTGGTCGGCTCGCGGGCGGTGATGGACACGATCGCGGACGGGAAGGTCGCGCACGCGGGGACGTTCAACTCGCACCCGGTCGCGATGGCCGCCGCGGACGCCGTACTGACGCATCTCGACGAGCACCGCGACGCGGTCTATCCGCCGCTGACCGCGGCAGGCCAACGGTTGATGGCCGGCCTGCGCGCGGCCGCTGCGCGGCACGGGGTGCCGCTGCTCGTCGACGGACCTGGTCCGGTGTTCCAGACGTACATCACCGACCAGGACGCGGTGACGGACTACCGGTCGTTCGCCGCCTGCGACCGGGCCGCGATGGCTCGGTTCCACGCCGGGTTGTTCGCTGCCGGGATCAACATCGTCCCGCGTGGATTGTGGTTCCTGTCCACCGAGCACACCGCGGACCAGGTCGACGAGACTATTGCGGCAGCAGATTCAGTGCTTTCTTCCCTGTAGGGAGCGGGTCGAACGGCTTGCGGTCCTGCGTGCAGGTCGCTCCATCGGCCGGTGCCTTCAGCTCGGTCAGGTAGTCCGTGGTCATCCGGTCGGCACACGCGCTCTGCCCGATCGTCGTGTGCCCCCAACCCTCGACCGTGACCATCCGCGCATCCGGGTACAGGTTCGCGTACGGACGGGTGAACTCGTACGGCGTGGCCGGGTCGTGCCGGGTACCGAAGACCAGGACGGGCTGCTGTACGTCGTTCTTCCACGGCCCGCGGAACGCGTCGGTGTCGCGGATCCCGAGGAACTCGCACTGGATGCCGACCCAGGTGCGGTACGCGCCGAAGTGCGGCGCTCGCTTGTCCGCGGCCGCGGCGTACGCCGGGTAGGCCAACGGGCGACCGGACTGCTTCGCCTCGACACACGGCTGCAGCGCGCTGCCGATCGACGTCGTGTAGTCCTCCTTACGGTTGTTCCACTCGATCACCGTCTTCGGCGCCCTGGCCGCTGCCTTGGCCTTGTTCGTGCCCGCGAGTTGCGCCCACATGTCCGCGAGGGCGGGGTAGCCGTGCGGGTCGTAGAGGCTCTGGAACGTGATCGCGACCGCGACGGCGTACGTCACCTTCACCGTGGAGCCGTCCGGCAGCGGGACGTCTACCGGCTGCGTCTTCAGCCGCGCCAGCGTGTTCTCCACGACGGTCTTCGGGTCGCCGAGCTTGTTCAGCACACAGTCCGCACCGGCCTTCTTGCACTCGGCAAGGAACTGTTCGTACGTGTCCGACGCGCCCTCGCCCTGCTTCAACCGGACACCGAGCGGATCCTTGTCGCCGTTCGAGCCGGAGTACGCCTCTGGGCTCAGCGTGCCGTCCAGGACGAGCGCCCGTACCTTGTCCGGGAAGAGCTTGGCGTACGTCGCCCCGAGGTACGTGCCGTAGGAGTAGCCGACGTACGTGAGCTTGTCGTCGCCGACCGCCTGGCGCAGCAGGTCCATGTCCCGGGCGACGTTCGCGGTCGAGTAGTGCGCGAGCCGGTCCGGTGACGTGGTCTGGCAACTGACGGCGACCTTCGCGGCGTCGATCACGAACTGGCGGTTCTCCTTCGCCGTCACCGGGAACGGCGGGACGTTCGCCAGCGACTTCGACTCGTCGGCCGCGGTCGGGTAACACGTCGTCGGGTCGGAGCCGCCCACACCCCGCGGGTCGAAGCCGAGGATGTCGAACCTCGCCCGGAGCTCGGGCGTGTAGATCGCCTGCGCGGCCGCCTGGACGAAATCGACGCCGGAACCACCCGGACCACCGGGGTTCGTGAACAGCGTGCCGACCTTGTGCGCCGGGTCGCTCGCCGGCAACCGGGTCAGCGCGATCGTCGTCGTCGGGTCGTGCGGGCGGTCGTAGTCGGCCGGGACCTCGACACTCGCGCACTGGAACGGCTTCAGCTTGGGGTCGGTGCCACAACTCCCCCATGCGATCTTCGGTACGTCGGTTCTTGCCTGCGCAACGGCGGAAGTCATCGGCGTGAGCAGCACCAGGGCCACGCCGGCGACAGACAGTCTTCGAAGGATTCTTCTGGGCGTCATGTCACCGACGGTAGGCGGGTGACTTCTCCGGTCGCGTCCACCACGAGAAGGAGGCCGGGACCCCGCCTCGCGGCGGACCCGGCCTCCTCGACTGCAGACTTTCGGTCAGGCGCTCTTCTCGCGCCGGTCGCGCTTGGTGCGCTCGATCTGGTCGCGCGGGATCAGCGTGGGATTCACGTTCTCCAGCACCACCTCGCCGGTCACGACGACCTTCGCGACGTCCTCACGGCTGGGCACCTCGTACATCACGTTCAGGAGGACTTCCTCCATGATCGCCCGCAGGCCGCGGGCGCCGGTGCCACGGAGCAGCGCCTGGTCCGCGATCGCCTCGACCGCGTCGTCGGTGAACTCCAGCTCGACGTTGTCGATCTCGAACAGCCGCCGGTACTGCTTGACCAGCGCGTTCTTCGGCTCCGACAGGATCTTGATCAGCGCCTCGCGGTCCAGCGGGGACACCGTGGTGATCACCGGGAGCCGGCCGATGAACTCGGGGATCAGACCGAACTTCAGCAGGTCTTCCGGCATCACGTCCGCGTACCCACCGAGCTCCTTCGGCTTCTCCGTCTCGGGCGCCGTGTTGAAGCCGATGGTCTTCTTGCCGACCCGCTGCTCGACCATGTGGTCCAGGCCGGCGAACGCGCCGCCGACGATGAACAGCACGTTGGTCGTGTCGATCTGGATGAACTCCTGGTGCGGGTGCTTACGGCCACCCTGCGGCGGCACGCTGGCCGTCGTACCTTCCAGGATCTTCAGCAGCGCCTGCTGGACACCCTCGCCGGAGACGTCCCGGGTGATCGACGGGTTCTCGCTCTTGCGGGCGATCTTGTCGACCTCGTCGATGTAGATGATCCCGGTCTCGGCCTTCTTGACGTCGTAGTCGGCCGCCTGGATCAGCTTCAGCAGGATGTTCTCGACGTCCTCACCGACATAGCCGGCCTCGGTGAGCGCGGTCGCGTCGGCGATCGCGAACGGGACGTTCAGCATCCGGGCGAGCGTCTGCGCGAGGTACGTCTTGCCGCAGCCGGTCGGGCCGATCAGCAGGATGTTCGACTTGGCCAGCTCCACGGCCTCGTCCTTCGCGTGCCGGCCCGCACTCGAGGTGCCCTGACCGTCGCGAACTCGCTTGTAGTGGTTGTACACAGCCACCGCGAGAGCCTTCTTGGCCACGTCCTGACCGACGACGTACGCATTGAGGAAGTCGTAGATCTCCCGGGGCTTCGGGAGCTCCGTGAGACCGACCTCGGAGCCCTCGTTCAGCTCCTCCTCGATGATCTCGTTACAGAGATCGATGCATTCGTCGCAGATGTAGACGCCGGGACCGGCGATGAGCTTCTTGACCTGCTTCTGACTCTTACCGCAGAACGAGCACTTGAGCAGGTCGCCGCCGTCACCAATGCGTGCCACCGGGACAGATCCCTTCTATGCGCAATCGAACAGGGCCGGGAGGGCATGGGCCGCACGGACCGGGGAAACATGGCGAGCCATGAAGACCCCGAGCCGCGTTTTGACGGTACCCCGTCCGGGGCCGAAAAACCGCGCTCGCCACCGGGTTGTGACTACGCCGGTGGCGAACGCGTCAGGCCCTTGACAGTTCCCGGGCCCGGGGACCGGAGTCAGACTCCGGCCGGAACCGGGGCCTTCAGGGACTCGAACACCTGGTCGATCAGACCGTACTCGACGGCCTGCTCGGCGGTCAGGAACTTGTCCCGCTCGATGTCGCGGGAGACGTCCTCGGGCGACTTCCCGCTGGCGTCGGAGATCATCTTCTCCAGCAGCGAGCGCAGGCGAAGGATCTCGTTCGCCTGGATCTCGATGTCACTGGACTGCCCGTAGGTGCCCTCGGTGGCCGGCTGGTGGATGATGATCCGGCTGTTCGGGAGCGCGAACCGCTTGCCCGGCGTACCGGCGGCGAGCAGCACCGCGGCGGCCGAGGCGGCCTGGCCGAGGCAGACCGTGGAGACGTCCGGCTTGATGTAGCGGATGGTGTCGTAGATCGCGGTCAGGGCCGTGAACGAGCCCCCCGGCGAGTTGATGTAGATGCTGATGTCGCGGTCGGTGTCCATCGACTGCAGGCACAGCAGCTGCGCCATCACGGCGTTCGCGATCTCGTCCGAGATCGGCGTACCGAGGAAGATGATGCGCTCCTCGAACAGCTTGGTGTACGGGTCGACACGACGCACGCCGTACGACGTGCGCTCCTCCCACTGCGGGATGAAGTAGTTCATGGTGCGTCCTTAACTGACGGAGTGGGAGATCAGGAGTTCGGGCTGCCCTGGCTGAGCTGGGCCGCGCTGGTGACCACGTGGTCGATGAAGCCGTACTCCTTGGCCGCCTCGGCGGTGAACCAGCGGTCGCGATCCGCGTCGTTCTCGACCTGCTCGAGCGGCTGGCCGGTGTGCTCGGCGATCAGCCTGAACAGCAGCGCCTTGAGGTGCAGCGACTGCTCGGCCTGGATCTTGATGTCCGAGGCCGTACCGCCCATACCGCCGGACGGCTGGTGCATCATGATCCGCGCGTGCGGCAGCGAGTAGCGCTTGCCCTTCGCGCCGGCGCAGAGCAGGAACTGGCCCATCGAGGCGGCCAGGCCCATCCCGACGGTGGCGACGTCGTTGGAGATCCACTGCATGGTGTCGTAGATCGCCATACCCGAGTCGACCGAGCCGCCCGGGGAGTTGATGTACAGCCAGATGTCCGCGCTCGGGTCCTGGGCGTTCAGCAGGAGCATCTGCGCGATGATCGCGTTCGAGTTGTCGTCGCGAACCTCGGACCCCAAGAAGATGATCCGGTTCTTCCGCAGCTCGCGGTAGATGTCGTCGTCTTGTCCGCCGGCTCCGTTGCCGCCTGCGGCGGTGGGGATGGCTGCAAATGTCTCGTTCACGAACCCGACATTACTGGTCGGGGGCGACAGACCTAAGGCTGGGCCGTAGGTGTTCGCTCACGGCGCACCGCGCGTCTGCTGTGAGCTAAAGCGGGAAGAATCACCAGCCGCACAGCACCATCGATCCAGGCTCCTCGACGGCTGCCTCGTCAGGTACTTCGCGACGGGCCGGCTCGTCCGCGTCCCGTCGCACCTCTGGCTCCTGCAGCAGCGCGGCCACACCCGCCCCCTCCGCCCGGAAATCGTTTCACCGTCCACCGTAGGCGGCCCAACCGACGGTTTCCTTGCAACTGGTTCGCGAAATGCGAACGGCCCGGGAACCCCGCGTGGGGTTCCCGGGCCGTGACGGCGGGCTTGCTCAGGCCTTGGCCGGCTCCGGCTCCGCGGCGCTCTCCTCGGTGGCCTCGGCGGCCTCCGGGTCGGCGTACGTGCCGTCGGGCTGCAGGGTCTTCAGCTCGACCGTGTTGCCGGACTTGTCGGTGACCTCGGCGTTCTCCACCAGGTAGGCCAGCGCCTTGCCGCGGACGACCTCGGACACCAGGCTCGGGACCAGGTTGTTCTCGACGGCGTGCTGGGCGAACTGGTCCGGGCTGACGCCGGAGCGCTGCGCGTGCCGGACGATGTGCTCGGTGAGCTCCTGGTCGTTGACGCTCAGCTCCTGCTGCTCGGCCACCAGGTCGAGCACGAACTGCGCCTTGATGGCGTCCTCGGAGCGCTTCTTCAGGTCCTCGTCGAACTCGTCCTGGGTCTGCTCCTCACCCTCGAGGAACTGCTCCATGGTCATCCCGGAGTACCCGAGCTGCTGCTCCAGGTTCTCCTTGCGGGCGGCCAGCTCGTCGGTGAGCAGACCCTCGGGCACCGGCACGTCGACCAGCGTGAGGATCTTCTCCAGGACCGCGTCACGCGCCTCGCCGGCCTGCTCGAGCCGCTTGCCGCGCTGCAGCCGCTCCTGCACGTCGGCCTTCAGCTCCTCGGCGGTGTCGAACTCCGACGCGGTCTGCGCGAACTCGTCGTCGAACTCGGGAAGCTCCTGCTCCTTGACCGCGGTCACGGTCACCTCGACGTCGACGTCCTCGCCCTTCAGCGCGCCGCCGACCAGCTGGGTGACGAAGGTCTTCTTCTCGCCGGCGCTCAGGCCGGTGACGGCCTCGTCCAGGCCGTCGAGCAGCTGACCGCTGCCGACCTGGTACGACAGGCCGGTCGCCTGCGCCTCCTCGACCTTCTCGCCGTCCTTGCTGGCGGACAGGTCGATGGTGATGAAGTCGTTGTCGGCGACCGCGCGCTCGACCGGGTTCAGCGAGCCGAACCGCTGACGCAGCGACTCGATCTGCTCGTTCACCTCGTCGTCGGAGATCGCGAGGTCCTCGACCTCGGCCTTGAGGCCCTCCAGGTCCGGCAGGGTGATCTCCGGGCGGACCTCGACCTCGGCGGAGAACTGCAGGCTCTCCTTGTCGTTGAAGTCGGTCACGTCGACCTCGGGCCGGCCGATCGCCTTGACCTGGTTGTCGCTGACCGCCTGCGAGTAGAGCTTCGGGAGCGCGTCGTTGATCGCCTCCTCGAGCACCGGGCCGCGGCCCACGCGCTGGTCGATCACCTGCGGCGGCACCTTGCCCTTCCGGAACCCGGGCACGGTGATCTGCGAGGCGATGCTCTGGTACGCCGCGTCGAGGCTCGGCTTGAGTTCCTCGAACGGCACCTCGACGATGAGCTTGACCTTGGTCGGGCTCAAGGACTCGACGGTGCTCTTCACGGTGGCGGTTCTCCTTGATTCGGTGACAAGTGCGGCACGCAACAGCCCGCGCCACAGCGGTGCTGCAGGGGGTTTGTCGGGGCGACAGGACTCGAACCTGCGGTCTCCTGCTCCCAAAGCAGGCGCGCTAGCCACTACGCTACGCCCCGCAGTGACCGCAGAAGTCTAGTCGACCCGAACCAGTGCTCGTGCCACCGGCCCCCGATAAACCCGTTTTGAGTCCACCCGGGTCCATGTGGAATCATGTCCGAGCACCGCGGGTGTAGCTCAATGGTAGAGCCCCAGTCTTCCAAACTGGCTACGCGAGTTCGATTCTCGTCACCCGCTCCACACCGAGAGTCCCAGGCAGAGGCGACAACTTCCAGCCTGGGGCTTTTCGTACGCGACAAGCTACCTTCGCGGCAGCAACTGGCAACGGAGTACGGCGTCGCTCGGATGACCGTCCAGCAGGCGCTCAAGCTGCTCCGCAACGAGGGGCTGATCGCGTCCCGGGCAGACACCGGCGTCTACGTGCGCGACCGCTCCGGACAGCGGATCGGTCTCGGCGCGCGCCTCGATCACGCCTTCGAGAAGCCGCAGGTGACGATCGACGTCGCGGGTGTGGCACGATCTCGGGCATGTCGTATGACCTCGCGGTTTGGGAAGGCGACCGCCCCGCTAGCGACGAACTCGCGGAAGACGCCTTCCAAGCTCTGTACGAGAAGTACGTCGAGGCCGAGGAACCGATCCCGCCCTCGCCGCGGATTGCCGCCTTTGTCGCGGCGCTTCTCGCACGTTGGCCGGACATCACCGACAACGACAGCGACGCCAGCCCATGGGCGTCCGGGCCGCTGATTGGCGAAGCCATCGGCCCGCTCCTGTATTTCCCCATGGTGTGGAGCAGAGCCGACGAAGCGAGCTCGTTTGCCGCTGACCTCGCCAAGCAGCACGGCCTGATCTGCTACGACCCGCAAACTGGGCAGCTCCGGCCCTGACAAATCGCTTCCGGGGTGCACAATCGGCTCAACCGCCACGCGAATCCACGGGAGGGGAGTGCGATGGGTGACGAACAGGTTGCCCCGGAGGCTCGGGGTGTTTCGGTTGAGGTGCTTGCGACGGTTGATCTGGGGGCTGAGATTGCCGGCATGGAGGGGCACAAGCTGCGGATGCGGATGGTGACGATCGAGCCTGGTGGTGTGTTCGGGCCGTTGCATGATCATGCGGGGCGGCCTGGGACTGTCTACGTCCTGGAAGGGACTATCACCGACCACCGTGACGGCATGACCACGGAGTACGGGCCGGGGCTCGGGTGGCCCGAGGATCGGAACACGCTGCATTGGCTGGAGAACAAGGGGGACGTCCGGGCCGTCGAGATCTCGGTCGACATCGTCAAGTCCGACTAACTCGGGTACGCCGTTGCGCGGCGGGCCCGGCCGTGGCTCAGGGGTTTGGGGCGGCGCGGTCGGCTTCGCTGCGGAGTACGCAGAACTCGTTGCCTTCGGGATCGGCCAGGACTGCCCAGCCGGTGCCGTCCTGGTTGCGGCGGTCGGCGACGAGGGTGGCGCCGAGGGCGAGGAGGCGTTCCACCTCCTGGTCGCGGGTGGACTCGGGGCGCAGGCAGAGGTGGAGGCGGTTCTTGACCGTCTTCGGCTCGGGGACCTGGTTGAAGTACAGGAGCGGGCCCTCCGCCAGCATCACCACGGTCTCGTGGTCCCCCGGCTCGCAGTCCGGGTCGAGCGGCCGCCCGGTGACCTCGCTCCAAAAACGCGCCAGCTGATAGGCGTCCGAACAGTCGATCGCGACGTTCTGCAGTACCGAAACCATGCGCACAGCCTCCCTGACCTCAGGTTCAGCCGCCACCACATTCGACCTGTGACACTCGACGCCGTCCTCGGACAGGGTATTGCTTGTCCAAGGTCCTCAACGCGGGTCCGAGGTCTGGCGCGGTCGTGGGTGGACGTGGGAGGTAATGCCGGTGACTGGGGTGGCTGCGCCCGCGACAATGGCCGGCATGGATGAGGTCGAGGTCGTTGTCGCCCACAGCGAGCGGACGACGCTGCGGGTCGGGGACGTGTTTCTGAAGGTCGACGCCGATCAGTCGCGGCTCGATGTCGAGGTTGCGGCGATGGGGTTGGCGCCGATTCCCACCCCGGAGGTTCTGTGGCGAAAGCCGCCCGCGCTCGCGATCGCCGCCGTACCCGGGACGGCGCTCGGCGTCCTCGGTGAACCGTCACCCGCGTCGCCGGCCGCGTGGGCCGCGGCGGGCGCGGCCATCCGCGAACTGCACGACGCGCCGCTGCCGCCGTGGACCAGTAGGAGCGTCGAGGAGATCAGGGTGGACCTCGACCGCGAATGCGAATGGCTCATCACGAACGATGTCCTCCCCGCCGATCTGATCCGGTACAACAGGGAGATCGCCGAGATCGCGCTCCGCCCGTGGACGCCGGTCTTCACCCACGGCGATCTGCAGATCACCCACGTGTTCGTCGACGGCGACAAGGTCACCGGCGTGATCGACTGGTCCGAGGCGAGCCGGGGCGACGCGATGTTCGACCTCGCGATCCTGACCCTGGGCCACGAGGAGCACCTCGCGGACGTCATCGCAGGGTACGGCGACGGCGCCGACCGCGACGTGATCCGCGCCTGGTGGTCCCTCCGCAGCCTCACCGCCTCCCGCTGGCTCACCGAACACGGCTTCGACCCCAACACCCCCGGCTGCGAATTCGACGTACTCCGCACTGCCTTCGAAGCCGCCCGCGGCTGACTGTTTTCGAGGCTAGGTCGCTCGGAGGAGGGCTACGGCGTCGATGGTTGCGGGGGCTGTGGTGGTGGAGACGATCTTCAGGGGGCCGGTGCGGAAGGGGGTGGTGGGGAGGTAGGTGAGGACTCGGCTGGTGGTGGTCGCTGCCAAAGAGACCGTGCCGATCTTGATGTTGGCGTGGTAGATGTCGACGCGGCCTTGACCGGGGCCGTGGATGGCTACGAGGGCGATGCGTTGGCCGGCCTCGGTTGGCTTGGTCAGGTAGGCGCCGTTGGCTTTCAGGATCGTCGTCGTGCCCTGGAAGGCCAGCGTGCTGGTGGAGCGGGTGACTGTGCCTGCTGCGGTGAGTGCGCGGTCGTCTTCGGGGGACGCGGAGCAGATGGGGGCCGACCAGGCGGACAGGTTCCCCAGGTAGTCCCGGGCGCGCACCATGAAGCACTCGTCCCACCCGAGCCGCGGCGTCCACGAGATCGACGTGATGCGCGTGTTCTGCCACGTGGCGGGGTACATCCACTTGCCCAGCGCAACACCCGGCGCGGCGGTCTTGTAGACGACGTCGTACGACGCGATGTCGGTGTCGTCCTTATAAGCCCAACGCACCGTCGCGGACGTGCCCAATTGAACCCGGTCACCGATGCGCCACGTGACGAGCGACGGCGCGGTCCCATCGACCTCACTGCAGTACGACGTACTCCAACCGCTCACGTTGCCCGCATAGTCCCGCGCCCGCACCTGCCAGCACGTATCGGTCCCCACCGCCGCAGTGAGACTCGCCCCAGTCGTCTTGAGCCCCTGCCACCCCGGTACCTCGTTCCACGCGCCGTACGGCGTACTCCGGTTCGGACGCTGCTGAATACGCAGGTCGTAGCTGTCCACTCCCGTAGCGGGCGCATTCGGGTCCTGAGGGTCGTCGTACGCCCACTCGAAGGACAGGCTGGTGTTGTCGCGGACCCGATCACCGGCGGAGGCGCTCCGCAGTACGGGCGCGACCGTGTCGGCGTGCTCCTGCGGATCGGCGGTCAGCCACGACAGAGTGATGACGCGGGGCTTCCCGGCCGCGTCGGCGTACACGATCTTCGCCAGCCCGGAGCCATCCGCACGGAAGCTGGGAGTGGTGGTGCGGATCGGTCCGTAGCGACGCTGCCCCAGAGCCGGGTCGTTGAGGTCGGTCACCAGCAGGTCGGAGCCCGACTCCTGGACGGCGAACCCGTTGCCCAGCTGGGAATCCGCCGCCACGGACAGATTGCGCGGCGCCTGCGGACCGTTGACGTCGACGACCTGCTGACAGCCGCTCAGCACCGCCCAGCGCCCGTTCACGTCGTCCGAGTCGACAGTGCACGAGCCGGCGACCAGGACTGTCTTCACGTCACCAGTGGTGAGGTTCTTGCCGTCCAGATGTCCCGGCTCGGTCACCTTCCACACCGTGTCGCCCGACATAGCGAACGGAGGCGCGAAGTCGGCCACCTTGGCTTTCGAAGCGACGTCGTACACCTCAGCAGTCGCAGCGCTGGGCGCGCGGTGTGAGACGAGCTTCCCGCCCTTCCCCAGCACGACCTCGTCGGCTGCGGGGAACGTGAGCCCGCCGACCTTCGCAGTACTACCGTCGAACGTCAGCAGTGCGGAGCCCTCAACCTGCAGCGCCTTGCCACTACTACTGCCACCAGATGCCGTCCACGTCGTCCCGTTGTTACTCGTCTCGTAGACGACAGCCGGGTCCGACACCACTACGCGCGCCCCGGACATCCCGACAGCCGTCGCCGAATGCCCAGGCACCAGGGCACCCTCACCCAGATGCGTCGGCGGATCGGCCGCCATTACGGGCGCGGCAGACAACGGCAGCAGTAGGGCGCCGCACAGAACGGCAGCCTGCAGACGAAACACGAGATACCCCCCAGGCACTCCGACGACATCGCGCCGCACCCTAGCCAGTAACGACCGGTAACGGAAGCCGCGGGGAAATCCGGGTGACACACCGTGACCACAAGAGGATCCTGGAAAGCCGGTCAACGAGTGAAAGGGACGGATGCAGGCGGGAATCACGGTATCGGCGGCAGAACTGCCCGAAGTACTGCTGCACGTCGCAGTGGTACGCCCGGTCTTCCTCTGGGGCGCACCGGGAATCGGCAAGAGCAGTCTGGTGCGTGCGTTCGCTGAGTCGCTCGGTCTGGAGTGCGTGACGCTCCTGGGTACCCAGCTCGCGCCCGAGGACCTCATCGGCGTACCGCAGATCGTGGACGGACGTAGCCGCTTCGCTCCGCCCGTGGCGATCGCCCGCGACGAGCCGTACTGCCTGTTCCTGGACGAGCTGAACGCCTCCTCCGCCGAAGTGCAGAAAGCGTTCTACTCGCTGATCCTGGACCGCCGGATCGGTGAGTACGAGCTACCGGAGGGATCCGTGGTGATCGGCGCCGGTAACCGGGCCACGGACAACGCACTGGCCCGTCCGATGGCCAGCGCCCTGGTCAACCGGCTCGTGCACATCCACCTGCGCGCATCGGCGAGCGACTGGCTGCGGTGGGCCGGTACGGCGGGCATCCACCCGTGGGTACTGGAGTACCTGCGCAACCGCCCCGACCACCTCTGGACCGCTCCGCCGAAGACCGAGGAGCCGTTCTCGACCCCACGCAGCTGGCACATGCTGTCCGACGCCTTGCACTCGTACGGCGACGACGTGACCGACGAGACGCTACGGATCCTTGCCTTCGGCACCTTGTCCGCGCCGCATGCGTCCACGTTCCGCGCGTATGTGAAGACGGTCCGGCACGCCTTCGGTCTGGACGCCGTACTCAAGGGTGAGACCGGATGGCCGGCCGCCCCGGAGGACCGCGACCTGCTGTACTTCCTGGCCGAGACCTTCCGCGCCCGGCTGATCAAGGAACTGGCCGCCGACAAGGCCTCCGCGACTCCTGCGGCCCGCCAGCTGGCACACCGTGGCAAGGCGTTGCTGGTCGAACTGGCGGAGATCTCGCTCGAGGTGGCGCAGCTCGTGATCGCCTCCGACGACGACGGCCGTCCGGTGCTGCCGACGTGGTTCCTGGTCGAGGTCAGCCGCGACCTGCCGCGTCTGGTGGCCGCCCGTGCCTAAGCGCAAGCAGCGCGACCCGGCGCTGGAGGCGATCCGGTCCGCCTGGAACACCATCTGCCACCACCCACTGTTCGCGCCGATGTCCGACCGGATGCACGGTCCTGTCCGCGACGACACCTGCCCCGCCGACGCCTGGGCGATCATCGACTCGAACGGCCGGATCCACACGCACCGGACCCGCCGCGCCACTCCTGAGGAGTGGACGTGGGTCTTCGCGCACCTCCTGATCCACCTCGGACTCGGCCACGCCGAGCGCGACCTGCCCGCACCCGACCACGCCATGAGCGCCGCGTACGACGTAGCCGTCAACCGCTACCTCAAGTCCCTCAAACTGGGTACGCCGGTAGTCGAGCTGCCGGCGGAGTTCCCAGCGATGGAGGAGGACGCGCTGGCACGACTCTGGCGTCGCTCCGGCGTACCAGCGGACCTCGAGCGTCTCGGGGTGGCGGGCCACGCTGCCGACGTACAGACGGCTCGGTGGAACGGGTGGGGTAAGCCGCCGAACTGGAGTGAGCTCTTCGCCGCCGGACTGTCGGCGGCCGCCGCTGCGGCGGTTGACCTCGCGGGAGGCGCCCGGTCCGGCAAGGGTGGACGCGACGACTGGGACCTGGCGCTCGGCTGGTTCGTGTCGTCGTACCCGTTGCTCGGGGCGATCGCGTCCAGCATGACCATCGTTGCCGAGGTGGAGCTCGCGCGGGCCTGGGGCATCCACACGGCGGCGGTCAACGCGTCCGTCGGCGAGATCTACGTCAACCCGCTCGTCGGCCTGACGCAGAACGAGTGGCGGTTCGTGATGGCGCACGAAATGCTGCACGCCGCACTGCGCCATGGCGAGCGGGTCGGCGGTCGTGACGCCTACCTGTGGAACGTCGCCTCCGACCTGGTGATCAACGGCTGGCTGCTGGAGATGGGCGTCGGCACCATGCCGGACGGCGTGTTGCACGACCCGGTGCTGAAGGGCATGTCGGTCGAGGAGGTGTACGACCGCATCACCACCGACCTGCGGCGCTACCGCAAGCTTGCGACCCTGCGTGGTGTCGGTATGGGCGACGTACTCGGCCATCCGCTCCCCCACAGCGGTGAAGCCGCCCGCGCGGCCGGTCTGGACGACATCTACCGTCGTGCGCTCACCACGGGCCTGGCGTACCACGACCCGAGTCGCGGCACCCTGCCGGCCGGACTGGTCGAGGAGATCCGCGCTCTGGACCACCCGCCACTGGCCTGGGACGCGCAGCTGGCCCGCTGGTTCGAGGAGCACGTCCCCGCGGTCGAGAAGACCCGCACCTACGCTCGCGCGTCCCGGCGCCAATCCGGTACGCCGGACATCCCGCGCCCGGGCTGGGTCCGGCCGGTCGAGCTGGCGCGACTCCCGACGTACGGCGTCGTTCTCGACACCTCGGGATCGATGAACCGGGAGCTGCTCGGCAAGGCGCTCGGTGCGATCGCCTCGTACTCCCGCGCCCGGGACGTACCGGCTGCCCGGGTCGTGTACTGCGACGCGGCCGCCTACGACGCTGGCTACGTACCGGTCGACGACATCGCCGGCCGTGTGCAGGTCCGTGGTCGTGGTGGCACCGTCCTGCAGCCCGGTGTGGACCTGCTCGAGCGCGCTGACGACTTCCCGGTCGACGGTCCGATCCTGCTGATCACCGACGGCCAGTGCGATGTCGTCCGGGTACGCCGTGAGCACGCGTGGCTGATTCCTCGCGGGGCCGCACTTCCCTTCACCGCGAAGGGTTCGGTGTTTCGCGTGGAGTGAACTGCGTCTGCTCAGGGCGAACTGCCGTAGTCGGGTGACTCTGCTGAGTGACAGGTTCACTGTCATGGCGTGGATCGTGAGGGGCGAGTTCCGGAAGCTGTGGATCGGACAGCTGGTGTCGGCGTCCGGCAGTGCGGTGACCACTGTCGCGCTGCCGCTGGTGGCGGTGGTGAACCTGCAGGCGTCCGCTGTGGAGATGGGTGCGCTGTCCGCGTTGACGATCGCACCGCATCTGGTGTTCGGGCTGCTGGCCGGTGTCTGGGTCGACAGGTGGTCCCGGCGCCGTGTCCTCATCCGAACCGACATCGGACGACTCCTGCTGCTCGGCTCGGTCCCCGTCGCAGCGGCCGCGGGGGTACTACGCATCGAGCAGCTGTACGCCGTCGCCGTACTGACCGGAGTCCTCACTCTGCTGTCCGACACCGCGTCGCAGACGATGATCCCGGTGCTGGTGCCACGCGACGACCTGATGCGGGCCAACAGCGCGGCGCTGCTCAACATCAATCTCGCTTCCACGCTCGGCCCGTCTGTCGCCGGCTTCCTCGTCCAGGTGCTGACCGCGCCGTTCGCGATCGTCATCGACGCCGCGTCGTACGTCGTGTCCGCGATCGCGTCGTACCTGATCCGGGAGCCCGCCCGCGCCCCCGCACCGGAGCGGTCCGAGGTGCGGCTCTCGGCGGGACTCCGCGTGCTGTTCGGCGATCGGGTTCTCCAGCCACTCGTCATCTCGGCCGGTATTGCGGCCATGACCGGAGCGATGCAGGCTCCGCTGACCGTGCTCTACCTGATCCGCGATCTGCACAAGTCACCGGCGTTCGTCGGGCTGAGCCTGACGACCTTCGGCGCCGCGGCGGTGGCCGGCACGCTGGTCGCCGGCGCCTGGTGCCGCCGGGTCGGGATCGGACGCTCGTACTTGTCCGGCGTCCTGCTCGCATCCGTGTCCGGCGTGGCCTTCGCCACCGGCAGCACTCCGGTGATCCTGGCCGGGCAGGTCTGCGCCGGCCTCGGTATGTCGCTGTTCGGCGTCCCGCAGCGCACCCTGCGTCAGGCGCTGGCGCCGACCCACCTGCTCGGCCAGGTCACCGCGTCCTGGCGCACGCTGGTGATCGGCGGCCAGACCATCGGTGCGGCCACCTCCGGTGTCGTCGCCACCGCGGTCGGGATCCGCCCCACCCTCCTGCTCGCCACCGGCGGCATGCTGGCGGGTCTGCTGGTGGCCGTCCTGTCACCGCTCCGCACGCTCCGTGACGTGCCCGATCGGGAACCGGCAGGCGATCGATGAGGTCGGACTGATTGCGAAACGCGATAGGTCAGCCGGCCTGCCCCGCCTGGGGACGAGGCCGTCTATTGCGTCCGGTGGTAATTCATCGGCGGGGAATGGAATTGGCGGGACAAGCGCTTACCTACTGAGCGATACTGGAAAGTGCGCCGTTTTCCGGTCGCCTCAAACTCCCCCCTCGTACCGAAGTAGATGGGAAGTGCGCCCGTCCAGATGCCCTCAGAGCACCCTGTCCAAGCGCCGTCGATCGCTGCCCCTACCACCCGTGCCCCAGAGCGTAGCCGCAACCTCTGGCGGCTCCGACCCTATTTGAAGCCGCACCGCTGGCGACTCACGGTGATGTTCGTGACCGCCATGCTGGGCGTCGGCGTCAGCCTCGCCGTCCCACTGGTGACCAAGTCGATCATCGACGGTCCGGTCACCCGCCGCGAGCTGAACATGCTGGTCCCGCTGGCGCTGCTGGCGCTCGGGCTGAGCCTCGCCGAAGTGATCCTGGTCTGGATGCGCCGCTGGGCGCAGTCCCGGACGGTCAGCGACCTCGAAGCCACCCTCCGGCACGACCTCTATGTCCGGCTCCAGTCGCTGCCGATGGAGTTCCACACCCGCTGGCAGAGCGGCCAGCTGCTCTCCCGCGTCACCACCGACCTGTCCATCATCCGCCGGTTCATGGGCTTCGGCCTGCTGTTCCTGGTGATGAACATCCTGCAGCTGATCGTGGTCACGATCCTGCTGCTCCAGCTCTACTGGCCGCTCGGTCTCGTGGTCCTGGTGGCCGCCGTACCGATCGTGCTGGTGTCGCTGAAGTTCGAGAAGAAGTACCTGCGGATCTCCCGCAAGGTCCAGGACCAGCAGGGCGACCTGGCCACCAGCATCGAGGAGTCCGCACTCGGTTTCCGGGTGATCAAGGCCTTCGGCCGCCGGCCGTACGTCCAGCAGCAGTTCGACGACGAGGCGACCAGGCTCTACGAGACCGAGGTGGAGAAGGTCCGGCTCGCATCCCGGTTCTGGAGCTTCCTGGGCGTCATCCCGAACCTGACCCTGGTGATCGTGCTGCTGCTCGGCGCGCTCGCGGTCGGCCGGGAGGCGATCACGCTCGGCACCCTGGTCGCGTTCATCACGCTGATGCTGTCCCTGGTCTGGCCGGTCACCTCGCTCGGCGCGATCCTGGCGATGGCGCAGGAGGCGATGACCGCGGCGGACCGGATCAGCGAGATCCTGGACACCTACTCGGTGATCACGTCCGGCCCGGACGAGCTGACCGGGTCCCGCGGCCACCTGCGGTTCGAGAACGTCGGGTTCCGGTTCTCCGACGACTCCACCGAGGTGCTGCACGACATCAACCTCGACCTGGCCCCGGGGACGACACTCGCACTGGTCGGCGCCACCGGGTCCGGCAAGACCACCCTGACCGCACTGGTCCCCCGGCTGTACGACGTGACCGCCGGCCGGATCACCATCGACGGGCACGACATCCGGGACCTGTCCCTGGTGTCGCTGCGGTCCGCGGTCGCCTCGGCGTTCGACGACCCGACGCTGTTCTCGATGAGCGTCCGGGAGAACCTGACGCTCGGCCGTCCGGACGCGACGGATGCGGAGGTCCAGCAGGCACTGCAGGTCGCCCAGGCGCAGTTCGCCAACGACCTGCCGTGGGGTCTGGAGACCCGCGTCGGTGAGCAGGGCATGTCCCTGTCGGGCGGTCAGCGGCAGCGGCTCGCACTGGCGCGTGCGGTGCTCGCCAAGCCGGCCGTCCTGGTCCTGGACGACACCCTGTCCGCTCTCGACGTACACACCGAGGCGCTGGTCGAGGAGGCGCTGCAGAACGTGCTCGCCGACACCACCGGCATCGTGGTCGCGCACCGCGCGTCGACGGTGATGCTGGCCGACAAGGTCGCATTGCTGCAGAACGGCACCATCACCCACGTCGGAACCCATCAGGAGTTGCTCGCGACGGTACCGGCGTACCGGCACCTGCTCGCGGCCGAGGAAGAGGAGGTGCACGCATGACGACGACCCAGCAGACACCTCCCGAGGCCTCGGATCCGGCCAAGAAGCAGCAGGACACCGTTCAGCCGGAGGAAGAGCAGAGCTGGCGGGGGTTGTTCGAGGAGGACCCGGACCGGGAGATCTCGCGGGCGACCAGCGTCCGGCTGAAGGAGGACTCCCGCAAGCTGCTCGGTGAGCTGCTCCGGCCGTACCAGAAGCTGATCTGGCTGCTGGTCGTGATCGTGATCGTCGAGAACGGCGCCCGGCTCGCGGTCCCGTACCTGGTCCATCTGGGGATCGACAACGGCATCCCGCCGATCCTCGCGGGGCAGGGCTCGCGGGAGCTGATCACGATCGTGATCGCCGTGCTGGCGTCGGCGTTGCTGCAGGCGTTCGCGCGGCAGTTGTTCCTGATGCGGTCCGGCCGGCTCGGTCAGACCATCCTGCTCGGTCTGCGGAAGCGGGTGTTCGACCACTTCCAGCGGCTCAGCCCGGCCTTCCACGACAAGTTCACCTCGGGCCGGGTGATCTCCCGGATGACCTCCGACGTCCAGGTGATCGACGAGATGCTGGCGAACGGGTTCGACGGGCTGGTCACCGCCCTCCTGACCCTCATCGGTACGGCGATCCTGCTGCTCACGCTGGACGTCAAACTCGGTCTGCTCGCGCTGCTGTCGTTCCCGGCGCTGATCATCCTGACGGCGTGGTTCCGGAAGCGGTCCGCGGCGGTGTACCGGCAGACCCGCGAGGCGGTCGTGCTCGTGATCGTGCACTTCGTCGAGTCGATGACCGGCATCCGCGCGGTCCAGGCGTTCCGCCGGGAGCCGCGCAACGAGGAGATCTTCCACGGCGTCAACGACCGCTACCGGAAGGCGAACCTGGAGTCGTTCCGGCTGAACGCGATCTTCATGCCGTCGATCAAGGGCGTCGGCAACATCACCATCGTCGCGATCCTCGCGTACGGCGGTTACCAGGCGTACCACGGTCACGTCACCGTCGGTGTGCTGACCGCGTTCCTGCTGTACCTGCGGCAGTTCTTCGAGCCGCTGCAGGACATCTCGCAGTTCTACAACACGTTCCTGTCCGCGAGCGCCGCGCTGGAGAAGCTGTCCGGCGTGCTCAACGAGACCCCGGACGTCCCGGAGCCGATCGAGAAGGCCACCCCCGGCCCGGCGCGCGGTCACCTGGAGCTGCGGAACGTGCGGTTCGAGTACGTCGACGGCGTACCGGTGCTGCCCGGCCTGCAACTGGACGTGCCGGCCGGTCAGACGCTGGCCCTGGTCGGTACGACGGGAGCGGGTAAGACGACGATCGCCAAACTCGTGTCCCGGTTCTACGACCCGACCGGCGGGCACGTGCTGCTCGACGGCGTCGACCTGCGTGACCTGTCCGAGGACGACCTGCGCGAGCGGGTCGTGATGGTGACCCAGGAGAACTTCCTGTTCACCGGTTCGGTCGCCGACAACATCCGGTTCGGCAAGCCGAGCGCGACGATGGAGGAGGTCGTCGAGGCCGCGAAGGTGATCGGCGCGCACGACTTCATCTCGGCGCTGCCGAACGGGTACGACACCCCGGTCGAGAAGCGCGGCTCGCGGCTGTCCGCGGGTCAGCGGCAGCTGGTCGCGTTCGCGCGGGCGTTCCTGGCGAACCCCGCCGTACTGATCCTGGACGAGGCGACGTCGAGCCTGGACATCCCCAGTGAGCGGCTGATCCAGCGGGCGCTGAAGACGATCCTGGCGGACCGGACGGCGATCGTGATCGCCCACCGGCTGTCCACGGTCGAGACCGCGGACCGGGTGCTGGTCCTGGAGTACGGCCAGATCATCGAGGACGGCTCTCCGGACCACCTGATCACGGTCGACGGCCACTACGCCGGACTGCACCAGGCCTGGGAGGAATCACTGGCCTGAGTACTACCTGCAAAACGTGCGGGCGCGTGGAGCTTCCACGCGCCCGCACTGCTGTCTGGTGGTCACTAGGGCGTACGGCGGGCCTCGGTCGTGTCCCGGACGACGGACCAGGCATCGGCGACCGGGCCGACGTGCTGGAGCTTGTCCGGGTTGACGACCGCGCGGATCGCCTGGATCTGGCCGTCGGCGATGTCGAGGGCCCAGGTGTTGACCACCCGGCCGTCGGAGTCGCGGAAGATCGCCCCCGGCTGGCCGTTCACCTCGTGCGGCTCGATGACACCGCCGATCCGCGCGAAGGGCTCCGCGAGAGCGGACAGCATGCCGGCCACGTTGCGGGCACCGATGATCAGGCCCCGACCCCACTGCGGTGCCTTCCCGCCCGCATCGCCCACCAGTTGTACGTCGGCCGCCAGGAACTGCATCAAGTTGCCGACATCGCCTGCTGTGAAGGCGTCGAAGAACCGCACCGCGAGCTCGTCACGTTCACGTCGATCCGCTGCGAACCTCCGGCGCCCGTCGTCCATGTGCCGCCGTGCCCGCGTCGCCAGCTGACGGCACGCGGCCTCCGACCGCCCCAGCGCCGACGCCACCTCCGCGAACCCGAAGCCGAACACCTCACGCAGCACGAACGCCGCGCGCTCCAACGGGGACAGCCGTTCGAGCAGGAGCAACGCCGCCATCGACACCGAGTCGGCGAGCTCGGCCGCGCGCTCCGGGTCGTCGTACGGGTCGGAGAGCAGCGGTTCCGGGAACCATGGGCCGACGTACTCCTCCCGCCGGTGCCGCGCGGACCGCAGTACGTCGACGGAGATGCGGGTGACCACTGCGGACAGGAAGGCCTTCGTGGACGCGGGACGAGTCCCGGAGGCGGCGTACCGGAGCCAGGTGTCCTGGACCGCGTCCTCGGCCTCGCTGACGCTGCCGAGGATGCGGTAGGCGATCGAGAACAGCAACGGTCGCAGCTCCTCGAACTCCTCGACGCGCTCCGGCATCAAGACGCCGCCAACTCGGCCTTGAAGCCCTGACGCCACGAGGGGTACCGCAGCTCCCAGCCGAGCTCCTTCTTCGCCTTGGCGTTCGAGAAGCCACGTCCCTCGGTCATCATCACCACCGCCTGGTCGCCCGCCAGCGGCCGCGCCAGCCACACCGGGACCCGCATCGGCGGTTTCGCGCCCGCACACTCCGCCAGGTACGGCAGCCAGGCGCTGGCGGGCGCCGGGTCGTCGTCGACGATGTTGAACACGCCGGTGACCTTCTGCTCGACGGCCAGCACGGTCGCGCTCGCCGCGTCGTCCAAGTGCACCCATGAACTGTAACCAGTGCCCTTGCCGACCAGTGGGTACTGGCGTTTGCGCACCAGCTCGACCTGGTCGTCGATGGCGCCGGGCCCGTAGAAGGCGCCGTACCGCATCACCGCGCCGCCGATCTTCAGCACCAGGTCCTCGATCCGGCTCAGGGCCTTCAACCCGACGTACGCCGCTGTTCCCTCGAGCAGGTCGAGCGGGTCCTCCTCGGTCTTCACCCAGCCGCCTTCGCGGATGCCGTTCCAGCTCGCGTAGCCCTGCGCGACGAAGTGCGGGACGCCGACCGCCTCGGCCGCGGCGAGCAGGTGGTCGGTCCCCTCAGTGCGCAGCCGGTTCGTCTGGGCGAACCAGCGGTCGGGATGCTTGATGTCGGGCTTGCCCGCGTGCGTCATCGAGATCGCGGTCATCTGGTGCACGATCACGTCCGGCTTCGCCAGCGCGACCGCCTCCCCGACGGACGCTCCGTCCAGGCCGTCCATCACCACCGCGTCGGCACCGGCCGCCTTGATCAGGTTCAGCTTCCCCTTGCTGGTCGTGGTCGCCGTCACCTGATGACCGCGGGCCACCAGCTGCGGCACCAGCCGTTGGCCGAGGACGCCACTGCCACCGGCCACGAACACTCGCATGCTCATCTTGGTTCCTTTCGTCGTCCCCGAGACGAGATGACGTCGCCTGCCGTGACATCGACTGCTGTGACATCGGCTGCTGTGACATCGACGGTGAGCGGCGCGGGTCCGCCGGCGCCGTACTGTCTGAAGGCGTCTGTAGCTTGGTCGTGTGCTGACGACGCTGGCGGTGGAGAACTATCGGTCCCTCCGGCGGATCGTCATGCCGCTCGGCGGGCTGAACGTGGTGACCGGGGCGAACGGGGCCGGCAAGTCGAGTCTGTACCGTGCACTCCGGTTGCTGGCCGACGCCTCGCGGAACGGTGCCGTGGCGGCGCTGGCACGAGAGGGCGGTCTGCAGTCGACGCTGTGGGCCGGGCCGGAGCACGTCCGCAAGGACCGCCCGGCCCAGGGCACGCGGCGGACCGGCCCGGTCACGTTGCGGATGGGCTTCGCCGGCGACGACTACGGCTACCTCATGGACCTCGGGTTGCCGGTCGCTCATGGTTCCGCCTTCGACCTCGATCCGGAGATCAAACGGGAAGCCCTCTGGTCCGGCCCGTTCCTGCGACCCGCAGCGGCGCTGGTCGAGCGCAACAACCGCGAAGTGCGGATCCGATCCGCCCGCGGTGCGTGGGAGCGCGCGGGACATCAACTGCAGACGTTCGACAGCATGCTGAGCGAGTTCGCCGATCCCGAGCGGGCGCCGGAGCTGTTGCTGGTGCGGGACCGGATGCGTGGATGGCGCTTCTACGACCACTTCCGCACCGACGCGGACGCTCCTGCACGCCGAGTCCAGATCGGCACCCGTACGACGGTCCTCGCCCCCGACGGCGCCGACGTGGCGGCCGCGCTCCAGACCGTCCGCGAGTTGGGTCCACGCGGCGCTCTCGACGAGGCGGTCGAGCTGGCCTTCCCTGGCAGCCGGGTCGAGGTCGTCAGCACGTCCGGCCGTTTCGAGGTCGCATTCCACCAGCGCGGTCTGCTCCGACCGCTTTCCGGCGCCGAGTTGTCCGACGGCACCCTCAGATACCTTCTCTGGGTCGCCGCTCTGCTGACTCCACGGCCCCCGGACCTCCTGGTCCTCAACGAGCCCGAGACCAGCCTCCACCCGGAGCTACTCCCCGCACTGGCCAACCTGGTCGTCACCGCGGCGAAGGAGGCTCAGGTCATTGTCGTGACCCACTCCCGTCCCTTCATCGCGTCCCTGGAGGCGCTCTCCCCCGACCTCCACACCCTCGAACTGGTGAAGGACCAAGGCGCCACCACGATCACCGGCCAAGGCCCGCTGGACGAACCACCCTGGAAGTGGCCGTCCCGCTAGGACGTGTCTCCCAATCCCGCGCAGTAGGCGGGGGATCGGGAGACACGCCCTAGCCGCTGACCGTTTCGTGTTTCACGCTTTCGAAGCGGACGAGGATGACCGAGCCGGCGGCGGACAGCAGGAAGCCGATGATCGCGGCCGGCCACCAGCCGGCGCGGACGGCGTCGTCGAGGACGAAGACACCGACGGCGGCCGGAGTGATGGTTTGCAGGGCGATCATCGGAGTGGTTGCCAGCGTCACCGAACCGCGCTGCAGAGCCAGCGAGTACAAGAGGAACGCGAGCGCTCCGCTGATCGGCAGGGTGTACGCGGTCGGGCTGTGCAGCACCTCGCTGATCGACCCGTCCTGGAGCAACCGCGCCGAGATGGCAACCCCGGCGTACCCCAGACCGGCGAGCATGCCGAGGAGGGCGGTCGAGACGCCGTGCTGGGATCGGCTCGCGATCGCACCCAGGGTCGCGATGACGACCAGGCCCACGATCACGCCGACGGTCAGACCGTGATGCTGTGCGCTGTCGCCCGCGTCACCGGCCGAGACTGCGAGGAGGCCGAGCCCGACCACGACCCCGATGACCGCGGACCACTCCAGAGCGCTGAGCTGGTCCGACATCAACCGCGTCGCGAGCAACGCCGTCACGACCAGGCTGACCGCGATCCCGGCCTGCGCCAGGTACAGCGGCAGCAACCGCAGCGCGACGAAGTGCAACCCGAAGCCCGCCAGGTTCAGCACCAGGGCACCGAGGAACGCAGGCTGCTTCAGGAGCGCCGCGACGAACCCACCGAGCCGCCGCGGGTCGAGCTCCGACTCCGTCGGCACCTTCCGGGACCCGACCGCCTGCAGGATCGCCGCGACACCGAACAGCACCGCGGCGCCGAGCGCCGCGCCCAGACCGAGAACCACTACGCGACGACCCTGCGGCGCGGCGCCCAGAAGGTGAGGAACAGGCTGAGCCCGCCGTAGTACACCAGGTAGGCCAGCGAGATCACCACCACGATCGTGTTCGGGTTCGGCATCTGCGCCAGGAGTACGGCGTACGACGCCAGCCAGATCGCGGTGGTCAGCAGGTTCAGGGAGCGGAACGCCTTGGTCCGCGACGGGTACACGTACTTCACCGGGATGAAGACGAGCACCGAGAACGCGACCAGCAGCACGCCGGTGACGACCGGGCTGAGGCCGAGCACGATGATGTAGAACGCAACCACGTTCCAGTAGCTGGGGAACCCGAGGAAGAAGTGGTCCTCGGTCTTCGCGTCGACCCGGCAGAACTGGTAGCTGGAGGCAAGCAGCGGCAGCGCACCGAGGACCGCGCCCCAGGTGCCGGACGGCAGGTAGCCGCCGGTCCAGAGCAGCACGATCGGGGCGAACGCGTAGGTCAGGTAGTCGACGATGTTGTCGAGCATCGCGCCGTCGAACCACGGGATGGTCTCCTTGACCCGCAGCCGGCGCGCCAGCATCCCGTCGGTACCGTCGATCACCAGGGCCGCCAGCCCGAGCCAGAGCGCCCGGACGGCGTCGCCGTCGATCGCCGCGATCACGATCAGCAAGGCGAGCACCGTTCCGCTCGCGGTATAAGCATGCAGTGCAAGTCCGGCCAGACGCAGCCGCGTCGACCCGACGAACGGTTCCCGCACCGCGTCGTGTGTGGTCAGGACAACTCCCGGAACTCAAGCGACGCAACGCGCCGGGCCGCGTCACGGTGAACCCGGCCGTCGCCAGCGTCTCACAAGCCTGGTCCCGGGCCGGTCACCGCCCGTCATCCACGCCGGATCTTTGCACGGACTTAGTAGCCCAGCCGGACGGGCCGGCTGGGGTGCAGGGACCTACTTGACCGGCTCCAGCACGAAGAGCGGGATCTTCCGGGTGGTCTTGGTCTGGTACTCGGCGTACGACGGGTACGCGGCGACCGACCGCTCCCACCACTCGTCGTACTCGGCACCCTCGACCTCGCGGGCGACGTACTCCTTGGTGACCTCGCCGTCCTGGAGAGTGACCTTCGGGTCGGCCTTCAGGTTGTAGTACCAGACCGGGTTCTTGGGGGCGCCGCCGAGCGACGCGACCGCGGCGTACACGCCGTCGTGCTCGACGCGCATCACCGGCACCTTGCGGATCTTGCCGGACTTGGCGCCGCGCATGGTCATCAGCACGACCCGGAGGCCCTGGATGTCCACGGCGGCGGTGGTGCCGGCCGCGGTGACCTTCTCGACCTGCTCCCGGACCCAGTCGGCGGTGCTCGGCACGTACTCGTCGTTGTTGGTTGTCATATCACCCATGATAATGGTGACACATCACCATCCCTACCCACGGCGCGTCGCGCGGCCGGGTCAGAGGGTCGGGGCGAGGGCGGTGAGGGCCACGAGGGCGTTTTCCCAGGCCTGGGTGGACCGGGTGGTGTAGGCGGACTGTTGCTCGGGGGTGGCGTCCAGCCGGTCGAAGCCGGACTCGACGACGAGCAGCCGGGTGCCCTCGGCCTCGGGGGTCAGGGTGAACTCGACGACCGTGGAGTTGCCCGGTGCGGGTTCGACGCCCGGCTCGACGGCGGAACGATAGGCGAACCGGCGGCCCGGCTCCACCTTCTCCACGAATCCGCGGAACTCACCGTGCTCGTCCCACCGCGTCACCAGCCGTCCGCCGGGACGCAGGTCGATCTCCGCACCACCGAACGCGTACCACTGGGCGAACACATCCGGTTGCGTGACCGCGGACCACACCACCTCCGGCCGAGCCTCGACGTACACCTCACGTTCCACGCTGTCCATGCGGTCATCCTGCCAACTCGACACCGCTTGGAGCCAACCTGCCGCGGTCAGGGAGCGCAGGACTTCAGTTGGGTGGCGGTGGCGATCGTGGCCTCGATCCAGCGGCGGCGCAGGAAGTGCGCCTTCAGTAGGCGGTGGATGCCGTCCAGCACCACCAGCCGGCCGCGGTACGCCACGAGGTTGATCGGGAAGTCCAGGTCCGCGTCCATCACCCGCTGGTAGTGCGCGCGGAAGTTCATCGGCGTCTCCGCGACCTGGTGCGGGGTGATCTTGAACCGCTCGCCCTCCAGTTGCCACAGCGGCAGGTCGAACATCCAGACCAGGTCGGCGATCTCGACCGGCTCGACCCGGATGTCGAGCTCCCACAGCTTCGCCAGCTGCCAGCGGTACGGCGGGAACACCTCCCGCAACGCCTCCGGCATCATCGCGACGAGCTCCTCGAACGAGACGTCCGGAGCCGCCCGATCCGCCTCGGCGTCGAAGGTGTCGCCCAGCCCGTCGATCGTCACGACGGAGCAGGTTACGCCATCGCCAGGGCGACCACGACCACGTTGCTCAGGTACACCTGGCCGTTCCAGTCCTCACAGGTGACCAGCACGAGCCGCCCGGCGACGGTCTGGTCGAAAACCTGCGCGGCCCGCTTCGCCAGCGTCGCCTTCCGGTACGTCGTCACTGTCCCGACCCGGTAGCGCAGCAGGCCATGCACCGTCGTCACCTGGACGACCGACCCCGGGACGAGTTTGCCGAGCTCGTCGAACGCACCGCCACCGTTGTGGACGGTGTGACCGGTGATGACCGCTGAACCGTGTCTGGCGCCGGGCTGTGCGCCGGCCGACCACCAGCCGACCGTCGAGGGGTCCGACGGCGGAGTCAGCGCGGCGTGCACCGCCTTGATCGCGAGCACCGGTGCTGTCACACCCAACTGCGGGATGCTGATCCCGGTCGGGCGCCCCGCGCGCACCGCCGTACGGCTGGTCGAAGGAGTCGACTGGGCCGATGCCGGCCCCGGCTGACCGGTGCGGGCGTTCGGCGTGCCCGCGGTGACCCGCGCACCCGGCGACACCGCGGCACCTATTGGGGCACCTACTGGGGAGGTGGAGGGCGTCGGTTGCCGAGTACGGCCGCCGCCGAACTGCAGGTACGCGCCGGCGACGAGAACGCAGACGCCCACGACCGCGACCGCCCCACTCCATCGAAACGGAGCAGCGCGGCCGCGGCGTCGAGCAGAGCTCATGCCGGACCCACGTCAGGCGCTGTGCTTCCCACGTCGCCGGAGTGCCACGGCGCCCGCACCGCGAGCATCAGGCCACCGGCCGCGAGCAGCAGGCCACCCGCGAGCCCGAACGGACTGTTGCTACCGGCAACCGAGTTGGCGGCACCGGGTCCGCCGAAGCCGGCGTCGACCTCGGTCGGCACACCGGCCGTCGGCGACTGCGACTCACCCGGTACGTCGGACGCCGGCGTCGAGGCCGTCGCCACCGGAGTGTCCGACGGCGTACCGGTCGAGTACCCAGGGGTGCTCGCCGATGTCGTGGCCGGAGACGTGGTCGACGTTGCCGGCGGGGTGTTTGTCGTGGCCGGTGGTGTGTCCGTGGTGGCCGGAGGCGTGTCCGTCGTCGCGGGTGGCGTGTCGGACGTGGCCGGTGGCGTGTCCGTGGTCGCCGGAGGCGTGTCCGTCGTGGTCGGCGGCGTCGTGGGCGGCGTGGGCGGCGTGGCGTCGCAGCCCTCCACCCAGAACACCTTGTGCTTGACGTCGTTGCCGATCGAGCCGGGCGCGTTCACCGTGAGCTTCACGTGGTAGCCCTGCTTCGGATGCGGCTGACCGGTGAACTTCAGGGTGTACTGCTCCCGCGCGTCCAAGTCGGTGCCGCCGCCGGCCGCGTCCTCGCCGATGAACGGCGTGAGGTTGCCGGACACGACCTCCAGACCTGCGTCGGCAGTCGGCTTCTGGTCCTCGAACGTCACCGTGGCCTTGTAGGAGTCGTTCTTGTCGTAGTTGTAGAACTCGACGGTGAACGCGCACCCCTGGTGCGGGTTGTTGTCAGGCTGGTTGCTCTGCAGCTCCACGCCTTCGATCTTGATGGTGCCGTTGTTGCCGGCCGGGTCACCGTTGCCGTTGCCATGACCGTTGCCGTGGCCACCGGCCACCGTCGTCTGGTCGGCGTTCGCCGATGGCGCCACGAGCAACGCGGTGGCGCCGAGAAGCAGTGAAAGAGCTCCGGCCGCGGCAACGAGGCTCGCAGACCTGGAGCGAACACCCTTGAGGGTCATGTCCGTCCTAGAACGCTGGGCAGAAAAAGTCCTCGAGAAGTATTTCGGTTCCGTCACAGCAGTCAAGGTCGTTCAGTAACGATGAGTGCACGGATCGTGACGCTGCTCAGCTCAGGGGGTGCGCCATCCGGTGGATGATGACGATGGCCGAGTCGTCGCCCGGGCCGCCGGCGGCGGCGACGAGTTCCGCGGCGCCGCCCTGGAATCCCTGTGCCACCAGGCGTTCCGCGTGTCCCGCGAGGCGGTCGGTGCCGCGGCCGATGTCGCGCCGCGGCGTCTCCACCATGCCGTCGCTGTACAGGAAGAGTGCGTCGCCGGGCTTCAGCTGCCCGCTGTTCGGTGCGAACTCCGGCGCCTCCATCAACCCGAGCAGCGGCCCGTCCGCGTCCCGCGTCTGCCACCGCCCCGACCACGCGTCGAACTGGATCGCCGGCGGATGCCCAGCCGTCCGTACGTCGAACTCACCGCTCCGCAGATCCATCGCGACATGCACCACGGTCGCGAAGTCGTCGTCCCAGTCCTGGCGCCGGATGTACCGGTTCGCCGACGGCAGGAAATCCTCCTCCGGTACGACGCCCAGCAGCCCGCCGAACGCACCGGACAGCAGCAGCGCCCGCGTCCCGGCGTCGATGCCCTTCCCGGACACGTCGACCAGCGCGACCTCGAGTACGTCGTCGTGCACCGTCGACACCACGAAGTCCCCGGAGAACGACGACCCACCGGCGGACCGGATCGCCACCTCCACCCGCCAGCCGGCCGGCAGTTTGGGCAGCTCCCCCTGTGCTGTCAGCGTGTCCCGCAGCTCCATCAGCATCGACTCACTGCGCGTGCCGGCCACACCGAGCCGGCTGCGCACCTTGGCACTCGCGATCATGATCCAGCCGACGATCACGAGCACCAGCACGAAGCCCACGCGCGGCGACGTCAGCCCACGGGACAGCACGATGAACGAGCCCAAGGCCGCGGTGATCCCGGTGAGCGCGACCAGCTCGCCGAACCGCAGCAGGACGCCGCCGACCACCAGCGGGATGATCAGGAACGACGTCGGTACCAGCGTCATCCACGCATGGCTCGCGATGGCGATGACCAGCTGCACCACGGCCAGTGCGACGAACGCGACGCGGTGCGACTTCCGGGCACGCCGGCCCAGCGCCTCGACCCGGCGGCCGATGCGTCGTGCCAGCGCCACACCGCCGCTCTTACTCATGGTGTGAAGAAGATAACGGCACCTCTCGGCCCACGCATCAATTCGCAACACAACTGAGAGCTGTCAGCTCTTGCGAGTGAGGCCGGTCCGCTGGCACTTGGGGCACCAGAAGAGGTTTCGGCCGGCCAGGATCTTGGTCCGGATCACCGATTGGCACACATAGCATCGCTGCCCTTGCCGCCGGTAGACGTAGACCTCACCGCCGTGGTCGTCCTGACGCGGGTCACGGCCCATCGCCTCCGGGGTGTGGTCGTCGGCGACCGTGTCGATCCGCCCGGTCTCCACGCCGTACTTCATCAGCTCCAGCAGGTCGTCCCACATCCCCTGCCACTCGCGCTTCTTCACCACGTTGCCGGGCGTCATCGGGTTCAGCTTGGCCCGGAACAACACCTCGGCCCGGTACACGTTCCCGACGCCGCTCAGGACGTCCTGATTCATCAGCAGCTGCCCGATCGGCAGCTTGCTGCGGTGGATGCGCTTCCAGGCGAGCTCGGGGTCGGCGTCGGCACGCAACGGGTCCGGGCCGAGCCGGCCGAGCAACTGGTCGCGTTCCTCGCCGGTGATCACCTCACACACGGTCGCCCCGCGCAGATCGGCGTACGCCGTCGCGTTCTGCAACCGCAGCCGGACCTGGCCGACCGGTTCGGGTACCGGGGCCGGCTTGATGTCCATCTTGCCGATCAGTCCGAGGTGGATGTGCAGGAAGCCCGCGCCCTCGAAGTCGGCGAGGAAGTGTTTGCCGTGCGCCTCGGTCTGCCGCAGCAGGTGGCCGTCGAGCAGTGCGGCGCCCTCGGCGAACCGCCCCTGCGGACTGGACGTCCGGACCGGCCGGCCGCCGAACGCGTCCCAGACGTCGTTCGCCAACCGGTGCAGGGTGTGACCTTCAGGCATGATTCCTCATATGGGGACGACAGGTGGTTCCAAGGGGCGGAGCACGCCGCCCACGCCGGCTGTGGTCGGAGTCGGTCGCAGTATGCGGGCTCGCGACGTCTCCCGGCCTCGCCGGCCCGCCGGTCGCCGACCGGTTCTCCCCGAACCGGACAGCGACCACCAGGACACGCAGAACGCTCAGGAAAGTCAGGGCAGCGGCGGGAGCTCGCCGGTCGACTCGTAGTCGGTCAGCATCTCGATCCGCCGGGTGTGCCGCTCCTCGCCGGAGTAGTCGGTCGCCAGGAACGTGTCGACGAAACCGGCGGCCTCCTCCTCGGTGTGCATCCGGGCGCCAACGCTGATCACGTTGGCGTTGTTGTGCTCGCGACCGAGCCGTGCGGTGTCGGTGCTCCAGGCCAGCACGGCCCGGACCCCCTTCACCTTGTTGGCGGCGATCTGCTCACCGTTGCCGGAGCCACCGATCACGATGCCCAGACTGCCGGGCTCGTCGACCACCGCCTGTCCGGTGCGCAGGCAGTACGGCGGGTAGTCGTCCACGGCGTCGTACACCGCCGGACCGTGGTCCACGACGTCGTGCCCGGCAGCAGTCAGGTGCTGCACGAGGTGGTTCTTGAGTTCGAAGCCGGCATGGTCGGAGCCGATGTGCACTCGCATGGCGAGCAATCTACTGACACACCGGGACGCCCGGGAGCTTGGGTGCGCCCGATCCGACGTACACGTTGGTCACGTAGCCGCCGTACTTCGGCAGATAGGCCCACCAGTCGCTGGACCGCGGCGGTACGTCGATCAGCTCGCCCTGTGCCTGTCCGCTGACCAGAACCTCCACGCCGGACGGCAGGTGCCCAAGGATCCCTCCGGAGGTGTTAGGTGCCGTCCGCACCCGGACGCCCTCCCCCGTGGTAATCACCCAACTGCCTGCACTCCGCACCGCACCCGGCACGGTCAGCGTCCGCGTCAACCGCGTCACGTCCGTGTACGCCTTCCCGTACTGCGTTCCGCTCGGATGCAGCGTGAAGACGGCGACGATCGTCCGGTCGTCGACTCCGACCGTTCCAGTCGTGTGCAGTGCGTCGCTGACGAGGTCCAGCGCGGCGACCGGCTTCGCGCGATCGGATTGGTAGCCGCTGGACCCGTGGAACCCGGACCAGCCCTGCTTGAGGCTGAAATCCGCGTCGAACACCGACGCGATCCCGAAGTACTGGTCGAAGCCGTCCGTGCCGTAGCGGGTCGGCCGGTGCAGCAGATCCATCACGTACTCGCGGACCGGCAGCGGAGCCCGATCCAGCACGTAGCGGTAGATCCGCACCGTGTCGGCCGCGGTGATCGCGACGTACCCCCAGAAGCCCGGGTGCGTGGCCGGCGGACCGGCCGTGTGGGTCAGACCGAGGCGCTCGGCCATGCGGTCCACGATGGCCGCGCCGCCGAGCTCCTCCCAGTAGTAGCTCGCCGCGTCGTCGTCACTGCTGCGCAGCATCACCTCGAGCCGCTCGCGGTCCGCGTCCGGTACGTCGTGGTCCGGGCCACGGTCCCAGAGGAAGTCGAGGACGATCAGCAGCTTCACCACGGACGCGGACCGGAACGCCCGATCCGCGTCCAGTTGCTGCACGAACTGCCCGGTCCGGCGATCGAAGACCGCGAGACCGGCGGTCACCCCTGGAGGAACAACGAGGTCACCAACTGTTGGCAGTTCGTCACGCAAGGTCATCTGGAACCTACTCACCACTGGACGGAATCCTGAGTGAGCAACTTTCACCGTCCGGGCGGCTCCAGTTCAACCCCTGAATCGTCAGTCGAAGATCGGACCGCGGTCGCGGGTGCGCTTGATCTCGAAGAAGCCCTCGGTGCCGGCCACCAGGCGGACGCCGTCCCAGAGCTTGCCGGCCGCCTCGCCCTTCGGGGCCGGCGTCACGACCGGACCGAAGAACGCGGTGCCCTCTACCGAGATGACCGGAGTACCGACCTCCATGCCGACCTGGTCCATCCCGGCGTGGTGCGACTTCTTCAGCGCGTCGTCGTACCGGTCGGTGTCGGCCGCCTCGATCAGCGACGCCGGCAGCCCGACCTCTTCGAGTGCCTCCTTGACCACGTCACCCTTACCGTCGCCGATCCCCCGGCCGCCGACGTGGATCCGGTTGCCGAGCGCGGTGTAGAGCGGCAGCAGGACCTCGTTGCCGTGCGCCTGCTCGGCCGCGATCAGCACGCGGACCGGACCCCAGGCGTTCGCCAGGAAACTCTTGTACTCGTCGTTCAGCTCGTCACGGCCGTCGTTCAGGACGGCGAGGCTCATCACGTGCCAGGTCGTCTTCACATCCCGGACCTGCTCGACCTCGAGCATCCAGCGAGACGTCATCCAGGCCCAGGGGCAGGCCGGGTCGAACCAGAAATCTGCGGAGGCAGTCATATTCACCATCATACAAAGTTGAAACAACGGTTATACCGACTCGGTATCCAATACCCAATGTCGGGGGGAAACCCGCATCCAAGGCGTGAGCCAGGTGCATAGGATGCCGACATGCCTGGAACCAACCTGACGCGCGACGAGGCGCGTTCCCGGGCGGGCGTGGTCAGTGACGTGAGTTACGCGATCGAGCTCGACCTGGCCAACGCCCCGACCGGAGCCCCGACGTACCCGTCGGTCACCACCATCACGTTCGCCGCCGAGGCCGGCGCGAGCACGTTCGCCGACCTGATCGCGGACAAGGTCCGCGCGGTCACGCTGAACGGGGTCGCCCTCGACCCGGACACCGTGTACGACGGCGCCCGGATCCAGCTCGACGGGCTGGCCGAGCGCAACGAGCTGACCGTGGTGGCCGACTGCCTGTACTCGCGGACCGGTGAAGGGCTGCACCGCTCGGTCGACCCGGCCGACAAGGAGACCTACCTCTACACCCAGTTCGAGGTGCCGGACGCCCGCCGGGTGTTCACCACCTTCGAGCAGCCCGACCTCAAGGCCGTCTTCACCTTCACCGTCTCCGCACCGGCCCGCTGGGTCGTGATCTCGAACGCCCCGACGCCCGAGCCGACGCCGTACCAGGGTGCGAGCGGCGAAGAGCTGGCCCGCTGGGAGTTCCCGCCGACCGAGCGCATCTCGACGTACATCACCGCTGTGGTCGCCGGTCCGTACCACGTCGTCACCGACGTGTACGAGGGGCCGCACGGGACGTACCCGCTGTCGCTGCTCTGCCGTCCGTCGCTGAAGGGTGCGCTGGACGTCGACGACCTGTTCGAGGTCACCAAGCAGGGCTTCGCGCTGTTCGAGGAAGCGTTCGGTACGCCGTACCCGTTCCACAAGTACGACCAGGCCTTCGTGCCGGAGTACAACATGGGTGCGATGGAGAACGCGGGCTGCGTCACGCTGCGGGACGAGTACCTGTTCCGCAGCCGGACGACGCACGCGGAGATGGAAGCCCGCGCCAACACCGTGCTGCACGAGCTGGCACACATGTGGTTCGGCGACCTGGTCACGATGACCTGGTGGGACGACCTGTGGCTGAACGAGTCGTTCGCCGAGTGGGCCAGCCACTGGGCGCAGGTGGTCGCGACGACGAAGTACTCCGACGCGTGGACGACGTTCTGCAACGCCCGGAAGAACTGGGCGTACCGGCAGGACCAGCTGCCGTCGACGCACCCGATCGCGGCCGACATGATCGACTTCCACGCCGTCGAGGTGAACTTCGACGGCATCACCTACGCCAAGGGCGCGTCGACGCTGCGGCAGCTGGTCGCGTTCGTCGGCGAGGACACCTTCATCACCGCGCTGAAGGAGTACTTCCACGACCACGCGTTCGGCAACACCGAACTCACCGACCTGCTGAAGCCGCTGGAGAAGGCGTCCGGGCGCGACCTGGACGACTGGACCGAGCGCTGGCTGCGGACCGCCGGGGTGAACACGCTGCGCGCCGACTTCGCCGTCGACGAGCAGGGCGCGTTCACGTCGTTCGCGATCGAGCAGACCGCCACCGAGAAGTTCCCGGTACTGCGCCCGCACCGGCTCGCGGTCGGCCTGTACCGCCGTACCGACGCCGGCCTGGTCCGGACCGAGCGGTTCGAGGTGGACATCGACGGACCGCGCACCGAGCTCCCCGAGCTGACCGGCGCGACCCAGCCGGACCTGGTGCTGCTGAACGACGACGACCTCACCTACGCGAAGATCCGGATGGACGAGCGCTCCCGGGCGACTCTGGTGGAGTCGATCGACCAGTTCACCGAGTCGCTGCCCAGGGCGCTCGCCTGGGGCTCCGCGTGGGACATGACCCGCGACGCCGAGATGCCGACCAGCCAGTACGTCGACATCGTGCTGCGCGGCATCCGGGCCGAGACCGACCTGACCGGTGTCCGCTCGTTGCTCGCCCAGGCGAGCACCGCGATCAACCAGTACGCCGCTCCGCAGAACCGGCCCGCCCTACGCGCACGGTTCGAGGAGGCGCTGGCCGGTCTGGTCGCCGAAGCTCAGCCGGGGAGCGACCACCAACTGGCGTTCGTCCGGGCTTACAGCTCGGCGGTGTTCTCCGCTGAAGGAGCCGACCGGCTCGCCGGTTGGCTGGACGGTCGCGACCTGCCCGAGGGCCTCGTCGTCGACACCGACCTGCGCTGGACGCTGATCGTCGCGCTGGCGCGGCTCGGCCGGATCGGCGCGGACGAGATCGACGACGAGCTGACCCGCGACACCACGATCACCGGGCAGGAGCGGGCCGCCCAGGCCCGTGCGGCGCGGCCGACCGTCGAGGCGAAGGAAGAGGCCTGGCGGATCGCGGTGGAGTCCGAGGACACGCCGAACGAGACGCAGTTCCGGACCATCCTCGGCTTCCAGCAGCCCGGTCAGGAAGACCTGCTCCGGCCGTACGTCGAGAAGTACCTCAGCGCTGCCAAGGACGTGTACACCCGGCTCGGCTCGTCGATGGGCGAGAACGTGCTGGTGTACCTGTCCCCGCGGCACCTGGCCGACCAGTCCACGCTGGACGCGCTGACCGGCTGGCTGGACGCGGAGTCGTCGTCCGTCGACGCTCCGACGCTCCGGTACGTCACGGAGGCACAGGCCGACCTGACCCGCGCGATCGCCGCGCAGGCGACGGACGTCGTCGCCTGAGAAAGGCGCCCTGAGAAGCGCCCTGAGAAGGTCTCTGAGAAGGTCTCTGAGAAGGTCTCTGGCACCGCCAGTCTCATCTGAGGCCGGCGGTGTCGCATTTGGACCTGCTCGTGCGGTAAGACTTTGTCGGTGCCCGCCTCTGATCCCGCCTTGGCTGGTGCGGCAGCTGTTGCGCTGACCGGACTCGCAGAGGCGTACCGACCCCGCCCCGTCACGCCGCTGATGCCGTGGCGGTTCCCCAACCGCCTGGTGAAGCCGTACGTCGTGACCGCGCGCGGACGGCAGTGGGACGACAACATGGTCGACATCGCCCGCGGTACGGCGACCCGCCAGCTCGAGTTCGACGACGCGATGGGTGCGGTCGGGCTCGGAGTCGTCGTACTGCACCTCGGCGAGGACGGCCTCTACCTGGTGGTGCAGAGCTGGGCGCGCGACTTCCAGTCCCGCCTCAGCATCTTCAGCGGCATGGATGTCGGCGACCTCCGCCCGGCCCCGATCGGCGCCGCGCCCGGTGTCTGGGAACTGGAGGTCCTCAGCCACGAGCGCGCGGCCTACGTCACCCACATCCTCACCGGCGACGTCGACATCGACGCCTGGCTCGACGACGCCCTCGACACCCGCCCGAAGGTGAGATACGACGGCATCCCGTCGGGTACCTAGTGCTGGCGCCGCGTCAAGAAACCTTCGGGTTGTCAGACCCTCGCCGTCCCCGCCAGCGATGACCCCAGCCACCTCTGCACACCCCGTCGCGGCGCCGTGGCGCCGTGGCGCCGTTTGGGTGGTTCACCCCAGAAATGGTCCGTTCCCACGCGGCATACCAACTGCTCACGGACAACCCCAGGGGTGAACCCCTCGAATGCCTGGCCGGGGTGCCTGGCCGGGGTGCCTGGCCGGGGTGCCTGGCCGGGGTGCCTGGCCGGGGTGCCTGGCCGGGGTGCCTGGCCGG
>NZ_JBIALI010000012.1:0-3640 GCF_042873375.1 Kribbella sp. NPDC004875
TTGGTTTTGTTTCTGATTCAAAGGATCAACTTTAGTTGTTGACTCTCCAGCTTTGCTGGTTTGTCTATATTTTTCAACGGAGAGTTTGATCCTGGCTCAGGACGAACGCTGGCGGCGTGCTTAACACATGCAAGTCGAGCGGTAAGGCCCCTTCGGGGGTACACGAGCGGCGAACGGGTGAGTAACACGTGAGCAACCTACCCTCAACTTTGGGATAAGCCTCGGAAACGGGGTCTAATACCGGATAATACTTCGCGCTTCATGGTGTGGGGTTGAAAGTTCTGGCGGTTGGGGATGGGCTCGCGGCCTATCAGCTTGTTGGTGGGGTAATGGCCTACCAAGGCGTCGACGGGTAGCCGGCCTGAGAGGGCGACCGGCCACACTGGGACTGAGACACGGCCCAGACTCCTACGGGAGGCAGCAGTGGGGAATATTGCGCAATGGACGAAAGTCTGACGCAGCAACGCCGCGTGAGGGATGACGGCCTTCGGGTTGTAAACCTCTTTCAGCAGGGACGAAGCGAGAGTGACGGTACCTGCAGAAGAAGGACCGGCCAACTACGTGCCAGCAGCCGCGGTAATACGTAGGGTCCGAGCGTTGTCCGGAATTATTGGGCGTAAAGGGCTCGTAGGCGGTTCGTCACGTCGGGAGTGAAAACTCGGGGCTTAACCCCGAGCCTGCTTCCGATACGGGCAGACTAGAGGTAGGCAGGGGAGAGCGGAACTCCTGGTGTAGCGGTGGAATGCGCAGATATCAGGAAGAACACCGGTGGCGAAGGCGGCTCTCTGGGCCTTACCTGACGCTGAGGAGCGAAAGCGTGGGTAGCGAACAGGATTAGATACCCTGGTAGTCCACGCCGTAAACGTTGGGCGCTAGGTGTGGGGGACATTCCACGTCCTCCGTGCCGCAGCTAACGCATTAAGCGCCCCGCCTGGGGAGTACGGCCGCAAGGCTAAAACTCAAAGGAATTGACGGGGGCCCGCACAAGCGGCGGAGCATGCGGATTAATTCGATGCAACGCGAAGAACCTTACCTGGGTTTGACATATAGGGAAATCCTCCAGAGATGGGGGGTCCGTAAGGGTCCTATACAGGTGGTGCATGGCTGTCGTCAGCTCGTGTCGTGAGATGTTGGGTTAAGTCCCGCAACGAGCGCAACCCTCGTCCTATGTTGCCAGCACGTCCTTCGGGATGGTGGGGACTCATAGGAGACTGCCGGGGTCAACTCGGAGGAAGGTGGGGATGACGTCAAGTCATCATGCCCCTTATGTCCAGGGCTTCACGCATGCTACAATGGCCGGTACAAAGGGCTGCGAAACTGTAAGGTGGAGCGAATCCCAAAAAGCCGGTCTCAGTTCGGATTGGGGTCTGCAACTCGACCCCATGAAGTCGGAGTCGCTAGTAATCGCAGATCAGCAACGCTGCGGTGAATACGTTCCCGGGCCTTGTACACACCGCCCGTCACGTCATGAAAGTCGGCAACACCCGAAGCCGGTGGCCTAACCCTTGTGGAGGGAGCCGTCGAAGGTGGGGCTGGCGATTAGGACGAAGTCGTAACAAGGTAGCCGTACCGGAAGGTGCGGCTGGATCACCTCCTTTCTAAGGAGCACTTGGCACTCCGCTTAGTGAGTGTCCATGTCATCACTTTCCAAGGCGAGTGTTCTTGGGGTGATGGTGCTTCGGAATGTGGAACATTGACCATTAGGTGGGAAGCGGAGTCGCTGAAGCTAGTACTGCTCATTTTGTGAGCGTGGAACGTGGATGGGGCCGAGTGGACTGCCGAGGCGCGCTGTTGGGTCCTGAGGAATCGGGCCCGGCTCACAGGACGTTGGTTCTGGGGGTCGTGGACTGTTTCTTCGAGGGTCACGGATCAACTGGGTTTCTGGTTGGTTGGGTGGCTGGGGCCGGCTCTCACCAAACTTCTGGTGTTGGGTGTCTTGTGGGTGGTTTGTTTCCCTGCAGGGTGTTCTTCTACTGGGTAGTGGTGAATGTGGGTTGGTGTTCCTGCCCGTATTTTGAGAACTGTATAGTGGACGCGAGCATCTCTTTGTAGCGTAATTTTTGCTTTTAGTTTTGTGACAAGCTACTAAGGGCAATCGGTGGATGTCTTGGCACCAAGAGCCGATGAAGGACGTTGGAGCCTGCGATAAGCCCCGGGGAGTTGGCAACCGAGCTGTGATCCGGGGATGTCCGAATGGGGAAACCCAGCTGGCATTCTAAAGCCAGTTACCAGTGCCTGAACACATAGGGTTCTGGAGGGAACGCGGGGAAGTGAAACATCTCAGTACCCGTAGGAAGAGAAAACAATTGTGATTCCGTGAGTAGTGGCGAGCGAAAGCGGATGAGGCTAAACCATGTGCGTGTGATAGCCGGCGTGCGTTGCGTAGATGGGGTTGTGGGAGCATTCTGACATTAATGCCGTGGTGTCGGAGAGTTATCAATCACTGTTGAAGTCGAATCTTCTGGAATGTTGAGCCGTAGTGGGTTATAGCCCTGTAGGCGTAAGACAGTGACTCTCGAGTGTTTTCCCAAGTAGCACGGGACTCTTGAAATCCCGTGTGAATCTGGCGGGACCACCCGCTAAGCCTAAATACTTCTTGGTGACCGATAGCGGACTAGTACCGTGAGGGAAAGATGAAAAGTACCCCGGGAGGGGAGTGAAATAGTACCTGAAACCGGTTGCCTACAATCCGTCGGAGCATTCACTTTGTGGGTGTGACGGCGTGCCTTTTGAAGAATGAGCCTGCGAGTTAGTGGTGTGTGGCGAGGTTAACCCGTGTGGGGTAGCCGTAGCGAAAGCGAGTCTGAATAGGGCGTTTTAGTCGCATGCTCTAGACCCGAAGCGGAGTGATCTATCCATGGGCAGGTTGAAGCGCGGGTAAGACCGCGTGGAGGACCGAACCCACCAGGGTTGAAAACCTGGGGGATGACCTGTGGATAGGGGTGAAAGGCCAATCAAACTCCGTGATAGCTGGTTCTCCCCGAAATGCATATAGGTGCAGCGTCGTGTGTTTCTTACCGGAGGTAGAGCACTGGATGGTCTAGGGGGCTTACCGGCTTACCGAAATCAGCCAAACTCCGAATGCCGGTAAGTGAGAGCGCGGCAGTGAGACTGCGGGGGATAAGCTCCGTAGTCGAGAGGGAAACAGCCCAGATCACCAGCTAAGGCCCCTAAGCGATTGCTAAGTGGAAAAGGATGTGGAGTTGCCCAGACAACCAGGAGGTTGGCTTAGAAGCAGCCACCCTTGAAAGAGTGCGTAATAGCTCACTGGTCAAGTGATTCCGCGCCGACAATGTAGCGGGGCTCAAGCAATCCGCCGAAGCTGTGGCATTCATACAGGTACTCGGCACAGGCTTTGGTCTGTGTCCAGGTGTGTGGATGGGTAGGGGAGCGTCGTGCAGCGTGTGAAGCAGCCTAGTGATGGAGTTGTGGATGCTGCACGAGTGAGAATGCAGGCATGAGTAGCGAATGACGGGTGAGAAACCCGTCCGCCGGATGATCAAGGGTTCCAGGGTCAAGCTAATCTGCCCTGGGTAAGTCGGGACCTAAGGCGAGGCCGACAGGCGTAGTCGATGGACAACGGGTTGATATTCCCGTACCGGCATTAACACGACCCGACCGAACCTACTGATGCTAAGGA
>NZ_JBIALI010000012.1:3735-5203 GCF_042873375.1 Kribbella sp. NPDC004875
CACATAGCCTGAGAGCCGAGGCGGACCCGTTTAGGGGAAGTGGATGATCCCATGCTGCCGAGAAAAACTTCGCAGTGAGTGTTAGAGCCGCCCGTACCCCAAACCGACACAGGTGATCAGGTAGAGAATACCAAGGCGATCGAGTGAACCATGGTTAAGGAACTCGGCAAAATGCCCCCGTAACTTCGGGAGAAGGGGGACCTGATCCGTGACACCACTTGCTGGTGGAAGCGGTGATGGTCGCAGAGACCAGGCCCAAGCGACTGTTTACTAAAAACACAGGTCCGTGCGAAGAAGTAATTCGATGTATACGGACTGACGCCTGCCCGGTGCTGGAACGTTAAGGGGACAGGTTAGCTGGTTTCGGCCGGCGAAGCTTTGAACTTAAGCGCCAGTAAACGGCGGTGGTAACTATAACCATCCTAAGGTAGCGAAATTCCTTGTCGGGTAAGTTCCGACCTGCACGAATGGCGTAACGACTTGGGCGCTGTCTCAACCATGGACTCGGCGAAATTGCATTACGAGTAAAGATGCTCGTTACGCGCAGCAGGACGGAAAGACCCCGGGACCTTTACTACAACTTGGTATTGGTGGTCGGTACAATTTGTGTAGGATAGGTGGGAGACTGTGAAGCTCGGACGCCAGTTCGGGTGGAGTCATCGTTGAAATACCACTCTGATTGTTCTGGCTGTCTAACTTTGGTCCGTTATCCGGATCAGGGACAGTGCCTGGTGGGTAGTTTGACTGGGGCGGTCGCCTCCTAAAAGGTAACGGAGGCGCTCAAAGGTTCCCTCAGCCTGGTTGGCAATCAGGTGTCGAGTGTAAGTGCACAAGGGAGCTTGACTGTGAGACAGACATGTCGAGCAGGGACGAAAGTCGGAACTAGTGATCCGGCGGTGGCATGTGGGAGCACCGTCGCTCAACGGATAAAAGGTACCCCGGGGATAACAGGCTGATCTTCCCCAAGAGTCCATATCGACGGGATGGTTTGGCACCTCGATGTCGGCTCGTCGCATCCTGGGGCTGGAGTAGGTCCCAAGGGTTGGGCTGTTCGCCCATTAAAGCGGCACGCGAGCTGGGTTTAGAACGTCGTGAGACAGTTCGGTCCCTATCCGCTGCGCGCGCAGGAGACTTGAGAAGGGCTGCCCCTAGTACGAGAGGACCGGGGTGGACGAACCTCTGGTGTGCCAGTTGTTCCGCCAGGAGCACGGCTGGTTGGCTACGTTCGGGAGTGATAACCGCTGAAAGCATCTAAGCGGGAAGCACGCTTCAAGATGAGGTCTCCCACCGGGTTAACCGGGTAAGGCCCCCAGTAGACCACTGGGTTGATAGGCCAGAAGTGGAAGCGCCGTAAGGTGTGGAGCTGACTGGTACTAATAGGCCGAGGGCTTGTCACACACATAATTCTTCAAGCCCTAAATTTTGCGCTAGTAACGATGTTCGCGTTCACTGTACGGTTCCCAGGATA